>NZ_JARUKV010000016.1 GCF_029688865.1 Natronococcus sp. A-GB7
TTCGCGCCGGACCGAGGCGACGCCGTCCTCGAGGTCGTGCTCGAGGTGGTTGACGACGGCGCCCCACTCGAAGCCCAGGTCCTGGGCCAGGGAGACACCGGTGCCGCCCCAGTTGTCGTCGCCGGACTGGACGCCAGTCAGCACGAGGTCGGGCTCCTCGGCCTCGACGACCGCCCGCAGGATTTCGGTCTTCGCGCCGACGTCGAGCAGGTCGACGTCCTCGAGGGCGTCGTCCCAGACGCGGATCGCGCGGTCGGCGCCCTTCGCAAGCGCCTGGCGGATCGTCTGCTCGCACTCCTCGGGGCCGATCGTCACCGTGACGACTTCGTCAGCGATGCCGTCCTCCTGGAGCTGAACCGCCTCCTCGACGGCGTAGTCGTCCCACTCGTTGAGGTCGGCGCCGAGATACTGGTCGGCGATGGTCGTGCCTTCGATCTCGAACTCGTCTTCGACGGTCGAGACCTCTTTTACCGTCACGAGGATCTTCATCATTTATCGGTCGGACGCCCCTCCCGTAAACGTTTTCGAAACACCGTGTCACGAACGACCAGTTGATTCGGCGTTCGTCCCACGAATTCCTCTCTTGGCGCTCACCCGTCACACTCTCGGCGGGCGAATCCCGTGGGAGACGGTCCCAGCCCGGATCTCGAGACGGAAACGGTTTAACGGCGCCACCGGTAGTATACCGCATGGCAGACTGTCCACTCGCTGATGACTGCCCGAGCTTCTCCGAGCGAATCTCGGGGATGGGCTGTCAACACTACGGCGATCGGGGTGGCAAGGAGTGGTGTAACCACTACAACCAGCCCATCGAGGATCTGAAGACCCAGCCCGTCAAACCCAGCGAGGAGGTCGTGATCGACGTCGTCGACATGCACGAGAGCGGCGCCGGCGTTGGTCGAACCGAGGACGGTTTCATCGTGATGGTCGACGGCGTCCTGCCGGAGGCCCGGGCGCGAGTCGAGATCACCCGGGTCCACAGTAATCACGCACGCGCGGAGAAACTCGAACTCCTGCCGATGGACGGCGAGGAAGACGACGGGGACGAAGACGACGACGACGATGGCGACGGCGGCGAGGGAGTCGACGACGGTGACGACGTCACCCCCGCCGACGACGAGACCGAGTCCAACGAGAGACACACCGCACCGAAGCGCGAGCGACTCGGTAGCCGCGAGAACTTCTGGGGCTCGTAGCCCCCTCGAGTGGACAGCTCCGCTTCCGTTCGAACTCCCGGTCCGGCCGCGACCGTGGAAGCTTTCATCCCGCCACCGACTAGTGCCTCGTATGCCGACGCGAGCCCACTCGACTGGCGGTGGAGGGGATCGTCGTGATCGATGACATCGCGACGGTCCTCGAGGAGATCGGTTTCGATCCCGAGAACAGCGTGCTGACCTACCGCCAGGCGCAGGTGCTCGCGTTGCGCGAACGAGACGTCTCCCAGGCCGATATCGCCGACGCGCTGGGAACCTCCCGGGCCAACGTCTCCTCGATCGAGGCCAGCGCCCGAGAAAACGTCGCGAAGGCCAGGGAGACCGTCGCCTTCGCCGAGGCGCTTCAGGCCCCGGTCCGAGTTCGGGTTCCCGAGGGAACCGACCTCTACGACGTGCCACAGCTCGTCTACGAGGCCTGCGACGAGGCCGGCGTCAAGGTCGACCACACCGCCCCGGACCTGATGAAGGTCGTCAGCGACGCCGCCGGAAACGCGATCACGGGCCGGCAGGTCGCCGCGCCGCTGACCGTCAGCGTCAGCTCCGAGGGCGTGGTTCGGGTTCGCCACCAGGAGTGACCGCGGTGCCGGAGTCCGGAGGGCTTTGTATCCGGACGACATCGGTCGCGGTATGGAACTGGACCTCGACGACACGACGGCGCTGGTAACGGCCTCCTCGAGCGGGCTCGGGTTCGCGAGTGCTCGGGCGCTGGCCGAGGCGGGAGCGAACGTGACGATTTGTGGCCGGGACACCGAGCGACTCGAGGACGCCCGCGAGGAACTCGAGGAGACGGCCGCGGGCGAGGTGCTGGCCGTCGAGGCCGACCTCACCGACCCCGACCACGTCTCGCGACTCGTGAGCGAGACGGTCGAGAGCTTTGGCGGGCTCGATCACCTCGTCACCTCCGCGGGCGGCCCGCCGAGTACGACCTTCCTCGAAACCAGCGAACAGCAGTGGTACCAGGCCTACGACCTGCTGGTGATGAGCGTCGTCTGGACGATCGAGGAGGCCCACCCTCACCTGCTCGACTCCGAGCACGGGACGATCACCTGCATCACCTCCCGGACGGTCAGGGAGGTCGCCGACGGTCTCCTGCTGTCGAACTCCGTTCGCCGGGGCGTGATCGGACTCGTGAAGACGGTCTCGCGGGAGTTCGCTCCGGAGGTTCGCGCCAACACCGTGTTGCCAGGGACGATCGAAACGCCCCGCATCGAGGAGCTCGTCGACGCCCGCGTCGAACGCGGCGAGTACGACGACTACGAGTCGGGACTGGCCGACCTCGCGGACGACATCCCGATGGATCGCATCGGCGACCCGCGAGAGCTTGGCGAGGTCGTCGCCTTCCTCTCGAGCCCGCGGGCGAGTTTCGTCAACGGCGCCGAGGTACCGATCGACGGCGGCCTGTTGCGGAGTTAGGATCGACAGCGGCGGGCCGACCGCGTCCCGGGTGAAGTGCCTCGGTCGTCCGTTCCGGGAACCGCTGTCGCTAAGAACCCGTCCCCGCATTCACCGATCGTGAGCGACCTCGGCAAGATCGACCGACAGTTCTTCGAATCGCGGATCGCCCCCAACCTCGGCGCCGAGCGCGACGACGTCGCCCTGGGGCCGAGCCACGGCGTCGACTTCGGCGTCATCGACGTCGGCGGGCGGGCGCTGGTGACCGCCACAGATCCCGTTTCGATCCCTCCCGCACTCGGCCTCGAGCGCGCCGCCCGGTTCGCCCTCGACTTGATCCTCGCGGACGTCGCCGTCAGCGGCGTCCCGCCCTCGCATCTCTCGATCTGCTTTACGCTTCCGGAGACGATGAGCGACGAGGCGTTCGCCACGGTCTGGGAGACGATCCACGAGGAGTGTGCCGACCTCGGCGTCGCCGTCGTGACTGGCCATACCGCCCGGTACTCCGATCCCTCCCACCCCTGGGTCGGCGCCGCGACCGCGATGGGTGTCGGCGACCACGCTGACATCGTCCGTCCGGACGGCGCACGGCCGGGTGACCGCCTCCTGCTGACCACTGGCCCCGCCGTCGAATCGGTCGGGCTCCTGAGCACGCTCTTTCCCGAGGCACTCGGGCTTCCCGACGACGTGATCGCCGACGCCCAGGAACGGCTCGAGGAGGTCCACTGCGTCCGGGACGCCCTCACCGCAGCCGCGGCGGGACCCGCTCGAGCGATGCACGACGTCACTGAGGGGGGATTGGCGGGCGCGCTGAACGAGATGGCCGCCGGCGCCGGCGCGCGGTTCGAGATCGACCGCGCTGCCGTCCCGATGCGTCCCGGCGTCGCCGACGTCTGCGAGCACCTCGAGATCGACCCCTGGGCGGCGACCAGTTGCGGCTCGCTCGTCATCGCCGTCGATCCCGAGGGCGTCGACGCGGTTCGCGAGGCGCTCGAGGATCGAGGGACTGTGGTGGCCGAGATCGGGCGTGTCGAGGCGGACGAAGACGGGGACGGAACGGTAGCCGTCGACGGCGAGGTCCTCGAGCACCCGCGGGGCGACCCCTCGTGGGACGCCTACGCGGAGCTGGCTGAGAGACAGACGTAACGAATTTCTTCCCAAGAACGTCGCGTGAAACGTGTGTTCTGTACAGGTGAAGCAGGTATCACCGCCAGCATCCGCGAGCGAAGCGAGCGGTTCCCCGCCGAAGCGGGCGAAGCCCGCGGAGGCGGCTTTTTAGCGTAGATTTTTGCGCGAGTGGTTCCGCGCTTCGCGCGGAATCCCGACGCGGAAAAAGGTACGTGGGGAACACCCTTTATACGACGGCTTCGAATGGCCGACGATGAGCGATGGATCGAATCCGACGGACGCGACGGCGGCGTTCGCCGAGCGGGCGCAGGCCGAGTACGGCGAGTCGATCCGTCACCTCGTCGCGTTCGGCAGCGCCGTTCGCGGCGACGACCGCGACGTCCACAGCGAGGCGGAGCTCCTACTGGTACTCGAGGATCTCGAGCCCGAGCGCGAACTCGAGGCGCTGGCCCGCGAGGTCGGCCTCGAGCACGGGACCGTGCTCTCGGTACACGTCCTGCCGGCAGATCGCTACGAGGAGCGAACGGACCACGAGTTCGTCGAACGGGCGTTCGCCGAAGGGGAGGTATATGTGTAGGCGACGGTCGCCCGCGGGCGGTTCGGACCCGGACTCCGGCCGTTCGAGCGACGTCACCCTCGAGGTGACGGGTCGGTGACGATGCGGGTCACGCTGCTCGGCACCGGCGACACGACCGGGACCCCGACCGTGGGCTGTGACTGCGAGACCTGCCGGACGGCCCGCGAGCGGGGGATCGAGCGTACTCGCTTCTCGGTCCACGTCGAGAACGAGCGCACCGACGAATCCCTGCTGATCGACTTCAGTCCGGACTTTCGCTACCAGTTCCTACGCGACGACGTCGCCCTGCCCGATGCGGGGATCATCACCCACGTCCACTTCGACCACCTCGACGGGCTGGGCAACGCCTTCCGGGTGTTCGACTCGCTCGAGGTGTACGCGGCCGACGAAACCGATCCCCGAACCGGGAAGAGCGTGGCCGAGACCGTCGCCGAGGACTACCACTATCTGAACACGATCTCCGTTCGGCCGACGACGCCGCTCGAGCCGACCCGGATCTGCGGGCTCGACGTGACGTTCGTCCCGGTCGACCACCCGCCGCTGGTCTGCTACGGGCTCGCGATCGAAGATCCAGAGACGGGCGCAAAGCTGTCGATCACGGGCGATACGAGCTACGCTGTTCCCGATCGCTCTCGGGAGATCCTCGCCGATCCGGACCTCCTGCTGGCCGACGCGATCGTCCCGGCACACCTCTGTGCCTCCCATCCCGCCGGCGGGCGCCACGAGGGACCCGACGGGACGCCCTACACGTTCGGTTCGAAGCACATGACCCGCGAGGGGGCGCTGACGCTGGCCGAGGAACTCGAGGCGAGTCGAACCCGGCTCGTTCACCTGGCACACTACTATCCCGCAGAAGAAGCGTTCGAGGAGCCGCTCGCCGTCGACGGCGAGCGGTACGTTCTCGAGTGAGTGGCCTCGACCGCGACGGCGGTTAGAAGCCGCCGCCGAACAGCAGATCGAGGAAGTCCTGGACCGCGAAGATCGCCAGGACGAACGCCAGCAACACCAGGAACGCGTTGACGACGTTCAGCAGCGTCGTGTTCCGGTACTCGCCCATCGTCTCCTCGTCGTTGACCGCCCAGAACAACAGGAGGGCGGCCAGCGGCAGGCCGAAGATCCCGTTGTACGTCGGGAAGAGGATGACCATGTCGACGACCGAGAGGTCGAGGACGCTACTGATCAGCGGCGAGGCGAGCCCCAGCCCGGTCAGGCCGACGAAGATGAGTTTGAACAGTCGGCTGCCCTGATCGACCTCGATGTCCATCGCCTGCGGGATAATGTACGCCGGCGTCCACATGATCGGGATGATGCTGTTGAACGCCGCGGCCGTCACGCCCGCGATGAACAGGACCATCGCCCACGTGCCAAGCACCTCGACGAGGGCCTCGCCGGGCGTAATAAAGGACTCGAGTTCGGTGAACCCCATCGGCTGTAACACCGCGGCCGAGACGACCAGGATCGCGACCGTGGTGATCCCACCGACGGTGAAGCCGACGGCGAGGTCCCGGCGGGCGTCGGAGACGTCGCTTTCGTCGGTCCAGCCCTTCTCCTCGACGAGGATCGACTCGAGGAAGAAGTTGGGCCATAGCGCGGTCGTTCCGAGCAGGCCGGCCGCGATCGCGAGCGCGCCCAACGAGTCCGACGTCGGGACGAAGCCGAGCGCGACCGCGCCGAGATCCGGATTGCTCGGTCCGGCGACGGCGAGGTAGAGGACCATCACCGACAACATCATGATGATCATCAGCTTCTCGATCTTGTCGTAGTTCAACAGTCCGACGCCCATAGCCAGCAGCGTCGTCAGGACGGCGATCGGCTGCCAGGCGATGGCTCCCCCCGTGACGAACGAGACGCCCGCGCCGACGGCGGCGACGAGTCCGAGCGTCCAGGCGACGCAGCCGATCGAGAGGAATACGGCAATCGCCGTCGCGGGGCCTTTTCCGAGCTTCTCGCGGACGAAGGGCATGAGCGGCCGGCCGTGTATGCCCAGCCGTGCGCTCATATCCTGTGCCATGACGCCGAGCAACACCGCACCGACGACGGCCCACAGCAGCGTGTAGCCGTGCATGAGCCCGGCCTGGCTCGCGATGAACACGGATCCGGAGCCGAAGTAGCTGGCGACCATGACGAACGCCAGTCCGTACTCCTTTACCGCATCTGACAATTCTTGCGTTATTCGTGTCGTGAAGTTTTCAGTAGTTCCCATGAATTAAATTTCCCGGCAGTTTCGCCCGAGGCAGTTCGGTCAATGTACAGAGATAGTATCGCTAAGTCAACCAAATACAACGACTCCGTACGGAAAAGGCTCGGCGTTTCACTTTCCAGGTGAGGGCGACGACAGCCTTCGATACTCAGTATCGAAGGCGATCCGTATTCATCGGCGATCGCTCACCGAAAGCGCTCGAGTCCGGCCTGACTGTGGCGTTTTCCGTCGGGGTCTGCGACCCAGTCGGTTCGGTCGTCCCGTTCGGTTTCGAGATCGATCTCCGGTCCTGGTCCGGGCTCGTACCCCGGGCAGTCGGCGCCACAGTCGGTCTCCCAGTCGACGACTCGGCCCGCCCACTCGCAGTACGGTAGCGTCGCGCCGCTCGAGCCGTGGGCTCGACAGCTCGCACAGTCCGGAAAGCCGTAGGTTCGCCACCCCTTGCCGTAGGCTCGCTCGGCGAGGCGCCGACGAGCACGTGCCTTGGCCGCGGGCGAGACGACGGCGACGTCGGTCCGACCTGGGTGACTCTCGAGGGGTTCGACTCCCGGCTCGGCGACCGACAGGGGGGTCGACTCGCGGAGCACGTCGATCTCGCGGACCGCCCCTTCCTCGCGGTGGACTCGCCAGATCCCGACCTCGTCGGGAATCCGGTTGCGGTGGGCGCCCGTGACGTAGCTCTCGGTCGCCAGCACGACCTCGTCGACGAGCCCGAGGCTGACGTCCGTTCGAAGCTGGGCCTCGAGCTCCCCGGGCCGGCCGAGATCGGGCTTGTTCTCGATACCGACGATCCGGTCGTACCAGTCGTGGTAGCGGGCGACCTGCCGGACGTACTCCCGTCCGCTCTGGCGCTCGCGCTCGAAGAAACCGATCTCGAGGGCGCGCTCGGTCGCCCGCCGCGCCCGTTCGGGATGGCAGTCGAACGCGTCCTTCCAGTACCGCGCGCGGCCGGGGCCGACTCGCGATTCGATCGCCGCGGTGGGAATCGACTCGGCCGTGATCGCGGTCCGCTCCGCGAACGCGGGGCCGGGCTCGACGGCGACGATATCGAGGACGCGCCCGCCCGGATTCGCGACGCCCGCGCCGAGCTGTCGGGCCAGGAGGCGGTCGCCGCGGGACTCGAGGGCGGCACACAGCTCGAGTTCGAACGCAAACTCGCTCACGACGGGACGAACGGGCGGTAGCGAGAAAAGGAGGGTGGTCGCCCACTCCAGTGAGACACAGTGTCACGATAGACAACAGGATTAATCACCCTGCGGTTTGAAGCCGGATGGTGTATGGGGGTACTCGATGCACTCGGTGTTCGAGGCCGGGACGGGACGACGCGCTACGAGTGTCGAAACTGCGGGCGAGAGCTGACGGCCGACGACGAGGAGTGTTCCGGCTGTAGCTCCCGAGAGATCGCACACTACGAGTTCTGACTCCGTTTCGGTTCCACCTCTCAGATCCGAACGCCCGGAGTACGCGTCCCACCGCGAGCGAAACGCTGATTTACGAACAGCGCCATCGCCCGATGAAGGATGGCGAACAGGGACGACGTTTCCAGAGAACTCGCAGAATGTACGGAGTGCGGCACGGTCTACGCGGCCAGGCAGTGGCCCGACGGGAGGGTCAAGACGATCGGAAGCGAGAGCTGTCAGTGTGGCTGCACCGAGTTCGCTCTCGTTGAGACCGACGAGGAGACGATGCCGCCCGACAGGGCAGAGTAACCGACCCCACCGTCGGGTGGCGTTCGCGACGGGTCGATGCGCGAGGAGCGTCCGTCGACGCCCCGCCGACGGAGACGACACCAGCCCGGTTCGCGAGCGGCAAGCGTCGCTCGCGGCACGAACTACGGGTCCTCGACCGCGTCGGAACTCACCGCGCTTTCGGCCGCGGATCGGGATGGTTCAGATCGTCGGTCGCCGGTCGGCGACCGCGCCGGCGATAGCGCTCGAGTAGCCACCGACCTCCGATCGACGCTCCGACGGGAACGGCAACGACGGTCGCGAAGCCGACCGCTAGCGCGACCGAGGCGGTGACCAGCGGCGGTCCCGTAACGACCGCCGCCGTGGTCGTCGCGGCCACGAGCGCGGCGCTGAACGCGACGACGGTGAGGACACACGAGGCGAACGCCGACGCGAGACTGCGATCGGTGCCGGGCGGTACGGACGGAGACGGGGCATGTGGTTGGTGCATCGGTTTTCGGCCGTACTGACGCACCGGCGCGGATTAAGTGTAACCTGAAAAACATTTCTGTAACGTCCGTTACTGAAGGAGATTTCAGGGCGGTTGGCCGACTGTACGGCTACTCGATCGGTTCGCCCGTTCGGTCTCGAGCGATAGCTTCTCCGGTGGCTACGCGGTTCCATGCGGCGACGGTCCGCTATCGCTTCCACGATCGGTCCCAGCTGCGCCTCCGCCGCGGCAGCCCCCTGTCGTCCATCGGTCCCGTCCGCTCACCGACTCGTCTCGAGCACCGAGAGGTCCTCGGCCATCCTGACCCGGAGTTCGTCCCCGGCCACCGGCAGCCGGACCTCGAGACGGTAGGGGTCGCGCTCGAGGACCTGCGTGTACTCGGGGGAGACACACCACGGGAGCGTCCAGTAGGGCCGCTCGTCGAGCGAGACACCTCGCTCGTCGTGAAAGCGAACCACCGTCGAGTGATCGAGCAATCGGAGCCCGGTGGCCGAGCAGAGGGTGTGACCGCACTGGGCGCACTCGTGGTCGACGCGAACGTCGACGCCGAGACAGCACTCTTCGGACTCGACGATTCGGGTTTCCATCCGACCGCTGCACTCAGGACAGACGCCGTCGGCCGCCAGACAGTGGAGATGACGGACGCGCTGGTCGAAGGCGTCGGCGATCTCCGCGGGGCTTCGGTCGTTCAGACCACCGGGCGGGAAGCCGTACTCGCCGTGGCACTGCCCGCAGTCCCGACAGTCGATCGCGAGGTGCTCGTCCGCGTAGGCGGCCCGAAGCGAACCGCCGCAGTCGAAACACTCCCCCCTAACGGCGAACGGCTCGAGCGTCGGCCGCTGGTTGAACGAGCCCGCGATCACCGAGCGGACGACCTTCCGTCCGGCGTGTTTGAACGCGTACCCGACATCGGACCGTTGGCCCGGCGAGCCGCCGCTCCCTTCGGTCGCGGAGACGCCCTCGCACTTCGTGACGAAGTGGCCAGTGAGCTTCTGCAGGTGGTAGTTGAACTGTGCGGAGTCGCGCATCCCGACCGCTCGGCGCAGCTCCGAGAACGATACCGGGCGCTCGTCGGCCGCCCACAGCGCCTCGAGGATCGCGAGGCGGGTCTCGTTGCCGATCAGCGCGAACGCGTCGGCTGGCTCGAGACACTCCGTACACTCGAGAACCGATTCGGGATCGGTATCGCTCGAAACGGATGAGTCACTCATGCGAAAAGCTACCACCCGGCCGAGCTAAAGCGTTCGCTCAACGTCGTTTCTGTAACATGGCTGTCATTCCGACGGAACGGGAGTCGGCCCGACCCGATCCGCGGGGATCACTGGACCTTCAACCGCCAGCGGACGCGTTCGCGATCGGAAGGTGTTTAGGTCGTTGCAACGGCGTGCAATCGATGACCGGTAATCGACGCCCGACGACGCGCCGTCGGCTACTCGCCAGCGCGAGTTCGATCGCGGTTCTCGGAGCCGCCGGCTGTCTCGACGATGACGGCGAGTCCGGCGAATCAGCCGACGACTCGAGTCACGAAGACCACGACGACGGAGGAACCGACGAGCCCGACGACGGCGAGTTCGACGACGATCTGGTCGACGATCCGGTCGACGACGCGGACCACGAGGTCGATATCTCCGAGCTACTCGTCTACGAGCGCGACGGCGAGCAGGTCGCGAACTCCCACAGGGGTCACTGGCACTACGAGACCGAGACGAACGGACTACCGACGATCGAGCCGGGATCGACGATCGAACTCGAGACCGTCTTCACGAAAGACGGCGAGGAACTTCCGGTAGGCGAAGACGAGCCGTACCGCCTGGATGTCGAACTCGCGGACGGGAAAGACGAAATCGTCGACATCGACGTCGACCCCGCGACCGTCTCGGTTTCGGGCGAGCAGGCGGGAGAGACCGCAACCGTCTTCGAGCTGCTCGAGGACGGAGACGTCGTCTGGGAGGCGCCCCCGATCGACACCTTCGTCGAGGAGTAACAAGGCCGAGATCGCCCGACTGCACGGAACTGTTTGGCACCGTGATTCGGCCCGAGAACAGTAGGTTTATCAGTCGCACGGCGGAACCTCTACCTAAGATTACTCATCGTCTTATGGCAGGAAATCAACAACCGGAGGTGAACATCGGACTCGTCGGCCACGTCGATCACGGCAAGACGACGCTGGTGCAGGCTCTCAGCGGATCGTGGACGGACCAGCACAGCGAGGAGATGAAACGCGGCATCTCCATCCGGCTGGGGTATGCGGACGCGACGTTCCGTCACTGTCCCGAGCTCGACGAGCCCGAACGGTACACCGTCGAACAGGAGTGTGCGGACGGCTCGCCGAGCGAGCCGCTTCGAACGGTCTCGTTCGTCGACGCACCGGGCCACGAGACCCTGATGGCGACGATGCTCTCGGGGGCCTCGCTGATGGACGGCGCCGTGCTGGTCGTCAGCGCTAACGAGCCCGTCCCACAGCCCCAGACCGAGGAGCACCTGATGGCGCTCGACATCATCGGGATCGACAACATCGTCATCGCCCAGAACAAGGTCGACCTCGTCGACTCCCAGCAGGCCCGACAGAACTACCAGGAGATCCAGGAGTTCGTCGAGGGAACCGTCGCCGAGGACGCGCCCGTCGTTCCCGTCTCGGCCGGCCAGGAGGTCAACCTCGACCTGCTGATCCAGGCGATCGAGGAGGAGATCCCGACGCCCGAGCGCGATCCCGAGGCCGACGCTCGGATGCACGTCGCCCGGAGCTTCGACATCAACAAACCCGGGACGACCGCCGCGAACCTCGCCGGCGGCGTCCTCGGCGGAAGCCTCGTTCGAGGCGAACTCGAGCTCGACGACGACCTCGAGATCCGTCCGGGACGGGAGGTCGAGGAGGGCGGTCAGACCGAGTACGTGCCGATCCAGACGACGGTTCGATCGCTGCAGGCGGGCGGCGCCGACGCGGAGTCGGTCACGCCCGGCGGACTGCTCGGGGTCGGAACCGGACTCGATCCCTCGTTGACGAAGGGCGACGCCCTCGCGGGCCGGATCGCCGGCCCGCCGGGGTCGCTCCCGCCGACCTGGGAGCAGTTCACGATGGACGTCGATCTGCTCGATCGGGTCGTCGGCAACGTCGACGAGACGGAGGGGCCGGGCGACGCGGCCGACATCGACGAGATCAGCACGGGCGAGCCCCTGATGATGACCGTCGGCACCGCGACGACCGTCGGCGCGGTCACGAGCGCCCGCAGCGGGGAGTGTGAGGTCAAGCTCAAACGCCCCGTCGCGGCCGAACCCGGCGCGAAGATCGCGATCAACCGCCGGATCGGCGCCCGCTGGCGACTGATCGGACTGGGAACGCTTCGCGAGTAAGACGACGACAGCGAGCATGAGCACCCGGGTTGCCCTCGATACAAGCGCGCTGATGATGCCGGTCGAACTGGACGTCCGGCTGTTCGACGAACTCGAGCGACTGATCGGGTCCGCCGAACTGGTTGCACCCCAACCCGTAATCGAGGAGCTCCAGCGGCTCTCGGAGAAGGGCGGCACCGAGGGGACCGCCGCGTCGGTCGGCCACGACCTAGCGACCGAACGCTGTCTCGTCGTCGACACGGAGGAATCGTACGCCGACGACGCCCTGGTCGAACTCGCCCGCGAGGGAAGCGTCGACTACGTCGTCACGAACGATCGCCCGCTGCGCGACCGGGTGCTCGAGGCGAGCATACCGGTACTTGCATTACGCGGGAGAAACAAGCTGGCAATCACTCAACCATAGATGTACAAACGGGTCAAACTGAAGGATACGGTCGAAGTACCGCCGAAAGCGCTCGGTGACGTCTCGCCGAAGCTGGTCAAGCAACTGCTGCAGGACAAACTCGAGGGTCGGATGGACGAGCAGGTCGGCAGCGTCGTCTCGGTCACCCAGGTCCACGATATCGGCGAGGGAGCCGTGCTCCCGAACAAGCCGGGGGTCTACTACGAGGCCGAGTTCGACGCCGTCACGTTCGATCCGGATATGCAGGAGGTCGTCGACGGCACGATCGTCGAGGTCGTCGAGTTCGGCGCCTTCGTCGGGATCGGCCCCGTCGACGGGCTGCTCCACGTCTCCCAGATCTCCGACGAGTACCTCGCCTTCGACGGCGAGAACCAGCAGCTCGCCTCGAACGAGTCCAACCGCACGCTGGGCGTCGACGACGCCGTTCGAGCGCGTATCGTCACCAAGAGCATCGACGAACGCAACCCGCGCGACTCGAAGATCGGTCTCACCGCGAAACAGCCCGGACTCGGCAAACACGGCTGGCTCGAGGAGGACCACGAGAAGCGCGAAGCGGCCACGGGTGAGTAACGATGGCATCCGATCGACTCGTCTGTCGCGAGTGCCACCGAGTCAACGATCCCGACAGCGACACCTGTGACTCCTGTAACTCCTCCTCGCTGACCGAGGACTGGGCCGGCTACGTCGTTATCGCCCACCCCGAGGACAGCGAGATCGCCACGGAGATGCAGGTCACCGAGCCCGGATCGTACGCGCTGAAGGTTCGGTAACGTGACTCGCGACGACGGCAGCGATCCCGACCGCGTGGACGAGCAGCTACTGGTTTTACCCGACGACCTCCGCCACGAGCTCAAGGAGCCGATGGGCCCGATCGAGACCGACGCCGACGTCCTGCTCGAGGCGGTCTCGGGCCCGCTGATCGCCGTCGGCGACGTCGTCACCTACCACATCGTCCGTGCCGGACGCGAGCCCGACGTCGCGCTCGTCGACGAGCGGACCAAACGCCAGCTCGTCGAGGAGGAAATCCGCGAGACCGTCACCGAACGAGTGAACGTCGAGGCCCGCAACCCGCCCGCCGAGCTCACCGCCGACGTCCTCGAGACGCTCCAGGAGAGCCTCGAGCGCGAGGAGCCGACGACGGTCCTGGTCGACGGCGAGGAGGACCTGGTCGTGCTCCCGGCGATCATGGTCGCGCCCGACGGCGCCAGCGTCGTCTACGGCCAGCCCGACGAGGGGATGGTCCACGTCGTCGTCGACGAGGAGGTGCGCCGGGAAGTTCGAGCCCTGCTCGAGCGCTTCGAGGGCGACCAGGAGCGGTTCTGGAGCCTGCTCGAGGAGTAGACGGAATCGGAGACCGATTCTCGGGAACTCGCAGTTCGTCGCCGGAAGCTGTGTACACCAGTAGATAGCGACACGTCTTCTCTACAGGCAGCCCCTCGACAATCGTTCAGGCGGTCGAGGGCTCGGCGAGTTCGCGGAGTCGCTCGAGGTTGGTAATCGACGATTCTTGGTACTCAGCGATCCGCTCGAGCGCGTCCTGCACGCGTGGGTCCTCGAGGTGTTCGTTCATTCCTCGCGTAATGTTGAGTCGACATCCTCGTCGCCAGTCCTCGATGTCGGGTTCCTCCTGCCACGCGACGAGGCTCCGTTGGATGACGAGGGTTTGGCGGACGAGCTTCTCCGCGTTACCGAACCCGGGGTTGGGCGGACACAACCGGTTTTTCTCCGCGTCGTCGTCGCGGTTCGCCTCGACGTAGGCAGTGATAGCAGCGCTAAACGGGATGACTCCGGGAGCGTGAATATACTGAATGGTGATCCGGTCGGGGGCGAAGATCGGCCGCGTCGGGGGGGTATCGACACCGTGGGCGGTGCAGTCGACGTGCACGTGCTGTGGGTTGGTGGGAACGGTCCCATCGTCGAGTACGATGCGGTCGGCCTCGAGACGCTGGACGTATCCGTGACGGATGACGTTGCGGATCCGGCGCAGGTCATCGCGTTCGTCCTGGCTGAGGATCGCCCCGCGATAGGTTTCGGGTTCGACCTCGGGGTCGAGCGGGACCAGCACCTCGTTGGCTTCCAGCCGGCGGAACAAGTCGGGGACGTCCTCGGCCTCCGCGGCAGCTTTCGTCCACAGCGACCACATCTCCATGAACAACGGCACGTGCTCCAGGGGTTGATATTTGCGCCGGGAGGTAGTCCAGGGGTCGCGTGGTCGAACCCACCGGATTTCCGCCGGTGGAACGCCGTTATTGAGCAGCCAGCTGCAAGTGTCCATGGACGTCTTCCCCGCCCCGATGACAGTGAACCCGTCGGCTGGATCGGTGAGGTCGACGAGTTCGTTGGGGGTGACCAGCCGCACGTCCGGGTCGACGTCGAATGGTGGTGTGTGGGTCGCGGGGATGGACGATTCCACGTAGGTGGCGTCCACGACCCGGCGCCGGACCTCGACCTCGGTCGTCTCGCCGGTCAGCCGCGACTCGAACCGATGGCGACCACCATTGGAATCGATGTAGTTGGACGTGCCGAAAAAGCGGACCTGTCCCGAGCCGAGCAGCTCTTCGTCGAGTACGCGCCGGTAGTAGCCGCAGACCTCCGCGCCGGTCGCCCGCTCGTAGAAGCCGGCGTTGGGGCCGACCTCGTCGATCTCGTCGTTGCCGAGCCGCCGCGAGTCGACCCCATAAATCGCAGACGGCTGGTGGAGCCGCACGAACGGGTAGGCGTCGTTCCAGTGGCCACCCGGATTCGCCCGCCGGTCTACCATCACGACATCGGCGTCGGACTCGTCGATCAGCGTGTCCGTAAACGCCATCCCCGACGCCCCCGCACCGACCACCAGGTAATCCGTCTCAAGCGCTTCCATGTCGAACCACCCCGGTCGTCAGACGCTCAGCGTGATTGCTCCCGAAAGAGCCCCCACTGACCTGTTTCTCTTCGGCTTCGAACTGATCACTGGCGTCTGTCATCTGATGGACCAATCTGTGTGATACAGCCACATAGAGTTACGCTGTGATGAATCTGCAGGGGTTGAGCAATCTGCAGACGGTAACGGACACGGCGCGAGTAACTGCGTTTCAGTTCGATGTTTCGACCACGGTCGTGGCCAGCTTCGGGATCGGAGCGGTCGTCTCCGTGTCCGTATACGTGATGAGGAATATACTCAGCGCCCGTGAAATCGACGGCTGGAACTGAGGGCGCTATCGATTCGTCCGCTCGCGGTAATCAAGCAGGTACCACCCCAGGGGGGACTCGAGGACGTGTTCTTTCCTACTGGACCCCGGCCCAGGGAGCGGATTCGAGCCGACTACTGTCGAACCGAACTCCCTCGAGCCCGCCAGCGCCAGCCGTAGTACAACGTCGCTGCGGCGAAGCCGATCGCTCCGACGGTGTAGGTCGTTTCCGAGACCAGGATCGCAGCGGTCCCGGTGAGGACGGCCAGTCCACCCGAAAGCAGCAGCTGGAACTCGAGCGTGCGGTGGCGGTCGACGAGGACGGTGGGGACGACCGTCCCGCAGGCGTAGACCCCGATCAGGCCGGGGATGAGTCCGGCGACGCCCCGATCACCGAACCCCGCGTACAGTAGAACGACCTGGACGAGCAGGAACGGACCGAGGACGAGGACGGCGAGTAGCTGCCGCTCGCGTTCCAGCATCCGTTCGTCGACCGCGTTCCCGGTCTGCATACTGCGATCTAGTGTCGACTGTCTATTAATTCGTTCCACCGGAAACGAGATGACGGGTCCGAACGTCGTCCTCGCCCGCGAGCGATACTCGAGACCTTCTTACCGTCCGAGTGAGACGTAGGGAATATGTACGATTTCGTCGTCGTGGGCGTCGGCCCCGCCGGCGCGCGTTTCGCGCGTCGAGCCGCCGATCGCGGCCACGACGTCCTCGCTCTCGAGCAGGGGACGATCGGCACGCCGCTGGCCTGCTCGGGCCACGTCAGTACGGACGTCTGGAGCGTGACGGGCGAGGGCGCCCGCGAAGAGCTGCTTCAAAACGAGATCCACGGCGCGCGCTTTCACGTCGGCGGCCCCCGCAGCGACGCCTACCCCTTCTACAAGCGCGAGGTTGCCTCGAACGTCATCGACCGCGTCGGGCTGGATCGTCACCTCGCCGAGCTGGCTCGCGAGGCCGGCGCCGACGTCCGTGAGAACCACTCCGTCACGAGCGTTACGGAGCACCGCGACCGCGTCGAGGTCGTCGCCAGCGGGCCCGACGGGCCCGTCACCCACGAGGCGAAGATGGTCGCGGGCTGTGACGGCCCCCGCTCGAGGGTCCGTCAGGAGCTCGACCTCCCCGAGCCCGACGAACTCCTTCACGGCGTGCTCGCCTTTTCCGAGGAAGAGGACTACGAGGATTTCGTCGACGTCCACCTCACCCCGCCGACCTTTTTCGCCTGGCGGATCCCCCGCGGCGAGGCCGGCGTCGAGTACGGCCTCGCGGCCCCGCCGGGCGTCGAGGTGACCAAACACTTCGAGGAGCTGATCGACGGCTACGAGATCGACGTCGCCCACCGCTGTTCGGGTGCGATCCCGATCGGCCCTGCGGACCGGGTGACGAGCCGCCGGGGATTCCTGATCGGCGACGCCGCGGCCCAGACCAAACCGTTCACCGGCGGCGGGATCCTCTACGGGACGACGGCCGCGGACCACGCGGCCCGCGAGATCGACCCTGATCGGCCGACCAGCCTCGCGGCCTACGAACACGCCTGGCGTGAAGACCTGAAACGGGACCAGCAGCTCGGCCACTGGCTCCGCCGTGCGTACTCCCTGCCCGAGCCGATCCAGCGCGTCGGGCTGAGCGCGCTGTCGGGCGAGATCGGCGTCCACATGGATCGACCCACGTCGCTGGTCTCCCCGACCCACCTGAAGGCGATGCTCTCGAGACTGCGGCCGTGATCCCCGCGAGGCATCGCTGGAGCACGGCCTCCCGGAGCCGCAGGCGACGAACCGAAGGCCCTCGTCGCGAAACACTCGAGCGATGACCGGACGGCTGGCGGCCGTCGCCGCGCTCGTCGCGCATCTCCTCGAGCGACTGGGGATCATCGACGCCGAGCGACTGCGCCCGACGGTCGATCTGGCCTGGCCCCGGATCGTCACCGGGATCGCGATCATGTCCAAGCAGACGGCCGACCTCGCGATGGTCGGGATCGCCGTCGGCACTGCCGGCACCGCGGGGCTGGCCTTCGCGCTCGCCTACTGGGAGATCGTCGCGATGCTCGGACTCGGACTGGCGGGCGGGACCGTCAGCCTCGTCTCCCAGAACTACGGCGGCGAGGAGAACGAGCGGGCGTCGCTGGTCGTCACCCAGAGCGTTCTGCTCGCGGTCGGCATCTCGCTGCCGCTCGCGGCCGCGTTCCTCCTCGTTCCCGATCAGTTGATCGGGCTGTTCGGCGCCGGCCCCGACTCGCTGGCCCACGGCAGCACCTACCTCGTCTACGTCGCGCCGGCCGTCGTCTTCGAACTGCTGAACCTGATCGCCAGCCGCACCTACACCGGGGTCGGCGACACCTTCACCGAGATGATGGCCCGCGCGGGTGGTGCGGTCCTCAACATCGTGCTCAGCGCCGTCTTCATTTTCGGCTTCGAGATGGGCGTCGCCGGCGCCGCGCTCGGTACGACCCTCTCGACGGGGTTCGTCACGGTCGTCCTCGCGTGGGGGATGGTCGGACGCTCCTACGGGAGACTCGGGATGGAGCCCAGTCCGGTGCCGATCACCCGCGAGGGGCCGTGGCTCGAGGCCGGGGTTATCCGCGACCTCGTCGAGATTTCGACGCCCGAGATCGGTCGCCGGCTCGCCCAGGGGGTTGTCGTCTTCCCCATGCTGTGGATCGCCGCCTCGTTCGGCCCGGTGGTCGTCACCGCCCTGGAGGTCGGTCGTCGGGTCCGCAGCCTGATCAACAGCGTCAACTGGGGGATGGGGTTGGCCTCGAGTTCGCTCGTCGGCCAGCACCTCGGCGCGAACGAGGAGGAGGAAGCGGGCGCCTACGGCGAGGGGATCGTCCGGCTCTCGGTGGTCTGTTACGTCGGGATCGCCGCCGTCGTCCTCGCGTTCGCCGAGCCGATCGCGGGGCTGTTCGTGAGCGAGCCCGCCGAAATCTCGCTGGCCGCGACGTTCGTCGCCGTCGGCGCCGTCAGCGCAATCGGACTCGGCGTCGACGGCGCCGCGGCGGGCGCGCTGCTCGGCGCCGGCGACACCCGGCTGCCGCTGGTAGCCTCGCTGATCGGTCGGTACCTCTTTGCGTTACCCGCAGCGGCGCTCGGACTCGTCACCCCGCTCGGCGTCGGCGGGCTCTACCTCGCCTTCCTGCTCGAGACGTACGTCCCGGGCGGGATCAACTACTGGCTGTTCCGGCGCGGACGCTGGAAGGCCGTCAGCCGGCGATATCGCCCCGACACAGAGGCGAGCTGAAGAAAATCGTATCGGTCCGAGGGCGCGGGGGAGCGTTACGCCAGGTCCTCGTAGGTCGGGCGCTCGAGCTCTCCGGGGAACTCCTCGACTGGGGTCTGGAGCTGATCGCCCGACTCCATGTCCTTGATCGTCACCTCGTCGTTCGCCAGATCCTGCTCGCCGACGATGACGACCGTCTCGGCGTTGATCGAGTCGGCGTAGTCGAGCTGTGCGCCGAAGGAGCGGCCGGCGACGTCGGTCTCGACGACGTGGCCCCGGTCGCGCAGCTCGCGGGTGATGCGGGCGGCCTCGGATCGGGTGTCGCCGACCTGGAGCACGTAGTAGTCGGTGGCCACTTCCTCCTCGGGCCAGACGCCAGCGCGCTGACACAGTAGCGACAGCGTCGCGTGACCGGGCGCGACCCCGACCGCGGGGGTGGGCTGGCCGCCGAAGCTCTCGATGAGGCCGTCGTAGCGCCCGCCGCCGAAGATCGACCGGGAGACCTCGCCCGTCGAGTCGAAACACTCGAAGACGACGCCGGTGTAGTAGTCGAGCCCCCGGGCCGTCTCCAGCGAGATCGTACAGTACTCGCGGGCACCGAAGTCTTCGGCCGCCTCGAGGACGTGCTGCAGGTTCTCGACGGCCGCCGTAACCCGGTCGGTGTCGGCGAACGACTCGACGGCTTCGAGATCGCCCTCCGCGATGAGATCGGCGAACTCGGCGGCCTGGTCGTAGGAGAGGCCAGCCTCGGCGAGCAGGTCGTGGTACTCCGCGGTGGAGATCTTGCCGGACTTGTCGACCGCCCGAATCGCCTCGGTCGTATCGACGTCGGTCTCGTAGCTCTCGAGCACGCCGCCTAAGATGTCGCGGTGGGAGATCCGGAACTCGAAGTGGTCGCCGGTGAGCCCGAGGTCGGTCAGGGCGTCGGCGGCCCAGGCGAGGATCTCGGCGTCGGCCTCGGGCTCCGAGGAGCCGAAGATGTCGACGTTGGTCTGGTAGAACTCGCGCTGGCGGCCCTGCTGGACCTGCTCGTAGCGCCAGAACGGGCGCGTCGAGAACCACTTGATCGGCTTCGACAGCTCCTGTTGTTTCGCCACGACCATCCGTGCGACCGTCGGCGTCAGCTCGGGGGTTAGCGTGACGTGGCGGCCGCCCTGGTCCTCGAAGGCGTACAGCTCCTCGACGATCTCGTCGCCGCTCTTGTCGGTCCACATCTCGGCGCGCTCGAGTGCGGGCGTGCCGATCTCGCGGAAGCCGTACCTGCGAGCGGCGTCCTCGATCGTGTCGATGGTCGCCCGTCTGGCGGCCATCTCGCCGGGGTAGAAGTCACGAAACCCCTTGATGCCGTCGTACATACCCCACCGTTCGGCGACGGCGACCTTCTAACCTTTCGTTTGGGCGTCGACCACGCGACTCCGGAGTAGCGGTCACGACAGGCCACACTCGTCCCCGTGCGAGCGGAGAGATTTATACTGCAACGGTGAAGGCGTCGTATGCCCCGACGAATCGATCGGACCGCTCCCGAGACGCTCGGCGACGGCGAGTGGCGGGAGCTGGGCCTGGCCGTCGGCTTCTGCGAACTCGCCGGCGTCGTTCCCGGTCTGCTAACCGCCGAGGACGTGACCGAGTGGTACCCGACCCTCGAGCAACCGCCGCGAACGCCGCCAGGCTGGGTGTTTCCGCCCGTCTGGACGGTCCTGTTCGCGACGATGGGGGTCGCGTGGCACCTGGTCCGTCGGGACCGAACGGCGAGCGCGAGGGGAAAGCGGCGGGCCGAACGGGTGTTCCTCTCCCAGCTCGCGTTGAACGCGCTCTGGTCGCTCGTCTTCTTCGGCCGACGGTCGATCCTCGGGGGACTCGTCGTCATCGCATTGCTCGGGCCGGCGATCGCCGTGACGATCGCGGCGTTCGCTCGCATCGATCGTCGGGCGGCGCTGTTGCTGGTGCCGTATCTGTGCTGGGTCGCGTTCGCGACGGCGCTGAACTACGGGCTCTGGAAACGCAACCGCGACCGGTAGGATACTACCGGACGTTCGTCACGTACGTCTGCTCGTGGTCGGGGAACAGCTCTCCGACGGCTTCGGGACCGTCCTCGGCGACGATGATCGCCCGCAGCTCCGCCTCGTAATCCGCGCGGTCGATCGACTCGCTGGGACCGACGGTCACCTCGAGGTGGTTCTCGACGAGTCGGTCGACCGCCGTCCGGCCGAATCCCGACAGCGGTGCGATGTAGTCGATGCCGTGGCGATCCTCGAGGCTCTGGGCCTGGGCCCGCGAGACGGTCGGCACGCGGTCGTCCCGGCGAGTGCCGTCGGCGACCGCGTCGAAGCGGTCCTCGGCGAGGGCCTCAAGGGCGTGCTGGTGGACGTGTTGGATCCCGTTGCGGGGAAAGCCGTCCTCGCGGATCCGCTCGACGGCCTCGCGGGCGACGTCGCGCTCGAGGTCGAGGCGCTCGAACTCGAAGCCGGCGGTGTCGGCGGTCTCGCGGGCGTGTTTCCAGTCGTCGCCGACGCCGAAGCTGACCGTGACGAGCGTGACGTCGTAAAACTCCTCGAGGACGAGCGCCGCGAGCGTCGAATCCTTGCCCCCGCTGTAGAGCAGTCCGAGCTCCATCAGCGACGCTTGATGTCGAAGCTCTTCGAGTCGGGTTTGAGCTCCTGGAGGAGCTGTTTCATCTTCTCGTCGTCGATCTTGCCCTGGATGCGCCCGCTGCGAGCCAGCGCGATCACCTGCTGTTCGACCTGTTCTCCGAACTGCTCCTTGCTCATCTTGACCGTGTTGAGCCGCTTTCGCGCGTCGTCGGTCAGGTGCTGTCGGAGCAGCGCCTGCTTCTGGGCTTCGGCCTGCTGCTGGGCGGCTTCCTGGCTCGCCCGGTCGGCCTCACCGCCCCCCTCGGCGCGGTCCTGTAGCTGCTCCATCTTCTTCTGTCGGAGCTCCTCGAGTTTCTCCTCGTCGGGTGAGCCGCTCATAGTGGGACGTTGCGCGCGGGCGCAGAAAATGATTACGGACGATGAGAGCGAGAGACGCCGCTGATCGGCGAGCGGTCCGAAAAGACGTCTCGAAAGCGAGTCTTACGCGTAGCGCTCGAGTTCCGGGCGGTCGAGCTCCTCGAGAACCTCGCCGGCGGTGTCGTCGAGCAGGCTCCGACCCGCGGGCGTGATGCGGCGACCCTCGCCCTCGGCGGTCTCGACGAGGTCTTCCTCCTCGAGCTGCTGGAGGATCGTCCGGATCACGTTCTTCGAGCCGTCGGTTCGTCGGTCCGGGGCGACGCGATAGCGGTTCGTCCCGGCCTTGCCGCCGCCGTACTCCGTCGAGAGTCGTTCGACGCCGACGGGGCCGCGGTCGGCGACCTTCCGCAGGAGGCTCGCGGCGCGGGTCGCCCAGAAGTCCTCCTGCTCGGGGGGCAGTTCGCGGTCGACACCAGTCTTCGCGAACTGGCTCCAGTCGGGTTCGTCGAGTCGGTCCTCGAGGTCCTCGGCGAGCGCCTCGATGAGGTCGTCCGCCGGAACGTCGTACATCGTAGCCATTGGCGTTGGGTTCCCTGCCGCGGCATTTAAGGCCATCGTTGTCTCCCGAGCTCGACCCCCGAGCACCGTCCTCGCGGTCCGGACCGTTTTTCGTTCTGGCCCCGAAACGCCGGGTATGGACGAACGCGCCGCACTGGCGCTGTTGGAGGGGGAACTCGACCCGGTCGGCGACGACGCGGCCGTCGTCGACGGGCTGGTCGTGACGACCGACATGCTCCACGAGCGGACGGACTTTCCGCCGGGGACGAGCCGCTACACGGCCGGCTGGCGGTCGGTCGGCGCCTCGCTGTCGGACGTCGCCGCGATGGGGGCTTCGGCGACGGCTGCGGTCGCCGCCTACGCGGCCCCTGAGTTCGTCGCGGACGAACTGCTCGCGTTCGTTCGGGGCGCACGCGACGTCTGCGAGCTCGTCGACGGGGAGTACGTCGGCGGCGACCTCGACGGCCACGACGAGTTCACCGTTGCGACGACCGCGATCGGGCGGACCGACGACCCCGTCCCGCGAAGCGGCGCTCGACCCGGTGACGCGGTCTGTGTCACCGGCACGCTCGGGCGGAGCGCAGCCGCCCTCGAGCTGTTTCGCCGGGGTGAACGCGAGGACGACCCGGACGCCCGCGAGCGCGCGAACGAGCTGTTCCGGTTCGAACCGCGGGTTACGGCCGGTCGGGCGCTGGCTCCGCACGCGACGGCGATGATGGATTCGAGCGACGGCCTCGCGCGGTCGCTCCACCAGCTCGCCGAGGCCAGCGACTGCGGGTTCGCGGTCGACGGCGAGACGATTCCGATCGACGACGCCGTGCGATCGGTCGCGGAGAGCGAACGGGCGGCCCTCGAGCGCGCGACGACGTTCGGCGAGGACTTCGAGCTGGTCGCGACAATTCCCGAAGAGGTACTCGAGGCCGTTCGCGACGCGGTCGACGTTCCACTCGCGAGGGTCGGAACCGTTCTCGAGAGCGGTGAGGGAATCAGTCTCGACGGCGAGCCGCTCGCGGATCGAGGCTACACCCACGGCGAGGACTGATCACTGAACGACGGCGATCGGAACCGGCATGAAACACAGCAGGCCGAGCCCGAAGGTGACGACGCCGAGCAGGAATCGACCGGTCCCGAGCCGTTCGTCCCGAACCGGGCGTGCCGGGCCGACCGAGGCCAGCACCGCGGTGAAGATCCCCCAGAACACCCAGATGAACACCGAGTTGCCGCTGTGGCCGCTCACGTAGTAGAGGTACGCAGCGAGTCCGAACAGCGCGCCGGGAACCAGCGCCGCGATCGTCTCCTGGAGGTTTCCGGTCATCGCCCGGAGGATGTGGCCGCCGTCGAGCTGACCGACCGGGATGAGGTTGAGAAAGGTGACGAACATCCCGACCCAGCCGCCGATGACGACGGGATTGACCGCCGTGGCGGGATCGTCCCGGTACAGCGGCTGATCGAAGAGGACGGCGAGCCACTCGAGCAACAGCGGGTAGCCGAGGTCGATCTGGATCGCGTTCGGGTCCGCGACGACGTCCTCGGGTGCGGTAACGGGAGGCATGTGGAGCCCGACGATCGTGACGACGACCGTCGCGATCAGCCCCGCCAGGGGACCGGCGACGCCGATGTCGAACAGCGCCTTCCGGTCGGGCATTCGCCCCTTCATTTTGATCACCGCGCCCATCGTCCCGATCAGCGTCGGCACCGGGATAAAGTAGGGCAGGGAGGCGTCGACCCCGTGGTAGCGGCTCAACACGTAGTGGCCCATCTCGTGGACGCCGAGAACGCCCAGAATTGCGACCATGAACGGCCAGGCCTCCCACATCGCCAGCGGATTCGCGAACGGATCGATGTGATACCACATCGAGCCCGCGAACAGCGTCGAGACGACGGTTGCGAGCAACAGAATGACGTTCGTCCAGGGGATCCCGTCGATCCCGATAGACCGGGGCTCGGCGACGAGGGCGTACTCGCCGTGACGCCGCGTCAGCTCGACGTCGTACCCCTCCTCGCGAAAGACGGGCCACAGCTCCCGCATCAGCGGTTCGGGGGCGACCAGCGGATCACCGTAGTAGACGAGCTGGTCGTCCTCTCGTCGGGTTTCGTAGACCGCGAACACCGACTCGACGCGCTCGAGCGGTGGTCCGCCCTCCGGGGGCGAGCTCCGGTTGCCCGCCGTCCCGTAGTCGGACGAATCGACGTCGTCCATCGTCCGAAGTCAGCGGTTGCTCGTATAAATTGCCTTCCCTAGGCGACGGCGATCGCTCTCGAAGAAGTGAGTGAGCCCGCGTGCCGAGACAGTCAGTCGGACGCGGGCGAGACCGCAATCGTTCGATCAGGGGGGAGACCGCGCCGGATGGCGTCCGTGGCGCGCCGGCGCGGGTGAGCGTCGTTCGTTGCGTAGACGACAGCTCAGGCGGACTGCACGCGCCAGGTCGTCGCGCTCGTGTACGACCACTTCTCGACCTCGAGGTCGCCGTCCGAATCCGAGAGTTTGACCATCAGCGCGCCGATCTCCTTCGGGGACATGCCGACGTCGTCGGAGATGAACTTCCCCTTGAAGTACAGCTCGCCGTCTTCGACCTGTTCGCGCAGGTAGTTCTTTAGCCGCCGTTCTTTGCTTTCCGTGGAGGATTGGGCTGTCGTGCTCATCGACAACACTCTCTTGCAGCCAGTATATGTTATAAAGTAAGGACGTTTAGCGAGTTTTTGGTTGCATTTAGCGTACAGTCGAATAATAGGTTCTTTATCGCCGCCGTCGAGACGCTTCACGACGGCACGAAAGGTATTTAGATGTTTTATACTCCCCTCTAACGTATTATTCTCTTCTGAACCATAGAATAATACGAAATATCAATTTAATATACTGTTTCAGTAGAGCTTGCAGTGTCATGCCGGCCAACGATGCTCGAGGTATCCTACCTGCCATAGCAGGGCCGTAAACGTCCCCTCACCCGAGCCCCGAACTCGAGAATCCGCCGGAACGAGGGCTATGACTGCTCGTGAACCCAGAACTCGTCCTCGACGGTGACTTCCTTCTTGAACAGTGGCACCTCGTCTTTGAGTCGGTTGATCCCGTCCTCGACCGTTCGGAACGCCTCCTCGCGGTGGCCCGCGAGGACGACGACGAAGACGATATCCTCGCCGTCGGCGACGACACCGGTTCGGTGGTAGAGTTCGACGTCCAGTACACCTTCCCGGGACTCGAGGTCCGTCTCGAGGGCAGCCATCCGCTCCTCGGCGACGCCCTCGTACTTCTCGAACTCGAGGTACTCGGTTCGCGCGTCGTCGGCGCCGTCCTTCGCGCGCACCCGTCCGGTGAACGTCGCGATCGCACCCGCACGATCGGCCCGGGGCGAGCGCTTGACCCGCGCGACGAGCGACTCGAGGGTCTCGTAGTGCTCTTCGGCCTCGAGTGTCTCGACCAGTGAATCCTCCTCGAGGTCGCCAGGACCGGAGACGGTCGCGAGGACGTTTTCGACGTCGTCGGACGACTCTCCGACGACGAGCGTCGGGTACCGAAGTCGAGGGACGCCGACGACGACGGCGTACTCGCAGTCGGTCGAGAGCGCCGTTAGCGCGTCCGCGACCGACATCCCCGTTCCCGAGGCGGTCCAGTCGCCGTCGGCACCGAGCGCGTAGGTGACGTCGCCGCCGATCGTCAGCGACTCCTGGGTGCCGTCGGCGATCGTCGCGTCGTACCGGACGACGCCGACGCGTCCCTCCCGGGAGAGCCGATCGACGACCCGGTCGACGACGCGCTCGAGTCGCTCCTCGCTCGTACCACGGTTCAGACAGCCGAGTACGTACATGTCGGAGGATTGGTTCGGTTCCGGTTTGTAGCTGTCGACGGGGAGCGGTCTTTGGTCCCGCGACCCGTAGACGAGGGTATGGCCAGTCGAATCGGCTTCATCGGCGACGTCATGCTCGGCCGCGTCGTCGACGACCGTCAGCGGCACCGCCCCGTCGACGCGGTGTGGGGGACTGCCTTCGAGGATCTCCGCGAGCTCGACGGGCTGGTCATCAACCTCGAGTGCGTCCTGTCGACGCGAGGTCGGCAGTGGCGGCGCACGCACCGCCCGTTTCACTTCCGCGCGGATCCCGACTGGGCCGTGCCCGCCCTCGAGCGGGCCGGCGTCGACGTCTGCGCGCTGGCGAACAACCACGTCCTCGACTACGAGGCGGTCGCGCTGCGGGACACCCTGAACCACTTGGACGAGGCCGAAATCGCCCGCACGGGTGCGGGCGAGACCCTCGATGAGGCCCTCGAGCCTGCCGTCGTCTCGATCGGGGGAGTTAGGATCGCGGTTATCGCCCTCACCGACAACACGCCCGAGTACGCGGCCGAGGACTCCTCGGCGGGAACGGCCTGGATCGAGATCGACCGCGAGAACCCGGAGACGAGACGACGCGTCCGCGACGCCCTCGAGCGCGCTCGCGGGGCGGATCCCGACCTGCTGGTCGCCTCCCTCCACTGGGGGCCGAACATGGTCGAGGAGCCGCCCGCGTCGTTTCGGGAGTTCGGTCGCTGGCTGGTCGAGGCGGGCGTCGACGTCGTCCACGGCCACAGCGCCCACGTCTTCCAGGGGGTCGAGGTCCACGAGGGACGGCCGATCCTCTACGATACGGGCGATTTCGTCGACGACTACGCGGTCGATCCCGAGCTTCGCAACGATCGGAGTTTCCTGTTCGTGCTGCGGACGAGCGACGACGGGGAGTTGCTGAAGCTGCGCCTCCAGCCGACCGAGATCGACGACTGTGCAGTCCACGAGGCGAGTCCCGACGCGGCCGACTGGTCCCGCGAGCGTATGCGGGAGCTGTCGGCCCCGTTCGGAACCGTCTTCGAGCGCGACGGCCCGGCGCTGGTCCTCTCGCTCGAGGACTGATCGACGGCTCGCGGGGTGATCGGCCGACTGTCACGAGAGCGCGTCACAGCCGCCGCGGAGTTGGCAATCCTTAAGATAGCGACTCCGCTACACCGCGTTAGGATGAAAGTGGTCGTTTCTATCGGCGGGAGTGTCCTCGTCCCCGAGCCCGGGGCCGATCGGGTTTCCGAACACGCCGCGGTCATCGAGGACCTGGTCGCGGACGGCTGCCGGGTGGGGGCCGTCGTCGGGGGCGGCGGCGTCGCCCGCGAGTACATCGGCGCCGCCCGCGAACTGGGGGCCAACGAGATCGAGCTCGACAAGCTGGGGATCGACGTCACCCGGCTCAACGCGCGCCTGCTCATCGCCGCGCTCGGCGAGGACGCCGTCACGGCACCGGCGGAGGACTACGAGGCGGCCGGCGACGCGCTTCGCCGCGGCGACGTCTCCGTCATGGGCGGCGTCGCACCCGCACAGACGACCGACGCCGTCGGCGCCGCCCTCGCGGAGTACGTCGACGCGGACCTGCTCGTCTACGCCACGAGCGTCCCCGGCGTCTACAGCGACGACCCCAACGAGGTCGACGACGCGACGAAGTACGACGACCTCACCGCGACCGAGCTGGTCGACGTCATCGCCGGCCTCGAAATGAACGCCGGCGCCTCCGCACCGGTCGACCTGCTCGCAGCGAAGATCATCGAGCGCTCGGGGATGCGAACGATCGTCCTCGACGGAACCGACCCCGACCGCATCGCCCGCGCGGTCCGCCACGGCGACCACGAGGGAACCGACGTCGTTCCCGACGGCGTCGGCGAGGAGCCGACCTACTGGGCGAGTAACGAACGATGAGCGCGAACGAGGACGAGACGATCGACGGCGGCGAGCCGGACGCCGAGAGCCCCTACACCCTCCAGCGCGAGGACGGCGACGACGCTCGCCACGTCTTCTGGGCCGACGCGGTCGCCGACCGGGTGGAAGATCGCGATCCCACGGAGCCGATCGTGATCAAGGGCGGTATTTCGCCGTCGGGCGTCCCCCACCTGGGTAACGTCAACGAGGTGATGCGGGGGTACTACGTCGCCGAGGTGCTCCGCGAGCGCGGCCACGACGTCCGCCAGGTGTTTACCGCCGACGACCGCGACCCGCTTCGGAAGCTTCCGCGCACGCTCTGTGATCTCGAGGGGAACCTCGTCGATCTGGGCGAGGTCGACGCGGGCGCGCTCGGCCGGAACCTCGGCTCGCCGTACACCGACATTCCGGACCCGTTCGGCTGCTGTGACTCCTACGGCGCGCACTTCTCGGGGATCATCCAGGACAGCGCCGATGCGATGGACGTCCCGATCGACCTGGTCTCGACGACCGAACTCTACACCGACGGCGAGTTCGACGACGTCACCCGTCACGTCCTGGCCAACCAGGAGCGGGCCCGCGAGGTCCTCTCGCAGTACCAGGACAAGGTCGACGAGGACTACGTCCCGTTCAATCCGATCTGTGAGGAGTGTGGCAAGGTCACCGAGACGGTGACGAGCGTCGATTTGGAGAGCGATCCCGCGACCGTCGACTACCGCTGTACCGACATGGACGCCGGCGACCGCACCATCGAGGGCTGTGGCCACGAGGGAACCGCCACCATCCGCGAGGGGAAGATGCCCTGGCGCTTCGAGTGGCCCGGCCAGTGGCAGGCGCTGGGCGTCGACTTCGAACCCTTCGGCAAGGACCACGCCGAGGGCTCCTGGCCCAGCGGCCAGGACGTCGCGCGCAACGTCCTCGAGATCGACCCCCCGGTGCCGATGGTCTACGAGTGGTTCACCCTCGAGGGCGAGCCCTTCTCCTCCTCGGAGGGGAACGTCATCCTCGTCTCGGACGTCCTCGAGCTGCTCGAGCCCGAGGTGCTTCGCTACTTCTTCGCGAAGGACCCCTCGAAGGCGCGGGACTTCAGCATCGAACGCCTCGACCAGCTCGTCGACGAGTTCGACCGCTTCGAGGCGACGTACTTCGGCGAGGTCGACGCCAGCGAGGACGAGCAGGCGTTCGCGGAGCGGGTGTACCCACTCGTCGTGGAAGAGCCCCGCGAGGAGCGGATTCGGCTTCCCTACACCTTCGCCGCGGTACTCGGAATGTTCGACGACCCCGAGCTTCGCGAGGAGGTCGCCCGCAAGGAGGACCACATCCCCGAGGACGCTCCCGAGTGGGCCGTCGAGGGCGCCTTAGAGCGCGTCGAGCAGGCCCGCAACTGGGCACGTCGGACCGGCAACGAGTTCGACTACGAACTCAAGCGCAGCGAGATTCCGGAACACGACTTCGACTCTGCGACCGAGGCGGCCCTCGAGGAGCTCGCCGATTTCGTCGCGGAGGGCCACGGGCCCGACGAGATCCAGGGCGAGATCTACGAGACCGCAAAGCGCCACGACGTCGATATCGGCGACTTCTTCGGCGCCGGCTACCGGCTCTTTTTCGACGAGCAACAGGGACCGAAGCTCGGTCCGTTCCTCGACAAGGTCGACCGGGAGTTCGTCGTCGCGCGACTCCGTCGGGATCGCTAACAGGTTCTCTGCCCTCGCCCGGCGGGCTCCGGCCAACACAAACCATTTGAGAGCCCCACCCCGAACTACGGTAGATGCAATACGGCTCTCCCGCTTTCGTCTCGATGCCGGAACTTTTCGGTTCGACGACGCTGACGTGGGTGCTCGTCGGTCTCCTCGCCTACTGGTTCCTGGTCCTCTCGCTTCGCAACGCCGGACTGTTGCCCAGCTACGTCGGGACCCAAGGGCCGATCACGACGTTTCACACCAAGCGCGGCCGGGAGTTTCTGGACTGGCTTTCCGGACCGAAGCGGTTCTGGCGAGCGTGGGCCAACGTGGGGATCGGCATCGCGATCGTCGTCATGGTCGCGATGTTCGCGTTTCTGCTGTTCGCTGCGATCGCCGCGCTGTCGGCACCCCAGCCGACGTCGTCGGTCCAGCAGCCCCGGAACGTGTTGATCATCCCCGGCGTCAACGACTTCCTGCCGCTCTCGGCGACGCCGGGAATCGTCTTCGGACTGCTCGTCGGCCTGGTCGTCCACGAGGGCGGCCACGGCCTGCTCTGTCGCGTCGAGGACATCGAGATCGAGTCGATGGGCGTCGCGATGCTTGCGATTCTCCCGATCGGCGCCTTCGTCGAACCCGACCAGGAGAGCAGCAAGAAGGCCGACCGCGGAGCCCAGACCCGGATGTTCGCCGCCGGCGTCACCAACAACTTCGCGATCACGATCGTCGCGTTCGCCCTGCTTTTCGGACCCGTAGTCGGCTCGATTGCCGTCGCCCCCGGCGCCGCAGTCGGCGGGGTCGCCCCCGGCTCACCCGCTGCCGACGCCGGCCTCGAGCCAAACGATCGCATCACCGCGATAAACGGCGAGGAGATCGAGGACAACGATCACTTCCTCGAACTGCTCGAGACCGCCGAGGGCGAGAGCGTCGAACTCGAGCGAAACGACGAGGAGACCGTGACCGTCCAGCGGTCGCTGGTCGTGACTGCCGCCATCGACGGGAACCCGGCCGGCGTCGACACCGGCGAGTCGGTGTTCGCGGTCGACGGCGAACCGGTCGCGACCGAGGACGAGCTGCTCGAGGCTGCCGGCGACGACGAGATCGTTACGCTGACCGTCGGCGAGGACGGCGACACCGACCAGCGGGAGGTCCCGATCGGCGCGGCCGTTACGATCGTCGAGGACGGACCGCTCGCCGACGCCGGCGCCCCCGCCGGCGAGCAGATGGTTATCACCGAACTCGACGGCGATCGCACCCAGTCCGCGTCGGTGCTCCAGGATCGACTCGGCGAGACCGATCCCGGCGACGAGGTCACGGTCGCGGGCTACCTCGACGGCGAGCGCGTCGAGTACGAGATCACACTCGGCGATCGAAGCCAGGTCACCGGCGGCGGAACCGCGGGTTACCAGCCGGTCGAGGGCGTCTCCGGCATCTCGGCCGAGGCCCTCGGCGTCCAGCATTACCCCGCCGAGGCGTACCTCACCGTCCTCGGCGGCGACGGCGACGGCCAGGTCAGCCCGCTCGTTGACTCGTTCCTCGGGAAGATCGGCTTCGCGCTGTTCCTTCCGCTGGCGGGCTTTCTCGACGTCCTGCCGTTCAACTTCGCGGGCTTTACCGGCGGGGTCGAGAACTTCTATCAGGTCGAGGGCTCACTCTCGATGCTCGGCGACTGGACGGTGTTCGTCATCGCCAACCTGCTGTTCTGGACGGGCTGGATCAACGTTCAGCTCGGCTTTTTCAACTGCATTCCGGCGTTCCCGCTCGACGGCGGGCACATCCTCCGGACCAGTACGGAGGCAGTGATGTCGCGGCTGCCGATCGACGCCACCCGCGGGATGGTCCGGATGGTGACGACGACGGTCGGACTGGCGATGCTCGCCAGCTTCGTGTTGATGCTGTTCGGGCCGCAACTGCTGAACTGAGCGGCTACTTTCGATCGTCGACGGGCGTCGTTCTCCGGCGTCCTCCCGTTCGAGCGTGGTCGCGTTCGAACCGATTCGACAGCCCGTTGCGGTAGCTCTCGACGGCTATCGGATTCGCACAAAGCGAGTCAGAGGAAACGTCGGACCCTCGAGAGCGACGGGACGGCTACTCCTCCTCGTCGATCCCGTGGCGCTCGTAGAACTCCGGAGGCGTCTCCTCGATGCGCTCGAAGTCGGCGTCGAAGTAGTGTTCGTGGTGGCGAACGACCTGCTCGACGATCCAGGCGCTGAACTCCTCGTTGAAGCGCCACTCTCCCTCGATCTCGGGGATTTCGAAGCGTTCGTCCGTCGAAAAGGCCGCGTAGACGTGGAAGAACCCGAGGATGACGTCGGCGAAATCGTGAGCCTTCTCGGCGCCGCTCTCCCGGCGGTCGGCGAGCTCCTCGTGGCCGTCGTCGGTCAGCTCGAAGTACTTCCGATCGGGTTCGTCCTCGCGTTCGATCCGCTCGGCCCACCCCTTCTCCTCGAACTTGTAGAGGATCGGGTACACCGAGCCGTAGGACGGTTCCCAGTGGCCGCCGCTGATGTCGCGGATCTCCTTGAGAATCTCGTAGCCGTACCGGGGTTTCTCCTCGAGCAGTTCGAGGACGAGATACGCGATCACTCCCTTCGGCGGTCCACTCTTCCGCATGTGAGTCGAGATTTTGACGGATGTACGTAAAGGGTTTCGGTCACCCCATTCGCGAGCAGTGCATCGAGTTCTCGAGGATCGAGTGATCCGTCGGTTGCCGTCGTCGGTGATCCGAATCGTCCCGTCGAGTTCCAGCAACCGGGGAGACGCCCCGTACCGAGTGTACTGTCGAGGGCGACTCAAAGACGAGCCGGATTCTCCCTACAACGAGAGATCGGCAAGCTCGTCGAAATCGATCGACGTCGGATGCCAAGGACTACTCCGCTCGGAGTTCGACGGCACCGGCCATCTCCTCCGGGTGCGTTTCACAGAGATACTGTTCGACCTCGTCGGTCGCCTCGGCGACGAGCGTCTCCGTCTCTCCCTCGTCCTCGAGAAACTCCGTGGCTGCGACGGGCTCGGAGCCGTCCCACAGTGCGAAGTTGTGGACGTCGCCGTCTCCATTAGTGAATCGGAACTCGTACTCGCGGCCCTCGTAGAGGACGATATCCGGGTTCTCCTCGTCCTCGATGGGGTCGGGCTCGATCCCGATCCAGCCGTCGGTGTCGGCCTCGAACTCGAGCGTCGAAACGTCCTCCCACTCGTCCTCGTCGTCCTCGGGCGGGTCGGGATCCTCCTCGTCGGCTTCGTCGGTGACGGTGTCGTCGGTTTCGTCCTGATCGGGCTCGCCCTCGCCGTCGCCCGTTCCTTCGGTGCAGCCGGCAGCGAGCGCGACTCCGGCGGTCGCGCCGACCAGCCGAAGCGTCGATCGGCGTGACCATGAGTTGGTTCGGGGCATCGGTCGGTGTTCGTTCTCGAGGCACCTGAAGTAGCGGCAGACATTCGCGGGGGTTCGATAATCGACCGGCAGCGCGAAACCCTGTCCTTCTTGACGACGCCGGCCTAAGCCGCGCGTATGGAACGACGACGACCGCCACAGACCGAAGAGGGCTGGTACGTGCTCCACGATTTCCGGTCGATCGACTGGGACGCCTGGCGGGACGCCCCCGAACGGCACCGCTCGAGCGCGCTCGAGGAGGGGGTCGACTACCTCTCGGCCGCCGAGGACGCCGTCGACGCCGAGGAGGGCGAGTCGGCGACGTTCGCGATGCTCGGCCACAAGGCCGATCTGCTGGTGCTCCACCTGCGGCCCACGCTTTCCGACATCGACGCGCTGGAGCGCGGGTTCGAACAGACCGCGCTCGCGGAGTACACCGAGCGTGCGGACTCCTATCTTTCGGTGACCGAGGTCTCGGGGTACATGTCCGAGGAGTTCTTCGAGGACGACGAGGAGGTCGAGGACACCGGGATGCGCCGGTATATCGAGACCCGGCTGAAGCCGACGATCCCAGAGGCCGAGTTCGTCAGCTTCTACCCGATGGACAAACGCCGCGGCGACGAGGACAACTGGTACGACCTGCCGTTCGACGAGCGGGCCGACCACCTCTCGAGTCACGGCGAGATCGGCAAGGAGTACGCGGGTCGGGTCACCCAGATCATCTCCGGCAGTATCGGCCTGGACGACTTCGAGTGGGGCGTGACGCTGTTCGCCGACGACCCGACCGACGTCAAGGACCTGCTCTACGAGATGCGGTTCGATCCCTCGACCTCCCGATTCGCGGAGTTCGGCCGGTTCCTCTCCGGACGGCGGTTCCCAGCCGAGCAGCTGGGAGCGTTCCTGGCGGGTGAGCCGATTCCACAGGACAAGACCGATCACGGCCACCACCACGGCGACTCCGCACATGGCGACTCGAGCGGCCATCACCACGGCGATTCCGACGGCTCCGACGGCCACCACGGCGGAGACGACGAGGACGAGGAATCGGTCCGCAGCGAACTCGAAGAGATGGGCGTCTACGCGGGCCAACCCCACGGCGAGGACGTCCACGCAGTCGTGCTCTACTCGGCGGCCGACCCCGAGGAGTTGTACGAGGAGGTCGACGGCCTACGGACGAACTTCGATCACTACGACACCCACGTCAAGACGGCCGTCTACGAACCCAGTGAACTCGCAGACGAGGAGAGCGAGACGGCGGTCGTCAGCCTCTGGGAGACCGAGCGTGCGGCCAACACCGCCGCCGGGTTCCTCGCCGACCTCCCCGATATCGTTCGGCAGGCGGGCGATGACAGCGACGACTCCTGGGGAACGATGGGGATGTTCTACGCGGTCAAGCCCGAACACCGCGAGGACTTCGTCGACACCTTCGAGGACGCCGGCGCCCTGCTCGCGGACATGGAGGGCCACCGCAAGACCGACCTGCTGGCCAATCTCGAGGACGAGAACGACATGTTCATCGCCAGCCGCTGGGACTCCCGCGAGGACGCAATGCAGTTCTTCCGCAGCGACGCCTTCGCCGACGCCGTCGAGTTCGGCCGGGACGTCCTCGAGAAGCGACCTCGACACGTCTTCCTGGCCTAGAAGGGATCCGACGGGCCGATTCCGTCGTAGAAGAGGTAGCCGGCGACCCCGGCCAGCCCGAGGGCGAGCGTGAGATAGGGCCAGTTGCCGGCGTCGTGGTCGGTCAGTGTGGCGTGTGCGACGATGACGACTGCGAAGCCGACGTTCGCGACCGCCATCGCGAGCAGGAACGAAACGGTCTCCATCGTTCGTAGGGTTCGGCGTCGGTCGGATAGCCGTTTCGGACCACCGTCCGTCGGCTCGTTCTCGCTCGAGCGGATCGAACTTTTTTCGGCGAGATTCCCGCAGTGCTCGGACCGTTACGCGTGACCTGACGGGAACTCGCCACGGGCGACGCTGTGATCGAATCGAGGTCGGTACAGAAGGGGTCCGATCGACCGATCGAAAGCGCGAGCGGCCCTCGTTCGAGTCGATCGTCCGGGATGCGGCGAAGCCGCACCCGAAGAGTACAGTTAGTCGAAGTCGTGATCCGGGTCGTCCTCGACTTTCCGTTTCATCGATTCGCGGCGGGACTTGGCGTCCCGACCCGTCGCCTCGAGCAGGAAGTCGTTTTTCGCGTCGACGGCCTCGCCTGCGGCCTCGAGCTCGTCGGGACCGAGCTCGGTCGGGTCGCGCTCGTAGAACTCGACGGCCAGCTTGTCCTTCTTGCCGGAGTATTCGACGGCGCCGACGACGATCTTCTCGAAGACGGGGTTGTCGGGCTCGGCGATCACGTACAGGTCGCTTCCCTTGAACTCCTCGGTGCCCGTAATCGGCCCGAAGTAGTCCTCGACGGTGGCCTCCATGTCGGGGATTCGCTCTTCGAGATACTCACCGCGGCGCATCTTGTACTCCTTCATGAATTGGTGATACACGGGGGAGTGTTTACCTCTTTTCATAGCCGCTGTCCGTGATCCCGCCGGCTCGGGCCGCGAGTACGGACGTTGCTCGAGCCGAGCGAACCGCGACGAAAACGGACGGGCGGAAAATCCGGAACTCGGCGGTCAGCGGTCGAGCTGTGCGCCGAGGTACCCCCTTCGGCAGTCGGGACAGATGTCGCCGGTTCGAAGGGAACTACGGTCGCTGCCCGCGGTAAAGCCACAGCGGGGGCAGTGCAGTTTCGCCTGCCCGTCGCCGCCCGGGATCCCTCCCTCGCTACCGGGTGTCGGCGCCTCGCTCGCTCGCTCGATGCCGCTACCCGAATCGACGTCGGGCCCCGCGTCGACCGCCGCGTTCTCCCCGCTTGTGGTCGGCGGACTGCCCGCCGTCGCCTCGGACACCGCCGGCTCCGACTCGGTCTCGACGTCGTTCGAGGGTCCGTCCGGCGCTTCGGCACCGGTGTCGAGCAAGATTGCGTCGTCCTCGAGCGGTTCGGACTCCCTGTCGGGCCAATCGTCGGGATCGTCGTCAGTCCCGCGCTCGACCGGCGGACCGACGTCGCTGGAGTCGGGCCACTCGCCGTACTCGCGGTCGGTCGGCGCCGTCCCGTCGTCCTCGAGGATCTCGCCGTCGTCGGTAACGGGGTCGCCGTTCTCGTCGGTCGGGAGCTCGAGTCCGGTGTCGGCGGTGTCGGCTCCGTCAGCACTCGAGCCCGTAGAGCCAAAACTGGTGGAGTCGGTTTCGGCGAACTCAGTCTCGGTGACGTCGCCCTCGGCGACTTCGGATCCGGGGGTTCCTCCCTCGGTTCCGGAAACGCCGTCCTCGGCCTCGGCCTCGGGCGACGACGGATGCCGTGCCGGCGCGGGCTCGCTTCCGGCGTCGTCGACATCGTCGGCATCGATAAACGTCGCGTCCGTTGCTCCCGGTTCGGCCGTGAATCCGCTCGCGTCGGCGCCGCCGGACTCGGTTGCCGGCGGCTCCGCCGATCGGGGTGTCGATTGCGGCTCGGGTTCGTCGGGTCGCGGGCCGGCGCCAGTCATCGAGATGCTCCGCACTTCGGTGTTCTCGCTGACGACGTGTTTGTCGCCGCAGCGAGCACACTCCTCGTACTCCCGGACGGTGACGACGACCTCACTCCCCCGCTCTTCGCGCTCGCGTTCGACGTCGACGTCTCCGTAGTCGTGACCGAGCAGCGAACATCGCAGGACCATTGTCTCACCGTATCGAGTCAGGCCATAAAAAACGTACTGCATGGGCGCTGTCGCGGCGCTGTCGGTCCGACTTGCCGATCGTTCGAGGACGGTAGCCGAACGACAAACGTCAAATCCCGGGTCGACCAATAGGCTGACGGATGAGAGCAAAGCGGGAGTACCGGAACCGAGCGGAGACCGAGGTGGCGGTACTCGACGCGCTCGTCGACCGGGCCGACGACGGGATGACCGTCTTCGAACTCCGCGCGGAGGCCGAAGTCGACATCGACGAACTCGAGGAGGCGCTGGCGACGCTCAAGGAGGACGGGCTGATCGACGTCGATGCGGAGACGAGCGAGACGGTGATCAAGCCCGACGAGCGCGTCGTTCCGGAGGTGCCGACCGACGACGCCGACGAGCAGTCGATCGGCGACTGGCTCCGCGAGCGGATGCCCTTCTGAATCGAAACGCCTGTGGGTGCCTGTCCCCTCTCGGTATCCATGAGCGTCATCGAGGCCATCCACACTGATCTCGGAGCCACGTTCGGCGATCGCGCCGGCCGAACGGTCGTCGAACACTACGGCCGCCCCGAGCGGGCCCACCGCGCGGTCAGAAACGGCGTCGGCCTGTTCGAGGCCGCCTACGGCGTCGTCGTCGTCGAGGGTGAGGACCGCCTCGAGTACGTCGACAACGTCGTCTCGAATCGGGTCCCGAGCGAGGACGAGCAGGGCTGTTACGCGCTCGTTCTCGGCCCCCAGGGCCGAATCGAGATCGAACTCTACGTCTACAACGCCGGCGAGCGGCTGCTCCTCTTTACCCCGCCCGCCCACGCCGACGACCTCGCCGAGGAGTGGTCCGAGAAGGTATTCATCCAGGACGTCGAGATCCGGGTCGCGACCGACGACTACGCCATCTTCGGCGTCCACGGCCCCCACGCGACCGAGAAGATCGCCAGCGTGCTCAACGGCGCCGCCTCACCCGACGAGCGCTACTCGTTCGTCCGCGGCTCGATGGGCGACGACGGCGTCAGCGTCGTCCGAACCGACGCGCTCACCGGCGAGGAGAGCTACGAGGTGATCTGTGCGGCCGACGCCGCCGAGGACGTCTACGACGTCCTGTTGAACCAGGGACTCAACGCCGCCCCCTTCGGTTACCGAACCTGGGACACCCTCTCGCTCGAGGCCGGCTCGCCGCTGTTCGAGACCGAACTCGAGGGGCAGATCCCGAACGTACTCGGCCTGCGAAACGCCTTGGACTTCGAGAAGGGCTGTTACGTCGGCCAGGAGGTCGTCTCCCGGGTCGAGAACCGCGGCCAGCCCAGCAAGCGCCTCGTCGGGCTGACCCTCGAGGGCGAGGCCGTTCCCGACGCCGGCGCCGCGGTCTTCGACGGCGACTCGTCGGTCGGCGAGGTGACCCGAGCCGATACGAGCCCGCTGCTCGAGGAGCCGATCGCGCTCGCGGTCGTCGAGTACGGGCTCGAGAGCGACGCGCTGACGGTCCGGGTCGGTGGCGAGGAGGTTCCCGCCGCGCGCACCAACCTCCCGTTCGTCGACGGATCGGACCGCTCGGACCGGTTGCCGGAGTACCAGTAGTATCGTCGTTTTCGGCCCGTACTGTTCTCAGTCCGTCCCTTCACAATGCGGTGGCGCGCGCTGTCGGCCGACCGAGCGGAAGCGAGGGCGGTCGATGACACTGTGCGAGGGATGAGCGAGGGAGCGACGCGAGCGAGCTTGGCGCGGAACCGAAGGTTCCGCGAACCATGCGAACGGGCACTCCGTGCCCGTGAGCAGGAATCGGCTGGGGAGGACGTGGAAATCACTGGTGCCAGAATAGCAGGATGGGTCGTTTTGCTCGTCCGTTCGAGAAGAAACGTCCTTCAGAGCAACGTCGGCTGATGCGGACTGAAACTGATCTGCTATGCCTGAACTGGCCGGGCACACGATAAAGGACGCCGACGGTGGCGTCGGGACCATGGACGAGAGCACCGACTTCGAGGAGCTGGCCTCGCGCGTCCGAACACAGTCCGAGGACGCCGCCGGTTCCGACACCGATCGCGTGACGATCCGCTCGCTCGACGAGCTCGACGCCGACGCGCTCGCCGAACTACTCGAGGCCGCCGAACCTAACGCCTCGGAACCGGGCTCGCTCGCCTTCGTCCTTTCGAGAGCGAACACGGACCTGTTGCTCGAGCGCGAGACCGACCTCGAGGGTGTCGAGGACCTCGAGACCGAACTCGGCCGCGAGATTCGGGTCGAGAAGGGGATGCCAGACGACACGATCCTGCTGCTGGATCCCGAGGCCGTCGACGGCGAGGAGCTGCTCGAGCCCGAGTCGATCGCCTGCGGGATCGTCGGCAGCGATCACTGAGGAGCCGTCGTCTCTGCAGCCGACTCCCCCTCCAGTACTATTCGTCGGCCCGTTGTCGTGGACCTATGCGATATCTCGAGATCACGGTGCCGGAGGGGCGACGCCAGGCCGTCCTGAACATCCTCGAGGACGAGGCGATCGAGTACGTCGTCAGCGACGAGACCAGCGGCAGGGGGTACACCGCCGTCGTTCGGTTCCCGCTCCCGACGCGGGCGGTCGAACCGGTGCTCGACCGACTGCGGCAGGCGGGGGTGAGCGACGACGCCCAGGTCGTCGTCATCGACGCCGAGACGGTCATCTCGGAGGAGTTTACGACCCTCCGGGACCAGTACAGCCAGGGCGGACAGCGAGGCGCGCGCACCTCGAGGCAGGTCCTTCGAACGAAGGCCGAGGAGTTCACGCCGCCGGTTTCGATCTACCTCATCATGCTGCTGATCAGTGCGGTTGTCGCCACCTCCGGACTGCTCGCGGACTCGCCCGCGGTCGTCGTCGGTTCGATGGTGATCGCGCCGCTGCTCGGCCCCGCCCTCGCCGCCAGCATCGGGATCGTCACCGGCGACGACGCCCTCAAGGCGACCGGGTTTCGGTACCAGGCTGTCGGCGTCGGGATCGTCGTCGCCGCCTCGATCGGCCTCGCGACTCTCGCGCGGCTGGCCGGCCTCGAGCCCGCGGGGGTCGACATCGTCGTCGCAACGGAGCTCGAGGAGCGCGTCTCGCCGAACCTGTTCTCGATCGCCGTCGCGCTGGGCGCCGGTGTGGCGGGCATCCTGAGTCTTACACGCGGGTTCTCGGAGGCAATCGTCGGCGTGATGATCGCCGCGGCGCTCATTCCGCCCGCCGCCGCGGTCGGCATCACGGCCGCCTGGGGGATGTACGGCGCGGCCCTGGGTGCGAGCGTGCTCGTCGCCGTCAACCTGCTCTCGATCAACCTCGCCGCGCTGGCCACGCTGTGGATCGCCGGCTACCGTCCGCAGGGGCTGTTCGAGGTCTCGCCGACCCGCGGACCGACCTACAGGTACGCGGCCGTCTTCGGGGTCGCGCTGCTGGTGCTCGCCGCGCCGCTCGCCGGGATCACGCTGCTGGATTTCCAGACCACCCAGCTCGAGTCCACCGCCGAGGACGACGTCGAGCGCGTCCTCGCAGAGCCCGAGTACGACGGGCTCGAGGCCGCCGGCGTCGAGGTCGAACTCGACGGCGACTACCCGTTCCAGTCGGTCGAACGGATCACCGTCACGATCACGGGACCCGAGCCGGGACCGGAGCCGGGGCTGGCCGATCGACTCCACGCGGAGCTCGGGCCGGACGACGGCCTCCTCCTCGAGGTCCAGTACGTCGTCGCCGAGGAGCGCGGCCCCGAAGAATGAGCCCGTTTTTCTGACCGTCCGGCGTCCGTGGCTACGTCGTTATCTCTATCGGCGGCGTTCCTTCGAGCATGGGAACTACCGGCAGATCGCCGGGTGAGGAATCGTTCGCACGGCTCCCGAGCGAGGACGTCGCGTCGCTCACGACGGACTTCGCCGGCGAGATCGTTCGGCCCGTCGATCCGGGCTACGACGACGCACGCGAGATCTGGAACGGGATGATCGACCGCTGTCCCGCACTCGTCGCGCGCTGTTCGGGCGTCGCCGACGTCGTCGCCGCCGTGAACTTCGCCCGCGAGCAGGGTCTCGAGGTCGCCGTTCGCGGCGGTGGCCACAACGTCGCCGGAACGGCGGTCAACGACGGCGGGCTCGTCGTCGATCTCTCCGAGATGACCGCCGTGCGGGTCGACCGTGAGACGGGAACCGTTCGGGCCGAGGGCGGGGCGACGCTGGGCGACGTCGACCGCGAGACACAGCTGTTCGGCCTCGCGACGGCCCTCGGCGCGGTCTCGCAGACGGGGATCGCGGGACTGACGCTCAACGGGGGGTACGGCCACTGCAGCCGCGAGTACGGGCTCGCGCTCGACAACCTGGTGGGCGTCGACGTCGTCACCGCCGACGGACGGGTTCGGACGGCGAGTCGCGAGCGGAACGCGGACCTGTTCTGGGGACTGCGCGGCGGCGGGGGTGCCCTCGGGATCGTCACCTCCTTCGAGTACGAACTCCACGAGGTCGGCCCCGAGGTGTACGCCTTTTTCCCCTGGTACCGCGCGGACGACGCGCCCGCCGTGATGGCACGCTACCGGGAGTGGATCGCCGACGCGCCGCGGGACGCGGGGGTCCTCGTCTTCACCGCTCACGTCCCCGACCTCGAGGAGTTTCCCGAGGCGGCGTGGGGTGAGTCCGCGATCGCAATGCTGGGGTCCTATCGCGGTGACGCGGACGCCGACGAGGTCTTCGGATCGCTGCTCGAGGCTGCGACCCCGCTGGTCGATCTCAGCGGCGAGATGGCCTACGTCGACCTGCAGTCGATGCTCGACGAAGACTACCCCGACGGGCTGCGCTACTACTGGAAGGCGATCTACCTCGAGGAGCTGGACGACGCGATCGTCGATCTCATGCTCGAGTACACCGAGGCCGCGCCGTCGGCGCTGTCGACGCTCGACCTCTGGCATCTCGACGGGGCGGTCGCCGACGTTCCCCGGGAGGAGACGGCGTTCTGGCACCGCGACAAGCCCCACATGCTCACCGTCGAGGCCAACTGGGAGGATCCCGAGCAGGACGACGCGAACCTCGAGTGGGCCCGCGGGGCTATCGCGGCGGCCGAGACGCTGCCGGTCGCTTCGGGGCGGTACGGGAACTTCCCGGGACTGGAGGCGGAGGCCGCGAAGCTGCGCTACGGCGGCAACTACGATCGGATGGTCGACCTCAAGACCGAGTACGATCCGGAGAACCTGTTCCGACTCCCGGGGAACGTTGCGCCTCGAGTCGACGACTGAGCAAAGGGGACCCGCCCGACCGCTACGACTCGAGCTCGCGATCCGACTCCCGGAGCTCGCGTTGCTCGACCGAGTGACCGGTCTCGACGTAGTGGCGGATCATCACCTCGTTGAGTTCGCCGTCGGCGTCGTCCTCGACGCGGCGGCTCCACTCACACACCTCGCAGTACGCGATTGGCACAGCCGGAGTTTCGAGTACGGGATCTTGAATTATCTGGTTCGATTCCGTGAATTACGGGAGCAGTCTCCCGGGATTCGAGGACCACCGTTAACTGCGGGCCCGCCGTACGACGCCCGATGCCAGACGCCGACGGTCGTCCGAACGTGTTGTTCGTACTCACCGACCAGGAGCGCTACGACTACTCCGCGCCCGACGGCCCGCCCGTCGAGACGCCCACCATAGATCGGCTCTCGAGCGAGGGGATGCGCTTCGAACGGGCCGTTACCCCGATCAGCATCTGCACGAGCGCCCGTTCCTCCCTGCTGACGGGGCTGTTCCCCCACGGCCACGGAATGCTGAACAACAGCCACGAGGCCGACGCGATCCGGGCGAACCTGCCGACGGAGCTACCGACGTTCTCCGAACTGCTCGCCGAATCCGGCTACGAACTCACCTACACGGGCAAGTGGCACGTCGGCGACGATCAGACCCCCGAGGACTTCGGCTTCTCGTATCTGGGAGGCAGCGACGTACACCACGACGACATCGACGAGGCGTTCCGCGAATACCGCGAGCAGCGAGGGACGCCCCTCGAGGGGACCGAACTCGAGGACGAGATCTACACCCGCGGCGGCGAGGAGTCGGGCACGTTCGTCGCCGCGACGACGCCCGTCGACGTCGAGGACACGCGAGCCTACTTCCTCGCCGAGCGGACGATCGACGCGATCGAGGCCCACGCCGAGGACGACCGCGAGGAGCCGTTCTTCCACCGGGCGGACTTCTACGGCCCGCACCACCCCTACGTCGTCCCCGAACCGTACGCCTCGATGTACGACCCCGAAGACGTCGAACGGCCCGACAGCTACGCCGAGACCTACGACGGGAAACCGCAGGTTCACGAGAACTTCCTGCACTATCGGGGCGTCGCCGACTTCGACTGGGATACCTGGGCGGAGGCGATCGCGAAGTACCGCGGGTTCGTGACGATGATCGACGACCAGCTCGAGCGGATCCTCGAAGCCCTCGAGGAACACGGACTCGAGGAGGAGACCGCGGTCGTCCACGCCTCGGATCACGGCGACTTCGTCGGGAGCCACCGCCAGTTCAACAAGGGACCGCTGATGTACGACGACACCTACCGGATCCCGCTGCAGGTGCGCTGGCCCGGCGTCGTCGACCCCGGCTCGGTCTGCGAGGATCCCGTTCACCTCCACGATCTGGCCGCGACCTTCCTCGAGATGGGCGGTCTCGAGGTTCCGGAGTCGTTCCACTCGCGAAGCCTCGTTTCCCTGCTCGAGGGCGAGGACTCCGAGGAGCGCCCCGACTCCGTCTTCGCGCAGTACCACGGCGACGAGTTCGGGCTCTACACCCAGCGGATGGTCAGAACGAGAGGGTACAAGTACGTCTACAACGGGCCCGATATCGACGAACTGTACGATCTCGAGGCCGATCCCGCGGAGCTGCAGAACCTGATCGACCACCCCGGCTACGGCGACGCCCGTCGGGAGATGCGAGACCGACTGGTCGACTGGATGGACCGAACCGACGACCCGAATCGGAAGTGGGTGCCGGACGTCCTCCGAGAACGGGACTGAGGCGGGATCCATCGCCCGACCCGGAAGCGTACGTTTACGGTCCCGAAGCGGGTAGCCACGTCCATGACCGACGGACCGATCGCGATGGAGGGGAACCGATGAGCCGATCCGGACGCGACGAACCGGACCCCGAGGAGCTCCGCGAGCGAGCCACCGAGGACGAGGCGATCGCCGACGCGCTCGAGGAGCTCGTCATCGAGCTGCGGGACGAACCGGTCAAAGAGAGCCGACTCGAGGGGTTGTTCGACGAGGCGACGACCAGCGATCCGAGGATCTGGAACACCGTCACCGCATTCATCGACGTCGAGGACGGCGACGCCGTCGTCACCGACGAATCCAAACTGGCGGCGGGGAAGTGGGCGCCCGAGATCGTCGACGACTGCGACACGATGGTGACGATCGATATCCAGCGCGGGCTGATGCCCGACGATTTCAAGTATCAGGTCGGCCGCGAGCTCCAGGATCGGATCACGGAGTTCCGCGAGGAGGCCGCGAGGAAACGACAGGAGGCCGACGAACTCGAGGGCGACGGGGAGTAGCGTTTTCGAGGCCTCCGTTCGGTGACCGATCGCGACAGAAATATGTCAGCTCGGATTGACGTCGACGTATGTCCGAGTTTATCACGCCGCCGCCGCTGGAGCGCGGCGACCGCGTCGCCGTCCTCGCGCCCTCGAGCGCCGGCGCGCGGGAGGCGCCCCACGTCTTCGAGCTGGGTCTCGAGCGACTGCGCGAGCGGTTCGACCTCGAGCCGGAGATCTACCCGACGGCTCGACAGGGGAACGACTTTCTCGCTGCCAACCCCCGCGCCAGGGCCGCGGACGTCCACGCCGCCTTCCGCGATCCCGACGTCAGCGGGATCGTCGCAACCATCGGCGGCAGCGACCAGCTGCGGATCCTGAAACACCTCGATCCGGACGTCCTCCGGGCCAGCCCGACCCGATTCTACGGGATGAGCGACAACACCGCCCTCCAGCTGCTGCTGTGGAACGCGGGCGTCGTCTCGTACAACGGCGCCCAGCTGATGAACGAACTCGCCGTTCCGGGCGAGCTACCCGCCTACACCGAGCGGTACTGTCGACGCGCGTTCTTCGAGGACGACCTCGGTCGGCTCGAGCCGGCGGCGGAGTGGACCGACGAGCCCTCGACGTGGTGGACCGATCCCTCGGCGATGGACTCGCCGCCGACCTACGAGCCGAACCCGGGACGACGCTGGGCGGGCGGGAGCGAGCCCGTCGAGGGTCGGACGTGGGGCGGCTGTCGCGCGATCGTCGAGTGGTTCCTGGCGACCGATCGGTTCGTGCCAGCACCGAGCGCCCTCGAGGGGGCGATCCTGTGTCTCGAGACCGCCGAATCGATCCCCGATCCCGAAACCGTCGGCGGGACCCTCATGTGTCTCGGCGAGCGCGGCCTGCTCGAGCGGTTCGACGGCGTCGCGATCGCTCGCCCGCCGACCCGGAGTTTCCTGAGGGAGCCGCCCCGCGAGCAACGGGAGGCCTACCGCGAGCGACTCTACGAGGAGATCGTCGAGCAGGTTCGGCGGTACAACCCGGACGCGCCCGTCCTGCTGGGTCTCGACTGGGGACACACGACCCCGATCGCGCCGCTACCGATCGGGGGTCGTCTGGAACTGGACCCGAGGTCGGAGACCGTCCGGTGTCGCTGAACGACCTCGATCACTCGAGCACGACGTCCTCGTGCTCGAATCCGTCGTCCTCGCGCCACCGCCAGGAGCCGACCTCGAACGGGTCGAGCGAGACGATGACGTACGAGCGGTCGGGCCAGGTGGCGTCGGCCGCGTCGGTCTCGCTGGGGTGGGGTGGGCCCTGCGGGTGGGAGTGATAGAAGCCGACGATCTCCTCGCCTCGAGCCTCGAGGCGATCGAAGATCGCGAGCTGTTCCTCGGGGTCGATCCGGTACCGGGTTCGAGGAGGCTCGGCGACGTTTTCGGCGGGATACTGTGACCGAACGGTGCTCGACCCGTTCGGTTCGTACTCGCCACCGAGGACGCCACAGATCTCGAGCGGACTGCCGTCTCGGGCTCGCTCGACGATCTCCGTGCGAACCGCTTTCGGGAGAACGAGCACGGTCAGGGCGCCTGATCGGCCCGGGTCTCGGTCGGTCCCGACGGGTTCGACACGAACTCCTCGAGCTCGTCGAACGGAACGGCGACCGACTCGGGCGGGGCGTCGAACCGCTCGGGCTGAACGATCGGTGCCAGCGCCTCGAGGGTGTCCACGAGCCGCGGCCCGGGCCGGTTGAGGTAGTGGTGGCCGTCCATCGCCCACACCCGACCCTCGCGGACCGCCGCGAGCTCGTCCCACCCCTCGCGTTCGGTGAGGTCCGATCGATTCGCCGCGGTCTGCTCGAGGTCGAACCCGCAGGGAGCGACGACGACGAGTTCGGGATCGTACTCGAGGATTTCCTCCCATTCGCGGGGCGTCGAGCGCTGCCCGACGTCCGCCAGCCCGTACTCGCCCCCGGCCCAGTCGACGAGTTCGGCCGTCCAGTGGCCCGCGATCATGGCGGGGTCGGTCCAGTCGAAGATGGCGATCCGCGGTCGCTCCCGGCTCGCGATACCGGCCGTTCGCTCCCGAACGGCGTCGATCCGTTCCTCGAGGTCGGCTCGGACCTCGCGGGCTCGCTCCTCGCGGTCGGTCGCACGGCCGACTCGCTCGAGGTCGTCCAGTACGTCGTCGACGGTGTGGGGGTCGACCGTCAGTACGTCGGGATCGGCCTCGATGCGGTCTACCGCGTCGGCGATCACCGCCTCGTCGACCGCACAGACGTCGCACATCCCTTGCGTGACGATCAGCTCCGGCTCGAGCTCCTCGAGCAGGTCGACGTCGACCTCGTAGACGCCGTCGTCGGTCTCGCCGATCTCGAGGACCTGCCGGTCGATTTCCTCGCTCGAGGCGTCGGCATCGATACGGGAACGCGTGATCGAGGGAAGCGACGCGACGCTCGGCGGATAGTCACATTCGTGGGAGACGCCGACGGGCTCGAGCCCGAGCGCGGCAACGAGCTCGGTCGCCGATGGAAGCGTCGTAACGATTCGCATACCCTCCGTAGGAACGGCAGGATCAAAAGTTGGGGCCCCGACGAGGCGACGGGATCAGTACTCGTCGAGATCCCGCTCGGAGTCGTCGCCGAGGTCGTGATCGGGTTCCTCCGAGTCGCCCGGCTGCTCGGTCGGGTCGTCCTCGATGTCGATCGTCGTCTCCGAGGACTCCTCGTCGATGTCGAACTCGTCGGTCTCGAGTTCGCGTCCCTCGACGCCGACGCTGCCGTCGGTGATCTCGATGGTGACGCCGTCGTGGACCGACTTCGGGTCGCGGCCGACCATCTTCCCGGTCGCGGACTCGAGCTCGTCGTTGACCGCCCACGCGAACCGGAGGACGGTCTCGAGCTCGGTGCCCGCCTGCCGGATCCCTCGCTCGGCGGGGAGCTCGCCGAGGCTCTGGGCGCCCTCTGGATGGAGGTACTGGATAGGATGGTCGGTCGGCACTTCGCGGAGGTCGACGTTGAACGACCAGAGGTACGGCAACAGCTGCACGGCGTACCCCTGCGGTTTCGGCGCGCGGCGACCCGCCGCGGTAAAGGCGAGGGTCAGCGCCGACGACTCCGCCTCGGTGTCGAAGTAGACGCCGTCGAAGCCGGGAATCGAGATGCGCATACACGAGGATCGGTCTCGTCGGGGGTAAGGGTAGAGCCGGCACTCCCAGCCTCTTTTATCCGTGCTCGTCGGAGACGGGACTCGTCACCTCAGAAACGATCGGCGAACTTGTCTCGCCTGTTGATGTCGAGTTCGCTCACGCTCGAGTGGTCCTGGCTCGCGACAAAGCGGATGGCTTCGGCGACCTCCTCGGGCTCGCTGGCCTCGCTCTCGTCGAAGGCCTCGGCGAACGTCTCCCCACTGGTAGTTTCGAACTCCGAGCGGACCTCCGCGGGGTTGACGATGCTGACGCCGACGTCGTCGTCGCCGACCTGGGCCGCGACGCTCTTGGCGAACCCGCGAACCCACCACTTCGAGGCGGCGTAGATCGGGTTGAACGACCGGGGGTACTGCCCGGCGAAGCTCCCGAGGAAGATCAGGTGGCCCTCCCGCTCGCGGACGTGGGGGATCGCCGCGCGGGTCGCGTAGAAGACGCCGTCGACGTTGGTCTCCTGCATCGTCTCGTACTCTTCCGTGCTCATCTCGGCGACCTCGCTGCCCCGGGAGAGCCCCGCGTTGTTCACCAGAATATCGAACCCGTCGAAACGGTTGACGGTCTCCTCGATCAGGTTGTCGACGTCGTCCTCCTCGCGGACGTTCGTCGGAACGACGAGCGTCTCGACGCCGTGGTCGGTCTCGAGGTCGTCGGCCAGCTCCTCGAGGTCGCCCTCGCTGCGGGCCGCGAGGACGACGTTTGCCCCCGCGTCCGCGAGCTCTCGGCAGGTCGCCGCGCCGATTCCCGCGCTCGCCCCGGTGACGATCGCCGTCTGCTGCTCGAGCGTGTCGGTCATCGTACCGAGTCGGACGGCCGTTACCCCCTAAGCGTTACCGAAGGGCTCGAATGTGTCCGGTTCGGATTCGTCAGTAGTTCTCGAGCTCGTACAGCTCGCCGTACTTCGACTCGACGTACTCGAGGAAGTAGTTCGCCGTGAGCGGTTCGCCCGTCGCGACCTCGATCAGCTCCTCGGTGGGGTAGCGCTGGCCGTGGCGGTGGACGTGCTCGGTCATCCACTCCCAGAGTGGCTCGAACTCGCCCTCGCGGATCAGGCCGTCGACGTCGAGATCCTCGCGGATCGCGGCGTCGAGTTGGGCGGCGAGTACGCTGCCGACGGTGTAGCCCTGAAACGCCGCGAAACGGTACGACCAGTGGGTGTCCTGCAGGCAGCCGTCGGTGTCGGTGTCGGGAACGACGCCGAGGTAGTCGCCCATCTTCGCGTTCCAGGTCTCGGGAATCTCGGCGACGTCGAGGTCGCCCTCGACGAACGCCCGGTCGATCTCACAGCGAAGGATGATGTGGAGGTGGTAGGTGAGCTCGTCGGCCTCCACCCGAATCAGGTTCTCCGGATAGATCCGGTTGACCGCGGCGTAGGCCTCGTCGACGGTGACGTCCTCGAGCTGGGGGAACTGCTCCTTCATGGTCGGAAGGAAGAACTCCCAGAACGCTCGCGTCCGGCCGACGTGGTTCTCCCAAAATCGCGACTGGGACTCGTGGACGCCCGAGGACAGCGAGGCGCCCAGTGGGTTACCGTACTCCTCCTTCGGCAGTCCGAGCTGGTAGCTCGCGTGGCCGAACTCGTGGATCGTCGCCATCAGCGCGTCGATCGGGTCGTGTTCCCGGAACCGGGTGGTGATCCGAGCGTCGAACTGATTGCCCGACATGAACGGATGGGGCGCGGTGTCGAGACGGCCGCGTTCGCGGGGGTAGCCGAGCAGGTCGACGACCTCCTGGGAGAGGGCCATCTGATCTTCCTCGTCGTACGAGTACTCCGGAGCCCGGAACGGCGACGGTAGCTCCCGGCCCTCGGCCTCGATCGTCTCGATCAGCGGGACGAGCCCCTCGCGAAGCTCGTCGAAGATCCCCTCGACGGTTTCGAGCGGGAGGTAGGGCAGACTGTCCTCGTAGAGCACCCGATACGGGTTCGCGTCGGGCTCGATCGCCGCCGCCCGTTCCCGATGAAGGTCGATCAGTTCTTCGAGGTTCGGCGCGAACTGCTCGAACTCGTCCGCGGCTTTCGCCTCCTGCCAGACCTGTTGGGTCTCGGTCTGGTGGGCCGCGACGCGTTCGACGAGGTCACCGGGCACGTCGGCCGACCGATCGTACTCCCGGCGTAGTTCTCGGACGACGGCGGCCTGCTCTTCGTTTAGGTCGACGGAATCGACCTCCTCGAGCCACCCGCCGACCTCGTCGTCGACCAGTAGCTCGTGACCCAGTCCCGACAGCGTCGAGAGCTGGCCGGCCCGCGCAGGCGTCCCGCCTTCCGGCATCATCACGCGCTGGTCCCAGCCCAGCGCCATCGAGGCCGTTCGGACGTCGGTGAGTTTCTCGGAACGCTCGAGGAGAGCGCGGTAGGCGTCGGGTGCGTCTGCGTCGTCGTGGGTTTCGTCAGCAGTTCCCATATTTCGGTTCGAAGTATACGGTAGGGAGTACTAAACGCTCGGATCGAGGCGCCGGGTGGCGCAGTGATTCCCGAGTACGGGTTCGCTCCAACGAACTCGAGAACGAACCCACAGAAGTGGTTCGGTACGCTCAAGCACGGGTGCAGAGAACACCCGATCCGTGACCCGATATCGGAACGGCGGTCTGTTTCTCACCCTCTGTCTCATCTGGGGAACGACGTTCGTCGCGATCAGCGCCGGGCTGTTGCACTTTCCACCGGTGTTGCTCGCCGCGTTTCGGTACGATCTCGCCGCGGTACTGCTCCTCGCGTACGTCTATCACACGGAGACCGCGTGGCGTCCACGAGGGCGAAACGAGTGGGCGGAGGTCGCCGTCGGTGCGGTGTTTCTCATCGCCGCGTACCACGCGTTCCTCTTTACCGGCCAACAGTACACGACCGCCGCGACGGCCGCAATCGTCGTGAGTCTTACCCCGATTCTCTCGGCCGGTTTCTCGCGGGTGTTCGTCCCGGAGTACTCGCTAACCCCGATCGGCGTCGGTGGCCTTCTGCTCGGCGTCGCCGGCGTGGTCGTCATCGCACGGCCCGACCCCGCGAACCTGCTGTCCTCGGACGTCGTCGCCACCGGCCTCATCTTCTGTGCCGCTTCGGCGATGGCGCTCGGAAGCGTCCTCTCGCGGCGGATCGAGTCGTCGCTTCCCACGCTTACGATGCAGGCGTGGGCGATGCTCGGCGGCGCGATCCTCATGCACGCGGTGAGCGCGTCGATTGGCGAACCGATCGACGTCAGTGCGTGGACCCACCCGGAAGCGATCGGCTCGCTGGCGTTTCTCGTGATCGTCTCGAGCGTACTCGGCTTCTTCCTGTACTTTACCCTGCTCGAGAATCTCGGCCCGGTCGAACTCAACATGGTTTCGTACGTCGCACCCGCCATCGCCGCGGTCGTCGGGTGGCTCTATCTCGGCGACGAGATCTACCTTTCGACCGTCTTCGGATTCGTCCTCATCGCCGTCGGATTCGTCCTCACGAAGCGGCGTTTTATCGCACGGGAGCTTTCGACGTTGAAAACGGAACAGACGGCCGACTGATCCCCCGCGGCTGGCGTCGTGGGATTTCACACCGCAGCCATGTAACTCCTTTCGGAACGCGGAACTCCATCGTCGCGTTCCCGAGCGCACGAACTACCGAGTGACACCTGGAACGTCGGACACTCGTTCTGAAAACAAAAAAGATCCCGACGGCCGATCTCAGTACTCCTCGAGCTCGTACAGCTCGCCGTACTTCCCCTTCACGCAGTCGAGGAAGTAGTCGGCCGTGTACGCCTCGCCGGTCGCGTGCTCGACCAGGTCCGGGGTCGTGTAACGCGCGCCGTGCTGGTGGATCCGCTCGCGCAGCCAACCGTTGAGATCGTCGAACTCGCCGGCTTCGATGCGGTCATCCAGCTCGCCGAGGTCGTCTTCGGCGGCGGCGTACAGCTGGGCGGCCAGCACCGATCCCAGCGAGTACGTCGGGAAGTAGCCGAAGGAGCCGTGAGACCAGTGGATGTCCTGCAGGCAGCCCTCCGCGTCGGTTTCGGGCCGAACGCCGAGGTACTCCTCGTACTTGTCGTTCCAGACTTCGGGGACGTCCTCGACCTCGAGATCCCCCGAGATGAGGTCGCGCTCGATCTCGAAGCGGATCACGATGTGGAGGTGGTAGGTGAGCTCGTCGGCCTCGACGCGAATGAGGTTGTCGTCGTACACCTGGTTCGCGGCCTCGTAGGCCTCCTCCGGGGTGGCGTCCTCGAGCTCCGCAAACCGGTCGGCGACGGTCGGCAGGAACTGCGCCCAGAACGGCTGCGAGCGGCCGACGTGGTTCTCCCAGAGGCGGGACTGGGACTCGTGAACCGTCAGGTCGCGGGAGTCCCCGAGGGGGGTGCCGTACGCTTCGTCCGGAAGCCCGAGCGTGTAGTTGGCGTGGCCGAACTCGTGGATCGTCGATGTCAGCGAGCCCAGCAGGTCGTCCTCCTCGAAGCGGGTGGTGACGCGGGCGTCGAACTGCGTTCCCGAGGAAAAGGGGTGCGGAGCGGTGTCGAGGCGGCCCCGTCCCCAGTCGTAGCCCAGTTCGTCGAGGACGTCGCGGGCCAGCGCCTCCTGGTCGTCGTCGTCGAACTCGCCCGCGAAGGTGTCGGTCGCCAGATCGACGTCACTGTCCTGGATCGCGTCGATTAGCGGGACGAGCTCCTCGCGCAGGCGCTCGAGCACCCGCTCGGCCGTCTCCAGATCCAGGTAGGGCTCGTAGTCGGCGAACAGCACGGCGTAAGGGTCGGCGTCGGGATCGATGTGTTCGGCGTACTCCCGCTTGAGCTCGACCAGCTTCTCGAGGGTCGGCGCGAACTGCTCGAAGTCGTCCTCCTCCTTCGCCTGCTTCCAGGTCGGGTGGGCGTTGGCGGTCGTCTCGGAGATCTCCTCGACGAGCTCCTGGGGAACGCTCGTCTCCCGGTTGTACTGCCGTCGTACTTCGCGGACGGCGGCCCGCTGTTCGTCACCGAGGTCGCTCGATTCCAGCTCCTCGAGCAGGTCGCCGGTCTCGTCCGCCGTGAGCAGCTCGTGGCTGATCGAGGACAGCGCCGAGAGCTGCTGTGCGCGGGCGGGGGTCCCCTCCTCAGGCATGACGACTTCCTGGTCCCATCGAAGGATACCGGCCGCATTGCCGACGTTCGAGATCCGCGTAATTCGCTCTTCGAACTGTTCGTAGGTCTCCTCGTGCTGCTCGCTCCGGGCCTGGTCGGTTGCCATTGGCTGGCAATACTTACGGGAGTGCCATCAACGTCGTGGTTCCGGAACGGACTCGCCGCGGCGATTCGGTTCAGTTCTCCAGAAAACGATCGAGAATGATATACCTGTGGGAACTGCAAGCCACGGACTGTTTGTCGAGACTGGTGAGTAACGTGATGTAATGGTCGTCGCATCACTCGTTGTGTTCATCGTCAGCTTGCTCATCGGCGCCCTCGGGATCTTTCTCGGGGCGAAGTTCGTCGTGGACGTCGAGGACTACACCTACGCGTTCATCACCGCCCTCGTCGGGGCGGTCGTCTGGGCGGTCGTCGGGTTCTTCCTCGGGTGGATCCCGCTGTTGGGCCCGATACTGGTGTTCCTCGCGTACCTCGCCGTGATCAACTCCCGGTATCCGGGCGGCTGGATCGAGGCGCTCACGATCACCGTCGTCGCCTGGCTGTCGGTGCTCGTCGTGCTGTACGTGCTCGCGTTCGTCGGGCTCACCGGATTCGAGGCGGCCGGCGTTCCCGGCGCCTGACGCCTACCTGCGGTACGTACGAACTTTTTTGAACGAGGAGCCGTCGTGAGGACGGCATCCACCCCGTCTTTCGCCGCCCGAACGCTCGATCGCTCGGATGCGATGTCGGTCGTCCGTTCACAGGAACGGTCGAGTACTCGTCGCTAACAGAGGGAGAGTCACACCCGGTGTCGCTCTGGTCGACGGTGAAGAGTTATCCGGATCGATCGCCAATTCGTGACCAATGGGACTGTTCGAGAAGCTCGGCCGGAAGGTCGGCGAGTTCACGCACGAGGCGAAGGAGGCGGCCGCCGACGAGGCAGGGTACCGCTGCGAGGAGTGTGGAAACACGTTCTACACCGAGCAGGCGTGCCCGGAGTGTGGCAGCGAGAACGTCACCGAACGCGGCGCGAACGCTGGTGACGACCACAGCCCGGACGAACGCGACGCGGCGGAGCCAACCGACGGCGAGGAATCCGAACCGTCGACCGATTCCGCCGACGTCTCCCCGCCGACCGACGGGGCCGACGACACGACCGACCGCGAGTGAGGAGTCAGCGCGACAGCGGCGACAGCGGCGTCAGCGCGGCCACGTCTCGGCCGCGCCCCGGTAGAGGTCGACACAGCGCTCGAGCACCGCGATCGAGACGCTCTCCGTATCGGTGTGGGCCTCGCCGGGTTCCGAGGCACCACAGATCACGCACTCGGTCCCCGCTCGGGAGAGCCAGCCGGCGTCGGTCGCGTGCGGTTTCGTCACGAGTTCCGGCGCGCCAGACTGAGCGCCGTCTGCCGCCTCGAGGACCGCCTCGGCGAACGCCTCGTCGTCACACTCCATCGGTGGCAGGTCCTGATCGATCGTCCACTCGACGCCCTCGAGTTCCTCGACCCGCTCGAGAGCGGCCCGCTCGCCGGGAACGGTCCGTTCGTCGACCGTCAGCTCGCAGCGGTCGGGAACGACGTTCATCGCCGTCCCGCCCTCGATCTCGGTGACGACGACGCTGCCCGCGAGCCGTTCGCCGGCCACTTCGACCGTTGGCGCCTCGAGCCCTCGAACGACGTCGACGGCATCACTCGCCCGGTAGATGGCGTTCTCTCCCGCCTCCTGTTCGCTCGCGTGGGCGCGCTCGCCGCGGGCCCTGATCGTACTCCCGCGGCGGCCCTTGTGGGCGACGGCGACGTCGGTGACCCCGGGCGCCGAGTAGCCCGTTGATCCCTCGCCGACGATCGCGTAGTCGGGCGCGAACCCGTTCTCGATGGCGTGGCGGGCGCCGATCCCTCCTACCTCCTCGCCGACGAAGCTCGCGAAGACGAGTTCGTCGGCAGGTTCCGCATCGCGGAACGCGATCGCCGCCGCGGCGACCGCTCCCTTCATGTCCGCCGTTCCCCGACCGTACAGTCGGCCGTCTCGCTGTTCGACGACGTACTCGTCGCCGCCCGGGCCGACCTGCGAATCGGCGGGCTCGACGACGTCGTGGTGGCCCACGAGCGCGAGCGAGTCCTCGCCCGTCCCCTTCCTGGCGAGTACGTTGCCGACCTCGTCTCGCGTTACCTCGGCTGCGGTCTCGCGACGGAGCCACTCCTCGAGCAGGTCGCCTGCGGCCGTCTCGTCCTCGTGGCTCGGGGTCCGTACGAGCTCCCGGGTCAGATCGATGACCGACATGGGCGTCCCTTTCACCTCCGGGAAGTTGACTGCATCGCAGTCGTGCGGTCGGTTGACGCGCCTTTCGTGTGCTTGAACACCCTTATTGGCGTTCGGGACCCAGTAGACGGTATGAATGTCGTGCCGGATACGAGCGTGGTCATCGACGGCCGCGTCTCGGCGACGATCGAAGACGGGCAGTTCGAGGGAGCGACGATTTCGGTGCCGGAAGCCGTCGTCGCGGAACTCGAGGCGCAGGCCAACGACGGCCTCGACAGCGGCTGGGACGGCCTCTCCGAGCTCCAGCGGCTCGCGGACCTCGCCGATGAGGGGCGAATCAGCCTTGAGTACGTCGGCGACCGACCGAACGCCATCGAGCGCGGCCACGCCTCCGAGGGCGAGATCGACGCGCTGATCCGCGACATCGCGGAGGACCTCGGCGCTACGTTCCTGACGAGCGACATCGTCCAGGCCGAGGTCGCCCAGGCGAAGGGTCTCGAGGTCGAGCACGTCTCGCCGGAGATCCGGGAGGTCGGCACGCTGACGATCGAGGAGTTCTTCGACGACCAGACGATGAGCGTCCACCTGCGGGCCGGTGCCGTTCCGAAGGCCAAGCGGGGCGAACTCGGCGAGATGCGCTACGAGGAGATCGCGGACGAGCCGCTCGACGAGGAGACGATCGACGAGTACGCCCGCGAGATCGTCGACGGCGCCAAGGAGTCCCACGACGGCTTCATCGAGCTCTCGGAGCCGGGGATGAAGATCGTCCAGTTCCGGGACTACCGGATCGCGATCGGTCGTCCGCCGTTCTCGGACGGCATCGAGATCACCGCCGTCCGCCCGATCGCCCAGACCGACATCGAGGACTACGAGAACGCCGACGAACTCAAAGAGCGGCTGCTCGAGCGCCAGCGCGGCGTCCTCATCTCGGGGGCACCGGGCGCCGGGAAGTCGACGTTCGCCCAGGCGGTCGCCCGCTTCATCTCGAACAACGACTACGCGGTCAAGACGATGGAGAAACCCCGCGACCTGCAGGTCGGCCCGGAGATCACCCAGTACACCGAACTCGCCGGCGAGATGGAGAAGACTGCCGACGCCCTGCTGATGGTCCGGCCCGACTACACCATCTACGACGAGGTCCGCAAGACCGACGACTTCGAGGTCTTCGCGGACATGCGTCTTGCCGGCGTCGGCATGATCGGTGTCGTCCACGCGACCCGACCGATCGACGCGCTCCAGCGACTCGTCGGCCGGGTCGAACTCGGGATGATCCCCCAGGTCGTCGACACCGTCGTCTACATCGAGGCCGGAGAGGTCGACACCGTCTACGACGTCCGCACCGAGGTCAAGGTCCCCGCGGGGCTCACCGAGGAGGACCTCGCTCGACCCGTCATCCAGGTCACCGACTTCGAGACGGGCGAACCCGACTACGAGATCTACACGTTCAACCGCCAGGTCGTCACCGTCCCGCTCAACGACGAGGAGGGCGGACCCGGCAGCGAGTCGGGCGTCGACCGCATCGCCAAACAGGAGATCGAACGCGAGATCCGCTCGGTCGCGCGAGGGTACGTCGACGTCGATCTCAAAAGCCAGGACAAGGCGATCACCTACGTCGAAGAGGACGACATCTCGAGCGTGATCGGCAAGGGCGGCGGCCGAATCACCGACATCGAGAACCGGCTGGGGATCGACATCGACGTTCGGACCCACGACGAGAACCCGAACTACGGCGCCGGAAGCGGCGGTAGCGGCGGCGGGGCGGGCGGAAACGTCGCCGGTTCCCAGCCCGGCGAGATGGTCACGCCAGAGATCACCTCGAGGCACATCGTCATTCCCGTCGACGGCAGTCACGGCGAGACCGTCGAGGTCCAGGCCGGCGGCGACTACCTCTTCACCGCGACGGTGAGTCGCGGCGGCGAGATCCAGGTCTCGCGAGGCAGTGCGATCGCCGACGATCTCGAGCAGGCGATCGATCGGAAGGATCCGATCACGGTCGTTCCCTCCTAAGACTCCGACCGCGAGCGAAGCGAGCGGCTTTTTAATGAAGATTTTTGCGCGAGCGGTCGGCTTGCCGACCCGAGCGGAAAAAGGTCCGTGCGTGAGACCCAGGACTCGCGCGGGAGCGCGATCGTCGACGACCTCGAGCAAGCGATCGATCGGAAGGATCCGATCACGGTCGTCCCCTCATCGTAGAACCGCGAGCGACGCGACCGGATCGAGATGAGCATCGGACTCCGTCGACGCCTCCGTTTCGAAGAGTGGGAGTGGGGTTTCCCAATCCCGAATTGGGGTTTAGATAACCAAATTCTATAGCGTGTATGTTCATATTCTGCCGATCTGTTCCGGCAGCAGTCCGTGATACCTGCACCCAAACCGAGACTACTAGCAATATAATCGCAAAACACTTAACGGAGACAAATGTCTGGCTAGTCGTAGATCAACACCACGTGATTCAACTATGGGTGCTAAAAGGAAAACGTTCGTCTACTCGGAGCTCGAGAACGGTGTCGGACCGTTCATTACTGATCGTGACGCCCTCGAGGCCGTTCGGGATCGGATCACCGACGACCTCCGCCGGACCGTCGCCGACGCCGGCGCGGACGGCGTCGTCGTCGCGATGAGCGGCGGAATCGACTCAACGGTGACCGCCGCGCTGGCCGTCGAAGCGCTGGGCAGCGATCGGGTACTCGGGCTCGGCTTGCCCTGTCACAAGAGCGACCGCACGCAGGTCAACGAGGCCCGGACGATCGCCGACGGGCTCGGAATGGAGTTCCGCGAGATCCAACTCCAGCCGCTTCTGGGTGCCTTCGAGGAGACGGTCGCGGCCGAGTTCGAATCGGAATCAGCCGATCGGCCCAACGAGCGAAATCACGCGATCGGAAACGTTATCGCGCGGCTGCGGATGTGCTGTGCGTACTACGCCGCAAACCGCGACTCGCGGCTCGTCGTCGGAACGGCGAACCGCTCGGAGCTCCTGGTTGGCTACTTCACGAAGTACGGCGACGGTGCCGCAGACACGTATCCGATCGGGGACCTCTATAAAACCGAAGTCTGGGCGCTCGCCAAGCGACTCGGCGTGCCGCGTCGCATCATCAGCAAGACCCCGACCGCCGGCTTCTGGGCAACTCAGACCGACGCCGGCGAACTCGGTGCCCCGTACGACGTCATCGATCCCCTGCTCTACCGCCTCGTCGACGAGGGCCAGACCCTCGAGGAGGCGGTCGCCGCCCTCGAGATCGACCCTGATCTCGCTCGCGAGATCGTCTCGCTGTTCGCCGGGACGGCGCACAAGCGGACGACGCCGCACACGCCGGGAATCGCGAACCGCGACGGGTTCGCGTCGGTCGATCCCTGACCGCTACTCGAGGTAGACGTCCGGGTTCCGCCACCAGAACAGTCCCCACGAGAGCATGAAGCCGACGGCCATCGCGACGATGTCTTGGACGATCTGGGGGAGCCCGAGGTCGACGATCGCGACCAGGACGATCGACGAGCCCAGTGCCGCGCCCGCAACGACGAACGCTACGTCGCCCGCGATCTGTTCCTGCGATCGGTCCCAGTAGTGCTGGCGACTCTCGTCGTACCAGACGCCGACGTAGATCAACACCGGCGACATGAGCGTGATGACCGTGATCGACTGGTACGCTTCCGGCAGTCCGACCGGAAACAACACGAGCTGGTTGAGTATCTGTGCCAGAATCGACATGACGAACAGTCCGGCCAGCAGCCACCCCCACCGCGGCAATCGCTCCTTGTCCATACACGGAGGCGATCACCACTGAAAAATAATCCTGCCGCTTCCGGTCTACTCCGCGCAGCAGGCGTCTTTCTTCGGGGATTCCTCGACGCCGCTGCCGTCGGCTGCGACGGGTTCCTCGAGGCGGTAGAGGCTCTGTCTGGCGTCCGCGAAGTAGATATCCTCGTCGACGATGCCGATATCTTCGAGCCGCTCGAGGGCATAACGGACGGTTCGAGCCGAGAGCATCGACTCCTCGACGATCTGTTTCTGCGTGAGCGGACCGTCGTACTCGAGAACCTTGAAAACGAGTTTCGCGCTCGGTGGCAGATCTTCGAGATCCTCGCCGTCAGTCGCGGTCATATTACGTTTCGAAAGCTCCCAGTAGTATAAAAGTTGAGCCTTACAGGGATAGAGATCGACATAATATATCGTCCACTCGGAGCGAGTAAAATGGAGTTGTGGCTTCTATCGCCCGAAATCTCGACTATTTGACCGACCAGTCAGTCCGGTCCGGTGACTCCTAAAAACGGGTAGCGGGAGCGGGAAGGCCGACCGCGGCTCGGTCGATCGGTGACTCAGATCCGTTCCCAGGCGTCGTCGTCGTCGGGATCAGGAAGTTCGCCGACCGATCCCTTGGCGGGAATCGTGGATCCGTCGCTCGTCTCCGCAGTCTCGTTGCCGAGTTCGAGTTCCGGCCAGGCGGTTCTCTCCCATTTTCCGCGCTCGGAGTGATAGTAGACGACGTCGTCGTTGACGACCGCGAACAGTCCGCGCTGTCGATCGTGGACGACGCGTGCGTTCGTGTCGATGGCGACGTCGACGACGTCCTCGAGGGTGTCGAGTTCGACGTGGTAGTCGCCGACCCACATCGGGATCGATCCCTCCGAGATCCACTCCGCGTAGCGGCGTTCGTGGACGGACCGGCGAGCCGACTCGGCGTCGATCGGACGTCGCGTGTGAACGACTCCGGCTCCGCCAAGCGCGAGCAGTCCGATCGCCGCCAGTCCGGCGACGACCGCCCCGTTCGGCGACTCTCCGACCTCGACCTGTGCCGTCTCGCTGTGGTCGGTCGACTCCGCCAGCTCCGTCTCCTCGAACCAGTAGGCGTCCTCGGTCAGCTCGAGCATACTCGACAGCGTCTGCTCGTCGGCGTGGGTTCCCGTATCGTAGACGGCGACGACCTCGAGCACCGTTCGAACGGTTCCGACGCTTTCGAACTCCGCCTCGACGTCGGCTCGTTCGGCCACGAGTGAGTCGATATCGATCGTCGTTCCCGACCGTGCGACGTCGTCCTCGATAGTTGCGGCGGTCCGCTCCTCCCGTACCGTCTCCTCCCAGAAGACCGCGTCCTCGTGTTCGGCCTCGTGGCGGACGCGAACCTCGTGGACGACGTCGGCGTCGTCGCTCGGAACCGACGTCTCCACAGTGAGGGTCAGCTCCGGCGCCTCGGGCAGCGTGTAGACCGGATTCTCCTCGAGTTCGGTACCGACTTCCCAGGCACCCTCCTCGACGACCGTCGCGCTCGTCGTCGCTTCGGTCGCGACGCTCTCCTGGTCGATCTCCTCGGTCGTCGTCGTCGTTCCCGGCGTCGCTGCAACCCAGCCGGCGCCAACGAGTGCGAGCACTCCCACGAGCGCGAGAGCGATCGCGAGGGATCGACCGCGATCCGCGATCACCAGATCCAGACGCGGGTTATCGATCACGCTTTCCTCCACCCGTCAGCCTCCCCCGGTTTTCGTCACGTGTTCGAACCCGAGTATCCCTCGAGCGAACAGGTCGTTCGGGAGAACTGTTCATACACACGGGAAGAATCCCGATCGTGATAACGGTAGTGGCCCCCCGGATGCCTACCGCCACCGACGCAGTCGACGCCGAAGACGCGTCGAGAGCGAGACGTGGTCGCCGGGACTGCGGATCCGGAAGTCCCCCCGCCCGAACAGGAGTGTGACGACGCCGACGACGACGCCGACGAGGACGAGATCGACGGCGGCGATCGCGGCGAGGGGATGGATCCCGTGTAACCAGACGAGCAACGAAGGGGGAAGAACGGTCAGATAGCGGTACTCTCCGACGTGACTGGTGTACTCGCCGGTCTCCTGGGGAGCTGACACCGACAGCGTCGTCGCGTCCGCCGAGCGGGGACCGAGCGTCTGCGATCCGGGCTCGGCCTCGAGTCCCCCGCCGGCTTCGTGGACGACGACCACCGGGGCGTAGCCCGCGTTCTCGACCTCTCGAGTCAGTTCGCTCGTCTCGCCCGGAGCCAGTATCTGGGGATCGTCGGTCGGCGACTCCGTGACCGCGACCTCGTACTCGTAGGTGCCGGCGGGAACCACCATCGCCGCGGTCGCCAGTGCGACGATCACGAACACTACGAGCGCGACGGTCCCCCAGAACGCGTAGACGTTCTCCCGGGAGGTCGATCGCACCGTCTCGCGTCGCGCAATGCCCGCGTAATCGAGGAGGATTCCCACACCGAACAGCGCCACGCCGAGTCCGACCAACACCGAACCCACGCCGTGGCTGTCCCCCGTCGAGACCCCGATGATCGACGCGGCCGTCCCGTACGCCGACTCGAGTGCACCCTGAACGCCCATTATGCCAGTTCCGAGGTGGGGGACCGTCACGACTTCGCCGCCCGGCTGCCAGGCGACGGCGACGATCTGCTCGTCGCTCACCGGCGGCTCCTCGCCGCCCTGATCGGTGAAAGGGTTCGCGTCGCCCGCCGTCACGTACCCCTCCGGCGTCTCCTCGACGATCCGGTGGGTGGTCAGTTCGCCGCCGTGGAGCGCTTCGGCGTCGAAGACGACGACGTCGCCCTCGCTGGGCGAGCCGGCGACGGCGTCCGGTACGGCGACGAACCCGTCGCCCGCGTCCATCGTCGGCTCCATGCTCCCCGTCGCGACGTAGCCCAGCAGGATCGGCTGGCCGAGCACCTGCCCGACGACGAGCAGGGCGACGGCGAGAACGACGAGTCCGGCCGCGCCTCGAGCGAGGAGCGTTCGCATTTAGTATCTGTCTCCTGTAGCGAGTGTAAAGATATTAAACCTGTCTTGTCGATCGGGAGCGTGTCGAAAGAAGTTGCAACATCGTCAACCCCAGATACGGTTGGTCAAGCCGGGAGCGGGCGGCTCGTCGGCCGGATGAGTCACGATCATAACGGTTCTGCTCCGGAATCACGCCCCTTCGGAGAGGCGAACGGGTCGAGAGCGGTTTCGGTGGGAAGAACTATCCAATGAACTAGTCTCCGGAGTCGTCTTCCGCTTCAGCGACAAACGTCACCTCGCTGTCTTCCGTCGGCGCATCCCCGTCGATGTCAAAGATCACGTCCAGATCGAGATCATCATCAGCGTCGATACTGACCGTCGCTTCCCCGTCAGACAGATCCGTCTCATCGTAGTTGATACGCATATCGTCAGGAACGTCTTCGATACTCAGCTCGACATCGTTCTCACCGTTGTTCTCAACCGTAATCGCCTCATCGAACCTCGTCTTGGCGTCCTCGTTCAGGTCCTGAACATCGATTTCGATCTGTCCGTCGTTGCCGTCTTCTCCCTCGAGCGTGTCGCTGTTGACCTCGAAGGCCAGTAACGCGTCGGCGTCACCCGTCGTCCCGAAGTCGACCGTTCGATCCGCCTCGACGGTACTGAACGCGCCGGTACCAAGTGCTGCGCCGCCGCCGGCGACGATCGTTCCGAGTCCGATGAGCGTGTTTCGTCTATTGAGTTTCATAATAGGATTCGCTTGGTCCGGCCGGCGACTGATATCTCGAGCGAAGTCGCGGGCGGTTCCTGTCTCGATCTATGCCACCCACGCACTTTGTATTTGTGATCCTGAAAGTCTTCTTAGTAAGTTATTAGGGATTCAGGCCGCCCCAGAATCGACTCTCATCCGGCGTCGTACCGTTTCAGTTCCGGAACGAACGGTGAAACGAACCCGTTGGCCAGTAGGCTTATCTATCGGTAGTCGGTACTGTGCGCTGTACTGACGTTCTAATGGCGACGAACACGGCCGCCGATGAGACGCAGACGGATCTCGACGAGCCGACGCCGGACCGCGGCGAGATCTTCGGTTTGCTCTCGAACCAGCGACGCCGGTACGCGATCCACTACTGCAAGCGCGAGGACGGCCCGGTCGAACTCGGGGACCTCGCCGAACACGTCGCCGCCTGGGAGCTCGAGAAGGAGATTCCGGAGCTGACCGCCGCGGAGCGAAAGCGCGTCTACACCTCCCTCCAGCAGAGCCACCTGCCGACCCTCGAGCGGGCCGGGATGGTCGTCTTCGACGACCGAACGATCGAACTCACCGAGGAGGCGGCGGAGCTCGACGTCTATCTCGATATCGTCCCGAGCGACAGCGTCCCGTGGGGGGTCTACTACCTTGGGCTCTCCGCGCTCGCGTCGATCGTGATGGCCGGGTTGTGGCTCGGGGTCGTTCCGACCGAGACGATTCCGGCGCTCGGCTGGACGACACTCGTGGTCGGGCTGTTCGCGGCGTCGTCGATCGTCCACGTCGTTCAGAACCGACGGATGCGGCTGGGGGAGATGGAGCACCCCCCATAGTATGCGAACGACAAAATCTCTGGCCGTACTCTGTGTCGTTCTCGGCGTCGTCTTGCTCGCCGTACCGACCTTCGGATTCGTCACGATCTCCGCCGATCGGGGCGTCTCTATCGGGACTGCCGACGACGAGGAGGCGTACCTCGGCCTCGAGGCGGTCGATACCGTCGTCACCGATCAAAACGACGCCGAAACGGTGCTCGTGATGACGAACAACGCCGACGAGGAGCTGTCGATCGACGCCGACGTCGTGATCCACGAACCGGGCCTCGAGGAGGCGAGCGACTTCGGTGGCACGCTCCCACCGGGCGGGGAGACGACGTACGCGGTGACCTGCGAACCCGGAACTGGTGCCGGAGAAACGAAACTCGAGGTCGCGGTCGACTCCGGTACCGGGGACGGGATCTCGATCGAAGAGTTTGAGCGGACGGTCACGATCGAGCGAGACTGTCCCGGTCGATCCGATCCGGGTCCGCCCGGCGGAGCCGATCCTGGAAACGGGTTCGACTCGGTCACCGTCGACGACGTCTCCGGATCGGTGAACCCGGGCGAGGAGCGCCAGCAGTTCCGGTTCAGACTCGCGGAGAACCGGAAACCCAACGAGGAGATCGAAATTGACCTGAGTAATCCTGAAGGGGGTGGTGTCGACTACACCGAGACGTTCCGAGACGACGACCTCGAGGTCCTCGAAGGCGCTGGTGCCGTCCAGGAGAGCGACGGGACGCTCGTCTACCAGGTCGCCCCCCAGGACGGTCACGACGACGAGATAGTTCTCGAGCTTGGCGGGTACGCGACCGACGGCGACGGTGGTCCCTACGAGGTGACGTTCACGCGAACCGACACGGACGAGACGGCGGTAGAGTCGTTCGAGATCGAGTAGCTCGATCGTTCGCTCCGCAATGCGAACCCCTTTTCACCACCGACGACAGACTTCGAGCCATGTCGACCGAATCGATTAGCGACCGACGCGAGCATATCCGCTCGATCAGCGTAACGGCGCTGTCGGCGCTGCTCGGCGTCGGGGCAGCGTTCGCCTCGCTGGCGATGGCGGGTGACGTGTCGTCCGTCGAGGCGGCCAGCGCTGCCGCGACCGATACGCGGGGGCTGTTGCTCGTTCTGGGGGCGATTCTCGTCCAGTTCGTCCTCTACGACTTCACGGACATCTACGGCGAGGACGAGTTCGGCGTGAAACACTACCTGTTCATCACGTTCATGACGTTCTCGTTCTGGTTCGTAGTTCTGGGAATCCTGCTGACGACGGAGGCGATGGGTTGAGATGGCCGACGACAGCATCGCCGTCGTAGACCTGGATCGGTGCCAGCCCGACCGCTGTAGCTACGAGTGCAAGAACTACTGCCCGCCCAACCGCACGGGCAAGGAGTGTATCACGCTCCGGGGCGAGGAGGCCGACCAGGGCCAGCCCGACCAGATCCACATCTCGGAGGAGATCTGTCTGGGCGAGACCTGCGGGATCTGCGTCGAGAAGTGTCCGTTCGACGCCATAGAGATCATCAACCTGCCCCAGGAGCTCCAGGACGACCCCGTCCACCGCTACGGCGAGAACGCCTTCTCGCTGTACGGCCTGCCGGCACCCCAGGAAGGGAAGGTCACCGGGATTCTGGGCCCGAACGGGATCGGGAAGACCACCGCCGTCCGCATCCTCGAGGGCGAACTCGAGCCAAACCTCGGCCGCGAGGGCGAGGTCGGCTGGGACGACGTCCTCGAGGCCTACCGCGGGACCGAACTGCAGGACTACATCGCCGACGTCCGCGACGGCGAAGTGACCGTCGCCCGCAAACCCCAGTACGTCGACCAGATCCCCGAGAGCTTCGACGGCAACACCCGCGAACTGCTCGAGCGAACGGACGAACGCGGGGCGCTCGACTCGCTGGTCGAACGCCTCGAGATCGGGCCCGTGATGGACCAGGCGATCGAGGACCTCTCGGGCGGGGAGCTCCAGCGGGTTGCGATCGCGGCGACGCTCGCTCGGGACACGGACTTCTACTTCCTCGACGAAGTGACGCCCTATCTCGACATCGGCCAGCGCGTGACTGCGGCACGGCTGATCCGCGAACTCGCCGAGGAGGAGAACCGATCGATGCTGGTCGTCGAGCACGACCTCGCGATCCTGGACCTGCTCGCCGACACCCTCCACGTCGCCTACGGTGAGCCCGGTGCCTACGGCGTCATCACCTCGCCGAAGTCGGTCCGCAACGGGATCAACGAGTACCTCTCCGGGTATCTCGACAACGAGAACATGCGGATCCGACAGGACCCCATCGAGTTCGAGGAACACGCCCCCCGGACCGCGACCCACGGCGACGTCCTCGTCGACTACCCCGACCTCACCAAGAGCTACGGCGACGGCGAGTTCAGCCTCGAGATCGAAGGCGGGGAGATCCACCGTAACGAGGTGCTCGGGATCGTCGGCCCCAACGGGATCGGGAAGTCGACGTTCGCACAGCTGCTGACGGGCAACCTCGAGCCGACCGAGGGCGACGCCGACCTCGATCTGGACATCTCCTACAAACCACAGTACGTCACCATCGACCAGCACATGCGGGTCGACGCCTTCCTCTCTTCCATTACGGACCAGTTCGGCTCCTCGTACTGGAACACCGAGATCGCCCAGCCGCTGCAGCTCGAGCGGATCATGGAACAGAACCTCTCGGATCTCTCCGGCGGGGAGCGCCAGCGGGTCGCGATCGCGGCCTGTCTCTCCGAGTCGGCCGACCTCTACCTGCTCGACGAACCCTCTGCCCACCTCGACGTCGAACAGCGGGTCCAGGCCACCAGCGCGATCCGGCGCTACGCCGAACAGCAGGACGCGACGGTCATGGTCATCGACCACGACATCTACACAATCGACCTGCTCGCCGACCGCCTGATGGTTTTCGAGGGCGAGCCCGCGATGCACGGCCACGCCAGTGGCCCCCAGCCGATGCGGGAGGGGATGAACGAGTTCCTCTCGAACCTCGAGATTACGTTCCGGCGGGACGAGCGCACTTCGCGTCCGCGGATCAACAAGCCGGAGTCGCAGCTGGATCGCGAGCAAAAACGGGAAGGAGAGTACTACTACTCGCCGTAGGTCGATTCGACGGCGCTACTCGGCGTCCGACTTCGAGAGCACGTCACCGAACTGTTCGTCCTTTCGCGTTCGCAGCTCGTCGAGTCGGGACTGGGCGCTCAGCCGGCTCTCGCCGACCGTCGCGCCGACGAGGGCGCCGATCGCCGCCCCGGAGCTCGCGGCGTTTTTGTTGACGAGTCCGCCGAGACCGCCGCCGACGGCGGCACCGATGGCTGCGTACCGTGCACGACTGAGCGCGAGTTCGAGTTGCTGTTTTACCATACGGACAACTCTATCCGGAACGGAAATAAACGTGTTCCCGGAGAATCGCAACCACGAACACGTACGGGGGCCTGAACGGCCGTTCAGCGGTTTTTCCAGTACCGGGCCGAGAATCGTTACACTCGACGACCGTTCCGGAACGCTGGATCGAAACTAGTGATACGGGCCGATCGAGAACAAGGGCGGCTCCCGAGGACGTGGACCGAGTCCTCAGTGAACGTGTCGCTGGCAGCTTCCACAGAGGTTCTCCTCCTTGATGTCGACCTCCCGAACGGTCGGCGAGAAGTTCATCACACAGCGGTTGTTGTCGCAGTGTTCGAGGCCGTAGGTGTGGCCGATCTCGTGGACGATCTCCTTGCGGACGCGGTTCTCGAAGATCTCGCTGGCGCTCTTGTTCGAGAAGCCGCCGTCGCTGGAGGTCTGCAGGCGGTACGTGGAGACGACGCTACCGCTGCCGTCGAGGTAGGCGAGCCCGAAGACGTAGTTGCGACGCCGGTAGAACAGGTCGTGGGGCGTGATGGCGATGTTCTTCTCGCCGCGGCCGACCCGCTCGGCGAGCTGGATGAACGTCTCCGCGCAGTACTGGTTCCGGCCGGAGTCGTACGCGCCGGTCGGAACCGACTGCGAGTCGTTGACCGTGACGTCGCAGTCGTAGACCGATCGCAACGCGGAGGAGGCCGCCCGCTTGACCTCCGCGGAGACGCTGCCGACCGGCACGATATCGACGAGCATGGCAACTGCTATGGTCGCGGGTAGCATAAACGTCCCGCCGTGACTAGTTTCCGCGAGAATCGAGCGACGCTCGAGGAACACCTCGCCACCTACGGTCGGGTCGTCGAAGTGGGGATCGGACGTCGAACCGAGCTGGCAGCGGCCCTCGCCGAGGCGGACGTCTCGGTGACGGCGACGGATATCACCCCGCGAGCGGTCCCCGGAACCGTCGAGTTCGTCACCGACGACGTCGTCGATCCCGATCTCGAGGTCTACGAGGACGCCGAGGCGATCTACGCCCGGAACCTGCCCCCGGAGCTTCATCGGCCGACCCTCGAGGTCGCCGAGCGCGTCGGCGCCGACTTTCTGTTTACGACCCTGGGAGGCGACCAGCCCGCGGTACCGGTCGAACGGCGGACGGTTCGCGAGGGGACGCTGTACGTCGCCCGCGGTGGCGCCGCGCCCCGCTAGAACGGAAGGAGTTACACGGGTCCGCGAGAGTAGCGAGAACGATGGCCGTCGAATCGCTGCCACCCGCCACCACCGTCCTCGCCGTTCTCGCGCTCCTCGTCGCGCTCGCGGTCGTCCTGCGAGGGCTGGGATTCCTCCTGCGGATCGCGATCTCCCTGTTCGTCCTTCCGGGCGTCGTCGTCCACGAGTTCGCCCACGCGACCGCCTGTCGGCTCGTCGGCGTCAGGGTGATCGAGGCCGTCTACTTCCGGTTCGGAAACCCGCCGGGGTACGTCCGCCACGCCACCCCCGATCGGTACCGTCAATCGGTGGTCATCAGCGTCGCCCCGTTCCTACTGAATACGCTCGTCGCGTTTGCCGCCTTCGTCGGCGCCGTCGTCGTCGTCTCGGCGGCGGGCGGCGTTCGGACGGCCCCGATCGAGTACGCGGCCGTCGCCGGCGTCCTCGGCCTGATCGGGCTCTCGGTCGGAATGGCCGCCTTCCCGAGTACGACCGACGCGCGGACGCTGTGGACGCGCTCCCGGCGGGAGTGGCGTCGATCCCCGGTCGTGTTGCTCGGCCTGCCGGTCGTCGCGCTGATCTACGTCGTCAACGTCCTCTCGTGGCTCTGGGCCCACGTTCTCTACGCCGTCGGCCTGTTCGTCCTCGCACTCGTGGCCGTCGGCGCCGTCGCGATCTGAACCGTCCGGCTTTATTTCCGGGGCCACGTTCGTCCCCGTATGAACGCAGACGCAGTCGTCCTCGACATCGACGGCGTGCTCGTCGACGTCGCCGACTCCTACCGGAGAGCGATCCTCGAGTCGATCGAGCACGTCCACGATCGCACGATCCGCAAGGAAGACATCCAGGCGTTCAAAAACGCCGGCGGGTTCAACAACGACTGGGAGCTGACCTACGCCGCAGCGCTGTACGTCCTGGCGACCGGGGAGGGGTACCGCGCGTCGATCGACGAGTTTACCGACGGGATCGCCGAGCGCGGCGGCGGGCTCGAGGCCGCCGAGGCCGTCGTCCGCGAGGCGATCGGCGCCCGGGCAACCCAGCGCGTGACCGATCGATGGGACCGCGAGGGGCTCCGGGACGTCTTCCAGCAGCTGTACCTCGGCAGCGAGCTCTACCGGGGTCTTGAGGGTGGCGAGCCCGACCTCGAGACGCGGGGGTTCATCCACGACGAGCCCGTCGTCCTCGAGCCCGAGGTGCGGGATCACCTCCTCGCCGAGTACGACGTCGGCGTCCTGACCGGGCGTCCCGCCGCGGAGGCCGAGATCGCCCTCGAGCGGGTCGGCCTCGAGGAGGCGGTCCCCCTCGAGCACCGCTTTACGATGGACGACTGGGAGGAGGGGAAACCCCACCCCCGGGCGCTGACCGTCCTCGCCGAGCGCTTCGGCGCGGACGACATCGTCTTCGTCGGCGACACTCTGGACGACGTGCGGACGGCGACCAACGCGAGCGAGGCCGATCCGGACCGAACGTACCGCGGCGTCGGCGTGCTGACGGGCGGGCTCACCGGCGAGGAGGGGCGTCGGGCCTACGAGCGCGAGGACGCCGCGGCCGTCCTCGAGTCGGTCAACGAGCTGCCGGAACTGCTCGAGTAGCGGTTGCCCGACCGAGCGTCCGAGACCGCGCGGCCTGCAGCTCCCCCCATCCGTTTTTTCCGCGCGTTCGGTGTACTCAGTGCAGATTCCGATGTCCGACTTCGAAAGCGGTGACCTCCCCGGTGAGGCGACCTCGGTCTGGCTCGCGAGTACCCGCGAGGACGACCCCGACCCCGAGCCCCTCGAGGGCGATCGAAGCGTCGACGTCGCCGTCGTCGGCGCCGGGATCGCCGGGCTCTCGACGGCGATCGAGCTGCGCGAGCGGGACCTGACCGTCGCCGTCCTCGAACGGGACCGCGTGGCGACGGGGATCACGGGAAAGACGACCGCGAAACTGACCAGCCAGCACGGGGCGATCTACGACCACCTGCGCCGGGAGTTCGGCCCCCAGCAGGCGAGCCGGTACGCCGCCGTCCAGGAGGACGCGATCGATCGCGTCGAGCGGCGGATCGAGGAGCTGGGGATCGACTGCGGGTTCGAACGCCACCCCTCCTACCTCTACAGCAACGAGCCCGACGAGATCGAACGGGAGGTCGACGCCGCCCGCGCGGCAGGACTCGAGGCCAGTTACGTCACCTCCGTCCCGCCGTTCGAGCGCGCCCAGGCTGCGGTCCGGTTCGACGACCAGGCCTGGTTCCATCCCCGAAAGTACCTGCTCGCGGTCGCCGACGAGCTCCGGGCCGACGACGGCGCCCACCTCCACGAGGAGACCCGCGTGACCGATCTCGAGGACGGGACGCCCTGTTTCGTCCGAACCGAGCGGGGAACCGTCCGGGCCAAGCACGTCGTCCTCGCGACAGGTTTTCCGATCCGTGACCGGGCTGGCTACTTCGCCCGAATGCATCCGAAGCGGTCCTACGTCCTCGGGATCCGTCTCGACGGCGAGCCGCCCGAGGGGATGTACTACCGCAGCGGCGACCCCTACCGCTCCGTTCGCACCTACCGCGACGACGGGGAGGAGCTGCTGCTGGTCGGCGGCGAGAACCACAAGACGGGCCAGGGCGGCTCGACCGCCGACCGCTACCGGCGGCTCGAGTCGTGGGCCCGCGAGCGGTTTCCCGTCGACGAGATCGCCTACCGGTGGTCGACCCAGGACTACAAACCGGTCGACAAGGTGCCCTTCATCGGCCGCGCCGGCGCCGGAACCGAGAACGTCTCCGTCGCGACGGGCTTTCGCGGCTGGGGGATGACCAACGGCACCGCCGCGGGGCGACTGCTGGCGGCCGAGATCGACGGCGAGCCGGTGCCCGAACTGGATCTGTTCGACCCGCTCCGGCTGACGCCGAAGGCCTCGCTGGGCAAGACTCTCACCGAGAACGCCGATACCGCGAGCGAGTTCGTCACCGACTGGTTCCAGACGCTCGTCACCCCGGACCTCACCGCCCTTGAGCCCGGCGAGGCCAAGATCGTCCGCAAAGGTGGGAAGCCCATCGCCTGCGCCAGAGACGAGAACGGGGAGGTTCACGCCGTCTCGGCGGTCTGTACCCACATGTACTGTCTCGTCGAGTGGAACGACGCCGAGGAGAGCTGGGACTGTCCCTGCCACGGCTCGCGGTTCGATCCCGACGGCGAGGTCCTCGAGGGGCCGGCGAACGAGGACCTGCCCGCTCGAGAGGGGTGAGCTACCGGGCGGACCCTGTCCCTGCCCGCGCCTCGAGCCCGGGATAATCGGCGACGATCCCGTCGACGCCCGCCGCGGCGAGGTCGTCGAACTGAAGCCAGCTATCGACGGTCCAGACGTTGACCGCCCGTCCCTCCTCGTGGGCCGTTTCGACGATATCGAGGGGCGGCTCGTCGGTCGGAAGCCCGTAGTACGGTTCGCTCGCGAGTGCGGTCCCCGCGATCGCGTTCCGCGGCGGGTGGATCGCCTCGCAGTCGTACCGGCGGGCGATCTCGAGACCCGCCTCGAGGTCGTCCCAGACGAGCGGCGCGGCCGCGTAGTCGGTGGCGTCTCGAAGCGCGGCGAGTGCGCCTTCACAGAACGAGGAAAAGAGGAGTTCGCCGTCGAAGGGCTCGCAGTCCTCGAGGACGCGCTCGACGAACGGCCGCCACAGCTCCCGCCGTTCCTCCCGGGCGTCCGCTGGCAGTGACTCGCCGATACGAAGGTCAGACGCCCCCGGATTCTTCAGTTCGACGTTGATCCCGACCGTCTCCGGGACGGCCTCGAGCAGCGCCGACAGCGTCGGGATCGGTTCGTCGGTTCCCAGCACCGACAGCGACTCGAGGGTCTCGAGGGACGTCTCCCAAACGAACCCCGAGGCATCGGTTACGGGTCGGCCGTCCCGCGTTCCCTCGAGGCGCTCGTCGTGGAAGACCATCGGAATTCCGCAGGCGGCGGGCTGGACGTCGATCTCGAGCATCGCGGTCGCGTCGCGCTCGGCCGCGGCAACGGCCGCAACGATCGTGTTCTCGGGGGCGACGCCGGCGTAGCCGCGGTGGGCGATGAGAGCGGGACTGCGCATACCGACGCCCACGGCTGCGACCCCTATCAGTGGTTGGCAGTGCGGTTCGGTCGGTCGCTATGCAGCTTGCGTTCAGTACAGGCAGAGGCGGTATCACTGCGGTAGTGCAACAACTGCAGCACCCGCGAGCGACCATCGGGAGCGAGCGGCCTTTTTAGCGTAGATTTTTGCGCCCAGCGCGGGACCTGCGGTCCCGCGTGCCATGCGAACGAGCACATAGTGCTCGTGAGCAGAGAGCGGTTCCGAACGCAGTGAGGAATCCCGAGGCCGAAAAAGGTACGTGTGCGTAATTACCGGATCCTACTCCTTGCGCACCGATTCACTGCGACGACGACGCTCCTAGCGTTCGCCTGCCGGGTCGCCTTTCAATACGCTCCCCCTCGAATCGAGGGCGTATGACTGATACGACGCTCGACGACGTCGAACGGAACCTGGGCCGCGTCGAGGACCTCGAGCAGGAGGAGGCGATCTCGGTGCTCCAGACGGCAAAGCGGGACCTCGAGGCGATGAGCACCGACGCCGACGTCGACGAGGAGCGCCGGCAGGCCCTCGAGGACCGCCTCGATCAGCGGATGCGGGAGATCGAGGAGCGCGACGCCTACGACGGCAACGTCGGCGAGGCGATGAACCCGGAGGACCACGACGCGCCCTGATACCAGGGCGTCAGCTGCCGGGCGAGCGCACTTGCCGCGAGCAACCGCAGTGGTCGATATGGCTCGCTATCCCCGCGGAGTGGCACACGTCGGCGTCACCGTTCCGGACATCGAGGCGGCGCTCGAGTGGTACGAGGACGTCCTCGGCTTCGAAACGATCATGGGTCCCGTCGAGGTCGACCACGGCGAGGACCACATCGGGAAGCTCTGTGCGGACGTACTGGGCGAGTTCGACACCGTCTCGATCGCCCACGTCGCGACGGGTAACCAGGTCGCGATCGAGTTCTTCGAGTTCGACGCCACCGAGTCGGGTCCCGATCCGGAGCCGTCCGACGCCGGCTACTTCCACGTCTGTGTCATCGACCCGGAGATCGAGGCGCTCGCGGGCGAGATCGCCGACAGCGGCGGCGAGCACCACACTGAGATCTGGGAGCTGTTCCCCGACCAGCCGTATCGGATGACCTACTGTAAGGACCCGTGGGGCAACATCGTCGAGATCTACACTCACAGCCACGAGCGCATCTACAGCAATCAGAGCGACTACTGATCTCGAGCTGGCGCCCGAGAACCCGGCGAGATCGGCCGACCCCCACCGTTTTATTCGGCTGCCGTCCCGAGAGAGGCGTATGCGAATCGCACTACTGGGCGGCACCGGCGACATCGGCGAGGGGCTCGCGCTTCGGTTCGCGCGAGATACCGACCACGAGATCCTCATCGGCTCCCGGGACCCCGAGAAGGCCCGCGACGCGGTCGCGGAGTACGAGGACGTTCTCGAGGCGATCGGCACCGAGTCGAATCTGAAGGGGTTTGTCAACGAGATGGCCGCGGACCGGGCCGACGTCGTCGTGCTCTCGGTCCCGCCGTACTACGCGGGCGACACGGTCGAGGCCGTCGCGGACGTCCTCGACGAGGACACCGTGCTAGTGACGCCTGCGGTCGGCATGCAGGGCGACGACGACGGACTCCACTACCACCCGCCAAGCGCCGGCAGCGTCACCGAGCTCGTCGCGAAGCGCGCGCCCGACGACGTCCCCGTGATCGGCGCCTTCCACAACCTCGCGGCCGGCGCGCTCTCGGAGCTCGAGCTCGAGCTGGATCTCGATACGCTCGTCGTCGGCGACGATTCCGACGCGAAAGAACGAGTGATCGCACTGGCCGAGGAGATCGAGGGGCTCCGGGCGCTCGACGTCGGTCCGCTGGCCAACGCGGCCGAGGTCGAGAGCGTCACGCCGCTCGTGATCAACATCGCTCGGTACAACGACGACCTCCACGACGTCGGCGTGACGTTCCACTAACGGGCGGGTTCGGATTCGGACTCGGTCGCCGACGCGGGTTCGGTCCCGAGTTCGGTGCGGGACCACGACGCGTCCAGCGAGCGCAGCGTCTCGAGGAACCCGTCGGCGTCGACGGGTTTCGTGATCGCGTCGTCGATGGGAAGCTCGTCGAGTCCGAGCACCCGGTCCTGTGCGGGGTGGCCGGTGAGCACGACTAGGGGAATCTCCTCGATCGAGGGCGTTCCCTCGATTTCGGTCGCGACCTCGTCGCCGTTCAGCCGCGGCAGCTTGAAATCGAGCAGAACGAGATCGGGGCGAGGCGCGTCGGCGAACTCCCCGCGGCGGTGGAGAAAGTCGAGCGCGTCGCTCCCGTCGGTGACGACGTGGAACGTATGGTCGATCGGCGTCGTTCGCAACGACTCCTTCGTCAGCCGCACGTCCCCGGGGTTGTCCTCGACGAGTAAGATCTCCAGCGTAGCTGGCAATCCACCGGCACCATCCGACATGTACGTAGCTGTGAACGCTATCCCCATCCAGTCACGGCCTGTTATTTCAGGCATTGAAATGCCCCCGGCAATCTGGCGGCGGCTCGCCGTCTCCCGTCTCGGCAGAGTCGAAGCTCCACGCCGCGCTATCGACCGAAAACGGTGAAGAAACGTCCGCTTGTCGACGGACTACGCGCCGGCGTCCTCGAGGGCGTCCTCGAGGTCCTCGCGCTGGGTGACGCCGACGAAGCGCTCGACGACGCCGTCGTCGTTCTCGATGATCAGGGTCGGCAGCGAGCGAACCTGGTACTCGTTGGCGACGTCCTGCTGTTCGTCGACGTTTACCTTCTCGACATCGAAGCGCCCCTCCCAGTCGTCCTCGAGCTCCTCGAGGATCGGGTCCTGGGTCTTGCAGGGGCCACACCAGTCTGCGTAGAAGTCCTTGAGCGTGACGGACATGTGATCAGGGGTACTTGCCACGCGCCGCGCATAAGGGTTTCCCACTCGGGGGTTCGCGCCGGTGTCGCGGACGCCGCGGGCCGATCCCCGCCCTCGTCACGCGATCAGTCGGCGAACGAGCCCTCGAGCAGCACCTCCCCTGACGGTCGACTCGGCGAGCGAGCGGCTGTCTCCTCGAACCCGTTCGATCGTCGAAAGCTTTAGTTCAGCCCGACCCGATGGTGTACGTATGGACAGAGGACAGAACTCCGGCGGGCTGATGTCCAGTGCCGGACTCGTCCGGTACTTCGACGCAGAGGACTCGAACGCGATCCGTATCGACCCGAAGACGGTCATCGCTACGGGGATCATGCTGGGCGTACTCGTCCAGTTGCTGATCTTCGTCTCCTGATCCTCACGCCCGCCGTTCTCGACGAGCGCCTCGGTAGCCGCGGCGCCGGAGCGCTCGAGCCGCCTCCGTGACGCGGCGTTTTTGCCCGTCCGCTCCGTACCCGACAGCCATGTCACTGACCGCCGGCGTCGTCGCCGTTCAGGGCAACGTCGACGCACACGCCGACGCGATCGAGCGTGCCGCGCGAGCCCACGGACGCGAAGTTACCGTCCGCGAGATCCGCGAGTCCGGAATCGTCCCCGACTGCGACCTGCTGGCGATGCCCGGCGGCGAGTCGACGACGATTTCGCGGCTCGTCCACGGCGAGGGGATCGCCGGCGAAATCCGCGGCCACGTCGCGGCCGAGAAACCCCTGCTCGCGACCTGTGCGGGCCTGATTCTCGCCTCGAGCGACGCGAACGACGACCGCGTCGACGAGCTCGGGCTGATCGACGCGTCGATCGAGCGCAACGCCTTCGGGCGACAGAAGGACAGCTTCGAGGCACCCCTCGAGATCGACGGACTCGCGGAGCCGTTCCCGGCGGTGTTCATTCGTGCGCCCGCTATCGAGGACGTCGGCGAGGTCGACGTCCTCGCACGCTGGGAGGGACGACCGGTCGCGGTTCGAGACGGCCCGGTCGTCGCGACCGCCTTCCACCCCGAGTTGACCCCCGACAGCCGCCTCCACGGGCTCGCGTTCTTCGAGAACGAGGAGTCGATCGGGCCGGCGCTCGAGGGTCCCGCGTAGGGCCGAATCGATCGGTACGATCGCTCGCCCGCACTCGGTCGTGCAAGCATGTGCGACCGAACACGTTTTTCCGCTGCCCCCCGTCGAACCGAACATGAACGCAGCGATCGACGCCGTCCGCGTCGCGGGAACGCCCCAGGGACCGGTTCCGGTGGTCGTTCTCGAACTCGAGAGCGAAGACGACGTCATCCCGATCTTCATCGGGTTCAACGAGGCCGTAAGCATCGATCGCGGCCTCGAGGCCGAGGACATCGGGCGGCCGCTGACCCACGACCTGTTGCTCGACGTCATGGAGGAGCTCGGTAGCCGGATCGAGCGCGTCGTCGTCAGCGAGATCGAGTCCGGGGCGAACGACCGGGGCGGAACATACATCGCCGACCTTCACCTCCGGACCCCTCGCGGCGAGACGGTGATCGACGCGCGCCCGAGCGACTCGCTGGCGCTTGCCGCCCGGACGAACGCGCCCATCGAGGTCACCGAGGACGTCTTCGAGGACGGCCGAGACGACAGGGAGAAGTTCGAGCACCTCGAATCGATCCGTGACGTCTCCGGTGAGTTCTGAATGGACGACACGCTCGAAGCCCTGTTCGCCGTCATCGAGGATCGCAAGGAAACGCTACCCGAGGACTCCTACACCGCCTCGCTGTTCACCCACGAGAAGGGGGAGAACGCGGTGCTCGAGAAACTCGGCGAGGAGAGCACCGAGCTCGTGCTCGCGGCCAAAGACGACGACCGCGATGAGATCGCGTACGAGGCCGCCGACATCGTCTACCACCTGCTCGTCCTCCTGTCGATGAAGGACATGGATCTCGAGGAGCTCGAGGCCGAACTCGAGGCGCGGCGCTAGAGGGGCTCAGCACCCGACGGCGCGGACGCTTGCAGCCGCCCGGCCCAGATTGATTGTCCCGATCGGTGTGAGAGTGCCTGCATGGCAGTCGAACAGATCGAACACGCCGACGACCACATGCAGGAGTGTATCGACAACTGTCTCGAGGCCGCGCAGGTTTGTGAGTGGTGTGCCGACGCCTGCGTCGACGAGGGCGAGGAGATGGCCCGCTGCATCCGGCTCTGCCGGGACGTGGCCGACATCGCCTCGCTGCACGCCCGGTTCATGGCCCGCAACTCGAGCTACCACGAGGAACTGGGCGAACTCTGTGCGGACCTCTGTGAGGAGTGCGCCGAGGAGTGTGAGGGCCACGACCACGACCACTGCCAGGCCTGCGCCGAGATCCTCCCGAACTGCGTCGAGAGCTGTCGCGAGATGGCCTCCGGCTGACGCGAACGTCGGCGAGGGTTACGCGCCCAGCCAGCTTCCAGTCGAGATCTCGTGGTCCCGTTCTCGACAGATCTTGGCACCCCGTTTTCGGACGTTCCGTGCGGTCGGGAACCGGTTTTTGTCCCGAGTTCGTCCTGAATCCAGTCAGCCAGCCCCCGTGCGGCGTCCTTGCCCGCGACGTCCCGTACCTCGCGGATTCCCTTCTGGTAGGCGTTCCGCCTCGAGCCCTCCTTGCGTTTCGCCGCCTCTCGAGTACCCAGGTCGAACTCCTCCTGGGCCGTCCGATCGATCTCCGCGAGCAATTCTTTGGTGAACTCGCTCATCGCGCCGGGACGGTTGGATCGCAGGCGTCAAAACGGTCTGCGCTCGTACTGTCACGATCTTCGAACCGTCGCTCGAGCGGCCGGTCTATACGCGACGCCCCGGGGCCCCCGGGTCGCTCGAGGAGCCGGAGTTGAAGAGGCCGCCGATAGCCCCGGCGATCGCGCTCTCGAGGGCCATGATAAACGACAGCGCCAGCGCGACGAGGAAGATCCCGAATCCGGCGAGGCCGCCCATGGCGCCGCCGATCGGTCCGCCGGCCCAGCCGGCGACGCCGACGACGAGTGCGACGAGCACGCCGGCGACGATCCCGCCGAGGGCGCCGGCGAGCAGCCCGTGCCAGAACCCGCGCCCGAGCCCGCCACCGGCGAGGTAGCCGGCGACGAATCCGCCGATCAGTCCCGCCGCGAGCTGGCCGACCCCCGGCAGCGTGAGCCCGACGATTCCGAGGACGGTGATGACGAGAAAGCCGATCACGACGGAGCGCCAGTCGGTCATACCGATCCGTCGGACGCGAGGGGACATAAGCCCTCGGCGTTGATATTGCGGGGTACGACCCGTCGAATCCTCGGACGGAAGTTCTCGCGAGGGTCGCGCCATAACGAACGACCTTTTACGACCGCGGGTTCTAGCTGGAGGCATGATTTTCGAAGACCTTCCGACCACGCCCACGTCGGAAGAGCTGATCGACAAGGCGTTCTCGCGGGCGGCGCGGGCCGGCAAGGCCAAGGGCGGCCTCGAGGCCCAGCAGTCGATGCTGCAGACGGCGGCGAACATCATCTCCGACAACCTGGAGAACGTCGTCACGGCCTGGCCCGACTTCGCCTACGAGGACGACGTCGATCCGTTCTACTACGAGATCGCGGACGCGATCGTCGACGTGGACCGCCTGCGCCAGAGCCTCTCGGAGACGATGTGGGCCAGTCGCAAAGCCCGCGAGATCCACCAGGAGTATCAGCCGAAACTGCGCAAGACCGACATCGACACCGCGCGCAAACACCGCAAGCAGGCGTTCGCTCGGCTCGCGGACATCGTCGAGCAGATCGACGACGAGCTGCTGTACATCAACGAGTCGCGCAACGACCTGCGGGACCTGCCCGAGATCAACCCCGACGAGCCGACGATCGTCGTCGCGGGCTACCCGAACGTCGGGAAGTCGTCGTTCGTCAACGACGTCACGAACGCCCGCGGCGAGACGGCCTCCTACCCGTTCACGACGAAGGGGATCGGACTGGGTCACTTCGAACGGGACCACATCCGCTACCAGATCGTCGACACGCCCGGCCTGCTCGACCGCAAGCCCGAGGAGCGCAACGAGATCGAATCGCAGGCGGTCAGCGCGATCGAACACCTCGCCGACTGCATGCTCGTCGTCCTCGACCCGAGCGGGGAGTGTGGCTACCCCCTCGAGTCCCAGCTCGAGTTACGGGACGCCATCGCCGCGCAGTTCGAGGACGTGCCCGTGTTCACGGTCGCGAACAAGGTCGACCGCGCCGAACACTGGACGGCCGACGTCGAGACCGACTACGAGATGAGCGTCGAGACCGGCGAGAACGTCGAGACCGTCCTCGACGCGGCCGTCGAGGCGATCGGCTACGAACCGGAACTGCCGTTCGAGGAGTGAGGACTACGGGACGATGAAGGGACCAGGAATCCTCTGGATGTTACAGACCGCGGCCGGCTTCTCGCTTGCCGGGCCGCTGTTTTTCCTCGCGGCGAACTACCTCTTCGCGGGGCGTTACGCCTGGGGTGTGAGCTTCCTGTTTTTCGGGCTGCTCGTGCTCTACTTCCCAACCTACCTCGTCAACCGTATCGGCGGGCCACGAGCGTGGGTCCGACGGCGGCTCGGACGGGGTGGCGACGACGAAACCGAGGACGAGGACGGGACCGCGACAGACGACGGATCGGAGGCCGACCGATCGTCCGACCTCGATCCCCGGTCGACGCTCGAGCGGCTCCGGAGTCGTTGAGAGCCGGAACGCTTCCGGAGAAGCAGACGTCCGACGGCGGAGTGGGCAACGCTCACTCCTCGACGATACTGACGTATCGGATCTCGATATCGATGTCGCCGTCAGCGTGTTGCTCGACCCGTTGATTGAGTTCCGGTGCCAGTCCGGGCGCGGTCTCACCGGGTGGCCCCCCTATCGTGACGATCACGCGCTCGGGACTCTGGATCGGATAGTCCTCGTCCATGATCACCTCGATCTCGAGCAGGCGGTACTGCTCGAACTCCTCCTCGTCGAGCGCGAGCGTGATCTCCTCGCGGGCGTTCTCCTCGAAGTTCCCCGCCTGGTACGAGGAGTAGGTGATCGCTCCGAGAAACACCGAGAAGACGAGCACGATCACGACGAGTCCGACGACCCGTTTCCGCACCCGCTGTTCGGTCTCCCCGAGCGCGAACAGGTTGTCGGGACGGTAGCCGAGATACCACAGCGTCAACAGCCCGGCGAGGTTCACCGAGAGCACGTTGACGAACACGAGCGCCGTCGAACCGATCGCAGCCGAGGGCTGGCCCCAGGCGATCGCGATCCCCGCAGCCGCAGCGGGCGGGATCAGCGCCGCGGCGATCATGACGCCGACGAGCGCGACGGAGATCCCCGTCGCGATGCTGACGATCCCCGCGACGCCGGCTCCGAGCGCAACCGCAAGCGAGAGCAGATCGGGCGCGAGCCGTTCGGATATTTCGTCGACCTCCGCGAGTTCGAGCCCGGGCGGGACGATGTTCGTGACCTGTACCGACCAGGCAAAGACTGCCGCGGCGCCGATCGCGAAGACGACGCCGATGATCTGGTAGGTTAGGCTCTCGACGAACAGCTCCTCGTCGTCGATCACCGAGCCGACGCTGGCGCCCAGTGCCGGGCCGATCAGCGGGGCGATCACCATCGAGCCGACGACGACCGCCGGCGAGTCGAGCAGCAGTCCGGCGGTCGCGACGATCGCGCTGATGATCGTCATCGTCGAGTAGACGCCGAACGTCGGCGTCAGCGACTCCGCCTCGGTCTGGAGCTCCTGTCTCGAGATCCGATCTGACTCGACGTCACCCTCCTCGTACTCCTCGCGCAACGCCTCGAACCGTCGAGAGACGACCGTTTCCGCGTCGACAACGACCGTGTAGGCGTCCTCTCCGATCCCCGCCTCCTGTAGTTCGTCGAGCACCGGTTCGACCGCCGGCGCCGGCAGCGGAAAGTAGACGACCGCCGTGTAGTCCCGGTCGCTTTCCTCGTCGGTAACGACGTAATCGATCTCCCGATCGTCGAGCGTCTCGAGGATCGTCTGTCGCTTTCCCGTCGGAACCGTCAACTGTACGAGCCGCACAGCAGGTAGGTAGACCCCAGGGGTCATAACTCCGGGCGCTTTCGGTATGCTGTCGGTCGGTTTCGCCGCTACGGCGGCTCCCTGATCGTGCGGTTCGAAGACCGGGGCGAACGCCCGATCGTTCGTGAACTATACCCGTCTCGCGTTCCTTCCGGACGCTATGGCACACCGCGTCACCGTCTCGCTCGACGACGAAACGAAGGCGGCCCTCGAGACCCTCGCCGGCGAGACTGGAAAGGGACGGAGCGAGCTCGTCCGACGCGCGCTCTCCTTCTACGCCGCCAACTTCGAGGCCGCGAGCGAGCGACCGAGCGACAACTTAGAACAGTACTACCAGATGCTCTCCTCCGGCGAACACGTCCTGCTCGACGTGGACTTCCTGCACGCCTTCCTCGAGCATCTCTACGCGGGCGGCGATCCCGATCCGGCGTTCGTCGAGGCGGCCGACCGGGTCTCGGACTATCACGCCCGGGAGTACGAGGAACGGTTCGAGGGCGTCGGCGAACTCCTCGAGTGGCTCTCCTTCTGTGGGTTCCTCGAGGTCCGTGACGAGGCCGGAGGGGTCTACCACGTCGTCTTCCCCTCGGAGGCGATCCAGTGGTTTATGACCCGCTTCATCGAGCGCAGCACCGTCTCGATGCCGTTCGAACTCGACATCGAACGCGGCGTCTCGAAGACGATCGTCGCCGAGCGCTCGAGCGCCGAGTAGCCGGCTCTTCGTACGGGATCATACTCGATCATACAACGGACCGCTCGAGCGACCGCATCGACGAAACCGTATGAGCCGCGCTCAACAACCCTTATGCCGCTCTCGGAGAGCGGATACTGTGTACACTCACCATGGGTATAGTAGACAGGCTGAAAGCGATCGGACCGGGCGCGCTCGTCGCGGCGGCGTTCGTCGGTCCGGGAACCGTTACGACCGCGAGCGTCATCGGCGCGGAGTACGCCTACGTGCTCGTCTGGACGATCGCCTTCTCGATTCTGGCGACGATGGTTCTCCAGGAGATGAGCGCGCGGCTGGGACTGATCTCCCGCGAGGGGCTCGGCGAGGCGCTCCGGGACGAGTTCTCGAACCCGCTCGCGAAGTGGGCGTCGGTTCTGCTCGTCGTCAGCGCGATCGGAATCGGCACGGCGGCGTTCCAGACCGGGAACATCGTCGGCGGCGCGGCCGGCCTCGCGACGATCACCGGCGTCAGCGAGAACGTCTGGGGACCGCTGATCGGGATCGTCGCGGGCGCCCTGCTCTGGTCGGGCAACTACAAGCTGATCGAGCGCGTCTTCGTCGGCCTGGTCGCGATCATGGGTGGGGCGTTCCTGCTCAACGCGGTCATGGTCCGACCGGACCTCGGCGCGCTCGCCGGCGGCCTCGTCCCGACGATCCCGGAGGGGTCAGCGTACCTGATCGCAGGCCTCGTCGGCACCACCGTCGTCGGCTACAACCTCTTCTTGCACGCCAGCACCGTCCAGGAACGCTGGGGCGGGCCCGACGACCTCGCGGAGTGTCGCACCGACACGATCGGGATGGTCGTCGTCGGCGGACTCATCACGACGGCGATCGTCGTGACCGCAGCCGCGGTGTTCCCCGAGGGGACCACGATCGCCGACGTCGGCGAGATGGCCGACCAGCTCGAGCCCGTCTTCGGCGGCTACGCGCTGACCTTCTTCGCGATCGGCCTTTTCGCGGCCGGCTTCACGAGCGCGATGAGCGCTCCACTTGCAGGGGCCTACGCGACCGCAGGTGCGCTCGGCTGGGAACGCGACCTCAAATCGACCCGGTTCCGGGCGATCTGGGTGACGATCCTCTCCGTCGGGGTCGTCTTCTCGGCGATCGGCTTCGATCCGGTACAGGTGATCGTCTTCGCACAGGTCGCCAACGGCCTCCTGTTGCCGATCATCGCCCTGTTCCTGATCTACGCGATGAACAACGAGGGGCTGCTCGGCGAGTACACGAACAGCACGCTCCAGAACGTCCTCGGCGGGCTCGTCACGCTCGTCGTCGTCGCGATCGGGATACAGACCCTCTACGACGTCCTGATCGTTCAGGACGGACTCGAACTCATCTTCGGCGTTCTCTAGCGACCACGTGCCCTCACAAACACGATGAACGACACACCGACACCCGACGAACGCACGGACACGCAATCAACGCGCGCCGACGCCACCCGAGTGGGCGTCGACGTCGGCGGCACCTTCACCGACGTCGCGCTCTCGGTCGGCGACCGCCTCGTTACGGCCAAGGTGCCGACGACGACCGACCGACAGCACGTCGGCGTCCTCGAGGGGATCGCGAAGGCCTGCGACGACGCGGGGATCGACCCCGGTGAGATCGACGCCTTCGCCCACGCGATGACCGTCTCGGTCAACGCCCTGCTCGAGCGCGGCGGCGCGAGGACGGCGCTCGTCACCACCGAGGGGTTCCGGGACGTCCTCGAGATCGGCCGCCAGGATCGGCCCGATCTGTACGACCTCGAGGCGGAGAAACCCGAGCCGCTGGTTCCCCGACGGCGGCGCTTCGAGGTCGACGAGCGGACCACCGCGGCGGGCGTCGAACGGGCGGTCGACCCCGAGGAAGTTCGGGATCTCGCGAGTACCCTGCGCGAACACGACGTCGAGAGCGTCGCAATCTGTCTGCTCCACGCCTACGCCGACGCCGAGAACGAACGGCGGGTCGCCGAAATCCTGCGCGAGGAGCTCGAGATACCGGTATCGGCCTCCCACGAGGTGCTCGCGGAGTTCCGCGAGTTCGAGCGGACCTCGACCACCGCGGTCGACGCCTACGTCCGCCCCGCGATCGACCGCTACGTCGGCCGACTGGTCGACGAGGCCGAAACGTCCGGGATCCCGGCACCACGGATCATGCAGGCAAACGGCGGGATCGCCGACCCCGAAACGGTTCGCGACCACGCCGTAACGACGACGCTCTCGGGGCCGGCGGCGGGCGTCGTCGGCGCCGCCGCCACCGTCGACGACGCCGACGTCGAGGGGCTCGTCACGTTCGACATGGGCGGCACCTCGAGCGACGTGAGCCTCGTCCGCGAGGGCGAGGCCGAGCGGACGACCGACGCCGAGATCGACGGCCTCCCGATCCGCACGCCGATGGTCGACGTCAACACGGTCGGCGCCGGCGGCGGCTCGGTCGCCTGGGTCGACGACGGCGGCGCACTCCGCGTCGGACCGCGATCCGCGGGTGCCGAGCCCGGCCCCGTCTGCTACGGGAAGGGCGGTACCGAGCCGACCGTCACCGACGCTAACGTCGTGCTGGGCTACATCGGTCCCGACACCGCGCTCGGCGGTGAGATGACTCTCGACGTCGAGGCCGCCCGCGACGCGCTCGCCGACCTGGCCGACGAGGCCGGCCTCGAGGGCGCACTCGAGGCTGCGCGGGGAATCTACCGGGTCGCGAACGCGACGATGACCCGCACCATTCGGTCGGTAACCGTCGAGCGGGGCCACGACCCCCGCGAGTTCGCGCTGGTCGCCTTCGGTGGTGCGGGCCCGATGCACGCTGCGGCGCTGGCCGACTCGCTGGGCGTCGACCGCGTCGTCGTCCCCCGGCCCGGCGGGGTGCTCTCGGCGTTCGGGCTGCTCGCGGCCGACGAGAGCTACGACGCCGCCCGAACCGTCCAGCTCGCCCGCGCGGACGCGGAGCCGGACCGCGTCGACGCCGTCTACGACGACCTCGTCGAGCGCGTGCTCGCGGACGCCTCCGACCCCGGCGCCGCGCGGATCGAACGCGCCGCCGACTGCCGGTACGCCGGACAGAGCTTCGAACTAACCGTTCCGGTCGACGACTCCGTCGACCTCGAGGCCGTCACCGAACGGTTCCACGCCGCCCACGAGCGCGCCTACGGCTACCGGATGGACGAGGCGGTCGAGATCGTCACCCTCAGAGCGTCGGCTACCGTCGAGGGCGCCTCGCCGACCGTTCGTCACGAAGGAGGGGGCGACGCCCGTCTCGGTACGCGCGAGGCGTACTTCCCCGACACCGAGGGCGTCCGGACGACGACGGTCTACGAGCGCGACCGACTGCAGCCACGGACGACCGTCGACGGCCCTGCAGTGCTCGAACAGGCCGAGAGCACGACCGTCGTTCCACCGGGCTGGACGGGCGACGTGCTCGAGGACGGTACGGTCGTCATGACGGAGGATGATGCACGATGAGCGAGACCGAAATCGACCCGATCACCCTGGAGGTACTGCGCAACCAGCTCGAAGGCGTCGCCGAGGAGATGGGACAGACGCTCATTCGGGGTGCCTACTCCCCGAACATCAAGGAACGACGCGACTGCTCGACGGCGCTGTTCGACGCCGAGGGCCGGATGATCGCCCAGGCCGAACACATTCCCGTTCACCTGGGTGCGATGCCCGAAGCCGTCGATGCCGTCCGCGAGTACGATCCCGAACCCGGTGACGTGTTCGTCCTCAACGACCCCTTCGCGGGCGGTACCCACCTGCCCGACGTGACGATGGTGTCGCCGATCACCGTTTCGGAGACGGTCGTCGGCTACGCCGTCTCGCGGGCCCACCACGCCGACGTCGGGGGAATGACTCCCGGCAGCATGCCGGCAGGTGCCCGCGAAATCTATCAGGAAGGACTCCGCTTGCCGCCCACGAGACTCGTCGAGGGCGGCGAGGTCCGCGAGGACGTCCGCTCGCTGATACTCGCGAACGTTCGTAACCCGCGCGAACGGCGGGCCGACCTCCGGGCACAGCTCGCGGCGAACGACCGGGCCGCCGAGCGCCTCGAGGCGCTGTTCGACGAGCACGGTCGCGAGACCGTCCTCGCGGGGTTCGACGCCGTAATCGACTACTCCGGGGACCGGATGCGCGCCAAGCTCCGCGAGCTGCCGGACGGCACCTACGAGGCCACGGACGTCCTCGAGGGCGACGGGATCACCGACGAGGATATCGAGATCCGGGTCGCGGTGACGGTCGACGGCGACGCCGTCGAGGTCGACTTCGCGGGGACGGCCGATCAGCTGAAGGGGAACCTCAACGCGCCACTGGCCGTCGCGAAGAGCGCGGTCTACTTCGTCGTCCGCTGTGTGACCGACCCCGAGATCCCGCCGAACGACGGCTGCTACGAACCCGTCACCGTCGACGCGCCGAAGGGGTCGCTGCTGAATCCGACCCCGCCCGCCGCGGTCGTCGGCGGTAACGTCGAGACCAGCCAGCGGACGACTGACGTCGTCTTCGCCGCGCTCGCGGAGGCCGCACCCGAGCGCGTCCCCGCCCAGAGTCAGGGGACGATGAACAACCTGACCGTCGGCGCCCGCGACGGCTCGTTTACCTACTACGAGACCATCGGCGGCGGCTTCGGCGCTCGAGCCGACAGCGACGGGATGGACGGCGTCCAGGTCGGGATGACGAACACGCTCAATACGCCCGTCGAGTCGATCGAAACGGAGTACCCGTTCCGGGTCGACCGCTACGCCCTACGTCCCGACAGTGGCGGTCGCGGCCGATTCCGGGGCGGGCTCGGTCTCGAGCGCAGCCTCACCGTCGAGACCGACGCGACGGTGTCGCTGCTAACCGAACGACGACGGCACGCACCGAGCGGCGTCGCGGGCGGCGAGGACGGCACCGTCGGCGAAAATCTGATCGACGGCGAACCCGTCGCCGCGAAGACGACCGTCGACGTCGAGGCCGGGACGACAATCACCGTCCGGACGCCCGGCGGGGGCGGTCACGGCGACCCCGACGAGCGCGATCCGGCTGCGCTCGAGGACGACCGGGCCGACGGCACGGTCACGGACGGTGAGGGGCCGTGAGCGACGACTTCGGCGCCGAACGACCCATCCGACTCGGGCTGATCGTCCCCTCCTCGAACACGACGGCCGAACCGGAGTTCCGCGAGTTCGCCCCCGAAGGGACGACCGTCCACGCAGCGCGGATGGCCCTCGAGTCGGTCACCGTCGACGAACTCGACGAGATGAGCCACGACGCGGTTCGAGGTGGCGAGTTGCTCGGCCACGCCGACGTCGACGCCGTCGCATACGCCTGTACGACCGGCAGCCTGCTCCACGGTCCCGGTTTCGACGCCGAACTCGAGGCCGAGATCGGCGAAGTGGCGGGCGTTCCGGCCGTCGCGACGGCTCGGTCGGTGTGTCGGGCCCTCGAGGCCCTCGGCGCCGAGCGGATCGCCGTCGTCACGCCCTACACCGCCGACCTCGACGCAAAGGAGCGCGAGTTCCTCGAGGCGGCGGGCTTCGAGGTCGTCGCGATCGAGGGTCGGGGGATCGAGGCAAACACCGAGATAGGCGCGCTCGACCCGTCTGACGCCCGTGAGCAGGTGCTGGCCGTCGCGGCCGATCTCGAGGGGGCCGTCGACGGAGCGCTCGATGCCTCGGTCGACGCCGTCTTCGTTTCCTGTACGAACTACCGGTCGCTCGACGCGGTTGCGGAACTCGAGGCCGAACTCGGCGTCCCGGTGGTCACGAGCAACGGCGCGACGCTGTGGGATCTCTGTCGGCACCTCGACACCACGGTAGACGCGCCGGGAGCGCTGTTCGCGGAGCCGTCGCGCCACGTATAAACCGCGGCGCGACGACGATCGAGTATGTTCGACACCCGTCCCGACCGCGAGGCCGAGGTGGCCCTCGTCGGCCGCTCGAACGTGGGCAAGTCGACGCTCATGCGCGAGATCACCGGTCACACGTTCGACACCGGCGGCAAACCCGGCGTCACCCGCGAGCCGAACCACTACGACTGGACCGCCGAGGACTTCGTCGTCACCGACCTTCCCGGCTTCGGCTTCATGAGCGGCGTCGACGAGGATCGCCGCGAGCAGATCAAGACCGATATCGTCCGCTACCTTGAGGAGTACGCCGACAACGTTCTCGTGGCCGTCCTCGTCGTCGACGGCAAGAGCGTCATCGACATCATCGACCGCCACTCCGGCCCCGACGAGATCCCCTACGACGTCGAGATGTTCCACTTCCTGCGCGAACTCGACGTCCCGACGGTGGTCGCAGTCAACAAGATGGACAAGGTCGACGACCGCGACGAGCGGCTGAACGAACTCTGTGACCGGCTGGGGCTGCTCCCGCCCTGGAAGCAGTGGCAGGAGACGATCGCGCCGATCACTGCCAAGAAGGGACGGATCGATCCCCTGAACGAGGCCGTTCGCGACCACCTCCACGAGCAGGGCCGGGACGACCTGTTCAAGTTCTTCTGATCGAGTCCCTGCTCTTCCGCCGAGTCCCCGCGTCGCTCGAGACGTCTCCAGCCGTCGAATTTGTGACCGCGGCGCGTGCTGACTCCCGACACAGACGTGAACTTATTCTTTAGTTATAGATTATCTTAACTGTATGGTAACAATAGCTCGAACCGCCGTCCCCGCTGGTATGAACGATAATCGCGGGCCCCTCGGAGTGCGGACCAGCCGGCGCGGACTCTTTCGACTCGGCGCGGCGAGCCTGCTCGCACTGGTCGGCGCCGGACCGACTGCGGCCGACGGCGGCAGCGATGGGGAGTCCAACGGACGACTCGTGTTCATCTACGACGACAGCTGGCGCGAGGACTGGGACCAGACGTTCCCGGTTCACCAGGAGGAGGGCGTCCCGGCCTGCTGTGCGGCCGTCACGGAGTACGTCGACACCGGCTGGGGCCTGCTCCCGGAACACCTCCGCGAGATGGAATCGGAAGGGTGGGAGATCATGTCACACACCGCGAGCCACGGAGTCGTCGGAAATCTCTACTTGACTGCGCCCGCAGAGCCGGACGATCGGCGCCTCTCGTTGAACGCGAGCTTTCTGGCCGACCACGACGGCGAACCGATCGTCGTCGGCGACGACGACGGAACCGTCGAGAACGTGATCGCCGGCGGCGGCGAGGACGACGATGGGTTCTACATCGAGCTCGAGGAGCCGATCGGCGAGTCGTTCGCGGCCGAGGAGACGTTCGTGCGCTTTACCGACGAGCGGATCCGCGAGGAGGTCGTCGGCTCGAAGGCGGAACTCGAGGAGATGGGCGTCGACGTCGACTACTTCGTCTCCCCGTTCGGCCGCAGCGAGGGGTTGGTCGAGGAGCTCGTCGCGGAGTACTACGCCGGCTTCGCGAACCGCGAGGGGGACGGGCTGAACGGAATCGCCGACGTCGACCCGTACGATCTCGGACGAACGAGCATCGACGGCCGATCCTCGACCGAAACCGAGATCGAGGCGTTCTACGACCGGGTCGCCGCGGGGAACTACCTCGGGATCGTCGTCGGCCACAGCCAGTTCGACGAGACGACCGAGGAGCGCGTCCGCTTCGCTATCCAGGAAGCGAAAGAACGGAATCTCGAGATCGTCACGCTCCGAGAGGCGCTCTCGGAGCTCGATGCCGGTCCCGACGAGATGCTGGGGACCGAGGATGACGACGAAGAGAACGACGATTCGGAAACCGGGAGCGACGGCGACGGTGGAGCGGACGATGGCAAGGCGGCGACGAACGAGAGCGCGAGCGACTCGAGCGGGGACGGCGCCGGCCCGACCGTCCGGGAGAACGGTCCCGCGATCGCCGCCGGGACGGGACTGCTCGCGACCGTCGCGGTCGCGGGGCGGGCCGCCTACCAGCGGATCCGGGAGTAAGCACGAGAGAGGTAGAGGGGACCCACACCGACCCCCGGCAGACGACAGCCGGCGACGGCTTCTTGGGCCCGACCGTGGTCGGTACGGACGATGGTCGAACTCGGGCAGGTCGCGGTCTGTCATTACACCGGTCGTATCGTCGCCGACGGAGAGGCGGGGGAGCCGTTCGACACCACCGACGCCGATCTCGCGAGGGAGACGGGGATCTACAACGACGAGCGCCATTACGAACCCCTCGAGATTCGCGTCGGCGAAGGGATGGTCGTGCCGGGCGTCGAGCGAGCGCTGCAGGAACTCGAGGTCGACCCCGAGGAGCTACCCGTCGAGACGACGTTCCGTCTCGAGCCCGAGGAGGCGTTCGGCGAGCACGAAGGCGAGTGGGTCGTCGAGTTCCCGCTCGAGGAGATTGACGACTCGCCGGCCGAGGGTTCGCTCGAGACCGAGACGCAGGTTCATACCGATGACGGAAAGACCGGCTGGGTCACGGCCGTCGGCGACGACACCGCCACCGTCGACTTCAACCACGAGCTCGCGGGCGTTCCGGTGGAGATCGAACTCGAGGTGCTCGAGGTCCGCGGGGAACGGACGGCCGACGAGTGAGAGCGGTATCCGATCTCGAGTGAGACCGGTCGGAACGGTCTCGAATGCGACCAGTCGAACTTCCTTGGCCCTCGAGAGGACATCGACCTACTCGACGCCGTGAAATATCGATCGCAACGACTGGTACCGTCCGTTTCAGGTCCAGTACCGTACTATATGTCTGGTCGATGTAACCACCGGTATGACTGTGAACACTCACGGTCGACGGCGGTTTCTGGTGGTGGCGGGCGCGAGCGGAACGGTTCTCGTCGGGGGCTGTTTCAGCGAGTCGGCGGACGACGAAGACGAGAGCGACGACGACGCCACCGAAGCGGAGGAAAACGACGACAACGACGACGAGGACGGCCTTCCCGAGCCGGAGCCGGTCGATGTCGATCGGATTGCGGCCGATCCGACCGACGTCCCTGACCCAGTCGACTGGGACGAACCTCGAGAGCACGAGATCACCCTGGAGTCGATCGAGGCCGTCGCGGAGGTCGAGGACGGCGTCACGCTCCGATACATGACCTACGAGGGACAGATTCCGGGACCGATGATCCGGGTTCGCGAAGGGGATACGATCGACCTCACGTTCGACGTACCCGAGGACGAGAACGCCGACGCGCACAACGTCGATTTCCACGCGGTGTACGGCCCCGGAGGTGGCGCCGCCGACACGACGCTCGCACCCGGCGACGACGTCGCGAACGTCCGGTTCCAGCTGACCTATCCCGGCGTTCATATCTATCACTGCGCGGTCCCGAACATGGATCAGCACAGCAGTCTCGGGATGTTCGGCGCGATCCTCGTCGAACCCGAGGAGGGGCTTCCGGAGGTGGATCGGGAGTTCTACTTCGGGCAACATGAGCTGTACACCGACGGCGATACCGGCGAGGAGGGCCACCACAGCTACGATTTCGACGCTGCGGCGGACGAGAGCCCGACGTACGTCGCCCTCAACGGCGAGTACCTCGCGTTCACCGACGACGGCGCGTACGGACCCGTCGAGGCCGAAGTCGGCGAGACGGCGCGGATCTACTACGCCAACGGCGGGCCGAATCTGGCCAGCTCCTGGCACGCGATCGGGAACGTCTGGAGTCGCTACTACCGGGACGGCGATCTCACGAGCGCTCCCGACGAGAACGTCGAGACGGCGATGGTCGGCCCGGGAACGACCACGGCGGCGGAGGTGGAGTTCCCGGTTCCCGGCCCCGTCAGCCTCGTCGATCACGCGCTGTCTCGAGTCGTCCACAGGGGATCGCTCGGACAGATCGCTGTCGAGGGCGAGGAGAACACCGACGTGTACGACGGCGATCCGTAGACGGCTTCGACCGAGCCGTTTCCGTCGGTTCTCGAGCAGCCTGGACCCGAAACATCGCGTCGGCGTCGCCGACGGTCCGAAACCGGACCTGGCCGTGTCCGGCTCGTTTCGGGGCCCGGCGAGCGTCGTCCCGGCTCAGGAGAGCCGCTTTCGCATCCGAAGGCCCGCGAGCGAGACGTCCGCGGTCATCTCGAGTGCGACCGTCTCGTCGGGGTCGTACCCCCGATCGCGGTAGAAGCCGATCGCGTTCTTCGAGGCGACGAGAACGAGTTCCGCGAGTCCCGCCTCGCGGGCGATCCCCTCGAGTCGCTCGAGGATCGCCGTGCCGATTCCCTCGCGGACGGCGTCCGGGCGGACGTAGACGGCCACGACCTCGCCGGTCGACCCGTCCCGTTCGGCGGGATCGCGGTCGAGCCAGCCGAACCCGACGAGCCGATCGTCGCGTTCGGCGACGACGACGTCGATTCCCGCCTCGCGCTCGCCGATCGGATACCGTTCGGGGTGGACGTTCGCGAGCCAGGCCCGCAGCTCCCGCTCGTCGTACTCGGGGCCGCGATCGCGGATCGCCGCGGCGTGGACGTCAGCGATCGCCTCGGAGTCGTCCGATTTCGCGCGTCGAACCCCGGCGCTCGACACGGTCAGACGACCCGGTTGTGGAACGATTCGCCGCGCTCCGCCCGGTCGACGTTCTCCCGGACGAGGTCACCGACGGCCCGGTAGTAGTCCTCGGAGAAGGCCGCACAGTGGGGTGAGACGATCACTTCCTCCATCTCCCACAGCGGCGACTCCTCGGGGAGCGGTTCGGTCTCGAAGACGTCCAGTGCAGCCCCCGCGATCGACTCGGTCTCGAGGGCCTCGATCAACGCCGACTCGTCGACGACCGGGCCGCGGCCGACGTTGACGAGGTAGGCGTCGTCGCGCATCGCCGCGAAGACGTCGGCGTCGAACATGTGGTGGGTCTCCTCAGTCAGCGGCAGCGTCACGATCACGAAGTCGGCGTCGGCGACGGCCTCGAGCAGGTTCTCGCTCGCGTAGACCTCCTCGAACCCCTCGACGGGGTCGCCCGAGCGACGAACGCCCGTTATCCGCACTCCGAGCGAACCCAGCACCTCGGCGACGCCGCTTCCCAGCGTTCCGGTACCGACGACGCAGGCGGTCGAACCCGGCAGCGTGAAGCCATCGTCCCACTCGGGTTGCTCCCAGCGTCGCTCCTGCTGGTTGGCGACGTGTCGGTGGAGTCGCCGGGCGAAGGCGAGCAGGTAGCTCGCGACGGTCTCGCCGACCCAGCGGTCGTGGATCCCGGTGCTGTTGGTCAGCAGGACGCCGCGCTCCTCGAACTCCTCGAACGGGAAGCGGTCGACGCCGGCCTGGATCGAGTGAATCCACTCGCACTCGAGGAAGGCGTCGCGGTGCTCGAGGGTGACGACGGCGTCACAGGAGTCGATCTCGTCGTCGCCGATAACGGTGACGTCGACGGGAAGCTCCGAGAGGGAGTCGGCGAGCTCCGACGGCGGAAACACCAGTTCGACCGATTCGTGAACGCCCAGTCGCTCGAGTTCGGGTTGCATGGCCGACCGGTACGAACGACTCGGGGTTCAACTTTGTGTCCCGCTCCCACACGGGAGAAACAACTCTGGAACGAGCTCCCGTCCCGGATCCTTCATTCCAGCTCTTCGAGCGCGAGCTGAGACTCCGGAAGCGTCTGTCCGCCGTCGACGACGAGCGAGGCACCGGTGACGTACCCCGCCTCCTCGGAGGCGAGATAGGCGACCGCGTGTCCGATATCTTCCGGGGTGCCGAGCGTCCCCTTCGGAATCGAAGCGCGCATCCGGTCGAGGTACTCCTCGCCCAGGTCGTCGAGTCCGCCAGTCCGGATATTCCCCGGCAACACGGCGTTGATCGTGATGTCCGCATCGGCGACCTCCATCGCTGCCGTTCGCATGAACCCCAGCATCGCGGCCTTGCTCGCGCTGTAGTGGGTCCAGCCGGGGTAGCCGACCATCGGCCCCGTGATCGAGGAGGTGAGAACGATCCGACCGTACTCCTGTGCTTTCATATGCGGAAGACACGCCTGCACCGACAGGAGCACGCTCTTGACGTTGACGTCGAGGACGTCGTCCCAGTCGTCTGTCGACAGCTCGTCCAGCGGTGCGGAGGGGTAGATCCCGGCGTTTGCACACAGGATATCGATCCGACCGTGCTCGTCGACGACGGCCTCCGCGAGCGCGTCCGTCTCGTCGGGATCGGTCACGTCGACCGGGACCGCCATCGCCTCGCCTGGTAGGTCGTCGGCTGTTTCTCGAGCCGCGTCCTCGTCGATATCGGCGACGACGACCGCCGCTCCTTCGTTTGCGAGAACTTCGGCGATTCCCCTTCCGATACCGCTCGCTGCACCCGTAACGATCGCTACCGCATCGTCTCCCGTCATGCGCCTCCGGACCACGAGCAGCGGTATAAAGCTACGATACGCCGGAACTCTCGAGGACGTCTCCACCCGGTCGTGAAAGCGAATACGACAGCTACGGCTGAGGGAAGTAGCGATGGCGGCTCGGGGAAAATCCCTCGTCACAAGGGGCTCGGAGGGGGTAACTCTTCGTCACGGCCGCCACGACCGATCCTATGTCGGTCGCACGCAAAAACCCCACGCAACGGAGCGCTCGAGCGGGCCGAATACCGGCGCGCTCAAGCGGAGCGCGGCTCTCGAACGTCCGCTACTGTCTTCGTCTTACGACCACCACGCCTCGAGTTCGCGCAGCTCCTCGACGATGTCCTCGAGCGTCTCCGGCTCGAGTAACCCATACTCGGTAGCGACCTCGCTCACGCAGTCGGCGGGCGTCACGTCGAACGTCGGGTTCGCTACGTCGATACCGGCGTCGCCGTCGTACACCGCCGAGCGGTCGCCGGACTCGAGGTTCAGTTCCTCGCGGGTCGAGAGCTTGTCCGTCGCGGCGACGACCGTCACCGGGACCGCTTCCCGGGCGGCGGCGACCGCCAGCGCCCGGGTCCCCGTCTTGTTGACGACGGCGCCGTCGGCCCGGATCGTATCCGCGCCGACGAGCACTCGGTCGACGTCCTCGGTCGCGAGCAGGTGGGCCGCGGCCGCGTCGGTGTGGAGCGTGACGGCGCAGTCTTCGGCCAGCGCCTCGGCGACGCCGACGCCCTCCCGGGCGGGTCGGGACTCCGCGACGAACACCCGTGACAGCTCGCCCACGCGGAGCGCCTCGAGGACGGTGCCCGACCGCGACAGCGTCATGACGCTCCCCTCGAGCGAGTCGGCCGCGGTCGCCGCCGCCTCCGTATCGGCCTCGAGCGCGCGGTCGATCCCCGCGAGGGCGGCCTCGAGGACGGCGGGCGCGTCGGCCGTCCCGTCTCCGGCGGTCGCCTCGGCGTCGGCCATCGTCCGATTCACCCGGTTTCGCAGGACCGCCATCGCGGGGCGAGCCTCGAGTAACCGACGGGCGAGTTCGGCGAGTTCGTCCCACTCCTCGTCGGGGTCGCTCGCGGAGTCGCCGGCGTCGCGCTCGGCGACCAGCAAGCCCGCCCGGTCTCGAAGAACCTCGAGTGCTCGGATCGACAGGGAGGCGGCGCCGTGCTCGCCGTCGGCGGCGATCGAGCGAACCGTCGGCGCGACCCGCTCGTAGGCCGTCCACAGCTCCGGCACCGTCTCGCGGTCCGAGTCGGGGTCGGCGATTTCGGTCGGGGGAACCCACTCGGCGGTGTCGTGCTCCTCGCTCAGCTCGAGGTCGCGGCGATCGCAGTCGAAGAGGTAGGGGTGGACGACCCACTCGCGCTCGAGCTCCGCGTCGGCGAACTCGACGGGCCGACCCGAGCGGACGAGCGAGACGGCGTCCTCGAGGCCCGTCTCCTCCCGGATCTCCGTTCGGACCTGCGCGTCCGGATCCCCTTCCGCGAACCCGGAGACGCCGCCCCACCGGCCCGCGTAGGTGCCGACGGCGTCGCTGCGGCACAACAGGAGCACGTCGCCGCCGTGGCGGAGGAAGGCAGTGACGACATGGGTACGGTCGCAATCGTCGGTGGTCCCGGTCATACTCGACTCGAGGTCGGGAGCCCTGGAGTCGCTTTCGGACCGGACGAAAGCTCCGGTGACGGTGCGCTTTTGGCGGCGCTCCCCCACCCTCCGGTATGGAATTGACAGCGGTCACGGATCTGCCCGAGATCCGCCCCGGCGACGACCTCGCCGAACTCGTCGCCGATCGGGCCGCCCTCGAGCCCGGCGACGTGCTCACTATCGCGAGCACGATCGTCTCGAAAGCCGAGGGGCGGACGGCGGATCTCGAGGAGTTTCCCGTCAGCGGCCGCGCGAGGGAACTCGCCGAGCGGATCGGAGCGATCGCGGGCGAACAGAAGGATCCCCGGTTCGCCCAGGCGGTCTTAGAGGAGAGCACCGAACTGCTGATCGAGTGTCCGTTCATGCTCACGGAGACGCGGTTCGGACACATCTGCGTCAACGCGGGGATCGATCGCTCGAACGTGCCTGATCACGATCTCCTCTTGCTCCCGCGAAAACCGACGGAAAGCGCCGAGCGAATCCGGGCGGGGCTCGCGGAACGCGGTCACGAGGACGTCGCCGTGATCGTCACCGACACCTGCGGGCGCCCGTTTCGCCACGGCCAGCGCGGCGTCGCGCTCGGCTGGGCGGGGCTGCCCGCGAGCCGGGACTGGCGCGGCGAGCCCGACCGTGACGGCCGCGAACTCGGCGTCACCGTCCAGTCGGTGGTCGACGAACTTGCAAGCGCCGCGAACCTCGTCACCGGGGAAGGCGCCGACGGCACCCCAGCGGTCGTCGTCCGCGACTGGTCGTTCGGCGACCTCGAGGGAAGCGACGAGCTGTTCAGGGCGGTCGAGGACGACCTGGTTCGCCAGGCCCTGCGGGAGTGGGAATTCGAACAATGACAGACGACACACCAAGCGAGGAGACGACTCGAGGCATCGAACTCACGCCAGAACACGCGCCCGAGCGGATGGGCGAACTCGCCGGCGTCGCGGAACGCGAGGGGTTCGGCGTCGCGTTCGCGAGCAGCCACTACTTCAACCGCGACCCGTTCGTCGCGCTCACGAAGATGGCCGAGGCGACCGAGACGATCGAACTGGGCCCGGGAATCGTCAACCCCTACGACACCCATCCCGTCAGGCTCGCGAGCCAGGCCGCGACGATCGACGAAGTTAGCGATGGCCGCGGGGTCTTCGGGGTCGGCGCGGGCGATCGCTCCGCGCTCTCGAACCTCGGCTACGACCACGAACGACCGCTGCGGCGGGTCCTCGAGGCGTTCGACGTCGCTCGCGACCTCTGGGCCGGCGAGACGATCACCCACGAGGGGACGTTCACTGCTCGCGACGCCTCACTCAACCTCGAGCTCCGCGAGCTGCCCGTCTACGTCGGCGCGCAGGGCCCGCACATGCTCCGGATGAGCGCGAAACACGCCGACGGGGTGTTGATCAACGCGGCCCACCCGGACGACCTCGAGTGGGCCGCGGGACAGCTCGAGAAGGGGCTCGCGGATCGCCCCGAGGAGTACGGGAGCTTCGAGTCGCTCGCGTTCGCCAGCACCAGCGTCGCCGCCGACGAGGACGCGGCCCGTGAGGCGGCCCGTCCGCCAGTCGCCTTCATCGTCGGCGGCGCGGCCGATCCCGTTCTCGACCGTCACGACATCGACCGCGAGGCCGCAGCCGCCGTCGGCGACGCCGTCGAGAACGGCGAGCTGGGCAAGGCGTTCGAGCACGTGACGCCGCGAATGATCGACCGGTTCTGTGTCGCCGGCACGACCGAGACCGTCGCAGATCGCTTCGCGGCCGCCCTCGAGCACGTCGACGGGATCGTCGTCGGCTCGCCGCTGGGGCCGGAGCTCGAGGAGTCGATCGAACGGGCGAGCGAAGCGCTCGACCGGGCGACTAGTTCGAAGTAAAGAGATCGCCGACGGCGCCCAGCGTCAGGGCGCCGAAGACGCCCAGCGAGAAGACGATCAGCAACGTGCCGACGAGAACGAGCAGCGGGGCGAGCCCCTCGCCCATCGCGACCTCGGTGAAGTACTCGTTCATCTCCCGAACGTTGTCCACGATCACGTTCATCACTACGGCGGAGTCCATAGCTGCGTGTTGTCAGGGATGGTACTTGGGGGTGCCGATCCCGGAACCGAACGGTCGAACTTAACCCGTCGCCGATCGTACGCGAGAACGATGACCGACGACGCGACGCTCTCGTCGTTCACCGGGCCGACGGATCGAGCCGACGACGGCGACCGCGGTCAAGAATGCGACGGGTCCGACGGGGACGGAGCCGATCGGGCGAGCGACGGCGACTCGAGCGGGCACGGAACGGCACTGTCAACCTACGCCTGGGGCTCGTACACCTGCCAGCGCTGCGAGGAGGGCGTCGAGCGCGTCTGGCGCGATGAGGGCGCGTTCGTCTGTCCCGCGTGTAAGTCCTGGTAACCGTCGAAGATCCGGAGTGCGGTACTCCCTCCCGAACATTTATATCTCTGTCGCGGTTCTATGAACTTGCAATGGCGAAAGGTACGGTCGCATTCTTCAACGACACGGGCGGTTACGGCTTCATCGAAACCGAGGACGCAGACGAGGACGTGTTCTTCCACATGGAAGACGTCGGTGGCCCCGACCTCGAGGAGGGCCAGGAAGTCGAGTTCGAGATCGTGGAAGCCGAGAAGGGCCCGCGGGCGAACGACGTCGAACGGCTCTGAGGTGTCACGACGGAGGTATCGTTTTCTGACTGTCACACCCCCGTAGTGGCCGCGCTCGATCTGGACCGATCGAGTCGGCGTCGAGTACGTACCGCCGACCGTACCCCCCGTCAACACAAAACATATGGTTCCAACTCCCTGATACCGTACTGATGAGTAGCTTGCGGGTTCCCGAGGGAGATCGTCTCGAGCCATGACTGAGCCGACCCCCCAGTCCGCGGCCGACCGCGGCCCCTCCCGACCCGAACCCCTCCCCGTCTCGACGATCGAAGAGCTCTGTGCGGACGTCGAGGCGAACGTCTCCCGCGTCATCGTCGGGCACGAGGACGCGATCGAACACGTAATCACGGCGCTTCTCGGACGCGGACACGTCCTGCTCGACGACGTTCCGGGCGTCGGTAAGACGATGCTGGCCCGCTCGATCGCCCGCTCGGTCGACTGCACGTTCCGTCGAATCCAGTTCACCCCTGACCTCCTCCCCGCGGACGTCACCGGGGTCAACGTCTTCAACCAGAAGAGCCGGGAGTTCGAGTTCAATCCGGGACCGATCTTCGCCAACGTCGTCCTGGGCGACGAGATCAACCGCGCGCCGCCGAAGACCCAGTCGGCCCTGCTCGAGGCGATGGCCGAGGAACAGGTCACCGTCGACGGCGAGACCCGCGCGCTACCGGACCCCTTTACCGTCATCGCGACACAGAACGCCGTCGAACCCAACCAGACCTACGAGCTGCCGTTCGCCGAGATCGACCGCTTCATGAAAAAACTCAGCCTGGGGTATCCAGATCCCGAGGAGGAGACCGAACTGCTTGGCCGGGCGGTCGGCCACCACCCGATCGACTCACTGGGCCCCGTGACCGACCTCGAGACGCTCGTTCGCGCCCGCGAGACCGTCGCCGAGATCCGCGTCGAGGAGCCGGTCCGAGCGTACGCGACGCGGCTGGCCGGCTACACCCGCGAGCACGCCCGCATCGGCGTCAGTCCGCGGGCAACGATCTCGCTGTTGCGGGCCGCACAGGCTCGGGCCGCCCTTGCGGGCCGCGAATACGTCGTCCCTGACGACGTCCAGACGGAAGCGCCCGTCGTGTTGAGCCACCGGATCAGGACCGAGAGCCGGGATCGGGACGGCGACTCGGTCGTCGCCGACGCCCTCGAGTACACCACAGTCGAATGAGATTCACGAGCCGCGGCTGGGGAGCTATCGCGGTCGTCGCGTTCGGAGCCGTGATGAGCTGGCAGTACGGGCCGCGCTCGCTCGACGCCGTCGTTATCCCGCTGCTGGTGATCGTCGTCGCCGCCGTCCTCACGACGGTCAGAGCCGACAGACCCTCCGTCAGGCGAGCCCCGGTTCCGGAGGGGTTCCTCGGCGAGAGTCGAACCGTTACCGTCGGGATCGAAACCGACTCGAGCGTCGCCGCGACCGTCCGAGACGAGGTCGGCGACGGGCTCGCCGCACCGGACCCGAGCGTCGAGACGACCCTCGAGGGCGAGACCGAGTTGGAGTACGATCTCACCCTCGAGCAGCGGGGCGAACACCGGATCGGACCGCTGTCGATCACAGTGCGGGACGTCTTCGGACTCTGCGAGCGACGGTTCGAGTACGACGAGACGACGACGGTGCTCGCCTACCCGCGGATCTACGACCTGCAGAACGGAGCGAGTCGCGACCTCGAGGCACTCGCCGGCGTCGCGCGGGAGGCTAACCGCGAGGAGTTCGACCACCTCCGGGAGTACCAGCGCGGCGATCCGCTCCGGGAGGTCCACTGGAAGTCCGCTGCCAAGCGGCCGGACGACGACCTCGTCGTCAGGGAGTTCGCCGCCGACGAGACCGCCGGCGCCGCCACGGTCGCCGCCGAGTGTATCTCCGGTCGGGAAGACGAACTGGCCGCGGCCGTCGCCAGCGTCGCGACCTACCTGCTCGAGTGTGAGATACGGGTCGGGCTGACCGTCGGAGCCGAGGGACACCCGCCGAGCACCGGTCGTCGGCACCACCGGTCGCTGCTCCGATCGCTCGCCGTCCTCGAGGCCGAGGAGCTCGACGAGCGGAGCCGAACCGAGGCCGACGTCCTGGTCCAGTCGGACGCCAACGGGACGACGGTCGTCGTCGAGGGCCACGAGATCCCGTTCGATCGACTCCACAGCGCGGACAGTCGAGCGACGAGTAACAGCCGAACCGACGACGACGAGCCGACAACCGAAGAGACGGGGACCGATACGGACGGCTCGCGGGGGGTGGCCGCGTGAGCACCGACTCGCGCGGACGGACCGTCGACGTCGACCTCGAGCGGTCGGTCGGCGCCGGCCCGTTCCGACTCCTCGCACTGGCCTGCGTGGCGGCGCTGATCGGCTCGTACGTCTGGGTGTTGCGCGAGGTGACCCAGGTCGTCGGCGGAACCGGATCGCTGCTCCTGCTGGTCGGATCGATGCTCGTCGCGGCGACGGTCCTCGCGCGGGCGATCCGTCCTCGGACGGCGACGGCGGCGGCGATCGTCGTCGTCGTCGTCGGCTTCGCCTACTACCTCGAGGCTACGGGGGTCGGCGTCGACGCCGCACTCGCTGCGACGGGAACGATTCTCGACGACACCGCCGCGCTCGCGACCGGGCTCCCCCTGCTCCGGATGGTCGAGGCGGGGCTCTGGACGCTCGGATTCGCACCCGGTCCCGCCTTCCTCTCGTGGTATCTCGCCGTGCGCGGTCGGTACGCGCTCGCCGTCGTTCCCGGAGGGTTCGCGCTGTTGTTCCTCGTTCTGACCGGTGACGCCGGGACGACGATCACCCTGGTCGGAACCGCCTGTGGGATCGGTGCCGTCGGCTTCGGCGAACTCGAGCGCCGCGGCGGCTCGGTCGCCCAGGCCGACCTGCTCGCCGTGGTGTTCGCTGCGATCATCGTCCTCTCGCTATCGGTTACGATCCTTCCGGGCGAGGACGGGGGAGCGACGTTCTCCGGCGGCGGGGACGGGACGCTCGAGGGGACGATCGACACCGCCGACGAGCAGTCCGGGATCAGCGGTCAGGTCGACCTCTCTCCGGAGGTCCGGTTCACGGTCGAATCCGAGGAGCGGTCGTACTGGCGCACCGGCGTCTACGACCGGTTCGCTGGCGACGAGTGGATCCGGTCGGGCCCCCTCGAGGAGTACGACGGCTCGATCGACGGACCGCCGGGCGATCCCGAGACGGTCAACCAGCACGTCACCGCACAGACCGAACTGGGCGTGCTCCCCGGCGCGGCCCAGCAGGTCGGACTCGAGGGCCCACCCGTGAGACACGCCGAGGTCTCGGCTCACGGCCAGCCCCAGCCGGCCGACACACTCGTCGAGGGCGACGAGTACGCTGTCGAGAGCGCGATCGTCGACCCCGATCCCGACGAGCTCCGGGCGGCGGGGGCCGACTACCCGGACCACGTGATCGACGACAGCGACTACCTCCAGCTCCCCGAGGACACCTCGAGCGAGTTCGAGGAGTACTCCGCCGAGGTGACGGCGGACGCGGAGACGAACTACGACGCCGCCGTCGCGATCGAACAGTACCTCCGCTCGTCGAAGGGGTACTCCCTCGAGGTCGACCAGCCCTCGGGGAACGTCGCCGAGGAGTTCCTCTTCGAGATGGACGAGGGCTACTGCGTCTACTTCGCGACGTCGATGGTCCAGATGCTGCGTGCCGAGGAGATTCCCGCCCGGTACGCGACGGGTTACACCAGCGGGCAGGAGATCGACGACGGCGAGTACGTCGTGCGCGGACTGGACGCCCACGCCTGGGTCGAGGTCTACTTCCCCGACCACGGCTGGGTCGCCTTCGAGCCGACGCCGGGCGACGCCCGCGAGGACGAGCACAACGACCGCCTCGAGGAGGCCCGCGAGGACGGCCACGACGGCGTCGACATCGAGGAGAGCGAGGACGTCCCGATCTCCGACGACGAAGATGACGACGAGTCGGAGGGCAACGAGGAACCAAACGAGTCCGACGACGACGGCCAGGCGGACGACGACGATCCCAACGACACGGAACCCGACGACGCTGACGACGGGGCCAACGTCGACGACGGCAACGGCGACGACGGCGCGAGCGCTGACGCGGGAAGTGACGACGGCTTCGATCCGCGCGAGGTCGTAACGATCACTCGCGAACAGCTCGCGATCGGGCTCCTCGCGCTGGTCGGGCTGGCGGCAGGGGTGCGGCGAACCGGCGCGACTCGCCGGGTCCGGCGGGAGTTCCGCCTCTACTGGCACGGCCGCCGCGGTGACCCCGACGAGGACGCCCAACGGGCGTACCGCCGGCTCGAGCGACTGCTGGCCCGCGAGTACCGTCCGCGGCGCCGCGGCGAGTCGAGCCGGCAGTACCTCTCGGCGCTGTCCGCGGCCGAGTCGGTAGACCCGCGCACAGAGCGGGTCGCACGCTGTTACGAACGGGCGACCTACGGCGGCGGCGTCGATCGAGAGGCGGCCGACGAAGCGATCGAGATCGTCGACGAACTGGCTCGAGAGCGACTCCCGCTCCTCGACCGATTTTAAAAAGACCGCCCGACGCGGCGCGGGTCCCGATAGTGTTTAATATGCCCATTCCGTACTTTCGATCGTAATGTCGGAAGTCTGCTCGACGTGCGGGCTGCCCGAAGAGCTTTGCGTCTGTGAGGACGTAGCCAAGGGACAACAGCAACTCAACATCCGCATTGACGAGCGCAGATACGGAAAAGAGGTAACGATCGTCGAAGGATTCGATCCGAAGGACGTCGATCTGGACAGTCTCTCGTCGGATCTCAAATCGAAGTTCGCCTGCGGAGGCACCGTCGAGGACGGTCAGATCGAACTCCAGGGCAACCACACCGGTCGCATCGAGGACTTCCTTCGGGACCGCGGCTTCAACGTCGCCTGATCCAGCCCGCGATGCTCTAAGACGACTTCCGAACTCCACGACTCGCGCACCGTGTCTCTCAGCGATCGATCTTTTTCGGCGGAGAAACCGGCGAGCCGACGGCTCGAAAGTCCGGTGAGCGAGGCGCCGAACCGAACTCAGAACGGCGACTCCGGCGGCTCGGCGTCCGTAGCGTTCTCGGACTCGGCGTCATCGCCGCGGGCGAGCCCGTATCTCATCCCGTACTCCTCGAGTCCACCGGCCATGCTCTCGACGCGGGCGTCGGCGGTTCCCTCGTAGGAACCGATGAGCTGGGCCGCCTGGACGCTTGCCTTCCCGTGTGGACAGACGGTAACGACGTGGTCCGCCCCCTCGAGCTCCTCGATGCGTGCCGAAAGCTGCTGAAACGGGAGGTTCTCGCTACCCGGGATCCGGCTGTGCGCGAAGCTGTGCTGGTCGCGGATGTCGACGACCCGAACGTCGGCGTCGTCCTCCAGTAGCTCACGTACCTCCGCCGTCGATATTTCGCCATCCATTATCCCGGAGTTGGAACGCCGATCGAATAAGCGCCACGGGTTCCGGAACCGGTTCGTGATCAGAGCAGACCGTCTTCCTTCGCGAGCAACAGCGCGGTCAGCGTCGAGTCGTTGGCCGGCTGTTCCCGGGCGCGCTCGAGGGCCTCGTCGATCGGTACCGTCGTCACCTCGAGGAACTCGTTGTTGTCGAGTTCGCGCTCGCCGGGTTCGAGCCCCTCGGCGTAGACGACCGCCCGGTCGTGGCGAAGCACGCCCGTCGCGACCGCGTACTCCTGGAGGAGTGCCGTACTCGAGGGGCGGAAGCCGGTCTCTTCCTCGAGTTCGCGGGCGGCGGCGGTCGTGTAGGACTCGCCGTCCTCGACGATCCCCGCGGGAAGCTCGAGGTGGGTCTCGCGGATCGTCGGCCGGTACTGCTCGACGAACAGCAGGTGGTCTCCCTCGCCGTCATCATCGTCTTCGAGGACGCCGGCGTCGACCCGGGCGACCACGACGACCGCGGGCGGGAGGTCGGCCCAGTAGTACTGCTTCTCGGAACCGTCCGGCTGGCGGAGCCGATCGTAGCCGCCCTCGTACCAGGGGGTATCGTACTCGGTCACTTCCTCCAGGAGCTCCCAGTCGTCGATGTCGGTCATGAAAAACGGCTGCGTGCTCGAGGGGGGAATAGGTACCGTCTCCGCGCTCGAAGACGTTATCATACGGTTTACTGTAGGTCAGTTCCGGCGCAATCGCGACCCGGGTGTCGGTACATCGTCACAGCAATCCGTATCAGTCCTCGAGAAGTTCCCGGTAGAGCCGACCGAACGCCTGACGGCGAAGCGTCGCGACGGCAGCCTCCTCCTCGTCCTGAAAGGTCGCCGCGACGGCCTCGTCGGTCGGCCCGGCATGCCAGACGACGCGATCGACGCGCTCGTGGCCGACCTCGGTCACCTCGCCGTCGTAGCCCTCGCGCCACTCCTCGTACTCCTCGCGAGAGCCGATCCGAACCTCGAGTAAGCTCGCGAACAGCGCGTCGCGCGCGCTCTCGACGACGTCACCGTTGACGCGCTCGTCGTACTCCTCGCGGTCGAACGCCATCGCCTTCGCGACCTCGCGGACGACCGTCTGTGCCGCCGGGCCGACCGATTCGTAGCGCTCGCGTGCTTCCGCGGCCGACTCGAACGTGAACGTTCCCGTCGTCTCCATACGAGGATCCTCGCGGGTCCGGCAGTTACGCGTTTTCGTTTCCGTTCTCGGGCTCCGCCTCCTCGTCTGACCCGCCGTCCGCGTTCCCGGCCATCTGCTCGGTCAGCTCTCGGGCCTCCCGGAGCACCTGTTCGGCCTCGTCCGTCATCGAGCCGCGACCCGGCTGACGGCTCTGGCGGGCGAGGTCCCCCTCGAGCCCGCCCGGTCGGCCGTGGTCGGCGTGATCGTGATCGTCGAACTCGGGCGTCTCGACGGTCTCGGCGTGCTCGCTGACGATCTCACCGAGTTCCGCTGGAGTACAGTCGCCCCAGTTCGGGGCGTGGTCCTCGAGCCAGGCTTCGTGATCGGGCCGTCCCAGCGAGGCGGTGACGGCGAGGTGGTTCGCGAGGTGGACGGCGTCGGCCTCCTCGGTCTCACAGACCGGACAGCGATATCCCATACTCGGCGGTAGGGTCGTCGGTCCTAAAACCTCCCCGCTCCCGACGGCAGATCACTCGAGCTTTCGAACCATCACGATCGCGTCTTCGTCGTCGTAGTAACCCGGTACTCGCCGGAGCGGTTCGAAACCGAACTTTCGGTAGAGCCGTTTGGCCGCGTCGTTGGACTCCCGGACCTCGAGTTTGATCGAGTCGGCACCGTGGGAGAGGAGGACGGCGACGATACGCGACAATAACGCGGAGCCGACGCCACTTCCCCGCCGCTCCGGATGGACCGCGATGTCCTTGATGTGGCCGCGGTTGCGGCCGTACTGACGGTTCACGTCGGCGACGACGTACCCCGCTACCGCGCCGAGAGAGTCGACGGCGACCAGGAACCCGGGTTCGTCGAGAAAGCGCTCGAACGCGTCGTAGGGCCAGGGCTGGGGAAACGACTCTCGCTCGATACGAACGACCGCGAGCAGATCCGCACGCTCCGCGGGTCGAATCGAGCACTCCTCGTCGGGGGCCGGGGCCGACGTGGTCACACTCGGTCTACCCCCTCGAGTACCAAAAGCCCTCCCGCTCAGATCCGCTCGAGGCGATCGACCTCTTCGTCGGACCAGTCGTAGAACCGCCTGTCGGTCTCCTCGAGTGCCTCGATGCACTCGTTGTGTCGGCGACGGGCGTCGTCGACGAGCGGATCGTCCGGGTTGGCCCGGATCCACTCCCGGAGCTCCGCCAGCGCCTTCGGCGAGTAGGTGTCCATCCGATCCTGATGCTCGAGGATCTCGACCTTGCGGCCCTCCTGGCGCATCGTTCGGACGAGCGACCAGGTCGCCAGACCCCAGAACGCCGCCAGCGTGAAGACGAGCATTCCGATGACTTCGGCGGTCAGCACCATCAGTCGTCACCTCCGGTCACGTCCGTAGTGTCGGGACCGCCGCCGCGGCCCTCGAGAACCGACATGATTCCGTAGCCGATGATCGGGAACAGCACGATGACGAGCATCCCGCCGATCATCTCCGGCGAGCCGAAGTCCTCCCAAGCGAAGTAGGCCATGATGAAGATCATCACCGCCGGGATAACGTACTTGATGACCGGGTCCCACCACTTGCCGACGTAGATCCCCGCGTTGCGGTTGACCGCCAGCAGGCGGAGCCGCTCCGGGCCGAGGACCCACCCGATGACGCCGATGATAGCCAGTGTCGCGAGCGGGAGTCCCCAGTTGCCGAAGACGAAATCGAGGTAGTCGAGGATGTCAGCGGAGTATGCACTCGGGATGCCGAGCAGCCAGATTAGCCCGCAGACCCCGAGAACCGTCTGTTTCCGGCTAAATTTCGTTTCCTCGGTGAGCGTCGTGACACTGACCTCGGTGATGACGACCCCCGACGTGAAGGTCGCGAGGAAGAACCCGACGAAAAACAGGATCGCGACGAGCCCACCCAGCGGAATTTCCGGAAAGACCTGGACGAGCGAGACGAAGGCGAGTCCCGCGCCGGCGTCGGGTTCGACGCCGACCGCGAAGACGACGGGAAAGATCGCCAGCGCCGCGAGGATACCGATGCTCGACTCGCCGATCGCGGTGAAGACGCCGCCACCGAGGGGGACGTCGTCGTACTCCCGCAGGTAGCTCCCGACGGTCAGAGCGATTCCCCAGCCCAGTCCCGTCGAGAACAGCGCCTGGCCGAGCGCGGCGATCCACGTCGAGCCCTCGAACAGGTACTCCCACTGGATGCTGAACGTGAAGGCGATCCCCTCGCTCGCACCCGGGAGGGTAAGTCCGCGAACCGTCATGATCACGAGCGTGATCACGAGCGCCGGCACGGCGTAGACGACGAGCTGTTCGACGCCGCGCCGGATTCCCAACAGGAGGACCGCCGCGACCGAAGCCATGACGGCGGTGTGGAGTCCGATCATCAGCGCCGGGTTCGCGAAGAACGCCTCCATGAACGGCTCGGCTTCGAACCCGGTTGCCGTAAACGTGAACAACAGTGAGTGGACCGCGTAGTACAGCGTCCACCCGATCAACGGCGAGTAGTACGACATCAGCGCGATGTTGACCAGTAGGACGATCACTCCGAGCCCGACCAACCCGCCGCGACCGAGGACGTCGCGGAACGCGCCGATGATCCCCTTGTTCGTGTATCGTCCGAGCGCGACCTCCGCCATCAGCCCCGGTACTGCCAGCAGGAACAACAGGACGAGGAAGGCGAGAACGAACGCACCCCCGCCGTTTTCGCCCATTACGTACGGAAACCGCCAGATGTTCCCGGCGCCGACCATGGCGCCGATCATCGCCATCAGGAAGCCGAACCGTGTCCCCCACTCCGCTCGAGCCGTCTTGGCGTCTGCCATGTTGTGTTCCTCCGCAGGAGTCTACCTCGAGCAGGACTATATGTGTTATGTGCCATCACGGGCCTGGGCAGGGGAGCGGGAAACAGCCACTCGGGACCGCTGTCTGTCGGAGATTCAGTCGCCCACCACCGGCGCGGAGCAGTTCACTCGTAACGAAGGATCGAAAGAATCATCGTGCCTACAGCACCCGTCGAACTCGAAAAGCGGTGGCCTCGGGAGGGCAACGCGCTACGCTTCGTCGTCTTCGTCGATCGACGTCTCGGGCTGTTCGTCTTCGGTCCCGCCGTACTGTGTCTCCTCGTCGGCCTCGTCCTCGGTGTCGTCGCTCATGACTGTTACTCCGCTGGAATCGCGTCCATCTCGAAGGATTCGGTCAACTCCGTCAGCTCGTCGAGGGCCTCCTGTTCCTCCCGGAGGTTCTCCTCGAGGAGGTCGGCCGCCTCGTCCATCCCGAGCTGATCCGCGAGCGGGATGAGGTTCCCGTAGGCCGCGATCTCGTAGTGTTCGGTCTTCTCCGCGGCGGCCATGCTGTGGTAGTCGAGTACCTCCTGGGAGGGATCCTCGGCGGTAAACTCCTCGTACTCCTGAATCAGACCCTTGATACCCTCACACTCCTCTTTCTCGGGTGGCTCGCCGAAGATCTCGAACACCTCCTCGAGGCGGTCGATCTGTTCCTCGGTCTCCTCGCGGTGCTCGGCGAACGCCGACGAGATCTCCTCGCGTTCGGTGTTCTCCTCGAGGTCCTCGAGCGCGTCAAGCAGTTCGTGCTCGGCATGGTAGATGTCCTCGAGACCGTGTTCGAACAGCTCCTGAATGGTTTCGACTGTCATCGTTCCGCCAGCGTCTCCGCCGGCCGAAAGAAAAAATCGACTCCCTGCGAGGGCAGGCGGTAGCCGAGCTCGCAGTCCGGCCGATCGACCGGGTCGAGGTGTGTGCACGCAGGTCCCGAAATCGAGTCGTCGTCGGCTCGAGATTCTCGTTCCGGTCCGGGTCGGCCAGTTTCTCGGCGACTCCACACTTATCGGCCAAATTCGCCTCCTCTCTGCCCCACACGTCGACCCGAGAAACCGGTTCTCCTGTCGCCTCTGGTGGGATCGGGGTCCGAACCGACGCCGATCCGGAGCGTCGGGGGTTCGAACGCGCGATTCAGCTCGAACACGTCGTTCGATCGCCACTAGCACCTCGTTGCCGGCGTCGGCCCGCCACGGGGCCAACCGTCGGACGGTCCGAGATAGCGGCACCATTGTCCGAGACGGGTGAGCACGGGTATCCTTTGCGGCTGAAGCGCCACTTATTCGTTCGGACTCCTAACAGTGATCCATGGCACACGCCCCGGACTGCAAACCGGAACCGATCGACGACGACGACGATTCGGACGATTCACATCTCGACGGAATCGAAGAGGGAGCCGGTTGCACAGAGATCTGGGAGCACCTCGCCGAAAAGCGAGACGAATGAGCAGCTGGTGCCGCCAAAGCCTCGTTCTTTTTGGTTTCACGGCCCGTCTACTTCCATATGACTGACGATCACCGTCAGAATCAGATCGGGGACGAAACCGACGACTCTATCGAGCCCGTCCCCACCGACCGGGAGTCACCGGTCGGCACACCCGTCATCCGGGGTGACGAGTCCGTCGCCGGACCGCACGCTCGAGAGGCCGTCCAGTTCGATCCCGACGATCCCGACCGCCTCGCCGACGCCGCCGAGACCGTTCGACAGTTCGCAAGCGGCGACACTAACGACGACCACCTCTACATGCTTCGCGGTGCCGCCGCCTGTGCCGCCCTCGTTCGCGGCGAGGGGTCGTACAAGGCCGCGGCCGAGCGGACCGGCGGAAACGCAACGGTCTCGTTCATCCGCAAGTGGGCCCGCGTCCACGATCTACCGCGGTCGGTCCGCAAGCAAGTCGCACTCGGTCGCATCGCGCCGACGGCAGCCAAACACATCGCCCGCGTCGAAGGGGAGGCTCGACTCCTCCTCGCCTGGGCTACGCTCGACGGCGACCTCACCGTTCGTGAGGTCCGCAGCGTCGCCAGCGCCGTCAACGACGGAACGCCGATCGAGTACGCGCTCAGAGAGTACGACGTCGAGCTCGGCCGAATCGAAGTCGCCCTCTCTCCGGACAGCTACCGGGACCTTCGACGCCGCGCATCGATCGAAGACGTCGATCCCGGTGAACTCGTCACGGCCGCGCTCGAGAAGTACTTCGACTAAGGCCTGCAGTATCACAAACCGAGAAAGAAACGTTTAACCGGTACTCGCCGATAGTACAGAACGGAGGGCCGGTAGCTCAGTTTGGCAGAGCGTCTGGCTTTTAACCAGACGGTCGCGTGTTCAAATCGCGCCCGGCCCGCTTCTGCGAGGAACAATTCGTGACGAGCAGAGCGGCCAGAGCGATTTGAACTAGATGAGTCGCAGCCCGTGAGTGAGCGCAGCGAGCGAGCTGGAACGTCTCGGCGTAGTTCATAATCGCGCCCGGCCCGCTTTCCTGTCGCAAACATCTCCATGAGCGACAGGCAACAAAAGCCCCATACGAGTTGAATAACAGAGTGACGCCGCCGCAACCGCGCGTTCGAAGCTCCACGGCGCCTTCTTGTCGGAACGCCCTCGAGAGCACTGCCGACAGGATTCGACTGCCAGTGGTGTGGCGATCCGAGTCTGATACGGATTGCTGTACCGATGTACCGGTGCAATCGCCGTCCGAGTCGCGGTTGCACCGGAACTGACCTACAGTAAACCGTACGAAACGGCTGTCTGCTCGAGATCGAGTGATCGCTCGGTGGGTTCGCAGCGTACGTGTGGCGATCACCACGCTCGAGAAGGATCTGTGAGTAACGACCCGTCCGTCCGCTGATCGGATCGCTCACTAGGTAGAAGCAAGCCAAGGGCCGGATTTGAACCGGCGGTGGGCGGCTCTGCAGGCCGCTGCGTTCGGCCGGACTCTGCCACCTTGGCGCGGTTCTCTGTTGTCACTGCGATCGTTTAAACATAGCGGTACGGACCGATCTCGAAGGGTGAACTCGAGCGTACCCTTCGTATTACTAACGGGAGACAACGGCAATAAAGTTCGACTGTATAAATGCGGAAAGCCCACACAGCGGTTGCTGTGTGGGCTGAAAGTCGAGTATGAGTGGTGGCGGCGAATCGGATTTCCCAGAGGCTCGCGCACTCCAGTACTCGCCGAAACGCAGGCGA
>NZ_JARUKV010000017.1 GCF_029688865.1 Natronococcus sp. A-GB7
TATACATCGTGGTGAGTCTGCTGTTGCAGAATATCTGGCGATATCTGCACTGGGAGTACGTGGCGACGCCCCGCTGTGGCGGGCATCGTCTCTAGTGGTGGCTGTTCAAAGAGTTCACCAATATGGTTCGGCGAACTGTGTGGACGACCCTCGCGATATGTCAGGTAGCCAACAAATAGACTACCTGACGACCAGTTCTCCCGATAGTCACCGTCAGAGTACACCTCCTTATAAGTGGCAACGCTGTCGAATCGCGGCTGATCGCCGCCGACAGCGATAACGCTCTCTTCGCTCAACCCTGTTTACTTTCTGTCAACCATTCATCAAGATGGACGCATAGATTCAAATTAGCGTTGCTTTGTGAGGTACTGATACTACCGATGAAATGATAAAGCATATAGTTTTGATAGATCAGTCTTAAATATAGACTCATGGGATTTCGTACAGCAAAATCGATCTACAAAAGATCGAGTAACTCTCTCGAAGCGGTGCAACGAAACGCGTGGGCGGTGGGTTCTGTACTCAATGCCGACATCAAGAGTGATGCTGATCTCCCTATTTCAAAGCGTTTAGATGCTCTTCAAAGTGGCTTCACCAGCGAATCATACGCCCTTTTTGAACTTGACCGGCGTGACCGCTCAGATTATCTTTCAGACTGGGAGCGAGCTCGTGGGGCCTCGAAAATCAATAAAGGGTATGAAATAACCTTAGATGATAAGCTTCTATCACACCGGATCCTCTCGCCAGAGTATGGTGAGCTATTGCCGGATCTCTATGGATGTCTCCAAGATGGAGAGTTTGTCGAGCCTTGGGAGGGTGCGACAGCAGATTGTGATAGTCTCATTGAATGTGTTCGCAAGCATAAGATAGTCGTTATCAAGCCCAGGGCCGGGACACGAGGGAAGCGAATACTATTTCTTCAATATGATGATGGATTCTTGCTAGATGGCGAACCAATATCTGAAACACGCCTAACACAAATTTGCAGAAATCTTGATGGATATCTTGCCACAGAGGTTTTCCATCCAGCACAGTATGCTAATGAGATCCATCCCAGCGGATTTAGTACAGTTCGAGCTATTACCATGGTGGATCCAGATACGGGCAAACCATTTATTGGTGGTGCAATGCACCGTTTCTCGACAGATAAATCTGCTCCTCTCGATAACTACGCTGCTGGAGGTGGCTCAGCAGGGATCGACCGTGAGAGTGGCGAACTAAGTCATTTTGTTATCGTGAAAGACAATGGCCGTCCGGAGTACATGGAGACCCATCCAGATACGGGAACCCAAGTTCTGAACGTTGAGATTCCAGCTTGGTCTAAGATTAGAACACAGATCTTGGAATTGGCTGATGCCGTATCCTCAATTACGCCTTACCTAGGCCTAGATTTAATCGTACTTGATGATAAAGGAAGTGTTGGACTTATCGAAGCAAACTCACTTCCGGGTGTACAGGCTATGCAAGCACACAAACCATTACTCAGAGACGATAGAAACAGACGATTCTACGAATACCACGGCGCACTCTAAATAACAGTCAATATTATTATTATTGTTATTTCGATCACTCTAAAGCCATAGTGAGAGGCTATGGTTTTCTTTCTCGATAGATTTATATCGCATAATTATCTCTATTACAAACATGATAGCTGGCCTTACGGCTATTGATATAATAGCAATTTCATCATTTATTGGATTTTTCTCCTTTACTGCATTAGCTTTCAAGTTACGGAACAGGTCAAATACAAAAGAGGTATATGTAGGAACTGTTCTCTCGGTGTTGTTAATCGTAAACCTAGTCGGTCTAGGTGCGCTCCCTTTTATAGACTATCATAAATACACCTACCCTGCTGAGCAAGAAAATACATATCAGGAAGTTTATCTTGTTGACAGTAATGGTAAAGAATTGAGGTATGACACTCGTGCAGTTCACCCAAACTCTATCGGACAGTTGCATTACCATCTGTCTGCAGACAACTATGATGAAGCAGGCGAGTTCTTTCTTGAGCAGGCACAAGAACATAGGTCGGAACTTATGACCGGTGGGCCGCCAGAAACATCTTGGTGGACCTTTCCTCTTCCTTCACGAAACTATGAGTGGAATGTCAATGAATTAAATGAGTACGACGATTTTGTTGCAGTGATATTTTATGAAGTAACAATGTATTATGAAAACAACTCACATGAAGTACAGCATTTAGACCGGGAGATATACCATGTAACAACAGAGGATCCTTCTGTTGTTTCGGAGGTTAATCATGTTTCGTAACTATGTTCGAAACCCGAAATTAGATTCACCATTAAATATCGCTTTGGTACGTATAGTACTAGGATTGTACCTTATCTGGAAGGTGGTTTCTATCAATTGGAACGCAGTCGGAGAATGGCCCCTATTCCCATACGGCTACTACGAAATATTCGCATTTGATATTGGGCTTGCATCCTTACCATATCTGCAGTGGATCGTTGTTATCGGACTAGTTTGCTTCGTCCTTGGATATCGACTTCGGCTTACTAGCTTCCTTACTTCCATTATATTGACATATATGTCAATTATACTGATGATGATTCAGTGGTCAGGTAATACTGAAGCGATCTTTATGAGTGTCTTCATTATGTTATTTTATGGTCTATATTCTGAACAAGATGTTCTCTCTGCTGATGGTGTTCGTCGAACGCGAAACCGAGATCTGAACGAATTAAACTCGTTTCTCACGACTCGCAACTTGCCGTCTTATCGAGCAGATATGCTTCGTTCGGCGCTACTCCTCATTGCGATTCTCTATTTCGGATCTGGCTTCGCTAAAATCGTACACGGGAACCCAATCGAATGGGCGACTGCTACGAGTTTAGGGAGGCATATCCGGAGTTCTCACTATCGACTCGGAATAGAACCTGTTGCAGGTCAATTGCTGCTCGATATGCCAGATATACTTATCGCGCTTGGTGCACTGACAACTCTTATTTTAGAAGTAGGACTGCTTATTGTACTAATATTTGGATTACCACTTACAATAGTTGTTCTGGGTCTAATAGGGTTCCACGTAGGTGTTTATGCAACCCAGGGGCCAATATTCCTAGATATGATTATAGTGCTCTTATTTTTCATGTCGTGGGATAAAATCCATTCATATATTTCAACTGGGAAAAGTATCGATTTAGTCTACGATGAGCACTGCTACTTCTGTGCCCGTTCACTCTATGCATTCAAATTACTCGATCTCAATAAAACTGTGAATTTCTACACCCAGTACAATACACCGGCCGAGTATCGAGAGCGCGAGAACGTCAATTTCGACGACGAAATGTATGTGTTTGCCGATGGAAACGTATACAGGGGATATCACGCTTTCAGGAGACTATTCAAGCAATTCGCGGTCACGGCTCCGCTCTCTTGGTTTATGACATTCCCACCAGTAGCGGCCGTCGGTAAACGGATATACACATACATTGCAAAGAACCGGGATCGGCACTTTGTCTGCAGCTACGACCCCAGTGAGCAGTCCTGATCTCTTTCCAAATTCGGCCAATCGCTAATCCGGTTTTGATATCGAATTTGATAGACGGGCTAGAATAGCTACGATGACGAGCGGGTGGCAACCGGCGAATAGTCGTCTGACTCTCGTGTGCGGCATTGTTTTTAGTATAATCAGTACCATGAGTGACAACGATACTTGACGATCAAAAGTATGGCACACGATCAAGAACCTCGCGAATCGACGCGGCGAGGACGCCGAGGTCTCTGTTGTCGGAAGTGATCATAGCGGGTATCGGACGCGGAATCAACGCTTTTGCTTTGACCACGTCCGCCCTAGCTACGTTGACGGGGTTTCGTCAGTGTTATAATATTGACGGTAACTGTAATGAATCTTGACTCAAAGAACTCTCGTCATACAGTACCAAAATGCTCTTACAGATCCGCGTGAGCAATCAACCTATGCATATTTCCGTTATCGGCAGCGGCTACGTCGGGACGACGGTCGCGGCCTGTTTCGCAGACCTCGGCCACCAGGTCACGGCGATCGACATCGATGAAGAGATCGTCAACACGCTCAACGAGGGGAAGGCCCCGATCGACGAGCCAGGTCTCGAGGACCTCCTCGAGAGACACGTCGGCGATCGACTCGAGGCGACCACGTCCTACGATGCGGTGCCCGAGTCAGATGTCACCTTCCTCGCGATCGGGACGCCCTCGAACGCAGACGGCAGTATCGATCTCACCGCACTCGAGGCAGCCGCCGAGGCGACGGGTGAGGCCCTCGCCGACAAATCCGAGCGCCACCTCGTCGTCATCAAGAGTACGGTGACACCGATGAGTATCGGGGATGTCCTCGAACCAGCCGTCCACCGCGGAGCAAACGACAACAAGAACATCGAGGTCGGCATGAACCCCGAGTTCCTCCGTGAGGGCAGTGCGGTCTCGGATTTCATGCATCCCGACAAGGTCGTTTACGGAACGCGCTCCGAGTGGGCGACCGAACGACTACATGAAGTGTTCGAACCACTGCTTGAGGGACACGATGCCGACATCGTCGAGACCGATCCTGCGACGGCCTCGATGACCAAATACGCTAACAACGCCTTCCTTGCCTCGAAGATCAGCCTCGTCAACGATCTTGGAAACATCTGCAAGGAGTTCGGCCTCGACGCTTACGAGGTAATGGAAGCGGTCGGTCTCGACGACCGCATCTCCGAACAGTTCCTCCGCAGCGGCGTCGGCTGGGGCGGGTCCTGTTTCCCGAAGGACGTCGACGCGATCATCGCAGCTGCACGAGAGGAGGGATACGATCCGGCGCTGCTCGAGGCCACCGTCGAGATCAACGATCGACAGCCCGAACGGCTGCTCGAACTGCTCGAGAACCACGTCAATCTCGACGGGTCCAGAGTCGCCGTTCTCGGTCTCTCGTTCAAACCCCAGACCGACGACATTCGGAACTCGAGAGCGATTCCGGTCATCGAGGCGCTCCTCGAGCAGGGAGCCGACGTCGTCGGATACGATCCGGTTGCAGCCGACAACATGGCAGAGGAGTTCCCGAACATCGATTACGCCGAATCAGCTTCGGAGGCACTTCACGATGCCGACGGCACGCTCGTCGTCACCGACTGGGACGAGTTCGCCGCACTCGACGAGGCGTTCGACGCGATGGCAAACCCCGTCGTCGTCGACGGGCGACGGATCATCCAGCGACGCGACGGACTCACCTACGAAGGGCTGACCTGGTAGCAGCGACGTCTCTTTCGTTCGAACACTCAGAGGAGTTGTTCGCATATTTGTTGACCGCCTCCACGAGCGCGTCGTGGAATCCCACCATGGGATTTCGAGTCTCCTCTTCGAGGTTTCAAGACGCATTCGGTCTGCTCGTCGATGGACGGGTTTCATCCTCGGAGCGGCTGTCTTGTGGCCCGGCCAATGAGGCCCCATCCTCGCTCGAGTCATCGCCAGTCGCCTTCTGGTCGGTTCGGGACTGGCTCTCTCCAGCGAGGTAGCGATCTGCGATATTGAGTGCGGCATTGAGATCTGCCTGATACTCGGAGACCCAGCAGTCGTCGTTCGAACAGCGGAAGGTTGCCTGCTGGGGTCGCGTTCCTTCTTCTCCACACGCGTGGCATCGTTTCGAGGTGTCTTGCGGATCCACTGTCGCAACTGGAATTCCCACCTCGTGAGCTTTGTAGCGAATCTGCTCGTGCAGTTTGGCGAACGACCACTTGTGGAGTCGCCGGTTCATGAACGCATCAGCATCGATGCTGTCCTGGATTCCAGTGAGGTCTTCGAGTACAAGTATGGGGTTATCGACAGCCCGTGCGTGATCGACGATCTCTCTCGAGACACAACTAATGATGTGGCCGATTTGGTTCCAGGTGTCCTCTCCGTACTCCTTGCTGAGCCGTTCGCTCCCACGTCGCTGGAGGCGACGGACTGCCGTGAAGTACGTCTTTCGGAGATCGCGAACCCACGAGGCTTCGTCGCTGAAGATGAGCGGTGACGTCGGAGCGCCGCACTCGTCCCGGTGACACACCGTTGCCAGAGCGGCATCGCCAACGTCTACACCGATCGGGGTTTGGTCCTCGGAGTCGGCAAGCAGATAGTCCGTAGTATCAGTGCGGACAGTGATGTGTAGATACCACTCACCATCGCTGTGTATGAGCCGACTCTCGCCCATTTCGGTCTCGCCACTATAGACGGCCTCGATCCACGACCGTTGTTCGGGATTGATAGCAGCGGGGAGCCAGAGATTGTAGTCCTCGTGATGTGGAATTTTGACGTACCACTCGATTCTGTTCTCCGGCTTTCGATCCAGACAGATTCCCTCGTTCGTGAAGCGAACGGGATGATCATCGCTGAGTGCCTTTGCGTTGTAGCTCCCGCCACACAGCTGTGGAACGTACTTTTTGAGCGCGTTCTTCGCGTAGCCACTGAGATCGTATTCGACGACGATGTCGTTGGTCGCCGACTTCGAGGTACAGTTTGCTTCGAACGCAGCCTCAAGTGCGCACTGGTACGCCTGCTTCGTTTCCCAGAGCTTCCGCTCTTTGTGCGCGTTCGGATCGACAAGCTTCAGCTCTACTGTTTTCATCTTTTTCGTCCTGTTGGTAGCTCAGCGTGCGATGTAACAGTCGGTTCAGTCTACTGCCCGCTGTTCTCTATGGCGCACAGCCCTCCGTCGGTGGACTGAACGCCCGCAGCGCGAGTTCGGTGAGACACAGCCGTGAACTGCGCGGCGTGGGCAGCGCGATCGAGCCGAGCCGACCGCCGACCAGCAGTTCGGTCGTGCCGAGCGTCGGCGACCGAATCCGGCCGGGCGCACAGCCGTGGCAGAACAATCGAGGGATGTCCCACTGTGCAGCGTCGGCACAGCGGTACGCGTACGCGAACACGATGTCGGTCTCGCGCAGCGGCGATCCACACCCGATGCAGACGGCTGCGTCGGGTTTCGGGCCGACCGGGTGACCGTGGAGGACCTGTGCTGGCGTCGCGGTGACGGTCGGCTCCTCGCGATGTCCGGCCCGGTACCGACGGCAGTCGTCAGCGGCCATCTTCCTCCGCCGTGTTGCGGGCGCTGAAACACGCAAAGCAGGGCAACTGGTCGTCAGTCGGACCGGCACACCAGTCATGGTCGCATACCTTTCTGTCGGTGCGTTTTTGATGAATCGCGGTTGTAGTTGGCATTGCTTCTCGCCTCCCGAGAAGTGCGGGCGGTGTCCTAGCACCGTCCAGTTTTACTGGATACCCGCCTCCTCATCTGCATATAACACCTCCGTCCACTTAATAGTTACATTGTAACATATTTCGTAACAACATTTGCAATCCAAAATAGAACTAGCACCGAAATGTTTAGTGTAATATCGATGTAGCCAATAGTAAGATGGTGAACGAGGATTTCGAGCCTAATGACCGGCAAGATGCGATCCTTGAGGTGCTAAAGGAAGGCCGGGAGGAGGGCAAACCATGGGGATACGCGAATCCTAAACGGCTTGAAGAAGCACTTGATACACGACGCCAATATATCAATCGAGCCCTCCGGGGACTCGTTGACGCAGGTTGGGTAGAAAAAGTAAACCGTGGACTCTATCGATTTGTGCGTGATCCGCGAGAGAACTAACAATATAGACCACATTACCGGGTTTTCCTTATAGTCGCGTCGACTGACGGGTCGCCTCGCTCGAGCACCTCTCGCAGAACCTGCTGGTGGGAATCAGCTTTGCCGACACCGCCGAGGACCCCCACAACTCGTATATCTACCCGTTGCTCAACACGGGCATCATCGGCGGCAGCCTCTATCTCGGCGCGCTGTCTATGCACTGAGGCAGGGGCGCTGGACGCCCTGGACCGCGTTCGTCGTCGAGCTGGGAATGGTGATCTTCCCTCTATATGGGCTTCGAGTCGCTGTTCCTTGGCGGACTGAGCGTCTCCTCGATCATGCTCGCACTTCTCCTCTATTCGCCGGAAGCAGACGGTCCCGTCACCGACATTCGATCGAAATTCGAGATCCGATAATACGAGTTCAGCTCTCGGCGTCCATCGATTCCAAATCCACCTCCTCGAGCACACCCTCCAACGACCGACGCCGAGCCCGTTCCCGCTCCAACTCACTCCGCAGCTTCTCGAGAGCCGACCACGCTGTACCGGGACAGGCGGCTCGATACCGAACGTTCTCGCGAGTCCGCAGACAGTTCATGCGCTCGAGCTGTGACACCAGCGACCGAAGCCGTTCTTCCGGGAGATCGAGCTCGCGCTCGAGTGTGTACACCGTCTGTCCGCCCTCTTTCAACACCCGAAGCACGCGAAGCGCCTCGTCGCGATCGGTTTTGGCGAACTGCCGCTCGACGTGTGCTCCCTCGAGGCGATTGTGACAGGTCCCACAGACCGTAACGAGATTCAGGTCGAGACGCGCGTCGGCCTTCGGGAGGTACTTTCCCGGAACGATGTGGTGGGCCGCCATCGACAGCGGATAGTACTCGTCGTTCCCGTTGTGGTTCCCGCAGCGCTGACAGACGCTGTTGTCCCGCTTTCGAACCTCCGTCGCACGTTTCGTCCAGTCGCTTCCACGCTCTTCGGGGACGTCGAACTCCGGGCCGTCGGCGCTCGGCCCAGCGGAGTCCTCCTTGCGACTCATCGATCTGTCCCCGCCAGTAGTGGCTTCGCTCCTCGGACTCCCGGGTGTGTTCTCATCGTTCAGTGTGGAATCCGCCAGTCGATCGGTTCCGACCGGACGATCTCTTCGTCTTCGACTCCTGAACCGCACGTCGGGCAGAAGTTGGTGTTCTCACGTTTGGTTAACTGATTCGGAGTGCCACACTCTCGACAGAGAATCTTGTACCCGGAGAGGTTGCGATACGTTTTCTGTGACTTTGCTCGGTGACTCGACGCATCGAGTAGTTCGTAGTTTTCCAGCCTGTTGTCGAACGGACAGCCGTTGACGTGGTGGACCTCCTTTTCGGCGAGTTCGCCGATATCGTCTACGAGCAGCGTCGCGTGAAGTCGGTGAACTTGGACGCGGTGACGAGCGCCGTTGTGTTTCGTATCGATCCCTCTGTGACCGTACGGGTCACATTGGATTGCCGGCACTCGAGCGAAATGAATCTGAGACGCATGAACCGACTTTGCTCTGTGCGAGTCGAACGTCCGATCACAGTGGGGACAGTCGACGCTCATCTCACAGCCCACCGCTCGTTGTATCGGCGACCCGACTCGGACCCTCGCCTTCGAAGCGAAGCCGATCACTTGGACGATTCCGCCCTCGCAATCGTCGGCCGGCCCTCCTGATCGGGGGTTCGAGTAAGTGCGTGTCGACGGCGTTCATGGTGAAAAGCCCTCCGTCGGTCCGCTGAACGCCCGAAGGGAGAGCTCTGCCAGACACAGCCGAGCGCGACGCGACGTCGGCAGCGCGATCGAGCCGAGACGACCCCCGACGAGAGCCTCGGTCGCTCCGAGGGTCGGCGAACGAATCGTGTCGGGCGCACAGCCGTGACAGAACAGCCGCGGAACGGTCCACGCTCTCGAATCGGCACAGCGATAGGCGTACGCGAACACGAGATCGGTCTCGCGGAGTGTCGCGCCGCAACCGATACAGACGGCGGCGTGGGGTTGTCGGCCGACCGGATGGCCCGCCAGCGTCTGCGTCGGGGTCGCGACGACAGCCGATCCGTCCTCGAGCGACGCCGGCCGCTCGGTCAGACACCCCGAAGTCTCATCAACGGGCATCCGACTTTCCCTCCGTTCTGTGCGCTACCTGGAAACACGCAAAGTAGGGGAGCCTGTCTCCGTTGGGTCCCGGACACCAGTCGTGATCGCACGATTCAACCTCGTCACGTTTTTCAACGGCGGAATTCGTAGCTAACATGCTTCTCGGACCTCGAGAAGCGCAGGCGGTGTCATCACCACCGCCTGATTCTACTCAGGAACCCTGCGCTTCTCCAGTCTCTACTATCACGCCCACCACTATATAGTTTGCCTCTCAAACTCGAGTTAGAAGCTTGCGGACAGTACTCAAAGAGAACCCTGGTGGGATGAGATAGCACTAAGTATGTAATGCAAGTATGCGAATCAAACAGCATGGCACTCTCTGATAACGATCTCCGCGACGTCGATCAGGAGCTCCTGGAGTATCTACTCGAGGGACGTGTAACGCCCGTCTATGCGCGTGAGCGGATGAACGACGAGGAACGCAGAGACGTGACGAGCACGTATCTCGGACAGCGCCTTCAACGTCTCGAGGAGCACGGTCACGTGCGAAATCTATACGATACCGGACTGTACGAACTTGTTAGCGACCCACGTGACAACGACAGCAATTAATTCTAGGGCAGAACGATTAGACCAGCCCAAATAAAGGTGGAATAGGGAGCGGGGGGTTAGCTACCTCTGTTCGACCTACTGCTCGGGCGTGGCCACCCCCATCACGGCGTCGCGCAGCGCGTCGAGGCAGTGGTCGTCGGCGTTCGGCCCGCCGACGTGGTCGTCCGTGTCGCCGTCGAACGCCCGGATGAGCTCCTGGCACCGCTCCGAGACCAACAGTCCGACCGCAGGTTCGCCGGTGTCGGTCTCGGAGGAGTCGGAGTCGGACTCGGACTCTGCGGTCTCGGTCTCGGTCTCCGTCGAGCGGGATCAATACCGTCTCGAGCGCGCCGGAGTCGGATCCGGAGCGCCTACAAACGACCGTCAAATCGTTCGCTTTCTGGGTCGCAGATCGGTCGAGACCTCCAGGTTGCCGTCGGCCGCGAGGCGTGTGCGGACCTCGGCGATCCCCTCATCGATAGCCGTGACCGCAGTCTCAACAGCGAAGCCCGCGCGCTCGGATGTGTCGTTATAGACAGTAGCGATCGGAGGAGATCGGCTGCGGGGACTGGTTCAAAAGGTACTGGCGGTGCGACCCGGTCGCGTAGTATCGTGATGACGGCGGTGTCTGCGGAGCGTCGCTCATCAAAAGCGACGATCCGACCTCCAACCCCGTCAAACTAGCTCGGCCGATCAAACGAACAGTGGTCGGCACCGTTCTCCACTCGTCGACGAACCGACCGTTCGTTCTGTCCCCCCCACGAGGACCGTCCAGGCCGGTCGTCGACCGACCACGGCGCGGTTATCCGCTGTATATCCCTGCTGACAGACGCTGGAACGCCGCAATCCGATGCTCGGCCCAGTTGTCGACGAGCGCATCGAGCGGGTCGTCGTCCGGCTCATCGGCGAACAGCTCCATCTCCTCGAGAACCCATTCCTCGGCGAGTCGCCGTCGAGATGAATCGGCGAGCGTGTCCTCGGCGAGATCGATCACCATCGATCCGTGTTTGTGGGGGGCCAGCCACGTCTCGAACTCGATGCCGAGCACGTCCTTGGCGAACCGACGGTTTCCGTGGTACGCGAGATACAGCGCGACGAACTGCGCCTGGGTGTCGTCGGCTCGGTCGGACGCTCGCTCGAGGGCCGCCTCCGAAGGACGGTCATCTCCTTCCGCGAAGATGCGGGCCCAGTTTCGTGTCTCGAACAGTTCGAGCTGCAGCGCGATCGTATGGAGGTCATACACCGTCTCGAACGCAAACTGAAGCGAGAGCTGGCCCAGGGCGATCGTTTCGCCCAGCTGGTCGGCCGGGCACGTGTCGTGCAACCGCTCGATCCAGTAGTCGTTGTCTTGCGCCTGTGCGATGAAGATGTACTGGTTGCGTTCTCCCGGGTCGAGCTCGGCGAGCACCTCGTCGCTGAGCGTCTCGAGATCGCGTTCGAGTCGGCGTTTCGTCATCGCTTCTCGAGGCCGGAGACCGTCTTTAACAGACCGACCTCCTCTTCGAGGACGTCGAGATCCTCGTCTTTCAACAGCTTGCGGTACTGGCCGGCGAGATACCCCAGCGCACGGATCCACTTGATCTGAAGCGCTTGCTCCTCGGGCGAGTCAGCCGCCAGGGGATCGATCCGGTCCTGCGTGTCGTCGATCGTTTCGGCGAGGGTCTCGAGGATCTTCTCGCGGTCAGTGCGACTGGGCTCGAAATCGACTTCGTCTCTCATGGTGGGACGGAGTCGTCGGCGCCACCCCAGGGCCCTGCCCGGTATCGACCGGCAACTCGGCGCTCTCGTGACATGCGGGGACGACGACTCCTGCGGATAGGTTAGAGAGGACCCGGTATAAATTGCCGGAAAGCGGGCCGAAACTGGTCATCATAATCCCGGTACCGGAGCAGACGGATCGGAGAAGCCACGAGAAGCGATTTCAGCCTTGCCGACCCTATTTCCAGGACTGTTACGAATCGAAAACGGTAGCCAGATACGTCGAACCGGCGGCGTACGGGTCGATCGCCTCGCGGACCCAGCGCGGTTCGAACGTCGTTTCGATCTGTTTGACCCGGCCATCGTCACCACGGGAGTCGATCCAGGTCTCGACGACTCCCATTGTCTCGAGGTCGGTGACGAGGTTGCGGATCGTCCGTTCGCCGAGTTGCAGTTCGTCCGGGTACGCATCCTTCTGGACGAACTCGTGGACCGCGGCCGTCATCCGGGCTGTTCGATCGTTCCGCCTCGTGTCCACCCGGTAATACCCGTCAGGACTAGGAAGTGGCTGGTCGGCAGGTCGAGCAGCGTCTCGATCGTCACCTCCCGATCGGTCGTCTCGAGGGCCGCGCCGAGACAGTCCTTCGTGACTACCTCGCGTCGTGCTTCTGTGGCGGCTTCGAGCGGGATGTGGCCGAGAGCGATGGGCAGGTGACAGCCAGTGCGTGCGTGATCGAGTCGTTGTCGAAAGAGCGCTCTGCGATCGCGGCCGCCGACACGGTGACGGTGCGACACGGCGGCTGACGCGACAAAAAAGATCGAACTGCTGGACAGCCGGGCTGCTTACTCCGTGGTCGCGTCCCAGGGCCAGTCGCCAGCCTCACCGAAACCCGGACGATCCGGGATCTCCTCGACGCGGTCGGGGTCGCGCTCGAGGAGCGTCCCGTCAGCGGTCTCCTCGAGGATGGCGCGGTTCTCGTTGCGCATGATGCGAACCATCTGGCCCTCCATGCGCTCGCCGCGGTCTCCGGTCTGGCCGGTCATTTCGTTGAGGATGCTGCCAAAGCCGCGGGCACCGTAGGCGTTGCGGGCGATGTTTGTCCCCGTTCCGCCGGGATAGACCGAGAGCTGGGCGTTGGCCTTCCCCTCTGCCTGGTCCCACATCGAGACGTTGAGTCGCTGGGAGAGTTCGATCGCCTCGGGATCCGCCTCATCAGCGATCGGCCAGAAATTCGACGAATGATACATGTCGCCGGGGTTCTCATTCTCGTCGTGGTACATTCCGCTCTGGGTGTGGAGGTCGGCGACCCACAGCGGTTCGAGTGGAACGACGTAGTCGATCATCGCCTGCGTTTCGGGCGACGGGTTGTCGCTGGAACCGACCTCGTAGTCGTGTTGGCGGTTGGGATCGGTGCCGCCGGCGTTCGTACGCTGGTTGCGCATCGCGCCGTCGGGGTTGTGCATCGGGAGAACGTGGACGGTCAGCGCCTCGGTGACGGTTCTCGCGAACGGGCTCCCTGAGGTCGCGAGCTCACGCAGCTCCGCCAGAATGGCGTTGGTGCCGGTAGGCTCGTCGCCGTGCTGTTCGGCCGTGAAGAACACGTCCGTGTCCCCACTGCCGACGCGGGCGACCGTGAGTTCGCGTCCCTCGAGGCTCTCGCCGATCTCCTCGAGTTCGAACGGGCGGCGCGCCCGTCGGTCGAGGTCGTCGAGGAAGTCCTGGACCTCCTGGTGGGTGTAGAACCGCTTCGTCTCCTCGCGGGGCAACGAATCGTCCGCGCTGACTGTCGCTGCGAACATCCCCGCTCCCGCGGCGCTGCCGAGTAACTTGAGTGCACTGCGTCGTCTCATAATACAGCTATAGTGAACGAATATAGATTATATAAAGTTGCCTGTTAGTTTTGGCAATAAGGCCTATTATGATTGTATATGCCCAACCTGTACCAATTACATCATCGGACCCGTCCCTCCGTGCAACGATCGCTTCTGACGAATTCGTGAGAGTATCTTTTCGGTAGATCGAGCTTATCGGCAGCTGACGCGACGCCGTTCGTCCGTCGGCTCGACGACTGGACACTGTATGCAGTACTCCAATGACCAAAGACCGCCTCAAGCGCTCAACGGAAACATGCCAGCCGAGGCGGTTCAGCACTAGACAGTTCCCCTAGTACTTATCTCTCAACACGACGAATATCCAGCTACTACGGGATTTCTGTATGAATCTACGTCAACATCTCTGGGGTATGTCGTCGGAGGAGTCGACGGTGCCGGTCTACGATCCGATCCTCGCGCTGTTGCCGCTCATCAGCAGTCTCGCAGTGACGAGCTGGGTGGTCTCTCAGCGAGCCGGCTACATCATGACCGGCACCCTGTTGGTCGTAGTGGCGGCGTACGGAGTGTTGATGCCCGATATCCGGCTGCAGTTTGACGCGACGTTTCTCGTCCTAATTGGGGGGTACTGGCTCGGGCTGCTCGTCCACTACTACTACGCACCCCACACCGAGCTGTTGCAGTATATCGCTGTCACGCCGCTGGCGGTGCTTGCGACCGTGGTCGTGCTGCCGGCGTTGATCGACGGCCGGCGCCAGACGTTCACGATGGGGTTGACGGTCGTGGCCACGCTGCTCGCGGTGATCGGCCTCGCGATGCTGTGGCATGAACATCAGACGAGCGAGACCCTCTACGAGTTCGTCGGTGACTCAGTGTTCGGGATCGACGGCATCCGCACGACGTCGATCTTCGCGAACCCGAACGGCTACGGCTTTGTGATGATGGTCGGCAGCCTCGCCGCGCTGTACACATTCTTGGCCCGGCGCGGGGCGGTGTGGTTCGGCGCGCTCATGCTCTGTCTGCTGGGCTTCGTGCTGAGCGAGGGGGATGCTGCCTTCGTCGGGTTTACCGCCGGTGCCGTCCTCCTGGTCTCGGGCTTCGACCGTCGGTTCGGCTTTCTCGGAATCGCGCTTGCGGCCGTCGGCGTTGCCGTCGCGATCCGACTCGGTCACGTCGGCGACGTGATGGAGGGGACCCTGTTGACCCGCGTCGACCGGTGGGTGGCCTCGCTCGAGCGCCTCGCCGAGGATCCGATGCTCGGGATCGGGTTTGCGGACACCGCCGCGGAGATCGGTGAATCAAGTGGCCCGCACAACTCCTACGTCTACCCTTTGCTCAACACGGGAATCATCGCCGGTAGCCTCTACCTGGGCGCGCTCGTTTACGCGCTGGGCCAGGGAATCCGCACCCGGTGGACGCCGTGGACCGGGTTCGTCGTCGGGCTCACGGTGGCGATCTTCCTGTATATGGGCTTCGAGTCGCTGTTCCTCGGCGGGCTCAGTCCCTCGTCGATCACCCTCGGGCTGTGTCTCGGCCTCCTGTTGTACTCGCCCGAGGACGACGGGCCGGTCACCGATCTCCGATCGAAGTTCCACGTTCGATGATCACAGCGATCGCTTCCCCAAACAGTTGGACGACCGCGACGCTGGCGGCCACGACCACTCGTCTCGAACAGCTGCCGGACTCCCGTTACTGCTCGAGCGTGGCCACCCCCATCACGGCGTCGCGCAGCGTGTCGGGGCAGTGATCGGCGGCCTTCGGTGCCCCGACGTGGTCGTCCGTGGAGCCGTCGAACGCCCGGTTACCGCCTCCCAGTGTGCTGCGATTACCGATCTTCGCTGGTACCGGCCGACAGCGCGTCATCCGCCCAGATTCCGATCAGTCCTCTGTCTCCGCCGCCAACCCCTCCAGATACGTCGATTCGGTCACATACTGCTCCATCGTCTCGCGCACCCACTGTGGCTCGAACGTCGTCTCGATCTGCTTGACCCTCCCCTCCCGTCCGCGAGAGTCGATCCAGGTCTCGACTAACCCCATCGTCTCGAGGTCGGTCAGCACGCCCCGAACGGCACGCTCCCCGAGCTGGAGCTCCTCGGGAAACTCCTCGCCCTCGAGAATCGAGTGGACGTCGGCCGTCGTCACGGGCTGTTTGATCTCTCCTCTCCGATTCCACCCGGTGACGGCCGTCAGCACGACGTAGTGATTCGTCGGGAGATCGAGCAGTTTCGAGACGGTCGCCTCCCGATCGGTCGCCTCGAGGTTCGTTTCAATGCAGTCGGTCGTCACCTGATCGAGGTCGCGCTCGCTGGCGGTCTCGCCGGCTTGCCGAAACAGGGTCAGCGCTTTCCGCGCATCCCCCCACCGTCGGGCGGCTTCCTGGACCCCATACTCGAACGCCTCGTCGGTCATGGCCCCCGCCCGGAAGGCGCGCTCGAGCCGGGGCTCGAGGATCGCCGCCAGTGCGTCAGGCCCGTACGGCGGGAAAAACACCGCCTCGTCGCTCATCGCGCTCTCAACGCGGCTGTCCAACCGCAAGTCGACGTCGAGCAGCTCGTTACTGACGAGCCAGACCGAGAGATCGATCCCCCGTTTGAGCTTCCCCTCGCCGCGCAGCAGTCGGTAAAAGAAGTCGCTGGGCTCGTAGTTCGAGTCGTGCTGGACGTGATCGATCTCGTCCAGGATGAGCACCGTCCAGTCGGGGTAGGCCTCGAGGGCGGTCCAGATCGCCTCGAAGACGCCGTCGAGCCCCACGTAGGCGCCCTTCTTCTCGCCGGTCAGTTCGAACAGGATCTCGTTGGCGGCGCTGAACAGCGTTCGACACTCCTTCAGGTTCACGTACTCGACGGCAACGTCCTCGCTTCGACCGGCGAACTCCCGACAGACCCGCCGTGTCGACAACGTTTTTCCGGTGCCCGGCGGGCCATAGATCGTCACCGTCGGCGGCAGATACCCCTCGTGTAACCCATTGAGAAGCGTTGCGAGCTCGCGCTCCTGGGCCTCGCGGGCGTGGATCTCGGCGGGTGTAGCGAGCGGGTCGAGCGCCCCTTTGTCGGCAAACAGGCTCGCGTCGGGCGCCGTCTCGTCGAAGAGGTCGTCGTACTTGCTCATGTGCGGCGGAACTACGTGTATCGTGTGGTAGCCGCCCACGGAATGTAACGGTTCGGGGACCGGACCCAACGCGGTTGCCCTCGGTGGGACCGAGTTGTCGGGCCCAGTAGGCTGTCCTCCATCTCGTCTGAAACGGGCGAGAAGCTGTCGGAGGCGGTCGGATTTTTGAAACCATCTCGCGCATCGATACGGCGACGTCGACCACGATCTCGTCTACGACCTGTTGCAGGACGACCTCGAATGGATCGACCAACAAGAAATCGTAACGTGGTTTCGAGCACGGTACCGCTCTCGCGTCGATGGAACCCATCTGTGTCCGATGGGGCCTCGACTTGTGTAGGCAGGAACGTCACCAGCAGTCCGCTGAGAATCACCGGTATCCAGAGTGAAGGTCCTTGCATCGATGAACTCGTCGCAGATTTCGGTGGTGGAGCTACACAGCGTGTGACACTCCTCTAAGTTGACGTAGTCGACGGCGACCCGGGTGTAGCGTGTGGGGAATACCTGAAGCCCCGGGGCGTGGTGTGGGCGCTCGAGAGGGTGCACGCGTGGAACTCCGCGTAGCGGTATCCGAACACACGCTCGAGATCCGTGGCGTTCGACTCTTTCGACCCGGTCAGCTGTTGGTCATCTTCCCAACACCCTTATCCCGCTGTGCGGTGTCTGTAGACACACGGAATGGGCCAGGAGCTAACCTTCCGGTACACCCACGTCGAAGCCGGCCTCGTCGAGAACGTCGTGATTCGGCGAACGACCGATACGGAGACGTACCCGTCGGGCTGGAAGTACACGCTTCATCTGGGCACCCTCGAGGATCTGACGCTTGTCCGGTACGATAACGCCCACGAGGACACGAAAGGCCACGAACACCACACTGCCGCTGGCGACGTCGACGCCGACTTCCCGGGGATGGAGGAGGTACTCGTCGAGTTCTGGGCGAGTGCCGACGAGTACTGGGAGGCCGTCGATGGCGCTCCGCCGCGACCCTACTGATCACACCCGAATCGACCCCATCACAACCATGACAACACTCCATATCACTGTCGGCGACCGAGAACAGCTTCGCACGGACGCTCTCCAGTTCGTCCAGGCTGGTGAGACCGACTCACTCGAGACGGACGACGAGCAGGCGATCCTGCAGTTCGGAACGTATGACGATCTCGTTGCCAACCTTACGCCGCTGCGCCTGACGCTCCTTGAAGCGATCGCCGAACACGAACCCCAGAGCATGCGGGAGGCTGCCCGGCTCGTCGATCGTGACGTCTCCGATGTCCATTCGGATCTCAAACAGCTGGAAGTGCTCGGGATGCTCGACCTCGAGGCGGGCGGTCCCGGTGGTGCAATCCAGCCTGTTGTGTCGTTCGATCGCATCGAGATGCAGATCGACTACCCGCTCGTGAGTGACCGGGATCCCGACGGGACCTCAGCCAGCGCGTAGCGAGCGAGAGCCGGTGGCGCCATCCACTCCAGCTGGAGTGATCGATCATCACGGTGTGAGAAGGGTTCTATGACGCCCTACCCACGGTCGTTGGAAGATCGGCGGTTGCTCGGACTCACCGATCAGTGAGCCGTCTTGCCGTCTGAGTTCGCCGAAGGATTGTGCGTTTTCTAAGCGATTTTATCAGGCGAGTTTTCATTTCTGAAATAGACAAGGGCCTGCTACCGAAGTAAAATAAGACAATCGGATATTCACACATTCCTGGGAAGTTATTTGTACAGCTTAGCCTACTCGACGGTTGCAAATGTCGAGAACAAGCGGAGAAGAGAAAAAGAGCGAAGGTATAGAGACGAACGAAGGAACAGGTTCGCTGCTCGGCTCAGTGGGCAGACGGACAGTGATGAAGGGCATCGGTGCTGCTGGACTCGTTGGGGTCGGGGCATCCTCCGCTAGTGCCGAGACGGGTGACTACGAGGGGTTCGACCCGATCGAGGCCACGATTTCAGATGTTTGTACCGCAATCGTTGACGGAGAACTCACGGCCCGAGCGGTAACTGAACTATACCTTGACCGAATCAAGGCGTACGACAAGGCATTAAACACAGTAATCACGCTCAATGAGGCGGCCCTCGAGCGGGCTGATGAACTTGATGCCGCTCTCGCGGAATCCGGGCCAGTGGGACCGCTACACGGTGTTCCAATCGTTGTCAAAGACATCTACAACACGGGAGATCTGCCAACGACAGCCGGCTCGCTGTCGCTCGAAGACTCTCAGCCGGATGAAGACGCCTACTACGTCAAGCAACTTCGTGAAGCAGGGGCGGTCGTCCTTGCCAAAGTGAATACTCACGAGTACGCCCGGGGTGGAACGACGGTCAGTTCCCTGGGTGGACAGACGTACAATCCGTACGATCTCGAGCGGATTCCCGGTGGTTCAAGTGGCGGGACTGCAGCCGCCGTCGCAGCAAATCTTTGCGTTTTCGGGACCGCCTCCGACACCGGTGGGTCAACTCGCGGGCCGGCGACGTTCACCAACCTCGTCGGCCTTCGTCCGACGGTTGGGTTAGTGAGTCTCGACGGTATCGTCCCGATCGCGGGGACCTACGACACGCCAGGAGTTAACACGAAGACGGTCGAAGAAACGGCCTTGATCTTTGACCTGACCGCCGGATACGATCCAGCGAATCCGATCACCTCTCGCTCGCGCGGCAACGTCCCGACCGAAGACTCACACCACGAGGCAGACAGTTATGTTGACGCCCTAACCGAGGACGGACTAGAGGGGGCCCGAATCGGCGTCTACCGCGACTTCTTTGGAACGGCGTACGAGGAAGCAGATGGCGTGGAGATCGATGATGCGGCCGAACACAGTGCGAACCAAGTGACAGCAGTCGTCGAGGACGCTATTACGGAGATGGAGTCGCTTGGAGCAACCATTGTGGATCCCATCTCCATTGCCCCACTTGAGGACGTCGTTCAATTGGATGATGAGGGGTACTACGTCCAAGGAGAGGTTCGAACGTCGTTGAACGAGTACTTTGATTCTCTTGGCGACGACTCGCCGATTGGGTCAGTAACCGAGTTGTTTGAATCGGGGCTCTACGCGTGTGACATTGCCGGTTCAATCGAGGCCGCGGCAGAGGCAAATCTGGATACCTTCGAGGAAGACTTTCGGGAGAACGCGGGCCTCCGGGTCGAAATACGCGATCGTGTCCTCGAAACGATGGCAGACTGCGATCTGGACGCGATTCTGTATCCGTCACGGGCCCAACCCCCGGAACCCGTTGATGAATCTGGAATTGGGAGCAGAGCGAGGCTGAGTCCGAACGCCGACCTGCCAGCGATTTCCGTTCCGGCTGGCTTCACCGAAGACGAACACCTCCCGGTCGGTGTTGAACTACTCGGGCGGGAATTCGACGAGGTCACACTCCTAAAACTCGCTTACGCCTTCGAACAGGGTTCTACTCATCGGGAACCGCCAGAAGGGTTCGATCAACTCCCCAACGAACCGCCGCAACCACCCGAAGAAATGGATATACCGATCGCTGCAGACGGAGACTGTCCATAACCGAAAGCCGCAAAGAACTGCCGATTATTGGGGGGTAACGTTGAGCTCCTCGAGTTCGATTGGCAGCATCTGAGAGACGTATGCCTCTCTGACGCCGTCACACCCCACCTTCAGGATACGGAAGACCGTCCGACGTAGGATAGGCCCGCTCGCCGAGTACGATCGGTACGGGAACCCGACCGGCAAGTATTGCGTTCGGTGCGAGAGCCGAGTTTACCGAGCGTGTCAATACCGGACACGCCGGCGGGTACCGACGCGAGGGGTGGTCTGATGCCGAAGCCGGGAGAAAAACACGGCGTGACAGCGAGAGCGCCGAGGAATAGTCTCTGTTCTAGTAGATACCTCGAGCCACCACCCATCGGAGACACCCCGCTCATCCGCGGGGACTCGAGACTACCGTCGAGCCACGACGCCTCTAGTGACGGAGTCGTCGTCGCCTTCTCCGTCCCGTTCACGGCTCATTCTTTGGCCCCAGATCCGTCGACTCGGTTGCGTAGCGGTCTCTGCTGTCGCGGACCCACCGTGGCTCGAACCGCGTTTCGATCCGGGCGAGCCGGCTTCACGCCCTCGAGGGCCGATCTCCATCTCGACTAATCCTCTCCTCTCGAGATCGCTCAGTACACCTCGAACGGCACGCTTCCTGCGGTCGAGGTCGGCGGGAACCGTCTCCCCCTCGAGAACCGAGTGCACGTCGGCCGTCGTTACGGGCTGTTCGATCTCTCTCCCTTGATTCCAAGATGAGGCCGTCAGCACCAGAAAGTGACTCACCGGCAGCTCGAGCAGCTTCGAGACGGTCGCCTCGCGATCAGTCGTCTCGAGGGTTGCCTCGAGAGACGACGTCGTGAGCTGGCCCTTGATTCCGTTGGCCCGCGCGCTCGCCCGCCTGGCGAAACAGGGAGAGGACCTTTTGGGCGTCACTCCACCGGCGGGCCGCCTTGCAGACGCCGTACGTACGGACGTCGTCGGGGACTGCCCCCGCACGGAACGCCCGCGCGAAGCGGGGCTCGAGGATCGTCCGCAACCTCGGCTTCGCCGTACGACGCAAAAAAGACCACGTCGTCGCTCATCGCGCTCTCGACACGACTATCTAACCGCAGATCGACCTCGAGCAGCTCGTTGCTCACCAACCAAACCGACAGCGAAATCTCGCGGGCGAGTTTGCCCTCGCCGCGCAGCAGTCGGTAGAAGAACTCGCTTGGGTCGTAGTTCGTGTCCTGTCTGACGTGGTCGATCGCATCCAGGACGAGCACGGTCCACTCGGGATAGGCCTCGAGGGGGCCCAGATCGCCTCGAAGACGCCATCGAGCCCCTCGTAGGCCTTCTATTTCTCGCCCGACAGCTCATAGCAGATCTCGTTGGCCGCACTAAAGAGGGTTCGACACTCCTTCAAATTCACGTATTCGACGGTGATCGACTCGTTCCGAGTAGCGAACTCCCGGCAGACCCGTCTCGTGGTGAGGGTCTTCCCGGTGCCCGGCGGGCCGTAGATCGAGACCGTCGGCGGGAGATAGCCGTCGTGAACCCCGTTGAGAATCGTCGCCAGCTCGCGCTCCTGGGCGTCGCGGGCGTAGATCTCCGCGGGTGTGGCGAGCGGGTCGAGCGCCCCCTTGTCGGCAAAAAGGCTCGCGTCGGGCGCCGTCTCGTCGAAGAGGTCGTCGGACGTGCTCATGTGCGGCGGAACTACGTGTATCGTGTGGTAGCCACCCACGGAATGTAACGGTTCGGGGATCGGACCCGACGCGGTCGCTCCCGGTGGGACCCAGTTATTGGGACCGATGGGCTGTCCTCGCGGCGAGCCACGCCATGGTGCTGTCGGAACGGCGTCCGGTGCTCTGCCGACGCGTGTGAAGCCACCGAGACCGCCAGCTACAGATCGGGGACTGCCTCTTCCCACGTCATCCGGAGGGTCTCGTACCGAACCTCGACAACGTCCTCGAGGGTCACCCAGCTGTCGCCACCGGGCTCGGCCTCGCTGTCGGTGCGTTCCTCGGCGGCATGCCGCTTCCAGCGACCGTCATCGAGGACCTCCCGAACATCCTCGAGCGCCCGTCCGCCGACCTGCTGGTTCCCGAACCACGTCTCGAGCGACACGCCAAGCACGTCCTCGGCGAAGCGCTCGGAGGCGTGGTACAGCGTGTACAGATCGCGGAACAGCCGACGAAGCTCCTCGGCCAGCTCGGCGGCCTCCTCGAGGGTCTCGTCGGATGGCGTCTCGTCGCTATGGAGATCGAGGAGCCATCGCGTGTCTTGACACTGGCGGCCCAGCTCGACCGACAGCAGGGTCGTATGGAGGTCGTACAGCGCATGGTGGCAAAACAGCAGCGCGACCCGCCCGCGCTTGGTGTACGCAGGGTCGGGTATCTGATACTGGCGTCGGGGACAGGTCTCGCGGAGGGCCTCGAGCCAGTCGTCTCGGTCGTCGGCGACGCTCTCCAGGAACAGCTCGAGGCGCTCGTCGGGCGAGAGCTCCTCGAGCATCGGGCGGAGTTCCTCGAGCTCGCGTTCGATGCGGCGTTTACTCATCGAACTGGACCTCCCTGGCGGCCTGGAGCAACTCGAGATCCGACTCCATCTCGTCTAGATCGGTGTCCTTCGTCAGCAGGCGGTACTGCCCGCCGAGCGAGCCGAGCGTCCGCATCCACTTGATCGCGAGCTCCTGGTCCTCGCGTGAGTCCAGGTCCATCGCCTCGAGATGACCGTGGATGAACTGGATGTTCTGGGAGAGAATCGCAAGGATTTCGTCCCGATCGCTCCGGTCGGCGTCGTCAGCATCGACCGGGCTGAGCATCGAAATCCCTCACGAAACCGCCCGGACCTCTGGAGCCGCTTCGACAGGAGAGGAGTGACGTCGGCGATGCGATCGTAGAGAGAACATACGTCCGGTGCATATCTGGAGGCAAGTAATTCCGGGACCGAAACAAGGGCTCGCAAAGCGGAGCGAAACTGGTCACCTCGAGGGTGTTCAAAAGCCCGTGACTCACTCCGGAGCCATTACAGCCGCGAGAGACGACGACTCGCTGGCGTAGTCATCGATCGTCTCCTGTGCCCTCCGTGGCTCGAACGTCGTCTCGATCCGTTTCTGTCCGCACTTGTGGCCCTTCGATTCGATCCAGGTCTCGACGAGTCCCGTCGGCTTGGCGACATCGCTCGAGGAATGTCCGAGACGACGGCTGTCCACGGACCCTGTCCCGCTCCGCTCGAATCCTCGAACTCATAAAAGAACCAGTTAGTGCCGAACGGTTACACCCACCGGCTCTAAGCAGTCGACGACCGGAGTGCATCAAGCAGTCAGCGAACTACATACTCGTCATACACTATCAGAAAGGGAGACGAGTACGTCGTCAGTTGTAACGACATCACCGTACTTCGCGTCGATGTCGAAGAGGTTGGCCCTGTGCGGTCCGTCTGCACGGTCGCCGACCGCATTGGCAGGCACGATAGTTCGGTAACCGTGCTGAAGGCTGTCGACGGCCGTTGCACGGACACAGCCACTCGTTGTAACGCCAGTGAGAACGAGTGTATCCACGCGGTTAGTCGTCAACTCCGCTTGGAGGTCAGTCCCAAAAAAGGCGCTAGCATACTTTTTCAGGATAACTCGCTCGTCGTCAGTGGGTGCAAGTTGGCTATCAATTTCGACTGCTTCGGTCCCAAGCCGTAACTCTTGTAATGCGGGGATCTTCTTGATGAATTGCCCGGCGTCACCGTAGGAATTTTCGAACGCAACCGTCGTGAAATATCGTGGCAAATCGTGTTCACGGAAGGCCGTGAGGAGTCTTTCAGTCTGATCGAGAACGCTTGTGACGTCCGAACCAAGACGAGTGTCCGGGTCGGTGAAGGCATTTATTAGGTCAATGATGATCAACGCAGGGCGATCACCGAAGCCGATGTCCCCCCCGAAGTCCTCTTCGTCGTAATTAGCCGCGATGTCGTGTGGTGAATCCATAATTTACTAATTTCGAAGTTTCTTATATAGTACTCTTGATACCTTCTGAGTATTCTACCGAGGCGCGTTCCAAGAACTCTCTCGTATAGTGTGAATCATAGTCGGCGGAGCTGAGAGAGCTGTGGCGGTCGTGATTAGATATCATCGAAATCTATTCGCTCGTCCTCAGCAACGAATGACTGGTCAAATATCTCCTCCCACTCGATTTCCTCCTCATCATCAAGGAGGTCTGTTATGTACATCGCCTCCTCAACAAGACGTAGTCCCTCTGCATCAAATGCCCCGGATGAATAGTACTCGTCCGGATCCACGGTTTCAAGCGCGTTTCGCATGACGTCTGTGCTGAACCCCTCAGTTCCTTCACTGAATATCTCCGCTGCTTCGTCGAGATCAGTCCGGAGATCGTCGATACCTTGAGCACGCGCAGCAAGATAGCTTTCAACAACGTCTGGGTGATCTTCAACAATCTCGGGATCGGCGATAATCACGGTCTGTTGGTATTGATCGAGATAATCCCCTGCCCAAAACACTACTTGCCATGGTTCGTCGTCCGCCTGTTGGTCCGAGAAAGTCGGATCCATGTTTGCTGCTACATCAACCGCACCATCTTCTACAGCAGTCAACCCTTCACCAACTCCCCCCAAATCTTGGAACTCGACGTCGGCAGAGTCGAGTTCGTCGGAGGCAGCAACAGCAAGTGATGACGTTGTTTCTGTCACTGACCCTGCACCTACGTATCCTATCGTTCCCCCTTCCAGGTCTGCCATTGACTCAATGTCGGATCCCGACGGCGCTACCCAGTTCAATTCGTTTACCCTCTGTGTCCCGCCTGCAACTGCTACGATCGGTGACCCGGCGAGATACCCGTTGATAGCCGCTGGTGTAGCGACTTCGCCAAACGGTAAGCCACCGTCGACAACGTTACGAACGGTCGTTCCGCCTCCTTCTGATCCAACGACCTCGATATCGAGTCCGTTTTCCGCAAAGTATTCTTGTTCGAGTGCAACGTGATACGGTGCGTTATACATCAGGTCTGGCCAATGTGTAACAGTCACGTCACCACTGTACGTGTTGTCGTCTAAATCGCCACTGTCCCCGGTACAGCCAGCAATGACTCCCACGCTGGCTACAGTTCCACCCGCCACGAACCCTCTTCTGGATAGTCTGCCGGTATTTTGATGGTTGTTATCCATACCCATACAGAGGCCGTATCAGTGCGTAGTCATTCCCCCAACAGTGGTAGGTCATTTATCAAAGGTGTACTGGAGGACAGTGAGGCAAGCTCCCCGGCTAAACAATGAGTAACAGCTGTGAGGGAAGTTACACTGAAAAGAAAAACAGTCTTCTGATCCGTGATGCGGAATTATTTGCCATGGCAACAATGGCCATGGGTGTGTATAAGGATTAAACAAACAAACACAACCAATGTACCAGGCAGAGCTCCACCTCCAGCAGGACAAAGAGTGTGTGCTTAGCCGGCTTGCGCGTGAAACGCACGAGCCGCTACAACTCGATATTCAGGAACTCCATGATAACAGGGTAACCTTCATCCTTGACGTAAGTCCGGACCCCGAACGCTGGACGGAGGAGCTCCGCGCGGAACCAAGCGTCCATCACGTTGATACACTCGATGACGAGTACCTCGCTGTCACGAAGACGTCCTGTTGTGCATACTCGGCGATCCACCAGAACCAGGCCGTGATCCGTCGGCACCCGAACTATATCCGAGAGCATAGCCGTGTGTACAACGTCCTCGTGTTCAGCCGTGAGGACCTCCAGTCGGTCGTCGCCGATCTCCAGTCAGTGGGCTCCGTCTCGCTGGCGAACCTAACCCAGTTCGGCGGCCGCTCAACGTTCCTTACCGAGCGCCAGACAGAGGTGTTGCGGACGGCTGTCAACCGCGGCTATTTCGAGTGGCCTCGTGATGTCTCGAGCGAGGAACTCGCGGACGATCTCGGGATTACGCGGGCGACGTTTCTCGAACACCTTCGGAAGGCCCAGGAGAAGGTCTTCATGGAGCTGTTCGCCGAGGACCAACCACAGTCGATGTCGGTCCCTCCGGGAGAGACCGCTTGCTCGCACGCAGCACACGAATAGGGCCGACGTCTACTGGATGCTGCGGGAACAGTCAGCACACTAGTTCTAACGGAGCCGGCCGAACAGTAAAAGTACAAAGAAGGGAAACCCGAACTGCTGGCAGCTACATCGCCGCCACGTCGCCGCTCGAACCGGCACGGCGGCGGAGCCGAGCTTCGATGATGTAGAAAGCCGCGTTTATCACCGCGGCAATGAGTACCAGAACGGTAATAATGGCCAGCATTCGATCGACCTGTACGGTCTCCATGTAGAGCATCAGCGAGTGACCAAGACCGGCGCGAGCCGCAAACATCTCGCCGATGACGATTCCGAGGAACGTCAGGCTAAAGCCGAGTCGGAGCCCGATGACGAGACCGGGGAGTATCGAGGGGACGATCACTTCCTTGAATCGCTGCCACTGCGAGAGGCCAAGCGATTGCGCGACGTTCATGTGTGTGTCGTCGATCGTCGTCATCGCGCTCATAGTGAGGATCAACACGGGGAACACGCCGTGGAACCAGCCGAACGCGACCATCGAATCCATTCCCAGCCCGAAAATCAGCAGGAAGATTGGAAACAGCGTGATCTTCGGGATGGAGTAGGTGCCAAGAATCACCGGTTCGAACACTTCCTGCCAGAAGCGGCTCAGTCCCAGCATGATCCCGACCCAGACGCCCGAGACGACCGCGATGAGGTAGGCGACGATCAGCGTCGTAACCGTCACCAGCAGGTCCTCGACCATCCAGCCGTCCTGGAAACCATCGACCATCGTTTCGAACGTCTCGAGTGGCGTGGCCAGAGCGAACTGGCCGTACACCTCCGCGCCGAGCTGCCAGAGAGCGAGGATGATCAGCGGGACGGCGATCCGGCCGATCCGAACGATACTCCAGTTGCCAGGCAGTGACGTTTCAGATCTCGTACTCATGTTCTGGCCCTCCGGTAGAGACGACGCTCGATCATGATCAGCGCGATGTTGACTGCCAGCGAGACGAGGATCACGAACAGCATCGACGCATACATCGTCTGGACGTCGAAGCTGTCGTAACTGAACGAAATCAGCCAGCCGAGTCCGTTTTCAGCGAGAATGAACTCACTTGCGACGGTCCCGATGAGCGCGTAGATGAACCCCAATTTGAACCCGGTGAACACGTAGGGGGTCGCTGCTGGGAGGTAGATATGGCGGAACATCTGTGCCGACGTAAGGTTGAGGTTTTTCCCGACTTCTGGGTAAATATCAGGGATCTCCTTGAGACCCGACGCCGTGTTCGTGATGATGATGACGACGCTAAACAGCCACGCGATCGTGATGATCGGCATGATATTGAGCCCGAAGATAGCGATCAACAGCGGGTAGAACGCGAATACGGGAATCGCGTAGTACGTCAGCAGATACGGGTCGAGTACGTCTTTCAGCGACTCGTATCGCCAAAGTAAGACCCCGGTTGGAATGCCGGTTAGGATACCGAGCGCGAAGGCTGCGAAGATCGCGGTGAACGTCTGGATGATGTGTGGCGTCAGCTCGCCGCTCAGCGTGAGCGAGACGATCTCGCTCAGCATCTCGGTGAGCGGGATCAACGTGGTCGGTTCGACGAGCCCGAACCGGGGCAGGAACTCGATGAGACCGAGCAGCCCGACGACGACGAGGGTCTGGTAGATTCGGATCCGGTTGGCTCGGTCGCCGAGATCAACCGATCCGATACCATGACCCGATTCGACGGCCATTCTACGCGCCCTCCGGTGCTCCGTGCTCCTGGACTCCCTCCGGCGCTCCGTGTTCCTGGGCCTCTTCTTCCATCTTCTGTTGGAGACCTTTCTTACTCTCCGACCGGAGTTCGTCCCAGAGGCGGTTGACGATCTCGTTGTACTCGTCCTTTCCGAGCACCTCGTCGGTTCGAGGGCGCGGCAGCGGATTCTCGACAACTTCCTTGAACCGGCCCGGACGGGCGCTCATCACGGCGATCCGATCGGAGAGGTGTACCGCCTCGTTGATACTGTGGGTGACAAAGAGGATCGTCGCCCCGGTCTCCCGCCAGATGCGCAACAGTTCCTCGCCGAGGATCAGCCGCGTCTGTTCGTCGAGCGCACCGAAGGGTTCGTCCATCAGGATGATATCGGGGTTCATTACCAGCGTCCGTGCGATAGCCACTCGCTGGTTCATTCCGCCCGAAAGTTCGGTTGGACTCGCGTCCTCGAATCCCTTCAGGCCGACGAGCTCGATCATCTCTCGAGCTCGCTCCCGTCGCTCCGTCTTGTCGACACCGTTCATCTTGAGTCCGAACTCGACGTTTTCGATCACGGAGAGCCAGGGGAACGTACTGGTGTCCTGAAACACCATTCCGATCCGCTCGTCCGGTTCGGTAATGGTATCACCGTCGATCCGTACCTCACCGTCCGTCGGTTCGATTAACCTGCCGATGAGCTCGAACAGCGTACTCTTCCCACAGCCGGTTGGACCGATGATCGACACGAACTCGCCCTCTTCGATCGTAAGGTCGATCCCATCGACTGCGTTCACTGTGCTCACGCTGCTATCGTTCAATCCGTACGTTTTCGAAAGGTCGTGTAGTTCGAGCATGGTTAGATCTCGTCGAAATCGATATGATCGTCGTCGGAGAGGAACGACTGGTCGAAGATTTCGTTCCAGGGTATCTCTTCGTCCTCGTCGAGGAGCTCGGTCGCGTACATTGCCTCCTCGACGTTGCGAAGCCCCTCGACGTCGAACGCGCCGGTCGTGTAGTACTCCTCCGGATCGACGTTCTCGATCGCGTTTCGCATGACGTCACTGCTGAACCCTTCCGCACCGGCGCTGAAGATCTCGGCTGCCTCGTCGGGGTCCTCGCGGAGGGTTTCGACTCCCTGGGATCGAGCCTCGAGATACGCTTCGACGGCGTCCGGGTTCTCTTCGACGACGTCCGGATCGACGATGATCGACGTCTGCTGGAAGCGATCGACGTAGTCGCCGGCCCAGAACACGACTTGCCAGGTCTCTTCTTCCTCCTGTTGATCCGAATAGATCGGATCCATGTTCGCTGCTGCATCGATCGCGCCGTCGTCAACAGCCGTCAGACCCTCACCGACACCGCCCATCTCCTGGAACTCAACGCTGTCCGTATCGATCTCGTCGGCGCTTGCGGAGACGAGCGCCGCCGTCGTCTCAGTCACGGAGCCGGCACTCGTGAATCCCATCGAGCCGCCCTCGAGATCTTCGATCGATTCGATATCCGATCCCTGTGGTGCGACCCAGTTGATTTCGTCGACCGTCTGTGTCGCGGCGGCGACTACCACGATCGGCGTCCCGGCGAGATAGGCATTGATCGCCGCCGGGGTCGCGACCTCGCCGAACGGCAGGCCGCCGTCAACGACGTTGCGAACGGTCGTTCCGCCACCTTCCGATCCAACGATGTCGATTTCGATCCCCCCTTCCTGAAAGTAGCCGTTCTCCAATCCAACGTGGTACGGAGCGTTGTACATCAGATCCGGCCAGTGTGTCACAGTTGCTTCGCCGCTGAACGTGCCGTCATCACCGAACCCACCCTCACCACTGACAGTCTCCTCGAGGTCATCGAGGCAGCCGGCAGTTGCACCGATCCCGACCACCGTACTACTCGCTACGAAGGTCCGTCTGGACACCTCCGAGGTACCATGTTGTTCGTTACCCATGTTCGGTTGGAACAGTCTTTCCGTGTATATCGATTGCCCCAATTGAGGTGGGCCCTTTATATCAAGACGGTATATTCGACCGTAGACCCATTGCAACAATACTGAAGACGTCCGTAGACAAGCCGGGGGCGCTGATCCTGATCGACGATCAGTGGACGCGCGGTGACTACATGAATGGCCAATTCGCGTTGGCCAAACGCTAACCCCACAGACTGAAGACGCAGTTGGTATGGGAACTATTGCCGAACAGATACTCCAAGAGGCGACGGGTACCGACGTCACGCCCGGTGAGACGATCAAAGCGCCGGTCGATTTGGCGTTCGGACACGATATGACGCTCCCACCGGCGATAGACGCCTTCGAGCGACTCGATGTTGGGACCGTGTTCGATCCCGACCGGACGGTCGTGATTCCCGATCATCTCGTTCCACCACCGGACGAACAGTCCGTGGAACTCTATGCAGCGTGCGAAGAGTTTGCAAACCGACATGATCTCGAGTTCTATCCGCAGGGTGAACAGGGACAAGAGCACGTCGTTCTTCCCGAAGACGGCTACATCCGTCCGGGAGAGATCGTCGTCGGTGCCGACAGTCACTCGTGTACGCACGGCGCCCTTGGCGCGTACGCGACCGGCGTTGGCAGTACCGATCTCGCGTTCGCGATGGCGTTCGGCTGGCTCTGGTTGCGCGTCCCGAAGACGACCCGGATCGATTACACCGGGACACCGGCTCGATGGGTGACCGGGAAGGATCTCGTTCTCGCAACGCTCGCCGAGCTCGGTGCCGACGGCGCGGTGTATCATGCACTCGAGTTCGGGGGGAGCGCTCTCGCCGACCTGCCGATGGATGCACGGTTCTCAATCGCCAACATGGCGGTCGAAGCGGGTGCGGCGACCGGGCTTGTCGAGCCGGACGACCGCACCAAACGGTACGTTCGCGACCGCGTCGACGAGGCGGACCGCCCGTGTACGTACTACACGCCGACAGCCGATGCGACCTACGCGAACGAACTCACGATCGACTGTGGCGGGCTTGAACCGCAAGTTGCCGTTCCCGAACAGCCGGATAACGTCGTCTCGGTGTCGACCCTCGAGGACGTGGCGATCGATCAAGTCGTTATCGGCTCGTGTACGAACGGCCGACGGCGTGATATGGAACTCGCAGCGGCAGTACTCGAGGATCGGCCCGTGGCGGACGACGTACGACTAATCGTTACGCCCGGCTCGCAAGCCGTTAAACGGACGTGTCTCGAGGAGGGGTGGCTCGAGACGTTTCTCGACGCAGGGGCAACAGTCGAAAGTCCCGGCTGCGGCGCATGTTTCGGCAAGCGGACGGGGGTGCTCGGCGAAGATGAGGTCGCGATTTCGACGACGAACCGAAACTTCCCTGGCCGGATGGGACATCCGACGAGTGCGGTCTACCTTGCGAACCCAGCCGTTGCAGCCGCCAGCGCGACTACCGGTACAATCACGGCACCCGGGACGCTCGCGGGAGCCGCGGAGGTGAGCTGACGTGGGTCGTGCGCACGTCTTCGGCGACGATATCGACACCGACCAGATCATCCCGGCACAGCACACCACGTCGAGCGAGCCCGACCACCTCGCAACGCACGCGATGGCCGGAATCGATACCTCGTTCTCCGATCGGTTCGAGGAAGGAGATATCGTCGTCGCGGGAACGAACTTCGGCTGTGGCTCGAGCCGTGAACACGCAGCTATTGCCCTTCAGGCGGTCGGAGCGGAGGCGGTAGTCGCCGAGTCGTTCGCCCGAATCTTCTATCGGAACGCGATCAATATCGGCCTTCCCGTCCTTCACGTCCCAACTGTTCTCGACCACGTCGACGCGGACGACGAGCTGTCAATCGACGTCGAAGACGGGGTCGTTACGAACACGTCGACGGATGACATCCTCGTCGCCGAATCCCTCCCCCCGTTCGTCCGTCACATTCTGGATTCGGGCGGCCTGATCGAGTACGGACGATCTAACGGCCACCGGAGTCAGTAACACTATCGCTGGGACGTTTTAGTCGACCGGTGTAGCTGTGAACCACGCCCCTTTCACGAATCGAACAGTTCTTCTGCAACCGAGACCGCTTGCTGCGTCTCGAGCGGGCCGCGCTCTTCGAACGCCGCGAGCAGCGTGTCGATTCGCTCGTCGGTCGGCGCGACCCCGGCGCGCTCGAGGATCCCCTTCGCACCGCCCGTTCCGGTTCCGGCGCCGAACAATAGCCGTCGTTCTCCACCGAACCGGGCAGGGTCAAACGGTTCGAAGACTGCAGGCTCCTCGAGCATAACGGCAGTATGGATCCCCGATTCGTGTTCCATCACCTCGTCGCCGAGCAGCGCCTTCCGGCTGTGGACGTCCTCCTCAAGCGTCGACAGCACGGACTGACAGCTCGGCAGGAGGTCGTCGGCACGGACGTCAAACGGCGCCTCGTACTCGAGGTTGCCGATCGCGACGACCTCCTCGAGTGCCGGATTGCCGGCTCGCTCGCCCAAGGAGGCGACGCTGACGTCCGCTTTGCCGACGCCTGCTTCGTAGGCGGCGAATACGTTCGCCGTCGCCACGCCGAGATCGTCGTGAAGATGGACGCCGAGGCGAGCGGGATCGATACGCTGACCGACGGTGTCGAGATACTCCGTTACGGAGGTGGGTGTCGCAGCTCCAACCGTATCTGCAAGCGTTACTATCTCGGCATCAGCAAACCTCGACGCCGCGTCGATAACGCGTTGTGGTTCGGTTCGGAACGCGTCGACGAGCGTGACGTGAGCCGTTGCTCCGTGGTCATTGATCAGGCCGAGGACTCGCTCGAAGCGCTCGAGCATCTCGTCGCGACTGGCACCGATCGCGTGCTCGAGTTGTAGCTCCGAAAGAGGGCCGAAGACCTCGACGACGTCGGCGTCGGCCTCGAGTGCCAGTTCGACGTCCCGTTCGACGGCTCGCGCGATGCCGACGACATCGGCGGTCGTCTCCGAGGCGAGCGTCCGAATCACCTCTTGATCCTTCTCGCCGGTGGCTGGAAACCCGACCTGTAGGTACGAAATTCCCAACTCGTCGAGCGTGAGCCCGGCGTCGATCTTCTGGTCGGCATCGTACGATCGGCCGGGCATCTGGTCACCTTCGCGAAGCGTTACGTCGAGAAGTTCCATTAGATGACACCCTCCTCGATGAGGGTGTCGTACTCTTCGGGTGGGAGATCGAGCTCCTCAAGGTAGACCTCCTCGTTGTGCTCGCCGTGTCTCGGCCCCATGTGTGTGACCTCGCCGGGAGTTCTAGAGAACTTCGGGACGGGGCCGGCGGTACGTACGTCGCCGACATCGTCGTCCTCAACGGATACGATATCATTTCGAGCCTCGTACTGTTCGTCCTCGAAGATATCCGCCATCGTATAGACCGGGCCGACGATCGCATCCGCCGCCTCCATCTCTGTGATCGCCTCGTCGGTAGACCGCTGACGCGTCCACTCCTCGATGACCGCATCGAGTTCGGTAGCGTTGTCGACGCGCTTTTCGTTCGTTTCGAACCGCGGATCGGATATCAGGTCCGCTCGGCCGATCGCGTCCATGACGTTTTCGAAGATACGCTGTGAGGACGCCGACAGCGTCATATAGCCGTCAGCCGTCTCGTAGACGTTTCGCGGAGCCGTGTTTGGGTGTTGGTTCCCGGTACGCTCTCTGATTTCGCCGGTGCGATCGTACGACTCGACGTCCCCGAGAAAGAGCCGGAACAGCGGTTCGTAAAGGCTCACGTCGATCGTCTGTCCGACGCCCGAACCGGTAACGTCGCGTTCGAAGATCGCAAACATTGCGGCTTGAATCGCAAACTGTGCGGCGGAGAGATCAGCAAGACTGATCGGCGGCAGGAGTGGTTCCCGGTCCGGAAAGCCGTTAGCGTGGGCCCATCCGGACAGACCTTCGGCGACGGTTCCGAACCCCGGCTTCTCCGACCGAGGGCCCGTCTGTCCGTACCCCGAGAGTCGAACGACGATCAGCTCCTCGTTGACGGAACGGAGCTGCTTAGGCCCGATCCCCCACCCCTCGAGCGTTCCTGGGCGAAAGTTCTCGAAGAAGATGTCGGCACCCTCGATCAGCTCTAATAACAGTGCAGCACCCCGATCACTGCTCAAATCGAGCGTAACACAGCGCTTGTTCCTCCCGATCGATTTCCACCAGAGCGACACGTCGTCTTGAAACGGCGGCCAGGCGCGAATTGGGTCGCCGTGCTTCGGATGTTCGACCATAATAACATCCGCACCGAAATCAGCGAGCTGTGTCGTTGCGAATCCACCGCTGATCATTCCCGAACAGTCGATCACACGTAGGCCCGAAAGGGGCCCATCCGTTGTGTTAGTCATCGGTCTCTCTGCATAGACCGACCGGACAACTAGGGAAGTATGTTGTACCATCTTCGGTTGGTGATTCATAAGCACCCCACGTCCGGCGATGCGTGTGCGTTCGAAAACCGGTGCAGCGATCCACGATCCCAAACACGGAGATGCTAGGAACGCATAGCCACCCGGACGATGACTCCACCGCGAGACGACTCTTGGGACGCGGCCGCCTACGACGACGATCACTCGTTCGTCTACGAGTACGGGGCAGAGCTCCTCGACGTTCTCGAACCGACTGCGGACGAGCGCGTGCTCGATGTCGGCTGTGGCACGGGACAGCTGACGAACGCGGTCGCCGACCGCGGCGCGACCGCCATCGGGCTCGATCAGTCTATGGAGATGATCGAAACCGCCCGCGAGGCCCACCCAGACTGTTCGTTCGTCCACGCCGATGCAACGGATTTTGCTCCCGAGGAGTCGTTTGACGCAGTCCTCTCGAATGCGGCCTTACACTGGATCGATGACCAGGACGCCGTCCTCGAGACGGTCCGGGACGCGCTCCGCCCGGGCGGGCGGTTCGTCGCCGAACTCGGGGGTACGGGTAACGTTCGGACGGTTGTCGATACTCTGCAAGCCGAACTCGCCGACCGTGGGTACGACGTCGACCACCCGTGGTATTTCCCCTCGGTCGGCGAATATACGCCATGCCTCGAGTCACACGGGTTCGAGGTACGGTCCGCACGACTGTTCGATCGACCGACGGAACTCGAGAACGGCGCGGAGGGTCTAGCAAATTGGATCGAGATGTTCGGCGGCGAGTTCTTCGACGGGATTCCGGACGCCGAGCGTGAGGCCATCATCGAGGCGGTCGAAAACCAGCTCCGACCGGAGTTGTTTCAGGAGGGGTCGTGGGCCGTTGACTATCGGCGACTTCGATTCGTGGCGGTTGCAGACCCAACACGGAGCGACCGATAGCTAGATCCGTTTCCTCCCAATAAAAGGACAGCAACAAGCACCCCTTCGACGGTTATCCCTGTAGTGGTCTGGGACGATGGGCATCTCAGCCACCTCCGTGGTGGCCGCTTAGATACTCGGCGGAACTACGTGTGTCTGTGTGGGAGCCGTCCACGGAATGTAACGGTTCGGGACCACACGTCACGGTCGCTCGAAAGTGAATCACGCGTTCCTCTCGATCGATCGACGCGCCGGCAGTTCCCCGGTATTTATCTCTCGATACGATGGATGTCCAGCTACCACGGGAGTTCAGGATGAATATACGTCACTATATTTTGGGTACGTCGACGGAGGAGCCGACGGTGCCCGTCTACGACCCGATCCTCGCGCTGTTGCCGCTCATCAGCAGTCTCGCGGTGACGAGCTGGCTGGTCTCCCAGCGAGTCGGCTACATCATGACGGGCGCGCTGTTGGTCTCGGTGGCGGCGTACGGAGTGTTGATGCCCGATATCCGGCTGCAGTTCGACGCGGCGTTTCTCGTGCTTATCGGCGGCTACTGGCTGGGACTGCTCGTCCACTACTACTACGCGCCCCACACCGAACTCCTGCAGTATATCGCCGTCACGCCACTGGCGGTGCTTGCGACCGTGGTCGTGCTGCCGGCGTTGATCGATGGCCGACGTCAGACGTTCACGATGGGGCTGACGCTCGTGGCCACCTTGATTGCGCTGATTGGCCTCGCGATGCTCTGGCAGGAACATCAGACAAGTGAAGAGTTATACCGGATTGTTGGCAGCTCTGTGTTCGGAATCGACGGCATCCGCACGACCTCGATCTTCTACAATCCGAACGGCTACGGCTTCGTGATGATGGTCGGCAGCCTCGCGGCGCTGTACACGTTTCTGGCCCGGCGCGGGGCGGTGTGGCTCGGTGCGCTCATGATCTGTTTGCTCGGGTTCGTCCTAAGCGAGGGTGACGCTGCGTTCGTCGGGTTCACCGCTGGCTCGGTGCTCGTTCTCTCGGGATTCGACCGCCGCGTCGGTTTTCTCGGGGTCGCGGTCGCCGCCCTCGGCGTCTACGTGGCGATCCGGCTCGGCCACGTCGGCGAGGTGATGGAGAGCACACTCCTGACCCGTGTCGACCGGTGGGTCGCTTCGCTCGAGCGCCTCGCCGAGGATCCGATGCTCGGGATCGGTTTCGCGGACACAGCTGAGCAGATCGGCGAGTCCAGAGGCCCGCACAACTCCTACATCTACCCCCTGTTGAACACGGGCATCATCGCCGGCAGCCTGTATCTGGGCGCGCTCGTCTACGCGCTGGGCCAGGGGATCCGTACCCGGTGGACGCCCTGGACCGGGTTCGTGGTCGGACTCACCGTCGCGATTTTCCTGTATATGGGGTTCGAATCGCTGTTCCTCGGTGGGCTCAGCCCCTCGTCGATCACCCTGGGGCTGTGTCTGGGCCTCCTGTTGTACTCGCCCGAGGACGACGGGCCGGTCACGGATCTGCGATCGAAGTTTGTTATCCGCTAGACTCCTTTTCGAGTCAGTTGCGGCAAGCGCCGTGACCGCTCGAGTCTTCGACACTGAACACCGCTGGCCACGTTCTCCGCCCCCTCTTTGACCGACGCGGATACGTCGTCCGACCGAGGGCGCCAACCCAGGATCGGTAGCCCGAGCGACGCCCTTCGCGACCGCAAAGTCATCACGTTCGATTCGCTCGAGGACGAGCAACGAGGGCAACCTGTGTAGTGTCACGGTCGTCGACTCACCAGTCGGGACGACACGTCCGATCCAAAACACGACGGGAGAGATTGTTATGAGTGTCGCGATCAAGAATGTGTCAGAACGGCTCAACCGATTCCCTCACAGTGTCCCGAATGTGGCGCCCTGGATATCCACGTGGCGACAGTCTCGCCAAACGACCACGACCGGGGCGAGGCATGGGTGACGCGTGCGGCCTGTGAGGGCTGCGAGGAGTACGTCGAGTGGTTCGACTGAGCACCGACACGCTGCGTGCGCACCACACAGAGAAGTGATCACCTGTCAAGAGAGCCCTCGAGAACCAAACCGGAGAGACGCTGGGCCCCCGTGCGCCTCGCCTCCGAATTGAGGGAGAGTCTCGGAGAGACCGACACCGAGCGCACGCCTACCTCTTCGTCCGGACCCGGGGCGAGTCGAGCCGCTGTAGTTTGGGGCTCAGCCCCGCCTCGATCCTGCTGGGGTGTGTCTCGTTGTTGTACTCGCCTGACGCCCAATCACTGATCGCCACTCACCGTTCGCCAGTCGGTGATCGCAGCGAGCACCGCCAGGTGATCCGAAGCCGTCTACCAAATCCTGCGCTCACTTCGCCGCGCTGAAAAACAGTGCCGCGCCGTAGCGCTCGAACTGGACCCTCCGAAAGCCACTCTCTAAAAGAAGGTCGCGAAGCGCCTCGCGCTCGAACACGTGCGCGCCGAGCGTCTGCTTCAGTCCGTACTGCGTGGCGGGCAGGGCCAGGGGCCCGTCCGCGCTGAGCGTGGTGCCGGCAACCCGCCCGTCGGGGACCAGCACGCGGTGGATCTCCGCGACGGTCGTTGGAATATCCGCGAACAGGTGGAGCGCCCAGCCACAGGCGACGCCCTCGAACGCCTCGTCCTCGAAGCAGAGCTCCTCGGCGTTCATTCGCGCAACGACCACGTTGTCACGCCCGTCTCGTGTGGCGTCCCGCCGGGCGCGTCGTAACATCTCCAGCGAGAGGTCGATCCCCCAGACGGCGGCCGCGTCGGCGGCGAGCACGCGCGTCAATCGCCCGGTGCCACAGGCCACGTCGAGGACGTCGGCCCCGGCGACGTCCAGCGCCTCAACGATCGTCGCCCGGTCATCGATGGGGGCGCGTGGGCCGCCGGTCAGACGATACAGCGCGGGAAACCACAGCGGCGTTTCGTAGATCGACGCCAGCGCGTCGAACACCGAGGGGGAGGCTGGCTGCTCGACGGGGGCCGGAAAGCGGGGGATCCCGTCGACGACCGGTACCGTTTCGCTACAGGCCGGACAGTGGAGCGCGTCGGCCCGGGACGCCAGTGGCGCCTCACAGGCGGGGCAGGTGGGTGTCACCCCGGTCTGGGTCGGATCGACCATAGCTGCTGTACGGGCGGCAGGCACTAAACGCTCGACCCCGAGACCGACGGGTCAGCGTGGACTGGCCCGCTTCGTCTCGAGGACCGGAGTGAGGGCACACGGCGCACACACCGAGGCTGTCCTGGGATCAGCCTCCCGATCGTGGTGACCTCGGCGAGCGGTACAGACAGGTGGAGTCGGAAACGGCGTCGCAATCGGTCTCACCGATAGCTGGCAAGAACTGTGTGCGAAAGCCAGCGCCTGAGTTCGACACGCCAGCTCCGTCTGTGTCACGCAGAAGCCAGTGACCCAGCCGTTCGGGAGAGCTGCGAGCTGCCCGTCGTCTCTGGCCTACACGCCGTTGCAACTGATCGAACCGCAGGTCGTTCAAATGAGGGGGCTGAACGAGCTCACAGTGTAATCGGTGGTTCGAGATCGGGATCAGCATCAATGATGGCTGCAAGCTGGGGCTGTAACTGATCGAACTGGGGCGTTGGCTCCACCAGTTGCTGTTCCTGATCGTAGTGGACGACCGATTGGGCCGCTAACTTCGGGAGATGCACGTGGTGTAGCGCCAGCCGAATCTGTCTTGATTCCGCTTCGGGAACCTCCCTAAGAGGCGTGTGATGGTTGTGTTTGGAGATCAGCTTCGTGAGATCGGTTACCGTTACCGACCGCGTCTCGTGAGCGAGTGTTGCGAGGACGATGCGACGGTGTTGCTTTTGACACAGGTCGAGAACCGTGTCGAACTCGGTAGTAGGCCCAACCACGAACGAACAACTGGCCCCCCATATAAGAGGATGAGTACTGTATAGTACTACCTCGGGTGGGGGCGCCCAGACAGTACTAAGGGTTACTCCTCAGTATCGTCCTCATCCGGGTGGCTGATCGTCAACGTACTCGTGATGAGGTTGTTGTGTGCAGCGCGAAATCGGTTCGAGAGTGTCTGCTGGGCCACCCCCATCTGGTCTGCCAGGTCACGCATCGTCACCGCTCGTGGGGACTCGTAGTAGCCTGCCTCGAGCGCAGTGACCAGCGTCTCGCGTTGTGTCGGTGTGAGATCGTACTGGGCGCTCGCTATCGGCTGTTCCTGTTCCTGGATCGATTTGAGTTCGTACGAGATGTCGTTTTCAGTGCAGTACTCCTGAAACTCCGAGAGAGAGTCCTGATTGTCGAATCGCATCCGCAGTTCCCAGTCCTCGGCTTTCCCGGTTGCTTGTATGATCGTCGTCCCGAGTTCGACGTATGCATAGACGATGGTCTCGACGTTTTCGGTCCACTCGCCGCGGTACAGTTTCGCCCCGTCTACTTCGTCAATACTGGTCGTGTTCGTCACGGAGTCATCGTCCTGAAACGCCGCTTCGAACGCCGCGAGGTCGTCGCCACTCACCCAGAAGTACGGCATAACCCGATCTTCCATCGTCGCCACAACCTGCTCGATCTCGACGACCATCTCTGGCGCCGCTGTGAGTGCGTGGTGCAATGCGAAATCATCCGATTTGACGGAGAACTCGGCAATAATACTCATGCCGTCAACTGGTGGCCAGCCATAATAAGTCGCCGTCAACGCACCTGTGCGATCCGGCCGAGTGGTGGTCGTCAGTCCGGCGTCGAGGCAGGACTCGGCAGCCAGTTCGTCCCGCCCGTACAGCCGGTGTGTCCTCAATCCGACTATCCAAGCGGGGATCGGCCTCGAGACGCCCTCACCGGCCGCTGCTCGCCGGAGTGACCGCCCCGCGGCCCGGGGCCGGCCTCGCACCCACGGCGAACCCCATCCAGAGCGAAAATACACGCTTATATGCCGTGCGACGCCTGCGTAAAGCGTCGGGAGAAGCAGGACGGAGCGCCAGAGTCTTCCGTGACACACCATATCGGTCCATCGATCCGTCCTCTCGCTTTTCCCGACTTCCTGGGAGAACCACGTAGTGGGTCGGGTAGAACGCACATCGTGCCCGGAGGTGCTCGACGACCGGTGACGGACCAGCACGGTTGTGCGCCGGTGTCAGCGGGTGAGATGCGGATAGGCGCCCACGCGTTCACGATCGCCGGCGGTCGGTCTCTGGGTGCGCTCGTCTGCGTGCTGGGAGAGAGCATCAAAAAACGGTGGCTACCATGAAACGTCGTTGTCGTTGCGCTCACGGTGACGGCCTTTTGTTACAGGGGTTCGGGTCGCTTTTTTGGGTGGACTTAGCCCGCCTTGATCCGCCTCGGGCTGTTGCTGTACTCGCCTACAGCCGATGGCTCGATCGCCACAAGCGCCGCAACTGCTCTTGCCGACTACGACTGAATCGGAACGGAGACTCGCCGAGCAACAGACCCCCCTGGGTACTTGACGTCGGCCCTGCGGTCGATCAGTTCGAGTGCTTCGACTGTAAAACGGTGGCTCATATGAAACGATCGCCAACGGATCCATGATCTCTGAACCGTCACGTGCGGTGATGGCTTGCTGGCCCGGACGAGACGTCTCGTTCTCAGTCCGGCGTCTCGGGTACAGTGTGCTCGGACGCGATCCGGTCGGCGGCGTTGAGCAGCCGGGTACAATACTGCCGTCGATCGTCGCCGTGGATCGGATGCCCGTGAATCGGTGCGATGAACGAGACGTCGTACCTGGCAAAGATCTCGTCGAGCGCATCGCGTAGCTTCGGTGGATCGACGTATCGGAGCCAGACGAGGTTGTGACGGTGATACTCGTAGATCGCGGTCTCGGTGATCCCGTCGTCGAAGCCACTGGAGACCGTGTCGCAGTCGCCCGGCTCGTGATAGCTGCCGAACCCGTCGGCGGTAAACAGGACCTCGGATCCGTGATCGTAGATCCACGTCGTGTGTGACCGATCGGCCAGCGGCGGATCGATGAAGCTGAACCGCCGTCCACAGACCTCGAGCGACCCGCCGATCGTACACCGACGCGCATCGGCGAGTCCCTGGAGCTCGGGTGAGCCCGACGACGCGACGAGTTCGACCTCTCCCCACTCGTCACGGAACGCCGAAATGTTCCCGGAGTGGGGATAGTCGGAATGCGAGAGAACGATCGCATCGATTCCATCGCCGCCAGTCGCCCTCTCGAGGCGGGTTCTGATATCCGTCCGGTGGTAGAACGATCCCGAATCGATCAGGATCGATCGGTCGCCGTGCTCGATGAGATACACCGAGACGTGTTCGTGGCGCTCCTCGTGTGGGTAACACACATTGATCCAGCGGACGTCGTCAGTGAGTTCGATCGTGGTGGTGTCTGTCATAGTCAGCCGAGGGTACCGATGCGTTCCCGTCGCTGGATCTCTTCGACGACGCCTTTCAGTTGGTCCATGTACGCAAGTGCATCGTCGCGGATCACGAGCCCGTGGGACGGGAGGATCCATGCGGGGTCGTAATAGCGTTTCAGCCGGTCGATCTCGCGCTGGACCTTGTCGACATCGACGTACTGGTGCCAGAACAGCACGCGGCCGTGAAACTGCAGGAGCCGCGTCCCATCGAGGTCGTGCTCGAGTTCGTCGACGAACCGAAGCTGCTCGCTCGCGTGGTGGGGAAAGCCGAGCCAGTCGACCGGGAAGAGCATCTCCTCGGTCCGTTCGCTCATCCACAGGGAGACGGGCGCGTCGAGAAACGTCGCCTCGTGAAAGTCGACGACGAAGGAGCCGAGATCGATCGAATCACCCTCGCCGACGAGAAGAGCGTCGTCCAGGCGGTAGAGCTCGTGGTCGTCGCCGTACCGCGGCGCGACGAGCTCGGCCCCGTGCTCGGCCATGATCGCGGGCGCGTTGCCGGCGTGTGGGACGTCGGGATGTGAGACGACGAGGTACTCGAGGGGCTCGTCCAGGAGGGCGTCGAGTTCGGCGAGGACGTGCTCCGTGCTCGCTGGCGAGAGCGTGTCGAACAGGAGGCTGTGCTCGGCGCCGTCGATCAGGTACGCACACTGCGGGATGTACACCGGGTCGTCCGGATCGTACCAGTCAGGGATCGGCTCCATCGCCTCGATCATCCCGCTGCGATCCGGCCCCTCCTCGTACAGCCAGTACACGTCCGGCAGTATCTCTCGTGAGTTCGTCATGAGCTAGTCAGGTCGTACTCCGGAAGCAGTTGGAGGAAGCGCGCCGTTGTCTCGATCCCGTTGCGGAAACAGTCGAGGTCGAGGTGTTCATCGGGCGCGTGGTTGCTCTCGTCGGGGTTTGCGTACGGGACGACGAGGACCGGGACGTCGAGCTCGGATCGGAAGTACGACGCCGGCAGGCTGCCACCGAGCAGCGGCATCTCGACCGGCTCGCGCTCCCAGACCGTCTGCAACGCGTTCGCAAGCGGCGCCGCGGCCGGCGTCCCGAGTGGCGTTTTCATCGGCGGGAACGTCCCCATCTTCGTCACCTCGACGTCCGGGTTTCGGGCGGTGACATGAGAGACGATGCGCTCGAACACCCGGTCGGGATCCTGGTCGGGGACGAGCCGGCAGTCGAGCTTCGCGGTCGCCTGGTGTGGGATAATCGTTTTCTTCCCCTCGCCGTCGTAGCCGCTCGAGAGCCCGTTGATCGTCAGCGTGGGTTCGAGCAGGAGCCGCTCGTAGTAGGGGTTGTCGGTGGCGAACCGGTCGATCCCGATCTCCGCGGTCAGGGCCGCCTCGTCGAACGGGACAGCGGCTGCGAGCTCGCGGTCCTCCGGCGAGATCGCGACGTGCTCGTGAAAGCCGTCGATGGTGACTGTATCCCCGTCGTACATCGACGCGAGCAGTTCGACGAGTTCGTTGGCGGCGTTCGGAACGGGACCGCCGAAGTTCCCGGAATGGAGGTCGTCAGCGGCCGTCTCGAGATCGAGCTGTGCCGAGAGGATACCTCGGTTCCCGTAGATGATCGTCGGCCGACGGGAGGGATGCATCGGTCCGTCCGCGACGTAGACGAGGTCCACGTCCGCGAGTTCAGCCGGCTCGTCGGTGAGATAGTCGATGAGCCCGACGCTGCCGTTCTCCTCGTCCCCTTCGAACAGCAGTTTGACGTTCACCGGCGGGCCGTCGGTGACCGCGTCGAGCGCGTCGACCGCGAAGACGTGTGTGAGGAGTTGCCCCTTATTATCGCCACTCCCGCGAGCGTAGATGGAGCCGTCGCGTACGGTCGGCTCGAACGGCGGGGACGTCCACCGCTCCCGCGCGCCCGGCGGCTGGACGTCGTAATGTCCGTAGAACGCGACCGTGGGAAGAGACTCGTCGTGGACACGCTCGGCGTACACGATCGGGTGGCCGTCGGTTTCGATGCGTCTCGGCTCGTCGAACCCACGCGCTTCGAGGATCGATGCGAGCAGTGTCGCACAGGTGTCCATCCCGTTGCCGGTGACGCTGATACTCGGCTGGGCGAGCAGGTCGAACAGCTCCCCGCGATAGTCCGCCAGCCGCTCGTCGATCGTCGCTTCGAGCGCATCAGTCATGGCGATCACCTTGCTCGCTGCGGATCCGATCGGCGAAGCCGGCCACGAGACGTCCGGTGACGTCCTCGCCGAGCTCGCGGGTGGCGTAGGTCGGATCACCCATGTGGCCCAGCTCCGTGAACTCGTCGAGCCCGTGGGTTGTCAGCGCCGATGTCGAGACGTCGCCCGTATATCCCTCCACGAACTCCGTTTCGTCGACGAGATCGGGGCGTAAGTCGAGTACCGACGCGGTGACAGCGGCACCACCGTGCCCTCTGGCGGTTTCGGGGATATCGAACGCCTCGAGGCTCTCTAAGAGCGGCTCGATCAGCAACTCCTTGTCGAGAAGGGTGATGAGCTCGGCGTCGAGTTCGTCGGCGAGCCGGGGGAGAATAGCGTTCAACGCCGGGAAGTTTCCGCCGTGCATCGAGAAGACGGCGATATACTCGAACCCGTGTTCGTCGAGGCTGTAACAGTAATCCTCGAAGACGCGCATCAGTGTCTCGGGGCGGTAGCTGATCGTCCCGGCAAACCCCATATGGTGGTCCGAGCAGCCCGGTCTGATCACGGGGGCGACGAGCGCGTTGCCGAGTTCTCTGGCGACCTCCATCCCGATCGCCTCCGCCCAGCCGGCGTCTTTCAGGATCCCGAGGTGGGGTCCGTGTTGCTCGACGGATCCTGCGGGGACGAGGGCCGTCGTCACGTCGTTTTCCAGCGCCGATTCGATTTCCGTCCATGTGAGCTGCTCGAGCAGCACTGATCTGGGTGTCGTCATACTAGTTGTAGAGTTCGTGGTCGGTTGTGTCGGTCTCGTCATACAGCACGCAGCGGGCCTGGTGGCCGTGGCCGTCCGCAGTCTCGTACATCGGAGGTTCCCCGTCTTGACAACGCGGCATCGCTGCCGGACAGCGATCATAAAAGCGACACTGCGACGGAACCTCGACGAGGTCCGGCACCTCGCCCGAGAGTTCGACGGGCTCGCGCTCGACGTCCGGATCGATGATCGGCATCGAGCCCACCAGCGCCTTTGTGTACGGGTGTTTCGGGTTGTTGATGATGTCGTCGGCCGTGCCGACCTCGACGATCTTTCCGGCGTACATGATCCCGATCCGATCGCAGATGTGTTTCAACAAGGAAAGGTCGTGACTGATGTAGACGGCCGTGAGGCCGAACTCCGCCTGCAGCTCCTTGAAGAGATCGAGAAGGCTTGCTCGGATGCTGACGTCTAACATGCTCGCAGGCTCGTCGGCCAGCAGGAACGACGGATCGAGCACGAGCGCTCGTGCAATGCCGACGCGCTGTCGCTCGCCGCCGCTGAGTTCCGAGGGATACTCGTCGGCGTAGGCTTGAGCTGGCTGCAAGCCGGCCCGCTCCAGCGTCTCGTACACCTTGCTCTCCCGCTCTTCAGCCGATCCGATACCGTGGATGTCGAGGGGTTCTTTCACCCAGTTGAATACCTTCCAGCGCGGGTTGAGTGACTGATAGGGGTCCTGGTGAATGATCTGTGCCTCGCGGCGAAACGCCATGAGCTCCGCCTTGTCGAGATCGGTGATCTCGTCGCCGTCGAACCAGATGCGGCCGTTCGTCGGCTCGTGGAGACGGATCGCGGTTTTGCCGAGCGTCGTCTTCCCGCATCCTGACTCCCCCGCAAGTCCGAAGGCCTCGCCGTCGCGGATCGTCAACGAGACGCCGTCGACCGCGTGGACGTGCTCTTGGTCACCCGGATTAAGCACTCGCGAGACGAGGCCGGTGTTGACCGGGAAGTGTTGTTCGAGCCCCTCGATCGCCAACTTCGCGTCGGGGTGTGAGGGGTCGAGCCGTCGTGACGGCTCAGTCATCGCTGGCACCTCCGGCAGGCGACTGGGCCGGCTCCTCCGTCTCTGCGACCTGCTGCCACGTCTCTTTTCTCGCGGCCTCCTCCCGAAGCAACGGTGCCTCGTCGGCACGATGGCATTCGACGATGTGCCCGTCGTCGAACTCTCGCGGCTCGGGCGTCTCCTCCCAGCACTCCTCTTCGGCGAACGGACACCGCGGCGCAAACCGGCAGCCTTCGTCTGGGTCGACGACGTCCGGTGGCGTGCCCGGGATCGAAATCAGCTCCTGATCGTCTGCTGTGATATCCGGGAACGCGTTCCGAAGGCCCAGCGTGTAGGGATGCCGCGGATTCTTGATGATCGTGTCCGCGTCAGCGTACTCGACGAGCCGCCCGCCGTACATCACGGCGATCGTATCGCACGACTCCGAGACGACCGACATGTCGTGTGTGATCATGATCATCGCGGTATCGAACTCGTCCTGCAGTTCCTCGATCGTCCGGAGGATACGATCCTGGATTACGACGTCGAGCGCCGTCGTCGGCTCGTCCGCGAGGATGAGCGACGGCTTCACGGCGAGCGCCAGTGCGATCATCGCTCGCTGTGCCATCCCACCTGAAAACTGGTGGGGATAGTCGTCGACGCGATCCTCGTCAAGGCCGAGTTCGTCGAACAGGTCGCGTGCTCGCCCCCAGGCCTCGGCATCGCTCGTCTCGGGTTCGTGGACCTGAATGGCTTCGACGATCTGGTTGCCGACCGTATACACCGGATCGAAGCCGTTCATCGCGTTCTGCGGGACCATCGAGATCTCCTTCCAGCGGATCCGGTTGCGGATCTCTCGCATCGAGAGGTCGGTGAGATCCGCGCCTTTGTACCGGATCTCGCCGTCAACGATTTCCGCGTTGTCCGGCAGTAGCTTGATCAGCGACTTTGCGACGGTCGTCTTTCCGCTTCCGCTCTCACCGACCAAGCCCAACGTCTCGTTCTCGTCCAACTCGAGGTTGATGCCGTCGGCAGCCTGAACCCAGCCGTCTTCCGTTCGATAATACGTTTTGAGGTCGTCGAGTTCGAGTAGTGTCATAGGTTATGCAGTTCTCCGGGGGTGTGTGGGGTCCGAATCAGTTGTTTCGGGACGATACCACTGGCGGCCCGCTCGAGCGGCGGGCAAGCCCGGCTCTGGACTCGCACGGAAACGCACCGTGAGAGACCGAAGAGAGTGACCGGCCGCGGAACCCACACGGGTTGGGAGCCGCCCGATCGGCTGTGATCACTCGGCATGGCGTAGTTCAGGGTTGGTAACCCGTTCGAGCGTTCGGCCGATGAAGAACACCGACATCACCATGATCATGATCGAGACACCTGGCGGAACGACCCACCACCACGCGAACCGGATCGCGTCGGCGGTGTACGCCTCGAACAGCATCTGGCCCCACGACATCATCGCCGGGTCGCCGAAGCCGAGGAACGCAATACTCGCCTCCGCGATGACTGCCCAGGCGACCGAGAATGCTCCGTAGAGGAACGCTAACGGCAACACGTTCGGCAGGATGTGTCGGTACATGATTCGAAGATTGCTCGCCCCGACCGCCTGTGCGGATTCGACGTACGGCCGTTGCTTGTGTGAGAGGACCTGGGACCGGATGACCCGCGCGGTGGATCGCCACAATAGCAGGGCGATCACGATGATGATCGAGAGGAGGCTCGGCCCCATCAAGAAGACGAGCACGATCACGAACGGGAGGAACGGTAACCCATACGCGATATCGGTGATTCGCATCAGGAGATCGTCGACCCATCCGCCGTAGTAGCCGCTTATCAGTCCGACGTTCACGCCGATAGTCACCGCCATGAACGCGGCCAGGAAGCCGACGATCAAGGAGACGCGCGCACCGACCATAAGCTGCGAGAGGACGTCACGGCCCATGTTCGTCGTCCCGAGCGGGTGTTCGGCCGACGGCGCATCGAGGCGGAGCGTCGTCCCGTCGTCACCGCGGTTGATTTCCGTGGGCTCGTGGGGAACGACAAGCGGGGCGAACAGTCCCGTGAGGGCGAAGACGAGCAAGATCGCGAGCCCGGCTTGCCCCATGCGGTCGTCCCGAAAGACGTCGACCAGCATCGAACCGGTTCGTTTCCCGGACTCGATCAGGCGGGACCGGGCGCTCGCTTGATCGGTCGCATCCAGCGTCTCTGCGTTTCGATCGAGTTCTGCCACGGTCAGATCACCTCCGTCTCCGAGCGACGGCTCCACTGTCCGTCCGCACGCAGGTTCCGAATCATATCTTGTTGTCGTCTTATTTGATCAATCATACTGCACCCTCGGATCGAGGTATACATACGCCAAGTCTGCGATGAAATTCATGAAGATCACAACCGACCCCATGAGGAAGAACGTCCCCATCGCCATCGGATAATCGTTGTACGTGACCGATTCGATCATCTCTCGTCCCATACCGGGCCAGTTGAAGACGGTCTCGATGATTAGCGAGCCGCCGATCGCCGTGCCCGAGACGATAGCCGCGACGGTAACGATCGGTAGAATCGAGTTCCGTGCGGCGTGTCTGTAAAGGATACGACGCTCGGGTAGGCCTTCGGCCTTCTTGACCTCGATGAAGTCGGCCTTCAGGATGTCCATCATCGTGTTCCGCATCAGGAGCAACGGGGTTGCCATGTAGTAGATCGCTCCCGCGAGCACCGGTAACACCATGTGATAGACGAAGTCCGCCGAGAAGTACCGCTCACCGAACGAGCCGATCTCCGCACCGACAGAGCGCATGCCACCCGACGGGAACCAGCCGAGCCAGAACGCGAAGATCGACAGTAACACGATCCCGGTCCAGAACTCCGGCGACGAGCGTGCAACGAGGCCAGCGACGATTCCGACCTTCTCGACCTTCTTTCCGCGGTACCACCCGAGGAGCGCACCGAAGGTGATTCCGAGGATGTACGCAACGATCAGGGCAGTCCCCATCAGTAGGATCGTATTCCAGAACTTCACGACCAGAACGTCCCAGACCGGCTCACTGTATCGAAACGAGGTTCCGAAATTACCGCTCAATAACTGCGTTATATACTCGACGTACTGAACGTGGAGGGGTTGGTCGAGTCCAAGTCGTGCGATCTCCCGTTCGCGTTGCTCGCCGGTGAGCCCGTCCATCACGAACATGGACGTCGGATCACCGGGTGCGACCCGAAACAGGACGAAGATTATCGTAAGAAACGCCCAGTAGGTGACGAGAAGCTGGAATATTCGCCGAACGATGTATTCTCGTAGTCCCATTGTTGATTACTCTATAGTAGGGGTTGATCGCTGCTACTGGCTGGCGACCGACTGGCCAACCGCACACTCCCGTTCATTCTTCTGGATAGTGGAGACGGCCGTCTGCTAAGACGTATCCGGCTTCCTCAAGCCGCTGCTGGGCGCCCCCGAGGTCATCTCCGTACTCGGTGACGTCCGGATTGTGCCAGAACTCGTTGACTTCCGCAATCGGGGAGTGGGTCACGGTCCCCATCCCGTCGAGTACGACGTCTACGATGTCCTGTTTGGGAATCGCATCCGCCAGCGCCCGCCGGAATTCTGGGTCGGTGAACGGCTCGCGTTCATTATGGTAGTTGATGTGATACCACCCAGGATCATCGACCGCACTGATATCGACGTGGTCGACGTCGTCGTCGAGACGGTTCACCGTATCCGGGCCCGGAACCCAGCCGATCATATCGATCTCCTCGTCCTCGAGGAGCCGAACGAGTCCGGAGACGTCGGCACCCGGGACCTTGATTAGCTCGTCGACTTCCGGCGGTGAGAAGTGGTCGTCGAACGCCTCGAGTCGCATCTCCTCGTCACGACGCCACTCGACGAACTCGAACGGTCCGCTCCCGACCGGTTCGGGGTTCTCCCAGTCCGCGGGTCGTTCGACATCGTCCAGCTCGTCCGGGACGTCCTCCCAGATATGCTGAGGAATGATAAACACCTGTCCCAGCGTAACGGCTTCGAACGGTGCGTACGGTTCCTCGAGCACGAACTCGACGGTCCAGTCGTCGATCGCTTCGACCGATTCGATCGGGTCGGTGACTGCCCCCAGAACCGGTGAGTGTTCGTCGAGGTACTCGAACGAAAACACGACGTCATCGATCGTGAGGTCTTCTCCGTCGTGCCACTGCTGGTCGTCACGGATCGTCACTTCGTAGGTCGTCTCGTCTACCGCCTCGATCTCCGTTGCGAGCCAGGGTTCCGGGAAACCGTCCTGATCGATCCGGGCCAATCGATCGTAAATCAGCCGCATCGTCTGCTGGTCGTGGGTTGCAGAGCCATCGTTTGGATTGAGGTTGTTGACGTCCGATGGGTACCCGAGGCGCAGAGTATCGACACCGTCGGCCGGAACGGTCTCGACAGCCGTCCAGAACGACATCAGCCCCTCACCCATCATCGTTACGACCTCGTCGAACCGCTCGGCGTGATACGGCATCGCCTGGGTCTGATTCGCGATCGGTGTTCGTGGCTGATCCTCAGCAAAGATCTCCTGGCAGCGATGGACGGCCTCCTGCCGTTCGTCCTCGTCAAGGGCTCTTCGTTGTGCTTCCGCGTACTCGTCGTACTCCTCGCTCACGTAGTTTACGTTGTTCCGTTGGCCCTCATCGGTCTGCGAGGAGTGGTGAAGGTCGTAACAAAAGACGTCGGGGTCGAGGCGCTCGGCCCGTCCGGCCCAGTTGAGCGTGAACGTGTCGAAATCCTGCCCGTCCATGGCAGTGTCGACGATCTGGTTCCACGCCATCGGGTTGACTTCCACGTCAAGTCCGAGCTCTTCCCAGTGTTCGGCAATCAGTTGTCCGAACTCGTATCGAACTGGATCGTAGTCAGCCGTTGTAACGATCAGCTCGATCGTATCGATCGGCTCTCCAGCACCCTCTGTTCCGGAATCACCCATACAGCCTGCCAGTCCGGCGATGACACCTACGCTTGCCGTCCCACCAGCTATCTGTAATACGTCACGACGGGACTTGTTATCTGCACCCATGGATATGTCTCTCTACCAATCAGATATAAATCTATTGTAACCCAAGGGACCATTTCACTATTACAACTCCAGCACCGGTCGAATAAGGGGAAAATCGAAGTTCTATATGTGGAAATAGGAATCTCGATTTGGATTTTAACTCTGATCTCCCTTGCTCGGGATCCGGTCAGTGTAAATATCGATTGATGCTGGTAAGGTTTACAGGTTCGTCTCACGGAAAGCAGGTATGACAGAGTCGGGCCCACAGTTCGAATCGTTCGACGCAATCGATGGTGAGATCCTCCAGATACTCACGGAGGATCCACGCACTCCCTACTCCGAGATCACGGACCAACTCGCAGACGCAGGGTATGAGATGAGTACCGAAGGAGTTCGGTACCGTGTTAGTAAAATCCTCGATACGACGACCGTGTTTTTTCTGCTCGATCCTCGCGAAATGACGTGGGAGATCGTCCGAATTACCGTTATCGCCGCTAATAGACCGAACGCCAAGCAAGAGGCGTTCGATCTGCTGAATGAGATGCCGTTCTGGCACGTCTCCAAGGGAATCGGAACTGCGGATGTGTTCGCCGTTGGTAGTATGCCGTCGAACAAGGACGTGGATGCTGCCGTGACGGCGATCCGCGAACACGATTGTGTCGATCGAGTTGAGTATCTGATCGTAACCGACCGTAACAGAGACATGCACAGCTATCTCAACCTCGACTACTTGGACGTAGATGACAAGTAACGCATTTATCCAAGGTATGCACAGAAGGCCGTTACGCTGAGTGATTTGGATCTGATTTTGAATAGGTCGTCCCGGTAAGAGGAATCGCGACTAGCAGAGAAGACGTCGGGTATCTCGTTCATGATCGTTTGGAAGTTGCTAAGGATGTTGCTTCGTTAAGCGTGAGAGGTGAGGCGAAACGGTTGTGTGGTGCTCTATGCCGAAAACCGAACGCCTGAGTGGGTGTGTCGACTGGACCGATTTCGGTGGTCGAGGGGCTTGCTGGTCACGTCCTAGCGCTGGACGAGGATCTCCCAAGCGTCAGTGACCCCGGTGCCGATCAGCGTCCAGCACTGGGTCTTCGGGCCCGCAACGCCGCGCAGCCGGCCGTCAAGCATCTCCAGCAGGTGGCGAGTTTGCTCTCCGGGATCTCGATCGGCATCTCGGCGGACTTGACGTGCCACTTCTGTTGCCTGACCGCCTCGAGCAGGTCGTGTTGACGTACCAGACCGACGGGTCGGGTCCTCATCTCGGCTTCCCTTTGCCGTCGTCCCTGCTCATGCTCGGCCGAACGACGTGTGTCTGTGTGGGCATTACCGACGGATCGTACCACTTGGAGGCTCACGTCGTGGTCGCTCAAACGCTAAGACCCCGCTGGCATACTGAATTACTTGTCGCTCGAGCGCCTTGCCGAGGACCCGATGCTCGGCATCGGCTTTGCGGACACCGCCGCGGAGATCGGCGCCTCGAGGGGCCCGCACAACTCCTATATTTATCCACTGCTGAACACGGGGCTCATCGCGGGTGGTCTCTATTTGGGCGCGCTCGTTTACGCACTCGGCCAGGGGATTCGCACGCGCTGGACACCCTGGACCGCGTTCGTCGTCGGGCTCACCGTCGCGATCTTCCTGTATATGGGGTTCGAATCGCTGTTCCTCGGTGGGCTCAGCCCCTCGTCGATCATGCTGGGGATCTGTCTCGGCCTCCTGCTCTACTCGCCCGCGGACGACGGTCCGGTTACGGATCTGCGCTCGAAGTTCCACGTTCGGTAGGCGCCCTGCTTCGAGCCAGTTGCCACGATCGTTGTGACTGCGGTCCTAGCGGTAAAGCCCACCCGCTCGAGTGTATCGCTGTGAGCGGGTCGCGGTCGCAGTCGCTCACCCCGGAGGGCCGCTCCGCGAGCCACGCGAGGATGGCCACGATGGGGACGCCAGGCTCGGCGACCGCGTCCACCACGACGAACTACTCAAGTGAGGTCGTGCCGAGTTCACGTGCAACGACCGACTCGCTTGCGGCTGTGTCGTGTTGACCGGGCCGTCCTCGAGTCGTTCGACCGCGCGATCACCACCCCGCCACTCGGAGCGGCCTCACAGGTTGCCGTCCTCGGAGTCGGTCAGCAGGGACTCCACGGCGAGCTGTTGAAACCCGGATTGTTCGCGACCGGAACTCATGTGTGGTGACAGATCGGCGCCACGCACCGATCCCGGGTTCACGTCGGTGGGTCGCTGGGGCTGTGTGGGGAGTCGAGGGCTGTCAGATCCGTGCCGATCACACCCCACTTCATCCGCCACCCGTGAATCTGGAGATGAGCCGCCGCTCCAACGCCGGGCTGTTTCTCATCGCGTGCGTCGCCCCGTACCATTTAATATCGAAACGGAACACTCTAATTGTATGGGTGAAATTCTGTTTCGTAATCTTCAGGGGAAGGTCATCGTCGGCACCGACGGCACGACCTTCGGAACGCTGGATACCGTCACGACCGATCCCACCGCCGGCACGCTTGATAACCTGCTGGTCCATCCGGACGACCAGCCCTCGTCAAGCGCCGCTGTGGACACAGACGGCCGGCTTCGGATTCCGACCAGTACGGTGCAGACGGTGAGCGATCAGATCATCATCGAGACCGACTCAGGGACCGATCCACACTGATCGCGGTCGGTGTCACGTACTAGGGCGTCGGCTCGCTCCTGCCGCCAGCGAATCAGCGCGAACCCCACCCGTTCGGGATGGCCGACTCCGCCCTGTCGTTTATGCGGCAGGCGCTGCGCTGCAACGCGCTGGGCTTCCAGCAGCGTCGCGACGACGACGAACTGATCGACACTGGGGCGAAGTGCGGTACCGGCCCGAGCCAGCCCGCACCTGTTGGCCACCGTCCGATTTCGCTAGACGGCGATCGACGGGGACCGATGTCTGGGACTAACTACTCGAGCTCTCGAAACCCTGCCTCGCGGTCCACCGAAACACCCCCGGAGAACGGGCTCTCCTCCACCGAACGGCGGCTCGTCTTTCCGACCGACGCTATCGTCCCTGGCGAAAGCTCTACGACACCGGAGATCGCCGACGTCCACGGGGAGAGCTCGCTCGCTCCCCAGCGAGACGCTCGAGCGCCTCGCCCAGGATCCGCTGCTCGGGATCGGCTTTGCGGACACCGCCGCGGAGATCGATGGTCCAGAGGGCCGCACAACGCCTCCAGCTCCCCCTGCTGAGCACGGGCATCATCGCCGGCAGTCTCTATCTGGGCGCGCCCGTCGACGCGCTGGGCCAGGGGATTCGCAGGCGGTGGACGCCCTGGACCGCTTCGTCGTCGGGCTCACGGTGGCGATCTTCCTGTATATGGGGTTCGAGTCGCTGTTTCTCGGCGGGCTCAGCCCCTCGTCGATCAGGCTGGGGATCTGTCTCGGCCTCCTGCTGTACTCGCCCGCGGAGGACGGGCCGGTCACCGATCTGCGATCGAAGTTCGTCATCCGGTAGTTCTTTTTGAACCAGTTGTCACGAGTGTCATGACCGCTCGAGCGGTCGACACTGAACATCGCCGGCCACAACCCTCTCTCACCGACATGGGCGGATCGTCCCACCGATGCCACCCGAACCAGGATCGCTGACTCCGAGCGACGCCCGTCGCGACGGCGGGGGTCAGCACATCCGATTCGCTCGAGTCCGCAAACGACGGCCGAACTGTGCCGATCGGGACGCTGGCCGTCCGCTCGACGGTCGCTGCGACAGGTTCGAGCCAACACATGATCGGAGATACAGTTATGACAGTCGCACCCAAAGACATGTCAGTATGTCCCAGCCGGTTCCCTCACAGTGTCCCGAATGTGGCGCCGTGGAGATCCACGTGGCGAAAGTCTCGCCAAACGACCACGACCGGGGCGAGGCGTGGGCGACGCGTGCGGCCTGTGAGGCCTGCGAGGAGTACGTCGAGTCGACTGAGTCCTGACCCTCCGAGTCCATCAGGGCCGGAAGCTGATCGCCTGTCTCACCGTCAGGTAGGCGCCCAAGAGCCGGACGAAGGTGGAGCCTCAGGCCCCTGCCCGCCGCACCCACGAGCCGAGAGAGATCAGTAGCGGGACCGACACCGAGCGCACACTCACCTCATTGTTCGGGTCCTCCGGCCGAGTTTCGCATCGCCGTGTTTCGGCGGATCCTGCCTCGCCTCGATCACACCGGGCCTGCTATTGTCCGCATCCGATGCCGATAGGCCTCGAGGACGGCGTTCGTCGATCACCGCGCTCGCAGTGCGCGACTTCGAGGAGCCTGTCCGCCTCGAGTCGGCAGCCACGAGTGGGTGTCTCGCAACCGGTCGACGTGGCGCCCCCTTCTTTCCAGTGTCCGACGGCCCCTCGCTTGCGGCGGGCACCACGCCGAGTGGAGTTCTCGTGAGTTCCCCTCGAGCGGGCGCCCTCCCGTCGCATGTCACGGGACCGAGCCCCCGAGTCGGTCCACCGCGGGCTCGAGTACCAACACGGCGTTATATACCACTTCCACACCACTTTCACACCGGCATCTCTCTCCCCCTCGAGACTGCGAACTCAAGGCCCACGACCCGAGAACGGAGTCGAGAGCTGACATCGCATACGGTCACGCCTCGCCCGTCAGCGCACGTCACGACTCGAGTCCCACGGAACTCGAGGCAACACCAACACGATCGTCGCTCGAGGCGAGCACACGGGAAGCCGCCGTGGCGCAGGGTCCGATGGGGTCCGCGGGGACGCCTCCGCCAGCCGAGACGGGGGCCGACGACTCGTCCAACTCGGGGATGAGCCACACTCGACGGTCGCGACGACCGCCTCGATCTCTCACACCGCGAGCGCCGCTGGGATGCGGACAGCCCGTTTCGAGCGCACAGGCAGCAACCGAGCCGCCGCTGGGTGGGTTCGTCCCTCGCGCTCGTTTTCGCTCACGTCGACGATGCGGGCCGCGAACCAGGCGCGGAGACGGCGTTCCTGAATCGGACGCGTGGCCGGCGCATCGTAGTTGATCGCGCGACTTTCGAGGGCCCGGTTGACCGCTTCCTACCCGCCGGCCGGTGTGGCCGCACGGAACCCCATACCGCGAGGCACTGGCGCGGACTCGATGGCGGGCCTCCTCGCCCGGCTCCACGACGACCCCCGTCACCCGGGCGGAACCTTCTTGTAATACGCTGTAGTACGTTGTATACGATGCCCTCGATCAGCGCCCGCGTACCCGACGACGACGAGGAGACCCTGGAGGAAGTCGCCGAGCTGCTGGACGAGGACAAGAGCACGGTCATCCGCAAAGCGCTCCGCGAAGGGCTTGCGGAGCTCCGGATTCGACGCGCCGTCGAGCAGTATCAGACCGGCGAGATCTCGACGAACCAGGCGGCCCGGATCGCGGGTGTGAGCGTTGCCGACTGGCTCGAAATCGCCCGTGACCGGAATCTGACGAGCCAGCTCTCGCCCGACGATCTCGCCGCCGACGTCGACAGCGCGCGCGAGCTATGACGCACATCTACGTCGATGCAACGACGCTCATTGCGCTCGGAACGGTCGGTGAACTCGACCTGCTCACGTCTCTCACTGGACCGCTTGTCGTTCTGCCCGCGATTCGAGACGAAGTCACGACCGAACCGGCCAGGACGACCCTCGAGCGACTGTGCGATCGGGACACGGTCGAGACGACGTTTCCGACGGACGCAAGCGATGACGAGCAGGCCCAAGCGATCCTGGATGAGCCCGCAGTGAACGGCGACGTCCGCCTGATCGCGGCGGTGCTTGCTCACACCGACGCGGACGAGCCGGTCGCGGTCGTCTCCGATGATCGTCGCGTGCGAACCGTCGCCCGTGGCCTCGGGGCAACGGTGACCGGCACGATTGGCGTGCTCGTCAGGGCGGTTGAGGAGGGTCTGTCCGAAGATGACGCGAAGACGATCGTTCGTCGGCTCGACGACCACGGCCTGCACATGACCGCCGAACTGCGAGCGACGGCGATCGACCTCATCGAATCTGCCGCCGAGTGACGATGCAGCGGCGTTAGACACCAGCGCGCTGGCTGACTTCCTCGTCGCTATCGGACGGCAGAACACGACCTCGTCGCCTCTCGCGCTCTGGACCCGGCTATCGAGCCGGAGGTCGACCTCCAATAATTCGTTGCTGACGAGCCAGACCGACAGCGAGATCCCGCGTCGGAGCTTTCCCTCGCCGCGCAGCAGTCGGTAGAAAAAGTCGCTGGGGTCGTCGTTCGAATCGTGGGCGAAAGAGAAACGTCGTCGGGGGCCGGGTCCGATCCGTTCAGATTCGAGACTAGCGTCGGATCACGCCCCCGTGCGGGTAGGACCCCCAGGTCTCTTTACTCCTCACTGTTTGCCCCCAGCCACGTCGACTCGTTCGCGGAGCGTTTTACGATGTCGCGCGCCCACTGTGGCTCGAGCGTGACCGACCCCTTCTCGAGCACGACGGACGGGATCGGAAAGCCCGACGAACAACCGCCAACCGTTTTGGCTCCCGGTTTGCTGTCGCTCGAGAAATCGGCAGAGGTCGGAGAGACCCGCGATCACGGCCTCCAGAGCGAAGCCCACATGCGGATCCGCATATCGGTATGAACGGATTCGTTTCCGGCGGGAAAACCCTCGAATCGGTCGACTCCACTGATCGGAGACGGTAGAGAGAACCCGCGCCTCCAACCGGGCCCCGAAACTGGCGCCAGACTGCGACGCGTCGTACGGGCAGACTCTCAAACCCCGTTCACTCCTCGTTGTTTTCATCCGTAGATGTCGACTTGTCGATATAGGGGTCGATATTATCACGCACCCACTGTGGCTCGAACGTCGTCTTGATCTGCTTGACCCGGCCCTCCCGGCCTCGAGAGTCGATCCAGGTCTCGACTAACCCCATCGTCTCGAGGTCGGTCACCACGCCTCGAACGGCACGCTCCCCGAGATCGAGGTTATCGGAAAACGTCTGGCTTTGGAGAAACACGTTGACGTCGGCCGTCGTTACGGGCTGTTTGATCGATGTTTCTTCAGCCCACGTGAGAGCATCCGTCTTCTCTTCATCAAACCCGGTAACGGCCATCAGCACCAGAAAATGATTAATTGGCAGATCGAGCAGTTTCGAGACGGTCGCCTCGCGGTCGGTCTCCTCAAGGTTCGCGTCGACACACTCCCGCGTAACCTGGTCGAGGTCCCGTTCGCTCGCGGTCTCGCCGGCTTGACGAAACAGCGTCAGTGCTTTCCTGGCGTCTCCCCAGCGCTGGGCTGCCTTCGCTATGCCGTACGCACAGACGTCGTTGGAGATCGCTCCCGGCCGAAAGGCCCGCTCGAGCCTCGGCTCGAGAATCGTAGCCAGTTCATCCGACCCATACGGTGGGAAAAAGACCGCCTCGTCACTCATCGCGCTCTCGACACGGCTGTCCAAGCGCAGATCGACCTCGACTAGCTCGTTGCTCACCAACCAAACGGAGAGATTAATCCCCCGTTTGAGCTTCCCCTCGCCGCGCAGCAGTCGGTAGAAAAAGTCGCTGGGCTCGTAGTTCGAGTCGTGCTGGACGTGATCGATCTCGTCCAGAATCAGGACCGTCCACTCCGGATACCCCTCGAGGGCATCCCAGATTCCCTCGAACACGCCGTCCAACCCTTCGTAGGCGCCTTTCTTTTCGCCGGTGAGTTCGAACAGGATCTCGTTGGCGGCGCTAAACAGCGTTCGACACTCCTTCAGATTCACGTACTCGACGGCAACCGCGTCGGTTCGACTGGCGAACTCTTGACAGACCCGCCGCGTCGACAGCGTCTTGCCGGTGCCGGGCGGGCCGTGGATCGTCACCGTCGGCGGTAAATACCCCTCATGGACGCCGGCGAGCAGCGACGCCAGCTCGCGTTCCTGGGCGTCGCGGGCGTGGATCTCGTCGGGTTCGGCGAGGGGATCGAGCGCGCCCTTCTCACGAAAGAGGCTCTCGTCGGCTGTCACCTCGTCGAAGAGCTCATCATACTTGCCCATCGGGTGTCCGTGCTCGTACTAACTGTGTAACCACAATGAACGTATCGCCCGCACGACGGTTGATATGAGCCTACCGCAGTGCTGGGAGCTGCGGGCAGTGGCAGATGTTCGTTCTCACTGGCAACTCGAGCTAAGTGGCCGTTCGTACTGCGTGTTGGAACTGATACACTCAAGACAGGGAACGATCTAGTTACGCTCTTGTGCCGTCGAAGGGCATTTGAGCGACTGGAGAGCAACTAGTGCTGAACTGTATGATCAGTACGCGTCAAGGGGATCGTGCTGACGCAGCCGAATTTCCGCCGCTCGTCCTCATCTCTGGTCCATCTCTTCGAGAAGGGCGCCCATTCGATCCTGTTCGGGCGTGAAATCGACTTCGGGGGTGAGTTCCTCCTCGCGGTTGAGCGTCCGCGTGAGTTCCTTTCGGATCCGAAGCTCGAGGTCCAGCGCCTCGGCCTCCCGGGCCTCCCCCGCCATCTGCTGTAACCGGTGGCGGTTCTCCTGGAGTGCGAGCAAGGCCGACGCCTCGTGGACCTCCCGCGCCCGATAGAGCTTCGGCAGCCACTCCTCTATCGTCGTGAGGTCGTTACGAATCGTGTCTTCGGTCACCTCGTACTCGTCGGCCAGTTCGGTGCTGACTTCTGAGTAGGTGTCTCCCTCGAGGATGTAGCGTTTCCAGAGCGTATGCCGTCGAACGCGGAGTTCCGAGTGCATGTGATCTCACCGTGGGACTCGCCGTTGGCTCCCTCTGTTGTGGCCCCACGGCCGACGGGAGCGGGCCACGATCCTGTTGGCGAGCCACCACGACGCGCTACACCAATCACACAGAAAAAGCTTCCATCGAATCGGTAGCTCCGTCGTACAGTCACCTGCCGTGAGTGACCGCCCGCTCGAACCGCTGTGGAGAACGGCGGCTGGGGAATCGCTTCGAGCCGAACCGGAGCCGGGCACCGGCTCCCATCCGAGACGACACCATCGTTCATACCGGGGGATGGCCGGCCCAGTACCTCCAGTACTCGAGCGTAGAAGCCGACATGGCTGGTCGATTCGCAGCAGCGATCGCTGTGGCCGGAACGGTGGTCTCCCGATGGGACGGCAGTGGCGTCGCTTCTCGGGCCGCTCAAACGGGCGGTCGACTGGTACCGACAGCACTGCTCAGCCGACGGTGCTCTCTCTTGTCCCACCATGGGGGAGCACTGAACAGACTCGAGTCAGTTTTCGAGTTCGCTCACGTCGAGTTCACCCTCGAGGTAGGCGATTCCCAGATCGGTCACACGATAGTAGCCGCGTTTCGCATCGGTTTTTTCGAGCAGCCCAGCCTCAGCGAGGACGTTCATTCGCCGCGAAATCGTGTTCTGGCTCCGATCCAACACAGCCAACTCTTCAACCAAATTATACCAGACTGCGGTCGGCGGGAGCGAGATCCGGTGGCCCGTGCTCGTCTCGAGTTCCTGTAGGTACTCCAGAATTGCATCGTCAGCCTCGTTCATCCACGAGACACGGGCTCGCATACTCCGGATCTCTCTCGTCCGGCGATTAACTGCACCGACTCGATCCGAACCTGAGCTATCTGGCCCAGCAATGAGCCATACAATCCAGAGTACTAAGTGGGTAGACGAGAACTCTCCTGTAAGGGACGCTATACGCGGATCCAACGCTCGCGCGTTTTGGAAGATAGCGGATCGGTGCTGGAGACACCGAGTCCGCGAGAAGCTCCCGTATCCACCTACGGAAGCATGAGTACGGACGATTCACGGGGTAATCAAACTCCCGACCGACAGCACGCAGCGACCGACCAGCCAACCCTCGAGACGGTCCTCGCGGAACTCCGCGAGCTTCGAGCGGACAACGACCGCCTCGCCGATCGTGTGACCGAACTCGAGGAGCACGTCGACGACCTCGAGACCGAACGCGATCGACTGACCGAGCGCCTCGAGCGCCACGAGTCCACGCTCAACGAACAGCAGTCGACCCTCGAGACACACGACTTAACCCTCGAGCGACTGGAGACGACCACCGACGAACTCGAGACGACCACCGACAACGTCAAAGCCCTCACCGAAGCCACCAGAAACCGCACGGGTGCGAACAAAACTCGAATCGAGGAGCTCCAGGCACGCGAACTCGAGAAGGGTGCCCATCTTCGTGACTCGAACGTCGACGAACACGACCTCGACCTCGAGGACGACTACCTCGAGCGACTCACCAAATCCGACGGTCACGCCTACTTTCGACTTCCTGATTCGGACGACCCCCTCGATCGGACCGACACCACACTTGCCCACGGCGATCTCCTCCCGATTCAACAACTTGCCCGATTGGACGAGGACATGCGTCGATCGACCACCAACTCACTCCCCACGCGACTCGCCGCGAAGCTCTGGACGGCTCGGACCGACTCGACCGTCGGCGACGATCCCTGGGAGACGGGCTGCAAGACCGTCCGCGAGTACGTCACCGCCGGCGACCTGAAACACTGGATCCGGCGCCAGGAGGACGGCGTCAGCGACAGCTACGCCAAGAAATTGGTCTCGCGGACGATCGACGCCGTGCTCGAGCTCTCGAAGCACCGCCTCGCGGTCCACCGGAAGAGCCAGCGCAAGAACGGGCTCTCATACACCGAACGGCGGGTGGTCCTGCCAACCGACGCCGACATCCCAGGCGAAAGCACCGCCACACCGGAGACAGCCGACGTCCACGGAGGGAGCTAGCCGCGCCTCGAGCACACACACTCGACGCCCGACGACCACGCTTGAGCGAGCACGCACACGCTCAGGACATCACACTCCCACACCGAACGCCGTTCGTACGACGGGACGAGTAGCCGAGGGACCGTCCTCGATCGGTCGTCGTCGGTCCACACTCGAGACGTTCCCCACACGGTCGTCCGAGGACACCAGCTGTCACCGGACGAGCTCCCCCACACGCGTTGCAGTCGACTCGCGGCTCCGCGTGCGGCTCAACTCGAGGCGCCGTTCCGGGCTAACTCATGATGTCGGCGTCCAGTCTTGGCGACCCGTCTCGAGACACCCGACCGTCGTCCGAGAACGTCGGCCCGGTCATCGATCTGTGATCGAGGTGCCACGTTCCGGGGCCGGGACGACCAGCCGCGAGCATGGCGATTCCGCACTCGCACGTAGGAACGGAACCGACGCTCCCGGCGCCGATCGCGTTCGCTACGCGAAACGAGAGTGAGCGGTTCAGGACCGGAGATACACGACGAGTGAGTCGACTGACCTGGTGACGAGAGAGCGTTCGAGTCGTCCTTGCCAGTGACTGACGTCCTCGCTGCTCAGCGACTGCACTCCCCAGGGAATGATGTGACTGTCCTCGGGCGTCCCGCCACGAATCCAGTCGTCTTGTTCAATGTCGAGAAGACCATCCATCCACGTTCGAGTCGTCAGTGAGAGTGCAATATACTGGTCACCGTGGAACGGACGGCCGTCGTGGTTCGAGATGATGAGCCACGGACGCGCTGTGTCATCGCTTTTGTACGGATCGACGCCGTACACGACGTCGCCCGGGACGTAAATCGGGGTCTCCTGCTCGGTTACGTCTCATCATCCGTGAGACTCGGATGTGGCTCGTCGGGTGCATGCTCCCGCCACGCCTCGCGGTTCTCCTCGCCGAACTGCTCGTTGAACAGCGCTGTCGCGCGAGCGTATCCGTCGTGATCCGCGAGTCGCTGCTCGTCGGTCGTAATCGCCCAGTACTGTCCCTTGTGCTCGACGAGATTACGACGCTTCAGACGGGAGAGGGCAGTGCTCACGACACCGTCGTCCAGTTCGGTTCGGCGCGCGATTTCGGACGCCTTGAACGCCCGCTCATCGTTCGCGGCGAGAAAGCCGAGGACGTGGTCGGTGCTCGAGAGTTCCTGGAGTTCGTCCTCGCTCGATCGCTCGAACGTCTCCCTATCGATCGACATACCTGCAGATAGTGTACGAGCCGTTATACATGTTACTGCTGAAAGTACTGTTACTGCGGAACGGAGCAGGTAATCGCCGACACGAGTTTCGTTCTCGACGGCAGCAACGTCTCCCGCGAACTCGAGAAGGGTGCCCACTGCCGCGAGGCCAACGTCGACGAACACGAACTCGACGCCGACTACCTCGAGCGCCTCACCAAATCCGGCGGCCACACCTACTACCGACTTCCGGATGCGGACGATCCACTCGACCGCACCAATACAAAACTCGCGCATGGCGACTTGCTCCCGATCCAGCAACTCGCTCGCCTCGGCGAGGACATGCGTCGCTCAACCACGAACGCCCTTCCCACGCGACTCGCCGCGAAGCTCTGGAAGGCCCACACCGACTCGACGGTCGGCGACAATCCCCGGGAGCCGGGCTGTAAGAACGTCCGCGAGTACGTTACCGCCGGCGACCTGAAACACTGGACCCGTCGCCAGGAAGACGGCATCAGCGACGCCTATGCGAAAAAGCTCGTCTCGCGGACGATCGACGCCCTCCTCGAGCTCTCGAAGAACCGCCTGGCGGTCCACCGGAAGATCCAGCGCAAGAACGGCCTCTCCTATATGGAACGACGAGTCGTCCCGGCCGACGCCGACATCCCGGGTGAAAGCGCGACGAACAACAGCACACCGGAGACAGCCGACGTCCACGGCGAGCACTAGTCCCCTCTCCGACGAGCACGCTCGAGCAAGCACGCACACGCTCAACGCCCACCCTACACCCACCGAACCCAGCGAGCACGCACGGATGAGTAGCACTCGAGATCCAGATCACGAAACTCCCGCCGGACGACCACGACCGGGGTGAGGACTGGGCAACGCGTGTCACATGCGAGGCCTGTGAGGAGTACGTCGAGTGGTTCGGTTGAGACACAGTCGCTGCTGTCGACTCACTGAACGGCTATACACAGACCGAGGCGTTCGATGCCCCAATGCCCGTTTGAGGCGGAACTCGGCAGTCCACCCGCGCAGACGGTGTGCGCTCGATCCGACCGTCCAAACGGCAATTGTCCTCGAGACACACGTCACCGATGCGGTCTCTGTTCGCCCGAGTAGCGCTGGAGACGCGAACCGTGCAGACAGCGACGTCGAACGTATCGAAACCAAGGGCGCCAACCAGAGAGCGACCGCGATCGGTTCGGGTTCACGGTCGCCAAGGGGTAACCAATGATCGGCCGGCTTGACACCCGTCGTTGGGTAAGGGCACGAGCACCGATCAGACTCTGCTGTCCGGGTCAGTCTCGAACCTGCAGCGAATACCAGCCGGACCGAAAATACACGTTTATATAATACGGTTCGTCTTCTCAGAACGTCGGAAGGAGCAGGACGGAGTACCAGAGTCTTCCGTGACACACCACTCCGGTCTATCGATCTGTCGGCCCTTCTCCTTCTGACAATTTCTAGTAAACTCGCGTACTGATGTAGACAGAATGACCGTATCACCCAAGAGGCCTCGAGAACCAGTGAAAGACCACTGCGGTAGCGTTCCGGAACACAGTGCGTGGAAGATGCGGGCAGGCCCACGCGTTCACTACCGTCGGCGGTTGGCCCCGATGGGCCACTCGTACTGCGTGCGTTGACTGCACGATTTCAGACCAGTCGAAACCCAGCCCCAGTGTAGAGGGTTATATTAAATATGATTATTCACAAATTCCGCAATACCGCTCGCGAGCAGTGTGGGCCTCGAGAGGAGAGAGCTCTCCTCGCGTAAGCCCCACTGACGGGAGCCACAGAGAGGACAGTTCGTCTGCTCTCCTATCGATTGTGTACGCAGATGCCTAGAGGATACAGATCACAACTGGCCTAGCGCGTCTCCGGTGACGACACTGAAGTGCATCCCGAACAGGTGTCCGGTCGTCATATCCGCTCGAATTTCGAGCGCGTAAGGGCTCAGTATGCGCCATTCCTCAGAGAATGAACCTGATCCACTGATCGTCGGCGATACGAGAACTGCGCTCGCGGCGAACTCCCCTCTCGAGTAGTCTCCTGGGTAGATTCGAGCAAACACCCTGGGCCCGGCTCAGCGGCTCCTCATGGGACAAGGACACTCGGCTTTCCAGTTGTTGCTTCCGCGTTGCTTCCAGCGGAACTACGTGTCTTCATTTAATCTATGGCGAGAGATTTCGGGATCTAGAGCCCATACGCTCGGACAGCCGGCCTGGCCCTCCAGAAAGAAATTATCATATGCGTGGAGAGACCAGCACACTCATAAGAACGCCATCGACACGTTCGAGTATGTCCATTGATCGGCCGACCGCCCAGACGATTCTGATCACGGGTGGCGCCGGCTTCATCGGCAGCCATCTCGCAAGCGCACTCGTCGACGACAACGAGGTGCGGATCCTCGACAACCTGAGCTCGGGCAAACGAGCGAACGTCCCCGAGGCCGCAACCCTCATCGAGGGCGACCTTCGGGATGCAGCCACGCTCGAGCGAGCCACGGCGGACGTCGATCTCATCTTCCACGAGGCAGCCCTCGTCAGCGTCCAGGGCTCGGTCGAAGCGCCGCTGACGAGCCACTCGATCAACGCGACGGCGACCCTCGAGGTGCTCGAGGCTGCTCGTCGAGAGGACGCCCGGGTTGTGCTCGCCTCGAGTGCGGCGATCTACGGCCACCCCGAGGAGGTCCCAATTGCCGAGGCCGACCCGAAGACGCCGGCCTCACCCTACGGCATCGACAAGCTCGCAATCGATCACTACGCCCGTCGATACAACGAACTCTACGGGCTCGAGACCGTCGCACTGCGCTACTTCAACGCCTACGGACCAGGCCAGACTGCTGGCGACTACAGCGGCGTGATCAGTATCTTCTGCGATCAGGCGATCGACGACGAGCCAATCACAGTTCACGGAGACGGCGACCAGACGCGGGACTTCGTCTTCATCGACGACATCGTCCAAGCCAACCTGAAAGCGGCCACCACCGAACAGGTCGGCACCGCCTACAACGTCGGCACTGGGACGAGCGTCACCGTTCAGGAGCTGGCCGAGACGATCGTCGACGTGACTGAGTCGAACTCCGAGATCACGCATACGGAGGGCCGAGACGGAGACATTCGTCACAGCCAGGCCGATATCTCCGTAATCCGATCCGAGCTTGGGTACGAACCGACCGTCTCGCTTCGCGAGGGACTCAAGCAGACGGTCGAGTGGTACCGACAGCACTAATCCGCCGGCAGTACCAGTTTCCCGGTCGTTTTACCATGGAACTGAATGGGGTAGCGTGCTCGAGAACTGTCACGGGAAACTACCAGCTACCGGACGACCACAGCTCTTCCGACGAGTCCCACAAGAGCGCCGCTCTCGTGAGGATACCCGAGGAATCCCAGTTCTCCTGTCTCGAGCTGGGCCTCGGTCGACGACCATCCTGTGGAACGTACCAGTTCAGGATCCAGAAACACGGTCGATCGGGATCCGCGGCCTGCTTCCCTATCGGCCTCGGATGCATGGTCGAAAGCAGTGGTAGACTCGACTTGTCAGCGATCGACCCCAAAAACCGTCACTATTATATAATATATGTGTGCATGAATATCATACTCTTTAACGATGACAACACGACGTCGGTTTCTTACGACAGGCTCAGGGACCGTACTCGCCGGACTGGTCGGTGGGACATCGACGACGCTGGCCCAAGAGGGCGAGTGGTCGAGCGCCGACTCCACGACCGAGGAGACGATCAACGACGTCGTGCAATCAAGCCAGGGGCCGTACGCGGTCGGCGACGGTGGGGTCGTCCTCACCCGTCGAGCCGACGACTGGGAGGCGGTCCTCGAGCGCGGGCCGACAACCGAATCGAACCCGCTGCTGGGTGCGGGGGTCACCGACGACGGCGACCACGTCTGGTTTGCCGGCGGCAGCGGCGTCGTCGCCCGCTACGACGCTGTCGATGAAGAGCTGACCGACCACTCTGCGCCCGACGAGATGACGAGCACCTGGGAAGCCGTCGCCGTTTCGGGCGACGCCGGTAGCGAGACGGTCCACCTGATCAACGGCTCCGGCGAGTACCTGCACGGCCAGCTGACCGACGAGGGCGGCGTCGAGTGGGGTGAGGTTGTCGAACCCGGCGGAGGATCGAGCGCACTGGGGATCGATTTCGTCGACGACGAGACCGGCTACGTCGCCGATACGACGAGCCAGGTCTACGAGACCACCGACGGCGGCGAGAGCTGGGAAACCATCGGGATCGACGGTGCGAGCGAGAGTCTGCAGGACCTCTCGGCTGTCGCGCCCGATGAGATCGCGGTCGCAGCCGAAGACGGGCTCATCTACCAGTACGACGGAGCCGGCTGGACGGCGGCCGACGTCGGCGAAGCGACCGTCCAAACCGTCGCTCGCGAGAGCGATGACGGGCTGGCGGCGGGCGCCGGCGGTGCCGTCTACGAGTACGACGACGGCGACTGGACCGACCTCGAGACACCGACCGAGAGCACGCTCCTGGGAGTGGCACTCGGGACCGAGGACGTTCCCGATACGGCCGCCGGCGAGGGTGGCGTCATCGTCGAACGCGGCGAGTATAGCCTCGAGGACGACCCCGAGCCGACGGCCGGCGAGTGGGAGACGATCGAGACGCCCGTCGAGACGGCGCTTACGGGCACCACACAGACGAGCCGTGGCCCCTACACCGTCAGCGAGGACGGGGTCGTCCTCACCCGGCGGGCCGACGGCTGGGAGACGGTCATCGAGCGGTTCCCAGCCACCGAGCCCGAATCGCTCACTGACGTGGCCGCAAGCGACGACGGCGACCACATCTGGTTCGTCGGCGGGAGCGGCGTCGTCGGCCGCTACGATGTCTCCGACTACCAGCTCACCGACCACTCGGCACCCGAAGTCGAGGAGGAGGACGGGAGTACGAGCCAGAAGACAAGCACCTGGGAAGGGGTTGCGGTCACCGGCGACGCCGGCACCGAGACCGTCCACCTGATCAACGGCTCCGGCGAGTACCTACACGGCCAGCTGACCGACGAGGGCGGCGTCGACTGGGACCAGGTGATCGAACCCGGTGGGGGATCGAGCGCGCTGGGCATCGATTTCGTCGACGACGAAACCGGCTACATCGCCGATACGACGAGCCAAGTCTACGAAACCACCGACGGTGGCGAGAGCTGGGAGACGATCGGCGTCGACGGCGGCTCTGCGGCATACAACGATGTCGTTGCCCGCTCCTCCGAGGAGATCTACGTCGCGACGGGTGACGGAACCGTCCTCCGGTACAACGGCGCCGTCTGGACCACGCGCTGGGCCGGCGGTAACGAACTGCTCGGTGCCGATGCCACCGATGATGAGGCCGCGCTATCGGGTGCCGAAGGGACGATCTACGAACGCACCGATCGGAGCTGGCAGGCCGCCGACACTGACGCCGACGGGAGCCTTCAGGACGTCGGGCTCGACGAGAGCGGTGACTACCCCCATACCGCCGTCGGGGCTGGGGGGCTCGCCCTCGAAGCGGGCGCGTACGACGCCGATCCGGTCGACGACGATGAGGAGCCAGCCGACTGGGAGGCCGCCGACTCGCCGGTCGAGGCGATCCTCTACGACGTCGTCGTCGCCGAAAACGGGTACGCGGTCGGCGAGGGAGGATACGTGCTGGAACGCGAGGACGGCGAGTGGGCCGTCGTCGTTGAGGACGGCCCCGGTGAGGAAGAAAACGGGCTGAACGCCGTCGATGCGACCGACCTTGGGAGTTCGGTCTGGTTCGCCGGCGACAGCGGTGCGGTCGGTGAGTACGACGCTATCGAGGGTGAGCTGACCGACCACTCCCAGCCGGAGGAGATGACGAGCACCTGGGAAGCGATTGCCGTCACCGGCGAGGCCGGCAGCGAGACGGTCCATCTCGTCAACGGCTCCGGCGAGTACGTACACGGCTCGACACAGGCCGACGGCAGCGTCGAGTGGAGCGAGGTCGTCGAGCCCGGCGGGGGCTCGAGTGCACTGGGAATCGACTTCGTCGACGCGGAGACCGGCTACGTCGTCGACACGACCAGCCAGATCTATGAGACCACCGACGGCGGCGAGAGTTGGGAGACGATCGGCGTCGACAACGGGACGGCCGCCTACACCGCGGTCACCGCCCGAAGCGCCGAGGAGATCTACGTCTCGGCTGACAGTGGCGTCGTCCTTCGGTACAACGGCGCCGTCTGGACCACACACTGGGCCGGCGGCAACGAACTGAACGCCGTTGACGCCAATGACGACGACATCGCCGTGGCTGGGGCCGAGGGCACGATCGTCGAGCGGACGACCCGGCGATGGGCGACCGCGGAAACGCCAACCGAGGCGACGATTCACGGGATCGCGCTCAACGGAACCACGCCGAACCCGGGACTGGTCGTCGGCAACCCTGGGACGATCTTCGAGCGTGTCGAAGACGACGATGATCCCGAAGAGGAGGAACCAGAAGAGGAAGACCCAGAAGAAGACGACCCCGAAGAGGAGGAACCAGAAGAGGAAGACCCAGAAGAAGACGACCCCGAAGAGGAGGAACCAGAAGAGGAAGACCCAGAAGAAGACGAACCTGAGGAGGACGAGCCCGAAGACGACGATCCTGAGGAGGACGAGCCCGAAGACGAAGACCCCGACGAGGAAGACGAAGAACCCGAAGAAAGGGACGAAACAGAGGACGATGAAGAGGCGGATCCAGATGAGGGCGGTCCGGAAGAAGACGACCCAGAAGAGGACGGTCCCGAAGAGGACGATCCTGAGGAGGCGGATCCAGACGAGGACAGTGATGTAGATGATCCCGATGAGGACGATGTCGACGATCAGGACGAGGAGGACGTCAGCGAGGACGATGCTGACGAGGATCCTGAGGTCGACGACGAACCTGACGACGAGGAGTCTGATGTCGACGATCCGGCGGCGACGACCAGCCTGAGCGCAACTGATGTCGCTGCCGATGGCAGTGGCCAGTACACCGTCGCGAACGACGGCGACGCGACGGCCACGGCGACGGTCGTCGTCGACAACGAGGTCCGCCAGAAAGTGACCCTCGGAGCCGGGAAACGTGCCTCGGTTACGCTCGAGGGAACCGACGGCTCGGCCGTCCTGCTGTGTATCGATGGCCAGGAAGTCGATCGCATCTACCCTAAGAACTGCTGAGCGCAATCCTCTGTTTGACGCCTGTCGTCATTGACGCCCCCAAATTCCGCGAATTCGCGTTTACGGAGCGTGACCGACCACTCCCGGCAACGCACGTCCTATTCAGTAGCGTATCGTCACTGTCACACCTGGGGAACGGTCCTACGACTACGTCGGGACCATCGCCGCCGATCTGCTCGAGTGCCAATAGACGGCGATAGCGCTAATATAGTCGTTCGCTGAGTTTCTCGGGAGTACTACTCAGTTCCGTTGCCTTCGTAGCTGAGTTCGTTCCTGTTATACGTGGCTTCTCTGTGGACGGGGAGGATTGAATGACTGGTAGATAGTGGGGCTGAAAGACCGAGGAGTTGTTCTCTCGGTCCGGCCATCTGCGAAACGTGTGGGCCGCTTTCCCTGTCGGGCAGTCACCATAACAGCGAACGGAGTATTGAACGGTTGGGTTGTGTCTAACGGAACGTACCAGTTCGAGAACGACGCCCCGACCTCAAGGTCCCGTTGGCCCGCCGGACTGGTCACCGCTCGAGGACGACGTCGCCTGTTCCCCTTCCGGGGGCCGACGCGCCAATAGTTCCCCGGTATTTATCTCTCGATACGAGGGATATCCAGTTACCACGGGAGTTCAAGATGAATATACGTCACTATCTCTGGGGTATGTCGTCAGAGGAGCCGACGGTGCCGGTCTACGATCCGATTCTTGCGCTGTTGCCACTCATCAGCAGTCTCGCGGTGACGAGCTGGGTAGTGTCACAGCGGGTCGGCTACATCATGACGGGCGCGCTGTTGGTCACGGTTGCGGCGTATGGGGTGTTGATGCCCGACATCCGGCTGCAGTTCGACGCGGCGTTTCTCGTCCTGATCGGTGGGTACTGGCTCGGGTTGCTCGTCCACTACTACTACGCACCACACACCGAGTTGCTACAGTATCTTGTCGCCACGCCACTGGCGGTGGTCGCGGCCGTGGTCGTGCTGCCGGCGTTGATCGACGGCCGGCGCCAGACGTTCACGATGGGATTGACGCTCGTCGCCACCCTGGTCGCGCTGGTCGGGATCGGGATGGTCTGGCAGGAGCTCCAGACGAGCGAGACCCTCTACGACTCCGTCGGGAGCTCGGCCTTCGGAATCGACGGCGTTCGCACGTCCTCGATCTTCCACAATCCAAATGGGTTCGGCTTCGTCATGATGGTCGGCAGTCTCACGGCGTTGTACACGTTTCTGGCTCGGCGCGGCATAGTTTGGCTTAGTGCGCTCATGATCTGTTTGCTTGGCTTCGTCCTGAGCGAGGGAGATGCCGCCCTTGTCGGCTTTACCGCTGGTTCAGTGCTCGTCCTCTCGGGCTTCGACAGGCGGTTCGGCTTTCTCGGCATCGCGGTCGCCGCCCTCGGCGTCTACGTAGCGATCCGGCTCGGCCATGTCGGTAACGTGATGGAAACAACACTGTTGGGTAGTGGAAACCGCGTCGACCGGTGGGTCGCCTCGCTTGGGCGCCTCGCCGAGGATCCAATGCTCGGGATCGGCTTTGCCGACACCGCCGAGGAGATCGGCGAATCGAGGGGGCCACACAACTCCTATCTCTACCCCCTGCTGAACACAGGCATTATCGCCGGCAGCCTCTACCTCGGGGCGCTCGTCTACGCGCTGGGCCAGGGGATCCGCACACGCTGGACACCCTGGCGGGGGTTCGTCGTCGGGCTTACCGTCGCAATCTTCCTGTATATGGGGTTCGAGTCGCTGTTTCTCGGCGGGCTCAGCCCCTCCTCGATCATGTTGGGGCTCTGTCTCGGTCTCCTGTTGTACTCGTCCGAGGACAATGGTCCGGTCACCGATCTGCGATCGAAGTTCGTCATCCGATAGGCTCCTTTTTTGAGTCAGTTTCGACGGATGCCGTGACCGCTCGGGTCTTCGATGCTGCGCATCGTCAGCCGTAGTTCCCCATCCCTCTCCGAACGACGCGGGCACCTTGTCCGATCGAGGACATCCAAACCAGGAGCCGTGGCCCGCCCGAAACCCGTCGTAACGACAGGGTCGTCGAGCCCGATTCGCTCGAGGTCGCGACCGACAGCCGAACTGTGCCGATCGGCTCCCTAATCGTCCACTCGCCAGTCGAGACGACAGCTCCAATCAAAACATGTAGGAGAGACAGTTGTGATACTCGCGACCAGAGACGTGTCAGCATGTCTCAATCGGTTCCCTCATAGTGTCTCGAGTGTGGTGCCATGAACATCCACGTGGCGACAGTCTCGCCGAGCGACCACGCCGGGGTAAGGCGTGAGCGACGCGTGCGGCCTGTGAGGCCTGCGAGGAGTGCGTCGAGTGGTTGACTGAGCGTATCCCTGTCGATAACTGAACTGACGTGTACCGCCGTGTCGACTCGGCTGCGATCACTAAGGCATGCGGGATCGCATACGCAGTAGCGCCGCTGCCACCGATAGCGGCCGGCGCGTCATACGGTGAGCGAAAAAGCACACGAAACGTACTCTCCCTCGGTGGCCCAGTCCGGCCACTAAATCGTTGATTGATCGGTCTTCGAGGCCGATCTCGTCTACCGACACCGTTGGGTTGAGAGGACACGTCTGTTTTAGTCGGTAAAAACACCCGTTTCGCCGCCCAACGGTCACTGTCAGTGGCTGAAGCCGCCCCTGGCGCAGGGTGTGCCTCTTGGTCGATCCGCAGCCTGCGCTGAGGACGGCTCCGGTCGCGGTCGTCACCCCCGCTACAACTCATCGTGAAATTTAAGGGATCGAAGTCGAAAGATACGGATGGCGTGTGACGGATCGATCCAACGCGCGCTTCCTTCCACCATCCCATCGCTAAAACCACTGATCAAGAGTGTCGACTATCCGGCACCAATGTGTTCGAACAGACGATGTTTCGGCCGATCAGTCGCTGTGTCGCGTATCGGTCCGTGCTTTCCATGACCAACGGTTTCGGTTGATGATGAGACGCGAAGCGTCTCGAACCACTTGCCCTCGAGGCGGTTCACCGGTTCTCATCGACCCATCAGCAGCCGTGAGCAAAACTTCTAAGAAACACTCCAAGGCCTACGCTGTAGGATCTCCAGTTACCACGCCAGGAATCTGCACTCGCGTGGACCCCTAACACGTCTGCCGCGAAGGAGGGGCCGCTAGTTCGGGCGGTTAGTCGTCCTCGTCGTCTTCGAGGTCGTCGTCCTGCTTGCCCTCCCGGTCGTCGCCTTTGTCGTCCTTCCGATCGTCGTCTCGGTCGTATTCGTTCTTTTCGTCGGTCTCCTTGTCAGTTCGGTCCGTAGCGCTGACAGCCGCAGCGCCGCTAAGCGCCAGTGTCCCCGTTGCCGCCAACCTTCACGTAGGATCGCCTTCCAAGCCGGGACCCCTCAGCCCGTTTACCGTCTGATTTTTCTGCCATTGCAGTTCGTCACAAATTCCGGTTGTCTGTATTGTAGTGAGCCGTCTATCAACTACAAGCTCAGACTACTGAGAGGATAGGCGCTGCTTGTGGCTATTGGATCTGTCCGTGACACGGTCTGTGTTCGACCGCGTAACACGGACCGGCGCTCGAACCGTAAAAAAGGAACTGGATCGTACCTATGGGGATCCGATTTCGACGGGCAGTCTCGTCCCGCTCGACGTCGGTTCCAGTGAGCGACTCGGCGTCGTGACGTCTAGGGATGCAGTTGGCGACTCAATCCGAACTCCGACTGGCGTGTCCGGTGTACGTTAGTCGGTCTCATCGATGAGGGATCAACTTCGGGCAGGAGCCGCTGACGCGTAGAGTCGGGTCCCCAGTGCTCTGACTGGCGGTGTCGCCATCGCGAACGCCAGCGGGGCACACAGTCGAAACTGACTCAGCAGCTGACGGCTCGCCTCATAGCCATGGTAGACCGACCCGTCTCGAACGAGCACCAGTCCCTCTTTACGGTCTGCCAGGGCCGGCGGCGCGTCCGACTGCGAGACGAACTCCACCGAGTCGGTGACGTCGAGGTGGGCCAAGATGACGAGCGTCCGTACACAACCCGACCAGTGGTCGTCGTAGCCGACCCGAACCGACTCGTCGGCGGCCACCGCAACCCGCCGGTAGATGCCGTCCCAGGCAATAAACAGCGAGAGGACGAGGATCATGTCGATGAAGTACAGGCCAAGCGTGAGGATCACCGAGACGTGGAATCCGATTATTCCGATGATCGGAAGCGTCACCGAAAGCCCGAGGACTGCGGCGACGAACAGCGACACCTGAACCGCCGCGGTCCCGACGAAGCCGGCCCACGCGAGCCACTCGTGTTCGACGATCGGAGCGCCAAGCGCTCGGTCGATACCGGTCAGCTCGCCATAAAAGAGGATGTCCCGCTGGAGTTCGGCACCCGAGAGCCAGATCTCGAGCGGGCCGTTCAGTGCCTTCCCCCAAGCCGAACCGACGTAGATGATCGCGACTGCGAGCAGCCCCCACTTAAGCGCGCGCATCCGGTAGGTCCGGTCGGTCCCGTCGGTCAGGACGGCGTTCAGCTCTGCGAGCGAGCGCCCGCCCGTCCGGCGAACGCCGTCGACCGACAGCGGATCGTCCTCGGCGAACAGCGCGAACAGGAGGATCAGATACGCACAGACGAACAGCGATTCGACAGTCCCCGCGAGGTAGATCGTCGCCTTGACTGAGAGCATATGCATCAACAGGAGACTCGCGAGGCCACCGGTCCAGCGGGTCCGGTAGCCGACGATAAACAGCACCAATAGGGCTGCGACGACCCACTGCTGGTAGGGCAACAGCGTAAAGAAGAGCTCCTGGTGGAGAAAGCCGATCGTCTCGTCGACGTGGAACTCCGGCCACTCCCCGTAGGCCGCCCACTCGAGCGAGAGCACACGCCAGACCACCCAGATTCCCAACAGCACACGGACGACGGCGAGATTGAGCGGCGAGCCACGGACATCGTCGGCAACGTAGTTGACGAACGCGCTCATCGTCCCGCCTCGTGTTCGGTGACGGTTCCGTCGGTCGGATCGATCGTTACTCGAAGCCGCTCCTCGTTCGATTCGACCGCCGTGTTGTCGTCGCTGTAGACTACCGTGTGCTCGTAGATCCGGATCGCCTCGAACGCCTCGTACTCGCGGAGTTCGGCGGCGGTCCAGGCCTCGTCGTCGACGTACCGCGGCGGCTGGAGCCGGTCGGTCACCGATCGCTCGCCGGACTCGACCGCCTGACGGTGCTCCCTGGCGTTTGCGAGGTAGAACTCGCCCATCTCGAGGCGCTGGTCGTCGGTGTACCCTTCGGCTAGCTGTCCAGCGACCGTCGACGTTCGCGTCCCCGTCACCGGCGGCGTCGCGCGGTCGTCGACCCGGAGTTCGTTCCCCGCCGCGTCGACCATTCGGATCTCGTAGTAGGTCTCTTCCTCCTCGGACGGCTGGGCGAACTTGTGCATATCGACGACCGGCAGCAGCGGCATGCCGACCAGCGTGACCGCCAGCAGCGTCGCAAAGAACCCCGCGAGCCAGACCTCTCGGGCGTACTGCCGGCGAGCGACCGCCAGAATCCCGAGCGTGCCCAGAAAGAACAGTACGTACACCACCGGAAAGAGGAGTCGCGTTCCCTCGGACAAGACAGCTACCAAGGCGTCGTCACTCCCTTATCTTTTTATAACACGCCATATATGCTTTTGGGCTGCTATATTCACTGTATGAACAATTCGTCTTGAATTAGAAAAGAAGTTCCCGTTTTGAGCGCTGTCCGTCGGCGGACGAATGGAGGATGGGTGCTCTGTGAACGGACAGATACGTCGGAGACGCGTCGGTATTCTGCTCTCGATGACGGTCCAATCAACAGAGGTGCCGGCAAGAAGCAGTGGAGAGACGAGTTGGTCTGTGTGGGTTCTGGGTCAGTAGCCGCGCAGTCGAACTCACTCGGTTCCCAGAAACGCTTTCCACTGGTCGAGTTCGTCATCCGAGAACGTCCCCTGTTCGTTCATTTCGAGCAGGAAGGGCTCCATCTCCTCGAACGAGATGTCCGCAAAGAACTCCTCTTTGTCCAGCTGCCCGGTTTTGATGTATTCGGCCTCGGCTTTCGAGACGAGTCCCTTCATTCGGAGAACTGCGGTCAGGCGATTGATCTGCTCTACCGCCTCGGACGCCTCCTGTTGTTGCTCGAGATACTCCATCGTCTCTCCGAACCGGTCGGTGGAGTCGCCGTCGTCCTCCAGGATTTCGACGCCAGTATCGTCGCCTCGAGACTCGCTCTCGTTGGCCATACCCAGGGTTTCGCGTACACCTTGAAAAATCTTCGTTAGCTGAATTGAGGGCGATAAGCCCCTTCTTCAGCGGGCGGAGCGAGCAGAGAGGGAATACACCGCCCGCACGATGTTCTTATATTCTATCCGGTATCTTTACTGTCTCCTCGATACTGCTGGGACTGTTCCCCCGAACTGTTTCTCTCCACCTCGGAAATGCTACGCTCTTGAGCGAGAGTACAGAACCGGTAGGTACCGTTGTTTCGGATCGAGACGGGAGAACGGAAAATCCTAAGGAAAGTACCGACCAACGCCGTTCGATTCGATTTCAACATCTACTTCAACAAGCTTTAATTGAATACTCTATGATATCATTATACTAAATGCTGCGTGATTGTGATTACCGGCGTATCGCAGCCCTCGGGACGGTGGTGATTGCGGTTATTACAGGGTTTGTAGCGTCCGTTCTTACAATACCGGGGCCGGTCACGGAACAGATCATTCCCCCGGTTGCGCTCATCGGTGGTTTTGTTGGCGTTGCGCTCATCCCGCTGTATACCTCCCAACCCCGGTCAACGCCAGCAGTGCTCAGACAGACCGGCCAACAGGTCGGACTCGCCTGTCTCGTGCTCATCGGCTTTGCAGCCGTGGGCGTCCCCGGTGTACCGCCAGTGGCGACCGCCCTTGCAACTGGTGGCCTCCTCGTTGTTGCCCTGCCGGTCTGGTATCATGTCTGTCGGCGTCGGACTCGGTCCCATCGTATTCTTGTCGTCGGCGACGAGCCGCGGTTGCTCGAGTCGGCGACCCGATCGGTACCGACGACACCGATCGGGTTTCTCTCGCCGGTATTGTCCGACCGACCAATCGAAATAACGTTTTCAGCTCAGTCGGAGTCTCCGTCGTCGGCCGACGACGAGTCGGCCGTCGTAACCGACGGGGGAAGGCTCGATGTCGATCGGCAAGTCCCGGATCGCCGTATCGAGCGCCTCGGTGATCCCGCCCAGCTGAAGCGCGTCCTCCGGACCCATGACGTTGATACTGTCGCGCTCGCGTTTTCGGCGGCCGACCGCGAAACGTGTTTCAGCGCGCTCCGTACGTGCCGTGACCATGGTGTGGAGGTCCTTGCTCACGAGTCGCTGTCGACGCGGGTCCCCAGTGACGAGCGAGTCGGCGACTCGCTGGTGCGCGTCGATCTCGCCCCGTGGCCGTGGTACAGCCGGGCGATCAAGCGGGTGTTCGACGTCACGTTCGCAGCGGTTGGCCTCGTTGTATTGTCACCGCTGATCCTGGGCATCGCGGTGGCGATCAAACTCGATTCTCCGGGGCCAATCTTGTACAAACAAACCCGAACGTCTCTGTTTGGCGAGACGTTCTCGCTCGTGAAGTTTCGGAGCATGGGAACGAACGCAGAAGCCGACGGTGTTCAGCTGAGCCGAGAGGACGCCGGCGAGACCGACCCTCGGGTAACAAAGGTCGGCCACTGGCTTCGGAAGACACACCTCGACGAAATCCCACAGCTGTTCTCGATTCTCTCCGGTGCAATGAGCGTCGTCGGCCCGCGGCCTGAGCGGCCCGCGATCGATCACGAACTCATGGCCGATGGCCTCGAGTGGCCGAAACGCTGGTTCGTCAAGCCGGGGCTGACCGGACTCGCCCAGATCAACGACGTCACCGGGTTCGAACCCGAGACGAAGCTCGAGTACGACCTCGAGTACATACGACGGCGGTCACTCTGGTTCGATATCAAACTCGTCTGCCTGCAGCTCTGGCTGGTCGTCACGGATCTAATACCGCTTACGCTACAGTACCGGCGTACCAACGAGGACCCCGAGCGGCACCGATGATGGCACAGCGAGTCGATCCACCCCGACGGCCAACACTCGATCAACACCCGCTGCCGGTACAATCACTAATAGAGAGCCGATGATCTTTTCACAGGCTCGGATGAATTTAGATCTGGTCCAGTTCCGACGCCTACCGTTGACCGATAGAGCAAGTGAGACGGAATCAATGACAGACGAGCCAGCCACGACAGACCAGCAGATGCGAATCCTTCGGGTCGCACAGACCACATACCCGGATGTGAAAGGCGGCGGTGCCTACCACGTCCACGCGCTGAGTCGGGACCAAGCAGCGATGGGACACGACGTCACGGTGCTGACGATCCGTCGCGACCCCGATATGCCACACGTCGAAGAGCGCGATGGGTACACCGTCGTCCGGTACGACCCGTCAGTGACGCTGCTCGGGAACGAGATCTCAGCCGGTGTCGCTCGATATCTGAAAAACGCTGCCGGGTTCGACGTCGTCCATGCCCACTCACATCTGTACTTTTCGACGAACCTGGCGGCACTGAAACGGTGGCTCGGAGACGTTCCACTCGCCATCACTAATCACGGTCTCTACTCCCAGACTGCCCCGGAACGAGTGTTCGAGTGGTATCTGAAGACGATCGGGCGGTGGACGTTCAACCAGGCGGACACCGTCTTCTGCTATACGGACGTCGATAAACGGCGGCTCCGCGAGTTCGGCGTCCAGACGGAGATCACGGTCGCCGCGAACGGCATCGACACCGAGCGCTTTACCCCGGAGGGGCCGACGAGCGAGCTGATCGACGCGGACGGGCCGGTAGTGTTGTTCGTCGGCCGACTGGTCGATGGCAAACGGCCACAGGACGTCCTCGATGCCGTTACGGCCGTTCGTGAGGACTACCCCGAGCTGACGGTGTACTTCTGTGGCGAGGGGCCGTTGCGCGACGAACTCGAGCAGCGGGCGGGTGAGGCGGTCGGCGACAGCGTTGCCTTTCTCGGCCATGTCCCGTACGACGAGATGCCCCGGATCTATCGCTCGGCGGACGTGCTCGTCCTGCCGAGTCGCGCCGAAGGCGTCCCGCGAACGGTCCTCGAAGCGATGGCGTCCGGAACGCGCGTCGTCTGTTCGGACCTCGAGCAGGTCGCCTCGGTTGTCGGAGACGGTGGCGCTGTGGTGCCTGTCGGCGATGTCCCAGGGTTCGCTGCCGAAATCCGGGCACAACTCTCACACCCAATGCGAGGGGATGGCGGCGTCACACCGAACTACGACTGGCGGACGACTGTTGCTGCTGTTACGGAGACACTCCAGCAACTTACCCAGTCCTGACATCCCCCCGCGATAACGGAGGCGCCGTTCGTCGTTCGTGGTCCTCTCTCGTCGGGTCAGGGCTGACAGCTCCCATCGACACCGTCGAACGCAACTATGGCTGCCAAGATACGATGATTCAGGCCAGGGTAGTCGTCAGCGCCTCATAGAGCTCGGCCGTGCTCCGTTCGAGATCCGCGTTCGTTTCGTTTCGAACGCGAACGATGTCGATCGTCGGCTCGTCAGCGGCCGCAGCGACGATCGCCTTCTCGACTTTGGCTTTACACTCGAAAGCGTCGGCGATCGTTCCATCCGCGTCGGTCGGCGAAATGCGGCTCTCATCGGTCGCCCGTGCCGCGAGCCGGTTGCGCGCCGTCTCCGGTGTGATCTCGACGACGACGATGTGGGCGGACCCTGCCCGTGCCAGGGCGTTTACGGCCCGTGCAGACAGCTCCGTGAGATGGTCGTAGTCAGCACGCAGTGCAACTGACCATACGGCCTGGCAGAGCCCCTGATCGAGAAGTCGGACGCCGCCGCCCCGGTGGGCATCGACCACGCCATGTACGAACAACCAGTTGAACAGCAGCTTTCCCGTCGTGGAGTGTGTCGGTTGAGCCGTCGTTGCAAGCAGCCGTCCGCTCGAAAACGCCCGGTCCGGCCGACGGACGGTCGTCGACGCAGCGTAGCCCATCTTCGCGAGATACCGTCGAATGCGCGACCTGTCGTGGACCAGCGTGTAGGTCGGCTCGGCGACCGAGTACCCGTCGGCCGCGAGTCGTTGTCCGACGTGGTGGGCGACCGTGGACTTGCCAGCGCCTGGGACGCCGAAGAACTCCACGATCGCCCCCTTCGCATCGGTCGATGGGCTGATGTGTCCCTCCCTGTCCCGGGCGGGTTCCGAACTCATAGGTGTGAGTGTCCGTCGACGAGGTCTCTGTACAGTCTGCGGTACTCCACGGCGGTTTTCTCGAGGGGAAACCGAGTCCGTGCCCGCTCGAACGCCCGATCAGCGAGGGCTGTTGCACGCTCGGTATCCTCGAGCAGGTCGTGTAGTTGTCCTGCAAACGCCTCAGGACGGCACGGGTTCGCGAAGGCGCCGGCGTCGCCGACGACCTCATAGAAGACGTCAATCTCACTGACCACGACGGGAACGCGACAGGCCATCGCCTCGACTACCGCCATGCAGAACCCCTCCGAGAGCGACGGTTGCACGTAAAGATCGCTCGCCGCGAGCAGTTGATAGACCGCATCTCGATCGATGAATCCCGTGAACTCGACAGAATCACGAATCCCGAGTGATTGGGCGAGCGACTCGAGGTCGCTACGCAAGGGGCCGTCCCCGACCAACGTCAGCCGGATATCGTCGTCGCTGGTGGCGACCGACGCAAACGCCCGGAGGAGCAGCGACTGATTTTTGGTCTCGCTGAAGCGACCAACGCACGTGAGACGCGTCCCAGCGATCTCGTAGGGGTTGTCCGACGTGGTGATGGCCTGGTCGATTCGACCGATGTCGATCCCGTTGTAGATCACATCGAGTCGGTCCCGGGTAAGAAGGCGTTCGACCGAGTACAGCGAACGGAGCGTCTGCTCCGAGTTTGCGACGATCCGATCCGCTCTCGGAAGCGTTGGCAGGTTTACTAACACCTGCGGAAGCGAGTAATGGTCCTTGTGGTCGGCGTGCTCGGTGTCAACGATCGCTTTTCCGCGCGGCGTCAACAATCGCGCCAGCGAGCCAACGAAGTTGTGGTGCGTGTGAAGGACGTCGTACTCTCCGGTCGTCAACACCCGGCGCAGGTGTCGAATCGCGGCCGGATCGGCGCGCGAATCCGCCCCTAACGGAATCAGCCCGACGTTCGTGTCGGCGGCGAGCGCGGCCTCCGCAGGGGAGGAGTCGTAGTACGAGACGACGGTAACGTCGATATCGTTGGCGAGTGCAATTCGCTCCGAGAGCTCATATGAGAAGGTCGTATCTCGAATATGGCTTAGTACGGCAAAGACGCGGGTCATCCTGTTTATTTCACTTTCGTTTCGTAGTGTAAAACTATCGTTCTCGTGAATTCACATCGCGTCGTACTCGAGTTGTGTGACAATCTCCTCCCTAGTGACCTGCTCGGTACCGAACAGCAGTCGCAGCGACCGCGTTAACGAGATTGCCGCATCAGCGACGGCTGGATGCGTGTAGGCGAGTGCCAGCAGGATCGCTCTGCGTTTCGTCGGTTCCGCGTCGAGAGCTCGTTTCAGGGACTGCCTGGCGGACCGTAACTCGCCGGTCCCCAAGTATGCCCGCCCCGCGCGTTCGTCTATCGACGCCTTCGCGGCGCCGAGATACCCGCGCTCGTGGATCAGTTTTTCGTGTTTTTTGAGCACGGCGGCGTAATCGCGCTCGATTGCCGCCGGCGAGCTGGACATACTCTCGTGTGCGGTTCGAAAACAGAGATGGTCGGGGACGGCCGCGACGTGCCACTCCTGACATAGCCTGAGATAGAGATCCCAGTCCTGTTTCGTGGGGAGTGTCTCGTCGAAGCCACCGACCTGATCGAGCGCCTCCCGTCGAACCAGGACACGGGACGGCGATCCGATGAGATTCTTCCGGAGGATGGCATCCGAGAGGTCCCCGCTTGGCGCACTCGATTCGACATGAACCGGATCGCCGTCTGGTGACACTGAGACACAGAGACAGGTCGCGAGCCCGCTCTCAGGCGCGGCCTCAAGCGCTGCGACTTGGTCGGCGAGTTTCGTTTCTGCCCATCGGTCATCGTCGTCCAGAAATGCGATGTACTCGCCATCGGCGGCCGCTATGCCGGTGTTTCTCGCTGCCGATAACCCCTTGTTCGTCTCGTGTTCGATACAGGTGACGACCGATGGAAACTCGTCGACGGTCTCGCTGGCGTACGAACTCGACGACCCGTCATCGACGACGATCACTTCTAACTCATCGTGTGTCTGGTCGAGCACTGTCCGAACCGCACCCGCGAGAAAAGACGGCCGGTTGTACGTCGGAATGACCACACTGACTGCTGTCATATCCAGGAGAGTCACGCTCACCGTCTTTAGCCTACCGTTTCAGGTAGCGGACTCAAACGCACAAGACGAGACCGGCACGAACCGGCAGATGTTTCTATCGATCAGCAATTGTCAGCACATATGGAGCCGCGAAGGAATGTCTGGGGTCGGCGACCGTCCGCTGATCAGTTATGATCGACCGGGATCTCCTCCGGTTGAACGCACGAGACACGATCTGTGAGCTGTTCACACCGGATTCGGTTTTCCCGCCTGTGACGATCTGTGACGTGTCGCCAACCGAAATCGCGACGTACGTCGAGTACGACGTGTTCACCAAGTACGGCTACGCAGGCCGTATCGAACCGGGCGAGTGGGACCTCCGTGCCGCCCCGCTCTCGTCGAGTCCCAAGTACCGGCTCATACGCGACTATCAGACGGGAGTGATCGATAGCAGTGACCTGACGTACCAGCGACTGCGGACGGCCGGCTACCCCGAAAGCGAGGCGGCGTTTTACACTGAGTACGGCTACGGCACCTATCTCGACACACTGTTCGACTCAGTGAAGCGAAACGGGATCGAGAACGATCACACGGGGGCCGGATCGCAGACCCAACCGGTCGACAGATATGATCAGATCGCGGTCAATATCGGCCGTAACGGAGCGGTGATCTTCAACTCGTGTGGGTTCCATCGGCTCGCAACGGCCAAGCTCCTGGCGGTAGAGACGGTCCCCGTGCGACTAAACGTGATTCACGAGGACTGGTGGGAGCGGGGCCAAGGGATCAAGACACAGCTCTTAGAACATCCGTCATTGTCGTACGTGGATCGGTTACGGCCCGCCTGGATCGATGTCGTCCGCTAACCGTAACCGGCCGGTAGCAATAGACACCCACCAGAGAGTCGACTGGCAGTGCTGAAGACGGGGCTCAGATCGGAGCCAACGACTGTAGCTGTTGTTTCTCGATCAGGCCGACCGACACGGTTGCAACAAGCCAGACCAAGCTGCCGAGGGCGACGACTGCGAACAGCGAGAGGAAACCGTCGATCGCAGGCGCAAAGGGCAACACGGCAAGCACCATGACGCCGGTCACGGCGGTAATCTTCACACAGCGCGTGCCGATCGCCCACCAGTCGAGACGGAGTTCGAGATGCATGAGATACACGTTCAGTGCAACGTACACCGCGTAGGTTCCGGCCGTCGAAATCGCGGCTCCGGCGATTCCGATCGTCGGGATTAACAGTAGGTTCAGACCCAAATTGGCAACTGCCGTCACTCCTTTCGCGTACGCGCGGTGTTTTGCGCGACCAAGGTAGTCCAGCCCACCGCTCGTGATATATGAAATCGCCTGGACGACGAGGTAGATCGTCAGTAGCTGCAGGACGATCGTCCCGCCGGTGTACTCCGGCCCGAACAGGAGTCGCAACGTGGGCTCCGCAACGATCACCAGTCCGACGGCGGCCGGCACGTAGAACAGAAGCGTGCTCGTGAGCGCCTCACCGTACAGCCGGGAGGCGGTCTCAAGATTATCGCGGTGGAGTTGCTCGCTATATCTGGGCGAGATTGCAAACCCAAGCGAGTTCGCTGGAACCTTCAGAAACGTCATGATCTGCTTTGCGACGACGTAGTAGCTCACTGCGAGTGGTGTCAGGAACGCCCCGATCAGCAGAACATCGACGCGCTTCATGAGCGTACTGCTGTTCTCCGTGAGCGTGATCGGAAGCGCATATTCGACGATTCGACGGCGAAGCCCGGGCTCGATACGACCCCGCTCGGCGGTGGTGTAGAGATAGTAGACGGCACCAACCGTCAGAGCGGCCGCGACGAACGAACTGACCACATAGCCGACCAGGGCCCCGATCGCACCCAGCCCGGCCAGAACGAGCCCGATCGCGACGAGTGGGCGGACGACCGCTTCGACGAGGGCGATGGAGGCTGCCCATTCGATCTTTTTGAACCCCTGGCAGATGCTCCGCCCCGAGTTGAACACCCCGTGGGTGATGACGTAGAGTCCCCCAACCAGCAACAGGGGTTCGATCCCCGGCTCTCCAAGCAGGACTGCAACCTGTTCACGGGCGAGGACGAGTCCGACGGTGACGAGAGAAAGCGTCCCTACGAGGACAAGGCCAACGGTCTCGATGATGTGGGGAATCTGGCCGGACGTCGTCTCCTCGTGTTCGGTGATATAGCGGGCCGCGGACTTTCCGAGCCCGAGCTTGCCGGCGACCGTGACGATGGCGAACAGCGAGATCGAGAGATACAACAGACCATATGCGTCTGGGGAGAGCAGCCGGGCCAGGACCACAACGAGGAGTCCGTTGGAGAGGTTTTTGAGGACCTGTGAGAGGAAGTCGGCTTTCAGTCCAGCGGCGATTTTTTCACTGAGTGCCATTGGAGTTGTGTTCTGGGCGGTCGGCTATTGTTTCGGGCCTGTACTGTTCGGTCTCCGTGAACGAACCGAATCGGGGAGCGGGACATCGCTGTCGGCACTGCACAGCAGCGATACTCCGACAAACGTCGCTAGAAGCCACGATTCCGTCGACAGACCACCCAATGTGAACGATTCTGTCAGCATCTGAAACACCAGTAGTACCAGCATCGAAAAGACGAACTCGTCCCACGGCGATCCGGTCCGTGCCTTGCGTAAGGCAGTACCCACCGAGCCGAGAATCGCTAGGATGTAGACGCCGCCGACGAGATATCCCAGGTTCAACACGATTGCGACGAACGAGTTGTGGGTTTGGAGTTCGTGATCAAAGCCAGCGCCGACGAGGGGAGTTTCGGCGGCATGCGAAAGCGCGGCCTGCCAGAACTCGAGGCGCTCGCTGCCGCCTCGCTCGATAAGGAGTGTCAGATATGACAGTCCGGTCTCTGTCAGGAAGAAGCCGACGGCCGCGATCGTACTGAGTACCGCAAACCCGACACCGAGAGCGGGCGATCTGAGCACGAAGAGAGTGACCGTGGCTGCCAGAAACGCTGCCAGCGCCATTGTGGCATCCGTGAGCACGAGTCCGATGAATACCACCACGAACGCCACACCCCAGATCGGACGCCGCGTTTCGAGAACGCCCCAAAGGGCACTGAGACTCGCCACGGCGGTAACGAACCCGAGGGCGTTCGGATTGGCATAGATCGAGGCGATCCGGTACCCGGGTAGCCCGAAAACGTTGTTCCCGGTCCAGGGGAAACTCGCGCTGGTGGTGTGTTCCAAGACGAGAAGGACAATCCCGAGTACGGTGAGTGCTCCTACAGCACTAACAAGCCCACGTAGAAACGACCGCGGGGCCGTCCTGACAACAGGAGCGACGAGGAAAAAGAGGGTGACGACTACAATCGGAGTGAGGACGATGTACGGGACGATCGAGACGCTTCCGGTAAGAACGAACTGGAGTACCAGACCGATCCAATAGGCCCCGAACAGCCCGAGCACGGGCGTGGCCCAGCGGGACACACCCACCCGTCCACGACTCGCTATCGAAATAACTCCTAGATAGCAAATAGGGAGCACCATCCCCGCCGATATGAGATAACCAATCGTTGGCTCGAGCAACCAGGTCGTCGGTGCAAGTCCCGCAAACACGATTGCAACGCCGATGTAGACTGCAGATCGCTCTGCCGTACTCATGAGTGGTGAATACGAACCGGTGTCGTTCTGCTGTGAGTCCATGAGCCGTGGAGAGTGGAGGCTTCCGGTCCGCTGTTCCCGTTCACGGTGATGACCGAGTGCTGCCCGTTGCAAGGAGCCATGGCGGTCACGACGCGTTAGCTGGTCCTCGTTCGGTCGGTCGCTCCTCAGCGGCGGTCGATAGCGAACGAACACGCCATCCTCTGTAGGGCGCCCTAAGACTACCGCCTAAGACGAAAACTTGTGGCCCGGCCCGGTCTGGATAAGGCGGGGAACATCCCTTCGCAATACTACAACTCACTGTTGTCGTCGGGAACGGCAGAAAGATATCAGCGGCAAGCAGAGGGAAGACGACTGGCTTCATTTACCGATAGCTGGCTATTCAGTTGCAAAAGGATTTTCATATCGCATCCATGTGACGCCGGCCACGCCACACAACGGAGACCCCGCTGACAGCCGCTACGATGTCCATCGGAGTGGCATTACTGACAATAGCAGTCGAAAGAACAGCTCTGCCCCCGCATCCGCCCGATTGGGCAGCCGCAGACGACATCGTTGTTTTCCTCGGCCATCGCACCTTACGGGAAGATGTCGAACAGTTACCGTACAGCGGGCGTGTTCGTGTTGCCGAGTCGTCCTGAGGGCGTACTACGGGCTCGAGGCAACAGCATCGGAGACCTAAGTCGTCTGCACGGGTCTCGAACAAGCCGTCATCGTTGGCGAACTCGATATACTGTGTCTCATCGGCGATATCGCTGCTATCGCTGACGGGACCCGGACTCAGCTCTCTGTCACGCTGGCTACGACCGGCGAGTGTGAATCCTATGATTGGCAGCAGACGGTTCGTTCGGTCACAGAACACCTGCACCGAATTGCTAACCCGTAACTAGGGAACGTCATTTGTCCTCTCTCTTTCCGCAGTTTGGGAAGTGTCGGGAGAGACCGTTGGCAGTTCGCGCCGTTTATACACGTAAGCAACGACGATTCCGAGCCCACCGAGTGGGACAAGGACCCCGAGTTCGTACCGCCCGGGATGCCTGAGTTTGCGTTTTTTCGCATCGAAGTAGACCACTGCTGATGCCGGAATTTGCAGTAGGAAAACAACAGCAAGAACGAGGTAGATGAGTGGGTCCATTTCCAGATAGCTGGCCACTCAAGTGTAAAAGGATGTCCATTTCGATAACTCACTGAGAGAGAATGTCTTGCAACACACCACACGCCCGAGTGACCCGCCGCAGCAGCCAGCAGTGATCGCGGTCCAGTCAGTGTCGACAGAGTGGACGGCTCCATGCGCTGTCAGAAATATCAATCTATGGCACGCGCCGGTTTCCACCGCCTTCGATCGTCCGGACTCACGATCTATCAGCGTATCTTCGTTTCACAACAGATTATCACTCCTACTGTAGGCTCTTGCAATTGCTTCAACGTACGAGAGGTGTATACTACCGATCCGAAGTGAGACAATTTAGATATACTGGTCAAGTATTAATACGATAGAAATTAGAGAAAAAGGGTATGAACGAGGTGATCCCCCCGCAGTGTCCAGAATGTGGCTCTACGGATCTCGAACTCTCACGTGTGTCACCGAGTGAACACAGTCGAGGCGACGAGTGGGTTACACACGCAGCATGCGAACACTGTGACCAGTACACAGAGTGGTTTGACTGATAGCCGTGGTCGATCGGTGGCCGCCCTCACTCGGGTGGTGGGTTTTGTGATGGGACCCTGTCTCCAGTTGAGGACATCGATCGTTCGTTCGACTCTCTTTCTTGCTCAAGAAAGGAGAGTTCGCGCTGTGGGAACGGAATCGTAACCCCCTCCGCTGCGAACCGGTCATAGATGCGCCGGTTGAGCTGATCGATTGCTCGTTTTTCAGTGAGCGGATGAGCGACGTATACCTGCACCTCGAACAGGAGTGCAGAATCGCCGAACTCGGTAAACAGGACGCGTGGCCGTGGCGAGTCCCGAACCATCGGCGCGTCCTCACAGACCTCGCTGGCGATCCGTTCGACGGTCTCGTAGTCGGTTCCGTACGCAACGGACACAGGAACGTCGAGGCGGATATGTCGCTGTGGTGCCGACTGGTTGACCACTTGGGTCGAGTTCAACACCGCGTTTGGGACGGTTACCATCGTGTTATCGGGAGTCAGCACGCTCGTCGATCGAATTCCGATATTCGTAACGGTACCCCGCATGTCGTCTTCGAGTAAGACGACGTCGCCGGGATGATACGTGTGGTCGAACGAGAGCGAGATCCCGCCGATCAGGTTTCTGATGGCGTCCTGAGCGGCAAAGCCGATAACCACACCGAGAACTCCAGCAGAGGCCAGAAACGGCGTTACTTGTACGTTCCACACCCCAATGACGAACAACACTCCAATGACAACAACCGTGATCGTCCAGAAGTTCTGGACGATCGGTGCGAACTCGTAGCGCTGTTCGCGCTCGTTTGCGACCTCGAGCCACTGTTCTCCGACCCGGATCGCAGCGCGCGCCCACACCACAGCCAGCGCCGTCAACACCATGTTGCTGAGGAGTGATCGCGACGTGATAAGGCCGAACGCCTGGAGTGCAAGGGAGACGCCGACAAACAGAACCGAGAGCGAGAGCGGCGTATAACTCTCCTTTGCGATCACCCGCCGCAGCGATGTGGACTCGTTGGTCGCCGACCGGCGAAGATACCAGCGACCACCCCAGTGGATGAGCCGCGACAACAGATACGTCGTCAGCAGAACCAACGAGAGCACCAGCCACTCCCACTCGGGTAATACCACTGTCATCGACCCACGACTGAAGTCGTGGGCTTGTCCGTGGACTCCCGGTCTGCCGACGAAACGTCGTAGGCGGTGTAATCGCCGTTCCCGTTCAGCGTCCCGGACTTGAGGGCGAGATGACCGTCGCCCAACCCAGAGGGACGTTTGCCCTCTGGTAAAGTTAGCAGTTTCAGACCGATGTTCTTCGAGGCGTTGTAGTCGCCATCGACCGAGTACTCACAGTCGTTACACTCGAACCAGCCAGTCTTGCTGTCGCGGTTCGTGCTTGACTGATGTCCGCACTTCGAGCAGGTCTGACTCGTAAACGCGGGCGGTATCTGTTCAACGCGAATACCGTACTCGCTGGCCTTGTACGCGAGCATTTCTTGGAGTTCTCGGAACGCCCAGTTGTGCATCTGACGCTTCACTTGGTCGTTCCGATTATCCATTCGCTCGCGGATATGGGTCAAACGTTCGACGGCGATGTATGAGCAGTCGTGGGCGTCGGCTTCCTCCACGATGCGTCGAGAAATCGTGTGCAGGTGATTCAGCACGAAGCGGTTTTCTCGCCCCGACAGTCGCCGGAGTACCTGCTTGGCGGAGCGGGTGCCTTTGTGCTGAAGGCTTCGACGCACGCGGAAGTAGTGGTTCTGTCCCCACAACAGTTCGCCACCATCGTAGAACGAACCCGTGCTGGTCACGGCAACGTTCTTGAGGTTCAAGTCCACGCCCAGTACCTTATCACTGTCCCGTTCTTCGACTTCTTTCTTGATAACGATGTGGAGGTAGAACGCTTCTTCGTCTTCGCGGTAGTGGAGCGTTCCCATCCGTTTCTCGTAGTCGTCATCATCGAGGTAGGACTTCTGGTAGTCACCGAGAACGTAGTCCACGGCGACTCGCCCGTTGATGGTCGAAAGCGTGGCAGACCTGTCCTTGATGGTCAACGTCCGTTTGTCGTAGACAGCGGATGGTTCGTTGAATCGTGGGAGTGGTCGGCTGTTGCCCTTCTTCCAGTCTGCGACAGTACTTTTCATCGCTTCGACGGATTTTGAGTAGGCGCGAACGCAGAGGTTCGCGGGCAGGTCTGTCTCGTCCCGTAGGTCGTGGTACACTTTGTCGTGTATGGTGGACTTGTTGAGTATGAGATAGCCGTCGTCGTTCCTGCCATGTCGGACGGTGTAGTTGCAGGCGTGGTTGAACTGCTCGATAGTCTGATGGAGGTCATCCTGTCGGCCTTCTGGAACCGAGAGTTTGACCGGAATAGTTCGTTTAACCTCCATCTGTAACTTCACATACGAAGTAGTGCTTTATAAGTCCCGCAGCTGGCGTGGGGGAGTCGGGTTGCTATCGCTCGTAGGCTGATTCGTGGCTTGTCGGATTCCTCCCACGGCTCAAGCCGTGGGCTTCCTCCTTGCATTCCTGTGGACCGAGCATTCGAACCGTCTCACTGAGTGTGTCGACCAGTAGACTGCTGTTCACTCTATCTGTATATGAATTAACTGGAAAAATCATAGCGGTAGTCAGTTGGGTAGAGAGCAAACAGCTACGGGATCACACGGCGCTGGCTGCCGCTGGTGTCCTTATTCGACTGTGACGCTCTTTGCGAGGTTGCGTGGTTTGTCGATCGAGCGCTCCAGGCGGTTTGCGATCCAGTACGACGCCAACTGGAGCTGGATGTTGGCCAGAATCGGCGTCAGATGGGGATGGGTGGAGGGCACCTCGAGGACGTGATCGACCGAGTGACGAACCCGATCGGGGACGTCGGTGACCGCGATGACGGGGGCACCCCGGGCCTGGACCTCCCTGACGTTGCCCAGGGTCTTCTCCAGGCGCGAGCCCGCGGTCAACAGTGCGAACACCGGTGTTCGTTCGGTCACCAGCGCTAACGGCCCGTGTTTGAGCTCGCCGGCAGCGAACCCCTCGGCGTGTTTGTACGTGATCTCCTTCATCTTCAGTGCGCCCTCGAGCGCGACCGGAGCGGTGTACTCCCGGCCGATAAAGAAGTAGGCGTCGGCGTCGACGTATGCGTCGGCGATTGCCCGCGCCTGGGAATCGTCGAGGACAGTCTGGATCTGGGCGGGCAGCTCGGCCAGGGCATCAAGCAACGCCGGGTCGGGGGTATCGACCAGCGTGCTGGTAACTAGGGCCAACGCGACCTGCTGACTCGCGAACGTCTTCGTCGCCGCAACACCGATCTCGGGGCCGGCCCGGATGTAACAGACGTGATCGCACTCACGGGCAGCCGAACTCCCAACGGTATTGGTCAGTGCAAGCGTCACCGCGCCGGCGCTGTTCGCCTCCCGAAGCGCCCGCATCGTGTCGGCGGTCTCGCCGCTCTGGGTGACACCGATGACGAGTGTCTCGCCGCCGACCGGGACGGTCTCTGCACGGTACTCGCTGGCGAGAAACGCTTGGGCCGGCACGTCGTGTTCGCGCAGCAGCCGTGCTCCGTAGCGGGCGGCGTGATACGAGGTCCCGCAGGCGACGAGCTGGATCCGGCTAGGTGCCTTGAGGTCGGCCAACTCCTCGAGGGTGAGGCGACCCGCGGCGGCGTCGACCCGGCCCCGCAGGCAGTTCCGGATCGCACGGGGCTGTTCGTGGATCTCCTTTTTCATGTAGTGGTCGTAGCCACCCTTGCCGGCGTCCTCGGGCTCCCAGGCGACTTCATTGACCGTCGGCACCACGACGCTCCCCGACGCGTCGGTGACGGTGACGCTGTCGGGCGTCAGCGTCGCGAACTCGCCGTCCTCGAGGTAGATCACGCGGTCGGTGTACTCGATGAACGCGGGGACGTCACTCGCGAGGTAGTTCCCCTCGTCGCTGAGGCCGACGACCAGCGGCGACTCGTGGCGTGCCGCGTAGATGGTGTCGGTATCCTCAAACACCGCCGCGACGGCGTAACTCCCCTCGAGGCGGTCGACAACCTGACGAAACGCCGTCTGGCGGTCCGCGCCCGCTGCGAGACGTTCCTCGATCAGGTGGGGGATGACCTCTGTGTCGGTCTCGCTGGTGAGGGCGTGGCCACGCGCGGCGAGCTCGTCGCGCAGCGTCTGGTAGTTTTCGATGATCCCGTTGTGGACGACCGCAACGCGGCCCTCGCAGTCGGTGTGGGGATGGGCGTTCTCGTCGGAGGGCGGTCCGTGGGTGCTCCAGCGGGTATGGCCGAGACCGGCCACCCCGTCGAGTCCCTCCGCGGTGAGGGCCGACTCGAGCGTCGCGACGTCGCCCTCGCGTTTGGTGACGGCTATCGGGTCCGCCGCGAGGGCGACGCCCGCCGAGTCGTACCCCCGGTACTCCAACCCGTAGAGTCCCGTCAGGAGGACCTCACGCGTGTTTCCCTCCCCGGTGTAGCCGATAATCCCACACATTAGCTCTCCCTCTCCGGATTAATTAGCTTCCCACTTATGATAAGATGTAGGTCACAAATAGTCTGCACACTCGACATACTATTACCAACGGAGGTGTTCCTGTTTATTTATTTCGGTCAGTGCTGGGTGAAGTATCTCCGTCGGCAAAGGCGAACGAACGGGAGTCGGGTGGAGCGGTGTGTCCCGGTGACGAAACAGGACCCCGATCGGATTCGGTCTCGTTGCACTGAATCGTGGGCGTTTCGGGCGCCAGCGGCTCCTCGGTCGGTCGCGGGCATCCTCCCCTAGAGCTGTCGTTTTAATGCGTGGGCAAGACTGTCTCGAGACTCGACAGCGTACTAGCTGGCGAGAATCGGTCGACGATAGCTCGCCCGTCGACTGACAACTGGTCGACGGCAGTCATCTCTTTTCTAGACGAGTTTCAATAGCACCCGACTAAAATAACACGAGAGATGCGACGGCTCGCCTCTCGGCTGTTCTCTGGGCTGCGTAGATCACGAACCGAAGGAACGACCGAGACGAAGTCATCGCAGCAGACGAGCTTGATCGAGGAGATCATCCGAGAGCAGTTCGGGTTTGCTCGGATCGAGGAACAGCCTTACACTCGTCCGACCCATGCGGTCGCCGACGTCAAACGACTCAAGCGTGAGAGACGTCACGATGAAGCGGAGGAACTACTTCTGTGGTGTATCGATTTTGTGGAGGCGGAAGCGGAGGGCAAGGGGTACGACAAGCCGCCACACAGCTACTATCGGCATCTGGCGATCACCTACCGGAAGGATCTCCGATACGACGACGAAATCGAGCTTCTCGAGCGGTATCTGCGAGTCTGTGAGACCCTCGGCGACGAGCCGTCGACAGTGATGCTTGAGCGCCTCGACCGGGCCACGAACTGGCCGTCGACTAAACCGCAAACCGAAAACGGGCGGTAGGCCGCAGGAGCTGTTGGGTGGGCCTGTGATGGTACCGCCGGAACCCATCCTGTGACTGTACGCCGAACACCCGGTCGCGCCGCTCGATCCGGACGACGCCCGACAGCTGCCTGGGAGGCCCGTAGACGGGCCCCTTCGAAACGGACGCCGATCGGAACGATCCGCTGTGATGGTGGGCTTCGGTTCGGTGGCGTTCGGGTGATCGACAGGTGGCTGCGAGCCCAGTTCAGGGACCACGGTAGGTATCGACGCCGTGGTCGCCGTGAGGGTCCCTTGGTGGACACTCGAGTCGTACGTCGGTGACGAACTCCTGTGTAACGATCTGCCAACTCCCGTCCTGGCGCTTCTTTTGGGTGCGAAGCCATCTCTCACCCTTCTGTGGTTCGAAAACATATCGCTGACTACAGGTATCTTCGGGAGACCATTCGATAATAATTGTCTCGTTCATTCTACCTTCTCCTTCTATTGAATCTATATCTCCGAGCACAGTTATTATTTTGGTTACCACTGTCTATAGAATTGATAGCCATGAGGTTAATTCTGCCACCAGCCATATGCAACTATTACGTCTGAGGGATAAAATAAGTATTGGAAAGGAGGAGTGCCTATCTAACCCTCATCCTCAGTCCGGTCCGTTCGTTCGCCGGTGGGCCCACCATCGTCCTCGGTATCCGGTTCCCCCTCGGCACCGACGGGTGTGGCTGGGAACTCGGCGTTTGGTCTCTCGTCCGCCGACTCTGAATCGCCCCCCCAGAGGTACGCAGCTCCCATCCAGAGCAGCCCGACGATCATAATCGCGATACCGAGCGCTGCCAGTCGCGGTTGCTCGATCATGGCGGCTGGCAGGAATCGCAGTGGGGGTGGTCGTCGTCGCACAGGGTTCGCTTCGAAAGTGGGTGCAAGCTGTGACTGCACTATCATCGAAGCGACATATAGCCGTTACTATCCGCGACGCGCGGCCGGCTCCTCGCCGCCGGACCACGCCGTAGCTCCCAGCCGTTTCACCGTCGGCTGTGGGTGGAACACGGGCCAGTCGGCGGTCGGCTCCCCACGCCCAGCGACACGGATCGTCGCCGGGAGCGCGCCATCCCAGTCACTTCGTTTCAGCAGTTTCGAGGCGGAGCCCCCGGCCTCAAGTCGTGCGGCCCGTGAGGAGAGAGCGAGGGCTTCCGACCAGTCGGAAGCGCGAAGCGAGTAGGCCGGGGAGGACAGCGCGGAACAGAGTTCCGCGGGCCGTGCGAGCGGGCAAAGCCCGCGCGCAGAAGCCGACACTCCGCGACACAAATGATGGGACTGTAGCTGTCCGACTCCCAAATCAATAAGCACCGTCGAAGCAACATCTGAACTATGGAGGTCAGGCGTACCGCACCGGTCAAACTCGTTGTTCCCAAGGAGTCCCGTGACGCCCTCCACGAAACCGCTGAGCAATTCCTGTACTGTGCGAACGAGGCGAGCGACTACTGTTGGGACAGCACCGACTACGAAGACTGCGTAACCTCCAACGTGGAAGCCAGAAACGCCTTGTATGACCGTCTCCGCGAGGAAACAGACCTTACGGCAAACCTTGTGCAAGAAGCCATCCGGCGTGCCGTCCACGCCGTCGATAGTGGTGTTGACCGCTGGAAAAAGGGCAAACGGACGAACAAACCAGAATTCACCTCGTGGAGTATGGTCTACGACAAGCGGAGTGCGACATTCTACCGGAACAAATCTCACTCTCCACAGTGAACGGACGCATCGAATGTGACTTTGAGTTGCCAGCAGACAGTCCAACGCCATACGAAGAGTACGTGCTGTCCCAAGACTACGAGTTTCGGACGAGTACACTCCAGTACGACCAAGCAACCAACGAGTTCTATTTCCACGTCAAAACGCGGAAGGTAGACAAAAAGGGTGACACTGTTGAAATCGAGGTTTCGGACGATACCGGGCACCAGACAGTCCTCAGTATCGACCTCGGTGTGAACAGTCTCGCCGTCGCCAGCACGGGCACGTTCTGGAGCGGTGACGAGTACGACCACTGGATACAGGAGTTTGAAAAACGCCGAGCAGAGATGCAACAGCGTGGTACCCAAACTGCTCACAACGCCTTACTTCGGCTTGGAAAGCGTGAGAGAGCATGGCGGAAACAGTACATCCACACGATCGCCAACGAGATCGTTGAGGAAGCGATTGACCACGACTGTGACGTGATCGTGTTTGAGGATTTGACCGATATTCGTGAGCGACTGACACACGCTAACTGGCATCATGTGTGGGCGTTCCGCCGTCTTGTCGAGTACGTTGAGTACAAAGCGCCAGAACGAGGTGTAGTGGTTGAACAGGTTGAGCCAGACCACACGAGCCAGCGGTGTTCGCACACCGACTGTGGCTTTACCCACGAAGACAACCGCGACGGCGAGCAGTTCCGGTGTTTGAAATGTGGGTACGAAATCAATGCGGACTACAACGGCGCGAAAAACGTCGGACTGCGGTATACGCGGAAACGACAGCACAGACTGCGTTCCTCGCCCACGTCGGGGAGCGCAGACGCACCAGTAGACGTGCGTATAACTGGTGGGACGTTGAACGGCAACGGCTATCGGCCAACCGCCGAGAGTTGACCGCTGGGAGTCCACATCAAAGCCCCCCTCAACGAGCGAACCGCGTATGTGGTGAGCGAAGTAGGGTGGGGGTAGTTTACTAGATGTTTTGGGCTGTGACTGCTACCGCGGCCAATGAGCGACAGCGGTCAGACGATCGCCGACGAGACGGTCTCCTCCCTGCCGTTCGTCACGACCCAGGAACAGCTCCTCGGTCTGACGGTCGTGGTCCTCCTCGCGACGGGGCTCCTACTGGCGGTACTCCCGCGTGGCATCCAGCGGCTGAAGGCGACACTCGAGAACGCAACTGAACGTGAGTGGGGCGAGACGCTCGACGGCTATCTCCCGATCGGCCGACTCACCCACGCGATCGTGCGGCTCAGCCAGCTGACCGTCGTGGTCGGTGGCACCGTCGGCGTGCTTCACCTCTGGGGATGCGAATCACCCATCTGGTACACAATCGAGATCCTCACCGTCATGTGGCCGACCCTCTCGCGGATGGTGGCGAGCGGGGTCGTGCTGATCACGGCGTATTTCGGGGGGTTGGCGGTCTCCTCGTGGATGGACTCGCTCTCGGCGAACACCTCCGGAATCGATCGCCACGACCGGGAGATCGTTACCCGGGTCCTCCAGCTCACGCTGTTGCTCACGGCGGTGCTGTTCGTTCTCACCCTGTGGAACTTCGATATCTCGGGACTGCTCGTCGGCGCGGGCGTCATCGGAGTGATTCTCGGCTTCGCCGCACAGGAAACGCTCGGCTCGGTCATCGCGGGGTTTATCCTCATGTTCTCGCGGCCGTTCGAGATCGGTGACTGGATCCTCGTCGGCGACGACCGGGGGATCGTCACCGACATCACGATCGTCCACACCCGGATCCGCGGGCCAAACGGCGAACACGTCATTATCCCGAACGAGGTGGTCGGCAGCCAAACGATCCGCAACCGCAGCAACGAAAACCGGCTCCGATTCGCAGTCGATGTCGGTGTCGACTACGACGCCGATCTCGAAACCGCCCGCGAGGTCGCACGGGAGGCGGTCGACTCGCTCGAGATCGTCGAGGAAACCCCGTTTCCGTCGGTCCGCATCGAGGAGTTAGACGACTCGTCGGTCGTCCTCCGAATCCGGTTCTGGGTCGATAGACCCAACACGGAAAAGATGTGGAAGGCCGAAGACGAGGTGCTCGAGGCGGTGAAAACGGCGCTCGAGGACGCCAGAATCAACATTCCGTACCCACACCTCCGCTCGGTCACGGACGCGAAACCGACGAGGGACAAGCAGATGGTCTCCAGCTACGAGCAGGATTGAGGCTACGGCTGTGAGGGCGGTCACACCCTGCGTGACCACAGTTGGTTCGCCATACTATCTGCTAGGATATGATGATTAATTCGATTACTGGAAGAGGATTAATATATATCGACATTGAACGGACGGTCAATGCCAGTTGACGTCGAGTCGGATCGGTGGGCACGGAGTAGCCGGGTCGATACGCTGGAGGTAGAGATCGAGCGGTTCCTCCGGGCACGCTCGGAGATGGCGTACACGCCCGCAGAGATCACCGAATCCCTCGTAGAGACGACACCCGAGGTGTTTCCTGACGCGTTGCTCGCCGAGGACGACGCCGTCAGCGCATCGCGGATCGTGCTCGTGGCGTGTCGACTGGAGAAACTCGCCTGGCACGAGCGTCTCAAGGTCCACTCGCTCGACGGGACGCTGTACTACACTGACTGCGAGGGCGGACAGTTTCCGGTCGCCGAGGTCGAGCGGAATATTCCCCAACGGTTTATTGCGGTCGAACAGCGGATCGAGGAACTGGATACCGAGTTGGACCGACTCCTCCACGCCCTGCAGGCCCTCGACGAGGAGCTTCCTGACAACGCTGACCTTCAGTAGCGGCTGGCTCTCTCGTCGATCAGCCGGCCGTCGAGGTGTGCGGCCGGCCCCTCGAGAGCCATCGCATGCACGCGGCCGGCTGGCCGAGTCTCCCGCGGTCGCTGTCGACTAGCGACGGCTGTCGTCACCGCCGTGGGCGCCGAGCGACGGAGCGTCCGGTTCTGACACGCCCTCTATCAGTGTCCCGCCCGGCGCATCGCCCACAGGTCGTCGAAGTCGATGGTCTCGACGCCGTCGGTCTCTGCGATATACTGGATCAGCTCCTCGTAGTCGCCGGCATCCATCGTGTTGTCCTGATCGAAGGCATGGAAGTTCAGGATCGTACACTGGCGGTGCTGGGCAGCGGCGTCGACACACTGCATCGCGATCCCGAGGTCGTGGCCGATCGTCCGCGGGAGGACGAGCGGATCGTAGCCGGTGACGCCGGTGAGGTTGACGTTCCCGGCCTGGTTGAACCCGCCGGCGTAGTAGTAGTCCGACACCAACTCGAGGACCTCCCGGTTGAAGTTGTTGTGGGGGAACACGAGATAGTGGCCGCCCTGGAACTCGTTCTGGACCGCCCAGTTCTTATCGATCTCGATCGAGTCCCGCAGGTCGTCCGGCTCGAGGTCGGCAAACGCGGTGTGAGTGCCGTGGGCGACGATCTGATCGCCGGCCTCCTGGCGCTCGAGGAGCTGGTCGGTCGTCATAATGCCGTCGCGTTGATCGCGGGTCCACTGACGAACGGCCGCCTGGACCGCGGTGACGTCGTACTCGTCGTGTACCGGCCCCGCCGGCTCATAGAAGTCCTCGAACCCATCGTCCCAACAGAGGATGACGTAACCCTGGTCGGGCTTCTCGTGTGTGCGAATATCATCGACCCAGACCTCGGCTTCGTCACCGGTGTTGTGAACCACGACACGCAGTTCGTCGATCGCGTCCTGCTCGACGGGGGTCGTGCTCTCGTCGGCGAAACCGGGACAGATTCGGAACCAGCCGGGCTCGTCGCTGCCGTAGGAGACCGACTGCAGCATGTAGCTCGCGTAGCCGCCGTAGATATCCCGGAGCTGGATCTCGAGGGCAATGTTCGCCGGCGTCGTCGTCCGGACCGCCATCGAGACGTCACGGTCGCTCAGATCCGTCGCCTCGAACTCCGTCGCCACGACGGCGTTCCCCTCGTCCTCGGCGGTCAGCCGCAGGCTCTGGCTCCCGTCGAAGACGACGTCCGTCTCGGCGTCACCCGATCCATCCAGCAGCTCCCACTCCTCGAGGTTCTCGAAGTCGACGAACGCCTCGCCGGGCTGTCGGTACTCCTCGCGGCTGTTGTACTCCGTCTCGACGGTAAGTTCGGGCGAGTCGACACCGTCCGAGTCCGCGGTCTCGGTGTCCCCCCCGTCGGTCTCGTTCGACGACTCGTTGCCCTCGTCGTCCGAAGAGCCGGAACTGATCTGATCCATACAACCGGCCAGAGCCATCCCCACCGTCGCACCGGACGCTGCCAGAAACTGTCGTCGGAACCGCGAACGTTCCACCATTGGATAGGTGTTAGGAGAAGTATTATTTTACTATTTTGGAATCAGAATGAAGATTGAAAAGGTGTGTTCTCGGCAGCCGGGAGAGAACGACCATCGAGAACCCGACCGTCGCCACACGACCGGTCGGGGTCACCTGCTGCAGGCGTGTCCACTCCTCACGAGTGAACCGCCTCGGGGTCAAGCCCCGAGGCTTCCCGTGGATTAGTCGGACACTCCCGCGACACCATCGGTCTGATACCCTCGAACGGTGTCGTGGGTCACGGACGGGGCGTCCACAGCCCCCGATGCCCGCCGTCGCACCTTCCGAACAACGGGAAGGCTGTTGAGAGCAGGCACATTCCAATCGAGTTTCTTCACGCCCTGCACAGCGATATTGACGCTTGCACTACGGTCACTGTGGTCTTGATGCCCACACGACCGACACTTGAACCGCTTCTTGTTGCGGTTCGCACGCTCCGTGTGACCACACATCGGACACCGCTGACTCGTGTACGCAGGGTCAATCCACGCGGTCGGAATCCCCACGAACAATGCCTTGTACGATGTATAGAACTGAAGGGCGCGGAACGGGAGGTGGTGCAAGCGCCGATTCATCCGCGTACCGTAGTCGATACTGTCGCGCATCTCTTTGAGGTCTTCAAAGACGATACATGGCTTCTCGAACTGACGGCCCCACTCCACGATGTGACGGCTCACTTTGTGGAGTCGGTCACGGACAAACCGTTCCTCACGCCCTTCCAACGTGTCGTGGATGCTGTCCTTTCCAGCGTTCTGCACGCGCTTCCGCATCGTGAAGTAGCAGTGTCGCTCGAACTTGATTTCTGGGAAGTCGATGACCAACGTGTCCTCGACGCCACCTTCGGAGAGAGCGGTAAGGGACACGTTGTCCTCGTTCACGTCCACGCCGATAACCGTCCGTGAGTCCTGCTTGTCTCGGACGGTCTGCTTGGTATTGGTGACGTTGACGTGTAACTCGGCGTTCTCGTTGTGAAATAGGGTTTCAGCAGTCCCAATCTTCCACTCGTCACCTGTGAGCGCAGTTTTGAGAACGTCAAGGTGGGCGTCGTCGCCTTCAAGAACGCCCTTGACGTGCTTGTACGGCTTCGCGCTGATTCGGAACGCCACATCACCGTCGTCGGTGAGAGACAGGTTGTACCCTTCCTCGTAGTTCGCACGAAGCGGGTATGTGCCGTCCTTGGTGTGACTGGGTTTGCCGAAGTCGTCGTACTCGTAGTAGTTCTCCACCGCGCCGAGTGCTTTGGCGACGACGCGCTGAGTCGTGTTCTTCACAAGGTCGGCGTCGTCGGCCACACTGTCGGGAATTGCGTCCCAATCCACGCCTTGCTTGGCGAGACGGATGGTTTCGTTGTACACCCGGCGGGCTTCGAGCGTAGCGTCGTACAGTAGGCTCTCGTTGTCACTCTGGATGTCGAGTTGGAAGACCAACGTCTTGACGAGAGCCTGTGAGTCGGTCATTCTTCGTCTTGTTCGGTGGGTTCTGAGGTACGGACGATTTTTACGTCGGCCCCTCGCCAGCGTTTGGGGACGGTGACGTGGGCACTGTTCCCGAACGGCTTGACCTCACCGTCGAGAATTTCCTCACCCTCGATTTCAAAGCGGTTCGCCATACCTGTGTATATCCATTAGATATACTTGACTGTGTCGGTAAAGTGTTCTCAATATGGGTGAGAAGCGGTCGAACCACACGGTGTACAACGTCAACTATCACTTCGTGTGGTGTCCGAAGTCAAGCAAAGCGAAGCTTTGCGTACCTCGCGGGATCGGAGATCCCGCTTAGTACCGGCACGCGATTCTCGAACCAATCGAGAGTTCGCTGGAAGCGAGTTTCCGCGACGTGTGCGACGAATACGGATACGAGATACTGTCATCGTCCGAGAATCGAAGATTTTCGGGATCACGAGAGACTCCGTCTCTTGAACGACTCCACATTTCTCCCGACCACGTACATCTGTTCCTTTCGGCCCACCCGAAGCACGCACCGAGTGAGATTGTACGAACGGTTAAGAGTATCACGGCACGGGAAATGTGGGAACAATACGAATTGTTCTTGGAGAAGTACCTGTGGGGCGGTGGGTTTTGGAAGGAATCGTACTACGTGGGGACGGCAAGTGACGTTTCGACCGGCACGATTGAGCAGTACATCGAGCGGACGGAACACGTTTAACGGAGCGTACGGCCTTCACCCTCGGGGTCAAGCCCCGAGGCACTCGGCCTGCTCCGCCTGTAGAAGACCGAACAGAGCCCGGTGTCGTCGAGTCGACACGCCTATCGCAGTGTTGGTGCCCGAGGGCGAGGGATTGCGGTCAATCCCTCGCTTTCGGACCTACCTGACAGGGTAGTCGGGGGCGGATCGCCTGAACAGGCACCGACACCCCGACAGTATACAATCTACTCGTTCCTACACTAATAACTTCTGCAAAGAACAGGTATTAATCTTGTACCGCTTAGACATATCCTGAACACTATTTATAGAAGGAATCTACCGACCAGGTGGGAGCGGACGGCATTTCCCCAAACGTGATTCGCCTCGGCTGAATCTCATCCTGGTTCGTATACGATAGTTCAATTTTAGATATCTGGAACCTAAAGAAAAACTCATATTTGTTCGGCCGAAAGCTATTGACAATGGCAACAACGGACCACTCCTTCGATGGGCTGACAGAGTACTGTGCGCAGTGTGAACGTGAGACGCTCCACAGTGTGTCCATACAGATCCGGACTGAGAGCACAAAACAGCGGAATACGGCGTTTTCTCGAGAACCGTACCGCGTCAGCGAGTGCCAGGAGTGTAACGCCCGGGAGAGCCAACGGATGAACAACGCCTGACCGATCCACTGACGACAATCGGTCGTAGCCTGACCGCCTCTATACTGGGCAAACACAAAATCCACGACGTTCGTCGTGAACACAGCATTTCCAGGAAGTCCGTTCCACCAGCGAGGTGGCTACGTAAGTGTCGAGAGAGTCCCGAGAACACGGGGCCAGTGGGCGTGTGCGGCCTCGGCGTTGCCGGCGAGCGTGCCACCATACTCTGGCCCTGCCGTCCCACGAAGGGGAAGATACGGCTGCAGGATCTGCCGGCCAGCATCGGCGTACCGGAGGTGTTCGAATGAGGGGTGGTCGCGTGCCTCGAGGCGGTCGGCTGCGAGGGCGTGGAGGCGCGCGCTGGGCCAGACCTCGTCGTCGTCGCCCGAAACGAGCAGCACCGGTCCATCGATCCGTTCGACGGGGATCGTTGCAGTCTCGGCCTCGAGTTCCCCGGCAGCCGCGAGGGCTTCGGCGTAACGCGTAGGGCGGTCTGCACTCTCTCCCGTCGCCACCGAAAGATACGACCGCGAGCTATCGTCGACCGCCCAGGCGGCGGTCCCCGCCGGGGGACCACGCACCGCCCCACCCTCCCAGAGGACCCCGCTGCCGCCGACAGAGACGACCGCCCCAACCCCATCGTACAGACTGCCCGCAAACAGTCCGAGCTCGCCACCCCGACCGACACCCCAGACCCCGATCCGGTCACCGGCGACCCGCTCGCGGTCGCGCAGCCAGTCGATCGCGGCCTTGACGTACGCCATCGGGACCTCAACGACCGCCTCCGACAACGCCGGTCCACTGACGTACTCGAGGGCGAACGCCGTAAACCCGTGTCGGGCCAGCAGTGCGGCGACATGCTCCTGGGGTGTCCCGTCCGCGCCGTGGAGGACGAGCACACCCGGTCCGGATCCACCGCTCGAGGGTTCGAAGACCCGGCCGACGAGGTCGCCAGCCGGCTCAACGACGTTAGTAACGGGGTGCCACCGCGAGAGGGTCAGCGCACCGATCGGCCGGTCGTCGGCCACGACGTGGTAGGTCAGGCTTGTCTCGGGGGGCCACCGCGCCGGGTCGCCAGCCGCTCCGGCGTACGCCGCCCACGGGATGTCGGCGAACTGGATCAGGGCTCCCGTGGTTGGAACGTCGAGTCCCGCGGGGACGTCGCCGCCGACGATGGGAGCCTCGTTCAGCGACAGCGTCGGTGTCTCGGCTTCGACGGTGACGGCGGCACCGAACGTCTCGCCGGTCATGTACTCGCCGTCGAGGACGACCTCGAGTTCCGACCCCGCGGGGACGCCACGGACCGTCAGCTCGATCGGTTCGTCGACACGGACCGCCGCCGGATGGTCGACCGTCGGCGACTCGTCGGCGGGCAGCGTCCCCCCGGTGAGCGCAACGCTGGCTGTCCCACCCAGCAGCGCCAGCACCTGGCGCCGCGAGCGCACACGCCGCGATCCCCTGTCGGTCGCCGGTGGTCCGTCGTTGTGCATCGAGTCACGGAACCCTCGTCGCTTCGTTCCTCAACTCAGACGGTAGCGGTATAAGGGCTTTTTGAACCTTTATCATACTCGAAAAGAGACAGTACTTCCGCCGAGTCGTCGGGTCGGTCACTCCCTGAACAGCAGGTACCCGACAGAGAGGGTAACCAACACCGAGCCCAGCGACCAGTGAAACATCGTGTACGACTCGAACAGCTGGTGGATCACCCAGCCGGTCACGAACGCGAGCATCGCGGCGTCGAGTTTGTCGGTCTCGAGCATTCCGGTGACGATGCTGCCGCCGAGGAGACCCACATAGGCGAGCCCACCGATGAGGCCGGTCTGGATCACGACCGACAGATAGGAGTTGTGTGGCGACGGCGCCGCCTCAGCCGCAAGATAGGGCTCGATCACGACGCTAGCCGGGCCACCGCCGTGACCGACCAGCAACGGTCCGTCACGAATCGCCCGCAGGCTCGCCGACCAGAGCGTAAATCGGTTCGCCGAGGAGATATCGATGAGGCCGACGGCCATGCCGGCAAGCACGGTGACCACGCCGAAGACGGTCGAGGCGAGCGTGAGCGCACCGAGATGGCGCCCGCCGAGAACGTACCCCGCATAGACCACGACGGCGACCGCCGCTGCAAGCATCGAAGCCCGGGCGTTCGAGAGCAAGACCCCGAGCCCGCAGAGGCTGCCGGCTACGATCGCCAGCCCCGCTCCCAGAGGTCGCCGGGCAACGATGGACCGGTGAAACTCGACGACCGCCGCGACGAACCCGGCGAACGACAGCAGCCCGAAGCCGTTCGGATTCGGGAACACCGACTGGAGCGTCGTGCCGACGCCGGGAACCGGCGGCGTGCTCGACCACTGGCGGACCTCGAAGATCCAGATAGCGTACTCCCCGACACCGTAGGTGGCCAGCCCGAGGAGGACAACGAGTGAACCCAGAGAGGACAGCAGCCAGAAGAACACCCGATCGGGAACGAGCCGTGGGACGACCAGCAGATTCGTCCCCATGATGAACATGGCCCAGATCGGCCATCGAGACTGCGAACTCGAGGGGTCGAACGCGAGCGTGTGGACGAGATAAAGCATCGAAAGCGTCATAAAACAGCCGATAGCGCCCCACTGGACCGGCGTATACCGTCGGGGCGCAGTCATAACCAACAGGAACGACAGAAACAGCACGAAGACGACGGTGATCGCAAGCGGCCGGCTTGGCCCGAGGCCGAGACCGGGCGAACTGCTCTGGTAGATCATGGCGAACACGGCCAAGGCAAAGCCGAGCACGGACAGGAGTGCAGCCTGGCGGTGCTCCGAGTCCCGATAGCGGTCGACGGCAAGACGAACACCAAGCACCGCCCCCAGCAGGACGGCAACCGCCGCGAGCTGCCACGCGAACACCAGGTCGGTCGCGTACGCGACGATCACGAGCCCCAGATACAGCCCGAACAGCCCATAAATCGCGCCGGCTACGAGCCGGCTCACGCTCCGGTGGCGTCCCTGCGACGTCCCTGGTCTCCGTGTGACCGTTCCCATGAGTGTACTAGTCAGAAGTCTTGGGTAAAGGTTTCCTTTGGTCACCGATCGAGCGACCGGGAGTCACCGCCCCCACCCCAGACACGAGCCGGGCAGCGTCGACGGAGACCGGACGCCACAGCGCTGTTGGCCGCACACGCTACCGGGGCGATCGCGGCGTGGCCCGGACTCGCTGGGGGAGTCGGCGGACTGCTCTACTGGGAGCGCTCGCTACGCGGGCAAAGCGCCGTCAGCCCCTCGTCGCGGTCGACGTAGACCGCGCCCTCGGTGACGAGACACTCCTCGTTGAACCCGTCGTTCCACTGGGTTTCGTCGAAGGTGTAACACCACTCTTCACAGCCGTCCTCGAGACAGTAGCCGACAATCTCGTCGGGGCTCGACGGTCCAGGGTTGCTGTGAGCGACGACGACCGTGTCGTCGATGATCGCCGGCGGACCATACGCATGCGATCCGTTCTTGCACCACTCTGACTCGGGGCCTGTCATCTTGAGTTCGTACCGACCGCGGGTGACGGTCCGGTCGCCGACAGCTGCGGTCGTCAGCGCATCGGAAATAAATCGCTCGCTCTTTTTTGTGTCGCCGTTGAGACTCGTAACGCCCTCCTCACCGATGTTTTCGATAAACAGCGCGTCGTCGGTCGCCGCAAGCCCGTTTCCGAAGTCGCCGGCTTGAAGCTGAGCCGAACGCTGGGTCGTCCCTGACAGTGGGTCGAACGCCACGACGGCGTCGGCGTCGATCGAGCCCTTGCTCCGGCGACCGTCGAGTAGTCCGATCACCGAGCCGTCGATCGCGGTGATCGTAGAGGGTTTCGTGCTGAACACGTAACTGACGGCATCCGTGTCGTCGTCGGTGTGTTCGGGCGTGACACGGACGGTCTCGCACGTCCACCGGAGCGAACCATCGTCCGCCGCAAAGGCATAAAGCGTGCCGTCGACGGTGAGATAGACGGAATCAAACGCAGCGACCGGCGCTGATATCGCAACCTCGTCGCCGAGTTGTTTGCTCCACTGAACGTCGCCGCTGTCGGTGTCGATCGCGGTGAGCCGGGAGCCGGCAACGAACACGGTCCCGTTGTCGACCGCTGGCGTTCCTGCCGCCTCAATTCGTTCACAGGTCCACAGACACTCTCCGGTCGCTGCATCGAGCCCGTGGACGCCCGCCCCCGTTCGCAAATAAACCATCTCGTTGGTCGCGACTGCGTCCCCGGTCTCGCTGTACTGCCAGTCGATGAGATCCGGTCCCCCGAACCCGCCTTTCGTGGAGACAAACCGGGTGTTTCCCGTGTTGCCGGCGTAGGATGACCATCCTTTGGGCTCTTCAAGCGGCGTCTTCTCTGCCGAGCCTGTCCCACTCCCGAGCGACGCAAGAAGTCCACCAGCCGTAAGCGTTGCACCTGTCGCCAGTACCGATCGACGTTGCCAGTCTGCCATCTCCTTTTTGACACCTACTGATTATCTGTTTCTCTAACAATTATATAATAGTTGTGTCTAGTAGGTGGGTAAAACTGATTCTGAGAAGTATTCGGTATTTAGAACGGTCCATGCTGAACGGAAGCACCCGTAGCATGGCTGTGCCGAGAGCGGCCTCAGGTAGATGGGGGAGTCTCCAGCGTAGGGTTTCGGGGCGGCTGGACGAACCGTTCTGCACGCGGGACACCGCAGCGGACAGAAAGGCCCGAGGTGGTCAACCCGTGGGGGATGAACGGGTGTGCCGGGAAGGGGGCACGCTGTGTCCTCCAGCCGTATGAGGCTTTCTCGCAGACATATTAATATCTTCTATTGATAATATGGATTAGAGCAGATTTACTCTGGAAGGGGAGCTTCACCCACGCGAGTCGTTCGGGCGACCGCCGGCCGGTTCCCGAAGCGTATGCCGATGGGTTCTTGCGATACAGCGCCGGAACGGGGCCCTCCAGGACTATTGCCGGACTGTAATTTGTGGCTGATGTCTAAGAAGAAAAATATATGCTGGTTCAGTAGAGAGTTATCTCAACCAATGGCTTCACCAGGAGAACTTCGTCTGATCGAACGACTGACTAGTACCGAGGCGTTCGAACCGGAGATCGCCGACGACGGGGCCGTGAGCTACAACGACGCAGACCAGTGTCTCGATGCGACCGACAGCGAACCAGTAACCGTCCTTGAGCGGTTTACCGCCCGTGGCGTGCTGGCAGACGAGTTCATCACGAAGGTGTACGTCTGTCCGGACTGTACAACCGAGGGGCTCCAGTATACGACTGCCTGTCCGGCCTGCAAGGATCCCCACGCGGTCCAGACCACGCTGGTCGAACACAGCTGTGGCCATACGGGACAGGAGTCGGAGTTTGAGACCGACGACGGCTACCGGTGTCCCGAGTGTGAACAGGACCTCAAATCAGTTGATATCGAGAAGAGACACCAATACGTCTGTAAGGCGTGTTCCGAGCGGTTCCAAACGCCCGATGACCGACTGCGGTGCCGGGAATGTACGAACCACCTCCCGCCGCTGGAGGCGACCGAGCGCGTGCTGTACCGCTACAGCCTCACCGATAGCGGCAGGGAGTGGCTCGACCGCCAGAAACGGGCCCGACAGATCGCCAGGGAGACACTCGAGGAACGACGGTTTACGACGGAGGTCGACACGACGGTGACCGATGGGGGAACGTCCCAACCGGTCCACCTTCTGGCTCGAGACGAGTTGATGGGCGAACAACGAGTCGTCTCGATCCATGAGACGCCGGCGATCGACGATGTCGACAGGTTCTGTGCGTTCGCAAATGAGTCACTCGATGCCCTCCCGGTCGTGATTACGACGTCAGGAGCCGTCGAAACCGACGTCGCGACGCGGGCCGAAGAGACGGAGCTGACGGTGCTCGCGTTCAACGGGGATGGGACGCTTGAGGCGGAGTACGAGACTGTCGAGAACGCGCGTGCCCACGAAAGCGGTCTCTTCCAACGCCTGAGCGCAGTGCTCGAGATTCCTAGCCGGTAGCAACTACCCTGGAGTCGAGCCTCGAGACTTTCTACCTACTTTTTTGTTGAACAGTATCGCGCAGCAAGACATGGAACTCAGTCATGTTTTATGCCATCACCTTACAGTAATGTTCACTATCAAACACTCTGGGGAGTGTC
>NZ_JARUKV010000018.1 GCF_029688865.1 Natronococcus sp. A-GB7
GCAAACATCGGACTGGCTAGTGAAAAGGACCAATTGGGAGCGTCCCCAAGCATCGACCATGGGACTTGGAAGCACCGCAAAGAAGATTCAGGGACTGTCCGAGCGTGCGGAAGCGATGTACAAGCAGGTACAGGAGCTCCAGCAGCGAATCACGAACCTGGAAGAGGAGGTCGACGACACCCACGACACCGTCAACCGGATGGACCACCAGCTGACCGAGCAGCGCGAACTACTGCTCGCGATGGCCGAGGAGCAGGGGATCGACGGGGAGGAGATCCTCGCGGACGCCGCGATCGATCAGGCCGAACTCGAGGCCGAGGACGACACGAGCGAGGGAGCCGGCGGAAAGCGCCGACGCGAGGAGACGACCGCCGAGTAACGCCGACCGCTTTTCTGCCGGAGGAAATCTCCGACACAGCGCCGCGACCGGGCCCTCGGGATAGCAAAACCTAACAACAGGGGCAACATTTGCCAGCACGATGACGACCCACGAGCGACCGGTGGACTCGGTGCTGGAGACGATCGGTCGGACGCCGCTCGTTCGCCTCCAGGAGTCGCCGGGCGACGTGCAGATCTACGCCAAGCTCGAATCGTTCAACCCCGGCGCGAGCGTCAAGGACCGAATCGGCCGCTACATGCTCGAGCGAATGCTCGAGCGCGGAGACCTGCCGGCCGGCGGAACGGTGATCGAACCCACCGCCGGCAACACGGGAATCGGCCTGGCAATCGCCGCCCAGCAGCTCGGCCTCGACGCGATGTTCGTCGTCCCCGAGCGCTTCAGCGTCGAGAAACAGCAGCTGATGGCCGCCCTCGGTGCGGAAGTGATCAACACGCCGACCGACGACGGGATGGGCGGGGCGATCGACCGCGCCCACGAACTCGCCGCCGAACTCGACGACGCCGTCGTCCCCCAGCAGTTCTCGAACCCGCTGAACACCGAGGCTCACTACGAGACGACCGCCCCGGAGATCTACGAGGCCCTCGACGACGAGGTCGGTGCCGTCGTCGCGGGCTGTGGCACGGCCGGGACGCTGATGGGGCTGGCCCGCTACGCCCTCGAGCGCGACGAGTCGACTCACGTTGCCGCCGTCGAACCCGAGGGGTCGGTGTACGGCGAACTCCTCGAGGACGACCGCGAAGAAGGCGAGTACAAGACCGAGGGGATCGGTACCCACGACCCCTCGACCAACGAGCTGTTCGATCCGGAGCTGGTCGACGCGGTCCACGCGATCCCCGATCGGGCATCCCACGAGGAGCTCGCCCGTCTCGCCCGCGAGGAAGGCCACCTGGTAGCCTCGAGCGCCGGCGCGGCCAGCGTCGCGGCGAAACGGGTCGCCCAGGCGATCGCCGACGGCGACCTCGAGACTCCACACGACACCGTCGTCACGGTGTTTCCGGACTCGAGCGAGCGCTACCTCTCGAAGGGGATCTACCGCTCGTTCGAGGAGTGGACGTCGTGACGACGCCGCCGCTAGCCGTTATTGGTAGAGTTTCTTCGCGTCGATGACGTCTAAGGTCTCGTCCTGTTCGGCTTCCCACACCCGAACGACGAGATGTGCTTTGCAGTGGTACTCCACCATCTCCATCCCCGTCCGCTCGTTCCTGAGCACGAGCTGGCAGGTCCCTTCGTTCGAACAGTCCCCGGACCGGTCACACATTGTGTTTCCGTATTCCTCTGGCCGGTAAGTCTTTGTCGGTGGTTGGGGGTTTCTGCGGGCGCTAATAGCGTCGCTCCCGAGACGACGGAACTGTGGCGAGATCAGGCGAGGAGCCGCTGGTGTTGTACCTTCATACACTGATCCTGGACGACGGCTCGACCGCTCCCCTCGACGCGTTCGGCCGCCTCGTCGTCGCGGATCCCTAGCTGGGTCCAGACCGTCTCGACGTCCTCGCGCTCGAGGACCTCGTCGACGATACCGGCGACCTCCTCGCTGGGCCGGAAGACACAGACGACCTCGATCTCCCGGTCGACGTCCGACAGCGTGTCGGCCGCAGACCGATCGAAGATCTCCTCGGCGTTCGGGTTGACGGGAACCACGTCGTACCCCTGCTCGAGAAGGTATCGGGGAACGTCGTGGGCGGCCTTGCCGGGCGTGCTCGAGCAGCCGACGACGGCGACCGTCTCGCTTTCGAGGGCCTCGCGGATTCGGTCGGATTCGGATACTGGCATACCCGACGTAGAGTCGCCGGCCCTAAACGTTGCGTGGCGCGTTCAGGTTCCGAGCCCGGTCGTGCTGACCTCCGGCTCGCCGTCGTCCCCCTCGCGGACCCTGATGAGGCCGTCGAACAGCTGCTTGAGCGTGTTCATCGTCTGCTCGTCGTGGGCGGTCGAGTCGATGACGGTGATACCCAGGGCGCTGGCGCTCTGAATGCGACCGGTGAAGACGTGGAGAAACCGGAACACGGTCTGGAGATCCGCGTACATCAGCAGCGTCGAGACCGAGGAGATGAGCACGCGGTTCCGCTCGAGCCCGCGCTCGTCGTAGAACTCCTGGAGGAACTCGGAGAGTTTGATCCCGATCCCGGTCATGTCCACCGGGGAGGCGGTGTACTTGACGCGGAGATCGTCCTCGACGGCCCCGACGCCGCGCTGTTCGGTCACGCAGTCGACGATTCCGACGTCGGCGTCTTCGGGGAAGTTCGGCAGGATCGTCTCGGCGCTATCCTTCGTCGTCACCACGATCGATCCCTCGCCGCGAGCCGCGCCGTTCTCGAGCAGGTCGATCGCGAGCCCGCGCTTCCCGGTTAGCGGCGGTCCCGACACGAGCACGTTCGTTCCGGGGCCGACTTCGACGTCCGGACCGACGGCAGCGAGATCGTACATACCTGGTGTTTCCTCAACGAGCGTTGTACCCCGTTCTAACTCGGGATCGAAGCGTCTGCTAAAACGATGCACCAACGCGTCCATAGGTCTTGTGATTGACGTGTTCGGTTCGGCCGCCTCAGGCGACCGCACCGCCCTCGAGCGCGCGGCCGACGATGAAGGCGACGGCCGCGAGGAACATCCCGTACTTGAGACGGGACTGGCCGGCCGTCGGATCGTCGAAGCTCTCGTAGGCCGCGTACAGCATGATCGCGTTCGCCGGCACCACGAGGGCCAGGTAGGCGACTCCGAACTCGCCGAGGGCGTACGGCAGTGGGCTCGCGAGCACGGCTGCAACCAGCAGCGCCGTCGCGACCGCCAGCGCGGGTCGCTCGCCGATCGCGATCGGCAGCGTGTTCAGCCCCTCCTCGCGGTCGCCCTCGAGGTCCTCGACGTCCTTGATGATCTCGCGGGTCAGCGTGGCGACGCCCGCGAGGACGAACAGTACGGCGGCGGGGCCGACCTCGCCGACGGCCGCGGCTCCGAACAGGAACGTGCTCCCGACGAGGTAGGCGACCAGGGCGTTACCCAGCCCCGGCAACCCCTTGAACAGCTCCGTGTACGCCACCAGCGCGAGGAGGTTGATCGCGGCGATCGCGATCGCCAGCCGCGGAAGCACCAGCGCCAGCCCGATCGCGCCAACGAACAGCACGACGCTGAACGCGAGCGCTCCGCGAGGACTCACCGCACCCCGTGGGATCGCCCGCTCGGGCTGGTTGATCCGATCGATCTCCCGATCGAAGTAGTCGTTGATCGCGTTCCCCGCACCGACCGCCAGCCCCGTCGCTGCAACGGCGGCCGCCACCTCGAACGAGTGGGTTGTCACTCCGCCGGCGACGAACGCGCCGATGAACGTCAGCACGCTGGCGGCGATCACGTTCACCGGTCGCGTCAGCTCGAGCAACCCACGAACCGTCTCCCCCGCAGTCATGCCCGACTCTGCTCAGGCGGCGAGGATAAACGGTCCGATCTCTACCGCCACTCCTCGAGATCACAGAGATCCGCGTCGGCGACCGAGAGCCAGGCCCCGGCCCGCTCGCCCTCGTCGGTGTCGAGCGGGACCGCCATCCAGACGTTCGCCTCGTCGTCGCCACACAGCTCGAGGGGACGCCCCTCGGACGATTCCTCGTCGGCACTGGATTCGGGCCGCTCGCGTACCGTCATACGTGGGGTTTGGTCTCGAGGCATAAAGAGGGCTCGAGGCGATTGCCACGCGGTGAGAACGACCACAGGTGTGGCGGCCCGTCTCGAGGTTGGGTGAAATCGAGTGACTTATACGGAACCGACGGAAACGAAGGAGTGAGGGCGCTTAGCTCAGTCTGGACAGAGTACTTGGCTTCGGACCAAGCTGCCGCGGGTTCAAATCCTGCAGCGCCCATCCTGCCGCGTAACGCCTAGGAGTCACACGACAGCGTCGACTTCCTTATAAACAAGCCGGCCGCAGCGCGCAAGAGTCCATCACGTCGCGTGATGGGGGTCGCCTCTGTCATGGGATTTGCTGGAGCAAACCACTCGGCGCAGCAATATAACGCTGGTGAAACGTTCAGTCGATACAGAAATCCCCTCGAGATTCGCTGTGATATCTCTCTAAGATTGATGTTTTCGTACTCGAGGCCAGCCATAAACATCGACGTAATTCACTTTTATTTATATTCCTTTCCATCAGTGAAGACATCGAAGTGCGATCAGATACTGTCCGCTATAGAACAGAACTTATCCTCGTTGAAATTCTGGAGGCAATTAGGCACAGTATCACTCGGCGACCGTCTCTGGAAAAGAGTCCAAACCGTTCTGTCTCCGCGGCGGGACTAGTGTGAATTCAGATGTTCTTCCCAGTACTCCTCGACCTCTTCGTCTAGGTCCGCCGAGGGGAGGTCTCGCCAGAACCAGTTCCGACCGACATCCCAGAGCCCGTCGGCGTAGTCCGGATCTCGCTCGGTTAGATCCCCGCTGGCGGCCTCTTCGTGAAGCCGCTCGTACATGTTCAGTGAGTGGCGGATGATGCGCCCGTTGGAGGCGTTGTTCAACTGTGGTGCCTGGCCGCGCTGTTCGACTAGGACGCTGCCCCGACCGGCTACCCCGTACGCATTGCGGCAGATGTTCGCCGTCGTGCCGCCGGGGAAAATGGAGGCGTTGCCGTTCGCGCGGCCCTGGACGCCATCCCAAAACGCGCCGGCGACCTGCTTCGAGAGGTCGACTGCGTCGTCGGGCGCGTGCGGGTTGAACGGCCAGGCCAGCGAGACGTTGACCATGTCGCAGTTCTGGTCGTGGTAGGTGAACTGCGTATGCCAGTCGACGATGAGGTCAGCGTCGACCTCTTCGACCTTGTCGATCATTGCCTGGGTCTCCGGCGAAGGGTTCTCGTCCGGGATGCCGATCTCGGGGTCGAAGGCGTCCGGGTCGACCTCGGCCAGGGTCTCCTCGTCGAACTGGAAGTAATGCTGGCGGTTCGGGTCGGCCGGCCCGCACTGGTTCCGTCCGAAGTAGGGGCCGTCGTGACAGACGTCGTCCGGTCGCTTGTTCTCACGTGTGGGGGTCTCATTGTCGTCGGCGGGCGCCCAGCCGTCCGGGTTGTGTCGAACGAGGAAGTGGATCGTTAACTCGTCCAGAATGTCGGAGCGACCCTGGCCGTTGCCGAGGTCTCGCAGCACTCGGAGCGCGGCCTCGGTGGCCGGCTGCTCGTCGCCGTGTTGCTGATTGGTATGAAAGACGTGGAAGTCGCCGCTACCCACCTTCGCGTACGGGATCGGTCGCCCCTGCCAGGTCTCGCCGAGTTCCTCGTACTCAACGTTCGTCCGGTTCTCGAGCCGGTGGAGCCGGTCGTAGAGCCTCTCGTTCGAAGTGAACGCCTCGTAGTTCTCCCTGGCAGTCTCTGGAGGGAAGGGACCGTTCGGCGTGACCACGTCACAGTCTGCCGCCGCCGTTCCGGTGATAGTCGTGCCGAGGACGCCTGCCGCAGCGATTCCACTAGCAGTCCTGAGTACGTGCCGTCGCTTCATGATACACTCGATAAATCATCAACTAGTGTCAAATAGTTTATGGGGCTTCTCAGAAATATCTATTACAGTTTCTACTACATACTAATGTCCAGTCGTACGCCAAAGAATCGGCGACGAGCTGTCTGAGGAGACCAACACAATCCCTCGTGGGCGTCCCCCGATCGCCGCCGGTTGATAGATCCTCGAAACCGGGGTCCTACCGAACCTCCCCGTACGTCCCGACCAGTTCGCCATCGACGTACCGGCGCTGTTGGAACCCGAGGGCGTTACAGAGCAACGTGTGACCCATGAACGAGACGGCATAGTCGGCCATGCCGAAGGGGTGGAGCTCGGTCTGCTGAGCCGGCGGGAGCACGCTTCCGATGACGGTGATCTCGGCGTCGCCGGCGGCGAGCCGGCCGGCGCCGACGCCCTCCCCGCCGATCGTTCCGGCGACCTCGCCGCTCGCCTCTCGGAAGGCGTCCTCGTCGACGACGGTCGCAGGCTGGTCAACGCCCGTCGTGTAGCCGAGCTGCGATCCCTTCCAGATCTCCTGTTGCCGGGGACGGATCCCCGCGAGGAGGTCGTGGTCGAACTCTCGATCCTCGAGGTTGGCGAAGTTGACCTCGATGTCGCTTACGTCATCGCCGTCGATATCGGCGGCGTCACCGACGTCGAGGGCCCCGAGCAGGTTGACGCCGCTGTCGGTCAACACGAGGTCGCCCCCGGCCTCGACGAACGCCTCGATGGCCGAGATGTAGCGGTCGTCGTCGGCCCCGTCGTCGTGGGAGACGACCAGCTTGTCGTAGTGGCGCTGGCCGGACTGGCCCCGGAGCAGGCGTCCGTTCCGGACGTCGTGGACGCGCAGCCCGTTCACGTCGCCGTCCTCGACGAACGGCCCGAGGTCCTCGAAGAACTGCATCGGGTTGACGACGTACTCGGTCTGTTCGTAGCCCAGGGTGTCTCTGGGATCGGGGGCCCCCTCCGACTCGATGAGGGTCGTCTGGACGTCGACGTCGGCGTCGGTATCGATCTCGACGTTCCAGTCGCCTGTCTCGGGACGGCGGACGAACCAGTCCTCGAAGTCGTGCCTGCGGACGTCCCGATCCGCGAGATCGATCTCCTTGACAACGTTCCCGCCGGGATTGACGAGCCGAACCGTCCCCTGGGTGGCGTTCGAGAGTCCCTGGAAGTGTACGAACAGCGAATGTGTCGACTCGCCGGAGGACGTGTTGACGCTCGATCTGCCGTCGGGGCCGGGCTGGACGGTCTCGTGGCGCCGTCGCACCTCGGTTGCCCGGTCCTGCCCGGGACCCTGACCCTGGCCGGGGCTCTCGTCGGTGTGGGGGAGGTCCGCAGACCGGCGCGTCAGCTCGTCCGAGCTAACGTAGGCAGTGTCCTGTCCGTCGGTCGCCACGGTTGCGTCGGTCTCCGCGGCAGTCATTCGGGCGTACTCGCGCATCGAGAGTCGGTAGGCGGTCTCGTAGTGACGGGTCCAGTAGGGCTTCCACTGTTTGATGGCCGACCCGAAGTGATTCGAGATGATGACCTCCGGGGCGACGGTGACCGCACCGAGGCCGCCGAACTCCTCGGGCTGACCGGCCCACCCGAGGAACGCGCCCGTGACCTGGTAGGCGAGCGAGTCGTAGATCGTCCCCCAGTCGAGCAGGCCATCGTAGCTGTCGCCCTCGGGGAGGAATGGGGCTCCGTACTCGGTTTCACCGGCCGCCATGATGTCGGACGCGAGCGGTTCGGCGTCGACCGAGCCCCACTCGTCGGCCATCGCCTCGCCGATCTGGATGCTCACCTCGTCTAGATCATGAGTCTTGTCGTGGGTGAACGGAGCGTTCGTCTCGAGGTTGAACACCATGTGATCGGCGGTGTACATCCCGTGGTAGTCACAGAGGAACTCCACGTTGTCGTAGTCGCGGAAGTGCTCGACGATGGCCAGCGAGTCGGGAACCATCTCGTGGTAGCCCCGACCGTCGGGATCGTCGGGGCGAACGTCGGGCGTGTCCACGGGTTCCGCGGGCCAGAACGACGGATCCGTCCAACCCATTGTCGGATACTGCCGATTCGTGTCGAGACCCGACCCGCTCCCCCGCTGGAAGTTCCAGTTGTGGTCGGCCACCCACGGGATCTCGGTTTCGGGCTTGCGCGAGACCCATCCGTCCGGGTTCGTAAACAGGAAGAGGAGGACGACGTCGTCTAGGAGTTCTTCGAACTCGGGAGCCTCGCCGTAGGCGATGTCCTCGATGATGCGACAGCCGGCCTCGGTGCCGGCTCGCTCGTCGCCGTGGATGTTGAGCGAGTACACCACCTTCTCCTTCTCGGCGAACGAGGCCTCGTCGTCGACGTCGTTCGTGACCTCCGTGACGTAGACGTCGTTCGGGTCCGGGTCCTCGCCGGTGAACTGGTTGTTCCAGCCGGGAGACTCTCCGATCGAGTAGAAGTCGATCCGGTCGGGAGCGACCTCCGCTTCCAGGTACCTGATGCCCTGAACGGATTCCTCGAACGAGAGCCAGTCCCGAGACTCCTCGACCGGCGGGAAGACGCCGTCGGCGTAGGGGTCCTCTAGATGCCACCACGGATTGGCACCCATGGAGTAAGCGACCGCTTCGACGTAGTCATCGAACTCGTCGAGTACCGATCCGAGTTCGTCGGCGTCGAGGCGGGCGTGGGCCGCCGGCGTCGGCTCGCTTCGTGTCACCGCGGTCGGTGGGGCAGTCTGGTCGTCGACGTCCCAGTCCGGGTCAGTGTACTCCGCCTCGAAGTCCTCCGGGACGCCGGCTGCCGCATCGAACTCGATGACGACTGGCACCTCGTAGTCGTCCGGCGTGGCATTGACGACGAACGCGGCTCGATCGGTCAGCGCGGGGTGCTCGACCTCCGCAGCAACCGCGTTCGGTAGCGCGAGCGCCGCGCCGGTCGCGGCGGCGACCGAGAGGAACGTGCGCCGATCTACAGCGCCGCCCTCGAATGCGCTCTCGCCGAGTTCGGCAGCCTCCTCATAGGTGTACCGCTCTCGATCGCTTTCCGATTCTACACTTCCAGAGTGATGGTGGTCACTGCTCATTGGTGATTCCTGTGGGTGCGGCCCACATATTCATCTTCTAAAGAGTGTAATAAAGTCATGATTGAGACTCTCAAATACTGCCACTGAACAAAGTATTTATTATCAAAGAACCCAGTAGGTTGTTGATCAAATCCTTCAAAACCTACACAGCTGCTACGCGAAAGAAGACACTTATCGGAAACAGCCGACACCCTCGACGAATAGACTCCCGTTCGGGACCACGTCTGTTTCGTACAGGATCTGGTTGTAGCCAGTCAAAAGGAACGTTTGACGCAATTTCGTCACCATCTCCGAGTTCGGTTAGCGGTCCCGCAGGAACGTCCGCCGCTGTTTCATCTTCGGCCACTCATCCGGTGAACTCGAAATTACCTACACCCGGGATATCTGGCGTATCAGATCCCTGATCTCCGCCTATCGAGTCATCGGCCACACCGATGAGCTCACGGTAGAAGGACACCGAAGGCGCCGCGAAAAACGTCACAACACGCGGTGATTACGTCAACCCAACTGAGCCCAGGAGAGCGTGAATCAACTTCGGTGCGGGCGCTTGTTCACCTGGAGCAGGTGGGGATGGGAAGGCGAACGACGCGGGATTACTCTGATCGGGCCGTCACTCAACTCTGACCAATTCACCACGTTCGCTTAACCAATAGTTGAGTGACTTAGCGGGTGGTCATTGGTTAACTGCGACCGTCGAACCGCTCTCGATTCGAACCGAGCCGAATTTTACTGCGATCAGTCGGACGGCGACAGGAACCGACCGGCTGGTGCCGTTCGGACGGGCTCGAGTGCGGCGTGCACGGGGTTGTCGTCGGCCGTCGCCTCGAGATACGCGTTGTCCGTTTCCAGAACTCGTAGGTTGGCAGTCAGGAGAGGATCGGTGTTAGTCTTGGTAGGCACTCTCATTACTCTGCTCTATTCAGATAGTAAGTCAGCTTTATTAATATATTTGAACTTGTTCTGATAGAACAGTCCAAAGAGAGTATCGGTTGGACGAGTCGGTACCCCGAACGCCGTTGTTCCGCAGGACGAGAACCAAACCCCCGCTCGGTACTGCCGCAACGACAACACGTATTGACTGTCCCGCGTCCAGTACGGACCATGACTACCGGAAGCGAGGAACAGATCGATACTCCCGACACGACCGAGCCGCTTCGAGTCGGCGTCGTCGGCGGCGGATTCATCGGAACGACGGTCGGCGGGCAGTTCCGCGAGCACGACGGCGCTCGCGTCGCCGCGCTCGCCGACGTCGACGAGACCGTCCTCGAGGAGGCCGGCGCCGAGCTGGGTGTCGACACCGACGCCCGGTACACGGAGTACGAGACGATGCTCGAGGCCGAACCTCTCGACGCCGTACTGATCGGAACGCCGCATACGCTTCACTACGAGCAGGTGCTCGCGGCGATCGACCGCGACCTTCACGTGCTCTGTGACAAACCGCTGACGACCGATCTCGAGCGGGCGCGGGAACTCGTCGAGCTCGACCGCGAGCGCGAGGAGGTGTTGATGGTCGGCTACCAGCGCCACCTCTACGAGGCGTTTCGCAGGGCCCGCGAGCTGTGGGCGACGGAGGGACGCGAGCCGAGCTGGATCACGGCCGAGGTCGGGCAGGACTGGGTCGACCGCTTCGAGGGGACGTGGCGACGGGATCCGGATCTCTCCGGCGGCGGCTACCTGTACGATACCGGAAGCCACCTGCTCGACTGCGTCCTCTGGAGTACCGGGCTCACCCCCGAAGCGGTCTCGGCGAGCATGAACTTCGTCGACGACGAGCGACGCGTCGACGGTCGCGCGACCGTCACGATCCGATTCACGAACGGTGCGACGGCGTCGTTCTCGATGTCCGGCGAGGTGCCGTGCATGCGCGAACACGTCCGAATGTGGGACCGAGAGGGTGCCGTCGCCCTCGACAGCCGGGACTGGGAGTCGAGCGAGTACGTCGAGGTCGACGCGGACAGCGGCGAGTACCGGCCTCGGCTGCGGACCGAGGGCAGACAGACGAAAGCCGATGCGTTCGTCGAGGCGATCAGGACCGGGAGCGAACCGCCCGCGACCGCGCTCGACGGCCTGCGGGTGACGGCCGTCACCGAGGCGGCCTACGAGTCCGCCCGAGGCGACGGCTCGTTCGTCGCCGTCGCCCCCGACGACACCTCTCGGTAGTGCCGCTCGCGGAGAAGCCGAGGCGCTCGAGCACCGACCCCTCGCCGAGTTGAAAGCGAGCGACGTGGGGTATCTCAATCCCTAAATACGGCGAGCCGCGGGTGGAGGTATGGAACGGATCCCCGATCTCGAGCGACGCCGATTCCTTCAGACGGCGGCGGGCGCGCTCGTCGTCGGCGCGGCCGGCTGTGCGGACACAGAGGACGACGATTCCCACCCACAGCTCGAGGAACTCGATATGAACGCCCTCCGTGAGACGGTCGCCGAGCAGTCCGAAGCCCCCGACGACGCGGTGACGCTGGGGGTTGGGTTCGCCGACGAGAACCTCCCGATGACGAGCGAGCTGTACGAGCCGAATCCGGACGCCGAGATCAGCGATACCGAGCAGTACGACACCCAGGAACTCGAGGACGTCGACCTCGTCGCCGATCCGGTCGAGGAGCTGCCGACCCTCGACACCGACGAGATCACGCTGTACGCCCTCGAGCTGGCGCCGGGGGAAACCCGGACGATGGCGCTGGTCGTCCGGGGCGACGAGGACGTGGCTTTCGACGCTCACCAACCCGAGGGGGAGCCCTACGATATCGACAGCGGGCTGGTGCTCAACTGCTACTGTATCGACGAGGTGTGGAACGCGCCCGCGGAAGGAACCTGGACTCGAGTGATCGAGGTCGGCCTCGAGGAGGATCTCGAGGATCCCGAGTCGGGCGCGATGGTGTACGGCGTCTTCGACGGCGAGGAGTAAGCAGCTCCCGGTCGCCGATCCACCTCACTCGGGCGCGTCCTCGATCAGGACGACGGCCTCGCCGTCGACCACGCGCTCGCCCTCGGAGTCGACGGTCGTCCGCAGTCGGTACCGGTCCCCACCGAGTTCCTCGATGATCTCGCAGTCGGCGATGATCGTCGAGCCGATCTCGACGGGACCCTGGAACTCGAGGTCCTGGGAGAGATACACCGTCAGCCCCGGAAACCGCGCGAGGGCCGCGCTGATGGCGCCGGCGACGAGCGTGCCGTGGACGATCGAGCCGCCAAAGCGGGTGTCCTCGGCGAAATCGTTCTCGAGGTGGAGTCGGTTCGTGTCGCCCGAGACCTGGGCGAAGGCGGCGACGTCCGCGTCCTCGACCGATTTGGTAAACCGGACGGCGTCGCCGACCGAGAGCTCCTCGAGGCTGTCCGTCGAGCGTTCGGTCGTCCAGTCGACGTCCCCGTAGGTGACCTCCGGAACCGTCGGGTCGACCCTGGTCGCCTCGCTCGAGGACTGCAGCCCCATCGCGGCCAGCATCGCGCTGTTCGCCTCGGCGTAGCTGTTGAGCACGTGCTGTGAGATCGTCGCCCAGCGTTCGGGGCCCGGTACGATGTCGGCGGCGTCCGTTGGTATCGTGTTCGAACTCATAGGTAGTAGCTGGAACCGATCGTGATCGACTATGAGTAGGAGTCGCATCCTCTTGATGACATCGCTACCTCCATCGATCCGTGACCGTCTTAGACGTGCACTCGTCGCTCGAGGAACTGGGTTACGGCCTCGTTGAACGCCGTCGGGCGGTCCTGGTTGACGAGGTGGCCGGAGTCGGCCAGCTCGAGCCACGCGCCGTCGTCGACCTCGCCGGCGATCGTCCGACCCTGTCGTTTCACGGGCGGCGCCTCCTGGTCACCGTGGACGACCAGCGTCGGCGTCTCGACGTGGCTCAGTTCGGGCGGGTCGAACCGGTAGAGCGCGTCGAAGATCTTCCGGTACTCCTCGTCGTCGACCTCACCGACGGCGTCCATCGCCATCGATCGGACCTCGGGATCGACCGAGAGCCACCGCTGGCCCGTCGTCGCCTGGATCGAGGTCAGCATCGACCGAAACGTCGCCTCGGGCCCGGTCATCGACAGCGACGCGGACAGGGCAGGCATCGGCGACAGGAACGATTTCGCCCCCATCGGTAGCTCGACGGGCGGCATCGATCTGACGGCCCCGCCGAGGATCGCCCCCGCCGCGCGGTCGGGGTGGCGACCGAGGTAGTTCTGGACGACCATCGACCCCAGCGAGAGGCCACACAGCACCGGGTTCTCGAGTGCGAGGTGGTCGAGCAGCTCCTCGAGATCGTCGGTGAAGAGATCGATCGAGTACTCGTCGGCGTCGGTCGCGCCCGTGTTCCCGTGGCCGCGCACGTCGAGGGTGACGGGTTGGTGTGTCGATTCGAACCGGTCGACCTGGGGACCCCAGGCGCGACCGTTCTGCCAGCCGCCGTGGACGAAAACAAGCGGCGAGCCGTCGCCGCGCGCGTCGTACCAGAGCGAGCCATCGTCAAGCGAGAGTTCTGCCATACCTCCGTCTGGGACCGCTCGGTAATAGATCCCCGGCTGGCGTTCGCGGCCCACCCGGGCGGTCTGTTGTCCCGATTACCCGGGGTGACCGCAGGACGGCTCGTGGTCTTCGGAACTAACGACGAGAGTCCGTCTCAGTCGCCGTCTCGGCTCGAGCCGATCCAGCGGTCCCAGGCGGAGTCGAACTCCGACTCGTCCTCGGTGAGTCGCTCCCATTGGGCCAGCCCGCGTTCCTCGCGGGTGCCGGGGATCGTGTTGTCGAGGACGAGCGCGGCTAGCCCGCCGACGGCCATCCCCGTCGAGCCGATGATGAACACCGAGTCCGCAAGCGCCTGGGCGATCGCCTCGATCCAGACCGCAACCGCGGTGCCGGCGATCGGCTCGGCCTCGACCAGCGGTGCGATCGTCGCCGCCAGCTCGATCGCCTCTCGGAACGCGATCGGATCGGCGAAGTTGGCCATGTACTCCGGCACCGCCAGGCCGACGAACAGCGCGAAGCCGACGACGAACACGTTCCTCGAGGAATCGAGGTCGACGTGTTTCAGATTCGAGATCCCGACGGCGACGATCTGGGCGAACATCGCGACGAACAGGCCGCCGACGATCGGGTCGGGGATGGTCGCGATCAGCTGGCCGAAGTAGCCGATGAAGCCGGCGACCAGCATAACCGCGGCGCCGATCTGGACGACGTACCGCGAGGCGACGCCAGTGAGTCCGATCGCACCGATGTTCTCGGAGTAGGAGGTCGACCCGCCCGTCCCCATCACGCCCGAGAAGACGTTCATCAGCCCCTCCATCCCGATCCCGTGGTTGATCCGTCGCTCGCTCGGCGCTGCCGAACCGGTCAGGTTCGCAACGGCATAGTAGTCGCCGATGCTCTCGACGATCGAGGCGAGGACGCCGGCGAACATCCCGACGACGAACGCGGTCGTGAACTCCGGAACGCCCCACTGCAGCGGGTGGATCGGCAACAGGGGTTCGACGTTGGTAACGTCTCCGAGCGGGACGTGACCCGGGTGACCCCCGCCGAAGACGCCCGCAACCGAGAGGACCGCGGCGGCGATCCAGGCGATCCCGATCGCCAGCAGGACCGGATACAGTCTGAACGCCCGGTGTCTGAGCTCGAGATACTGCGAGAACAGCAGGATCAGCCCCAGCGTGAGCCCGAGTAGCAGCCAGCTCTGGTCGGTACCGGTGATCTGGCCGGCGTCGAACAGCGCCAGGCCGATCAGGGCGATCGTCGGCGCGATGACGACCGGTGAGAGGAATCGGCGGAGTTTGCCCACCAGTCCGAAGTACCCCATCGCGACCTGGACCGCCGCGGCGACGATGATCGCGCCCTGGAGCTGGACCAGTGCGGCCTGCCAGTCGGGCTGGCCCTGGACGCCGCCCGCCGTCACGACGGCGATGATCGCCAGTGCGGGTGCGAGCATCGAAAACGGTGCGCCCTGAACGATCGGATACCGGTTCCCGAAGGTCGTCTGGGCCAGCGTCGCGATCCCCGAGACGACGAAGAACGTGCCGATGAACTGGGCCGTGACGTCGCCGGGCATCCCCATCGCGTCGGCCAGAATCAGCGGCACCGCGATGTTGGCTCCGACCATCGTCAGGTAGTGCTGGATCCCGAGCACCGTCGACTCGCCCAGCGGCGGCCGGTCCTCGATCCCGTACTCGATCCCCTCGGCTTCCTCCCTGCCAGTCGTATCGTCCCCCGTCATCCCTCTCTGATAGCATAAGGAGAGAGCCCGCTCAAATGCGTACTGATCCGTCCCGGCCCGGAGTTCGCGACCCTCCTCGAGTGCGAGACGCCGTTCAGCGTGGCGACCGTGGCGTCGCTCGTCGGCTCCCCTCGCTTACTCCTCGGCGATCGGTTCGACCCGGAACACGTAGTCGTCGTACGCCCCGCCGAGGTTCGCCGGACTCTCCTCGTCGGTGTGATCCCGACAGAGGGCCGCCTCGGCCTCGACCGCGCCCTTCCCGGTCTCCTCCTGGTAGCGCTCGAGGACGACGAACGCCGCGGGTTCCTCGCAGCCGCGTCGGTGACAGTTCGGCGTCGAACCGGTTGCTAGGCTTTCGTCACTCATACCGTAGCCCTGGAGAAGAATCCTCATAACGCTGTGGTTGCCGTGCGGACGGCAGATCTCGGACCGAGTGGTCGGACGGCTCCGCTACTCGTCTCGCTCCTGCTCGCGAAGGACCGTCGAGACGGTGTCCGAGACGTCCTCGATGACGGTGGCGTTCGTCTTGCGAAGGTCGCCGTCCTGTGCCTCGCTGCGGTGTCGAATCGCCTCTCGAAGGTGGTGCTCGGTCGGTTGTTCGTTCTCTTCGGTCATGGGGACCAGCGGCGAACGTAGGGCCGTGTGCCTGGTGAACTACCCCACCCTACTCGCTCACCGCTGACGCGGTTCGCTCCTTGAGGGTGGGGCTTCCTGTCTCCACGACGCGCTTTGCAGATACAGGTGTATCCGAAGGGAGCGCAGTCTCCACAGGCGTTGATTCGGAGTGTCCCACTCCTACTTCTTCGAGACCGCGAGAAAGGATGTTCCACGACGCATTCGCGTCTCTGTTCGCTTCAAATCCACACGAGGGGCACGAGTGTTCGCGGACCCACAGCGGTTTGTCCGTCCCCGTTCCGCACGACGCACACTCTTTGGTCGTGCCTCGAGGGTCGACGGCGACGAAAAGTGTTCCTTCGCGTTCACACTTGTATTCGAGCATTCGGAGGAACGTTCCCCACGAGGCTCCGGCACGGTTTCGAGAGTTGCCCGGTAGTTCGACCAGCCCTTTCGCGTCCAAGTCCTCGACGGCCACCAAGTCGTACTCGCGGGCGTAGTAGTTCGACAACTTGTGGAGGAAATCTCGACGTTTACGTTTCAGGTCGGCGTGGCGTCGGGCGACCGTCTTGCGCTGTTGTTCCCAGTTGTTCGAGCCGTGTGCCTTCCGTGAGAGGTTGCGCTGTGCGCGTTCCAATCGTTCGCGCTCGTCGGAGAAGTCTGGCGACTCGACAGCGGTTCCGTCCATATCATGTGCGTACTTCAGGATACCAACGTCAATTCCGACGACTCGCACTGGATTCTCCGGCTTCTCGGGAGTGTCTTTATCGACGTCGATACCGAAGGTAGCGAACCACTCGCCCGTGGGTTCCTGTTTGACCGTGACCTGTTTGATGCTCGCGTTCTCGGGGATGTCTCGATGGAGGTGAATCGGAATCTCACCGATTTTGCTCAACCACAGCATAGGCCGACCACTCGTATTCTTGAGTTTGAAGCCGGACTGGTTGTAGGTGAGCGAGCGATACTCCCGAGGTGGTTTCCACTTGAGCATCCCTACGGCGCGTCCGTTCTCCTTCTGTGCTTTGAGCGTGGAGAGATTGTCGTAGACGCGCTTGACGACCATCTGCAACACTTTCGAGTGAACATCGTTCAGGTCACTCCACCACGATTTGAGGGCGGGGATCGTTCCCTGTACCTTGTAACGTGCTGGAATCTCGTCTGCTTCGTTGAGTTTGTAGAGGACGTGATTATAGAGTTGCCTACAAGTATCGACATGATGCAGAAGCGTCTCGGTGAGGGCTTCCGGTGGGTCGAGTCGATACTTGTAGTTGTAGTGCATCTATGACTCTCGTTCCTCGATAAGTTCGTCCAATTTCTCTTGAACGAACGAGGAAAGGTTCAGGTGATTGTCCTGAATCCACTCCTCTTGGTCATCGCGGATGGAGATGTTTTTGCGAGTCGCCACAACACATCATACACAAACTACACAAATAAGAGTTGTGATTGCGTGGGCCTGTGGGCCGATCGTCGCGGAGTGTTTGGGGGACGATGACGGCGCTGTATCCCCTCCCTACTGCGCTACTCGGTCGCTTCGCTCCCTGTGTTGCTCCTTGAGGAAGGGGACTTAGCGCCTGAATACAGTTAACTTCGTCGGCGATGCTCGCTCGCTCGAGCGGGTTTCGGTCCCAATCGAGCGCGTCTTACCCTCGACCGGGCGCGACAGCCCCTCGAGTCCCCGACGGGGCGACGACCGCTGTTCTCCGAACGGGACGCCGTCGTCGGCTGCACCGACGGATTCAAGTCCGATTGTGCTAACGCAACCACAATGAACCGAAGCGTGCGGACGGCGCCCCGTGCGGGGGAGCCGCGATGAGGGGGTTCGTCCTCGGCGGCGTCAGCTCCGGCGTCGGCAAGACCGTCGCGACGCTGTCGGTAATCCAGACACTCGAGGATGCCGGCTACGCCGTCCAGCCCGCGAAGGCGGGGCCGGACTTCATCGATCCGAGCCACCACGAGGCGATCGCGGGACGGCCCTCCCGCACGCTCGACCTGTGGCTCTGTGGCGAGGACGGACTCCGTCGGAACTACTACCGCGGCGAGGGCGACGTCTGCGTCGTCGAGGGCGTCATGGGGCTGTACGACGGCGACGGCTCGAGCACGGCGATGGTCGCCGAGGCGCTCGACCTCCCCGTCGTGCTCGTCGTCGACGCCAGTGCGGGGATGGAAAGCGTCGCCGCAACGGCCCTCGGCTTTCGCGAGTACGCCGATCGAATCGGCCGCGACGTCGAGGTCGCCGGGATCGTCGCCCAGCGGGCCCACGGCGGTCGCCACGAGCAGGGCATTCGAGACGCGCTGCCCGAGGAACTCGAGTACTTCGGACGGATCCCGCCGAACCCCGACCTCGAGATTCCCGACCGTCACCTGGGCCTCGAGATGGGCGCGGAGGCAGCGCTGCCCCGCGAGGCGCTGCGGGAGGCCGCCGAGCCCCTCGAGGCCGAGCGGCTGGCGGCGGTGGCGAGCGAACCCGTCGCGCTCGAGGGGGAGGCAGGGGCCGACGAGGGGGCGACTCCCGTCGACGCCCACGTCGCCGTCGCCAGCGACGCGGCCTTCTGCTTTCGGTACCCCGCGACGATCGAGCGGTTCCGCGAGCGCGCCGACCTCGTGACGTTCTCGCCGGTCGCGGGCGACCCGGTGCCCGACTGCGACGGCGTCTACCTTCCCGGGGGCTACCCCGAACTCCACGTCGAGGAGCTCGAAGCGGGCGGCACCCTCGCCGAGCTCGGCGAGCGCGCGAGCGAGGGCCTCCCCGTCCTCGGCGAGTGCGGTGGGCTGATGGCCATGTCACGGTCGCTGACGACCGCCGACGGTGAGCGCGGCGAGATGGCGGGGATCCTGCCCGCGGACGTGACGATGCACGACCGCTACCAGGCGCTCGACCACGTCGAACTCGAGGCTGTCGACGGCACGCTCACCGCGACGGCGGGCGAGTCGATCCGTGGCCACGAGTTCCACTACTCGAGTGCCGACGTCGAGGGCGACGCCCGCTTCGCGTTCGAGACGGTCCGGGGCGACGGTATCGACGGCGACCGCGACGGCCTCCTCGAGTACGACTCGCTTGGCACCTACGCCCACGTTCATCCCGAGAGCGGGGCGTTCGATCGGTTCCTCGAGCGTCTCGACGGATGAGTGCCGAGCGAGCGGTCTCGGATCGATCCCGTCGTTTGATGACAATCGACGCGAATGGCGAGCTATGGAAGCGGCAACGCCGACGACCGTCGTCCTGCCGACGACGGGGTGGAACGACGCCTGCGAGCAGGTCGCCGCCCAGCTTCGACCGGGAGACGAACTCCTCGTCGTCTGCGACGATCCCTGCGAGTCGGTCGCCGAACGCGCCGAAGAGTACTCCGGCGTCAGACTGATCGTCGCCGGCGAGCCGAAGGGCTGTTCCGGAAAGGCCAACGCGATCGCGGCCGGAATGGAGGCCGCAGAAACGGAACGGATCGTCTGGACCGACGACGACTTCTACCACCCGCCCGACTGGCTCGAGGGGCTCCGTGCCGACTACGACCGGCAGGGGCCGACCGCCGAGGTGCCCGTGTTCGTCGGGCGGGATCCCCTCGCCGCCGTACTCGAGCCCACCCATGTGATCAGCGGAACGCTCGCCGTCTTCCTCGCGAACATCCCGTGGGCCGGCGCCCTCGTCTTCGAGCGCGGTGATCTCGAGGACGAGGCGGCCTTTCTCGCCGATCTTCGGCGAACGATCAGCGACGATGGGCTCCTGATGGAACACGTCGAGTTTACGACTGTCGCGCGAACCCGACGCGTCGAGATCGGCGGCTCGATCCGCGAGACGCTCGAGAACCAGGCGCGGTTCGTCCAGATCGTTCGTTACCACGATCCGGCGGGACTCGCCGCCCAGGGAGCGATCGGAGCCGCGTTAACCGCGGCTTGCGTACTGTTCCCGCTTCCGGCCTTCCTCCTGACGACGGCCCTGATGGCCGGTGTCTACGCCGCCTTCGGGATCCGGCGCTGGACGTTTCTCGCAGCCTACCCCGTGGCGCTGGCGGCGCTTCCACTGCTGTGCTACGGCCTGGCTCGTCGGTCGTTCGTCTGGGGTGGGAGGCGCTATCGGTGGCGCAGCAAGTTCGACGTCGCGGTCGAGGCCGACCACGAGTGATCCGACGCCGATGCGTGAGGTTTTCGGGGCGACACTCACGGCGGTCCTCGGTCGACCGGTAGCCGTCGCTCGGCGTTCGGCCCGACCGTTCCGTACGACGACCACACTTCGCCAACTTCAGTTTCCATACATCAAACAGAATTGTTTTAGTGGCCTCGGCGGTCATCCCCGGGTGATGCTACCCAACGCGCAGTCACACGATCGGAGACCGGGGCCGTCGCCGTCGTCGGCTCTGCCCGTCGCTGGACGGACGTCCGTGCCCACCTTCGAGGATCGCTTCGCCGAGTGCGCTCTCACGCGCGACCGACCGCTCGAGGGAGGAATCGTCGGTCGAGCGACCCACGACTCGCATCGTGGGGCGGTTTCCGTCGCGGAGTAAGTATGACGAAGGCTGACGCAGAACGCGACGAAGGGGACGGCGACGGGCGAGGGTCGGCGTTCCGACGCCGTTCGCTCGGCGAGATCGAGAGCGCCCGCAGTCGGCACATGTGGAGACGCTCGTCGGTTCACGCGACCGACGGAGTCGTCGTCGCCGGGCGGTGGGACGGTACCGTCACGGCCTTCGAGGCCGACTCGCTCGAGACCCGGTGGTCCGTCGAGCATCCCGACCACGCGGTCGGTATCGCGACGCTCGAGGGCGGCGATGGAGGAACGGGCGACGACGGCGACCGTGCGGACGCGGTCGTCGCCGGACGCGGGGAGATGGGAACGATTGCGACCTACGACCTCGAGACGGGCGACTGCCGCTGGCGGTACGAGGCCGCCGACGACGTCGGCGAACCGGTTCGGGAGAGCGTCTTCGCCCAGCCGTACGTCGTCGCCCTCGAGACCGACGGCGACAGACTGTACGCGGCGACCCGTCGCTACGAGCGCGACGGCGAGACCCGGCGGTGGGAGAGTACGGTTCTCGCGTTCGATTCCGGGGGAACGGTCCGCTGGCGGTACGACACCGACGCCTCGCCGATCGTGCTCGAATTGAACGAGTCGGGAGAGCGCCTGGCCGTCGGCTACAACCGCTGTCAGGGAGAGCACGACAACGGCCTGGTGGTTCTCGAAACCGATACCGGTGACCTCGCCTGGACCTGGGACCCCGGCACCGAGGGCGACCGCCGCGTCGGTGACGTCTCCTTCGACGACGGGTGCCTCGCGGTCGCGAGCCACGGCGACAAGCGCGGCTACCTGCTCGAGTCGGGCGGCGCCGAGCGCTGGCGGGTCGATCTCGCGACCGAGACGGAGATCGACGGCGAACGGCTGTACGCCTATCCGAACCACGCCTACGCGAACGGCGGGCGGGTGGCGTTTCTCACGGGGAACACCTACGCCGCGGAGAGCCGCGAGACGGCGGGCCGTCACCCGAACGAACACCGGATCGCCGTCTTCGGCGAGGACGGGCGGCCGCTGTGGGACGACTCCGTACGCGGGTTCGTCCACGGCCTCGCGACCGACGGTTCTCGAATCGTCGTCCCCTGCGCGCAGAACTTCCGGGATCGGGATCCCGACGCCCACGCCGTTCGTCGATTCGATCTCGAGTCCGGCCCGCTCGAGCACGAGCGACTCGAGGGGATCGCTACCGCCGCAGCGATCGAGGACGGAACGGTTGCCGCGATCGAGGAACCGGTGACCTACCACGACGACGGACGGACACGCGGCGAGTACGCTCTCGCCGTCGGATCGGTCGCTCCTCGAGAGTGAATCCGCTGTAGGGACACGAGGACCGCCGCACACATTTCGTTTCACTGTAACTGAGACAGAAATCGCATACGCAAGGCAAACCCCCACAATGGACACTCTCGTCTGTGTTTCCAGATAATGACAGAGACGAGAGAGCACGACGACTCGGAAGACCGTACGGACTCCGGACTCGAGGACGCCGGTCTCCGTTCGATGCTGGCCGACGACAAGGGTGAACCGCGACGAGTGATGACCGACGGTGGCGAGGACGAACTGCCAGACGAAGAGGAAGAGGAGGAAGAAGAGGCTGAAGAGGACGAAGACGAAGAAGAAGAGGAGGAAGACGCAGAAGACGAAGAGGACGAAGAGGAAGAAGAAGCCGAAGAGGACGAAGACGAGGAAGACGAAGAGGAAGAAGAAGCCGAAGAGGACGAAGACGAGGAAGACGAAGAGGAAGAAGAAGCCGAAGAGGACGAAGACGAGGAAGACGAAGAGGAAGAAGAAGCTGAAGAAGACGAAGAGGACGAAGAAGACGAAGAGGACGAAGACGAGGAAGAGGAAGAAGAAGCGGAAGAGGAGGAAGACGCGGAAGACGAAGAACAGCCAGTCGGCCACGAACAGGGCGCCGAAGACTCCTACGAGGACGACGACGCGACGAACGTCCTCCACCTCGACCTCGACGGACTGTTCCTCGACCTGCTCGGACTCGAGGTCAACCTCGACCCCGTCGTGCTCAACCTTTCGGCCCGGCCGGGAGAGGGGAACCTGCTCGGCAACCTGCTGTCCGCCGTGGCCGGGCTGCTCGACGGCTCCCAGGAACTGCTTGGCGGCGTCCAGGATCTGCTCTCGCGCCCGGCGGAGGCACTCTCGTCGATCGTCGATCGCTCCCAGGAGGCGCTGATGTCGCTCGTGAGTAGACCGCGGGAGTTCGTCAGCGAACTGCTCGGCGGCGACGACGAGGGCGACGAGGAGGATGCCGGAGGTGACGAGGACGACGAAGGCCAGGACGAGGACGCACAGGGTCGGATCTCCTCGGCCATCGAAACGATGACCGACAGCCTGCGCGGGCTGATTCCGGACCTGCCCGTCGAGGAGTTCATCGCCACTGTCGTCCGTGAGATCCTCCAGGCGCTGATCGACCAGCTCGAGGGCGACGAGGAATCGAACGAACAGGAAGGCGAGGCGGAGGCGAGCGCATAACAATGAGTGAGGAATCCCAGTCGCTGACGGAACAGATCGACTACGACAAGATCACCGAGAACCTCGAGCTCGAGGAGCTCATCGAGGGAACCCAGTGGGAAGACGAGATCAGCGAGGACGAACCCATCGGCGAGACGCTGGGTGGGTTGATCGGCGCGATCATCGGTCGCAAGATCGGCGAGCAGGTCGGGCGCACGATCGGCGACCTCGTCGTCGAAGAGCTGCTCAGTGCTGGTGAGGACGACGAGGACGAAGACGAAGAGACGACCGAAGGCGGTGACGAGGGCGAAGAATCCGAGGACGACGAAACGGAGGACGACGAGGAGGACGCCGCTGACGAGGACGAAGAATCGGCCGAAGACGGCGACGAAGACGAGGAGAGTGAAGACGACTCAGAGGACGGAGGGGAGTAGCCGTGACACCGAGTTCTCCGCTACGACCCACTCGAGGTGAGCGCGATGAGTGAGGACTCCGGGCTGAAGCAGATGGTTACCGACGAGGTTACCGAACAGGTCGACGTTTCCGATCTGCTCGGCGACGGCAACCTCGAGGACAACCTCGACGGCGGCGAGGTCGGTGCGGCCGTCGGCAGACAGTTCGGCGAACAGCTCGGTCGCGAACTCGGCGCGACGATCGGTCGCGATATCCAGGAAACCCTCCGAGAGGGGATCGAGAACGGAAAGAGCCTCCGCGAGCTCGTCTCGGATCTGGTGGCCGCGATCCGGACGGCGATCCGCGATGCGATCACCTGCGTCGTCGGCCAGGACGCCCTCTCGTCGGCGACCGGTGCGCTCACCGGCGACGAGGCGGAGGACGAGGAGTCCGAAGCCGACGAAACTGAGGACGAGGAGACGACGGAGGCGGAGGACGAGGAGTCCGAAGCCGACGAAACCGAGGACGAGAGCGACGAGGACGAGGAAGCCGAGGAAGCCGAAGAAGCCGACGAAGCCGAGGACGACGAAAGCGACAAGGACGCTGCCGACGAAGACGACGGCGAGGACGAGGCCCCGGAGGAGCCGTCGGTCGAGGAACTCGAGAACCTGCGACGCGAGACCCTCGAGGACTTCCTCGGCGTGATGTCGTACCAGGATCTGCAGTCGGTCGCCAAGGACGTCGGCGTCAAGGCGAACCTCAGCCGCGAGGAGATGACCGGCGAGATCATCGAGGCGGTCGCCGACGAGGAATCCGACGGCGACGACTCGTCGTAGTCCCACCGGTATCGACCGGGGCTTCCACCTAATCCCGATCCAGAACCATGACCGACGAACTCTACGATCGTATTGCGGAGATTCTCGACGAGGCCAGCACCGAGAGCGGGGCACTCGCCGTTCCGGACGACGACGACGGCGCCGACAGCGAGCTGCTCGAGCTCTCCGAGGAGGCAGCCGATCTCCTCGAGTCGACCGACCCCCGCGAGCTGCTCGAGGCGGTCGGGCTGGGCACGCTCGAGGATGGAACCGAACCCGAGACCGTCCCCGAGGCGATCACCAAGGGCGAGCCCGAACGCGTCGAGGAGCTCCGGCGGCTGGTCCGGCTCGCGAAACTTGGCGACCGCGAGGAGGAGGGCGAGCTCGGGACCGCGATCGACGGGCTCCGCGAGGCAACCGAGGAGGGCGACAGCGATGGCGACGACGAAGCGGATGAGCAGGGCGATACCGAGGACGAGTCGGAGGACGAAGACGACGGGGCGGCTGAAGACGACGAGACAGCTGAAGACGAGTCAGAGGACGAGGAGGAAGCCGCGGACGACGAGGAAGCAACTGACGACGAAGACGGGGACGACGAGGGTGCGACCGACGAACTCGAGGAGCGTCTCCGGGACGCCGTCGGTTCGTCGGTCGAGGAGTTCGGCGCGGACCTCGAGTCGGTTCGGGAGCAGCTGGCGGCGGCTGCCGACGACGGGTCGGACGAGGACGAGGAGGACGAAGAGGACGGTCTCCTCGAGTCCGCGGGCGATCTTCTGGATTCCGAGGACGACGACGGAGACGAGGATGACGAGGATGAAGACGACGGACTCCTGGACTCCGACGACGACGAAGACGAGGACGATGACGATGACGATGACGATGACGACGATGACGACGGCCTGCTGGGCTCCGGCGACGACGGACTCGGCTCGAGCGAATCGTCTCGGCACTCGACGATGGCGCCACCACCAAACGAGCGGGCGGACATGAACGCGGTCAAGCGCCACTCGACGATGCCGAAGCGAAACCGGTAGCCGTTCACGGTCCGTAGCTCTTTGTCGCTGGTTCGCGTAGATCCGGTATGTACGACTCGATCCTCGTCGCGACCGACGGCAGCGAGACGGCGTCGGTAGCCGTCGAACACGCGATCGATCTCGCGGACCGACTCGAGGCGACGCTGTACGGCGTCGCCGTCCTCGAGACCCGAACCGAGTACGACAACGCCATCGTCGATCCGGACGAGGTCGAACGCCACCTCCGGGAGCGGTCCGAGACGTCGCTCGCAACCCTCGAGGAGCGGGCCGAAGCGGCCGACGTTCCGGTCGAGACGGCCGTTCGGGTCGGGGTCCCACACGAGGAGATCGTCACCTACGCCGACGACTGCGGTGTCGACGCGATCGTCGTCGGCAGCCGCGGACGATCGGATTTCAGGGGAGCCCTGCTCGGGAGCACCGTCGACGCCGTCGTCAGGCTCGCGACGCGACCGGTACTCGTCGTCGGCGACGGGTGAGGAGTTTTATTCCTCCTCCGAGTACCTTTTTGCAGATGCACGACTGGATCGACGGCTACGACGAGCGGGACTGGCAGACGACGGACGAGGGCACCGTCCGGTACGCGCTGATCGGACTCGGCTGGTGGACGGTCGACGTCGCGATTCCGGCGATCGAGAACTCGGATCTCGGCGAGGTCTCGGTACTTGTGAGCAGTTCAACCGAGAAGGCCGAGCGGCTCGCCGAGGAGAACGACGTCGAACGCGGCATCAGCTACGACCAGTACCACGACGGCGTGGCGAGCGACGCCTACGACGGCGTGTACATCGGCACGCCGAACGCCTTCCACCTCGAGTACGCCGAGACGGCAGCCGACCTCGGGAAGGCGGTTCTCTGCGAGAAGCCGATGGAGGCGACCGTCGAGCGGGCCGAACGGCTGGTCGAGGCCTGCGAGGACGGTGACGTCCCCCTGATGATCGCCTACCGCATGCAGACCGAACCCGCGGTGCGTCGGGCGAGGGAGCTCGTCGACTCGGGTTTCATCGGCGAGCCCGTCTCGGTCTACGGTGCGAACGGTCAGCCCCTGCTCGAAATGAACCCGGACCACGACCAGTGGCGCCTCGATTCGGATCTCTCTGGGTACGGAACCTCCGTGATGGATCTGGGCATCTACTCGATCAACACGACACGATACCTGCTCCGACGAGAGCCCGTCCGGGTTTCCTCGCAGATGACCTCCCACCACGAGGCGTTCGACGACGTGCCCGACGAACGCGCCTCCTCCGCGCTGTTGCTCGAGGACGACGTCCACGTGATCACGACCTCGAGCCAGCGCGCCCACGAGGATACTCATCTAAAACTCACCGGAACCGAGGGGACGATCGAGCTCGATCCGGCGTTTCACGGCGAGGCGACCCTGAAATGCTCCCGCGGCGACGTCTCCGTCGAGATCGAACACGGGGCGTTCGACGCCCAGCGGGAGGTTCGGGAGGTGTTCGACTACTTCGCGGACCGCGTGCTGACCGACGGCGAGATCTACCCCGACGGTCGTCACGGTCTCGCGGATATGCGTATCATCGAGGCGATACACCGGGCCGCCGACGAAGGGCAGCCGGTGGAGCTCTGAACGCGTCGACTGTCGATCGCTCGAGTCGGCTGCTACCGTGGATAATATTGTGATATTAATAAAATACTGCTGATCTACTTTCGACCGACCGTCGACAGCGTTTGGATCGGTACGAGCGTATTATTAGAACCATGATTACTTATCCGGGGTAACCAGAGAACCACCGAATCGGAACGAAAGGTACGAAGATGCGCCAAACGTGGATGTATGGATCGTGTGTAGAACGTGGTGATCCGTCGATCGACTCGTACCTCTCGGAAAGAATAACTATACGTCTCCGTCGTCTGTGGATGGAGAGCAGGCAATACCGCTCGTAAGGTGTTGTATAATAGTGGGACAAATACAGATTATTATGCGAACTCTACCAGCCGACGAGCCGAGCAGTACGTCGACCTCCGAGATGCCGATACGGCTCTCGTTCGAACTATCGGAACAGTGAGGAGCGGCCGCTTCGCGGTCGGATGCGCACCGTCCTGTAAAAACGGATATTACAGAAGTATGTTCGTAATTACTTTCGCTGATCGTCGGGATGATGGATCGCTCGAGCGCACGCCGTTCGAGCAGTTCGAACATCTCCGAGTCAGGAGTGAGCGAGGTTGACCTCGATCTCGTTGGTCGCACCGAGCAGGAGCCCCGGTAGCTCCTCGGTCAACACCTCGCCGCGGAGCCGGTTGGCGGGACCGGCGACGCTGATCGCCGCGACGGCGTCGCCGGAGTCGGATCGGATCGGCGCACCGACGGCGTAGACCCCGCGAACCGACTCCTCGCGGTTGATCGCGTACCCCCGCTCGCGGACCGTCTCGAGGCGGTCCCGGAGCGTCGATCGGTCGGTGATCGTCTTGTCGGTCGCCGCCTCGAGCCCGTGTTCCTCGAGGATCGTCTCGATCCGCTCCTCGGGCAGGTGCGCGAGGATCGCCTTTCCCGCGGCGAACTGGTGTAGCGGGGTTCGCCTGCCGACTCGAGCGTGAGTCCGAACCGAGTGGCGCCCCTCGGCGCCGTAGATGTGGACGCCGACGCCGTGCTCCTCGATCACGCACCAGACCTTCTCGTCGGTCTCCGCGGCGAGTTCGTCGACCTTCGGCTTCGCCGCCTCGAAGACGGGTCGCCGATTCCGAACGTAGGTCCCGTAGTCGAGAAACCACGTTCCGAGCCGGTAGGCCCCGTCCTCCCGGACGACGACGCCCCGGTCCTCGAGCGTTCGGGCGTGGCGGGACGCGGTGCTCTTCGCGATTCCGAGTTCGTCCGCGATCGCTGTCACGCCGGCTCGATCCCGGCGTTTGAGCAGGGCGACGATCTCGAGGGCCGTCTCGACGGTCTCGACCGGTCTGTACCCCGGTTCGGTTTCCATACTAGTACTGGTGAGCGTGCCGACAAAAGGTTTGTTCCCGCTATTCGAACGGTCCGCTCGCTCACGTGGTCTGGGAGTACTCCTCGACCCACTCCTGGAGCGTGATTCCCATCGTCGCCTGCGTGATCGCGTTCGAGGACGCCGAGTTCGCGCTCTTGACGAGTTCCGCTTCGAGCGTCCGTTTCGGGACTTCGCCGAGGAAGTGGGGGATCGCTCGCTGGACGGCGAGCGGACAGCCGACCTCGTGGGCCAGCGCGTACCCCGAGATGGAGTGGGGAATCTCCTCGCTGACGTACCGCGGATCGGGCTCCTCGAGCAGGGCGTCGTCGACGTGGTCGGGATACTCGTAGCACTTCCCGACGTCGTGGAGGAGACACGCGGCGGCGACCGTGTCGACGTCCGGGTCGGCGCCGTGGAACTCCCGCTGCTCGCGGGCGCTCTCGAGCGCGATGCGCGTGACTCCCCGGACGTGTTCGACGTTCGTGACCTCCTGGATGTTCCAGGCGTAGGGGACGTCCTCGACGTCGCGCCAGCCACCGCGCTCCAGGCCGAGTACCCACGCCTCGACGACGCGCTCGCGGAGGTCGGCGTCCTCGATCTCCTCGAGTTCGGGATACGCCTCGCGGACCTGCCGATCGAAGTCGGAATCGGTCATCGCGATCAGCGCTCGCCCTCGCGTTTGACGAGTCGCTCCCGACCGATGAACCGCGGACGCTCGTCGATCGCGAGGAAGTTGTCGACGTCCTCGCGGGCCTCCTTTGCCTTCCCCTTCTCGGGGTCGTAGTCGCGCGATCCCTCGCTGCCGAGCGCGTCGTACAGTTTCTCGAGATCCTCGAAGTAGAGCTCGGCGACGCCGTCGAACTCGGCGTTGTCGGGGTCGGTCGGAAGGACGGTGTTGTACTTGACGACGCCGTCGATCTCGCGGGCGATCGGCGTGTGGTTCGTCTGCCAGTAGTCGACGAACTCCTCGTGGCTCATTCCCTCCTGACGGACGAGGAACGCGGAGTGCTTGTAGAGCCCGTCCGTATCGCCGTCGACCTCGTCCTTCTGGACGATCTCTTCGCCGATGAACCGAGGACGTTCGTCGATCGCGAGGAAGTTGTCGACGTCCTCGCGGGCTTCCTTTGCTTTTCCGCGGTCGGGGTCGTAGTCCCGCGACCCCTCACTGCCGAGCGCGTCGTGTAGTTTCTCGAGGTCCTCGAAGTAGAGCTCGGCGATCCCGTCGAACTCGGCGTGATCGGGCTCCGTGGGGAGGACCTGCTGGTAGCGCACGACGCCGTCGATCTCGCGGGCGATCGGGGTGTGCTCGGTCTGCCAGTAGTCGACGAACTCCTCGTGGCTCATCCCCTCCTGGCGGACGAGGAGGGCGACGTGCTTGTACATCGAACGGTGGTTTTCGGTATAGGATAATAAACCATGAGGCCCATGACCGCTTCCCGGACCTTCTCAGAGCCGACCGCCGCCCACGAACAGCCGCTCGCCCGCCGCCCGCGTCTCGGCGTAGCCGTCGTGGTACTCCATCAACTGAAACAGGGCGCCGGTCGGGTTACTCGGCGGGAGAAACGCCTCCGTCCAGTGTTCGAACTCGGCGCGGTCGACGACGGTGACGCCCCGCTTCTCGAGCGCGGCGACGGCCCGATCGAGATCCGCGGCCTCGAGCGTGACGTGGTGAAGGCCGGGACCGTTTCGCTCGAGAAACTCGGTCAGAAACGACTCCGATCCCTCCTGCGGGGCGATGAGCTCGAGTCGTGAAGCACCCCCTAACACGTACGTCGCCCAGGTGAACGACCCGTACTCGCTTCGCTCCTCGTGGATCTTCTCGCAGCCGAGCGCGAACAGCAGCTCCTCGGCCTCCTCGATCGACTCGACGGCGATCCCGACGTGGTCGACGCGTACCGCTGGCATCTCGGACATAGTTCCGAGAGTCCGCGGATCTCACATAGCTGTTTGGGAGATGCAGGCAGGTATCGCGCCCGAGGGCAACACGTCACACCGATAGAACAAAGTCGGGAGCACCCGACAGCGTAGGTAGATGCTCAAACAGGTCGAGTTTCTGGTCCGGAAGGACGAGTACAGCCACGAGGAGTTCGTCGAGTGGTGGCAGGGCGACCATGCCGACCTCGCGCGCGACCTGCCCGGGCTGAAGCGCTACACCACGTCCGTTCCGACGAACCCCGACGCCGTCGAGTACGACGGCGTGCTCGAGCTCGCCTTCGAGGACATGGCTGCGCTCGAGCACGCCTTCGACTCCGAAACGGGCCAAGCGGTCATAGCCGACGCCGCCGACTACGTCGACTTCGACGCCGGCGAGCGCATGATCGTCGAGGAGACGGTCCACGTCGACGAGGGATGACGACCACCGCCGCCGCACTCGTCGACACCCTCGAGGAACTGGGCGTCGAGTACGTCTTCGGTTACCCCGGTGGGCGCGCGATCGAACTGCTCGAGCACCTGCCGGAGTCGGAGATCGACCTCGTCCGACCCCGTGACGAGCGCGAGGCCAGCGTCATGGCCGAGGCGTACGGCCGACTCACCGGGAACCCGGGAGTGCTCACGGGGCAGGGGCCGTGGATCGGGAGCCTGGGGCTGATGGGACAGCTGGAGGCACGGCTCGGCTCCTCGCCGATGGTCGTGCTCACCGAGGCCTCCGAACGAGGCGAGTACTCGACGTTGGCGCCCTACCAGCAGGCCCGGGGCGATTACGGCGGGTTCAGCCTCCCGAAGATCCTCGACGGCGTCGCAAAGGAGTGGTGGTTCCCCCGGACGCCGATCGAGACGCTCCGGAGCACGCAACTGGCGTTCAAACACGCCGTCGCCGGCCGGCCCGGTCCCACCGCGGTCGTCCTAGACGGAGGGGCGATCACCGACGTAGTACCCGACGACCCGACCCCGCCCGCGTGGGAGGCGACCGGACAGGTCCGGACCTGGGACGCCGCACCGACCCCCGAAGACGTCGCGAGGGCAGTCGAGGCGCTCGAGGACGCGGCCAGGCCCGTGATCGTCGCGGGCAACGGGATCCACGCAGCGAGAGCGTACGACGAGCTCGCCGCGGTCGCCGACGCCTACGACTGTGCCGTCGTCACCTCCTACCTGGGGAAGTCGACGTACCCGGAGACCGACGACCGCGCCGCAGGCGTCATGGGATCGTTCGGCCACGAGGGCGCCAACCGGGTCGTCAGCGAGGCCGACACGTTGCTCGTGGTCGGCTGTCGGCTGAACCCGATGGACACCAACTGGCAGGCGCCCGATTTTATCCGTCCGGAGGAGCAGACGATCGTCCACGCCGACGTCGACGCTCGCAACGCCGGCTGGGTCTACCCCGCCGACGTCGGCCTGATCGGCGACGCGAAGGCGACTCTGGAGGCGCTCGCCGACGCCGGGAGCGGGGAGAACGGGTGGGCGCTCGAGCGGGCGGCCGAGGCCCGGGAGTGGTTCACCGCGCCCGAGTGCGAGGACGACGCGGCCCCGATCAAACCCCAGCGCGCGGCCAAGGAGATTCAACGCGTCGTCGACGAGGAGACGATCGTTACTGCCGACTCCGGGAACAACCGGTTCTGGCTGCTGTACTACCTCCAGACGCCAGCCGTCCGCACCTACTTCGGCAGCGGCGGCGTCGGTGGAATGGGGTGGGCGAACCCGGCCGCGGTGTCAGCGGCGCTCACCACCGGGAAAGACGTGATCGCCGTTGCGGGCGACGGCGGGTTCTCGATGACGATGAACAGCGTCGAGACGGCCGTCGAGTACGGCGTCGCGCCGACGTTCGTCGTGCTGAACGACACCAGCCTCGGGATGGTCCGCCAGATGCAACACGACGAGGGCGACATCGCGGGCGTCGAGTTCCACGACACCGACTTCGTGAAAGTCGCCGAGGCGTTCGGCGCGGTCGGGTGCCGGGTGACCGAACCCGACGAATTCGCCACCGCGCTCGCGGAGGCGAAGGACGCGGACACCCCGCACGTCATCGACGTCCGGATCGATCGTGAGGAGGAGATGGCCGAGGAACTTTCCTCCTCGTTCTACGAGTCGGTCGGCGGACTCCACGAGTAGCACCGGCCCGGACGACCACCAACCTATACGTGAACTATCGACATACCTCGAACACATGACCGACGACAACGCGACCGTGCTGGTAACTGGCGGAACCGGCTTCATCGGTTCCTACGTGGTACAGGATCTGCTCGAGCACGGCCACGACGTCGTGGCCTACGACCTTTCGACCGACACGGAGATCCTCGAGAAACTCGGCGTCGCTGACGACGCCGCGGTGCGACGCGGCGACGTCTCCGAGCCGACGGACGTGATCCGCGCGGTCAGGGAGACAGGGGCGACCCACGTCGTCCACCTCGCCGCACTGCTGACGACGACCGCCCGGGAGAACCCCCGGAGCGCGGCCGACGTGAACATCGTGGGGACGAACAACGTCCTCGAGGCCGCCCGCATCCTCGACGATCAGGTCGAGCGCGTCGCGTGGGCGTCCTCGGCGGCGGCGTACGCTCCGCCGCACAACTACGACGCCGAGTGGGTCGACGAGGACGAACTCCTGTATCCGGATACGCTCTACGGCGCGACCAAGGAGTACAACGAACACCAGGCGCGGGTCTACCACGAGGACTACGACCTCGACCACGTCGCGCTCCGTCCGACGGTCGCCTACGGCCCCTACCGCGAGACCGGCGGATCGGCGTTCCTCGCGAACATCATCGAGAAACCTGCACTCGGCGAGTCCTACAGCGTCGAGTACGGCGACCAGGCGATCGACTGGCAACACGTCGAGGACATCGCCCAGGCGTTCCGGAAGGCGGCCTTCACTCCGGAGTCGGAGCTGACCCAGCGCATCTACAACGTCCGCGGCGTGCTGGCGACGGTTCGGGAGGCGGCCGAAACCGTCGAATCGATCGTTCCCGACGCCGATCTCGAGGTCTCCGATGACGGCGAACTCCCGTGGACGCAGAACCTCGATATGACCAAGGCTCAGGAAGATCTGGGCTACGAACCCGCCTACGACCTCGAGTCGGGCTTCCGGAAGTACATCAACGTCCTCCGGGAGGAGGCGGGACTCGAGCCCGTGTAGTCGCTCGGCCGGCTGCTCCCGACGTCTTCGAACCGGGGTCCACGGCTGCCCGTGACGACCGCCCCGATCCCGCACGGTAATCGAGGACTGGCAGTCGCCTGCAACCTATTTATTGGTAGTCGTCGTGCCAGGACCATGGCACTCGAACACACGCCAGCGGCGGATCACCCGCTCGACCCGCTCTCACCGGACGAGATCGAGTCGGCTTACGGGATTCTGACGAACGAACTGGAGCTCGGCGACTCGAGTCTCTGTATCAAGATCGAACTGGCGGAGCCGACGAAGGACGCGCTCGCGGCGTACGACGACGGCGGCGACGCTCCGGACCGCCGAGCGCGGATCGTCATCAGGGACGGTGCCGAGCGGAGGACGATCGAAGCGGTCGTCTCGCTGGACGAGGACGCCGTCGTCTCCTGGGAGCACGTCGAGGGTGCCCAGCCCTCGATCGCGATCGAGGAGTTCATCGCCTGCGAGGAGACGGTCAAGGGGAACGCGGAGTGGCAGGCGGCCCTCGAGCGCCGCGCGATCGAGAACACCGATCGGGCGATGGTCGACCCGTGGTCGGTCGGCCACGAGTTCGTCCCCGAGGACGTCGATCGCTCGAAACGGTTAGCACACGGACTCACCTTCCTCCGGCCGAGCGAGGACGACGGCGACGAGGGGTACGCCAGGCCGGTGACCGGCGTCCACACCTTCGTCGACCTCGACCGAATGGAAGTCGTGAAAGTCGTCGACTACGGTTCACCGGACGAGGACGACCCGCTCCCGCCCGAGGGGATGGCCTACCGCGAGGACGATGTCGACCTGCGCGAGGACCTGACCGCGTACAACGTCGACCAGCCGGACGGGCCGAGCTGGAGCGTCGAGGGCCAGAAGCTCGAGTGGCAGGGGTGGCACATGCGCGTCGGCTGGACCCAGCGCGAGGGGCTCGTCCTGTACGACGTCGGCTACGAGGACGACGGCGAGGTGCGCTCGATCATCGACCGCGCGTCGTGTGCCGAGATGTCCGTGCCGTACGGGACGACGGACATCAACGACCGGTTCAAGAACGCGATGGACGTCGGCGAGTACAACATCGGTCGCCTCACGAAGTCGCTGACCAACGGCTGTGACTGCCTCGGCCACATGCACTACTGGGACGCCGTCATGAACACCGCCGGGGGCGAGGCGAACGTCCTCGAGAACGCGATCTGTCTCCACGAGGAGGACAACGGCACGCTCTGGGAGCGAAGCGACTGGCGAACCGGAAGCGACGAGGTCCGCAGGCGCCGGCGGCTGGTCGTCTCCTTCGTCGCCGCCGTGGGCAACTACGACTACATCTTCAACTGGTACTTCTACCAGGACGCCTCGATGGAGGTCGAGGTCCGGCTGACTGGAATCGACAGCGTCTCCGCCGTCGGTCCGGACGAGGACCCGTCGGGGTACGGCGAACTCGTCGCCCCGCAGCTCAACGGCCCGATCCACCAGCACTTCTTCAACTTCCGGCTGGACGTGAACGTCGACGACGGCCCGAACTCGCTGTACCGTGTCGAGAACCAGCAGGTTCCCGCTGGCCCGGGTGGTCTCGATCCGATGGGCGAGGCCGACGACCGCACCCACAACCCCGGCGGGAACGCCTTCTACGCGAGCCGCGAGAAACTGGCGAGCGAGGAGGTGGCGAAGGAGCTGATCGACCCGCTGAAGGGACGCTACTGGCAGGTCGTCAACCCCGAGGAGACGAACCGGCTCGACAAACCGACCGGCTACCGACTGATGCCCGGCGGCAACGTCGAGGCGGCGGTCCAGCCCGACTCGAGCGTGATGAAACGCTCCGGGTTCATTAAGTACCACCTGTGGGCAACGCCCTTCCGCGAGGACGAACGGTATCCGTCGGGTCGGTACCCGAACCAGCATCCCGGCGGCGCGGGGCTCCCGGCGTGGACCGCGGCGGACCGTGACCTCGAGGCGGAGGACCTCGTCCTGTGGTATACGCTCGGGGTGAACCACGTCACGCGGCCCGAGGACTGGCCGATCCTCCCGGTGCAGGTCTACAGCTTCAAGCTGCAACCGGTCAACTTCTTCGAGGAGAGCCCGGCGATCGACGTCCCGCCTCAGCACGCGATCGAGGGCCAGGACGTCCCGGGCCACGGCGAGGGTTGCTCGGCCGACGCGGACGACGACTGACTCATCGTGACTCAGTCGGGGGCGTCGATCGACCCCTCCTTCCGATCCAGGATACGACGGACCTCGTCACCCTCAAGCAGGTCGACCAGGTCCTCGCCGCCGTTTCGGTACGCCTCGAGCTGTTCCTCGTCCAGATAGTCTTCGATCTCGTCGTCCTCGAGGAGCGACTCGAGGGCGTCGTCGATGTCTTCCGGGTCGTATCCGGGAACTGGCATGTGGTGCCGTACCACGTCAGGGCCCTTATACCGTGGCATCGCTTCCCAGCCACCCGACAGCGGTACGATTTAGTAGATTCCCCTGATACGTCACCCCATGACGTTCCACGACCGCGACTACATGGAGGGAACGCTGGGCACCCAGGCCGTCGACTGGGAGGAACGGATCGACACCCAGCGGCTGCGCGAGGAGCGCAAGGAGCGGGCGCTCTCCCGGCTGCAGGAGACCGACCTCGGCGCAATGTTGCTCCTCTCGGATCCGAACATCCGGTACGTGACCGGGCTGGCGATGACCGGCGGCAGTGGCGCCGACCACTACACCCTGCTCACCGAGGACGGCGACGTCGTCCACTGGGACACTGCCGACCACGCGAGCAACCAGCAGGCGAACTGCCCCTGGCTCCACGACATCCGGTACGCCTGTCCCGGACTCGGCAACGTGCCTCGCGCCTCCGGCAGCGCGTCGGCGCGACGGTTCCTGCTGTCGACGATGGCCGAGACGGTCCACGAGGCCATGGAGGAGTACGGCGTCGCCGACGAGAAACTCGGCGTCGATGTCGGCAACCGGGGACTGCTCGAGGCTCTCGAGGACCGCGGCCTCGAGACCGACCCCGAAACTGCGCAGTCGGTGATGGAAGACGCCCGGAAGATCAAGACCACCGAGGAGATCGAGTGCCTGCGCCAGGTCGCGGCGATCTGCGAGGCCGGCTTCCAGCGGATCAAAGAGTCCGCGAGGCCCGGAAAGCGCGAGAACGAGGTCTGGGGCGAAGCCGTGCAAGAACTCTGGCGCCACGGCGCCTTCGTCGGCGGAGGATACCTCACCTCCGGGCCGAACACCTGGCCGAAACACCAGGCCAACACGACCGACCGGGCGATCCGGCCCGGCGACCTCGTCTACGCCGACTTCTACAACATCGGCTATCTGGGCTATCGATCCTGCTACTACCGCACCTTCTCGATGGGCGAGCCGACCGAGGAGCAGAAACGGGCCTACGAGACAGCCCGGGACAACCTCTACGACGTCCTCGAGCGGATCGAACCCGGTGCGACGACCGACGAGATCGCACAGGGCTTCCCCGATATGGAGGGCGAGCACGCCGACTACTACGACGCCGAGGAACACTGGCAGCTGACGACCAACCACTGGGCCCACGGGCTCGGCCTGCAGCTGTACGAGGTCCCGCTGATCTGGCGGGGGCTCTCGCCGGACCACCCCATCGAGATCGAGGAGGGGATGACGATGGCCGTCGAGACCCAGGAGCCCGCGGGCCGGCAGGGCGTCCGCGTCGAGGAGATGGTCGTCGTTCGATCGGACGGCGTCGAGATCCTGAGCCAGTGGCCCGTCGAGGAGATCACCGTTATCGACTACTGAACGCGCTGTAACGTCTGCCTGCCTCTGTACTCGGGGTAGTATGCGTCGCTCGTTTCGACAACTCGCTCAACGGCGGAGAGTGACTCACATCGAACTGGAATACCATCACTAGCTGGTTCGCTAACAATTATACCGAGTCCCGGTGATACGGTGAGTATGAAACTCGGGACTGGCCTCTTTACCGCCCAGCGGCGGCCCGGCGACGACCGCGAGCCCAGCGCACTGTACGACGAGGTTCTGCGGCTGACTCGCGAGATCGAGGACGCGGGCCTGGACAGCGCGTGGGTGTCCGAACACCACTTCGAGGAAGACGGCTACCTTTCAGGGACGATGCCGACGCTGGGGGCGATGGCCGCCGAGAGCGACGACCTCGAGATCGGCAGCTGCGTCGCGCTCGGGCCGCTGTACGACCCGATCCGGCTCGCCGAAGATTCGGCAACCGTCGACCTGCTCTCGAGCGGACGGCTCACGCTCGGGCTCGCCATCGGTTCGAACCCGCGGGAGTTCGACGTCTTCGACGTTCCGCGCGAGGAACGCGCCGAACGGCTCGCGGATCTCGTTCCGTTTCTGCGAGGCGCCTGGAGCGAGGGTGACCTCGAGTACGACGCCGACTTCCACGACGTGCCGACGGACGTCTCGATCACGCCGAAGCCCGTCGGTGGGGACGTGCCGGTTATGCTCGGGGGCGCGGCCAAACCCGCCGTCAGGCGCGCGGCCAGAGTCGGTGACGGCTGGTGTGCCCCGTCCGCACTCTCGCTCGAGGGCGTCGAGAAACGCGTCGCGGACATCCGGACCGTTCGCGAGGCGGAGGGACTCGAGGAAGAGTTCACGATCTACGTCCTCCAGCACGGCTGGGTCGGCGACTCCCGCGAGGCGGCCTGGGAGGCGATGCGCGACGGCTACTTCTACCTCCAGCGCCGCTACGCGGAGATCTTCTCGGGCGAGTCGGTCGACGAACTCGACGAGGAGCGCAAGGGGGAACTGAAGGAGCAGGCCATCTTCGGCACGCCCGAGCAGGTCGCCGACGAACTCGAGACCTACCGCGAGGCGCTGGGCGACGACGTCCACTTCATCCTTCGGACGTATTACCCCGGCGTCGACACCGAGGAGACGGTCGACTGTGTCCATCGGCTCGGCGACGAGGTCGCACCCGAACTCCGGTAACTCGAGTCGAATCGCGGTCGAACAGAACTAACCGGTTTTGTAGACGCCTCGAGCGTCGGCGATCAGTGTATCCTCCTCTGCCGTGTAGACCTCGACGTCGACGGTCCCGACGTCGCTGCCACAGCGCACCACGTCGGCCTCGGCGTAGAGATCGCCCGTCCCCGCGCTGAGGTAGTCGATACGCATGTCGATCGTCGGGACGGGCTGGTCGACCAGCGAGACTAGCGCCGCGCCGCCGACGGTGTCGGCTAGCGTGAACGTGACGCCGCCGTGGGCCATCAGTTCGTCCTCGTTCCAGGAGAGCTCCTCGCGCATCTCGAGACGTCCCTCGGCGTAGCCGTCGGCACACTCCGTGATCTCGATTCCCAGCAGGGACGCAAAGGGCATCCCCTCGAAGAACGCTTCGATATCCATGCAACACGGTGCCGTACGAATCCTAATAAAAGTAGCAGACCGCTCGCGATCCCCGGATCGAGCGCGTCAGCGGTGATCGTAGACGCGCTTGACCTTCCCTACCTCCGTCCGCTCGATCGTTCCGTACTCGACCAGTTCGAGGACGTCGGGTCGGATGGAGAGGACGTTCCGCAGCCGCTCGAGGACCGCCTCCCGGAGCGCCTCGCGGTCGCCGTCGAACCCCTCCGTCAGCTCGACGGTCAGCGCCAGCCGATCCAGTTCGTCCTCGCGGGAGAGGTCGATCCGGTAGTACGGCGCCACCGCGTCGAACTCGAGGACGACGTCCTCGATCTGGCTCGGGTACAGGTTGGCCCCACGGACGATGAGTCGGTCGTCAGCCCGGCCCGTGACGCTGCCCATCCGGACAGTCGTCCGACCGCACGCACACTCGTCGAACGTGAGCGACGTGAGATCACCGGTCCGATACCGGAGGACGGGCAGGGCTTCCTTCGACAGTGAGGTCAACACCAGCTCGCCCTCCTCGCCCTCGGGGAGGGTCTCGCCCGTCTTCGGATCGACGACCTCGGGGTAGAAGTGATCCTCCCAGACGTGCATCCCGTTCTGGGCCTCGCGACACTCGACGGCGACGCCCGGACCGATCAGCTCCGAGAGCCCGTAGTTCTCGATCCCGATCGCACCGAGGTGCTCCTCGATCGCCTCGCGCATCGGCTCCGTACAGGGTTCGGCGCCGTAGAGCACCGTCGAGAGCGGCAGCTCGCGGGGATCGACACCCATCTCGCGGGCGGTCTCGGCGAAGTACAGCGCGTACGAGGGGGTACAGGCGATGGCGTCGCTCTCGAGGTCGCGGGCGAGTTCGACCTGTCGCTGGGTGTTCCCGCTTCCCGACGGGATCACCGTCGCGCCGAGGGCCTCGGCACCGCCGTGGAACCCCAGGCCGCCGGTGAAGAGGCCGTAGCCGTAGGCGTTCTGGACGGTGTCTCCCGATTCGATCCCCGCGGCTTCCAGCGACCGAGCCATCACCTCGTCCCACAGCTCGAGGTCGCGCTCGGTGTAGCCGACGATCTTGGGTTTGCCAGTCGTGCCCGACGAGGCGTGGATACGCAGGAGTTCGTCGCCGTCGACGGCGAAGAGGCCGTCCGGATACTCGTCGCGGAAATCCTCCTTCGTCGTGAACGGCAGCCGCTCGAGGTCGTCGACCGACTGGACGTCCTCGGGCGAGACTCCGGCCTCGTCGAGCCGCTCACAGTAGAACGGGACGTTCTCGTAGGCGTGAGCGACGGTGTCGCGGAGCCGCTCGGACTGCAGCTCCCGGCGCTCCTCGCGAGCGGCTCGCTCGGTGGTACCTGCCATGGCTCGTCCCGAACCCACGACACCGAGTACCAAAGTTTTGATCCCCGGTCGCCGACGGGCGCGTTCGCTCGCGGTCGACGGCTGGAAAAAACGAACGTCGGCTCGACTACTCGAACTTCTCGAACGGCTGCTCGCAGGCGTTGCAGTAGTGCATCGACCGACAGAGCGACGGCCCCTTCGGGTGTTCGCGGACGGTGTCGGTCGACTCGCAGTACGGACACTCCGCGCCCGCGTCCTCGCCGCTGGTCGTGACGCTCGGGTCTCGGCTCCGTCTCATATGCTCAGTCCGAACTCCCGGAGGTCCGTTTTCCCCTGCTCGGTCACCATCTCGATCGTCCACTCGGGGCTCCAGACGAGGCGCACCTCGGCGTCCTCGACGCCCCCGACGTCGGCTGCCGTCTCCTGAACCTGTTCGGTGAGCATGTCCCTGGCCGGACAGCCCGAGTAGGTCAGCGTCATGTCGACGACCGCGCGTCCGTCCTCGACGGTCACGCCGTAGATCAGCCCGAGGTCGACGATGCTGATCGGCATCTCGGGGTCCTCGATCCCGTAGAGGGCCTCCCAGACGTCGGCCTCGACGCCCGTGGCGTCCTCGCCGGTCGCCGGCAGTTCCTCTGCGCCCTCGCCCTCTCGGTACTCCGTGTACGCACACGGCGTCGCGTCCGCGTCCGGATCCGGTATCTCGCTGCTCATTCCGGTTTCTCCATGATTTTGGTAGTCTCGCTGCGCCCGAGGTCGCGGTACGTGTGGGTCAGCTCGTCGTGAAGGTCGAACCACGCGTCGGTGTGACTCCCGTCCCGGCCGCGCTCCTCGGGGAGCATCTCTTCGGTGATCTCGAAGGTGTCGTCGTCGACCTGCGCGCTGACCGGCAGTTCGAGCTCGAGGGACTCGAGGTAGGGGACGACGATCGAGAGCCACTCTTCGCCCAGCTCCTCGAGGGTTGCGTCGCGAAGCCCCAGGTCGACGATATCGCGTTCGACCTCCCGATCGACCGGTTCGAAGAGGGTGAGGGCGTGTGGGAACAGCCGATCGAGGGCGTCCTGCAGGCGCTCGTGGCCCTCCTCACCCTCGGCGAGCCGTTCGACCCAGTTCTGGGCGTGCTCTAAGTGGTAGGCCTCCTCGCTCTGGATCTTGCCAACGCGGTCGGCGATCTTCGGGTACGCCGAGTCCTCGAGGGCTTCGAGCCGGAGCTCCTCGGCGGCGTCGTAGAGGTACGATCGCAGCACGGCGTCGGCCCAGTCGCCCTCCTCGAAGGAACGTTCGACGAGCGTGGTGTGGCGGAAATCGGCGGGATCGCGCTCGTAGATCAGCTCCTGCTCCTCGAAGCCGAGGTCCTCGAGGACGTCGTACCACAGCCGCGCGTGGCCGAGCTCGTCCTGGGCGTTGTTCGCCAGCGCGAGGTCCGACTCGAGGCTGGGTGCCTGAACCTGCCACTCGGTGTAGCGCTCGGCCAGCACGAACTCGTCGTCCGCGAGGCGCTTCAGCAGCGTCTCGAGGGCGTCGCGCTCGCGGGCGTCAAGCTCGGTTGGGCTCTCGAGGCTCATCAGTCGTCACCCCGCTGGCGCTCGGCGGTCGCCTGTTCGTCCTCGCTCTCGACGACCTCGACGGCGTCCTCGCCGGTCGTGTTGTAGGCCGTCGCCCACCGGTAGCTCTTGTCGGTCGTCCCGCCGAAGGCGACGTCCTCGGTGTCGATCTCGCCGATCTCCTCGCGGGGAACGACCCAGAGGCTGTTCGTCGGCTTCCGGCGGCCGTGCTGGATCGCGGCGAACTGCTTTGCCATCTCGCGGTCGGGCGCGTGAACGTTGCCGCAGTGGGCGTGGTACCCTCCCGTCTTCTCCTGGCGGAACACTTCCCAGATCATGGTCAGTCGGCCGCCTGCGGCGCGTGGCCGCCGGCGGTGGTTGCGTCGCCTTCGATCGTGTCGCGGACCCACTGGACCGCGTCCTGTGCCTGCTTGCGGCCGTTGATCTGGCCGAGACCGGGCTCGTAGTCGTTCTTCGCGATCGTGAAGAACTCGTCCCAGTCCAGATCACCCTCCTCGACGGCGTAGGTGCCGTCGTCGCGCTCGCGAATGCGCGGTTCGTCGGGAATCTCGAGGCCGTGTTTGCGAGCTTTGGGAATGTACTGGTCGAGGAAGGCGTCCCGGAGTTCGTCGTTGGACTGCTGTTTGAGTCCGACAGAAGCAGCGAAGTCGTGGTGGGTGCTCTTGTCGTCGGTGGGCCCGAAGAACTGGATGATGCGGGGCCACCACTCCTCGAAGGCTTCCTGGGTCATTTCCTGTTCCTTACGCGAGCCGGTCATGAGCTCCTTGAGGATGTCCTCGCCATGTTTGACGTGAAAACCCTCCTCGAAGCAGACCTTGTCCATCGCGTGGGCGTATGGCTCCCAGCTGGTCCGGCGAAGCGTCGCCTGCCGGCGCATCGCGGCGCCGTCGACGAAAAACGAGATCATCGGAATCTCGACCCAGCTCTTCAGCGGGTAGTGAAAGCAGTTGAGGAACTTGCCGTCCCCGTTCGCGAGGTCCTCGAGCATCTCCTCGCGAGTCTTGACGCCCAGCGACTCGGCGGCACGGTACAGCAGTTGCCCGTGGCCGATCTCGTCCTGGACCTTCGCCGAGAACGCCAGCTTCCGGTCGATGCTCGGCGCCTGGCGAATAAACGGCCGCTCTAAGTACGCGCCCATGATCTCGCTGTTGGCGTGGAACTCGATCATCCGCGTCGCAGCCTCCCGGTACTCCTGCGGAAGGTCGTCTGCGGGGCTGAACTCCCGCGGCCCCGCACGTGTTTTGACTGTGTCCAGATCCATGGTTATAAACCACGATAGATACGTTCTTAGCAGTTGACCGCCACATACGGGGGTTTTAAATCATACGACATCTACGATCCGAACAGGTTCGCCGTGATCGAAGAGTGCCTGACCGTCGAGTTCCGAGTTCGCAACGACGACTGTCCGCTCGCGGAGGCGACCGAGTCGACCGGCGTTCAGATCGACGCACGACCTCCACAGCGACGCAGCGACGGCTACGACCTTCTGCAGTTCAGCGCGCCGACGAGCGACCGACTGACCCGACTGCTCGACGACGACGATCGAATTTCGCACCTGCACGTCTCGAGAACCGACGGTCGATCCCGGTATCGGTGCCTCTCGAAGCACCCGTGCGTGATCCGGCGACTGATCGACGGCGGCCTCATCGTCGAAACGCTGCAGTACCGCGACGGTGCGGCGACGATCTTCGGTGCGGTTGTCGGCCGCGACGTCCTCAAGGGCGTTATGGAGGCCGCCGGCGAGACCGTCGGCGTCAGACTCGAGCGCGTTTCCCCGCTCGAGGCCGAGACCACCGAGTCGCCGGCCCGGCGGTGGGAGCTGACGCCGGCCCAGGAGGAGTGTCTTCGGGCGGCCCTCGAGGCGGGCTACTTCCGGATTCCGCGGGAAGCCAGCTCCGAGGACGTCGCGGCGGCGCTCGGGATTAGCAAGTCGGCGTTTCTCGAGCGACTTCGCCGTGCCGAGGCGACGCTGTTCGAGCAAATGTTCTCCTAACGAACTCGAGAGCCCGGCGTCGACAGCTTCGACTCGCCCGGAAACGTCCGGTTCCGTCGGGCGGATCTCGAAGTAAACTATTTATGCTGTGGTTTTGATGCGTGTCACATGGCGTACAGCTACGAGCCACATCACTTCGAGGACTTCGAGGAAGGACAGACGTTCCAAAGCGTCGGACGCACGGTAACGGAGGCCGACTTCGTCATGCACTCGGCGCTGGCCGGCGACTGGACGGAACTACACACGAACAAGGAGTATGCCGAGGACAGCGCGTTCGGCGAGCGGATCGCCCACGGTCCGATGACGTTCGTCCAGGCGACCGGGTTCGTCTACCGAACCGGTATCGTCGAGCGGACCGCGTTCGCGTTCCTCGGAATGAACTATATGGATCTCCCGAACCCGGTCCACATCGGCGACACGCTTTCGCTCGAGATCGAAGTCACCGAAACCAAAGACGCCGGGAGCCGCGACGACGCCGGACTGGTCGTCCTCGACACCGAGATGACCAATCAGGACGGAACTGTGGTTTTCCAGGGCGATATGAAGTTCCTGATCAAAACCAGGGGGTGAGGCGTTTCGTCCGAGACGGTTCGCTGTACCGACGTACCGGCGTGACCGCAGCACAGTCGCGGTTACGCCGGAACGGTGTCTCGGCAATCGGTCCGAACGATACTGTCACTAAAGATCCGTCCTATGACAACACTACCGAAAGAATGGTAGTATATTGATCTGAGATTACCTAGTAAATATAAAAAAACTGATTGAAATCGTTCCAAAATCGTGAGTGTCCTACTCAGGCTCCTCAGACGGTTTATATGCCATCTACCGATAATCGTGACGTCGGACTATAGCCGTGCGACGTTCTTTTTGCATTTTCAGTTCCTGTTTCGGATCTGAGCGCTGTCTCCCGTCGATCTGGCCGAGAAGACCGTCGGAGAGAAGCTCTGTATCCGACAATTGAACTTATACATATATTTTTCTGATATGTTGGGAATTTGCTCGATGGTGCGGTAGCTTTCGCTCGGTGTCGTCTGACGAGTACGTTCGCCGATGTAGCCCGGACTGTTCGAGTCCGAACATTTACCTCCGCCCTCAGTGTGGATAGGCGTAATGTCACTGCTCGTTCCGTTCGACGGATCGGTGCTCGCGAGGAAGGCACTCGAGCGCGCTTCGACGTTCGGCGATCTCCTCGAGGAAGATGTGGTCGCCCTGACGGTCGTTCCCGACGACGAGGAGTACGCTCGAGATCGGGGCTGGATCGGAGAGGGTGAACCGTTCGACCCCGAGACGATCGCCTCGGGGATGCAACGGCGCGTCGCAGACGTCGATCCGGAAGCGACGTTTCGCGTCGAGCGCGTCACCTCCGACGAACCGACCGCGACGGCGACGACGAACGTCGTCCGCGAGATCAAGCGGATCGCCGGCGAGATCGGTGCCAGCGTCGTCTTCATCGGCTCGGAGAACGCGGGCTCGGTGATCTCTCCGCAGTCGAGCGTCGGCAGTCCCGTCGCGAACGACCACCGGTACGACGTCTACGTCGTCCGTCACTCCGACTCCGAGGTCGGCGACATCGAGGACGTCGACTCCGTACGCTCGTAGCGTTCGCGTCGACCGTCCCGAGGGCGAGTGGGATCGGCTCGAGGGCGGCGACCGGAGGAACGTTTATTCGACTGAACGACCTCGGGTCAACTAAGACATGGTCGACCGCAACGGGTGGGACGCCGACGCGTCGGTGCCGGCGGGACCATCCCACGACCCGCCCGCGTCGTTCGTCGAGCAGGCGAACGTGACGGACGAGGCCGTCTACGAGGCGTTCGAGACGGAGTGGCCCGAGTGCTGGGAGCGGGCAGCTAATCTGCTTTCCTGGGAGCGAGAGTACGACACCGTCCTCGAGGACGACGACGCCCCCTTCTACGAGTGGTTCTCGGGCGGGACGCTCAACGCCTCGTACAACTGTCTGGATCGGCATCTCGAGGCCGGACGGAAGACCCACGCGGCGATCCGGTGGGAGGGAAAGCGCGGCGAGCGCGAGACCTACACCTACCAGGATCTGGCGACGGCGGTAAACGAGTTCGCGGCGACGCTGCTGGATCTCGGGGTCGAGGAGGACGACATCGTCACGCTGTACCTGCCGATGATCCCCGAGTTACCGATCGCGATGCTTGCCTGTGCGCGGATCGGCGCGCCCCACTCGGTCGTCTTCGCCGGGCTGTCCGCGGACGCGCTCGCGACCCGAATGGACGCGGCCGACAGCGAGTTCCTGGTGACCTGTGACGGCTACTACCGCCGGGGTGATGCGTTCAACCAGAAGAGCAAGGCAGATAACGCGCTGATTTCCCTCGAGCAGGACGTCGAGACCGTCGTCGTCGACCGCCTCGGCGAGGACCTTCCGCACGTGCTCGGCGAGCGAGAGCACGACTACGACGAACTGGTCGCGGCCCACGCCGGCGAGACCGTCGAGCCGGTTACCCGAGACGCCGAGGACATGCTGTTCCTGATGTACACCTCGGGGACGACGGGCGAACCCAAGGGCGTCGTCCACACGACGGGCGGCTACCTCGCCCACGTCGCCTGGACCTCGCGGGCGGTCCTCGACGTCAAACCCGAGGACACCTACTGGTGTGCGGCCGACATCGGCTGGATCACGGGCCACTCCTACATCGTCTACGGCCCGCTCGCGCTGGGGACGACGACGATCATGTACGAGGGGACGCCCGACTATCCGGATCGGGATCGGCTCTGGGAGATCGTCGACCGGAACGCGGTCGACGTCTTCTATACGGCGCCGACAGCGATTCGCGCGTTCATGAAGTGGGGCGAGGAGTACCCCGCGAAACACGACCTCTCGTCGCTGCGCCTACTTGGCACCGTCGGCGAGGCGATCAGCGCCCGCCCGTGGAACTGGTACCGGGACCACATCGGCGGCGGCGAGGCGCCGATCGTCGACACCTGGTGGCAGACCGAGACCGGCGCGATCACCGTCTCGACGCTGCCCGGCGTCGACGAGATGAAACCCGGCTCGGCTGGCCCCTCCCTGCCCGGGATCGACGCCCGCGTCGTCGACGCCGAGGGCGACCGCGTCGATCCCGGCGAGACGGGCTATCTCATCATCGCCCGTCCGTGGCCCGGGATGGTCCGCACCCTGTACGACGGCGACGAGCGGTATCGTTCGGAGTACTGGAGCCAGTTCTCCGACCCGGACGACGACCGGTGGTGGTACTTCAGCGGTGACGCGGCGACGGTCGACGAGAACGGGTACATCACCGTCATGGGTCGGGTCGACGACGTCATCAACGTCGCCGGACGGCGGCTGAGCACGATGGAGATCGAGGGGGCGATCACCGGCGTCGACGGAGTCGTCGAGGCCGCCGTCGTCGGCCGCTCGAGCAAGGCCGACGGGACCGAAGTCTACGCCTACGTCAGCACGGAAGCCGACTGCGATCCAGACGGCGACCTCCGTGACCGGATCGTCGAGAACATCGAGTCCTCGATCGGTCCGATCGCTACCCCGGAGTCAGTGGTATTCACGCCCGAACTCCCTAAAACGCGCTCGGGAAAAATCATGCGTCGCCTGCTCGAGGACGTCGCGAACGGCAACCAGCTGGGCGATACGAGCGCGCTTCGCAACCCCGAGATCGTCGGGGAGATCCAGACCGAGGTACAGACCGAGTAGTACGCTTCGCGAACCCGACGTCTACGAAACGTTTTCAGCCCGCATCTGTTCGTCTATCGAACAGGTAACGAGCGCCTACTCGGGTGGTGCCGATACAGTTATTTTCGCGGAATCAAAATACCCGAAGTGTGAGTCTCGAGGAGCCAGAGCCCGCCGCCGTCTCCCGCGAGCAGTACGAGACGCTTCTCGACGCCGCCGAAACCTACCGGGAGGCGCTGGTCGTCCGCTGTTGCGGGGAGGTCGGTCTCCGTCCGACCGAACTGACGCGGGTGACGACCGACGCCATCGACCAGGTGCGGACCGATCCGCCCCGGTATCTCCTCCGCCTCTCCGAGTCGCGAGTCGCGTACCTGCCGACCGGGATCGAGCGAGAACTGCGGCGATACGCCCGGAGCAACGGACTCTCGAGCGACGAGCCGGTGTTTTCGGTCTCGACGCGGCGGCTGCAGATGCTCGTCGCCGAGGTCGCCGAGCGGGCAGGCGAGCGATTCGACGAGCCGGCACTCGAGGGAGTTTCGACGGACGACCTCCGGCGGTACTTCCTCGAGACCGCGCTGGCCGACCACGGAATCAACCCGCTGGTCGTCAAACGGGTCGGCGGCTGGGGAAGCTTCGAGGCCCTCGAGTCCTACCTGCCGAGCCCGACAGACGCGGAGATCGTCGACGAGTTCGCCGCGGTCGAAGCGGGCTCGACCGACCGATCCAGGAACAGAGCCTCGGTAAGCGACGGCAGCGTCGTTCGATCGCTGCTCGCGGCGAGCGATCGTTGCGCGCTGGTTCGCCTCGACGCCGACGGCTACGTCGATCGCTGGAACCGGAGCGCCGAGTCGGTGTTTGGCTACCGTGCGGGCGAGATCGTCGGCACCCACGTCTCGACGCTGTACGCCGCGGAGGCAGTCGAGCGGGGTCGGCCCGATCAGACGCTGACTCGTGCCCTCGAGGAGTCGGGCTACGAGGCCGAGGGCTGGCGCGTCCGCAGGGACGGGAGCCGGTTTCGCGCGGCCGAGATCGTCACGCCGCTGCGTGACGATCGCCACCGGCTGCAGGGGTTCGCGCTGCTGGTCTACGACGTCTCGGAGTACCACGAACGCCTCGAGGAGGTTCGCTCGGACCGCGAGACCCTCGAGCAGGTGTACGACGTCGCCACCCGCCACCGGGCGCTGACGGACGCGTTGCTCGAGGCGACGAGCCACGAGGAGGTCGAAAGCGTCACCTGTCAGGCCCTCGCCGAGGGGCGCACCTACGACGTCGCCTGGATCGATCGGACGACCCACTCGGATCGACACGGAAACTGGCGAACGGCCAGCGGCCTCGAGGCCGATCGCGTCGATCGGCTCGTTCCCGATGACTGGAGCGAGCCGCGTCCCTCGGCTCCGGATCGGGATCCCCACTCCCGTGGTGACGGAGCGGACTCCGCGGCCACGCTCTCGGGGGGCGACGAGTCGCCCGTCGGTATCGCGGAGACGGCCGACGCCCGGTCGGTTTCGGTCGTGACGAACGTCGAGGCGACGCTCGAGACCGACGCCGGGAAGTTCCAGGGCTGCGTCGCGGCCGTTCCGCTGTGGTACGGCGACACGGTGTACGGGCGGCTGTCGGTCGCGACCGAACGACCGGAAGCGTTCGGCGAGGCCGAACGAGCGTGGCTCGAGACGGTCGGGCGCCAGATCGGGTACGCGATCGCAGCGATCCGCCGGCGGAACCTCCTGCTGTCGGATCGCGTGGTCGAACTCGAGTTCGTCTGTCGGGACGAGGGGTCCTTTTTCGTCGAGACGACGCGACGGCTCGACTGTCAGTTCCAGCTCGACTCGCTGGTCCCGCTGTCGGACTCGACGCAGCTGTACTACGTCCGCCTCGAGGGCGCGTCGCCGGCGGAGGTCTTCGAGCGCGCCGAGGCGGATCCGGGAATCAGCGACTGTCGGCTGATCGAGACCTACAAGGACGCCTATCGGCTCGAGTTCGTCGTCGAGGGCTCCTCGCCGACGCTGACGCTGACCGAGTACGGCGTCACCGTCTGCGAAGCGCGCTTCGAGGAGGGTGTCGCGACGATCACGGCCGAGTGTGCGGCCGACGCCGACCTTCGGACGATCGTCGCCGGGCTGCGATCGGCGTTTCCCGACTCCGAACTGGCCGGAAAACGCGAGACCGAACGTCCGGTTCAGACCGGACGGGAGTTCCGAGAGGGACTCGAGGAGCGACTGACCGACCGTCAGGAGGCCGCGCTTCGGGCCGCCTACTCCGGGGGGTACTACGACTGGCCCCGCGAGAGCACGGCCGAGGAGATCGCCGACGCGATGGGCGTCTCCTCCCCGACGCTGCACAGTCACCTCCGGAAGGGCCAACACGAGCTGTTGCGGACGTTCTTCGACGACCCGTCGGGCGAGGAGTAGTCGAGTCGACGATCGACGAACGGGCTCACGGCAGGAACCTAGGCCTTTAGCGTCGGCCGTCGCCCGCTACCGACCCGTCGACGGTGTGGCTCGCGGTCGCCGTCGCGCGACCGATCGCGGGGCGGTAACGTTCGCGATTTCCGGTCGATATCGGCCCGACCGGTTAGCCGACTGTCACTAATATCCCCGGAATTCGGGGCTCGTTTTGTACAACTAGAGGCGGGCTTTACTATGGCTGTTGTATACTGAGTGGTTGTACCATGTCACAGGACGACGTCAGTCTGGAGGCGCGGCTCGAGGAGCAGGATACCTTCGAGCCGCCCGAATCGTTCGTCGAGCAGGCGAACGTAACGGACGAGGGGATCTACGAGGAGTTCGAGGAGAACTGGCCGGAGTGTTGGGAGGGGGCAGCCGACCTGCTCTCCTGGGAGCAGGAGTACGACACCGTCCTCGACGAGGGCGACGCGCCGTTTTACGAGTGGTTCGGCGGCGGCAAACTCAACGCCTCCTACAACTGCATCGACCGGCACGTCGAGTCGGGCGACGGTGACCGAACCGCCGTCGAGTGGGAGGGTGAGCTGGGCGAGACCCGCTCCTACAGCTACGAGGAACTCTTGGAGGAGGTTCAGGCCGTCGCCGCGACGTTCCGTGACCTCGGCGTCGAGGAGGACGACGTCGTCACGCTGTACATGCCGATGATTCCGGAGCTGACGGTCGCGATGCTGGCCTGCGCCCGGATCGGCGCGCCACACTCGGTCGTCTTCGCCGGGTTCTCCGCCGACGCGCTCGCGACGCGGATGAACTCCGCGGACAGCGAGTACCTCGTTACGGCCGACGGCTACTACCGTCGCGGCGACGCGCTCGATCACATCTCGAAAACGAACGAGGGGCTCGAGGACGTCGACCACGAGACGACGACCGTCGTCGTCGACCGCCTCGGCGACGATCTGGATCACGAACTCGAGGACGGCCAGCACGACTACGAGGAACTCGTCGACGAGAACCGCGGCGAGACCGTCGAGCCGGTCACCCGCGACGCCGAGGACATGCTGTTCCTGATGTACACCTCGGGGACGACGGGCCAGCCAAAGGGGGTCAAACACACGACCGCGGGCTACCTGGCGTACACGGCCTGGAGCTCCCAGGCGGTACTCGACTTAGAGCCCGGCGACACCTACTGGTGTTCGGCCGACATCGGCTGGATTACGGGCCACTCCTACATCGTTTACGGCCCCCTCGCGCTGGGGACGACGACGGTGATGTACGAGGGAACCCCCGATTACCCGGAGAAAGACCGATTCTGGGAGATCATCGAGAAGAACGAGGTCGACGTCTTCTACACGGCGCCGACGGCGATCCGAGCGTTTATGAAGTGGGGCAAGGAGTACCCCGAGAAGCACGACCTCTCCTCGCTGCGCCTGCTGGGAACGGTCGGCGAACCGATCAACCCGCGGGCCTGGAAGTGGTACTACAAGCACATCGGTGGCGAGGAGTGTCCGATCGTCGACACCTGGTGGCAGACCGAAACCGGCGGCCACATGATCACCACGCTGCCGGGCGTCAACGACATGAAGCCCGGCTCCGCCGGTCCGGGACTGCCCGGCGTCGACGCACGGATCGTCGACGCACAGGGCGAGGAGGTCAGCGCCGGCGAGGCCGGCTACCTCACCGTTCAGAAGCCCTGGCCCGGGATGCTCCGAACGCTGTATCAGAACGACGATCGGTTCATCGAGGAGTACTGGGAGGAGTACTCCGACCCCGATGCCGACGAGTGGGTGTACTTCCCCGAGGACGGCGCGAAGATCGACGAGGACGACTACATCACCGTCCTCGGTCGGGTCGACGACGTCATCAACGTCTCCGGCCACCGGCTGGGGACGATGGAGATCGAGAGCGCGATCGTCGGCGTCGAGGGCGTCGCCGAGGCCGCCGTCGTCGGCGGCGACCACGACGTGAAAGGCGAGGCCGTCTACGCTTACGTCATCACCGAGGACGGCTACGAGGGCGACGACGAACTCTCCGAGCAGATCGTCGAGGGCGTCGTCGACGCCATCGGTCCGATCGCGAAACCCGAGTCGGTCGTCTTCACGCCCGAGCTTCCGAAGACCCGCTCGGGCAAGATCATGCGGCGGCTGCTCGAGGACATCGCGAGCGGAAACGAACTCGGTAACACGTCGACGCTTCGCAACCCCGAGGTCGTCGACGAGATCGCAGAGCAGGTACAGGACTAGGCGTCCTGGCTTCCTTTCGAAACCACTCACCAACTACGACACGTGATGCGTTAATATGACAGAGAATACCACTCAAGATACGGACGACCCCGTCGAAACCGACGGTGGGGTCAAGACCGAGACGTACCTCGACAAGGAGATAAACATCTTCAAACCGGCGACGCCGTTCATGCGGGACCATCTGAAGGTGATCTGGCTGTCGTTTCTCGCCTGGATCCTCGTCGTCTTCGGCCCGACGACCGCAACCTTCCTGGCGCCGGAGCTGATGACCGAGACGACGATCCTCAACGGCTTCCCGCTGCACTTCTTCCTGGCGGCGATCTTCACGCCGCTGGGGGCGCTGTTGCTGTCGGTCGGCTACGCGATGCAGCGTGACCGACTCGACACGAAGTACGGCATCTCCCACGAGACCGAAGAGGAGACCGACTCCGGCACCGTCGCCGCCGACGGAGGTAACGAATGATCGAAGCGATCGACCCCATCGTCATGCAGGAGACGGCGCTGGACGTCGGTGATTTCAAGCTGATCCCGGCGCTTACCGTCGCCGCGATGCTGGTGTTGTTCCTCGGCGTCGGTTACTTCTTCCGCGTCGCCGCGGTCGACGAGTTGTGGGTTGCCGGCCGTTCGATCGGCTCGATCGAGAACGGGATGGCGATCGGCGCCAACTGGATGAGCGCCGCCTCCTACCTCGGCGTCGCGTCGCTGGTCGCCCTCTCGGGCTACTTCGGGCTGGCGTACGTCGTCGGCTGGACGACGGGCTATTTCATCCTGCTGATCTTCCTGGCCGCGCAGTTCCGCCGGTTCGGGAAGTACACCGCGCCCGACTTCGTCGGCGACCGGTTCTACTCCGACTGGGCGCGCGGAATCGCGGCCTTCACCACCCTCGCGATCGCGTTCACCTACGCGATCGGTCAGGCGAGCGGAATGGGGCTGATGGCCCAGTACATCTTCGGCATCTCCTACGAAGCCGGCGTCATCGGGCTGATGGCCGTCACCATCGCCTACGTCGCCCTCTCGGGAATGCTCGGCACGACGAAGAACATGGCGATCCAGTACACCATCCTCATTATCGCGTTCACGCTCGGCCTGTACGCCGTCGGCTGGACCGAGGGATGGTCGACCGCTCTGCCCTACCTCGAGGCCGGACCCCAGGTCGCCGAGGCCGCGAGCATCGAGGCCCAGTTCGTCGAGCCGTTCGCCGCGGCCGGCTACTACGGCTGGATCGCGCTCGCGTTCAGCCTGATCGTCGGCACCTGTGGGCTCCCCCACGTCCTGGTGCGGTTCTACACGGTTGACAACGAGCGGACGGCCCGCTGGTCGACCGTCTGGGGGCTGTTCTTCATCTGCATACTGTACTGGGGGACGGCCACCTACGCGGCCTTCGGCGGTCTGCTCTACGACCGCGAGGTCAGCGGCGGCGACGGGTTCGCCCAGATGCTCGGCGTCGAGGCCGACGCGCTCGTCGTCCTGACGGCCCAGCTCGCCGACCTGCCGACGTGGCTGGTCGGGCTGGTCGCCGCAGGTGCGGTCGCAGCCGCACTGGCGACGACCGCGGGACTGTTCATTACGGCCTCCTCGGCGGCCGCACACGACATCTACACGAACCTCTACAAGGATGACGCGACCCAGCGCGAACAGCTGATCGTCGGCCGATCGACGATTATCGGGATCGGGATCCTCGTGGCGCTGATCGGGCTGAACCCGCCGGCGCTGATCGGCGAACTCGTCGCGATGTCGTTCGCGATCGCCGGCACCGTCTTCTTCCCCGTGTTCTTCCTCGGACTCTGGTGGGAGAACACGACCCGTGAGGGCGCACTGGCCGGGATGCTTACCGGTATCGCGCTCTCGTTCGGCGCGATCGTCAACGACACCGTCGTCCCGATGTACACCGGCGTCGATGAGGCGGCGATTCCCGCAGTCGCGACGTGGCTACCGGGAACCTCCTCGGCGCTCGTCGGCGTACCGGTCGTGTTCACCGTGATCATCGTCGTCTCGCTGGTCACCGACGAACCGCCACAGCACGTCAAGCGACTCGTGCGACAGTGTCACAGTCCCGAACCGATGAGCCAGATGGAATCGGCCGAAGACGCCGCCGCTGACGGCGGCACCCCCGCAGACGACTAACCATGTACGATACGATACTCGTTCCGACCGACGGCAGCGACACCGCCGAGTACGCGGTTGAACACGCGATCGATCTCGCCGAGAAGTACGACGCCGACGTCCACGCGCTGTACGTCGTCGACACCAGCGCGATCGACGTCAGTCTCGGCACCGAGCAGGTCGACCGCATCCGGCAGGGGAAGTTCGGCGACATGCCCGAACTCGAGCAGCGAGCCAACGAGGCGACGGGCGTCGTCGCGGCGAAAGCCGAGGCCCACGACATTTCCGTCACCGAGGCGGTCGTCGCCGGACAGCCCCACAAACAGATCAGTAGCTACGCGGCGGACAACGACGTCGACCTGATCGTCATGGGGTCGGCCGGCCGTAGCGGCGTCAGGCGTGCCCTGCTCGGCAGCGTCGCCGAACGGACGCTGCGCTCGACGAAGATTCCGGTGTTGGTCGTCGACAGGGAGGACTGACTCGCCAGCGGTTCCGCCACGCTTCGTTTTCGCCGCTCTTACCGTTCGTTTGAGGCCATCTCGAGGCTCGTGACGAACCCGAAGTACGCGACGATCCCCGCGAGCATGAACATGTAGTACGCCCAGGTCGGTCCCTCGAGGACCCGGAAGATGATCTCGACCATCGTCACCCAGCTGATGGCAAAGACCAGGTCGACGAAGATCCCCCACCGCTGTTCGCGCGCGTTCTCGAGCCACTCGCCGAAGTTCGTCATCGGGTGGACGGTTCCGTCGGCGCGTCGAAAAGCCTGCCGCTGTCCCCTCGACTCTCGCTGGCGAAGCGAAACCCCCTAACCCCGGCCGGGACTGAACTGCGATATGAACGAGACACCCGAGGTCGCCGTCCTCCGACTCGGCCACCGCCCCGGCCGGGACGAGCGGATGACGACCCACGTCGGGCTGACCGCGCGCGCGCTCGGAGCCGACCGCGTCTGGATCCCCGACAACGCCGGCCAGTCTCTCGAGACCGTCGACGACATCACCGACCGCTTCGGCGGCCCTTTCGAGGCCGAACTGACCGATTCGCCCCAGGCACTGATCCGCGACTGGGAGGGACGGGTCGTCCACCTCACGATGTACGGCGAGCGGATCCAGGACGTCGAAGACGAGATCCGTTCGTCCCGGGAGGACGACCGGAAGCCGCTGCTCGTCGTCGTCGGCTCCGAGAAGGTCCCGTTCGACGTCTACGAGGCCGCCGACTGGAACGTCGGCGTCACCAATCAGCCCCACTCCGAGGTAGCAGGTCTCGCCGTGTTTCTCGATCGGCTGTTCGAGGGCCGCGAACTCGAGCGCGAGTGGGAGGACGCCGACCGCGAGGTGATCCCGATGGAGACGGGTAAGCGCGTCCAGTCGCTCGAGGACGGCTAAACGATCCCACTCCCCCAGAGGATCGTTAGTACGGAGCCGAGAATTCCGAGCAGTCCCGCGATGAGTCCCTTCCGAGCGTCGTCCATGCGGTCGCTGTCTCTACCGGAACGGTATATGTTTTCTCCGAGACGTAGCGTAATATAATCCACTACGCTCGCGGCACGGCCGCGGAACGACATCGTTGCTCGAGGAGGTCGTCTGGACTTGCAGGCCAGCGAATACGGCGATTCTACAGCGAAAACGCGCAATACCACGCCTCCGGGCCGTGGATGATATTAACGGGGAACGGCCGGACGGAGCAGTCGGAGGGGCCGAAGGAGACGGCTACCGACCATCCGTACTATCGCCGCCGTTCCGGTCTCGGACTCGTCGAGGGCGTACCCCGTCCCGACCCGCTCGATCGGCCCCGAGTCGCCGACTGTCTCGAGAACGCGCTCGAAGTCCTCGTCGGGCAGCCCCGTTCGGTCCTGCAGTTCGGCGCGCGACAGCGGCCCGTCGGCTTCCCGAAGCTCCCGGAGGACCGCCCAGCCGTGGGCCGAGACGAGGTAGTACTCGTCTTCCGAAATATCGTCGTCGGGCTCGCTCGAGCGGTCGACCCCGAGCCGGAGGTCGTACAGCGAGTCGAGACAGAGCCACGCGGCGACGACGGCGAGGACGCCGAGGACAGCCGAGCCGTCGCCGATCGCGAGGGCGGCGAACACGAGTCCGCCGACTGCACCGAGGACGGCTCCGGCGGCGGCGTCCGGATAGTCGCGTGCGGTACAGACGGCCCTGAGCACGGCGAGTGCGACGATCCCGGCCGGAATCGCGATCACCGATCCGGCCGAGAGATCCGCCAGAACGTAGAGGACGGCGAGGACAGCCGTGATTCCGGCGATCGCTTTCGGATCGACCTCGTCGCCCATCGCCGCTCGAAACGACGTCATCGTTCGGTCGTACGTCATATCAATCCATATATCTTTGTGGATCGCGGGTACCCGAATCGGAGCCGTCGACTCGATACGGCGTCGCTCAAAAGACTTAATGGGCCGATCGCGCTACGTGTAGGCAATGGCTTTTGAGGACCTGCTCGAGGATCCGGTCATCCAGAAGTACTTGCACGAGCTGGTCGGTCCCACGGGGATGCCCGTCGCGGCGGCGCCGCCGGACGGGGAAGTGACCGACGAGGAGCTCGCCGAGGAGCTGGATCTCGAGTTGAACGACGTCCGGCGCGCGCTGTTTATTCTCTACGAGAACGACCTCGCCAGCTACCGCCGGCTGCGCGACGAGGACTCGGGCTGGCTGACCTACCTCTGGACGTTCGAGTACGACAACATCCCCGAGAACCTAGAGGAGGAAATGTACCGGCTCCACGACGCCCTCGAGGACCGCCGGGAGTACGAGCGCAACCACGAGTTCTACCTCTGTGAGATCTGTTCGATCCGCTTTGAGTTCGGCGAGGCGATGGACTTCGGCTTCGAGTGTCCCGAGTGTGGCTCGCCGGTCGAATCGATGGACAACAACCGCCTGGTCGACGCGATGGACGACCGCCTCGACGACCTCGAGGATGAACTGAACATCGACGCGGACGCCTGATGGTCGTACTCGCAACCAAACTCTACGTCGACGGTGACGCCCGCGAACGCTCGTTGGACTCGCTGCGGTCGCTGATCGGCAACGAGATCGGCGAACTCGACGTCGCGTTCGACCTCTCGATCCGGGACGACGACTTCCCCGAGGTCGCCGTCGAGGGCGAGGACGCCGTCGTCGCCGAGAACGTCCTCCGCGAGGAGTTCGGCGAGATCGTCCCCGAGCTCGAGCCCGGCGAGACCTACGTCGGCACCCTCGAGTCCTGGAACGACGAGGGGTTCGTCCTCGACGCCGGCCAACCGGTCGAGATTCCGGTCGACGAACTCGGGCTCGGCCCCGGCTCGCCGACTCAGATCCGCGAGCGCTACGGGCTCGTCCAGCACCTGCCGATGCGGTTCGTGTACGGAAGCGACGACGAACCGTCTCGGCTCGCGGCGGACGAACAGGATCGACTCTACGACTGGACTCGCGGCGACGGCCGGCTCAACGTCAACAGCGCCACCCGCGCCGAGGTCCGGGCCACGCTCAACCGTGCGGGCCACGCCCAGGACTACGTCACCGTCGAGCGTCTCGGCCTGCTCGAGCAGAGCGTGATCTGTACCGAGGGCACCGATCCGCCGGGCCTGCTCGCGAGCGTCGGCGAGTACCTCCCCGCGGAGCTGCGATGTGTCGTTCCCTAGTATGAATCGCCGGCTCGCTCTCGCGGTGATCGCGGTCGCGTTGCTCGCGACGACGGCGGGCTGTTCGGCGATCTTCGGCGGGATCTCCGACGAAGAGCTCGACCGCGAGCAGGAGTACGACGACCTCCGGGACAGCGACGCCGACGTCGCCGTCGACATCGAGGGCGGCACGATCCTCACCAGCGGCGAGTTCCGTGCGGTGTACGACCTCAACGAGACCGAGGAACTCTCGCTGTACCGTTCGAGTTTCTACACCGAGGACGCACTCGACATCCACAGCGTCCGCTACTGGTATCCCAACGGGACCGAGGTGACGGGTTCGGACCTCGAGATCGATCAGGGACGCTCGAGCACCGAGGTCGAGGTGCCGGACGGGAACGGCACTCTCGCCTTCTCGGGTAGCGCCGGTAGCCGAACCTTCCAGCTCCCGGCCTACGTCCACGGCTCCTACGAGGTGACCCTCTCGGAGGGGTACCGGACCTCGAACTTCCTGTTCGGCGACGTGAACCCCGGCGGGTACGAACGCGAGGTCGCCGACGACCGTGAGCGACTGGTCTGGGACGAGGTCGACAGCACGATCTCGCTGCGGTACTACCTCACGAGGGACATCCCGCTGTTCGCCGGGCTCGTCGGAACGGTCGTGCTGCTCGGCGGCGCCGCGATGGCCTACTACTACCGGAAGGTCCAGAAGCTGAAAGAACAGCGCGAGGAGATGGGACTCGACGTCGAGATCGAGGACGACTCCGACGACGGGCCGCCACCGGGGATGAAGTGATCCACCCTACCTCACGCCGAGCCCGCTTCTTTCGACCGAACTCAGCTCTCGAGCGAGACCGTCGTGACGGTTAGTCGAACCCGATCCGGATCGCAGTCCGCCCACTCGTTCTCCAGTCGTTCCCAGGCTCGCTCGTGATCGGTCTCGACGGCCGCTATCGTAGCGGCGTTCTCGACGTCGATCGTCCGACTCGAGCGCTCGACGACGCGTGCGGTTACTGCAACCTGCCCGCCGGTGTGAACCGACCGCCCGTCAGCTTCGATCCGGGCGAACGAGACGAGCGCCGTCCCCTCCCGACAGCTTACCGCCGGCTGGTGGCGGAGCTGACTCCCCGACTCGTCGCTCCGAACCACGGCGCCGCCGTCGTACGCGACCGCCTCGGAACCCGACCGGTAGGCGAGCGTTCCGAGTTCGATCGTTCCCCCATCAGCGACGGGGTCGCCGTCGACGGCGACCTCGAGTTCGGTGCCGCCGTCGTCGACGACCAGCGTCCCCTCTCCGAGCGGGACGACGGCCGTTCGGCGCTCGAGCCCGTCGTACCGGCCGAGATCTTCGATCGCGGTCGCGAGGTCGGTCATTCCCTGCTCGGCCGTCCGAAGCTCCTCGGCCTCCCGTTGCTCGTCGAGCAACCCGAATCCCGCGACCGAGAGGACCGCGACCGATCCCAGCACGATCCCGAGGACGAGTACGAACGAGAGCACCGCCGAGACCCCCCGTTCGCCCGGCGGGCCGTCCAGCGCCGTTCGATCCCGGTTCATCGGTCGCCTCCCTCGAGCGTTACTCGCCCCTCCTCGACGACGATCTCGATCGACCCGCCCGGCACGGTACTCGACTCGAGATCGCCCGCGGTCGAAACCTGGACGTGGACGGTCGCGTCGACGGCGTGTGCGGACAGCCGGAGACAGTCCGCGTCGCCCGCAGCTCCGTTACAGTCGTCTCGCGCCTCGACGGCGTACCCGGTTCTCGCGACCGTTCGCGGCGCGTCGATGCGGGTGACCGTTTCGTCACCCTCGCCGGCGGCGAGCCGATCCGCGGCTTCGATCTCGCCGGCCAGCTCCTGTCCCACCGTCTCGAGCGAGCGCTCGGTGGCCCGTTCGGTTTCGGCCTCGAGGACGGCTCCAGAGCCAGCCAGCAGGACCGCGAGCAGCGCAGCCGAGATCCCGAGCGCGAGGACGTGCGTGACGGCCATCGTGACGCCTCGGTCCGCGGTACCGTCGTCGATCACGGCTCGCCCTCCGGACAGCCCGCCTCGATCGTCAGCATCCGCTTGGTGCGGCGGTCCGCGGAGTCGGCAGTCACGCGGACGGTCGCGTTCTCGAGTTCGTCCTCGCCGCCAACGCGCTCGAGACCGACGTCCTCGAGTTCGACGTCGACCAGTGTCCCGGTCGAGTGAGCGCGAGCGTCCCGGTACCGATCGGTGAACGCCTCGAGGTCGTCGGCGGCGGCGGCTTCGAGTCTTTCCTCGTCCGTCCGTTCGTTCGCGTTCTCGAGCAGGCAGCCGATCCCGTACTCGAGTTCCGCCTCGACGACGGCTTGCTCGCCGGTGTCGGCACCCGGCGCGGTCGACGAGCCGACCTCGGATCCGCCGACCATGACGACGATTCCGAACACGACGACCGCCAGCGCGATCGCACCGAGCACCACTATTTGGCCTCGCTCTCGCGGGACTGGCTCGCTCGGACGGCCGGATCCGTCTACCATACGGTCACGCGCACCTCCGCGAGAGCGTGGACCGACTCGGCGCCGTCGGTCGGCGCGATCGGATACCCCTGTTCTTCGTGGGCCCGCTCGAGTTCGATCCGGTTTCCGTCCGCGGTGAGACGGTCGTCCTCGTGGAGGGTCACGACGTAACTCGCGGTGACGGCTTCGGCCGACGGCGATCCCTGATCGACCAGCGTCGCCCCGTCGTTCCCGCCCTCGGTAACGATCTCGACGTTGTAGTTGCGGTCCTCGTCACCGAACCGCGCCTCGAGGATCGCGCCGAGCGTCGACCGTTCGGCGAAGGTATCGGCGCCGTACGTTCGCTCGTTGTTCCCGTCGACGGGCGGCCGATCCGCCCCGTAGAACGCGCTCTCGCCGGGTTCGGCGTCGTCGGCCCACGCTGACGCGTCGTCGTGCCAGCGCCGAACCGTCGCGGAGAGGTCGCCCTCGCCGGCGGCGACGACGAGCGCGTCCCGGGTTTCCTGCTGAAGCTGGGCCTGCGCCGCTCGATCCGGCTCCTCCGTGGCCGGCGCGACGAGCGCCGACTGCGCCGCGACGAGGAACGCGACCAGCAGAATCGTCGCCGCGATCGTTCCCTCGAGCGCGTACGCCTGCCCTCTGGGACCGTCGGTCCCGATCATCTCCACACCCTCACGACGAGTCGGAAGGCGGGTTCGTCCGCTCCCGACTCGAGTTCGAACGACCCCTCGAGCGTGACGATCCGGGCCGAACTCGCCACGGGCTGGTCCTCGTACGGCGCCGTTTCCGCCTCGAGGACGGGCGATCCGTCCGCGCGCTCGAGGGTCGTTCCGTCGAGTCGCTCGAGGCGAACGCCGACCTCGTCGGCCGGACCGCTCTCGAGTTCGAGCCGGTGGTCGATCCCGTCGCCTCCGAGTTCGGCGACGAGCCGGCCCCCGTCGAGTTCGTTGTGGGTGGCGAACTCCGCGACGAGTCGATCCGCGATTCGGTCGGCCTGTTCGCGTTCGGTGTCCCCGACGGGGTCAGCCGGCGTCACGACGGACGGGATCGCGGCGAAGACGACCGCAACCGCCAGCAGAAAGATGCCGATCCCGACGACGAAGTCCTGGGTCGTCTGCCCGCGTGCGCTCGTTCGAGGCGTGTGGTCCACGCTATATCACCACCGCCCAGCCGACGAGCGCGATCGTCGCCAGCGCGAGGGCGTACTTCAGCCCGCTCAGGAGGTCGGCGTTCCGGATGTACCCACAGAGGGTGCCGGAGACGACCGCCTGCAGGACCACCGCGTGAAACAGCAGGACGCTCAGCGCGTCGGGCGGGACCGCGCCGCCAGACGCCGAGTCGGCGGGCGCTCCCGGCGTCGCGACCGCGCCGCCGGCCATCGCGTCGAGGAACTGCGTCTCGAGGATCGCGATCACGGCGAACACCGTCAGGAACGTCATGACGATGATGACGACCTGCATCCGGGTCCGGGATCGCCGCTCGCGCTCGAGTTCGTCGTGGGTCTCGCTCGTTCGAGCGGCGGTCCGGAGGACGGCCGAGATCCGGTTCGACGCCGCCTGGCTCTCGGCGATCAGTCGCACCGTCCGGGCCAGACGCGGGATCCGGTAGGCGTTCGCGAACTCGACGAGCGCGCGCCGTAGGCTCGTCCCGTAGCCGACCTTCGCCCGAATCCGTTCGAGCTCCCGGCTCAGCTTCCCGGTACCCGTCTCGGCGACTGATTCCATCGACTCGAGCGGCGTCAGCCCGGTCTCGTTCGCGCTCGAGAGCTTCCACAGCTCCTCCGAGAGCGTCTCGACGACGGCCGCGCGGCGGCGTCGGTTCCACTCGGCGGCGATGGCGAGGGGACCGCCGACGACGTACAGCGGCAGGTACGCGTAGACGACCGTCCCCAACAGAGGGCGCTCGAGCAGACCAGCCCAGGTGACCGGAATCGACCCGCTCGCAACTGCGACCGCGACGATGGCAAGCGACGCCGGAACGGTGACCGCGAGCGTGTACGACGGGTTGTTCCGGAAGAAGTGGTGGGGGCGTCGCAGTATCCTCATCGCTCGGTGAGTCGCCTCTCGAGACTCGATCCGGTCGAAGACGGCGTACGTTCCGGCGGGCTCGTCAACCGGTCCACCGTCAGAGGGGTGGCGTTTCTCGCCGTTCCGAAGACGGTTACCGTTGGCTGCCAACGAGAGCGTTCCGTCGCCGGGATCGTCGTGTTTGACGGTCGAGATCAGGACGAGAAAGGCGATCCCGATCAGGGGAACCAACGCGTACACGGTCAGGTACAGCATCTCGGGCGGAACGGTCGCGTTCGGCAGGAGCTGCACGACGACGGTGACGATAAGCAACAACAGCGGAAACAACGAGAGCGTCATGTACAGCTCGCCGAACAGCTCGAGCGTCTCGAGGGTGCGTTCCTGCTCCTGTCTCGCCGTTCGGGCGTGTTTTCGTCGCTTCTCCTCGAGGAACCGCTCCGTGTCGCCCCCGCTGTCGACGACCGAGAGCAGGTCCGTCAGGAACTGGCTCAGCTCGTCGCTAGGCGTCTCTCGGGCCCGGCGTCGGATCGCCGTCCGGTAGTCGATGTCGAGGGACGTCGCCTCGGTATGGACGGTTCGAAACTCCCGGGCGACCTCCCCGTAGGCGTCGTCCGCCCCGGCCATCGCCTCGACGATCTCGAGGCGGTCGAGCCCGCCGATCGACAGCGCGTACATGAACGAGACGGCGTCCGGAAGCAGGATATCGATCTCGCGTCTCCGCGCCGAGGCACGCGCGTGAGGGATCGCGACGAGCGACCCGAACCCGCCCAGAAACCCCAGCGTGCCGAACGCGAGACCGGTAGCCGCGACGAGCATCGGAACCCTGAGGGCCTCGAGCAGTGCGAGGATCGTCGGGTTGGGAACGTGGACACCGAGCGGGCCGCCGACGTCGACGATCCCGGTCCCGAACAGGCCGTACCCGACGATCGCACCCAGGATCGTGAGGCAGACGCCGGCGACGGCGCCCGCTCCGATCGCCCGCGAGAGGTAGAGCTCGACGGTGTCGTCGATCCGGGCCTGAGCGAGCTTCCGCTCGAGACGTGCGACGAACCGGTCGTCCTCGTCGAACACCCGCAGGTACACTGGGTAGAAGCGGTCGCCGAGCGCGGTCGTCTCGGGGAGGCGTTCAGGCCCGAAACTCATTCTGGCGCTCCGGACCGATACCGTTCGAACAGCGACTCCTCGGCTCGCTCGAGCACATCCGCTGCCGCCCGCTCCGTCCGAGCCGACGGCTCCGGCCGGGCGGCGCGTGCCTCGGTCTCCGGATCGACGTCGATCGAGACGCTCTCGAGCTTTCGGAGGGCCGGGAGGCGAGCCGCCAGCTCGCCGTCGGCGACGAGCGAGAGGACCGTCGACGGATCGTTCGCAAACGCCTGCACCGTCGCGGCGACGTCGGCGTAGCCGTCGATCCCGTTTGCGACGAGGTACGCGAGCACGACCTGCCGTTCGAACAGCTCCCGCTCGAGACGTTCCTCGCTCCAGCCCCGATCGAACGCGATCTCCTCGAGGACGCTCGAGGCGCCGACCCGGCGGAACTCGTCGGTTTCGGCCCGCCACCGGTAGACGTCGCTGACGTTGATCTCGTCGCGCTCGGCGTCGTAGCGGTTGATCTCGGTCAGCGTTCGGTTCCGGCGGACCGTCCGCCCGTCGACGCTGGTCTGGGCCTGGACCGCGACCAGATCCAGTGCTGTGAACATCGTCTTCGAGACGTCGATCGGCGCCGTCGTGAACCGCCTGAGAACCTCGTCGACGGAGTCGGCGTGAAACGTCGTGTGCGTGGTGTGGCCCGTCGACATCATCTGAAACAGCGTCCGCCCCTCCTCGCCGCGAACCTCCCCCATCAGGATGTGGTCGGGTCGTTGCCGGAGCGTCGCCTCGAGCAGATCGAACTCGTCGACGGCCTTCCCGCCGTCGGCGAAGGAGGGGCGGGTGACACTCGCGATCCAGTTGCGCTGTGGCAACTCGAGTTCGCGGGTGTCCTCGATCGAGACGACCTTCGTGCTCGAGGGGATAAACAGCGAGACGGCGTTGAGAGCCGTCGTCTTCCCCGAGGCCGTCCCGCCCGCAAACAGCAGGCTCTTGCGGTTCTCGATGGCGAGCCAGAGCAGCGCCATCTGCTCGAGCGAGAAGGTGTGCCAGTTGACGAGGTCGATCGGCGTGAACGGAACGTCCGTGAACTGCCTGATCGTGTAGTTGGTGCCGCGGTCGGCGACCTCGCGACCGAGGGTAAGCTGGGCCCGCGAGCCGTCGGGCAGGGTCGCGTCGACCTGCGGGCGTCGCTTACTGATCCCCGCACCGGAGCGCTGGGCGAGCGTGGCGACGAACTCGTCGAGTTCGTCCGTCCCGTGTCCGACGTTCGTGACGAGCTGTCCGTGGTCGGCGTGGTAGACGAACACCGGCGACTCGTAGCCGTTACAGGAGATATCCTCGACGGCGCTGTCGCGTTTGATGCCGTCGATGCGCTCGTAGCCGACGAAATCGCGCGTGAGGTAGTACCGGAGCTTCTCGACCTGCCGGTCACTCAGGCTCTCCGGGTCCGACGCAAGAATCGCCCGCTCGGGACGGACGCCGTCGCTCCCGCCCGTGTTAGCGTCACTGCCGTCGCCGTCGTCCTCGCTCGCTCCGAACAGACTCGTGACCGTCCCGAGCAGTCCGTCGCTCCCGCGGGTCGGCTCCGAAACGAGGTCGTACCGCTCGAGCAGCGTCTGTAGCTGCGCCTCGACGACCGCGCGTCGATCGGTCCCGTCGTCGCCGGGAGGACCTTCGTCAGCGTAGCTGATCGTGGTCCGGAGCTTGTCGGCGAGAAAGGCTCGCAGCTCGCGCTCGATCGGGGTCAGGAACGGCTCGATCAGGTAGTACTTCCGCTCGTTTTCCCGCTTCGAGCGGAAGACGACGACGAAAGCGCAGGGTTCGTTCACCCAGTACCGCTCGAGCTCGTCGAGGTGGAATTTCTCGCCGTCGGGAACGGCCCGCTCGAGGTCGTACCGGCTCGCGACCGTCGGCGTTCCGTCCGCCCTCGAAAAGAATGCGTCCTCGTCGAGGTCGTCCTGTACGGTGACGGATCGGTCGTCGACGAGGGTCTCGAGGTCGGCCCCGATCCGAGACCCGCTCGAGAGTCGCCGCTCGAGGACGGTTCCGTCCTCGGGCTCGTCGCCCGGACGCCGACGCCGACCGGCCGTCCCGATGTCGTCGGTGTACATCATCCGGGCCTGGCCGCCCGATGGTATAAAAACTCGAGTCCGGCGGGCGGGAAAGAACTACCGGGTCTGACGCCTCTACTACAGGACGATGCAGGACATCTTCGATCTCTCGGGGCGAGTCGCACTGGTAACCGGCGGCGGCCGTGGTATCGGCCGCGCGATCGCCGTCGAACTCGCAAGCGCCGGCGCCGCGGTCGTCCCGTCGGCGCGATCGACCGATGAGATCGAGGCGGTCGCCGAGGAAATCCGCACGTCCGGCGGCGAGGCGGTCGCGGCTCCCGCCGACGTGACCGATTCCGACGCCGTCGCCGACGCGCTCGATCGAGCCGAGGACGAGTTCGGCTCCGTCGACGTCGTCGTCAACAACGCGGGGTTCAACCCCGACGAAGCCCTCGGCCGCCCCGAGGACGTCTCGAGCGAGAGCTTCGACCGCGTGCTCGAGGTCAACCTGAACGGTGCCTACGAGGTGACGCGGGCCGCAGCCCGGTCGCTTCGGGAGACCGGCGGCACGGTCGTCAACGTCGCGAGCGTCGGCGGCCTCGTCGGTCTCCCCCGCCAGCACCCCTACGTCGCCTCGAAACACGGGCTGGTCGGGCTCACGAGGAGTCTCTCGCTGGACTGGGCACCCGACGTCCGCGTCAACGCGGTCGCACCCGGGTACGTCTCGACCGACCTGACCGAGGAGCTCGAGGCCAACCCGGAGCTCCGGCAGTCGATCCTCGAGCGAACGCCCCTCGAGCGCTTCGCGGAGCCGGCCGAGATCGCTGGACCGGTGGTCTTCCTTGCGAGCGACGCCGCGAGCTACGTCACCGGCGAGGTGCTCGCGGCCGACGGCGGGTGGACGGCCCGGTAGCGGTCACGCGGTCGGTCGTCACGGGGTTCTGGTACGGTCGTCAAACTCCCACCCTCTCCAGCGAGAGCGACTGCGGCTTCGTCGTGCGACTCGGGGCGAACGATGTAAACTCTTCACCCGAAAAAATCAATCTCTGGGAACTATTTCTTGATGTTTTCTTACTACCTGAGAGCGCTCATCCCGCTATACGGGGCACGCGCCTCGAGTAGCTCGCATGCGATGCGATGATTCGGACCGGGCCCGGCAGCTCGCCCGGCGCGCTCGGACGCTGATGGACGAGGTCGTCCAGGACGCGATCGATCTGGCGGTGCAGTGTTGCGGTGCCAACGGAATCGGGCAGGACCTCCCGCTGTCGGAGTTCTACGAATCGGTCCGCCAGTTCCGGATCGTCGACGGCGCCGACGAGGTCCACCGACGCGTCATCGCTCGTCACGCGTTCGAGGACCTCGAGGAGGCCGAACTCGAGCCCCTCACCCGATTCGGCGATCCGGTCGGGAAGCGGGAATGAGAAGCGATGATCCGAGGCGACGAGCGAACGCCTCGCTGCACGGGCGTGACGGGAGTGAGCGAACGCCTCGCGTTCGCGAGCTACGTCACGCTCGCGAGACGAGCGAAGCGAGTCGAGCGGGCGTGGCGGGATTCGAACCCACGATCAGAAGGTTAGGAACCTCCTGCCCTCTCCGCTAGGCCACACGCCCCGTCAGAAAAGTGTTAGTTCGGTTCCGTGTCGGGTTCGGTCTCCTCCTCGGAGGTGACCGGTTCCGTGTCGACGAACTCGTCGTCACCGTCGTCGAACTCGTCGGTCTCGCCGAACTCGTCGGTTTCACCGAACTCCTCGTCGCCTTCCTCGAAGCCCTCACGCATTTCCTCGAGTTCCGTTTCGACCTTTTCACGCCCCTTCTGGAATTCGCCCATCGCCTCACCCGTCGACCGAGCCAGTTTCGGGATCTTGTTCGCCCCGAAGAGTAAGATGGCGATGAAAAGGATGATCAGTAGTTCCGGACCCCCTGGGATAGGGGCAAACAGCGGTGCGATTTCTACCATCTCTATGCGTGGCTTACGGGCTGGCAATTATAACCTTTTTGGACCGGACGGTAAATCAGTGCTCCGGACAGCCAACGCCCCGAAACTGCCCGTCGGTGGGGGAGCGTTTGCCAATCGTACGATCGCTGTCCCGCTTCGCTCGACGGTCGCCGTTCGCCCGAATCCGTTCTCGGCTGCTCCTCGGATCTACAGCACGTCCAAGTCCACGGAGACCGTGGGCTGATACCGCTCGAGCGATCGAGTTCTATCGTGGATGAGCTCGGTCGCCGTTGGACTGGAGCGTTATGAAACGATTTCGAGAACTCACGCATCATCCCGAGACCGATTGGGGAAGCCCTCTCGGAGTCGATGACCGACGGCAACCGTTCCCCTTCCGCTGCCAGTAAGTATATTATGTGAGAAAAACTGTTACTCACATATGATTAGATATGTCTCGTCGATCGGCGGCGTTCGCACGGTCGGAAGACCGGTCGGACGCCGACGGTTGCGTCCGGGGCGATCGAGGGCGTCGGGTGGTCTGGGTGAGTGACCCAATCGTCCTCGAGTGGACCCCGCTGAACGCGTGTCGCCGCCGGCTGATCTTCGAACCGCGGGAGATCGGTGGCTGGCGTCGGACCGAGGAGGAACGCCGGGACGAGGAGTGGCACGTCGTCGACCACGAAATCGTCACCCACGTCGAACTCGATCGCTCCGGACCGGACGGTCCTTCGGGCGTGACGACGTATCGCGGCCCGTAGCTCGGGGGTCCGTTGGATACCGGATCCGAGCGAAGCGACGCTCGTCGTCCCCGATCGAAACCGGAGGGACCGAGATCGGTTCCGGGAACGAAACTGTCTTTCCCGTCTACCCGTAACTCGAGAGCGATGGTAGATACCGGAGACGCCGCACCCGACTTTACCGTACCGCTCGCGAACGGCGACGTCGATTCCTTCACGCTCTCGGAGCGCCTCGAGGCGGAGGCCCCGATCGTCCTCGCCTTCTTCCCGGGCGCGTTCACGGGCGTCTGTACCGACGAGATGTGTACGTTCCAGGACCGGCTCTCGGCGTTCGACGACGTCGACGCCACGGTGTACGGGATCAGCCGTGACACGCCCTTTACGCAAAACGAGTTCCGCGACCAGAACGACCTCGAGTTCGGGCTGCTCAGCGACCTGAACAAGGAGGTCATCGCCGACTACGGCGTCGAGATGGACTTCGACGATATGGGCGTCTACGGCGTCGCCAAGCGCTCGGTGTTCGTCGTCGACGCGGACGGCGAGGTCACCTACGCGTGGGTCAGCGACGATCCCGGTGTCGAGCCGGAGTACGCCGAGGTCGAGGACGCGGCCGCCGACGCGGCGTAACTACCCGCAGCCCTTTTCTAGCCGGGCAGCCTCGTGCGGATATGAGCGATTCGACGACCGACGAGCAGGCGGGCCGCGTCTACGTTCCTACCGCCGACCACCACTTTCCCGACGCGAAGCTAAACGAGGTTCTCGAGTTCGTCGACGAGGACGAGGAGATCCAGACCTACCTCGAGGCCCAGAACATCAACGCCGTCGACCGGATGCGGTACAACGATCACGGCGCGAAACACATCGAGATCGTCCGCAACCGCGCGCTCTGTCTGTACGATCTGTTGAAGGGGGGCGATGTCGAGTTCAACGGCGCCAGCGAGCAGGGGCTGGCGGAGGCCGACGAGGCGGTGATCGTCGCGCTGGCGGCGACCCTCCACGACGTCGGCCACGTCGTCCACCGCGACCAGCACGCCTACTACTCGATACCCCTCGCCGCGGACATCCTAGAGCGGGTGCTGCCGGAGTTCTACGACGTCGCCGAGACGGTCCGAATGAAGGGGGAGGTGCTCCACGCGATCCTCTGTCACCACACCGCCGAGACGCCCCTGACGACCGAGGCCGGCGTCATCCGCGTCGCCGACGCGCTCGATATGGAACGGGGTCGCTCCCGGATCCCCTACGAGCAGGGCGGCCGCGGCATCAACACGCTCTCGAGCCAGGCGATCAGCCACGTCTCCCTTCACGAGGGCGAGTCCCGGCCCGTGATGGTCGAGATCGCGATGACCAACGCCGCGGGCGTCTATCAGGTCGACAACCTGCTGAAGGCGAAGTTGCGGGACTCGGGACTCCAGAACGAGATTCGGATCGTCGCCGTCAACACCAACGAGAACCACGAACAGTTGGTCGAGCGAATCGAACTGTAGTCGGACGAACTGCCGTGAGTCGGTCTCGAGGATCAGTTCTGCGGTGCTTCGAAACGGGGCGAGGAGAGCGCTTCAGGCGAGTCGGTACCGACCGCCGTCCCGTTCGACGTAGCCCCGTTCTCGAAGCGTTCGCGCGATAGAGAGCACCGTTCCCTTCTCGACGTCGAGCGCCGCACAGAGTTCGTCGGCGCTGGCGTCGGGCCACTCCCGAAGGTAGAGGTAGAGTAGCTTCGCCTGCGCCGATTCGAGACTCCCGGGGATCGAAACGTCGGGTCTCGTCTCCAGTTGCATACTTCCCCCTCCGCGGTTCGACGATATTAAAACCAGCTATCGTCATCTGTCGAACGTAGCGTCCACACCGCTCCCCGTGGACCGTAACCGAGTCAGGACGCTTTTGTCGTCGCTGGTCCTCCGGGCGGGTATGAATATCCAGCTTATCGTTCTCGGTCTGCTAACTGGGACGCTCACCGGCGCGTTCTTCGCGCTCGTCGACGTTCCGATCCCCGCACCGCCGGAGCTGCCGGGGCTAATGGGGATCGTCGGCATCTACCTCGGGTACAAGCTCGTCGAAGCCTCGGGCGTCACGCTCGACGTCGTCGAGTCGATCGGTCTCTGATACGGATTGCTGTACCGATGTACCGGTGTCGCCGCCGCTCGGGTCGTGGTTGTGCCGGAACTGACGGACAGTAATCCGTACGAGGCAGCCGCCCCCTCTCAGGGGGCGACGTCCAGCCCTGCGGCGAACTCGCGGGCGCGCTCCCGGATCGCCGCGGCGTCGGCGACGACGACCTCGCCGTCGCGCTGGAGGACCTCGCCGTCGACCATCGTAAAGGAGACGTCGTCGCCGTGGGCGGCGAAAACCAGGTGCGAGAGCACGTCGTGGATCGGCGTCGCGCGCGTGAGGTCGGTCTCGAGGCCGACGATATCGGCTTTCCATCCCTCGCGGAGCTTTCCGACGCGCTCGAAGCCGGCGGCCTCGGCGCCGTTTGCCGTCGCCATCTCGAACACCGTCCGTGCGGGCAGGGCCTGGGGCTCGAGCCGGTCGACCTTCTGGAGCAGCGAGGCCTGGCGCATCTCGGTGAACGGGTCGAGCGTGTTGTTACACGGCGGACCGTCGTTGCCCAGCGCGACGGTGATCCCGCGGTCGAGGTAGTCTAGCACCGGCGCGACGCCGCTGGCCAGTTTCATGTTCGACGAGGGACAGTAAGTGACGTTCGTGCCGGTCTCGGCGAGCACCTCGCGCTCGCTCTCGTCGGTCCACACGCAGTGGGCGAGCACGACGTCCTCGCCCGTGAGCCCGACCTCGTCGAGCCAGTGGATGTTCCGCATTCCCGTCTCCCGCTCGACGGTCTCGATCTCCCCGCGGTTCTCGCTCGCGTGGGTGTGAATCCGCACGCCGTCGTAGGCGTCGGCGAGCTCCCGACTCCCGCGAAGGCACGCCTCGGTACAGCTCACGGCGAACCTGGGCGTCACGGCGTACCGGATGCGCCCGCCCGCGGCTCCGTGGTAGCGTTCGATGAGTCGCTCGCTCTCGGCTAAGGCCTCGTCGGTGTCCTCGAGCAGCCCCTCCGGTGCCTCCTGATCCATCATCACCTTGCCGAGCCGACCGCGGATCCCCAGCTCTCGGGCGGCCTCGAACGCCTCCTCGGCGTGGGCGACCGAGAGGTGATCGATGCAGGTCGTCGTCCCGCTCTCGATCAGCTCGAGGTAGCCCAACTCGGCCGCGGCGCGCATCTCCTCGGCCGAGAGTTCGGCCTCCATCGGCAGGACGTACTCGAAGAGCCAGTCGAGCAACTCGGTGTCGTCGGCGATGCCCCGACCGAGGCTCTGGACGGAGTGGATGTGGGCGCCGACGGTTCCCGGCGCGAGCACGTCACAGGAGTGACGTTCGTGGTCCGGGTACTCCTCGAGACAGTCCGACCGCTTCCCGACGGCGGCGATTTCGTCGTCCTCGACGACGACCGCACCGTCTTCGATCACGGTGTCGGCGTCGGCGACGACGGTTCCCGACAGCAACATACCCTCTTTCGGTAGCCGACGAAGCGGTTTATCTCTATGGGTTCCGCGCGTTCGTCGGGTCAGGGTCGAATCTTCAGCGACACCACCGAAAGCGCCCAGACGACACAGATGAGCGTGGCGAACGTGATGTAGGCGACGCCGAGTGGCAGGGCGATCAACGGCAGGTAGTCGATAAACAGGTAGCCGGCGAGGAGGAGTGCCGGCACGAGAACGAGGTTCCATCGGACGAATCGCTCGAGTCCCATCTATCCGGCAGAAACGCGAGCGGACACATAGCGCTGCTGGTCTCGGTCGGCGCTCGTATCGACTGATAAAAACGTTCGCCCGCGGCTCAGTAGCTGCGTTCCTTCGGCTCGTAGGTCTTCTCGCCCTCGAGGATAACGGGCCGGTAGAAGATGTTCGGCTCGCCGTCCTCCCAGGAGATCAGCGTGTGCTTGAGCCAGTTCTCGTCGTCACGCTCCTGGTTCTCCTGGCGCCAGTGGGCGCCTCGGAACTCGTTTCGCACGAGCGCGCCCAGCGCGATCGTCTCGGCGACGTCGATCAGGTTGCGCGTCTCGTAGGTCTGCTGGAGGTCGGTGTTGAACGTGCGGGAGGGGTCGTCGACGTAGACGTTCTGGTACTCCTCGCGACACTCCCGGATGACGCGGAGCGCCTTTCGGATACCCTCGTCGGTACGGAAGACGTTGACGTAGTCGGTCATCGCCTTCTGGAGCTTCGCACGGATCTGGGCGTGCTGGACGCCGTCGTCCTTGTCCATCAGGTGATCGACGCGAGCGCGCTCGGCCTCGACGGCGCGCTCGAGGAGTCCGTCCGTTTCGGTCGCGACGCCGCTTCCGTCGGCGGCGACGCCGCCGGCGGTATCGAGCCCGGCCGAACCGGGCTGGACGGGCAGCTCCGTCTCGGTCTCGTCCTCGACGTCGGGGCCGTAGCCGGTCTCGATCTCGGCCGTTCCGAGGTCGTCGCCGGCGGCGTGGCGACCCGCTCGCTTGCCGAAGACGATCAGTTCGGGGAGCGCGTTCCCGCCCAGGCGGTTGCCGCCGTGGACGGAGACGCAGGCGGACTCGCCAGCCGCGTAGAGCCCGGAGATACAGGTCTGGCCGTTCTCGTCGACGTCGATGCCGCCCATCGCGTAATGTTGGCCGGGTTTGACCGGCATCGGCTCGACGAGCCCGTCGACGCCCTCGAAGTCCTCCGCGAGGTGGAGGATGTTCTCGAGGCGGTCGAGGATGCGCTCCTCGCCGAGGTGGCGCATGTCGAGGTGGACGTACTCGTCGTTGACGCCCCGACCCTCGTTTACCTCGGTGAGTTCGGCGCGGGCGACGACGTCGCGGGAGGCGAGTTCGCCCGAGTTGTTCGCGTACCCGTACTCGAACATGAACCGTTCACCTTTCGCGTTGTAGAGGATCCCCCCCTCCCCGCGGACACCCTCGGAGATGAGCACGCCCGTCGAGGGCAGCGACGTCGGGTGGAACTGGATGAACTCCATGTCCTCGAGCGGCGCGCCCGCGCGGTAGGCCATCGCGTGGCCGTCGCCGGTACAGGAGACGGCGTTGGTCGTGTGGTCGAACGCCTGTCCCGGGCCGCCGGTCGCGAGGATGACGCCGTTGTTGGCCTTGAACCCCTCGACGTTGCCCGACTGGACGTCGTAGGCGACGACGCCGTGACACTCCCGGTCGTTCGGGTCGGCGGCGTCGTCGGTGACGAGGTTCATGACGTACCACTCGTCGTACACCTGAATGCCGCGTTTGACGACCTGCTCGTACATGACGTGGAGCAGGTGGTGGCCGGTCTCGGCGCCGGCGTAGGTCGTCCGCGGGAACGAGAGCCCGCCGAACGGCCGCTGGGAGACCCTGCCGTCGTCCTCGCGGGAGAAGGGCATCCCCCAGTGCTCGAGCTGGATCGTCTCCTCGGGGGCGTCCTGGGCCAGCGTCTCGGCTGCGGGGGCGTCGGCCAGGTAGTCCGACCCCTTCATCGTGTCGTAGGCGTGGAGCTCCCAGTCGTCGCCCTCGCGGAGGGCGGCGTTGATCCCGCCCTCGGCCGCGCCGGTGTGGCTGCGGACCGGGTGGAGTTTCGAGACGATCGCCGTGTCGGCGCCCGCCTCGTGCGCTGCGATTGCCGCCCGGAGGCCGGCGCCGCCGGCGCCGACCACGATAACGTCGTGTTCGTACATGTTACCAGAATTTCAGGTTCTTCTTCACCGCTTCCCGTTTGAGCTCCTGAATGTGCTCGGTCAGGGGGATGTCCTTCGGACACACCTCGGTACAGGAGAACTGGGTCTGGCAGCGCCAGACGCCGTGTTCCTGTTCGACGATGCGGAGGCGGTGCTCCTTGATCTCCTCGTCCTCGCGTTCGTCCATCGCGAACCGGTAGGCCTTGTTGATCGCCGCGGGGCCCAGATACTCGTTGTCGCCGGCCGCGATGTTACACGAGGACATACACGCCGCACACCAGATACACCGGGTCGACATCTTCACCTTCTCGCGGTTCTCGCGGGACTGGCGCTGTTCCTCTAAGTCGCCGTCCGGGAGCTCCTCCTGCTGAAAGTAGGGCTCGACGGCGTGCATCTGGTCGTAGAAGTGGTCCATATCGACGACCAGATCCTTGACGACCTCCTGGTGGGGGAGGGGCTCGATTCGAACCGGCTGTTTGAGATCCGATATCTGGGTCTTACAGCCCAGTTGCTGTCGTCCGTTGACGAAGAAGGCGTCGGAGCCACAGACGGCCTGCCGACAGGAGTGACGGAACGTAAGCGAGGAGTCGAACTCGTCGCGGGCGTACATCACCGCGTCGAGGACCGTCATCCCCTTCTCGAAGGGGACGTAGAAGTCGTCGAATCGGGGTTCCTGTTTGCCCTCGACCTCGGGGTCGTAGCGGAACACCTTGAGGTGGACCGTTTCGCCCTCGACGTCCGACTCGTCGACGGCCTCCTCCTGAGCGAGGCCCTGTTCTTTCTCTTTGAGTCGCTCCTGCTGTGGCGACTCCGTGCCCCGCATCTCGGGGTCTTCCGGTGCTTCCTGCGACTCGGGTTCTTGCGGTTGTTCTTGTTGCGTACTCATGTTAGGTCCACCCCGCCATGGCGACTGCGACCCAGATACCCTGGGCGATGAGTGCGATTCCGGCGAGTGACAACACGGCGAGCACGACCTTCTTTTGCGTGCCTTCCAGCCCCTGGTTGACCAGGGCGTTGTAGACGCCGTTGACGCCGTGGAACGTCCCCGCGATCAGGAACAACACCATCGTCACGAAGTATCCGACGTTCTCCATTCGGGCCTGCGTCCCTGCAAATGTTACGTCCGCAGCGTGGTTGACGAAGTGTAGCTGGAAGAAGTGAAACGCCAGCACGACGATCAGAAACGCCGCGGTGATACGCTGGAGCAGCCACCCGGTACCGCCGCGAGTGAACGAGGAGTAGTGCTCCGCCATCAGATCGCCACCCCGTCCATGAACGTCGGCACGCTCGCGATAGTGATGATACCGGTCAGCACCAGCGAGGCGTAGAAACTCTTATCCTGTGCCGAGAGGCCGACGCCGAGGTCGACCATCAGCAGCCGAAGCCCGTTCAGAATGTGAAAGACGGCGACCGCCAGCAGTCCGACCTCGAGTACGCGGATGATGAACAGCGACTCGAGACCCTGGATCGTCGTCGTGTACACGTCCGTTTCCTGCTGGATCGCCGCCGGGTCGCCGGCCGCTGCACCGATGGCCGTACTCAGCACGGCGATGTGGGTAAACAGGTAGCCGATCAGCATCCACCCGGTGAACTTGTGGAAGATCCACGCCCACATTCCGGCCGAGAACTCCTTCCAGCGACCGAAGTCCTCGATGAGACCGCGATTGTAAGACTGACTCATACGCTCGTGTGGACCGTTTGACCGTGAGCGTATAGAAGTTACCTTTATCGCGTCGCTTTGCCACAGTCCGCGCCGACAGCCCCCGGACCGCTACATCCGGAGCTGTGACTGCGATTCGGTCCCGGTTCCGGTCCGTTCGTTCTCCAGTGCCGTCCGGGTATCCTGCGAGAGTCCGACCAGGTGACAGAGCGGGTTCCCCGGGTAGACGACGGGGTTCTCGAGAACGCCGACGATCAGTCCCGTAAACGGCGCCTCAACGGTGACGATGTCCTCTTTCTCCTTGAACGGGTTCGTGATGGTACAGATCACGTCCCCCTCCTCGACGAGCGATCCGCGTCCGTGTTTCATGTCGACGATCCCGCCGGCGTCGGCCCGGAGCCAGGTCTTCTCGTCGTCGCTGTCGATGACGGTTCGCCAGCCCGGCCAGTGGACGGCCGCACCCGGATGGAGACCGAACTCCGCGAACACGCTGGCGACGCCAGTGAGCGCGCGGTCGATCAGCCGTCGCTGGAACCGGTGGGCCTCTCCCATCTCGATCGTAACGGTCGGAACGCCGGCGTCGGTCGCCTCGCGACGCAGGGTCCCGGACGGCCCCTGACCCGCGATAATAACGTGGGAACTGAACGCGCTTGCGACCCGGGCGGCGCCGGGATCGTCCATGTTCGCCCGAGCGTGGAGCATGTTCGTCCGTCCCCGCGTCGAGGTGTGAAAGTCGATCCCCAGGTCACAGGGCTCGATGAAGTTCGTGAAGATCCGGTGGGCCATCCGCCTCGCGCTGGTCGACCCCTCGCGACCGGGAAACGATCGGTTGAGGTCCCGATCGTAGATCGGCAGGTACCGCTCCTGGGCCAGGAATCCGGGCACGTTCATTACGGGCAGACAGACCAGCGTCCCGTGGAGGTCGGTGTGATCCCAGTCGTGGGCCACCTCGCGGACGACCTCGATCCCGTTGAGTTCGTCCCCGTGTGCGGCCGCCGAGAGGAACATCGTCGGTCCCGACTGCTCCCCGTTGATGATCGTGACAGGGATCCGAACGGGATCACCGAGGTACGTCTCGCTGATGCCGTACCGGATGTTCGCCGACTCGCCGGGATCGACTCGGCCGCCATCGTAGGTGAAGACGTCGTCGTCGATCGGCGGCGAGTCGGACGACTCGCTCGAGTCGTCGGCCGCGTCGTTACCGCTCATAGTTGCCCCTGGTCCGGAACCCTCCTGAATCTTTGTTTGCTGTCCCGGAGCCGCGCCACGGCGCGTTCACAAACTCGCCCGAGGCGTCCGTCCGAGTAGCGTAAGGGAGTTGAAATTCAGGGCATAGATTTTGTATGCCCGACTTGTACGGTACTGGCATGGAGATTCGCGAAGCAACCGACGCCGACGCCGATACGATCCGTTCGATCGCCCACGATTCGCTCTCGTCAACCTACACGGACTTTCTCGGTGAGGAAACGATCGACAACGCCACCGACCAGTGGTACGGTGAGGAGTTCGCCGACGACATCGCTGACGACCACTCGCTGATCCTGGTTATCGAACGCGACGGCGAGGTCATCGGCTTCTCCCACAGCGAACTGGTCGGCCAGCAGTACAGCAACGGCCAGCTACTGTGGCTCCACATCGACCCCGATGCCCGCGGCGACGGGATCGGCGTCCGGCTGCTCGTTCGTACCCGCGAGAAACTCCTCGACACCGGTGCCGACCAGGTCCAGTGTTTCGTCCTCGAGGACAACGAGGGCGGGAACGAGTTCTACGCGGAGCACGGCTTCGAGCAGGCCGACCAGCGCGAGGTCGAGATCGGCGAGGAGACGTTCACCGAGAACATCTACGTCGAAAGCGAGATCGAGAGCGGCGACGACTGGACCGCCATCGACGAACTCGAGGTCGACGGGCGGACGGTGTACGTCAGCTACGGCGATGCGGACCGCGGCTCGAAGGCCCCGTTCTACGGCGCCTACGAGAGCGAGGATCAGGCCGACCGCTACGGCTGGCTCTGTGGCAACTGCGATTCGATCGACAACGCGATGGACACGATGGGCCGCATCGAGTGTAACTCCTGTGGCAACCGCCGCAAGCCGACCCGCTGGGACTCCTCGTACCTGTAGCGAACCGACGCGGTTCTTTCGGACCGTCGATTCGGCTCGGGTTTCGATCCGTTCGGACGTCGCGAGACGGCGATACGCTCGAGTAGGCCGTCCCTACCTGCCGAAGCCGCGACCGCGGACCGTCTGCGTCGACTTCGTTCCCGCAGTTGTCTCCGCCTTCCAGGAGTTGTCCCCGCATTACAATCCCCTCCTCGCTGGAGGTATCCGACGAGTCGCGGTTCCGCTCCCGACGCCGTAGCCAGGCGTTCGGCGATCGCGACGGGGACGACGCATGAACAGGCAGGACCACATCGTTCGCGGATTCAAGGCGACGCTGGTCGCGCGGGCGATATACATGATCTCGAGCGCGCTGTTGATGCTCGTGCTGGCGCGCTTTCTCCTCGATCCCGACGGATACGGGGCGCTGTACTGGGCGATCGGCGTGCTGGCGGTAATCCAGCTGGTCGCGGATCTCGGTCTCGGCAAGTCGGCTGCCAGATACTTCTCGGAGTACAGCGAGCGCGACCCGGGACAGATCCCGCACCTGATCCGGACGACGCTGGCGCTGAAGCTCGGACTGCTTGCGGTCGTCACCACCGGCCTGTTGCTCGGCCACGAGTGGCTCGCTGCTGCACTCGGCGATCCCGGCGCCGCGCCGTTTCTCGCCGCAGGGGCGCTGTACATCGTCGCCTTCTCGTTCAGTACCAGCTCCCAGATCGCCTTACAGGGGTTCAATCGGCTGGGGTACAGCGCGGCGATTCAGGCGATCAGCGGCGCCGCCCGGCTGCTCTTCGCCGTCGCGTTCGTCGTGCTCGGAATGGGCGCACTCGGGGCGCTGTTCGGCTACATCGTCGGCTACGCGCTCTCGGCCGCAGTTGGACTGACGATCCTGTACCTCGAGTACTACACCAGATACGAGCCCGCCGAGGAGTACGAACCCGGGCTCGCCCGTCGCCTCGCCGAGTACAGCGTTCCGCTGACCGCGACCCGGAGCGCGAACGTGATCGACAAGCGCATCGACGTCGTCCTCGTCGGGATCTTCCTGACGCCCGCCGCCGTCGCGTTCTACCAGCTCGGCAAGCAGATCGCCGACTTCCTCCTCGCGCCGGCCGAATCGCTCGGGTTTACGATCTCGCCGAACTTCGGCGAGCAGAAGGCGGCCGGCCAGCTCGAGAGCGCGCGTCGGATCTACGAGACGTCGCTGACGAACGTGCTCCTGTTGTACGTTCCCGCCACGGTCGGCCTCGTCATCGTCGCCGACCCGTTCGTAACGATGGTGTTCGGCGCCGACTACGCGGGTGCGGTTCCGGTCCTCCAGATCCTCGCGGGCTTCGTTATTTTGCAGGCGATCACGAACCTGACCAGCGACAGTCTGGACTACCTCGGTCGGGCCCGATCGCGCGCAATCGCGAAGGGGACGACGTCGGTCGCGAACTTCGGACTCAACCTCGTCCTCATTCCGACCTTCGGGGTCGTCGGCGCCGCCGCGGCGACCGTCGCGACCCACACCGTCTACGTCTCGGTCAACCTCTACATCGTCCACAGCGAGCTCTCCCTGCGGCTCGAGGAACTCGCACGAACCCTCGGTCGGATCTGTGCGATTACGGGTGTGATGGCTGCCACCGTGTTGCTCGTGACGCCGCTGATATCGAACCTCATCATGCTATTTGCCGCGATCGGACTCGGCGTGGCCACCTGGTGGGTGCTCGCCGTGACGACGGGAATGATCGACCTCCAGGAAGTCCGATCGGTCATCACGTAGCGCGACGAGCGTCGTTCGGCGGCTTGCCATCACTCATGAACGCTTATCAATACCGTTCGTCTCTATACTGTATGACCGTTTCCGATCCCGTCACTGTCGGCGTACTGAGCCTACACACCAGCAAAGAGACCAAAGCGATACTCAACGCGACCGAGGAGTTGGGCCACGATACCGAGTGGCTCCGCACGGAGAACACGTCGGTCAGCGTCGCCGACGGGAGCGCCACGCTCGAGCCGTCGGTCGACGTGATCGCGAACCGAATGCTGCTGTCGAACACCGAACAACCCTGCGAGGAACTCGGACTGGCGAGTGCCCTCTCGGGACTGGTTCCGATGCTCAACGGACCCCAGTCGGTGTTGACGGCGATCCACAAGATGTCGACCGCGACGACGCTCGCGGCCGACGACGTCCGGGTTCCGGACGTGACCCTCGCGCTGGGCAACGCGAAGCTCAACGAGGCCCGCTCGCGGTACGGCGAGGAGGCCGTCTACAAGACGGCGATCGGCACTCACGGCGGCGGAACCTGGAAGGTCGGCCGCGACGACCCGATCAACGCGAAGGTCGGCAACCGGTACGCCTTCCTGCAGGAACTCATCGACCGCGAGGACGAACGTCACCGCGACGTCCGGGTGTACGTCGTCGGCGGCGAAATCATCGGCGCGATGTACCGCTACGCCCCGGACAACGACTGGCGAACGAACGTCGCCCTCGGCGGCGCCGTCGAGAACGCCACCGACGACCTCCCCGAGGAGGCCCGCGACATGGCCCGCCGAGCCAGCGACGCTATCGGTCTCGACTACGCCGGCGTCGACCTCGTCGAGGGCGACGAGGGCTGGTTCGTCCTCGAGGTGAACCCGACGGCCGGGTTCAAGGGGCTGTACGAGGCGACTCAGGTCAGTCCCGCACCGTACATCGCAAAGCTCGCGATCGAGCGCGCCGGCGGCGAGGTCGACGACGAACGGGTCAGAGAGCTCTCGGCGGTGCTCGACGACTCCCAGCCCTCGGCCAAGCCGCCCGAGGCGTCGACGTTCGGCGCGGAGTCCGCGGTGATCGGCTACACCGAGGAGGTCGTCCTGTCGGGAACCAGCGGCTCGAAGACGGTCCTCGCGAAGTCCGACACCGGTGCGACCCGAACGAGCATCGACACCTCGCTCGCAGCCGACATCGGCGCCGGCCCGATCAAGTCGATCACGAGGGTCAAATCGGGTAGCAGCAAGACCTCCAAGAGCCGACCCGTCGTTGACGTCGTCGTCGGCGTCGGCGGCAACCAGCACACCGTTACCGCGAGCGTCGAGGACCGCAGCCACATGGACTACCCCGTCCTGCTCGGCCGGGACATCCTCGAGAACTACCAGGTCGACGTCAGCCGGCGGATCGACCGCGACGCAGCCGACAGGCCGGAAGAAGAGGAGTAAGCTGCCTCGGGAGCGGGCAGTCCGAACGGTCCGATCGCGCCACAACACGGCGAGAAACGGCTTCCGTGCGATCCCGTGGCTGGTATGCGAGACCGAAATCCCACGTAGGGGCCGTCGCGAGTTATCGCCGCCGACAACCGCGGGCTGGTAGTTCTCGAGAAACCGACCCTACAGTACCCGTCGAGTGCCCTCGTTGGCGGTACGTACAACCACTGTGACACGCACACACGATGACTCCGTCAACGAGAAAAGTTCGCAAATCCGAAAGATCGGTTGGATGAGAGCGAAGAGTTCCTTATCGGATTAGGTAATCTTAATACGCGAAAGCCACAACCGCACAACGATGACGAGGTCCAACCAAGACTGGTGGCCGAATCAGTTGAACCTGAAGATCCTCGACCAGAACGCTCGCCGTGCTGGTCCGATGGACGAGGAGTTCGACTACGCCGAGGAGTTCCAAAAACTCGACTTCGACGAGCTGAAGTCGGACATCGAGGACGTAATGACGGACTCCCAGGAGTGGTGGCCGGCGGACTACGGCAACTACGGGCCACTTTTCATCCGGATGGCGTGGCACAGCGCCGGCACGTACCGTATCAGCGACGGCCGCGGCGGCGCGACCGGCGGTACTCAGCGCTTCGCACCGCTCAACAGCTGGCCGGACAACGCGAACCTCGACAAGGCACGTCGCGTGCTCTGGCCGGTCAAACAGAAGTACGGCGACCAGCTCTCGTGGGCCGACCTGATCGTCCTGGCGGGCAACGTCGCCCTCGAGTCGATGGGCTTCGAGACGTTCGGCTTCGGCGGCGGGCGCGAGGACAAGTTCGAGCCCGACGAGGCCGTCGACTGGGGGCCCGAGGACGAGTGGGAAACGGCCGATCGCTTCGACGAGGACGACGATCTCGATCACCCATTTGCGGCTACCGTGATGGGCCTCATCTACGTGAACCCCGAGGGTCCGGAAGGGAATCCGGATCCGGAGTGGTCCGCCGAGCGGATCCGCCAGTCGTTTGGCCAGATGGCGATGAACGACGAGGAGACGGCGGCGCTCATTGCCGGCGGACACACCTTCGGGAAGGTCCACGGCGCCGACGACCCCGACGAACACGTGGGGCCAGAGCCCGAGGCCGCCCCGATCGAGCAGCAGGGACTGGGCTGGGAGAGCAGCCACGGCTCCGGCAAGGGAGCCGACACGATCACCAGCGGGATCGAGGGTCCCTGGAACGCCACGCCCACGATGTGGGACATGAGCTACCTCACCAACCTGCTCGACCACGAGTGGGAGCCCGAGAGGGGCCCCGGCGGTGCCTGGCAGTGGACGACGGCGGACGGTGAACTCGACGGCGTCGCACCGGGTGCAGAGGACTCCTCGGAGAAGGAGGACGTGATGATGCTGACGACGGACGTCGCCCTGAAGAAGGATCCCGACTACCGGGAGATCATCGAGCGCTTCCGGGAGAACCCGATGGAGTTCCAGGAAGCCTTCGCGAAGGCCTGGTACAAGCTGATCCACCGCGACATGGGCCCACCGACTCGGCTCGTCGGTCCGGAGGTTCCCGAGGAGGAGATGCTCTGGCAGGACCCGATCCCCGACGCCGACTACGAACTGATCGGCGAGGCGGAGGTCGACGAGCTCAAACAGGAGCTTCTCGACTCCGACCTGTCCGTCTCCCAGCTGGCCAAAACCGCCTGGGCGTCGGCGTCGACGTACCGCGACAGCGACAAGCGCGGCGGCGCGAACGGCGCCCGCATCCGCCTCGAGCCCCAGCGGAGCTGGGAGGTCAACGAGCCCGAACAGCTCGAGACCACGCTCTCGACGCTCGAGGGGATCCAGGAGGAGTTCAACGGCTCGCGATCCGACGACGTTCGGGTCTCGCTGGCCGACCTGATCGTCCTGGGCGGCAACGCGGCCGTCGAGCAGGCCGCCGCGGACGCCGGCTACGACGTCGAGGTGCCGTTCGAGCCGGGCCGAACCGACGCCTCTCAGGAGCAGACCGACGTCGACTCCTTCGAGGCGCTCGAGCCGCAGGCGGACGGTTTCCGCAACTACCTCGGAGACACCGGTGACGACGATCGGTCGGTAGAGGAGCTGCTGGTCGACAAGGCCGACCTGCTCGACCTGACGGCCCACGAGATGACGACGCTGGTCGGTGGCATGCGCGCGCTGGGTGCAAACTACCAAGACACCGATCTCGGCGTCTTCACCGACGAACCGGAGACGCTGACCAACGACTTCTTCGTGACCCTGCTGGACATGGACTACGAGTGGGAGTCGTCCGAGGAGTCCAAGGACATCCTGGAGCAAGAGGGATCCGAGGAGGCCCAGGAAATCTACGACCTCCGCGACCGCGAGAGCGGCGAGGTCGAGTGGGCGGCGACCCGCGCCGACCTCGTCTTCGGCTCGAACGCTCGGCTCCGTGCCATCGCGGAGGTGTACGCCTCCGACGAAAACGAGGAGAAGTTCGTTCGGGACTTCGTCGAGACGTGGAGCAAGGTCATGCAGCTCGACCGCTTCGACCTCGAGTAGTCGAACCGCGCTCGAACCGCGATCGTTTTTTATCGGCTCGAGACTCCGTCAGCAGCGATCACGAGTGACGCCTCCTCAGTCGGCCTCGTACTCCGCCCAGATGTACCGCGTCGCGACGCTGCGGTGCGGGCGCCACGTCTCGGCGATCTCGCGCATCTCCGCGCGGGTCAGCTCCTCGCCGTCGTCGGCGTACAGGTTCTCGATCCCGCGGCGAACCGCCAGATCGCCGAGCGGGAGGATATCGGGTCGCTCGAGGACGAACAGGAGATACATCCGCGCGGTCCAGTCACCGATTCCCTTGATTTCGGTGAGCGCGTCGATCACCTCCTCGTTGGTGTGGTCGGTCAGGCCGGATCGCGTGTAGTCGTTCTCCTGGAACGCCTCGGCGGCGTTGCGGACGTAGCCGATCTTGCTGCGGGAGAGCCCGGCTTCGTACAGCGCGTCCTCGTCTGCGGCCATGACGGTCTCCGGTGTCACTTCACCGTCGAGTACGTCGAACACCCGCTCGCGGATCGCCGCCGCGCTGGCGGTCGACACCTGCTGGTTGATGATCGAAATACAGAGTCGCTCGTACTCGGTCCAGTCCGGCTCCTCGTAGGGATCGTGTCGCTCGACGATCTCCGCCATCACGGGATCCTGGCGGAGGACGGATTCAGCCTCTTCTCTCATGTAGTGTGTCCAGCGAAGGTACAGGACCGTGAACCCATATGTATCCCGCTTGCGCGGGGCCGATACTGGCCCCACGGCAACGGAGGGTCACTCGAGGTGGTGGTAGTCGAGTTCGTACCCCTCCTCGAGTGCCTCCCGGACCGACTCGCTCGGCTCGCCGACGCCGCGACGCCGGATCGAGAACCCGCCGCCGTCGACCGACACGACGAGGTTCGTCCGCCAGTCCGACGGCGTCTCCGGGTGGTCGGTTCGGTGGTGGGCGCCGCGGGACTCGGTTCGCTCGAGCGCCGTCCGGAGCAGGGCTTCGGCGGCGGTGAGGCTAACGGAGAGATCGACGGCGTACTCGAACGACCGCGAGGTGCGGTCGCCTTCGACCCTGAGATCCGCCGTTCGCGCACGCAGTTCGTCGAGCCGCTCGAGCCCCTCGCGGAGCCCCGCCTCGTCGCGGAGGATTCCCGCGTGTTCCCACAGGAGCTCGCCGAGTTCCTCGAGGAGGGCCTCCGGAGTATACTCGCCGTCGGCGGCCGAGAGTGTCTCGAGCGCCCGGAACTCGCGCTCGGCGAGCGCGCGCTGTCCGTCCTCGACGGCCGGCTCGCGGTCGTCGGGGGTCACCGCGCTCGCGACGTGCTCGCCGACGAGCTTTCCGATCGCGACGGTCTCGGCCAGCGAGTTCCCGCCGAGACGGTTCGCGCCGTGGACGCCAGCGACGGCCTCGCCGACGGCGTACAGCCCCTCGACGCCGGTCTCGCCGGTCTGGAAGTCGATGTCGACGCCGCCCATCGTGTAGTGGGCCGTCGGCGCGACCTCCATCGGCTCCTCGGTGATGTCGACGCCCAGCGACTCGAAGCGTTCGACCATCGACGGGAGTCGGTCGCGAACGTAGTCGTCGTCTCGATGGGAGATGTCGAGATAGACGCCGCCGTTCTCGGTTCCCCGTCCCTCACGGACCTCCCGAGCGATCGCCCTGGCGACGACGTCCCGGGCGTCGAGCTCCATCTGGTCGGGCGAGTACCGCTTCATAAAGCGGTCTCCCTCCGCGTTGTAGAGCCGACCGCCCTCGCCGCGAACCGCCTCGGTCACCAGGCGGCCGTCCCACTCCTCGCCGTAGCGCTCGCCGACCATCCCCGTCGGGTGGAACTGGACGAACTCGGTATCGAGCAGTCGCGCGCCGGCCTCGAGCGCGAGCGCCTGGGCGTCGCCGTTGTTCTCGTCGTCCCGCGAGGAGTGACGGTTGTACAGGGCCGAAAAGCCGCCCGCGGCGACCACGACGTGCTCGCTCCGGAAGAGCAGGCCGCGACCGGTCTCCATGTCGAAGCCGACGGCTCCCGATACCCGCCGGCCGTCCGAGAGCAGCCGCGTGATCATCACGTTCTCCCGGTAGGGTATCTCGAGTTCCTGGGCCCGGTCGATCAGCGTCCCGAGCATCGCCTCGCCGGTGCGGTCGCCGACGAAACACGTGCGTCGATACGACTGAGCGCCGAAGTAGCGCTGGTTGATCTTCCCGTCGTCGGTGCGATCGAACGGCATCCCCCACTCCTCGAGTTCGCGGATCCGATCGGGCATCTCTCGAGCGGTGAGCTCGACGGCTTCGGGATCGTTCAGGTGATGGCCCTCGTTCAGCGTGTCCGCCGCGTGGATCGCCCAGTCGTCCTCGGGATCGAGCGAGCCCAGCGCGGCGTTGATGCCGCCGGCCGCCCACGTCGTGTGTGCGTCGCCGTGATCGCGCTTGCCGATCACCAGCGGCTCGACGCCCGCCTCGGCGAGCGAGATCGCGACGCGTGCACCCGCAGCTCCGGCGCCGACGACGAGCACCGGCGTCGTGACGACGTCGTACTCGAGGGCGTCGGCGTCGATTTCCACTTCCCCGTCGATACGGTTCTCGACGCCCGCGACGTCGGTCGCGATCGTCGACTCCCCGCCGTCGCCGCTCGGTGTTCGTTCCATACGTGAGTCTGGGTGCCGAGCGGATTTAGGTAACGACCCAAACGATGCAACGGCAGTTTTCGTGGCGCTAGGGTGGTTCTACGGCGACATTCGCTCCCCGCTCGGTTCAGTCGACGGCCGGACGTTTACGGAGGTCGTTCGCGTACCCGAGAACCGATGCAGCCGGTCGTTCACCTCGTCGTTGGCTACCTGTGTTACGCGGCGTACACGCGTCTCTCTCGGGGCGAGGCGCCGGCCGAGGCACCGGCCCTCGCCGCGATCGCCGGCGCGGCGCTGCCCGACGTCCTCGACCAGTCGCTGTACCACGCGGGGCTCACCCCGGTCGGACGCACCGTCGGCCACTCGCTGCTGTTCGCGATTCCGGTGATCGCCGCCGTCTGGCTGCTGACCCGACGGCGCGACCGCAGGATACTGGGTGTCGCCTTCGCCATCGGCTACGGCTCTCACACCGCGACGGATATCCCCTGGCACGTGCTCGCGGGCGACTACCACGAACTCGGCTTTCTCCTCTGGCCGATCACGCACATGCCCGAGTACTCCGGGGTCAAGCCCCTCGGGACGGTCCCCGGCCTCGGCCTCGAGGCGACGACGCTGTGGCTCGAGGCCGTCATCTTCGTGGCGGGCATCGCGCTCTGGCGAGCCGACGGCTATCCGGGGACGGCGCCGATTCGGCGGGCGCTCGGCCGGTCGTGACGGAGCCCACGCTCGAGGCTGGTGGCGCACGATACCTCGCTACTACCGATAGTCCGCGACTCCCTCGAGAACGACCGATCCGCCGACCAGTCCGAGAGCGACCGCCAGGGAGAACGAGCGGGGGATTCCCTCGAGCACAGACGAGACGATGATCCCACCGACGCTGACGAATACCACGACCAGTAGGATCCCGAGCAGACGGTATCGCCGAAAGGCATGGTCGGCCGATCGGCCGAGCGGCGTCCGCTCGGCGACGAACCACGCTGCACCGACGACAGCGACACCCCCGAGGAGGCCGGCGACTATCCGGACCGAGAACCACGTCGACGCCTCGAGTCCGATCTCCGCGACGATCAGGGTGAGGAACGCGACGTACACACCGTACCTGATCACCGATGTCCCGGATCTGACGAGTGAACGTCGGCGCAACGGCGTTCGAGTTCCGTCGCTGATGTCGTCCGCCATTACTCCACACTTGGTTTATCGGGGTAAAAATATTAGCAGCCGATACGGACACAGCTTTGGTACCAGAGAGGGGCGCAAAACTCGTGTTACAGCCAGGCGAAGTATGTAGCCAATCCTCTCCCACCGTTCTTGTAGAGCCGTTGCCAGTAGGTGGCTGATCTCACCCAGCGCTGCATCAATAAGCTTCCGTGCGCTCGACACCGTCTGTTTGACGAAGTGAAAGAGAGTCTTCTGAACAGAAGTCTCTCCCCCGTTTTGATGCAATCCTTCTAGTAAACTGTGGCGGTTCAGCTAGTGGATTGAGTAGAACCATCAGAATAGATATTGGATCCGATTTTTATTTTCGTCTCAACTTTATATCCAATACCAATCAATGTATGTCTGTAATGTCTAATGAAATAGACATTCCCGATTTCAGTAAACTTGACAGACGAAAAGCTCTGGAGACTCTTGCTACCGCTGGAACTGGAGCAATTCTCATCCCAGGTATAGCATCCGCAGACCCAGAACAAGGAAAAACTAATAGTCGGAACAACAAAAATAAGGGTATAGAAGAGAAACTTAGTGAAGAGTATCTTGCTGAGTTGGATGATAGTGATATTGGGGTGGTAAAAAACCTAGCTACTGACGATATAGAATTCGCAACCACAACTGACACCCAATCATCTGAATACGATATTCAGCCAACTACGCAAAGAGAAATAGAACTCCTTCCAGAAAATGACTATTTGTACTTGAGTCTGGCACTCGCAGATGGCCCCTCATCCGTTGAATTACGTTTTGCTAATTCGGTTCTTATCGAAGGGAATCTTCCGAATGGTTCCTTCTCGAAGCGCAGAATGTGTGGTGATGTGGGTTTCGCACATGGATGCATGGAAATGACGTACTGGGATGAGCCCACCAACGATTTCTATTACGAAATCGATGTAGATTACTGGAGTGGATCTTGGAACAATATTCACATCTCGAACGTGGTTGACCTAGACGACCCAGATCCATAGTTATAGAACGTTGTTTTGTCTGCCGTGTTGAATAGCGGTCTCTGAGATTGGAAATGACTATTCGATTTGTGAGATTGCTTCCCTCAACGTCTTACAAGAGCGGCCAGCCCCACTCCCTCGATAAGGACACTGCTGTTCAACACAGCGATTTTATTCTACTTTGGGAATTTGCGATAAATAAGTTCTGCACCCACTACTTCGATGATATCGGTTAGATACCATCACATGACACGTCCCATTTAATTCCGAAATCTCATATTGACGCGTAATAATTATGGCTCTATAGAGATGGAAAATTCGCGCTCACTATGGTGGTATGTAATTCTGGCAGGGGTAGCAGCACCCGTTGTGTTATATGTTCTAATCTTCATCACTGGCGGCGCAGTGGTATTTGGTTACATTCATTTTGGCATGGTTCTATTTGATATGTTATTATTAGTGGGAGTTGTTTTGTTTTTTCCTGTGCTATTATTCCCGCTCGCACTGTACTTCGATGGAAAATATCTTCAAAATACAGACATCGAATGGGAACCGAACATGATTTGGTATATCTTTGGCGGAGTCGCAGGTTTTGTTGTTCCCTTACTTCATCAAATAACTGGTATCCTCTATCTCTATAACCGACGCAAGTTTGCTAGTCGCCCTGACGATGTTTGATATCAACTTTTGACCGGAGCGGTCTCAAATCACACCAGGTCGACTGAAACGTCATCGTTCAGGGGTAGCACAGACGGCGGCACCGAAGACACCGCTATAAACATCCTGAGTCGCGAGCAGATGTAGTGCGTGATCCAAAAGCATCTGCAGGTAACAGGTCAACCTGTTCGGATCCGGCAGCCAAACAAGAAGCCGTATCCCAAACTACCGGTATTCTTGCCGAGAACGTCCCTTCGATCAGCTATACACGAGACCTAGCCTGCTTCGGACGCCGCCGAGCGAAACAATAGTTTTCTCCTCGGCCTTCGTCTGCGAGAACGAATGCGACGCGACGACGACGACACGTACCTCGAGTACTACCTGAGTCGGCGGTGGCTCCGGGATCGGGTAGCCGTCCTCGCCATCGTTTTCGTCGGTTTCCTCGTCGTTCAGTGGGTTGGCCTTGGACTTCCCGACCTTGGCCCGTTCTCGGGGTCACCGCGAGGCCCCGCGATCCTCCTCGTCGCCGTGCTCGTTACCGGAATGTGGCTCGTCCTTGCCGTCATCGGTGCGATCGGACTGGTTCGCCGGCTCCGGCCCTGATCCTCACTCGGCGAGTTCGTCCGCATCCGGCGTTTCGGGTTCGACGCCCGCGAGTCGCATCGCGTTACCCGTCACCCCGAGGCTCATCCCCATGTCGCCGATGACGACCGCGTGGATGACGGTCACGATCCCGAACGGCGCGCCCGCGGCGAGGACGGCCTTGACCGCCAGACTCGACCAGACGTTCTGGCGGATGACGCCGTTGGCTTTCCCCGAGAGCGCGTAGAGGTAGGGCAGCCGCGTGAGGTCGTCGCCCATCAGCGCGACGTCGGCGGTCTCAAGCGCCGTGTCGGTTCCCGCGGCACCCATCGCGATCCCCACCTCCGCGGTCGCGAGCGCGGGCGCGTCGTTGATGCCGTCGCCAACCATGACCACCCGGCTCTCACCGCGCTCTCGTTCCAGTTCACGAATCAGCTCGAGCTTCTCGTCGGGCAGCAACTCGGCGTGGTACTCCTCGATTCCGACCTCCTCGGCGATCGCGCGGGCGGTCCCCTCGTTGTCGCCGGTGAGCATCACGACGCGGACGCCCTGCTCCTGTAACCGGGAGACGGCCCAGGCCGCGTTCGGGCGGACGCGGTCGGCGACGCCGACGACGCCGATCGGTCCCTCGTCGGTGCCGACGATCACGACGGTCTTCCCCTCCGCCTGGAGGTCGGGGACGACGTCGCCGAGGACGTCCAGGCAGCCCTCACGGCTGCACTGTGAGTCGGCGTCGACCTCGTAGCCCATCGATTCGAGGACGACCCCGCCGTCGGTCGCGTGGGTGTGCTCGAGGTCGGCCAGTCCCTCGAAGAGGTCGGGCTTGCCGACGTAGTGAGTGGTGCCGTCGACGTCGGCGCGGACGCCCTTCCCCGTGAGCGCCTCGAACGCGGAGACGTCATGACCGTCTGGCTCGAGTCCTCGCTCCTCGGCGTAGCCGACGATCGCCTGCCCGATCGGATGCTCGCTTCGGTGCTCTGCGGCGCCAGCTCGGCGAAGGACCTCGTCCTCGCTGGCGCCCTCGAGCGGAACGACGTCGGTCACGGAGAGCTCGCCCGTTGTCAGGGTCCCGGTCTTGTCGACCGCGAGGACGTCGCTCTCGCCGACGGCCTCGAGGTGGCGCCCGCCCTTGATCAGCACCCCGTTCTTGGCGGCGCTCGTGATCCCCGAGACGACGCTGACGGGCGTCGAGATCACCAGCGCGCAGGGACAGGAGATCACGAGCAGCGTCAGGCCGACGATGAACCAGTAGTTCCAGGAGGCGCCGAACGCAAGCGGCGGGACCACCGCGGCCGCGACTGCAAGCGCCACGACGATCGGCGTGTAGACGCTCGCGAACCGGTCGATGAACTGCTCGCGCTCGGTCTTCTCGCGCTCGGCGTCCTCGACCATGCGGACGATCCGGGCGATCGTCGACTCGTCGGCCTCGCTCTCGACGTCGACCTCGAGGTAGCCCGACTCGAGGATCGTCCCAGCGTAGACCTCGTCGCCCGACTCCTTGTCCTCGGGAACGCTCTCGCCGGTAATCGGCGACTGGTCGACCGCGCTGGATCCCTCGATGACGCTGCCGTCGGCCGGGATCTTCTCGCCGGGCCGGACGACGACGCGGTCGCCGACCGCGAGCTCGTCGACCGGAAGCGTCTCCTCGGTGCCGTCCTCGCGGCGCACCGTGGCGGTGTCCGGCGAGAGATCCATCAGCTCCCGCAGGGAGTCCCGGGCGCGGTCCATCGAGAACCGCTCGAGCAGCTCCGCGACCGAGAACAGCACCGCGAGGATCGCCCCCTCGAAGGGGTGGTGGGCCGCGACGCTGGCGACGATCCCGACGCTCATCAGGAAGTCGATGTCGAGGCTCCGATTCCGTGCGGAGTAGTAGCCGTTGCGCAGGATCGGCGTCCCGGCGACGACGACGGCCGCGATGAACAGGACGTGCGAAACCGCGTAGGTCCTGCCCGCAACCGTTCCAAGGGCGGGGTCGAGCGCGGGAAGGACGAACTCGAGGACCATCCCGATTGCCACGAGAACGGCACCGATCGCCGTGCCGACGGCCCGGCGACTCCGCCAGATCGCCGCCGGGTCGGCGATCCCGGCGTCCTCGTCGCCGATCGGCGTCGCCTCGTACCCCGCGGATTCGATCGCCTCGACGACGGTTCCGGTGTCGGCCCCCTCGCCCGTCGCGACGGTCACCCGACCGGTCGCGGGACGGGTCTCGACCTCGCCGACGTCCTCGAGGTCGGCCAGCGCGTTCTCGACTTTCGTCGCGCAGGTGGGACAGTCCATCCCTGGGACCGAGAGCGTGAGCTCCGCGGCTGCGGACTCGACCGCGTAGCCGGCCGCGCGGACGCGCTCGCGGATCGCCGCCTCGTCGGTTCGGGTAGGATCGTACTCGACGACGAGGCGACCGCTGGTGACGCGGGGATCGATCTCATCGACCCCCTCGAGGCGTTCGACGCTGTTCTCGACCTTGTCCGCACAGGTCGGACAGTCCATCTCGGGAACCCGCAGCTCGAGGGTACGACTCGAGCCGGACGGGGCGACGGCGTCGGTCATCACTCCCAGGTAATCGGTCGACCGGGATACGGATTATTTGGCGTGCGCCAACTTCCGTCCTCAGAGCGTCGTCTCCGATCCGGGCGCTGCCAGCGACTCGGAAAGCTCTTGATCGACGAACGCGTTCGCGAGGGCGGCCTCGGCCCGGCGGAGTCGATAGGACAGCGTCGAGCGCGGTACGCCGAGTTCCTCGGCGAGCGCCGAGAGCTCGATTCGGCGCGGCGTCTCGTAGTAGCCCCGCTCGACGGCCGCCCGCAGCGCCTCGCGTTGCTCGGTCGGGAGCGAGTCGTCGTCGGTATCGTCGCGGCGGTCCGGATCGAGCTCCGTCAGCCGAAGCATCTCCATTCCCGTACACTCGCCGACCTCCTCGCCTAAGGCGTCGAAGAAGTCGTGAATCGGCGCGTCGCTCGCGAGAACGATCCGCCAGCGGTACCGGCGGCCCTCGCGGTAGGTCTCGAACAGGAGCCCGTCGCCGAGGTGTTCGAGCGCGACGTGGGGAACCGACGTGCAGACGTCGGTGCGGTCCCAGTAGGTGTAGACAACGAGCTCGTCGCTCGAGCGATCGAGGATCTGTGTCTCGCAGTCGGCGCCGCAGTCGTCCTTGACCAGACAGTCCGCGAAGTACTCCGCGTTCGCGTAGGCGTCCTCGAGCGCCGCCAGCGCCTCCGGAGGGCCTTCGGCGTGGTCGACCCGCCAGAGGCTGTCCTCGGTAGCGTGGTACGACAGCGACCTGATCGACGCGTCCGGGTGCTCGGCGAGTACGTCGGCGACCGGGTTCGTCCCCGGATCGTACTCGAGGGCGAAGACGAACTCTCTCATGTGCGCTCTAGGGGATCAGGGGAAAAAGGGTTCCCGGTCGTTCGCGTAAAAAGAGGAGTGATCCGGACGTGATCGGGTGGCTCCGCGGACTGTGGGCGTTCTACCTCGCGTATACGAAAACGGGAACCCACGCGGCCGCAGCCGCGGGGCTGGCCATCTTCGGCCTGCTCGTGTTCGTCGACGACGCGTTCGCCGTCCTCGCCATCGCCGCGTACGTGCTTCCCCCGGTGATCCTCTACGTCCGTGCGGACGGGATGCCGAAGACGTCCGAATCCGACGGGACGTCGGCCGAAACCGCGAACGGTCGGAACGATCGTCGGTCCGAGCGACCGACGATCGTAACCGATGGACGAGCCGGCCACACGACGGCAACCGCTCGACGTCGAGGCGGTGACGGTGACACGGATTCCGATGGCGACGACGGGGATACCGACTCCGATAGCGACGACGGAGATACTGATTCGGATCGAGACGACGGTGACACCGACTCCGACGGCGACGACGGCGATACGGACTCCGACAGCGACAACTGAGATTTCTCCGCCAACCGCCGAAACGGCCGGTTCAGTCCGGCGAGGCGGCAACGAACTGTCCGTCCTCGTCGAACTCGAGCGGTTCCGGCTCGCTTACGACCCGGAGGTCCTCGCGTTCGCGTGCGGCCTCGAGCAGCGGCGCCGAGGCGTAACACTGCTTTAGACGCATCGTGTCGGTCACTCTGAGGACGCGGGCCTCCTCGCCCGAGACGGGACCGATCGTCCCGAGGCTCGCGACCAGTCCCGCCCGGTCGGTCTCGACCACGGGCGGGAGACGAACCCCGCGGACCGTACTCGCGGTGATCGCGTTGATGAGCGACTTCGACCAGTCTAACCCTGCCAGGATGTCGCGGTGGGCGAAGTCGGCCTGGCCCATCCCCATCGCGTTCCCCTTCGTCTTCTCGGTGAACCCGCGGACGAAGATGCGCTTCACGTCGGCCGTCTCGGGTTCGGGTTCGTTGATCGTGAAGTGGCGCCGTCCCGTCACGTTGGTGTCCATCCCCTGCCCGCTGACGTCCTTGCCCAGCTGGTCGACGACGAGGACGTCCAGCTCCTCGAAGGGGAGTTTCGGCATGAGCTCCCAGGCTAACTCGAGCAGTTCCTCCTCCCGCTCGAGAAAGCCCGACGGCGGCACGCCCTCGATGTGGGTCGTCTCGTCGTGTTGGTCCTCGACGATCGCGACGCCGCCGGCGACGGGCAGCGACTCGAGGAGGCGGTCGGTGATCTCGGGAAGCATGTTCCGCAGACTCCAGTCGACGGCCCAGTCGTGGGCCATCTTGGCCCCGCGCTGTTTGCCCATCCCGATGACGAGCATCTTCGAGAGCCCGCTCTCGACGTCCCCGCCGAAGTCGGTGTGGGGCTTGATGCGGTTCACCGGAACGATCGCGTCGGCCTCGACGGCGTGAGCGTCCGCGTACACTGGGACCTTCCGTTCGGGCGTCTCGCCGACCGTGACGACCTCCATCGTCGCCCGGATCTCGCAGCCGACCGCCTCCTCGGTGACCCCGAGCGTCGCGAGTTTCTCGCGTTGGCCCTCCGCAGTCGCCCCGCCGTGGCTCCCCATCGCCGGGAAGACGAACGGTTCGTACCCTCGGTCCCGCAACCCGTCGACGACGCCGCCGACGATCTCGGGGAGGTTGTCGATGCCGCGGCTCCCGGCGCCCACGGCGACCTCGCCACCCGCGGGAACGTCCTCGAGTTCGAGGTCCCCGACCGCCGCGGCCGCCTCGTCGGCGACGGATTCGGGCGCGATCGGGTCGGTCTCCCAGCGCTGCTCGAGGACGCCCATCTCCGGAAGCGCGACGTCCCCGCAGGCGGTTCGGACCGTCGACTCCGATACCGTGAGATCATCGATCATGCACGAACAGTGCGGGGAGAGGGAGAAAAACGTACCGAGGGTTCGGGTCGGTCGGCGGTCGGTGTCGAGCGCGTTCTCGGAGCGGTTAGAATCCCTTGCCGAGCATCTCGCGGGCGATAACGTTCTTCTGGATCTCGCTGGTTCCCTCGTAGATCTGGGTGATCTTCGCGTCGCGGTAGAACCGCTCGACGGGGAAGTCGTTGACGTAGCCGGCGCCGCCGTGGATCTGGACGGCCTCGTCGGCGACGTCGACGGCGACCCGGGAGGCGTACTCCTTGGCCATCGAGGCGAGCTTGGTGATGTCCTCGCCCTGGTCGACCATCCAGGCGGACTTGTAGGTCAGGTTGCGTGCGGCCTCGGTGTCGGTCGCCATCTCGGCGAGCTTGTGCTGGATCGCCTGGAACTCCGAGATCGACTGACCGAACTGCTCGCGGTCCTGGGCGTAGTCGAGAGCCGCGCGGGTCGCCCCCTTTGCGATGCCGACGCCCTGGGCAGCGACTGCCGTCCGGGTCTCGTCGAAGAACTGCATCTGCTGCATGAACGCGGCGTCTTTCGTTCCGACGAGGTTCTCCTCGGGGACGCGGACATCGTCGAAGATGAGTTCGGCGGTGTCGGAGGCTCGAATACCGAGCTTGCCGGTGATCTTCTCCGCCGAAAAGCCGTCGCGGTCGGACTCGACGATGATCTGGCTGAACCCGTTGTACCGCCCTTCGGCGTCGGGGTTGGTCTCACAGAGCACGACGAAGAAGTCGCCGACGGTGCCGTTGGTGATCCACATCTTGTTGCCGTTTACCACCCACTCGTCGCCGTCCTTCTCGGCCCGCGTCGAAACCGAGGAGACGTCGGAGCCGGTGTCGGGCTCGGAAATCGCCGCGCCCGAGATCTTCTCGCCCATCGCGACGGGCTCGAGGAACCGTTCCTTCTGGTCTTCCGTCCCGAAGTTCATGATCGCCTCGCAGCCGAAGGAGGTCGAAACGATCGAGAGCGCGATGCCGGGATCATAGGAGAACAGCTCCTCGGTGATGATCGCGGTGTCGAGGATGGAGTAGCCGGCCCCGCCGTAGTCCATCGGGATGTAGGCGCCGGTTAGCCCCATCTCGGCCGCTTCGTCGATGATGTCGTGGGGATACTTCTCTTCCTCGTCGTACTCCTGGGCGACGGGAACGATCTCGTTCTCCGCGAATCGCGTGACCTCGTCGCGGATCTGCTGCTGTTCTTCGGAGAGCCCGAATTCCATGGACGATAGTTATCTATGATCCGGTAAAGGTGTTTGTAACCGGAAGTAAACGGAACTGTAGTTTCATTTACTAGAGAGGGAAACGTTCAAACGGGTCCGCATCGCATACGATACCATGGAGATCGACGATATCAACACCGTCGCAGTTCTTGGAGCGGGTAACATGGGTCACGGTATCGCGGAGGTCGCCGCGATGGCCGGCTACGACGTCGCCATGCGCGATATCAAAGAGGAGTTCGTCCAAGACGGCTACGACCAGATCGAGTGGTCGCTGAACAAACTCGCCGAGAACGACCAGCTCTCCCAGGAGGAAGCCGACGCCGCCCTCGAGCGCGTGACGCCGCTGGTCGACATGGAGGAAGCCTGCGGAAACGCCGATATCGTCATCGAGGCCGTCCCCGAGAAGATGGAGATCAAGAAGGACGTCTACTCGGAACTCGAGGCGGCCGCACCCGATCACGCGATCTTTGCGACCAACACCTCGAGCCTCTCGATCACTGAACTCGCCGACGTCACCGAGCGACCGGCGCAGTTCTGTGGGATGCACTTCTTCAACCCGCCGGTCCGGATGCCGCTGGTCGAAGTGATCTCGGGCGCCGAGACCGACGAGGAGACCCTCGAGGTCGTCGAGTCCCTGGCCGAGGAGTTCGACAAGTCGCCCGTGCGCGTCCACAAGGACTCGCCCGGTTTCATCGTCAACCGCATCCTCGTTCCCCTGATGAACGAGGCCTGCTGGCTCGTCGAGAACGACGAGGCCTCCATCGCCGAGGTCGACTCGACGACCAAGTACGGGATGGGGCTGCCGATGGGCAGCTTCGAACTCGGCGACCAGGTCGGCAACGACGTCAGCTACCACGTCCTCGAGTACATGCACGAGGTGCTGGGCGAGGCCTACGAGCCGTGCCCGCTGCTCGAGCGCAAGGTCGAAAACGAGGAACTCGGCAAGAAGACCGGGAAGGGATTCTACGACTACGAGGACGGCGACGGTGCCGATATCCCGACCGACGAGCAGTCCGACCTCGTCGAGAAGCGACTCGTCGCCACGATGGCCAACGAGGCCGCGAAGCTGATCGGCGGCGACGTCGCCCCACCCGAGTCGATCGACGAGGCGACGAAGCTCGGCGCGGGCTTCCCCGACGGCCCCGTCAAGCTGGCCGACGAGTTCGGCCTCGAGAACGCCCTCGAGGCCCTCGAGGACGCCTACGAGGAGACGGGCCACGAGCGGTACGCACCCGCTGACTACCTCGAGGAGCGAGCCTCCGAGGGCGGGTTCTACGAGACCGGCGAGGACGGGGACGGCGCCCTCGAGTTCGACGCGATCCGCGTCGAGTACCCCGGCGACATGGTCGGTCACATCGTGCTCGACCGACCACACCGCATGAACACCATCAGCGAGGCGCTGCTCGACGAACTCGAGGACGCGATCGAACTGCTCGAGGACGACGACGAGGTCCGATCGATCCTCCTCACCGGCGAGGGTGACCGCGCGTTCTCCGCGGGTGCGGACGTTCAGAGCATGGCCGCGGGCGGGGCGGACCCGGTCGCGACCACCGAACTCTCGAAGCGCGGCCAGGACGTCTTCGGGAAGCTCGAGGCCTGCGAGATGCCCGTCGTCGCCGGCATCGACGGCTACTGCCTCGGCGGCGGGATGGAGCTATCGATGTGTGCCGACCTCCGCGTCGCCAGCGCCGGTTCGGAGTTCGGCCAGCCCGAACTCGACCTCGGTCTCATCCCCGGCTGGGGCGGCACCCAACGGCTCTCCGCGATCGTCGGCGAGGGCCGCGCGAAGGAGATCATCCTCACCGCCGATCGCTTCGAAGCCGAGACGATGGAGTCGTACGGGTTCGTCAACGAGGTCGTCGACGGCGACGAGCTCGAAGCGCGCGCACTCGAGCTGGCGACCGACCTCGCCGGCGGACCGCCGATCGCCCACCGGTACGCCAAGCGCGCGATGCTCGCCGGCCGCGACGACACCGACGCCGGGCTCGCCTACGAGTCCTCGGCGTTCGGACAGCTGATGGCGACCGACGATCTGATGGAGGGGATCACGGCGTTTATGGGCGACGGGGAGCCGGAGTTCGAAGGGAAGTGAACTAACGGGTCCGCCGTCGCTACCGTTATCGATCCGATCTCACCGACGATTTCCGCAGCAGCCGTTCGCAGGCAGTCGGTCTCCGTTCGGTCGCGAGATTTATCACACGGAGCAACTATTTATGATGCGTGGCTGTAATCGATGATGGAAACGGAGGGCAATCCTATGCGTAACGAGCGGCGCGTGCTCGTCGTCGACGATGAGTCACAGCTTGCAGATCTCTTTGCAACCTGGCTCAGTTCCGAGTGGACGACCGAAACGGCCTACGACGGGGCGGGCGCGCTCGAGACGCTGGACGAGTCGTTCGACGTCGTCCTCCTCGACCGACGGATGCCGGGCCAGTCCGGCGACGAGGTGCTCGAGCGGATCCGCGAGAACGGGTACGACTGCCGGGTCATCATGGTCACGGCGGTCGATCCAGACTTCGATATCATCGAGATGGGCTTTGACGACTACCTCGTCAAACCCGTTTCGAAGGACGAACTCCTCGAACTGGTCGAGTCGGTCGCCAACCGGTCGGCCTACCAGTCGGCGGTCCAGGACTACTACGCGCTCGTCTCGAAGAAGGCGCTGCTGGAATCCGAAAAGGAGGACTCCGAGCTCGCGGACAACGAGGAGTACCAGGAGCTCTGTAGCCGGATCGACGAGCTCGAAGGGCAACTCGACGAGACCGTCACGGAGTTCTCGACTCACGACGACTTCGTCGGAGCGTTCGAGGATATCTGAGCCGCCGGTCGAACCTCCGCAAGCCGGTCCCGATGCGCTCGGAGCGCTCGTCCCGTTTCCCGAGACGTTCGAGGCGCCGGGAATCGGCTCAGGGAGCCTGCCCGTAGATCAGGTTCCGCTGGACCTCGTTGGCTCCCTCGTATATCACTGGAATCCGTGCGTCCCGGTAGACCCGGGCGATCCGTCGCTCGTCCAGAACCGACCGACCGCCGTGGAACTGCATCCCCTGCTCGGAGACGTCGACGGCCGCCTCGGTCGCCGTCGTCTTCGCCAGCGCCGCCCAGTAGCCGGCCTGGTCGTTGTTCGCGACCTTTTCGCATGCTCGCCAGGTGAGCGAGCGCGCGCTCTCGAAGTCGATCAACATGTCGGCGAGCCCGTGCTGGACCGCCTGGAACTCGTTTATCGTCCGGCCGAACTCCTCGCGGTCGTGACTGAACTCCCAGGCTTCCTCGATGGCGGCGGCAGCGATACCGAGACCGTGACCCGAGACGATCACGCGGCCGTGATTGAAGAAGTCGGCGAGCATCATGAACCCGGCACCCTCGTGACCGATCAGGTTCTCCTCGGGGATCCGGCAGTCGTCGAAGGTGATATGGGCCTGTTTGGAGGCTCGCATCGCCATCTTCTCGGGGATGTGTTCGGCCTCGTACCCCTCAGCGTCGGTCGGGACGATGAACATCGAGTGGTTGCCGTACCGATTGTCCTCGTCGTCGCCGGTGCGCGCGTAGAGGGTGATCCAGTCGGCTTCGACGCCGTTACCGATCCAGTACTTTTCGCCGTTGATGACGTACTCGTCGCCGTCTTTCTCGGCCCGAGTCTGCATCCCCGCGAGGTCGCTTCCCGTCTCGGGTTCGGAGACGGCCAGCCCCGAGATCTGGTCGCCCTCGGCGACCGGTCGGATGTACTCCTCGCACTGCTCGTCGGAGCCGTACTCGTAGGTGATTTCGCAGCCGAAACTCGCGAGTTGGAGGGTCAGCGCGATTCCGGCGTCGGCCCGGTAGAACTCCTCGGTGAGCGCGAGCAGCTGCGGGAGGTCGAGTCCTCGTCCGCCCCACTCCTCCGGAATGTCCTGTGCAACCAGATTCGCCTCCTGACCGGCCTCGAGGATCTCGTGTGGGTACTCGCCCGCCTGAAAGTACTCCTGGGCGTTGGGTTCGATGTGCTCGCGAGCGAACTCGCGGGCCTCGTCCTTGATGTCGTGTGCGTGCTCCGGAACGATACTGGAATCGAGAAGGTTCACAATCCCTTCCTCGTCGGGAACTCCCAAATAATCGATGCCCAACGGTGCAAGCCCACGCCGGGTCCGACTCGAGCTGGCTACCGATGTGAGGGAACGACCTCGTCCGTCGCGACGCTCGATCGCCGCCGCAGTCGTCGGATGTCCCAGGCGACGTCGGTGACGATGTGTGCGTAGAGTACCGTTCCCGTCACGAGCGCAAGCGACGCGTCCGCGAGCGCCGTCCCGGAGACGGCGAGTCCCGCGAGCAGCAGGTGGCTCAACAGCCGAGAGAGCGCGCCGACGTCACCGCGCTCGAAGATTCGGTCCTGATCGGTGAACGCGGCGATCGGGTCGGTGAGACAGAAGCGAAGGGAGTTCCACGTTCCGGTCTCGAGTCGAGCGATACCGAAGTGATCGAGGTCGATAGCGACGCCGACGACCGTCCCGTAGACGACGACCGCGACCGGGGGAACGATCACGCCGACGAGTTCGATCGAGCCGACCGCGATGACGACGACGCCGGAAACGACGAACGAGACGACTGCGTGGTGGATCGAATAAATAGCGACTCACCCGTCACCGCACACGCCGTCGAGACACTAAACGTCTCCCCGCTCAGCCGGCAAAGCCCGAAAGCAACCACTCGCCGTTCTCGCCTTCCTCGTCGGCAATCCCGGGCGCGCTGACGAGCACGAACGCGCTCTCGGCGTCGTCGTTGCGGATCTGTCGGGTCGACTCTGGGGGGATCCAGAGTGCGTCACCCGTCTCCATCTCCACCGGGTCGTCGTCGACGATCACGGTGGCTTTCCCCTCGATGAGGACGTACACTTCCTCGTGTTCGTTGTCGGCGTGATCGTGCGGCTGGCTCTTCCAGCCCGGATCGCAGCGCGCGACCGTGACGCCGACCTGTTCAGTCTCGAGGGGATCGCTGAGAAAGTGCATCGCGCTCGAGACCTGATCGACGTCCTCGTAGTTGACCTTGCGGTAAGACATGGGTGACCGTACGACGGGAACCCAGTAAAGGTACGCGTTCTTCGCACAGTTCGCGGCTCGAGATCGTTACTGACCGTGGCCGTCCTGCGAGATCGGATCGAAGCTGTCGACGGGGGTAACCGAGTAGTCGACGGTCAGGGCGTCCTTAGTCGCCCGGATCTTCCCGACGAACGTCGAGATGTCCTCGAGCTGTCCCTCCAGGACGAACAGCTCCATGCAGTAGTGGTCGCCGACGTGGCTGTGGAAGTTCGAGGCGACGAGATTCTCGTGTTCGTGTCTCAGCTGCATCATTCGCTCCTCGACGGTCGTCGTTTCGTAGTCGAAGAGGACGGTGACGATCCCCATCAGTTCCCGATCCTCGAGGCGAGTATCTTCGAACTCCCCCAGAAGGTTCCGAGACGCTTCCCTGACGACCTCGCTCCGGCCGGTGTACCCGTGTTCATCGGCGAACTCGTCGAGTCGCTCGAGGAGTTCGTCCGGCATCGAGACGCTAACGACTGCCATATAATAACTCGGTGGCGTCTGACTATTAAGGCTTACTATAGCGTAACTCTCGGGCGGCGGTTCGGACGCTGCACGCCCTCGAGCGGCGAAGCGGTAACGTAACGTTTTGACCGTCCAGAGTAAGGGTACGGTATGTTCCTCCCCCACCAGACCTGGCCTGACCTCGCCGACTACGTTGCCGACGAATCGCTCGCGGTCGTCCCGCTCGGCTCGACCGAACAGCACGGACCGCACCTCCCGGAGGGAACCGACTATCTGATCGCGGAGGCGCTCGCTCACGCGGCGACCGACCGCACGGACCACCTCTGTACGCCGGTGATCCCGGTTGGCGTGAGCTCTCACCACAGACAGTTTCACGGAACGATGTGGGTCGATCCGCCGGTGTTTCGGGACTACGTCGAAAACCTCTCCCGAAATCTCACCTACCACGGGATCGACCGGATCGTCTACGTCAACGCCCACGGCGGAAACGTCGCGCACCTCCGCGAGGTCGGCCGGCGGCTCCATCGGGACGGGACGGCCTATGCTATCGAGTGGATGTGGGACGAGTCGATTCCCGACCTGATTCGGGAGGTCTTCGAGACGCCGGGCCCCCACGGCGGTCCGAAGGAAACGGCGATGATCATGCACATCGCTCGAGAACTGGTTCGGGAGGACCGACTCGAAGACGCCCGGGACGGCGGCGCAACATTCGATTACGACGCCGAACGCGTCCACGGCGCGACGACGTTCTACGATTCGATCGAGAACAGTCCCAACGGCGTCTTCGGAGACCAGACCGACGCGACCCCCGAGATCGGCGCGGAGCTGTTCGAGGCGGCGACCGACCAGCTCGTCGCGTTGCTCGAGTGGCTCGACCGACAGCCCTTCGACGATCTCGTTCCGAAACCCCACGTCGAACCGAGACCCGACCGCGATCGCTGATCGCCGCGGCTTCTCGAGCGTGCCCGTGCCTTAATGTTCTGTTACCGGTTGTGTTCTCATCGTAACGCTGGTTCGGAATCGCATGACTGCAACGTGTTTGTCACTCCCTCCCGGCGACGGTGACGTTCGAAGGCCTTATGTAGTGGTCGGGGACTTGGTTATAGTACGAAGAAGATGAGGAGTTCACCCCTGCGGTCCGCCGCAAGATGAGTTCTGATGTA
>NZ_JARUKV010000019.1 GCF_029688865.1 Natronococcus sp. A-GB7
GCCCATTACTGCCCGAAGATACTTCCCGACGTACTCGAGAGTGGGCTCCGATGGCCGACGAAGACGTGCTCATCCGGCTGAACCTCATCATCGGACTGTTGGTCGTACTCCTCGGGATTCAGATGGTGCTCGTGTTTCCGCTCAGCGTCCTGGCGATCGTGATCGCGCTGGCCGTGTTGTTCCTCCCGGGGCTTATACTCCTGCTGGACTGATGAAAGCGGATTCCTCGTCGTCACGGGTTGGGGGTTCGCTCGAGAAGGCGATTTCGCGTTCGGTCCCAAAGTCGATATGCTTCGACCGGTGCTAACCCCCACGATCGATGTTCGAGCGGGTTCCGGCGTTCTCGAGGGCGGAAGACGAGCTCGAGTCCGTTGCCCGGACTGCTGGCAGGGAGTTTCTGCGGCCTCTTAGTTGAACGCTCACACAGAATTGCCAACACATCCCACGTCGCAATGGAGAAAAGGCACTCCGGTGTACAGTTCTTTCTCTTTTAATCAAGGGGGAGTGAGGATGGGATGTCAACTGCCCCGAGACTGTGTCACGGGGCTTGTCGGTGAACTCGGCCTTTGCCGGCAGTTGATCGGCCGGGCGAACCCGACCGGCGTTCGCGAGAATCGCTCTCGTGTAGTCCATCAGGCTTCTACGGAACCTGAGGAAGGCACTGTTCCCGACTTCAGGGCGAGTTGACTGTCGCCCGTCCGCCGCGAGGACTGTAGCCCGCAACGGACGTACTGCCATCCGACGTTTTTCGCTGCCACATAATCTGCATTCCCCGTCGCACCACACGACTCGCACTCGAACCCTGACTGCGTAACGCGATTCCCTTCACTTGTATATCCGCACTCAGGGCACCGCCGACTCGTGTTCTTTGGGGAGACGAACTCGACATATAGCCCTTCCACCTCCGCCTTGTACTCCACGAGGTCAACGAGTTGACGGTGCGCCCATTGGTGGAACTCCTTTGCCGGCGGCGCACGTTTTCTGATGTGTGTCAGGTTTTCGAACGCAATATACTCGCAATCGTGGGAGAGTGCTTCCTCGATGATGTCGTTCGCAACTCGGTGGAGAACGTCACGGACATATCGCTTTTCCCGACCGCCCATCCCCTGAATCGTACGGTGAGCGGACTGGGTACCAGTCTGTTGGAAGCTTGCACGAATCCGCTCGAATTCCCGGTGCCGATGCCGAAGTTCCCTTCCGGACGCGAAGTAGGCCGTCGAGGTGGTAGCGATGTTGACGATGCCGAGGTCAACGCCAAGAACTGTCCTGTCCTCGTCGTCATCCTGTGTTTCGACCCGTTTTTCAGGCTTCGGTTTACGAAACCCGAGGTGGAGGTAATAGTCACCACTACGTCGGGAAACCGTGGATTCGGTAAGCTCCCAGTTCTCGTTGTCGAGATACTGGTATTGATAGCCTTCCTTATCGTCCGGCAGGGCGAGATCACACCGTATGCGGTCGTCGGTCGTCGAGAGCGAGACGGTGCTATCATCAAACAGCGTCATCGTCCGACTGTCGTATTTGACCGTCTCAGCAGTGAATTCCGGACGAGAGGTCTTGTAGTCCTCTTCTAGTTCCTCGATCTCTTCGGCGCCAGCGAGTGCGGCTGCGGCTTGGTGGGTGGCGAGGATTACATGTTGGCTTCCAAGATGTGTCTCTTCTAGGACTGTGTCGTAGACAAGATCTTGGAGGGAGGTTTTACGCGCCTCACCCGTCTTCCATCCAATACGACTGCTAATGTTGCAAGCGCGTTTCCACTCATGGATGGTGGCGTCAAGCAGCTGCTGTTGCTCGTCCGTGAGGATAAGGCGAGTGATCGCGGTGCGCCGCAGGTAGTCGTCCGCCACGAGTTTTAATAGATGGGTAATGTATTTAATCATTAGTGGCTAGGGCAGCAGGTGTGGTTTCTCCTCGGCACAATGGATTCCGGAATACCTTATTCAGTTGAAATACTGTCGTTCCGCTCGTGATGCTCGCTTCAGTCTCTGATCATATCCGGCCGCTTAGCTTCTACTCAAGAGACTCCTCACTCCGTTCATCGTCGTTCTCTCGCAGGAAGCGGTGGGGATAGGATTCGAACTACGCGAATACGGTCCCGCTCGCTCACTCCGTTCGCTGTGCGGGCTGCGTCTTCTCTCGTTCAAATCCCACCGTTTCGTTTTCCGGCTCACGTGCTCCTCACTCCGTTCGTCGTTGTTCTCTCGCAGAAAGCGGTGGGGATGGGATTCGAACCCATGAGGCTTGACAGCCACCTGCTCTCAAGGCAGGCGCGTTAGGCCGCTCTGCCACCCCACCTCGTCCCTACGTTCTCCACCCGCTCAAAAAGGGTTATCGGTCTACTCGCGGATGAGGGACTCCCCCTCGCCGACGCCCACCCCGATCTCGTCGGCGATCGCCGTCGTCGTCGCCTCCTGGGAGTGGTCGGCGACCGCTCGAGCCCGGCCGCCCGCGATCGTCGCACAGAGGCCGGATTCGGTCGCGATCGTCGGCAGCATCGGGGCGAACCCGACGCCGAGTCCGGCGTCGTCGGCTCGCTCGGCCAGCGTCGCCAGTTCGGGCACCGCGTCGGAATCCGTGAAGTCGATCGGCTCGCCGAATCCGGCGAAGTACGTTCGGCCGCCCGAGGAGGGGCCGAGGACGACGTCGTGGCGCCGCAGCGACATCGCCGCGCCGTCGATCTCGGTGCGCCCGATCAGCGGCGCCGTCGGCTCGAGGACGCCGACGCTGGTGGCGTCTTCCTGCTCGAGCAGGTGGGTCACCGTGTTCCCGATCCGGGCGGCCCGCGTCGAGCCGACCTGGCGTTCGAACCGGACGTCCTCGAGGTCGCCGAGCGCCGCGGTGGCGAGCTCCCGGATCTCGGCCTCGAGATCTCCCGAAACCGAGTCCGGCAGGGTCTCCTCGTCGCGGTAGTTCACGAGCAGGTCGCCGCCGCTCGCCGCGACCGAGCGGAGGGTGTCGACGACGCTCGCCTCGTAGAGTTCGACGGCCTCTGGCTCGGTCAGAACCGTTCGATCGACGAGCGACGATAGCACGAGTCCCTCGCGGGACGGGGAGACGGGAACGACGACGATCATACCCGTTCTCGGGCGTGGCGGACCTTGAACGCGACGGCTCCCGCTCGAGGCGCTATCGCCGACGTAGAGTTATGTGGGTGGCGACCACTCGTCCGGTATGGACACGCGCTCGAGCGCCGGACTGGTTGGAACGCTCGCGATCGCACTGCTAGTCGGGATCGGCGTCGGCGGCTTCCTGGCGGGGTACGTCATCGATTCCCCCGGCGAGTGGCTCGCGCCGACGGCCGGCTCACTGGCCGTCGCCGCGGTCGCCGTCGGCGCGCTGATCGCTCTCGGGTCGGGATCGGCGCGACGGCTGGAGAACCCGTACTGGTAGGCGCTACCGTTCCTGTCGTCCTTTCGTCTGTCTGTAGTCCGAGGCCATCAGCTCGACGAAGCGCTCGAGCCACGCCTGGGTCTGCTCGTCGGTCTGTTCGCGGGGTTCGATCATCGGGACGAGTTCGAACCCTCGACCGCGGACGGTCGTCGCGTGGTCGGCCTCGAGGTCGAGGTCCTCGACGGGCGTCGTGGTGTACTCGACGCCGATCTCCGAGAGCGCGCGCTCGCCGACGGGGACGATAATCTCGGGGTTGATCATCCGGATCTCCGCGTTGAGGTAGGGTTCGCAGTTGCCGATCTCCTCGTCGGTCGGCTTCCGATCGGGGTCCCGACACCGGGTGAGGTTCGTCAGGTAGACGTTCTCGAGTTCCGGTCGATCGTCGGGCGAGGTCGAGTCACAGAGCCCCAGTCGCTCGAGCATTCGGCGCAGGGAGGTTCCCTCGTCCTCGGCGTCCGACCCGCCTTCGGCGAGAAACGGTATGCCGACCTCGTCGGCTCTGGCGGTCGGCCGCTCGCCGACGAACAGGAAGTCGGCCCCGACGTCGCCGTAGCCGTGGACGACCTGGGTTCGGGTCTCACAGAGCGCCGGGCAGTTCCGGCAGTCCTCGTCCATGCCGTACGGGTTCGCGCGGGTTCGCTGGTTCGCGTCCACGGTTGTCTCTCGGTGCAGGGAACCAAAAGCGACGCGCCTGGCGGTCGCGGAGACGGAAAGCGAACCGTCAGCGCTCGAGCCCGCCGCGCTCGGTGACCTCGAGAATGAACTTCACGTTACGGACGATCTCCTCGGGCGAGGTGTCCTCCTCGGCGTCGTAGAGGTCGCTGGTCCGGTAGAGGATGTTCGCGAGCTGCTTGCGCTCGCTCGAGTCGCCACGGATCTCGTCGGCGGTCTCTCGGAGTGCAGCGACCCGTTCGGGGTCGGGCTCGAACTCGGGATCGTCGGCGTCGGTCATCGCTCCGAGACGCGGGTTCCCGTCCCGCTCGGCTGCGAGGCACCGCGTCGGTGGACGATCCCCGTGTTGTTCGCGACGTTCTCGGTGATCGTTCGGAACGCGTCCCCGGTCTCGCCGTCGTCGGAGACGACGGTCGGCTCCCCGCCGTCGCCGCCCTCGCGGACGGTCGGATCGAGCGGGATCGAGCCCAAAAAGGGCATGTTGTGGGTCTCGGCGAACTCCTCGCCCCCGCCCGAGCCGAAGATGTCGTGCTCCCCGCCGCAGTCGGGACAGGCGAACGTCGACATGTTCTCGGCGATACCGAGCACGACGGTGTCGTGTTTGGCGAACATCTCGAGTCCTTTCCGAGCGTCGTCGAGCGCGACGTCCTGTGGCGTCGTGACGATCACCGCACCCGTGACGGGCATCGTCTGGAGCATCGTCAGCTGGGTGTCGCCGGTGCCCGGCGGCAGGTCGACGATCAGGTAATCCAAGTTCCCCCACTCGACGTCCTCGGTGAGCTGGGTGATGACCTTGTGGACCATCGGTCCCCGCCAGATGACGGGATCGTCCTCGCCGGTGAGGAAGGCCATGCTCATCAGTTTCACACCGTACTTCTCGGGCGGAACGAGGGTCTCGTCCTCGGTGGCCATCGGCGGCTCGTCGGCGTCGAACATCCGCGGCACGTTCGGGCCGTAGACGTCGGCGTCGAACAGGCCGACCTGGGCACCCAGTTGCGAGAGTCCGGCCGCGAGGTTCGTCGCGACGGTCGACTTGCCGACCCCGCCCTTTCCGGAGGCGACGGCGATGACGTTTTTCACTCCGGGGAGTACCTGTTCGTCGCCCCCGCTATCTCGGTCGGGGATGCTCGCCGAGAGGTTCGGTTCGAGTCCCTCCTCGAGGAGCAGCTCTCGGATCTCGCCGGCGATATCGGTCTCGGTCGGGGAGTAAGGCGCCCCGAGTGCGAGGTCGATGTCGACCTCGTTGCCGTCGACCGAGAGCTCGTTGACGAGCCCGAGCGAGACGATGTCCTCGCCCAGTTCCGGATCCTCGACCGTTCGGAGGCGGTCGCGAACGGCGTCTTCGTCCATGCTCGAAGGGTGTGGCCCGCCGTCGAAAAGGGTTGTGTTCGGATACCGAGGCTCGAAGGAGCGGAGAGACCGACCTACTTCCCGAGCGATTCCAGCCGCTGTGCCGTCGGGAGGCTCCAGTTGTAGGTCACCGCGACCAGCCGAGTCACGAGCGTCACCCCCGCACACGCCGCGGCAGCGGTTCCTCCGGTCGCTCCGAGGGTTCCGACCAGCCAGTAGACGCTCCCGCCCAGCACCGCACAGCTCGCGTAGAAGTCCTCGAGGAGGATGAACGGCGACCGATCGAGGAGGATATCGGCGACCGCTCCCCCGCCCGCCGCGTTGATCGTCGCGATCGCGACGACGCCGAACGCCGACACGCCGGTCTCCGTCGCGACGATGGCTCCGGTCGTGGCGAAGGCCGCGAGGCCGATCGCGTCCGAAACGAGCGTAATCGGGTGATCGTCCGGCGAGCGCAGGACGACGCTCAGGCCGATCGCCAGACTCACGCCGAGCAGTCCGAGCGCGATCTCGATCGGCGACTGCAGCGCTAACGGGACTCGAGCCACGAAAATATCCCGCGTCACGCCACCGGCGAACGCCATCGCCAGTCCGACGACGGCGATTCCGAACAGATCGAACCGCTCGCGGATGGCCTTGCTCGAGCCGACGAGCGCGAACGCGACCAGCCCGATCGTATTCATGACGGCGAACGGGTCGCCGAACAACACCGCGATGAGATCCTGCGTCACTGCCCGCGGCTACGGGGAACGGTGCCTTGAACGCTACGTATACGAGAACTATTGCGGTCTCGATCAGGGGCGTTCGGATGCGGTTGCTGGCGACAGGTTCGGCTCTCGAGCGTTACGTAAAGCGTGCCCACGTACCTTTTTCCGCCTCGGGATTCCTCGCTGCGCTCGGAACCGCTCGGCGCAAAAATCTACGCTAAAAAGGCCGCTCGCTCCCGATGGTCGATCGCGGGTGCTGCGCTTGCACTCCGCCCGCATCGATACCGGCTCAGCCTGTACGTAACGGCTCGACTGAATCCTTCTCACCCGTTGAAATCGAATCGCGGGCCGCCGTAGGTCGGCGGATCGGGCTCGAGTTCGACCCCGTGTTCGTACCGAACGAAGTTGAGGTAGAACGGCCGACCACAACCCTCGACCGGCTCGCCCTCGAGGTCGGTGACGGAGCCGTCATCGCCGCAGACGAAGGCGATCCCGTCGGCGTCCTCGCGGTCGGGGTCGTCGGGGTCGGCGTACTCCCAGCCCGGCTGTGCGAGTTTGGTGACCGAACGGTCGGCGAGATCCGGCGGACGCTCGAGGCTGTGGACCGCATCGCAGTGGGGACAGGTGTAGCGGACGGTGACGGTCATCGACGGCTCTAGGGGGTTCGGAGACGTAAGCCTGCGGGACGAACTCGCGGGGACGCGGTTCGAGGCGTCCGTCCCGAACCGTTTACCGGCTCGCTGCTCGACGAAGGAGTATGACCGAGTTCGATCCCGAGAAGTTCGACGAAAAGTACGTCCACTACTTCGAGGAGCTCGAGACGGCGTACTCGAACGCGTACAACCAGCTCCACGGCCGGTACGACTCCGAGATCCTCCGCGCGATCGATCGCAAGGTCCTGAGCGAGAGCGAGCCCGTCTACCTCGGCGAGGAGGAGTTTCGGATCGACCTCCCCGAGGAGCGTGTCGAGACGGTTCGGGCCGCAGTCGGCGACCCGGAGCAGTTCGACGCCGTCCTCGAGGAGTTCCGAGAGCGGATCGCTGACGAACTGGTTCGGATCTTCGAGTTCGACTGACGAGCGGCTACTCCGTCCCGCCGTCGGCCCGCGAGACACCCGGAACACCTTTTGCGGTTACGGGAATCCGTAGAGGTATGATCGACGAGACGGTCGAGGAGATCAAGGACCTGCAGACGCACAGCTCCTCGGTAGTTGCGGTAAACGCGACGCGAGCGCTCGAGGAACTGATCGAGCGAGAGTTCGCCACGCTCGAGGAGTACGAGCGAGCCCTCGAGCAGAACGGATCGGTGCTACGTCGGGCGAACCCCTCTCACGCCTCGCTGCAAAACGCCGTCCGCGAGGTCGTCGGCGACGTTACCGAGGCCGATGTCGACACCGTCGACGAAGCGAAGCGACTCACCCAGAAGCGGATCGACGCGGTCGTCTCCAGGGTCGAGGCAGGGAAGGATCTGGCCGCCGAGAACGCCGTTTCCCACCTCGAGGACGGCGCGACGCTGCTGACTCACGACTACTCCTCGACGGTGCTCGAGGCCCTGGAACGGGCCGTCGAGGCGGGCAAGGAGTTCGACGTCTACATCACCGAGGCTCGGCCGCGCTACATCGGCCGGAAGACCGCCAGATCGCTGGCCGATCTCGAGGGCGTCGACGCGACGCTGATCACCGACAGCGCCCACGGGATCTACCTCGAGGACTGCGACCGGGTGGTCGTCGGGATGGACTGCATCGTCGACGAGACGCTGTACAACCGGGTCGGGACCTTCCCCATCGCCGCGACGGCGGCCCAGCTCGAGGTTCCGGTCACCGTCGTCGGCTCGGCCTCGAAGATCGTCGAGGAGGGGTTCGTCTTCGAGAACGAGTACCGACCGGGAAGCGAGGTCATGTCCGAGCCGGCGGAAGGGTTCGCGGTCGAAAACCCCTCCTACGACGCGACGCCGATCGAGTTGCTCGAGAGCGTAATCACCGACGAGGGGCGCCAGGAGCTGTAGCGGGGCTCGAGCCGGTTCGGCCCGCTGCCGGTCTCAGTCGCGCTCGCCGAACGTCCGCGGTGACCCCTCCGTCGGGCTCGCCCAGTCGACCGCGTTCCGGAGGACCCGCTGGATCTCTGCGTTCTCGTAGATCGGATACGTCTCGTGGCCCGGACGGAAGTAGAAGATCCGACCGTTCCCGCGCCGGTAACAGCAGCCGCTGCGGAACACCTCACCGCCCTCGAACCAGCTCGTGAAGACGAGTCGGTCGGGTTCGGGGACGTCGAACGGTTCGCCGTACATCTCCGTCGTCGGGAGCTCGATCGACTCCTCGAGCCCGTCGGCGATGCGGTGGCCGGGGTCGACGACCCACAGTCGCTCCCGACCGCCGTCCTCGCGCCACTGGAGGTTACAGGTCGTCCCCATGAGTCGTTTGAAGATCTTCGAGAAGTGGCCGGAGTGAAGGACGATCAGCCCCATTCCCTCGAGCACCCGTTCCTGAACGCGGTCGACGATCTCGTCGTCGACCTCGTCGTGAGCGATGTGGCCCCACCAGAACAGGACGTCGGTCGACTCGAGGACGTCCTCGGTGAGCCCGTGATCGGGCTCGTCGAGGGTGGCCGTCCGCACCTCGTGGTCGTCCTCGAGGACGCCCGCGAGTGCCTCGTGGATCCCGTCAGGGTAGACCGCGGCGGCGTCCTCGTCCTCCCGTTCGTGTCGGAACTCGTTCCAGATCGTGACTGCGACCATCGGCGGAAGCTCCCGTCCCGACGTCCTTAGCTGGACCGATCAGCCCCGGTTCGCGTCCGCGACAACGACTGGTTTCTTCGCGCGGCCGCGACACCGGCGACGGTAATCTCGGCGTTCCTCGCGTATTCCTCGGTGGTCACACGCCCGAATACTGTAGCGTAACGTATATGACTCCGTGTCGTACACATTTTCGGGACACAATACTTATCTCGGTCGCTGCCCGCGTTCCGATATGAACCGGGATCGCACGCAAACGACAGCGAAATTCGTGGTTTTTGAGGAAGAAACGGAATCGACGGGTGAGAAACGGGGGGTTTCCAGGTGATCGACGCGGAGATCGGCGTCGGTATCGTCGGCCTCGGCGGGATGGGCCACCTCCACGCCCGTAACGTCGAGGAGTTCGGGGCCAACGTCGTCGCCGGCGCCGACCTCGTCGAGAACCAGCGCGAGGCGTTCGCCGCCGAGTTCGGCGCGACGACCTACGAAACCCACGAGGGGCTGGTCGTCGACGAGAACGTCGACGCGGTCATCGTGACGACCCCGAACCGGTTCCACGAGCCGATCACGGTCGCCGCGCTCGAGGCGGGTAACCACGTTCTCGTCGAGAAGCCCCTCGCCCACACCGTCGAGAGCGCCGAGCGAATCGCCGACGCCGCGCTCGAGGCGGAGGGAATCTGCATGGTCGGCTTCCACAACCGCCACGCCGCCTCGATGGCGATGTTCGACGAGCAACGTGACCGCTTCGGCGAGCTCACCCACGTCGAGGCGAACTACGTTCGACGGCGCGGGGTTCCCGGCCCCGGCTCGTGGTTCACCGATCCCGACCTGGCTGGCGGCGGCTCCCTGCTCGACATCGGGGTCCACGCGATCGACCTCGCGCTGTACGCGATGGAGTTTCCCGAGGTCGTCGAGGTCAGCGGCGTCGCCCGCTCGACGTTCGGGATGGACGACGACTACGCCGACCCCGACGGCTTCGGCGACAACTGGGACGGAACCGCCGAGAGCTACGAGGTCGACGACTCCGTCAGCGCCTTCATCCGCTGTGAGAACGGGCGAACGATCTCGCTCGAGGCCGCCTGGGCGACCAACCGCGAGCCAAGTATGGACTTCCGCGTGCGAGGGACCGACGCGGGCGCCCAGTTCGACATCGGCTCGACCGACATGGAAATCCTGGAGGCCGGCACGGCCGGCTGTGACCACTACACCGACGTCAATCTTACCGGCGACGCCTCACTGACGGGCCATCAGGAACAGGACGCCCGGTTCCTCGAGACGATCGCCGCGGGCGTCGAACCCGAGACGAACACGATCGAGGAGGCACTGACTGTCCAGCGCGTGATCGACGCGATCTACCGCTCGAGCGAGACCGGGCGCGCACAGCGGATCGAAACCGTCGACCTCGCGGAGCGCGAGGCGGCGGCGGCTGACCTCGAGGCCACTCAGCAAACCGACTGAGCGCTCCGAACCGTTCGCCGGAGTACGGTCGGTCCTTCTACGCGGTTTCGACTTCGTCTGCCCCCTCGGCGGCGTCATCCTGCAGTTCCGTTCGTCGGATCTTTCCGGTCACCGTCTTCGGAAGCTCCTCGCGGAACTCGATCTCGCGGGGGTACTCGTGGGCCGAGAGCTCCTCGCGGACGTAGGTCTTGATGTCGTCTTTTACGGTCTCCGAGGGGTCGGTTCCCTCGCTCGGGACGACGTAGGCCTTGACGATCGTTCCGCGCTGGCGGTCGGGCTTCGGGACGACCGCTCCTTCCGCGACGGCCTCGTGTTCGCCCAGCGAGCTCTCGACCTCGAAGGGGCCGATCCGGTACCCCGAGGAGATGATGAGGTCGTCGGCTCGGCCCTCGAACCAGAAGTAGCCGTCCTCGTCCTTGTGTGCGAGGTCGCCCGAGAGATACCACTCTCCATCGGGTCCGTCGACGAAGCAATCCCGGGTCTTCTCGGGTTTCCGCCAGTACTCGGCGAAGAAACAGGGGTAATCCCCCCGCTGGGCGATCTCGCCGGTCTCGCCGGGCTCGAGAACCTCACCGGTCTCGGGGTCGACGATGTCGGCGGTGATTCCCGGGAGCGGTTTCCCCATGCTGCCCGGCCGCAGCTCCATCGTCGGGTAGTTGTTAATGATCATGTTGCCCGTCTCGGTCTGGCCGTAGGTGTCGTGGACGGTCACGCCGAGGACGTCCTCGCCCCACTCGACGACCCCCGCTGAGAGCGGTTCGCCGATCGACAGCGCGTGGCGCAGATCGAGATCGCAGCCCTCGAGGACGGCCTCGTTCTCCCGGAGCATCCGGTAGGCCGTCGGAACGCTGAACAGCACGGTGATCGGATACTCGTCGAGCAGGTCGGCCCAGGTCTCGGGGTCGAACTCGCCTTCGTACGTAAAGAGTTCGGTCCCCCAGAACCACGCGCCCAGGGTGTTGATCGGCCCGGTGAGCCAGCCCAGATCGCCCGTCGACCAGTAGAGATCGTCCTCGCGGAGGTCGGCCGCGAAGCGCTGGGTGGCCGCCACGCCGGTAACCCAGCGGTGTTTGTGGAGCACCCCCTTCGCCGGTCCCGTCGTTCCGCTCGTGTAGTACAGCAGGGCGTCGTCCTCGCCGCTCGTCCGGGCCGTCTCGTACTCGGGGTCGGCGTCCGCGAGCGCGCGCTCGAGGTCGATCCGGTCGCCGACGCCGTCGCCCCGGTCGACGACGAGGACGCGCTCGACCGAGGGGGCGTCCGCGAGGGCGTCCTCGACGGTCTCGAGGTTGTCGCTCGTCGTCACGACGGCGGCGGCGTCGCAGTCGTCGAGCCGATAGGAGATCCCGTCGGGGCCGAACCGCTCGTTGACGCCGCCGAAGACGGCCCCGCGCTTGAGCGTTCCCACCAGGGCGACGTAGTGGTCCGGAATGCGAGGCATGTAGGAGAAGACGCGCTCGCCCCGGTCGATGCCGAGTTCCTCGAGAACGTTCGCAAAGCGGTTCGTTCGCTCGGCCAGCTGCTCGAACGTGAGGGAGTTAGACGCGCCGTCGACGCCGACCTGTCGCAGCGCGATCCGATCACCGCCCGCGGCGTGACGGTCGCAGACCTCGTGGGCGACGTTGATCTCGTCGGGAGCGTCCCAGTCGGCTTCGGCGTAGATGTCGTCCCAGTCGAACGATTCGCGGGCGTCCTCGTAGCTCTCGAGGTTGTATTCTGCCGCCATATGATCTCAACCAACAACGTGAGGTATAACTGTTTCCCCGATACCGATTTGGCCGAAGCAGCCGCTGTGGTGCTCGAACCGGGTCAGAAAGCGGAAGAACGGAAGGGCGGCCGTGTTATATGACTTCGTCGAAGTCGTGGTGGCCCTCGATCTCGACGCCCTCGTCGGTGATCTCACAGAGGAAGACGCCGTTGCCGGAGCCGGTGTCACGCTCCGCGGCGGACTTGATCCCGCGTGCGGCGACCGTCTTGGCCTCCTCGTTGGACATGTCGTCGTCGTAAGCCTGCTCGAGGTGACCGTAGGCGAGTTGCATCCCGGAGCCGGTGACGGTGTAGTCGTCTCCCATGACGCCGCCGGCGGGGTCGATGCTGTAGACGTGGCTGCCCTCCTCGTCGACGCCGCCCAGGATCGGGTGGATGGCGAAGAACGGGCCGCCGCGGGCGAAGTTACCCGCGAGCGTCGCGAGTGCGTCGATGCTCATGTCCTCGCCGCGACGGGCCTCGTTGAGGTTGACCTCCGCGCGCAGGCTCTTGATGAACGACTGGGCGCCGCCGACGCTGCCGACCATCGTTAACGCGGCGGTTGGGTGAATCTGCTCGACCTTCTGGACGTTCTTGTTCGAGACGAACCGGCCGCCGAGGCTGGCGCGCATGTCCGTCGCGATGACGACGCCGTCGGCGGTCGTGATGCCGATGGTCGTCGTTCCGGTCTTGTTTACGTTGTCGAGGTCGGACGCCGAGATGTCGTTCTGTGGCAGCGAGCCGAGTTCGGGCTCGTAAGGGTTCATGTCGGCCGACAGCTGACTGCTCGTTCGCGAAAAGTCCGAGTCGTGAGTAGGCGTACGCATTGACCGAAGGTTACGGCCGGGACCATATAAAACATCGGCGGTAACAACCCTCGTTTCCGCTACCGACGGTCCGTACGGTGCCGTGGCTCGAGAGCGGGTCGGGTCGTCGCGGACGGGTGGAAAAGCTCCTTAGTTCATTCCTGGCGGACGTCGTCGTACGCCTCGCCGACGCTCTCGATCAGCCGGTGCAGCGGGAGGGTGTAGCCGACCTGTCGGGTCGCCATTGCGAGCGGCATCGCGAGGATGCCGACGACAATGCAGAGCTGGTACAGTGCGAACAGCGTCGCGTGGTACACGCGGGATTTCATCGACGTTCACGCGTTGGGAGAGCGAGGGAGTATATAAGCGTTCTTGCTCGAGGGAGAGTATAACGATCGGTAGTGTCAAACTGGGTCGACGCCGTCTTGCGATTAAAGCTGGCTTGTGTATCGAACAACCTCGTCTGTCTCCGACTCGAGATTCGGCTATCCAGGTTCGAATCGATCCGGCCGATTCTCGTAACTTATGTGCATTATCGGCTTCGCGTGCGCGCCCCGATAGCCGACCGGTCGGAACCGCAAAGCAGGAAACCCCCCGGACCGACCATCCGGTATGGGAAACTACCTCGTCGCGATGGAAGCAGCGTGGTTGGTTCGTGACGTCGACGAGATCGACGACGCGATCGGCGTCGCGGTCAGCGAAGCCGGGAAGCGCCTCAACAACGAGGGCCTCGAGTACGTCGAAGTCGAAGTCGGCGCGACGGGCTGTCCCGCCTGTGGCGAACCGTTCGATTCGGCGTTCGTCGCGGCCGACACCGCACTCGTCGGACTGGCCCTCGAGATGGAAGTGTACAACGCCGACAGCGAGGAGCACGCCTCCCGGATCGCAAAGAGCGAGGTCGGCGGCGCCCTGCGTGACGTTCCGCTGTCGGTCGTCGAAATCGTCGAGACGGCCGAAGACGAGTAGCGAGCCGGCCCACCCAAACACCTTTCTATAACCCGTAGTTATTGGGTCGTATGGAGCTGCCGACGCCTGCGGATCTCCGCCAGCGCCGCACCGAACTCGGATTGACCCAGAGCGAACTCGCCGAGACCGCCGAGGTCTCCCAGCCGCTGATCGCCCGGATCGAGGGCGGCGACGTCGACCCCCGTCTCTCGACGCTGCGGCGGATCGTCAACGCCCTCGAGACGGCCGAGAGCGACGTCGTCCGCGCCGAGGACCTGATGAACGAGGCGGTCGTCAGCGTCGCCCCCGACGAGGCCGTCGCCGAGGCCGCCCGCAAGATGGAGGAGGAGGCCTACTCCCAGCTCGCGGTGATCCAGGACGGGATTCCGGTGGGCTCGATCAGCCAGAGCGACCTCGTCCACCTCGATTCCGAAGCGCGGGACGAGCCGATCGAACAGCACATGAGCGAGAGCTTCCCGACCGTTTCGAAGGACGCGACGTTAGACGAGATCAGCAATCTGCTCGAACACTACAAGGCCGTGATGATCACCGAGGCCGGCGAGACGGTCGGGATCATTACCGAAGCCGACGTCGCCGCGCGGTTCTCCTGAAGCCGTTCGGTACTCCTCGCTCGAGGCGGGCTACACCGCGAGGTACTCCGTCACCGCGTCTCGCGACTCGAGGCGGTCGCCCTCGAGTTCGTCGACGATCGTCCCCTTGTCGATGGCGTAGCAGCGTTCGGCGAGGTTCTGGACGACGTGGAGGTTCTGCTCGACGAAGAGGATCGTCGTTCCGAGCTCCTCGTTGACCCGTTGGAGGTCCCGCGTGACGTCCTGGACGATCGAAGGCTGGACGCCCTCGGACGGTTCGTCGAGCAGGAGGAGTTCGGGGTTACCGACGAGCGCACGGCCGATGGCGAGCAGCTGTCGCTGGCCGCCGCTCATCGTCCCGGCCTCCTGATCGCGGCGCTCCTCGAGGATCGGGAAGTAGTCGTAGACGGCCTCGTACTGCAGTTGGTCGTCGCCCTCGTTGATCGTCTCGCCGATCCGCAGGTTCTCCTCGACGGTCAACTCGGGAAAGACGTCCCGGCCCTGCGGGATGTAGCCCATCCCGCTGCGAGCCCGGACGTCGGCCGGCTCGTCGGTGACGTCCGCTCCGTCGAACCGAATCCGTCCGTCGTCGACCTCGAGCAAGCCCATGACGGCCTTGACGAGCGTCGTCTTGCCGACGCCGTTTTTCCCCATGATGCCGACGATCTCCCCCTCGTCGACGTCGACGTCGACGCCACGGAGAATCGGTGTCTTGCCGTACGACGCGTGCAGGTTCGTGAGTTCGAGCATCAGTGATCCTCCCCCAGGTAGATCCGCTTCACTTCGGGATCGGTCCTGATCTCCTCGATCGAGCCCTCCCTGAAGATCGAGCCCCCATCGAGGACCGTGACGCGATCCGCGATCGTTTCGACGAAGTCGATGTCGTGTTCGATGACGATCAGGGCGACGCCGTCGTCGTCGGCGATCTCCCGGAGGAGTTCGGCGATGTCCGCGGTTTCCTCGACCGAGAGCCCGGCGACGGGCTCGTCGAGCAGCATGAGGTTCGGTTCCATCGCCATCGCCATCCCGATCTCGAGGCGCTGTTGCTGGCCGTGAGAGAGCGCTCCGGCGACGGTCTCCCACTGGTCGAGCAGGTCGAAGCGCCCGAGGATCTCGCGCGTACGGTCCTCGAAGGCGTCGGGCTCGACGATCTGCTGGAGCGGAATCCGCAGGTTTTGTGCCACGGTCAACCCCTCGTAGACGCTGGGAACCTGGAACTTCATACTGATTCCGCGGTCGACCCGCTCGTGGGACGGCAGCCCCGTGATATCGGTGCCGTCGTAGTATATCTCCCCGGCTGTGGGCTCGAGTTGGCCCGTGAGCAGGTTGAGGAACGTGCTCTTGCCGGCCCCGTTGGGGCCGATGAGACAGCGCAGCTCTCCTTGCTCGAGGGCGAAGTCGACGTCGTCGATCGCGGTGAGCCCGCCGAACTCCTTGCGCAGGCCGCGGGTTTGCAGGATCCGCGAGGAGCCGTCGCCGGTCTCGTCGACCGCCGGCGTGGTCTTGACCGTGGGGTCGCTCGTCGCCATCAGTCGCCCACCTCCTCGGTGGCCGCAGGCGGTTCCTGTGGCGCCGGTGACGGATCGGCGTCCTCGCGGTACTCGACGATGTACTCGTGAAGCCGCGGAGCGACCCCCTCCGGCATCACGAGGACGACGAACATCAGCAGCGAGCCGATCAACACGAGCGCCCACTCGCTGCCCGAGAGCGCGAGCCGGTAGTCGACGAACTGGATCGCGAGGGCGGCCCCGACGGTGCCGATCAGCGAGGTCCGGCCGCCGACGCTGGCCCAGACGACCGGCAGCGCCGCGGCGGTGATCCCGAAGACGCTCGGATCGACGTAGTTGTTCTGCGTGGTAAAGAGCACGCCGCCGAGGCCGGCGATCGCTCCGCCGATCGTGAAGACGACGAGCTTGATGAACGTCGTGTCGTAGCCGAACATCGCCGTCCGGTCCTCGTCCTCGCGGGTCGCGACCATCGCGTAGCCGAACTGACTGTTGACGAGCGCGCGCAGCCCGAGGTAGGTCGCCACGAGCGCACCCAGCGTGACGTAGTAGTGACCGAGGAGCCCGATCTCGACCCCGGTCGAGCCGATCCCGACGGCGAGATCGGGGACGCCGCTCATCCCGTTGAACCCGCCCAACCGAGCGTCGCCGATCGCCCACTCGCCGCCCGCCGTCTGGCCCATGAACGTGTACAGGACCAGTGCGACGACCAGCGTGAGGATCGTCACGTAGACGTCACGGACCCCGCCGTAGAACATGAAGTAGCCAAGCGCCGCGGCGAAGGCCGTCGAGACGGCGATCGCCGCGAGCAGCGCGAGCGTCAGCCCGGTCAACGTCGCGGCGTTGATCGCGACGATCCCGAACGCGTAGCCGGCGACGCCGAAGAAGGCGACCTGCCCGAAGCTGAGGATGCCGCAGTAGCCCCAGATGAAGGCGAGACTCATCCCCAGCAGGGCGTAGGCGAGAAACACCGCGCCGACCTCCGCGGCGTAGAGCCCGAAGAGAACGGGCAGCGCCGCGAGGGCCACGACGGCGACCGCGAAGCCGAGCCAGAACGCCGGTGAGTTCCCCATCGTGTTCGGCCCCTCGAACGGCCGCCGGACGGCGGCGAGCGGCCCGTCGCTCGAGCCGACGCTCACTGGCTCTCACCCCGGTTCTCGCGCCAGTCGGCGAGCAGTCCCGTGATCCCGTCGGGCATCAGTCGGATGGCGATGATCGCGGCGATCAGCATCGCGACCTGTCCCATGAAGGTGCCGGCGACGTTCGTCACGGCGGCGTTGACCGTCCCGAGGAGGCCGCTGGCGAGGACGGTTCCGACGAGGACCGAGGCGCCGCCGACGACGACGGCGACGAACGCCTCGATCAGGAAGCCGGTGCCGTACTCGGGCGTGACCGTCAGCACGGGCGCGTACAGCGCCCCCGCGAGGCCCGCCAATCCGGAGCCGATAGCGAACGTCGACATGTACATTCGGTCGGTGTCGACGCCCATGCTGCGGGCGGTCGACTCGTCCTGCATCGTCGCGCGGGCGCGGACCCCGAAGTCGGTCCACATGAACAGCGCGTACAGCCCGCCGAGCACCCCGACCGCGACGACCGCGAGGACGAGGTAGTAGACGGGGCCGTCGACGACCGGGAGCTGCCCGAACGGGATCCCGATCCCCGGAGCGGTGTTGCCGAAGGCGATCCGCGTGAGCTGGATCATCACGAGGCTGATCCCCCAGGTGACGACCATCGAGTCGAGCAGGCGTCCGTAGAGGTGGCGGATGATCAGCCGCTCGAGGACGAGCCCGTAGACCGCCGTCAGCACGACGCCGGAGAGCATCGCCAGCGGGAGCGGGAGCCCCGCAGCGAAGGTGAACGTCGTCGCGTACGCGCCGACGAGGATGAACTCCCCGTGGGCGAGGTTGATGATCCCCATCATGCCGAAGATCACCGCCAGCCCGACCGTCGCCAGCACGATGAACGCGAAGATCTCGACGAACTCGAAGCCGAAGTTCAGCAGTCCTGTCCCCGTCATCTCAGGCCCCCTCCGAGAGCGCGTCGGGTTCGTACTGGGTCCGTTCCGTCTCGCTCGTCAGATCGCACCCGACCTCCTCGAGGAAGACCGGCTCGATCGTCCGCGGTTCGTCGAAGGTGATCTCGTGGTTCTCGTCAGCGTGTGCGATACGCATGTTGTGGTTCATATGGTGGGTGGTCGGATCGAGCGAGACGTCGCCCTCCGGAGCCTCGACCTCGAGTCCGGACTCGAGGGCCTCGATCACGGCCGCCTGGTCGAACGTCCCAGCGCGTTCAACGGCCTCCTTGTAGAGGTAGACCGAGAAGTAGTTGTTCTGGGCTTCCTGGTTGATGTACTCCGCGTCGTCCCAGCGCTCGTAGTAGCGCTCGACGAACGCCTCGTTGCGGTCGGTCGGCAGCTCCTCCATGTAGTTGACGCCGGCGTAGACGTCCTCCAGGGCGGGTGGATCGATCCGCAGGTGTTCGCGCTCCTGGGCCATGTTCGTCGAGGTGCCGATCGGGACGTCGGTGAGCCCGCTGGCCAGGCGCTGCTCGTAGAACGCCGAGTGGTCCTGTCCCACGAGCATCGACATCACGAAGTCCGGCTCCGCCGACTGGATGTTGTTGATCGTCGACCCGAACTGGGACTCGTCTAACGGGATGTACTCCTCGCCGACGACCTCGGCGCCGTGTTCCTCGGCGATGAGCTTCACCCACTCTCCCGAGAGCTGGCCGAAGTTGTAGTCCGCGGCGACCGTGTAGATCTCGTTGCCGTACTCCTCGATCATGTGCGGAACGACGGCGCCGAGCTGCTGGCGGGCCGTCGCCCCCAGCGGGAAGACGGTCTTGTCGCAGACGCCGCCCTCGTACTGTGTCGTGTAGAAGTACAGCTGGTCGTGTTCGTTGATCAGCGGCCGGATCGCCTCCCGGGTCGCGCTCGAGTACCCTGCCCACAACACGTCGGCGTCCTCCTGATAGATCGCGTGGCGGGCGAGATCCTGGTAGCGCATGTTGTCGGACTGCGGGTCGGGAGCGAAGACCTCGAGCTCCTCGCCGAGGATCCCCCCATCGCGATTGATCTCCTCGATCGCGAGCTTCGTCGTCCGGTACTTCGCCGTCCCCGTCAGCGCGAACGTCCCGGACCGGTCCTCGAGGACGGCGGCCGTCGGGTTCGAGCCGCCGTCCTGCATCCCCAGGATGGCGCCCTCGCCGACGCAGCCGGCGGTGGCCGCCAGCGCGCCGGCCGAGCCGGCCGCGAGCACCGAACGGCGGGTGAGCGACCGTTCGGTCACGAACACGCCTCCGATCCCCCAGACCCTTTAGACAAATATGCTAGTCTGTCAACCTTATCTCCGAGATAGGGTGACGTTCGTCCAATTGTCATCTCTGTTCACCGGACTCTATCACTAATATAAAAGCGTTTCCTGCCAACAGTACAACGTCACCCCCGATAATCGGTCATCGGTAAGGGCACTAATATACTGAACGAACGTCGTCTCGAGAGGGCTCTAGTCTATATCCGTCGAGTTTTCCGAGGAGGGTGCGCCAGAACCCTGGACACCGACCGGATCCGCTCGAGCAACGGCGAGAACCCCAGAGGGCCCGAAGCTTCAAACTGAACGCCGCCAGCGTCCGGGTGATCGGCCCCGGCGAGTTCTGGACGAACGCCGAATACGGAAGCCTCGACGAAACCCGGCCGAGCGACCGTCTAAAGCAGTATTACCCGAGACGGGGGATATATGTGGGATCGGTGGCGAGCAACGAGTATCGATGAATCACGGACGACGCGACGTGTTGGGTGCGGCGGGCGGGTTCTGTGTGGCCGCCCTCGCCGGCTGTCTGGACGAACCGGCGGGTGACGAGGACGCGCCGGACGACGATCTGTACGCGTCGTTCTTTACGCTCGCGGAGTTCACCGCCGCGGTTGCCGGCGACGGAACGACGGTCGAGAACGCCGTCCCCGACGGCGAACACGGCCACGGCTGGGAGCCGCCGTCGACGCTCGTGCCCGAAATCTCCGAGGCCGACGCCTTCGTCTACCTCGACGCCGAAGGGTTCCAGCACTGGGTCGACGACGCCGTCCCCGAACTCGAGGACGAGTCCGACCTCGCGCTGATCGACGCGCTCGCGGGGATCGACCTCCTCGAGTACGACGACGATCACGACCACGGCCACGGTCACGGCGAGGACGACCGCGTCGAGGAGCTCGCCGTCGGCGAACTCATCCTGCTCGAGGGCAACGAGGCGGTCGCGTACGCACACGGCGATCACTGGCACGACGACCCGCTGTCGATCCCGCTCGAGGACTCACGTTCGGTGACCGTCGTCGCCGAGACCGACGACGGTGAGGAACTCGAGTTCGGCGAGACGTACGCGCTGGCCGTTCGGACGGCCGACGGCCACGGCGACGACGCCCTCGTGTACGAGGTCGAGGGCGACGCGATCGCGTTCGAGGGGTTCGAGGACGAGTTCACCGAACTCGTCGTCCAGGTGCTCGAGGACGACGACGTCGTCTGGGAGGCGCCCCCGCTCGAGACCGAGGTCGGCGAACACGAGCACGGACATGGGGATCACGACCACGACAACGGACACAACCACAGTCACGGCGAGTATGACGCGAAGTTCTTCTCCGATCCCGCGCTCGCCCAGCGGGGAGTAGAGAACGTCCGCGACGGGCTGATCGCGATCGATCCGGACAACGAGGCGACCTACGAGGAGAACGCCGCGGGCTACCTCGAGGAGCTGACGGCCCTCCACGAGGAGTACCAGGAGCGCCTTTCCGACCGGACACACGACGCCGTCGTGCTGGCCGGCCACGACTCCTTCCAGTACCTCGGCGAGCGCTACGGGTTCGAGATCCACACTCCAGTGGGACTCTCGCCCGACGCCGCACCCTCGAGCGAGGAGATCGCCGACACCGTCGCCTTCCTCGAGGAGCGGGGGATCGAGTACGTGCTCTGGGACTACTTCGACGGCGACCGCCTCGCCGAGACGATCGCGGAGGAGGCCGACACCGTCGAGGACACGCTGATGGTCTCACCCGCCGAGAGCACGATCGACGACTGGCAGGAAGCCGGGTACGGCGACTACCTGGGACAGATGCGCGAGATCAACCTCCCCGCGTTCGAGACGGCTCTCGGCGCGGAGTGACCGACGGCGCTCGACCCGTTTGGAACTGTCCAGTTTTCTCTCAATAGTCGGCAGATAGGTGACCGAATAGTTTGATATTGGGCGAAATCCCGACCAAACAACTCAATACTGCAAATATTGTTGTAACAGCGTCCATTAGGGTGTCGCCTTTCGAAGGGCGGCGTGATGAACGAACGCTCGAGCGTCGCGGTGATCGATCGATGAGCGGGATCGTCCCGGGCGAGTTGTTGCCGTCCGACGAGCCGGTTCGAATCAACGAAGGTCGGGAGACGACGGCCGTCACGGTCGAGAACACCGGCGATCGGCCGGTACAGGTCGGTTCGCACTTCCACTTCTTCGAAATAAATCCCGGTCTTCGTTTCGACCGGGAGCGGGCGTACGGGTTCCGACTGAACGTGCCAGCGGGAACGGCTGTCCGGTTCGAGCCGGGTCAGGAACGCGAGGTCGAGCTGGTCGCGATCGGCGGCGACCGGATCGTCCGCGGGATGAGCGGACTGGTCGAGGGACCGCTGGACGACGAAGACGTTCGGGAGCGCGCGCTCGAGCGGGCTCGTGAACGGGGGTTCCTCGGGGTCGACGCCGAGGAGTCGGCGGCCGGAGGGAACGGGCGATGAGCCGCGAGCTCTCCCGACGCGAGTACACGGACCTGTTCGGCGCGACCGAGGGCGATCGGGTCAGGCTCGGCGATACGAACCTGCTGGCGAGGATCGAGACCGACTACGGCACGCCCGGCGAGGAGGCCGTCTTCGGCGGCGGGAAGACGATGCGCGACGGGATGGGGATGCAGTCGGGGACGACTCAGGCCGAGGGCGCGCTGGACTGGGCCTTTACCAACGTCGTGATCATCGATCCGGTGCTGGGCGTCTGTAAGGGCGACATCGGGGTTCGGAACGGGAAAATCGTCGGTGTCGGCAAGGCCGGCAACCCCGACGCGATGGACGGCGTCGACATGGTGATCGGTCCGAGCACCGACACGATCCCCGCCGACGGCCTGATCGCGACACCCGGGGCGCTCGACATCCACGTCCACTTCAACAGTCCGCAGCTGGTCGACCACGCGCTCGGTTCGGGGGTTACGACGATGCTCGGAGGCGGGTTCGGCGGCGGGGCGACGACCTGCACGCCGGGCCCGGAGAACGTCAAACGGTTCCTCCAGGCCGCCGAGGACTGGCCCGTCAACGTCGGCTTCTACGGCAAGGGCAACAGCAGTCGTCCCGAGGGGCTGCGCGAACAGGTCGAGGCCGGCGCCTGCGGCCTCAAGCTCCACGAGGACTGGGGGTCGACCCCCGCGGCGATCGACACCTGTCTCGACGTCGCCGACGAGGAAGACGTCCAGGTCTGTATCCACACCGACACCCTGAACGAGTCGGGGTTCGTCGAGGACACCTTCGCGGCCATCGACGGGCGGGCGATCCACACCTTCCACATCGAGGGTGCCGGCGGCGGCCACGCGCCCGACGTCCTCGAGCTGATCGGCCACGAACACATGCTCCCCTCGTCGACGAACCCGTCGATGCCCTACACCGAGAACACGTTCGACGAGCACCTGGACATGGTGATGGTCTGCCACCACCTCAACCCCGACGTCCCCGAGGACGTCGCCTTCGCCGAGTCGCGCATCCGCGCGGAGACGCTTGGCGCCGAGGACGTCCTCCACGATACGGGCGCGATCAGCATGATGACCTCCGACTCCCAGGCGATGGGCCGGATGGCGGAGGTCATCAGTCGGACGTGGCAGACCGCCCACAAGATGAAGGCCCAGCGGGGGCCGCTCGAGGCCGACGAGGGCACCGACGCGGACAACGCCCGAATCGAGCGCTACGTCGCCAAGTACACGATCAACCCGGCGATCACGGCTGGGATCGACGACTACGTCGGCTCGCTCGAGCCGGGCAAGCTCGCCGACGTCGCGCTGTGGGATCCCGCCTTCTTCGGCGTGAAGCCGAAGGCCGTGATCAAGGGGGGGTTCCCGGTCTGGTCCCAGATGGGCGAGGCCAACGGCTCGCTGATGACCTGCGAGCCGATCATCGGGCGGGAACGGGCCGGCGCGCAGGGCCGAGCGAAACACGGTCTCTCGGTCTCGTTCGTCAGCGACGCCGCCTACGAGAACGGGGTCGGCGACGCCTACGATCTGAAGACACCCGTCCGTCCCGTCAGCGGCACGCGCTCCGTCAGAAAGTCGGATATGCTGCACAACGACCACTGTCCCGACGACATCGAGATCGACGCCCAGACGTTCGAAGTCGAGGTGGACGGCGAACACGTAACCTGCGAGCCGGCCGACGAGATCCCGCTCGCACAGCGGTACCTACTCTAGTATGTACGAACGCGACACGGAGACGACGACGATCGGAACCGAACCGACCCCGAGAGCGAACGCGGCGGACGACGAACTCGAGGTGAGTCGCGAGTGAACCTCTCGCCGAAGGAGATGGAACGGTTGACGGTCTTCATGGCCGCCGAACTCGCCCGACGGCGCAAGGATCGGGGCGTGAAACTCAACCATCCCGAGACGGTCGCGTACATCTCCGACTGGTGCTGCGAGGCCGCCCGCGAGGGGAAGTCCGTCTCGCGGATCCGCTCGGAGGCCACGCAGCTGCTCACCCGCGAGGACGTGATGGACGGCGTCCCCGAGCTGGTCGAGATGATCCAGGTCGAACCCGTCTTTCCCGACGGCACCAAGCTCGTGACCGTTCACGACCCGATCCGAGCCGATAGCCGGGGGCAGCTCGAGACCGTCGATCCCGACCCGGGCGAGGAACTCGCGGTCGGAGAGACTGACGAGCCGGGCGAGAGCAAGGGCAGCGAGGCCCACGAGACCGGCGGCGGGCCGGAGCCCACGGAGGGTGACGACTGATGGGGTACCGCGACGTCGCGAAGGTCGGCCTCGGCGGCCCCGTCGGCTCCGGAAAGACCGCGCTGGTCAAACGACTCGTTCCCGAACTCGTCGCGGAGGGGTACGAGGTCGGCGTCATCGCCAACGACATCATGACCCAGGAGGACGCCGACGTCTTCCGGGAGTCGTTCGCCGATCTGCTCCCCGCGGACCTCGTCGAGGGCGTCGAAACCGGCGCCTGCCCGCACACGGGGATCCGCGAGGATCCCTCGATGAACCTCGCGGCGATCGACGAGTTCACCGAACGCCACCCCGAGCTCGACGTCGTCCTCGTCGAGAGCGGCGGCGACAACCTCGCCGCGACGTTCAACCCCGAGCTGGCTGACTACTTCCTGTTCATCATTTCCGTGGCTGAGGGCGAGGACATCCCCCGGAAACGGGGCCCTGGAGTCACCCAGGCGGACCTGCTGGTCGTCAACAAGACCGACCTCGCGCCCCACGTCGACGCCGACCTCGAGGTGATCGAGGCCGACGCGGGCGAGGTTCGCGGCGAGGACCCGTTCGTCTTCACCAACTGCAAGGACGGCACCGGCGTCGACGAGGTGCTCGCGCACGTCGAGCGGGAGGTGCTGTTCGCGTGAGCGCGGGCCACACCGCGACCGCGAGGGCGGCCCGGCTGCCGCCCGCCTTCGAGGACTATGCGGGCGAATCCCTCGCCCAGGCGCCCGCCGCCGGACCGGGCAAGGACGGGCTGCTCGAGGCGACGTTCGCCCGCACGGGTGAGGGACCGACGCGGCTCGTCCGCGACCGGGCCGAGGTTCCCTACCACCACACCGGCACCCTCGACACCGATCCCGTGCCCGGGCTGGCGACGCTGGTCGCCCAGGAGCCTACCGGCGGGGTCGCACAGGGCGATCGCCACCGGATGCGCCTCGAGGCTCGAGCGAACGCCCGCGCGCACGTAACAACTCAAAGCGCAACGAAGGTTCACAGCATGGACGCCAACTACGCCCACCTCGACGCCTCGCTGACCGCCGAGGCGGGGAGTTTCCTCGAGTACGTTCCCGGGCCGACGATCGTCAACGAGGACGCGCGCTGTCTGCAGACCGTTTCGGTCGACCTCGCGGACGGCGCGGTGGCGGTCGTCGCGGACGTGCTCGTCCCGGACGGGTTGAGCGATCACGAGCCGTTTAGCTTCGACCACTACCACGCACGAGTAGAGGCCCGTCGCGACGGCCGGCTGGTCTGTGCCGACGCGGTCGACCTGCGACCCGAGAAGCGCGACCCGCGGGATCCGGCCAGCGTCGGCGAGTACGGCGTCGTCGGCTCGCTGTACGTCTTCGCCCCCGACGGTGGCGACGAACGCGCTCGAGGCGCTCGAGGCGACCGCCGCGGCGAGAGCGCGACCGAGACGCTCGTCGAGAGGATTCGAGAACGGCTCTCGGCGCTGGAGAGCGAGAGACAGACGGGTCGAGCGGTTCACGCCGGCGTCTCGGCGCTGCCCTGCGAGGCGGGCGCCGTCGTCCGGCTGCTCGGCCACCGCGAGGCCGACGTCACGGGCGCGCTTCGGGAAGCGTGGGACGAGGCGAGGCGAGAGCTTCTGGGGGTCGGCGCGCCAGCCGACCGCCGGTACTGATGGAGCGAATCGACGGCGTCGTCGGCAACGTCCACGCCGACGACGAGCTCGCGGCGTTGCGGGACGACCATCGGGAGAACGACACGCTCGAGCGGGTCGTGATCGACGCCGACGACCGTCGGCGGTCGCGGTTCCGGGCGACCACCGACGCGGGAACCGACGTCGGTATCGTCCTCGATCGGCCCGCCGTCTCGGTCGGGGACGTCCTGCTCGTCGACGACGAGCGCATGGTCCTCGTCGCGTTCGAGCCCCGCGACGCACTGGCGGTCGAGCTGCCGGACCCGACCGCTGACGTGACGGAGGCCGCGGTCGAACTCGGTCATCGGATCGGCAACCAGCACTGGGATCTGGCGGTCGAGGACGGCGTTGTCTACGTCCCCCTCGAGGCCGACCGCCACATCGTCGAGCGGGTGGTCGCGGACGTCGTTCCCGGGACCGAGGTCCAGGAGACGACCGTCGAGGCCGATCTGTTCGTGACGGAGCTCGAGGGAGGTGTGAACCACGAGCACGACCACACCCACGGCGAGGATTCCGATCACGCTCACGGTACTGATCACGGGCACACCCACGGTGACGACCACGATCACGGCCACGCGTCCGATCACGCCCACGACCACCATGAGCACTGACGCCGACGCCTTCCTCTCGGCGCTTCGGCTCTCGGACTCGTTTCTCCCGGTCGGGAGCTACACCGCTTCCTACGGCCTCGAGCAGTACATCAACGAGGACCGCATCGAGGACGGCGAGGACCTCCGGGCGTTGATCGCGGCCTACCTCCGGCGGCTCGTCGGCCCCTGCGAGACGGTCGCGGTCGCGAACGCCCACGCCGCGAGCGCCGACGGCGATCTCGAGGGACTGCTCGCGGTCGACGAACGGCTCCACGCGGTGACGATGCCCGCGGAGTTCCGGGAGAGTTCGACGAAGGCCGGGGCGAAGCTCTGCGAGCTGCTGCTTGCGGAGACGGACGGCGACGAGCACTCGTCGACTCTCGCCGAGGCGATCGAGGACGGCTCGACTCCCGGTCACTACCCCGTCGTCTTCGGCGTCGTCGCCCAGCATCGCGGCCTCTCGCGACTCGAGGCCTGCCTCGCTCACGCCTACTCGTTCGTGACGGGACTACTGGGTGCCGCCCAACGTCTCGGGCGGTTCGGCCACACGGAAATCCAGGCCGCACTCGAGGACCTCCAGTCGGTGATCGAGTCGGTCTGTGAGCGACACCTCGAGGACGATATCGCGGCGATGACCTCGTTCGCGCCGCTGGCCGAGATCATGGGAATGCGCCACGAACGCGCGGGACGGCGACTGTTTATGAGCTAGCGCCATCCCGAACGGAACCACCTACCGTTTCCGCGCTACACAACCTAGTTGTACTACCGAATAATAACTTCGGTCGATGACGTTCAGCGATCACCTCCTCGAGATGGGAGCACCGATCTGGGACGGACAGAAGTCACACCCGTTCGTCCGGGAACTCGCGGCCGGAACGCTCGACGACGCGGCGTTCGTCCACTGGGTGCGCCAGGACTACCGCTACCTGCTGGATTACGCCCGCGTGTTCGCGATCGCGGGGACGAAGACCCGCGACGAGGAGACGATGACCCACCTGCTGGGGGTCGCCCACGAGATCCTCGACTTCGAACTGGACCTCCACCGGGAGTTCGCCGCCGACTACGGTATCGCGGTCGAGGACCTCGAGCGCGTCGAGAAGGCGCCGACCTGCGTCGCCTACACGAACTTCCTCGTGCGGACGGCCCACGAGGGGAGCCTCGCCGAGATCGCGGCGGCGATCTACCCCTGCGGGCAGGGCTACCTCGATATCGCCGAGCACATGGCCGACCTCGCCGACGACGAGCACCGCTACACGCCGTTCATCGAGAAGTATACCGGCGAGGAGTTCCACGAGGCCGTCGACTGGATGCGGGCGTTTGTCGATCGCTGCGGCGAGCACTATCCCGGCGAGCAGGAGGCGATGGAACGAGCGTTTCTCACGAGCGCGAAGCTCGAGCACCGGTTCTGGGAGATGGCCTACACGCAGGAGGAGTGGCAGGTGAGCGAGGCGTAGCCACGGGACGGCGCGCCGTCCTCGCGCCCGCGATTAGCTGTGACCCGACACCGGGACCGGCTCGTAGGGCTCCTCGAGGTAGGCGATATCCGACGCCGACAGCGAGATCTCGAGGGCCTCGACGGCCTGCTCTAAGTGTTCGACGCTCGTGGTTCCGATGATCGGGGCGTCGACCCACTCCTTGTGCAACAACCAGGCGAGTGCGATCTGGGCCATCGTCGTCCCTTCCTGGGCCGCGATCTCGGCGACGCGCTCGTTTACCTCCTGGCCGCCGCCCTCGCGGTAGGGGTGATCGTACATGTGTTCCTCCGTCTCGCCGCGTGTCGTCGCGTCGATCTCCTCGTGGGGACGCGTGAGATAGCCCCGCGCGAGCGGCGACCACGGCATCACGCCGACATCCTCCTGCTCACAGAACGGTAGCATCTCGCGTTCCTCCTCGCGGTAGACGAGGTTGTAGTGGTTCTGCATCGTCGCGAAGCGCTCGAGGCCCTGCCGGTCGCTGGTGTGCAGCGCGTCGGCGAACTGGTGGGTCCACATCGACGAGGCGCCGACGTAGCGGGCGTGGCCGCGGCGGACGGCGTCGTCGAGCGCCCGCATCGTCGTCTCGATCGGCGTGTCGTCGTCCCAGCGGTGGATCTGGTAGAGGTCGATCGTGTCCATCCCCAGCCGCTCGCGGCTGGCCGCCAGCTCCTGTTCGATCGCCTTCCGCGAGAGCCCGCCCGAGTTCGGGTCGTCCTCGCGCATCTGGAAGTAGCCTTTCGTCGCGACGACGGACTCCTCCCGCCGACCCTCGAGTGCGTTCCCGAGGATCCGTTCGGACTCGCCCTTCGAGTACATGTTGGCCGTATCGAAGAAGTTGATCCCCAGGTCGATGGCGCGGTCGATGATCTCGTGACTCTCCTCTTCCTCTAAAACCCACTCGCGCCAGTCGCTCGAGCCGAAGCTCATACAGCCCAGACAGAGCCGGCTGACCTCCATGCCGGTCGAACCGAGGGTCGTGTACTCCATGGCGGCCCGTACTCGACGGGACGGCAAAACAGTACGTGGATCGGCAAGCGACGACGCACCGACCCGCCGTCAGTTTTAGATATCTGTGATGCGCTGCCGGAGCGTATACGCAGTCGCGGTTCCAGATATCGAAGCCAGTTACTGGAAGCGGTACCGAAAAGGTCGCGAAGAGTGCGGATTTGGGCTGACCTCAGTGGATAGTACAGGCCCGTTTCCGCCTTTTCTGTAACTATTCGCTACCCATGTTTTTGTGACGAGGGAAAGAACGGATCGGCATGGCAGTCGACCGTCTCTTCTCGCTCTCGACGACCGATCGCCCGCAATGGGGGTTGGTCCTTCTCGGGTTGTTTCTCCTCGCAGTTCCGGCGATGAGCCTGGTGGGGCTCGCGGTGGTAGGTGCCGTTCGCGAGGCAGAATCCGTCGTTCTTGGCGGAGTTCTCCTCTTGCTTGCGCTGCTCGCCCTCCGTGGTATTGCGTTCGAACTCCGGATGGTTCGAGCGGTGCCCGAGATCGAGTCGATCGACTCAGCCGAGATGATCGGAATCGCAGGTGCGATTATGGTCGGTGGCTTCGTGACCTTCGCGCTCGTCGTTGAGGGACGGCTCACACCCGTGGTCGCCGCGAGTCTCACCGGCCTCTTGGCGGTCGTCGTGAGTCGTCCGCTCGCCGTTCCGGCCTACTGCGGGGCGTTCGTCGGTATGACCTCGCCGATCGTGTTTCCGACCTACTGGCAGGGTCTCGTGGCAGCAGTGCTGGCAGTCGTCGTCTACCTCCTGGCCCAGCCGGTCTTTCACGGAGTCGGCGGGAAGCTCGGTACTACCGCCTTCGTCGGAGCGGCCCTCACGATCCTCGGAACGCCGACATCGTTTCTCGGCAATCAGCTACCGGCGTTCGATACCGTTGGCCTCGTCGTGGGTTTCTCGGTCGTTGCTGCAGTGGTCACCTTCACACTGCACCATCGATCGCCACTCGATCCAGTGTCAGCGTCCGGTGTTGTCGGTCTACTCGGCGGAGTCGCGCTTCCGTGGCTGTATCCGATAGCTGGCGACCTGCTGGCAGCAGCGATATACGCGGCCTCGTTTGCGGGAATGAGCGATTCGACCCGTATTCCGGACGAACGCTGGATGGCCCTGGCGGGTATCGTCGTCGGACTCGTGGTAGTGTTCACCGAACCGTATTTAGGCGGATCCGGCGGCAAGTTAGGGACGATCGCCTTCGTCTCCTGTCTCGCCGTCTATGGGTTGCTCGGGACGATCTACCACGTGCTCGTGAAGATGCAGATCGAGCGGTTACCCCGAAGAGACGTTTCCTGATCTGCGACGCGCGTCCCCGCGCTGGCTCTCTTACTCGCCGAACTCAAACGACACCCCGGAACAGCGCGCCCAGCGCCGGCAGTCCGAGCGCGCTCGCGACCGTGACGTAGACGGCGGGGGTCATCTCGAGGACGCGCCAAACCGAATCGCCGAGCCCGATCGCGAAGACCGCGAGGACGAGGACGCCGAACCCGAGAGCGCCAGCGAGTCCGTGCCACACGGTCGGCGAGATGAACCCCACGAGCGCGCCGGCGACGACGAGCCCGAGCCAGTGGAGCCAGGCCAGAATCAGGCCGATCGACACGACGACGAGGACGGCCAGCCAGTGGGCCCGCGGTTCGGTCCGGACGCGCTCGAGCGGGGCGCTGATTCCGGGATCGTCGCTCGCGTCCTCGTCCCCGTCGCTTCGATCGATTTCGGTCACGAGGTCCCCTCCTCGAAGACGACGTCGGGCTCGCCCTCGTCGTCGAGCGTTCGGTCCATCGACGTCTGGTCGTTCGCGAGCCAGTTCTCGAGCTGGTCGGCGTAGTGATCCGAGAAGTAGTCCCCCGAGTTCCCGCCCGGCAAAACTGCCGTCGCCGCACCTCCGGGCTCGACGACCATCCGCCAGCTCGCGCCGACCGCCGAGTCGACGCGGTAGTTCTTCACCGTCGCCCGCGAGCCGTCGGCTGGGCGTTCGGGATAGTTCAGGAACGGCGCCTCCGCGCCGAAGGGGTGTTCGATGACCCGAGTCGAGTTCCAGTCGCCGTAGCGCTCCCACCCGGCGTCGTCGATCTCGTCGAGGGCGTCCTCGAGCGCAGCGACCATCGTCTCGGCCCGCGAACGGTCCTCGAAGAACTGGCTGTCGGTAGGAAGCGTCGCGACTACCCAGTCGTTAGGGTAGTACGACTCGTCGAGGCCGGCGTCCTCGAACTCGGGTTCGACGACCAGCCGTCGAAAGTGGTCCATCCAGCGGGCGAAGCGGAGCGCGCCCCGGGAGTCGGCGGCCATCTCGTACTCCCAGTCGACGAGGGTCTCGTGGGCGTCCTCGAGGTCGCGATCGTCGTCGGATTCGTCTCCGCCTTCGATTCGGTCCTCGAGAGCCTCGAGCAGCTCCGGCACCAGTTGTTCGGCCCGGCCGTCGTAGACGTCGTTCTGTAGCTCCCGGTGGAACTCGGGGTCGGTCGGCTCGCCGGACTCGACGGCGTCGTCGAGGCGGTTGTAGATCCGTGCGCCCCGGTAGGGCGTCGCGTACGCGACGCCGACGTAGTGGTCGGGATCGTCGACGACCCGCTGGTTGGCTGTCGCGAGGACGTCGGGATCGATCGCGTGGGGTTTCTCTTCGAAGGGGACGAACCCCTCCCAGGAGGACTCCCCGAACGGTTCGAACCCGTCCCACTCGCCCTCGCCGGCGGAGCCGTCGAAGAGCCGGTTTCCCGAAACCGCCTCGCCGTCGATCTCGCGGATCGGGAGCTTCCCCGTCGCGTAGTACAGCGTCCGGCCGTCGGCGTCGGCGTAGACGAGGTTCTGGGTCGGTAGGTCGAACTTCCGGGTCGCCTCGAGCAGGTCCTCGAGGCCGTCGCTGCGCTCGAACTCGTAGATCGCCTCGGTCGTCCGCGTGGCGGTGTGGCCCGTCCAGGCGACGCCGACGGTTCGGCCCTCGCGTTCCAGCACCGGTCCGTGGACGGTTTTCCTGACCTCGACGGTCCGATCGTCGCCGCCCGCGACGGCGATCTCTCGCTCCTCGCGATCGAACTCGCGCCACTCGCCGTCGTAGCGGTAGCGCTCGCCGTCGTCGTCGATCTCGTAGGTGTAGCAGTCGAGGACGTCCGCGCCGACGTTCGTGAACGACCACGTCCCGCGATCGTTCGCGCCAGCAATAACGAAGGGGACGCCCGGAAACGTCGCGCCCCGAACGGAGGTTTCGGGGGTTTCGACGTGCTGTTCGTACCACAGCGGCGGGGTCATCAGCGTCAGGTGAGGGTCGTAGGCGACGATCGGCCGCCCGCTCTCGGTGTGCTCGCCCGAGACGACCCAGCTGTTCGAGCCGACACCGGTGGGCGACTCGTACCGCGAGAGCCAGTCGGTCAGGCTCTGATCGAGGACGTCCTTGCTTCCGAGGGGGCCGCCCTCCTCGCCCTCCTCGAGCGTTTCGGCGTCGACAGACTCCCGCAGGATCGGCACCTCGTGGTCCAGTCGCTCGGGGAACAGCTCCTCGAGGACGTCCTCGCCGAGTCGGTCGGCGATCAGCGCCCGACGGAGTTCGCCGAAGTTCCCGGTCAGATCCCAGGAGATCTGTTTTTCCATCAGCATCGAGTCGACGGGCGTCCAGGGCTCGGGCTCGTACCCCAGGAGCTCGAACTCGAGGGGCAACCCCTCGCCGTCGATCGCCGCGTTGACGCCGTCGGCGTAGGCCTCCACGAGCGGTCCGGCTGGGGTCTCCGAGACGTGTTCCCAGGTCGCCTCGGCCGCGCCGGCGAAGTCCATCGCGACGTGGAACTCGTCGTCCTCGAGTGTTCCCTCCCCGGCCAGCTCCGACACCTGTCCGCGCATGACCCGTCGCTGCAGGTCGAGCTGGGCGAGTCGGTCGAACGCCTGGACGTAGCCGACGGCGAAGGAGGCCGCTAGCTCCTCGTCGGCCTCGATGCTGGGGACGCCGTAGTCGTCGTAGCGGACGGTCGCCTCGCCATAGGGGCTCGCGACGCGCTTGGAGAGCGACCTGTTGGCCGCATCCCAGGCGGTTCCCGAGAGCGGCGCGAACTGGCCGAGCAGCTCTCGCGCACCGGTCAGCGTGAGCCCGCCGACGCCGGCGGCGAGGGCGCCGGCGAGGAGGCCGCGGCGCGTAGTGGAGGATGGCACTGGCTTACGATTCGGCGCTATCGACATAACTGTCAGCGTCGAAACCCGACGGCACCACCGACGGGTCGCCGAATCGGACTCCGAACGGTTTCCCGGGCAGAACGTCCTTGTCGCTGGCTCGCGTCGTTCGGGTATGACACGGCTCCAGTTCGCATCGACGCCGGACGGCCGTCGGATCGAGGCCTCCCACGTCCTCGCGGCCCGGCCAGCCGCGGCCTGGGAACTGCTCGTCGACACCAGGCGGTGGCCGGAGTGGTCGCCACTGATCAGCGGGGTCGACGCGACCGACGCGCGCGTTCGGGCGGGAACGACGGGGCGGGTGCGAATCCCCGGTACCTGGCTGCCGTTCGAGGTCGTCGACTGTACGGACCGGCGGTGGACCTGGCGCGTGGCTCGGATCTCCGCGACCGGCCACCGGGTCGACGAGCTCGCCGCGGACCGCTGTCGGGTCGTCTTCGAACTTCCGCTGAGCGGGGCGGGTTACGCACCGGTCTGTCTGCGCGCACTCGAGCGTATCGAGTCGTTACTCGAGGCCGACAGATCGGTATCCTCGAGTTAGCTGGTTCGGATCCGAACTGCTATACGACGGGGCGTCCTACGGTCGGGCAATGGCAACCCCGCAATCTCGCAATCCGAGCGAACAACAGGACGAGGCCTGCCCGGTGGTCGAATCGATCGAACAGATCGGCTCCCAGTGGCGACTGGCCGTCCTCCACACGCTGCTCGAGGGCGAACACCGCTTCAACGAACTCAAACGCGAAACCGGCGCCAACGCCCGTACCCTCTCGCGGGTGCTCGACGACCTCGGCGAGATGGGGTTCGTCGAGCGCCGGCTCGAGGAGGACGCACCGATCGCGACCTACTACAGCCTCACGGAGAAGGGGGAGTCCCTCGAGCCGGTCTTCGAGGAGATCTCCTGCTGGGCCGACAGCTGGCTCGAGGGCGAGGCGCTCGAGATCGACGGATAGCGACGCCGCCAGTTCTCCAGCGGCGATCACTTCGCCACGAGCGCCAGCGTCTCCGGGATCGCGTCGGCGAACACTGCCGCCTCCCGGTAGTACAGCCACGCCGGTTCGACGGCCGCGTTCCACTCGTCGTCCGATAGCTCGTGCACATCCGCCCGGAGCGTCTCGAGTTCGTCGTCACCCTCCTCGACGATCCTCGACGCGGTAGCGAGCAACCGCACCCCGAGGGAGTCGTCCCCGTGTTCCTCGAGCACCCGCGAGATCGCGTCGATCGCGGCCTCCTTTCGGTCGACGACTGCACCGGCGTCGACGGTCCAGCCGGTCTCGTCTCGATCCTCGCGACCGGGAACCTCCTCGAGCGCGTCGAGACTCCGAGCGTGCGTGTGCCGTCGACTCGCTCGACGAACTGCGAGCGCGGGATAGCCGTCTTCCAGCGTCCGGGTCGTCGATCGGGACATCTCGCGGATTGCATCGACGTCGGACGCCCGCGTCGGCGTCCCGTCTCGCTCCCACGAGACGGCCGCCAGTAGCTCGTCGGTTGCCTCCCGGAGCCGTTCGTGAGTCGTCTCGAGTTCCGGTTCGTACTCCGTCCCGTCGTCGCGGTTCGCGAGAAATCGCTCCGCGTCGACCCGGCTGGCCTCGGCGTAGCCGACGAACCGCCAGGCGCGAGGGTACGCTGTCCGACCGTAAAACGGCGGTTCGGGCGATTCGACTCGCCTCGTCGCGTCGGCGTGTCGTTCGTCGATCGCCGCGGTCCCGACGACGGTTTCCGTGAGCGAGTCTCCGCGATACTCGTACTCGAGACTCGCGAGTCGCTCTCGCTCGTCCTCGAGTCGATCCTCGAGCGCCCCCGGATCCCCGCCGGATTCGCGCTCGTAGCGCTCCGACGCCGTGGTGTGGTAGGCGACGCCGAGCATGTACCGATACGTCTCGAGTGCCGATCGTCGCTCCGCGTGCGTCACGTTCTCGAGGGCGGACGGCGGGAGCTCTCGGTAGTCGGTCCGGTGGGTTTCGAGGGACTCGCCTCGCACGGCTTCCGCCTCGTCGACCGCATCCTCGACGCGGGCGAAGCGTGCCTCGAGGTGCTCGAGGGAGACGGGAGGTCCCGGATCGACGGCCGGCGGTTCGGTGTCGAGCGCGCGCTCGATCGGTTCCAGATCGGATCGCCCCCGAAGCCGGCGGCGGTGCCGATAGCCGAGGCTGCCGGCGCCAGCGAGACCGACGGCACAGCCGAGAAGGACGGTCCGCCTGCTGGGCGACATACCGCCTCGCTAGAACCGTTCGAATATAGGTCTTGTCAGCTAATGAATCAGTTCTGCTGCTCAGTCGTTCGTTTCGAGTTCGACCAGCTGGAGCGAGCGATCGAGGTGACAGACGTCGTGTGGCGGGTCGCCGACGATTTTCCGGATGCGGTACTCCTCGTCGAACGCGACGCCGTCGGGTTCGCAGTACTCGTGGCTCGGACACTCGACGTACGGACAGGGACCCTGGAGGCTCGCCTTGCTGCCGGCGAAAGCACCCTTCGTAGTAATGTTCGCCCGAACGGGGACGGGTTCGACCTCGACCGCGCGGACGCCGCCGTCGTGCATGGCACACTCGAGAGTCTGGGCGTTCTCGCGGACGGAGGTGACGCGGTACTTCGTGTCGGGCGAGAGGTTGAGACACTGGCTGCGGTACGGACAGCCCGCACAGCCGTCGGCCTCGCCCTCGTAGACGAACTCGGTTCCCGGCTCGGCCAGGCGGGAGCCGATGAGCGTGACGGTCGACATACGGATCGGTAGTCGCGGACGGCGGTTAAGCCTCACGTCCCGCGGTCCGGAAGTGATCGAGACGGGAGAACCGTGTATCAGTCGCCGGACCGAACTCGGGTCGTCGTCTTCCTGCGGCGGCGTGCGCTGTCGACCGCTCGAGCAGAGCGAGGTGCGAGCCCGCGAGCACCGCGAAAAGCGAGCGGCGACCGGAGGAAGCCGCGAGCACAAGCGAGGGCGGTCGACGACACTGTGCGAGGTCTTCGTGAACGGCGTGAACGAAGGCCTGTCAGAGCGCGCTCCGACAGTGGACGAGTGAGAGCAACGCGACCGAGCGAATCGGTTGGGGAGGGCGTGGCGACCCCGTGTGTTCGTGCGAGCGGGACTACTCTCGTCGTCACTACCACGAAAGCCCCTGGCGCGTTGAGCGGACGAAGCGTCCGCTCAACGCGCCAGCCCCTTCAGTCCCGCCCAGCGGTGGCCAGTCAGGGCTGTAGACTCGAGGCCGAACGTTCCATCCGACCCCGCTGCATACCGATCCGACGAACCCCGATTCACGACTCCGGCGGGTCCGAGCCGGTGAGTTCGTCGAGCCGATCGAAGTACCGTTCGCGGGGCACCTGGTACAGCCCCCGGTAGTCGATCTCGCCGTCGTCGAACTGTCGGGCGAGTTCGATCGCGCGCTCGAGCCCCTCCGCGCGGGTCTCGAAGCGGTTCGTCTCGTTCAGCGAGACGTCGGGCTCGAGGTAGAAGGTGACGAACCAGTCCTGCTCGAGCGTTCGGTCGGTGGGGTTGGTCCCGGGTCTGCGCGTTCGTTTCCCGTGAGTCAGGTACAGCGTCGGGAGACAGGCCGCGGGAAACTCCTCGCCGTCGAAGACGTCCGGTCGGTACGCGAGGACGAGCCGTCCGTCGTCCTCGGCCGACCAGACCTCCCAGGCCCCGGGGAGGGACTCGAGGTCGCTCATAGCCGGTCGTAGGCGCGGCCGTCCTAAATGAGCGTCGTCCGTCGATCGTCCGCTTCGGCGACGTATTTAACCGCCCGAACGCCGCGCACCGACCGTCCCGTGCGTTGCAAGCAGTCGAGTTATACCGACGAACGGTTATCGTGGTATGTAAACTCTACCCATTCATATATATTTCAGGCCCTGTAGTATGAAAACATGTACTGGTAAATACCTTTTGGGGCTAACTTTAAGTAGATGGATTACTCACTCATTAAATACTATCGGTATCCGTTCGCCGGACCGATCCACTTTGCGCCCGTCCCCGGCGCAACCGTCGACCGAGCCCGGTACCCCGGCTCTCGGCGACGGAAGTGGTACTCGATCACACATGGCACGACACGATGCCGCCCGCGCCGGTTCGCGCGCTCCGCGAGCGGTTCGCGGCGCACGTCGAACGTGGCGTCCGTGTCGAGCCGTCCGAAACGGCGGATCGCGACGGTCCGGCCGCGCGACGGGTCAGGCCGGTCGAGCGACGTTCCGATACAACGGGGGAGACCGAAACTGGCAATGATACCATGAACGGTGACATCGAGACGCTCGAGAAACTCAGTACGGATTACAAGGAATCGATGCCCGCTGACCTGCGGGAGACCAAGTCCTTCGACTGGTACTTAGAGGAGTGTTACGAGGACCCGAAGATCACCCGCAACGCCCACCAGCGGGTGGCAGACATGTTCGACTACTACGGCACCAGCTACGACGAGACCGAGGGAGTCGTCGAGTACGAACTCGCCTCCGAGGACCCGCTGGGCGACGGCGAGAACACTTTCTACGGGAGGGTGATCCACCAGTCGATCCACGAGTTCGTCAACAAGGTGAAATCGGGTGCTCGAAGGCTCGGCCCCGAGCGGCGGATCAAGCTCCTGCTCGGGCCGGTGGGGTCGGGGAAGTCCCACTTCGACAAGCAGGTCCGGAAGTACTTCGAGGACTACACCCTCCGCGAGGAGGGGCGGATGTACACGTTCCGCTGGACGAACCTCTGTGACGTCATCCAGGACCAGGATCCGGCCGACGACGTCGTCCGCTCGCCGATGAACCAGGATCCGCTCGTCCTCCTGCCTCTGGAGCAGCGCCAGCGGGTGATCGACGACCTGAACGAGGTCCTTGATGCACCGTACACCATCCAGAACGAGCAGGCGCTGGACCCCGAGAGCGAGTTCTACATGGACAGGCTGCTCGCCTACTACGAGGACGACCTCCAGCAGGTCCTCGAGAACCACGTCGAGATCATCCGGTTGGTCGCCGACGAGAACAAGCGTCAGTGCCTCGAGACGTTCGAACCCAAGGACAAGAAGAACCAGGACGAGACCGAACTCACGGGTGACGTCAACTACTCGAAGATCGCCATCTACGGCGAGAGCGACCCGCGCGCGTTCGACTACTCCGGGGCGTTCTGTAACGCCAATCGCGGGGTGTTCTCCGGCGAGGAGCTGCTGAAGCTCCAGCGGGAGTTCCTCTACGACTTCCTGCACGCCACCCAGGAACAGACGATCAAACCCAAGAGCAACCCGCGGATCGACATCGACCAGGTGATCGTCGGGCGGACGAACATGCCCGAGTACAAGGACAAGAAGGGCGACGAGAAGATGGAGGCGTTCAACGACCGCACCAAGCGGATCGACTTCCCCTACGTTCTCAGCTACGAGGACGAGTCGCTCATCTACGACAAGATGCTGAACAACGCCGACGTCCCCGACATCAACGTCGAGCCCCACACCCTCGAGATGGCGGGGCTGTTCGGCGTGCTCACCCGGATCGAGGAGCCCGACACCGAGACCGTCGACCTGCTCTCGAAGGCCAAGGCGTACAACGGCGAGATCGACGAGGGCGACGATATCGACACGAAGAAGCTCCGCGAAGAGGCCGCCGAGAAGGCCGAGATCGGCGAGGGGATGGTCGGCGTCTCGCCGCGTTTCATCGGCGACGAGATCGCCGAGGCGATCATGGACTCGAAACACCGCTCCCGTGGGTTCCTCTCGCCGCTGACGGTGTTCAACTTCTTCGAGGAGAACTTAGAGCACCACGGCTCCATCCCGGAGGACAACTTCGAGAAGTACTACCGCTACCTCGAGACGGTCCGCGAGGAGTACCGCGAGCGGGCCATCGAGGACGTTCGCCACGCGCTGGCGTACGACATCGACGAGATCCAGCGCCAGGGCGAGAAGTACATGGACCACGTGATGGCCTACATCGACGACGACACGATCGAGGACGAGCTCACGGGCCGCGAGCAAGAGCCCGACGAGACGTTCCTGCGGTCGGTCGAGGAGAAACTCGACATCCCCGAGGACCGCAAGGAGTCGTTCCGCCAGGAGGTCTCGAACTGGGTCTCCCGCCGGGCCCGCGAGGGCGAGGCGTTCAACCCCCAGGACAACGAACGGCTGCGCCGCGCCTTAGAGCGAAAGCTCTGGGAGGACAAGAAGCACAACATCAACTTCTCCGCCCTCGTGAGCGCCAACGAGTTCGACGACGACGAGCGCTCGTCGTGGATCGACGCGCTGATCGAACAGGGGTACTCCGAGGAGGGAGCCAAGGAAGTGCTCGAGTTCGCCGGCGCGGAGGTCGCCAAAGCAGAGATGGAAGACTAACATGACCGAACGCGACTACGTCAGCGAGGCCGACCGCACCTTAGAGGAGACGTACGAAGAGCCGATGAGCCTCGCGAACTACGTCGACCGGGTGTTCGAGAACCCGACGATCGCCTCCCACGCCTCGAAGTACCTGCTCGAGGCGATCGAAGCGGCCGGCACCCGCACCGTCGTCGAGGAGGGCGAGGAGAAGGAGCGCTACCGCTTCTTCGACGATCCGCACAACGACGGCGAGCACGCGATCCTGGGCAACACCGAGGTGCTCAACCGGTTCGTCGACGACCTCAGGTCGATCGCCGCGGGCCGGGCGAAAGACGAGAAGATCATCTGGTTCGAGGGGCCCACGGCGACGGGCAAGTCCGAACTCAAGCGCTGTCTGGTCAACGGGCTGCGCGAGTACTCGAAGACGCCCGAGGGACGCCGGTACACCGTCGAGTGGAACATCACGACGGCCGACGTCGAGGAACGAGGGCTGAGCTACGGTGCCGATCCGACGACCGTCGACGACGCCCACTGGTACCAGAGTCCGGTGCAGGCCCACCCACTGTCGGTGTTCCCCGACGCGGTTCGGGAGGAGCTACTCGAGGAGGTAAACGACGACCTCGAGGACCACGTTCCGGTTCGGGTCGACGCCGCGCTGGACCCCTTCTCCCGGGAGGCGTACGGCTATCTCGAGGAACACTACCGCCGCGAGGGGAAGGAGGCGCTGTTCTCGGCGATCGCCGACGACCAGCACCTCCGCGTAAAGAACTACGTGGTCGACATCGGCCAGGGCGTCGGTGTCCTGCACAGCGAGGACGACGGCCGACCCAAGGAACGGCTCGTCGGCTCGTGGATGCACGGAATGCTCCAGGAGCTGGACTCGCGGGGCCGAAAGAACCCGCAGGCGTTTAGCTACGACGGCGTCCTCTCGCAGGGCAACGGCGTCCTCTCGATCGTCGAGGACGCGGCCCAGCACGCCGACCTGCTCCAGAAGCTGTTGAACGTTCCCGACGAGCAGTCGGTGAAACTCGACCAGGGGATCGGGATGGATATCGATACGCAGATGCTGATCATCTCGAACCCCGACCTCGAGGCACAGCTGAATCAGCACTCCGACCGCAACGGGATGGACCCGTTGAAGGCGCTCAAGCGCCGCCTCGACCGCCACCAGTTCGGCTACCTGACGAACCTGAGCCTCGAGACCGAACTCATCCGCCGGGAGCTGACGAACGAGACGTCGGTCTGGGAGGCCGACCACTACCTCGATCTGGCCGATCGGATCCGCGAGCCAGTGACGGTGACGGTCAAGGATCGGGACGGCGAGCCGAGCCGCCAGGAGTTCGCCCCCCACGCGCTCGAGGCCGCGGCGCTGTACGCTGTCGTCACCCGCCTCGATCAGGAGGACCTGCCCAACGGACTGGATCTCGTCGACAAGGCGATGATCTACGATCAGGGCTACCTCCAGGAGGGCGACAACCGCCGCGAAAAGGACGAGTTCGACTTCGACGGCGACGGCCGAGACGGCGACGGCGGGATCCCCGTTACCTACACCAGGGATACCCTCGCCGAGTTGCTCCAGACCGATCGGGATCGCCACCACTCGGAGCTGGCGGTCGAGAACGTCGTCATGCCACGGGACGTGCTGAACGCGATGGCCGAAGGGCTCTCGGACGCACCCGTGTTCTCGACGGGCGAGCGCTCCGAGTTCGAGAACCGGGTCGTCCCCGTGAAGAACTACGTCTTCGACCAGCAGGAAAGCGACGTCATCGAGGCGATCATGCACGAGAAACGCGTCGACGAGGAGACCGTCGCCGAGTACGTCGAACACGTCTACGCCTGGGAGACCGACGAGCCGCTGTACAACGACCGCGGCGAGCGCGCCGAGCCCGACCCGCTGAAGATGAAGCTGTTCGAGGTCGAACACCTCGGACGCTTCTCGGAGGCCGAGTACGAGGGCAACCTCCCCAGGGAGAGCGTTCGGAACTTCCGCCGCGAGAAGGTCATCACGTCGTTGAACCGCCACGCGTGGGAACACCGCGACGAGGACTTCTCGGTCCAGGACGTCGACCTCACTGCGATCCCGGTTATCAAGTCCGTTCTCGAGAGCCACGACTGGGACGACGTCGAGCGAACCTTCGAGGACTTCGACCCTCGCCAGTGGGACGACCCGCCCGGCGGCACGGAGACCGAGACCGTCAAGGAACGGACGATCGGGACGATGGTCGAGCAGTTCGACTACTCTCCCGCGTCGGCCGAACTGACCAGCAGACACGTCATGGGACAGGTGTGTTACAGATGGGACTGAGAGACGACCTCGAGCGATTCCGCGAGGTGGGCGAACAGCGCCGCGAGGATCTGGCCGACTTCATCAAGTACGGCGACCTCGGCGGGGGCCGGCCCGATCAGATCCAGATCCCCGTCAAGATCGTCTCCTTGCCGGAGTTCGAGTACGACCAGCGCGACCAGGGCGGCGTCGGCCAGGGTGACGGCGACACCCCGGACGTCGGCCAGCCCGTCGGTCAGCCCCAGCCCCAGCCGGGCGACGGCGACGACGACGGCGACGGCGACGAACCCGGCGAGGAGGGCGGCGACCACGAGTACTACGAGATGGACCCCGAGGAGTTCGCCCAGGAACTCGACGAGGAGCTGGGACTCGACCTCGAGCCGAAGGGCAAGAAGGTCGTCGAGGAGAAAGAGGGTCCCTTCACCGACCTGACTCGAACCGGGCCGGACAGCACGCTCGACTTCGAGCGGATGTTCAAGGAGGGGCTCAAGCGCAAGCTCGCGATGGACTTCGACGAGGAGTTCCTGCGGGAGGTCTGCAAGGTCGAGGGCTTCGGCCCGCGAGACGTCTTCGAGTGGGCCCGCGGCGAGAGCATTCCGGTGTCGATGGCCTGGATCGAGGACGCCTACGACGACGTTCCGCCCGAGGAACGCGGTGCGTGGGCCTCGATCGAGGAGCTCGAGGACAACGTCGAACGCCAGAGCGTCCAGCAGAAGATTCGCCGCGAGGGGATCAAACACGTCCCGTTCCGCCGGGAGGACGAGCGCTACCGCCACCCCGAGATCATCGAGGAGAAAGAGAAGAACGTCGTCGTGGTCAACATCCGGGACGTCTCGGGCTCGATGCGCGAGAAGAAACGCGAGCTCGTCGAGCGCACGTTCACGCCGCTGGACTGGTATCTGACCGGGAAGTACGACAACGCCGAGTTCGTCTACATCGCCCACGACGCCGAGGCCTGGGCGGTCGAGCGCGAGGAGTTCTTCGGCATTCGTAGCGGCGGCGGGACGAAGATCTCGAGCGCCTACGAGCTCGCCGACGAGTTGCTCGAGGAGTACCCCTGGAGCGACTGGAACCGCTACGTGTTCGCCGCGGGCGACTCGGAGAACTCCTCGAACGACACCGAGGAGCGGGTGATCCCGCTGATGGAGTCGATTCCGGCGAACCTCCACGCCTACGTGGAGACCCAGCCCAGCGGCAACGCGATCAACGCCACCCACGCCGAGGAGCTCGAGCGCCACTTCGGGCGCGACGCCGAGGACGTCGCGGTGGCCTACGTCAACGGTGCCGACGACGTGACCGACGCGATCTACGACATCCTCAGCACGGAAGGTGATACCGATGAGTAACTCGAACTCCAACGCCGACAGGTTCCGCAAACAGGCGATCGCGACCGATCTCGAGGAACCGGTCCGGGAGGCGCGCAACCTCGCCCGGAAGCTGGGCCTCGATCCGTACCCGGTCAAGTACTGGATCGTCGACTACGACGAGATGAACGAGCTCATCGCCTACGGGGGCTTCCAGTCGCGGTACCCCCACTGGCGGTGGGGAATGCAGTACGACCGCCAGCAGAAACAGGGCCAGTACGGCGGCGGGAAGGCCTTCGAGATCGTCAACAACGACAACCCGGCCCACGCGTTCCTCCAGGAGTCGAACACGCTGGCCGACCAGAAGGCCGTCATCACCCACGTCGAGGCCCACTCCGACTTCTTCGCGAAAAACGAGTGGTTCGGCCTGTTCACCAGCGGCCAGTCCGACGAGGGGCAGGTCAACGCCGCCGCGATGCTCGAGCGCCACGCCCGCGCGATCGACGAGTACATGTCCGACCCCGAGATCGACCGCGCGGAGGTCGAGAAGTGGATCGACCACTGTCTCAGCCTCGAGGACAATATCGATCAACACCAGGTGTTCAGCCGGCGCCTGGAGATCGACGGTCCCGCCGAGGAGATCGACGAGGACCTGGCGGCGAAACTCGACGAGCTGGGGCTCTCCGAGGAGATCAAGGGCGAGGTGTTCGACGACGAGTGGCTCGAGAAACTCGAGGGCGAGGACGGTCCGGTCAACTTCCCCGAGGAACCCCAGAAGGACGTGCTGTCGTTCGTCCGCGAACACGGCAAACAGTACGACGACGACGCGGGTCGAGCCGTCGAGATGGAGCCCTGGCAGCGCGACGTCCTCGACATGATGCGTGCGGAGGCGTACTACTTCGCCGCCCAGAAGATGACGAAGGTGATGAACGAGGGGTGGGCCGCCTACTGGGAGTCGACGATGATGACCGACGAGCGTTTCGCCGGCGACGACGAGTTCCTCAACTACGCCGATCACATGGCGAAGGTCCTGGCGTCGGGCGGTCTCAACCCCTACAGTCTCGGGATGGAACTGTGGGAGTACGTCGAGAACACCACCAACCGCCGCGAGGTTCTCGAACGGCTGCTGCGCGTCGAGGGCATCTCCTGGCGCAACCTGACCGACGTCGTCGACTTCGACGCGGTGCTCGAGACCCTCGAGCCCCCGGACGCGCTCGCGAGCGTCGACGTCGCCGGGCTCGACGAACTCGCCGAGCTGCCCGACGAGTGGGTCGACCGCGAGGCCCTCGAGTGTGCCCGTGACGGCGAGATCGATCTCGAGCGCTACCCCTGGAAGGTCCTCACCTACGAGGGGCTGGCCCGCCGACACTACTCGCTCGTCAAACGCCAGCACCGCGGCTTCCTCTCCCGCGTGAACCAGAACGAGCTCGAGCGGATCGGCCGGTACCTCTTCGACGACGAGCGCTACGCCTCGGTCGAGGAGGCCCTCGCCGACGTCGAGTTCGCCGCGGGCTGGGATCGGATGTACGACGTCCGGGAGAGCCACAACGACGTCACCTTCCTCGACGAGTTTCTCACCCAGGAGTTCATCACGGAGAACAACTACTTCACCTACGAACACTCCCAGGCGACGGGGCAGTTCCACGTCGCCAGCGACGCCGCCGAGGACGTCAAGAAGAAGCTCCTGTTGCAGTTCACCAACTTCGGGAAGCCCACGATCGCGGTGTACGACGGCAACTACAACAACGCCAACGAGCTCCTGTTGGGCCACCAGTACAACGGCGTCATGCTCGATCTGGGCCAGGCCCGCGAGACGCTGAAACGGATCTTCGAGCTCTGGGGGCGGCCGGTGAACCTGCTGACGATCGTCAAGGAGGTCGACGAACACGACATCGAGGTCGCAAAGCGGCGCAACCGCGAGCCAGAGCCCGAGGAGCGGGGTAAGCTCATCCGCTACGACGGCACCGAGGTGACGACCGAGAGCGTTTCCTGGGAGGAGGTCGACCACCTCGCGGCCGACGACGTCGACTACGATACCAAGCCCGAGGAGTGGCTTGCCTAGCTGGCTCTCTCGAGTAGCGGACAGTCGTAACGCTTTTATTGATTTTCAGACATAGGGTAGACGAGATGGACTGGGATGGGGGCCAAACGGTCGAGCAGCAACAGCGATCCGAGTCGGTAGAGCTACCGGTAGTACTCGCCGAACTCGACGCGACTGATTCGACGACCAGGCAGGAGGCCGTCCGGACCGTCCGCGACGGGGTCGAGAGCGAGCCCGGAACGTACGTGCCGACGGTTCCGAAGCTCCGCGAACTCCTTCAGAAACCGGCGTTCGAACTCCGGGAGGCGGTCGCCTACTCCCTGGCGGAGCTTGCGGTCGAAGCCCCCTCCGACGTCGCCCCGTCGGCCGACACGCTCGTCGCGGTCGCGGCTGAGAACCCGGACACGGCAGCGACGGGAGAGCTGCTCCGGTGTCTCGCCGCGGTGGCTGCCGAACGTCCGACCGCGCTCGCGGATCACGTCCCTACGATCGTCGACGTCACCGAGGGTCGGGACGGCGACGAGTGGGGAATCCGGACGCTGGCACACGTCTCCCGGGCACGGCCGGAAGCCCTCGAGCCCGCCCTCGGGCTGCTGACCGAGACGCTGGCGTCGGCACCGGGCGACGACGCCGTCCCGGCGCTGTCCGTGCTCGGTCGGCTCGCCCGCTCGGAGACGGAGCTCTCCTCGCTCGCGTTCGTCGAGCACGCCATCGACCTCCTCGACTGTGACGACGGGGAGCTCCGGCGCAACGCGATCGGCTGTCTGGCCGACGTCGCCCACCGCCGACCCGAGGCCGTCGAGCCGGCCCGTTCGCAGGTCCGAGCAGCCCTCGAGAGCGACGATCCCAAAACGCGGGCCAACGCCGCGGTGACGATCGGACGCGTCGCCGCCGCCGACCCGTCCGTCGTCGAGCCGGTACGCTCGCGGCTGGTCGAGTTGCTCGAGGACGACCACCAGTACGTTCGGGCCAACGCCTGCATCGCGCTCGGCCACGGGAACGTCACCGAGGCCCGCGACCGACTCTCGACGCTCGCGACCGGGGACCCGGAACCGTCGGTCCGCGACCGAGCGGCGTGGGCCTGCGGAGAGCTCTCCTAGTACCCTTCGAGCTGAATCGGTCGATCCGCCGAGATACAGTCGACTCCACACAGTCCGAGTAGCCGCGCCGTCGTCCACCGCTCGATCGCCCAGGCGTGGATCTCGAGGTCGACCCGCTTGGCCCGTTCGACGAGTCGCGTCGTCAGACACCGCCAGTAGTTCGCGCCGATGACGTCGCAGTCGAGTTCGACCGCCGTCGTCACCGGGGTCTCGAGCCGGCGACTGACGAGCAGTCCGGTCGGCTGCTCGCGATCGAGTTCCCGTATCGCGCGTAGCTCGGGCAGCAGGAAGGAGGTGACGACGACCCGGTTCTCGACCCCCTCGAGGGCATCGAGGACGTCCGCGGCGATCCCCTCGGCTTTCATCTCGAGGTTGATCTCGAGGTGGTCGGGGACGGCCGCGAGCATCTCCTCGAGGGTCGGGATCCGTTCCCCGGAGTCGAGCACCGACAGCGAGCGCAGTTCCTCGAGCGGGGTATCGACGACTGCTCCCTCGACACCCGTGACGCGGTCGGTCGTCTCGTCGTGGACGACGACGAGTTCACCCGACCCGCAGCGCCGAACGTCGAACTCGACCGCGTCGGCGTGTGCCGCCGCGGACTGGACCGCAGCGATCGTGTTCTCCGGTGCCGTCGCGGCGAAACCCCGGTGGGCGATCAGACGCATTCGAGTGAGGGGTCGGCCGCGGATGATAAATAGACGGCGGATGCCCGCGTCCAAGGACATGGTCCGGACGCCGATCGATTCACGGAACCGAACCACAGTTCGAACGATAATATTCCTGCGTCCCGTATTATTAAATTCACCAAGTACTATCGGCAAACAAGCTTATATAGGATCGGAATACATATAATTATCAGAGACAGAAACTATGGAAAGCAAGCAGTTCTCGACCCCGGACGCTTCGGCGCTGGGGCGATCGCAGTACGAGGCCGGGTCCGAAGACCGCGCCCGGGTGTTGCTGATCGAGAACGACCCGGAGGACGCGCGACGAGCCCGGGAGGCGTTCGAGACGGTCGCGACGGAGACCGAAATCGAGGTGGCGCCCGACGGCTCGGCCGCGCTCGAACTCCTGGGCGAGCGGGTCGAGGAGGCCGAGCGGATCCCGGATCTCGTCTTGCTGGCACTGGATCTGCCGGAGGTCGACGGGTTCGAGTTCCTCGAGACCGTTCGGGGTGACGAGAACCTCGTTCAGTTGCCGGTGTTGGTGCTGACGGACTCGAGTGCCTCCAGTGACGTCAACGACAGCTACGAGCGGGCCGCGAACGCCTACCTCGCGAAGCCGTCCGATCCCGACGAGTTCGAGACGGTCGCGGGTGCCATCGAGCGATTCTGGTTCCAGCGGGTTTCGCTTCCGCCACACGGATTCTGATCGCCGAGTCAGCGTTCGGCGGCGGTCGCTTCGCCCTGAGATTGATCTACGTGGCCCTCGAGGGGGATGGTATGAGCCCGCAAACGACGTTCGACGTGGAGTTTACCGATACCGTCGCGGTCGTCACCGGCGCGAGCGGCGCGCTCGGCAGCGCGGTCGTCGACCGCTTCCGAACCGCCGGCGCGACCGTCTGTGCCGTCGACGTCGTCGAACCCGACGACGAGGACAGCCTGCTCGAGCCAGACGATCGAACCGAGTTCTACGAGGCCGATCTCACCGATGAGAGCGAGGTTTCGGCCCTCGTCGAGGAGGTCGTCGACGATCACGGCCGGATCGATCACCTCTGTAACGTCGCCGGCACCTGGCGCGGCGGTCAGCCGATCGAGGAGACCGACCTCGAGGAGTTCGACCTCCTGATGGACGTCAACCTGAAGACGGCGTTTCTCGCCTCGAAGCACGCCCTCCCACACCTCCAGGAGACGGAGGGATCGATCGTCAACATTAGCGCCCGCTCGTCGCTCGAGGGTGGCGAGGGCGACGGCCCCTATCGGATCACGAAGGCCGGTATCCGACTGCTGACCGAAACGCTTGCCGCGGAGAACTCGGGCGTCGTCCGGGCGAACTGCGTGATGCCGAGCGTGATCGACACGCCGATGAACCGCGAGATGATGTCGGACGCCGACCACGACAAATGGGTCGATCCCGGGGAGATCGCGAACGTAATGGCGTTTCTCTGTAGCGACGGGGCCGCGGTGACCAGCGGCGCGGCCGTCCCGGTGTACGGCGAGGCGTAGCGGGGGTCGGCGGCGAGGGTCGGCGGGGTCGATTCGCTCGAGGGGCCGTGTTCATCGGTGACGAGTAGCGTGAACTATATACTCCGGGACGTAATCACTCAACGTGATATGGGTGTTGGTAACACAGGCAAGGGGGTTTCGGAGCTCGCCGACGAGGTGAGAGAGCGGCTCTCGTCGCCGTCCGGCCAGGAACTGTTCGCGTTGCTCATCGTCCTCGGTATCGTCGTTCTCGCACTCGATCTCGTCAGGCGACTCGCGACGGGCGAGATGGCGTTCGGACGGCTGTGGCGCTACACCTGGAACGGACTGGTCGACTCGCTGTACATCGCGCTGGCGGCGATCGGACTCTCGATGACCTACAGCATTCTCCGGTTCGCCAACTTCTCGCACGGCGACCTGGTGACGACGGGTGCGTTCTCGGGGTGGGCGGTGGCGTGGCTGATCGGCGGCTGGGGGGTCTACGGCGTCGGCGAACTCGTCCTGTTCAGTCCGACGGCTGCGGGACCGACGGGCGGTGAACTAGGGATGAGCGTGCTGGCCTCGCCGGTCGCGATCCTGGTCGGCCTCGTGGCGGCCGCGCTGTTGACCATCGGCGTCGCCTTAGCCATCGATCGGCTCGTCTACAGACGGATGCGCGACGCGAGCGGGATCTCGCTGCTCATCGCGAGCGTCGGCGTCGCCCTCGCGCTCCGGTACATCATCGGGGTGTTCTGGACCGTCGAGTCCCACTCGGCTACGGCGAGCGCGCCGATCCTCGAGGAAATCCCCGCGTGGTTGCCCTTCGAGCGACTCAACCTCCACGAGCTCACGCTCGTCGCGACGGCGGTCGGACTGATCGTCGGACTCCACCTCCTCCTCCAGTACACGAAACTGGGGAAGGCGATGCGCGCGATGGCCGACAACAAGGATCTCGCGTTGATCACCGGCATTCCGACCGAACGGGTGATCTTCGCGACCTGGTCGATCGGCGCCGGGTTGGCCGGTGTCGCGGGGTATCTCATCGTCCTCGACCGGGGCCAGTTCTCGATCAACATCGGCTGGTTCCTGCTACTGTTGATCTTCGCGGCGGTGATTCTGGGCGGGATCGGCTCGATCTACGGCGCGCTGGTCGGCTCGCTCGTGATCGGGCTGACGATCAACGTCTCGCTGGTGTGGATCCCGGCCGACCTGAACGAGATCGCGGCGTTTACGCTGATGATACTGATACTGATCGTCAAACCCGACGGACTGCTCGGAGGTGTTGAGACGGCATGAGCGGAGCCGATCCCGACGGCGACCCCGAAACCGAGACCGCGGAGGTACCCGGAGACGAGGAGCCGGACGACTCGGAGGAGCCGTCCGCCGTGATCCGTCCGGAGTGGCGTTCCGATCTCCTGTTGGTCGCGAAGGTCGTGCTCGCGACGTACGTCGGCTTCTTCGTCGTCGGCGTGCTCTCCGGTGCGGGCGTCAACGCGACGGTCGGCACGATCCAGTCGATCACCTTCTTCGGGGCGATCTTCGCGCTGGGCGCGCTGGCGCTGAACCTCCACTGGGGGTACACCGGGATGTTCAACATCGGCATCGCCGGCTTCATGGCCATCGGCGCCTACACGCTGTCGATCGCCGTCGCCTCGCCGGACGGCTCTCCGGCCGGCTTCGGGCTCCCGATCCCGGTCGGCATCGTGCTGGGAACGATCGCGGCCGGCCTCGCCGGACTCGTACTGGTGATCCCGACGCTGCGGGTTCGGGCGGACTACTTCGCGATCGTCACGCTCGGCTTCTCGGAGATCGTCCGACTCTCCGTGCAGTCACGGAGCCTCCGGGAGATCGGCGACACGGCGTACGGCACCGGCGGCGGGCAGGGGATCCGGGCGACGCCGGTCGACAGCGTCGTCGGCTGGCTGTTCGACCAGCCGATCGTCGGCGACGTCGGCGGCGTTCTCATCGTGCTCGGCGAGACCGTCGGCATCGCGTCGTCGGTTCTGGAGCGAGGGATCTACACGCTCGTCCTGATCCTGTTCGTGGTCGCGTTCTACGTCCTGTTGACCCGGATTGCCCACTCTCCGTTCGGCCGAGTGCTGAAGGCGATCCGCGAGGACGAACTCGCGGCAAAATCGCTGGGCAAGCGCACGGATCGTGCCAAGATCGCGGCGTTCGCCCTCGGCTGTGCGCTGATGGGCCTCGTCGGAACTCTGTGGATGGGCAGCCGGACCCACATCAGCCCGGACAACTTCATGCCGCTGATCACGTTCTACGTCTTCGTCGCGCTGATCGTCGGCGGCGCGGGTTCGAACACCGGCAGCGTCATCGGCGGGTTCGCCTTCGCCGCGTTCATCTTCGAGGGACCGCGGTTCGTTCGCACGATGGTCCGGGCGAACCTCGGAACCGATTTCCCGCGGACCGCCCACGGCGCGTTCGCCGAACTCGGTGCCGGCGATCCGTCGGCGCTGATCGGCTACGTGCTCTACCAGCAGGCCGACGAAGTCCGATACATCGTGCTCGGCGTCGTGCTCATCGTCCTGATGATCAAGCGCCCCGACGGACTGCTGGGCCACCGCAAGGAGATCGCCGCCGGCGTCGACCTGAGCCGGCGCGGTCCGGTGGCCGACGGCGGACGACCTGCCGTCGGAAGCGACGACCGTGCGGGTACGGAAAGCGAGACGGACGATCCGGCCGCGACGAACGGAGGTGACCGCGATGAGTGACCTCGAGCGAGGCCCCGACGCGGGAGCGGGCCGCAGCGAGGGCGACGCTGACGACCGGGCGGATCGCGCCGTCGAGGACGCGGTGCTGGAAGTCGAGGCCCTCGAGAAGCGCTTCGGCGGGATCGTCGCGGTCGATGGCGCGAGCTTCGCGGTCGAGCGGGGGTCGATCACCGGGCTGATCGGACCGAACGGGGCCGGTAAGTCGACGACGTTCAACTGTATCGCCGGCGTCCACCGACCCAACGGCGGACGAGTCGTGTTCGACGGCGAGGAGATCACCGGCGAGGAGCCCCACCAGGTCGCGAACCGCGGGCTGGTTCGAACGTTCCAGATCGCCCGCGAACTGCCGGAGATGACCGTCCTCGAGAACATGATGCTCGCGCCGAAGGGCCAGCGCGGCGAGTCGCTGTGGCGGTCCGTGTTGCCGTACTTCCGCGAGGAGGTGCTCGATCAGGAACGCGAGCTTCGCGAGCGGGCCTGGGAGACCCTCGAGTTCTTCGAGATCGACCACCTGGCCGAGGAGTACGCGAAGAACCTCTCGGGGGGTCAGCGGAAGCTGCTCGAGCTCGCGCGGGCCCTGCAGACGGATCCGGAGATGCTCATGCTCGACGAGCCGATGGCCGGGGTCAACCCGACCCTCGAGAAGAAGCTCCTCGAGCACGTTCACCAGCTTCGTGAGCAGGGGTACAGCTTCCTCATCGTCGAACACGACATGGACGTCATTATGAACAACTGCGAGCGCGTGATCGTCATGCACCAGGGTGCCGTCCTCGACGAGGGGGCGCCGGCGGAGATCAAATCGAACGAGCAGGTTATCGAGGCGTACCTCGGAGGTGAAGTCTGATGGCCATGCTCGACGTCACCGGGCTGGACGCCGGCTACGGCGACCTCCAGATCATCGACGACGTCGACCTCGCCGTCGGCGAGGGCGAGTACGTCACCATCGTCGGTCCCAACGGCGCCGGCAAGTCGACGGTGATGAAGTCCGTCTTCGGGCTGACGGTCCACATGGGCGGCTCGATCGAGTTCGCCGGCGAGGAGATCAGTGGCTACCGGCCCGAGGAGATCATCACGACCGGAATCGGCTACGTTCCCCAGAACGACAACGTCTTCCCGTCGCTGTCGGTGATCGAAAACCTCGAGATGGGCGCCTACATCCTCGACGAGGTCCCGCAGGATCGCCTCGAGCGGATCTTCGATCGGTTCCCGATCCTCGAGGAGCGACGGAGTCAGGCAGCCGGCGATCTAAGCGGGGGCCAGCGCCAGATGCTGGCGATGGGGCGAGCGCTGATGCTCGACCCCGACCTCCTGTTGCTCGACGAACCGAGCGCGGGGCTCGCGCCCGACCTCGTCGGCGAGATGTTCGATCGGATCGATCAGATCAACGCGGACGGCACCGGCGTCCTGCTGGTCGAACAGAACGCCAAGGAGGCGCTCAGGCGGTGCGATCGGGGGTACGTCCTGGTCCAGGGGCAAAACCGGTACGTCGACAGCGGCGAGGCGCTGCTTGCGAACGAACAGGTTCGTCAGGACTTCCTGGGCGGCTGATTCGGTTTCGGAACCGACTCGACCGACGGCCAGCTTACTCGAGTCGCATCCGCGGGACTCAAAAGAGATCGCCGTCCCGACTAGGCCTCGTACTCGACGGTCTCCTCGACGTCGTAGCCGTCCTCGTGGTAGCGACCGATCTCGTAGGTGACCGCCACTTGGTCGCCGTTGTCGTCGAACTCGACGGGTCCGGACGCGCCGCGGTACTGGATCTCGTCGCCGTTAGCCGCCATCTCGAGACCCTCGCCCAGGTTCTCGGGCGTGACCTCCTCGCCGTCGGGGTTGGCGACCTCGCGGACGTGTTCGGCGATGGCGGCGCCGTCGATCTCGCCCGCGGCGAGGGTCGCGAGGATGAGCACCGCCGTCGCGTCGTAGGCCTGGGCGTTGAACACGCTGGGCGAACTGTCGTACTCCTCCTCGTAGAGGTCGGTGAAGTGGTCCGCCCCGTCGCCGCCGGCGCCGGGTGCGGTGCCCATCACGTTCTCCATCGGGTTGTCGACCTGGCCGGGCAGGGACGAGTCGATGAGGCCGTCCGGCACGAGGATCGTCGTCCCGTCGTCGAAGTCGCTGTAGAAGTCCCGGAAGATGACCTGACCGCTCTCCGGGTAGCCGACGACCATCAGCAGGTCGGGCTCCTCCCCGACCGTGCTCTCGAGTTCGGAGTCGTAGGAGGCCTGCTCGGGCTCGAATGGCACCTCCTCGAGGACCTCGGCGCCGCGGTCCTCACAGCCCGCGACGAACACGTCGTTGAGCCCCTGGCCGTAGTCGTTGTTCAGGTACATCGTCGCGATCGACTCGGCGCCCTCCTGCTCGACGGCGATCTCGGCCATCGCGTCGCCCTGCCACTCGTCGCTGGGCGCGGTCCGTAGCAGGTAGTCGCCGGGCATGTCCGTGATGTCGGGCGAGGTGCTCGCCGGCGAGATCGCCACGACCTCGTTGTCGTACCAGACGTCCTCCGCGCAGGTGATCGTCACGTCCGAGGCGGCCGCACCCGTCACTGCCGGATACCCCGCGTCGAGCAGCGCCTCGGCGCGGCTGACCCCGACGTCGGGTGTCGTCTCCGTGTCCTCGCGCCGGATATCGATCTCGAAGTCGACGCCCTCGTCCGCGAGCTGGATCGCCGGCAGCTCGGCCGCGTCGGCGATCGGCGTCCCCAGATCGCCGAGGTCTCCGGACTCCGGCTGGAGGACGCCGACCATCGCGTCGGCGTCACCGTTGTCGTCGCCGTTCCCGTTGCCGTCTCCCGCGTCCAAGGCGTCCAGACAGCCCGCGAGCGAGAACGTTCCAGTTACACCGATCCCCCCCAGTACTTGCCGCCGGTTAGGTTCCCCTACCATGTGGTAAGTTGCCACGTTCCAATATAAAGAGTTTCTGTGAACGATAACACGTATTTTCTCGAGAAAGAAAGTCCACCGTCACTGATCGACAGGCGAGATGTCGAGGTGTCGACGCTCCGGCGGTCGTTCCGTCCGTACCGTGACCGGAACACCGACTCGAGGTCCGCGCCGTCAAAAAGTCCGACGACGACCGGTTAGAGGTTCGCGTCGATCCACTCGGCGAACGGCCCGGTGAGGAACTCGACGTAGTCGACGACGCCGAGGTACAGCGAGACGACGAGCACGAGGATGATCGGGACGCGGATCGCCCAGATCCACGCCTGACCGAGTCCGTCGAGCGGACCGATCCCCTTCTCGAGTTCGTCGATCGCCGCCTTCGGCGCGATCCAGCCGACGAGGATCGTCAGCATCAACGCGCCGAAGACCAGGAGGATGGCGTCGGCGAACAGGTCGAGCAGGTCGAGGAAGATCAGGTCGTACGTGACCGGCACCCCGAGCAGGTAGATGACCCCGCCCATGCCGAGGGCCGCCTGCCATCGTTCGATACCCTTCTCGTCGATTACGTAGGAGGTGACGACCTCGAGCAGCGAGATCGCACTCGAGAGCGCGGCGAGCGAGACCGTCGCGAAGAACAGCAGGCCGAGGAACTGTCCACCCGTAACCTCGGCGAACGCCTGGGTCAGCGCGACGAAGATCTCGCCGGCGCCGCCCTCTCCGGGGTCGGTCATGTCGCCGGCCCACATGATCGGGAAGACGACGAGTCCGGTGAGGAACGCGATTCCGGTGTCGAAACCGATGATCGTCACGCCGTCAGTCGCGAGGTTGCGGTCCTCGCCCAGGTAGGAGGCGTAGGTGATCATCACCCCCATCCCCAGCGAGAGCGTAAAGAAGGCCTGCCCGGCCGCGGCCGGCAGGAGTTCCGCCCAGTTGTCGGCGATGACGCCGAACTCGGGCGAGAGGTAGTAGGCGTAGCCGCCGCCGGATTCGGGCAGGGTAAACGCCCACGCCGCGAGCCCGAGCAACAGGAGGATGATCGCCGGAACCATCACCTTCACCGCGAGTTCGATCCCCTGCCGAATGCCGAGTGCGACGATGCCGACGGTCAGCGCCATGAACACCGTGTGGAGGACGAACGCGTCGAGCCCCGTCGAGAGTGCCCCGAACATGATCTCGGGGTCGCCCTCGTAGGCGGCGATACGACTGGCGTAGCTTCCTCGAAAGCCCTCGAGGGTGTAGCGAATGAACCAGCCGGCGACGACGCTGTAGTACGAGAGAATAACGAACCCGGTGACGATGAAGATCCCGCCGATATACGTCCATATCCCGCCGCCGTACTCCTTTAGCGCCCCGACGGGGTTGCGCTTGGTCTTCCGACCGACGACGAACTCGGCCAGAATTGCCGGAAAGCCGACCAGTGCAATAAACAGGAGGTAAACCAGCAAGAATGCCGCACCACCACCTTCACCCGTGACGAACGGAAATCGCCAGATATTGCCCAATCCTACCGCGCTCCCAACTGCGGCGAGGATGAACCCTGTCCTCGTGGCCCATGTTTCACGTTGAACCATATCTCCGTGTTTAAAAGGCGGCTATATATAACTTTTTGTGGGCGTCCTCGCGGCGGGGTTGACGTTCCCGATAATTGTGGCAGGTTACGGAATTCTTTTCCTGTTGGTCATCACACATCGCCGTATGAGTCCCACGGCGGTGATCTCGGCATGACGATGGAGGATCGCATCGAGGAGCTCGAGGAATTCCGGGAAGAAGCACGAATGGGCGGCGGTGAGGACCGAATCGAGAAACAACACGACAAGGGGAAGATGACCGCCCGCGAGCGGATCGACTACTTCCTCGACGAGGGCACCTTCACGGAGTTCGACCAGCTTCGGACCCACCAGACCAGCCAGTTCGGGATGGAAGAGAAGAAGATCCCGGGCGACGGCGTCGTCACGGGCTACGGCGAGGTCAACGGTCGGACTGTCTTCGTCTTCGCTCACGACTTCACCGTCTTCGGCGGCTCGCTGGGCGAGGTCTTCGCCGAGAAGATCTGCAAGGTGATGGACATGGCGATGGAGGTCGGCGCACCCATCGTCGGGCTCAACGACTCCGCCGGCGCGCGCATCCAGGAGGGTGTCAAGAGCCTCGCGGGCTTTACCGAGATCTTCCGGCGCAACCAGCGTGCGAGCGGCGTCGTTCCCCAGATCTCGGGGATCATGGGCCCCTGCGCGGGCGGCGCGGTCTACTCCCCGTCCATCACCGACTTCATCTTCATGGTGAAGGACACGAGCCACATGTACATCACCGGGCCCGGCGTCACCAAGACCGTCACCGGCGAGGACGTCACCCACGAGGAGCTCGGCGGGGCGATGACCCACGCCGACAAGACCGGGGTCGCCGAGTTCGCCTGCGAGAACGAGGAGCAGGCCCTGGACGACATCAAGCGCCTGCTCTCCTATCTTCCCCAGAACAACGTCGAGGATCCGCCGCGGGTCGACCCCTGGGACGACCCGGATCGGCGTGATGACGCCCTCACCTCGATCGTTCCCGACAGTCCACAGAAGCCCTACGACATGACCAGCGTCATCGACTCGGTGGTCGACGAGGGCTCGTTCTTCGAGGTCGCCGAGAACTTCGCGAAGAACATCGTCGTCGGCTTCGGTCGCCTCGACGGTCGCTCCGTCGGCCTCGTGGCGAACCAGCCACGGGTCAACGCTGGCACCCTGACCGTCGACGCCTCGATGAAGGGATCGCGGTTCGTCCGCTTCTGTGACGCGTTCAACATCCCGATCGTCACCTTCGTCGACGTCCCCGGCTACATGCCCGGCACCGACCAGGAACACCGCGGAATCATCCGCCACGGCGCGAAGCTACTCTACGCCTACTCCGAGGCGTCGGTGCCGCTGCTGACGGTCATTACCCGCAAGGCCTACGGTGGGGCCTACTGCGTCATGGCTTCCAAAAATCTCGGCGCCGACGTCAACTACGCCTGGCCGACCGCCGAGATCGCCGTCATGGGCCCCCAGGGCGCGGTCAACATCCTCTACCGCAAGGAGCTCGCCGAGGCCGAGAACCCCGACGAGCTCCGGGACGAGCTCATCGAGGAGTACCGCGAGGAGTTCGCCAACCCCTACACGGCGACGGACAAGGGCTTCCTCGACGACGTCATCCTCCCGACCGAGACGCGCCCGCGGCTGATCGACGACCTCGAGATGCTCGAGACGAAACGCGAGGACAACCCCGACAAGAAACACGGCAACATCCCGCTCTGAGATGACCGCACAGCACCAGTCGAACGCCGGCTCCGACACCGACGCCGTCGATCCGCTCGGCGGGCTCCCGGAGGGCGTCGACATTGAGCTCCCCGACGACGCCGACAGCGAGGAGGCCGCGGCCATCGTCGCCGCTATCGGCGCCCACCTCCACGACCAGGCGCTCGCCGCGGCGGCCGCCGCTGCCGACGAGGAGGCAACCTGGCAGGACCGTCGCTGGGCGTTCGCCGGTCGCGTGCGCGCTCAGCAGCAACGTGACGTCCGCGTGCCGCTCGACGCGCCGACCGATCCCTGGTCTGCCGCCGGGCGAACCGACCGGTTCTGAACGGGGCTCGAGTCGACGATCACTCGCTTTCCGCACGCTTGTTCCAAAGCGACGCAACCGGGTCCCCGCGGAGCCCACTTCTTGCCGATAGGAATATATTCCCAACCCGAGACATATCTCATTATATTGATGTCTGTCGTTCGAACCCGACTCTCAGGGCACACCGGATCGGTGCAGCGAGACGAGGCGAACCGAACCGGCATCGAATGAGGCGACGATCCGTACTGCTCGGGATCGCGCTCATCGCGTCGACCGCGGGCTGTGGCAGGCTCGTCGGCGACGCCGAGGAGGACGACGGCGACCGCGAGCTGGCACCCGGCCTCACCGAGTCGGGCGTGACGGATTCGAACCTGCTACTCAACGAACACCACAGCCAGCTCGAGGATCGGTCCTACCGGGCGGAACTCGAGCGAACGGCCGTCGACGACGGGACGGTCGTCGGATCGGAAGACGTCTCGCAGGTCGTCGCGCCCGGTGGCTCGCCGGCCCGCGAGCGCACGGTTCTGGAGGACGAAACCGGGACAGTCGAGTACGACCAGTGGATCGAGCCAGAGACGCCGCTCGTCCGACACGACGAGTCCGGCACCGTCAACTACGATATCGGCGGCCGCCATTCGGTCGATCCGTCGCCGCCGATCCCGCTGGACGACGCCTACGACGCCGTCGACTCGGTCGCGGTCGAGGAGCGCTCGAGCGAGCGGTACGTCCTCGAGGGCGTTGCCGACTCCCTCGGAAGCTACGAGTCGGTGTCGTTCACGCTTGTTCTCGCCGAAGACGGCTATCTCGAGGCGTACGCGCTCGAGGGTATCCTGCCGGACGACGAGGAATCGGTCCTCGCGACGGATCGGACGACCGTCGAGGAAGCGTTCTCTCTGGAGCCGACCGATACCGGACCCGAGGAGCCGCCGTGGCTCGAGGAGACTCACGAGGAGATTGCCGCCGAACACGACGACTGACGGCGCGTACGGCTGCTTCGGTCGAAAGCTGTCAACCGAAAGGAGTTCTCAGGTTGACCGATTCGTTGCGAAAAAGTAAGGTAGGCGCCCCGTGACGGTTCTGACAGAAATGTTCAGGAAGGTTCTCGTCGCGAACCGTGGGGAGATCGCCGTTCGGGTGATGCGGGCCTGCGAGGAGTTGAACGTCGGAACCGTCGCCGTCTACTCGGAGGCCGATAAGGACTCGGGACACGTCCGCTACGCCGACGAGGCGTACAACGTCGGCCCGGCCCGCGCGGCCGACTCCTATCTCGATCACGAGGCCGTCATCGAGGCCGCGCGCAAGGCCGACGCCGACGCGATCCACCCCGGCTACGGCTTCCTCGCCGAGAACGCCGAGTTCGCCGCGAAGGTCGAGGAAGCCGAGGGGATCACCTGGGTCGGCCCCTCGAGTTCGGCGATGGAGTCGCTGGGCGAGAAGACCAAGGCCCGGAAGATCATGAGCGAGGCCGACGTCCCGATCGTTCCCGGGACGACCGACCCCGTCACCGACCCCGAGGAGGTCGAGGCGTTCGGCGAGGAACACGGCTACCCGATCGCCATCAAGGCCGAGGGTGGCGGCGGCGGCCGCGGGATGAAGGTCGTCTGGGACGAAAGCGAGGTCGAGGACCAACTCGAGAGCGCAAAGCGGGAGGGCGAGGCGTACTTCGACAACGACTCGGTCTACCTCGAGCGCTACCTCGAGAACCCGCGTCACATCGAGGTCCAGATCCTCGCCGACGGCGAGGGTAACGTCCGCCACCTCGGCGAGCGGGACTGCTCGCTCCAGCGCCGCCACCAGAAGGTCATCGAGGAAGGACCGTCCGCGGCGCTGACCGACGAACTCCGCGAGAAGATCGGCGAGGCCGCCCGCCGCGGCGTCTCCGCCGCCGACTACACCAACGCCGGCACCGTCGAGTTCCTCGTCGAGGAGGACCTCGGCCGGGACGGCCTGCTGGGGCCGGACGCGAACTTCTACTTCCTCGAGGTCAACACCCGGATCCAGGTCGAACACACCGTCACCGAGGAGATCACGGGGATCGACATCGTCAAGCGCCAGATCAGGATCGCGGCGGGCCAGACGGTCGACTTCGACCAGGACGACGTCGAGATCGACGGTCACGCCATCGAGTTCCGCATCAACGCCGAGAACGCGGCCAACGACTTCGCGCCCGCGACGGGCGGCGAACTGACGACCTACGACCCGCCGGGCGGGATCGGCGTTCGGATGGACGACGCGCTCAAGCAGGGCGACAAGCTCGTCACCGACTACGACTCGATGATCGCGAAGCTGGTCGTCTGGGGCGCCGACCGCGAGGAGTGTCTCGAGCGCTCGCTGCGGGCCCTGCGGGAGTACGAGATCGAGGGGATCCCGACGATCATCCCGTTCCACCGGCTGATGCTCTCCGACGAGCGCTTCGTCGAGAGCACTCACACGACGAAATACCTCGACGAGGAACTCGACGAGAGCCGGATCGAGGAGGCCCAGGCCCAGTGGGGCTCCGAGAGCGCCGCCGCGGGCGACGACGAGGAGGCCGTCGAACGGGAGTTCACCGTCGAGGTCAACGGGAAACGCTTCCAGGTCAACCTCGAGGAACACGGCGCGCCGGCGATTCCGGCGGGTAACGGCGGCGGCCAGACCCAGGCCGGCGGGCCGCCCGAGCCGGCCGGCGGCGCCAGCGAGGCCGAGACCGAGATCGACGCCGACGGCGAGACCGTCGACGCCGAGATGCAGGGGACGATCCTCGGCGTCGAGGTCGAGGTCGGTGACGAGGTCGAGGCCGGCGACGTGCTGGTCGTCCTCGAGGCGATGAAGATGGAAAACGACATCGTCGCCTCTCGGGGCGGCACCGTCTCCCAGATCGCCGTCGAAGAGGGCGAGAGCGTCGACATGGGCGACACGTTGGTCGTCCTCGAGTAGGCGTCCTCGTTCGGTCGTTCGGCACCCGTCACCGGAACCACCGCGATATATACTATCGCGACCGAATAGCGGAGTAGGAAACACGAATGACCGCGCTCCGCTCGAGTTCTCCGACGCTGTACGTAGTTCGTAACGAGGTCGATTCCGGCTGCGAGTACCACTGTGACGCCGTCGCCGCCCGCGTTCCCGACGCCGTCGAGATCGATTTCGTCGCGGGCGAACGACCACCGCTCGAGGACGCCGACGGCGTCGTGCTGACGGGAAGCACCGCGGCCGTCTACGAGGCCGACCGCCGGCCGTGGATCGCCGACCAGGAGGCGCTGGTCCGCGACCTCGTCGATCGAGAGATCCCGACGCTCGGAGTCTGTTTTGGCCACCAGGTAGCCAACGCGGCGCTCGGCGGCACCGTCGAGAACGTCGGCACGACCGCGACGCTCGTCGAGACCGACCTCGCGGACGACCCGCTGCTCGAGGGCGTCGACCCCGTCGTCCCTGCGGTCCACGGCGACGCCGTCACCGAGCCGGGCGAGGGGATGGACGTGATCGCCGCGGCCGACCACGCCCCAGTGTTCGGCACGCGCCACCGGTCGGCCCCGCTGTGGACCGTCCAGTTCCACCCCGAGATCACCGCCGCCGTCCGCGACCGCCTCGTCGCGGACTTCGACTGGGAGGCCGGGCAGTTCTCCTTCGAGGACGTCTCGGCCGACCACGTTTTCGAGAACTTCCGGGCGCTCGTCGACGAGCGGACGGGGTGATCGAGAGGCTGCGTCAGGAATCGCGATCCAGCAGCGAACCGACGGCGTCTGCCACGTCGTCCATGGCGGCGTCGGCGCGGTCGACCTCGTCGGTGAGACTCAGGTATCCGTGAGCGAGCGACGGGCAGTGGCGGTGGCGCGTTTCGACGCCGGCGGCTCGCAGCCGGTCAGCGTAGGCGACGCCCTCCGACCGGAGCACGTCGTGGCCGGCGGTCGCGATCACCGCGGGCGAACAGCCCGCGAGCGAGTCGGCCCGCAGCGGGGCCGCGAGCGGGTTCTCGGCGTCGGCTGGCTCCGCAAGGTACTGCTCCCAGAACCACGCTACGTCCGCCCGGGAGAGCAACGGCGCCTCCGCGTGGTCGCGGTACGAGGACCTGTCGAAGTCGCGATCGAGCATCGGATAACAGAGCAGCTGCACGGCGAGGGAGAGGTCCCGATCGCGAGCCCGGAGCGCGAGCGCGGCGGTGAGCCCGCCCCCGGCGCTGGTTCCGGCGACGCCCAGGCGGTCGGGGTCGACGCCGATCCGATCGGCCTCGTCCCGGATCCACTCGAGGGCGGCCGGGAACGGGTGTTCGGGCGCCAGTCGGTAGTCGACCGAGACCACGACCGCGCCGATCCGCGCCGCGAACTCCCGACAGAGATCGTCGGCCGAGTCGAGCGTGCCGAGGACCCAGCCGCCGCCGTGACAGAAGACCAGCGCCGGGGGTGGGCTCCGCTCGGCCCGCGAACCGGGCCGGTAGATCCGTACCGGAACGTCGCCGTCGGGTCCGTCGAGACGTCGGTCTCGGACCCGCTCGAGCGTCGGGCCACTGCCTGCGGCGAAGACCTCGTCCTCGAGGCGTCGCGCCTCGGAGACGGACAGCTCGTGCCACGCGGGAAGATCGGCCACCCGGCCGTTCCGGAGCAGGTCGGCAAGCTGGGGGTCGAGCTCCGCGGTCGCCTCGTCGTCCATACGCCGCCTGGATCCCGGAGGACATTAGCGGTACCGTCGCACCGTCGGTTCGTGCGGGCACGACCGCGACCGCGGCGCCGAAACCTTCCAGTGGGCACTCCCCAACTATCCGGCATGGACCCCGGCTTCGACCCGGATCGACCCGATGGCGACGCGGCCGACCCCCGCGAACGGGACGCAAACGACCCTCTCGCCGAGTTCCGGGAGCGGTTCGACGTTCCCGGCGAGCTCTACCTGGACGGCAACTCGCTGGGCCCGGTCTCGGACGCCGCCGAGCGATCCCTCCAGCGCGCCCTCGAGGAGTGGCGCGAGCTCGGCATCGAGGCGTGGACCGAGGCCGACCGTCCCTGGTTCCGGTACGGCGAGTCCCTCGGCGACGACCTCGCGTCGCTGGTCGGCGCCGACGGCGACGAGGTCGTCGTCGCCAACTCGACGACGGTCAACATCCACACGCTCGTCGGCACCTTCCTGGACGCCCGGGACGGCCGTCCGCCCGGAATCCTGGTCAACGAGCTCGACTTCCCGACCGACCACTACGCGATCCGATCCCAGCTGCGCCAGCGCGGGTACGACCCGGATGAGCACCTCCACGTCGTGGAGAGCCGCGACGGCCGAACGATCGCGGAGGACGACGTCGTCGCCGCCCTGGAGGACCGCGAGGTCGGCATCGTGTTCATGCCCTCGGTGCTCTACCGGAGCGGGCAGCTGCTCGATATCGAACGCATCACCGACGCGGCCCACGAACACGGCGCCCTCGCCGGCTTCGACCTCGCACACTCGGTCGGCGTCGTTCCTCACGAGCTCTCCGCACACGGCGTCGACTTCGCCGTCTGGTGTAGCTACAAGTATCTCAACGCCGGCCCGGGGGCGATCGCCGGGCTCTACGTCAGCGAGCGACACTTCGGCGAGAGGCCGGCGCTCGCGGGCTGGTGGGGCCACGAGAAGGAGACGCAGTTCGAGCTCCGCGAGCGGTTCACCCCGGCCGACTCCGCCGGCGCGTGGCAGATCGGGACGGTTCCGGTGCTCTCTGCAGCGCCGCTGGCCGGCTCCCTCGAACTCGTCCGCGAGGCCGGCATCGATCGGATCCGGGAGAAGTCCCTCGCGCTGACGGCAACGCTCATCCGACTCGTCGACGAGACCCTCGAGGCGTACGGCTGTACGGTCGGGACACCGCGGGCACCAGACGCCCGGGGCGGTCACGTGGCGATCGAACACCCCGAAGCCGAACGGGTCAGCGAAGCGCTGCGCGAGCGCGGCGTCGTCGTCGACTTCCGCCCGCCGAACGTGGTCCGTGTCTGTCCGGCCCCGCTGTACACCGGGTTCGTCGACGTCCACGAGTTCGCGGCCCGGCTCCGGGACGTCCTCGAGACGGGCGCCCACGAGGACGTCGATCCCGACGGCAGCGTGAGCTAGGTGCCGACGACGTCCTCGTCGGTCGGCCCCTGCCCGTCGAACTCGTCGACGAGCGCGTCGAGGCGCTCGGGATCGTCCGCGCCGGTGAGCCGTCGGGTCGCGGTCTCACAGTCGGCGTCGACGCCGAGGTCCGCACAGACCAGATCGGCCGTCGCCTCGGCCATCTTCCGGTAGGTCGTCAGCTTCCCGCCGACGATCGTCGCGAAGTTGGCGACGTCCTCGTCGGCGTGGTCGAGCAGGTGAAAGCCCCTCGAGATGCCCCGCGCGTCGAGGGCCGCCTCCTCGGGTTCGTAGAGCGGACGGACTCCCCACCACGTCCGCAGGTGGGCGGCGTCGGCGACCGCGGGCAGCATCTTCGCACACTCCTCGACGGAGCGCTCGACCTCCCAGTCGGCTCGCTCGTACTCCTCGGGGTCGTCGACGGGGACGCTGGTCGTTCCGAGGACGACCTCGTCGTCGTGGGGGACGACGATGTCGCCGTCGTCGGGATCCCGACAGCGGTTGAGCACCGGCCCGAGCCGATCGTAGTCGACCGAGACCATCACACCCCGCGTCGGGCGGAGCTCGACGGTCGCGTCGACCAGGTCGGCGATCGACGACGCGTAGGGTCCCGCAGCGTTGACGACGTACGTCGGTTCGATCGTCCCGTCGACCTCGCCGCCGAGCTCGATCTCGGTAATGCGGCCGTCCTCGCGGCGCATGTCCGTCACCGGGGCGTGGGTCAGGATCTCCGCGCCGTGTTCGCGGGCGTCGGCCGCGTTCGCCGCGACCAGCCGCGAGGGGAAGACGACACCGTCGGGGACTCGCATCGCCCGCTCGATATCGTCGCTGAGATCCGGGATCTCGGCGCGGGCCGTCTCGCCGTCGACGACCTCGGTCTCGATCCCGACCTCGGCGCAGGCCTCGCGTTTGGCCTCGAAGTAGGCGGGGTCGTCCTCGCTCAGCTGGACGAACAGCCCGTCCGTCTCCCTGACGCAGGCGCCTGCGATCTCGGTGAGCGTGCGACTTTCCTCGAGACAGGCCCGAGCCTCGGGCTCGTCGGCCTCGGCGTATCGGGCGCCGCTGTGGAGCAGGCCGTGGGAGCGCCCGGAGGTGCCCGCCGAGAGTCCGCCGCGCTCGGCGAGGGTCACGTCGACGCCCCGAAGCGCGAGGTCCCTGGCGATTCCGGTGCCGGTGGCGCCGCCGCCGACGACGAGGACGTCGGTTCGGTTGTCCATATCTCCTTCCAGGGACCGCGGAGGGACATACCTTTCACCTCACGCAGTAGGGCTCGAGGAATCCCACGGGAGGGGGCCGTCGTACCCCGGCGGGACGTACGGACAGAGCGGGTCGCTCGCGAGCGGGTCTCCGGTGTGGGCGTACGCCCGCGAGCGACTGCCGCCACAGATCGCCCGGTAGGGACAGGCGCCACACTTCCCCTCGAGGGTGTCCCGATTCCGGAGCTCGCGGAACAGGGGTGCCTCGCGGTAGAGCTCGTGAACGGGCTGTTCACGGACGGAGCCGGCCGACTGGGGGAGAAAGCCCGAGGGGTAGACCTCGCCCGTGTGGCTGACGAACGCGAAGCCGTCGCCCGCGATGACCCCGGTTCGACCGCCCTTGCCCCCGCCCGCCTCCGACGCATCGTCCGCGCTGCGCTGGGCGAGCACGCGACGGTAGTGAGGTGCCTCGGTGGTCTTGAGCCCGAACGGCTCCTCCTCGGCGACGGCCGCGAGCCACCGCATCACGGCGTCGGCCTCGGCGGGGTCGATCGGATCGAGGACTCGCCCGCGACCGATCGGAACCAGGAAGAACACGCTCCACAGGACGGCGCCGAGCTCGCTCACCAGAGAGCGGATCGCGGGGAGTTCGCCGACGGTCTCACGGCAGACGGTCGTGTTGACCTGGACCGGGATCCCGGCGTCTCGAGCGTCCTCGACGGCTCGGATCGTCTCGGCGAAACTCCCCGTCTCCCCGCGGAAGGCGTCGTGGCCCTCGGCGGACGCTCCGTCGAGGCTGACGGCGATCCGCTCGAGCCCCGCGTCGGCGAGCGCCTCGATCCGCTCGGTCGACAGCGAGCGAGTTCCGCTCGGCGTCATCGTCATCCGCAGTCCCAGCTCGTCGCCGTAGGCGACCAGCTCCGCGACATCGTCCCGGACGAGCGGATCTCCGCCCGAGAGGACCACGAGCTGCCCCTCCCCGAACGCGGCCGCGTCCTCGAGCAGGCGCTTTCCCTCGTCGGTCGTGAGCTCGTCGGGGTGTCGGTCGGGCTGGGCGTCGGCCCGGCAGTGGTCACAGGAGAGGTGGCAGGCCTGGGTGACCTCCCAGATGAGCACGACCGGTCGCTCGGACGTATCGACGTGGTACATCGGTTCGAAACTGATCGCGGCGGTAGCAAAACCGTCCCTCGCGTTCTCGAGGTCCGGGAACGGGCGGGAAGATGTTCGCCACAACCGTCTTCGGGCAGGCGTCGACTCGACTCCCGTATGGTCGAGAAGACGGGACGCTCGAGGATTGATGGGGAGTTCGCGAGGGCGAGCCCCCGCTGGGAGGTGTTCGTTCGCGACGAGATGTCCGATCAGTTGACCTACGCAGGTAGCGTGATCGCAGGCGACGGCGAGGCGGCCCACGAGCACGCCTCGCGGCTGTTCGGCTGGTATGCCGTCGAGGTGTGGGTCTGTCCGGCCGACGAAATCGAGCGCTACTCGTCGCGAGAGTCCGAGGGTGACGATCGAGACCCGGAGGACGAAGCGGAGCCCCGCGTCTACGAGGAGACCGAGGGAACGCCTCGAGCGCGCGAGCGCTGATGCGGATTGCTGTACCGATTTACCGGCGCAACCGCCGCCCGGGTCGCGGTTGCGCTGGAAATGACGTACAGTAAACCGTATGGACGACGGTGCGACTCAGCAACAGAACATGAACGGGTAGATCAGCGCTACCCGGTCACCCGCCTCGAGTTCGGTCTCGAACCCCTCGAAGTGTTCGTTGAACCGCCCGTTGATACAGACGCGAGCGTAGGGGCGGGTCTGGTCGCCCTCGGGGTTTTTGCGCCACGTTCCGGGGAGCTCGTCGGGAACCGGCGCCCAGCCGCGGGCCGTCGCATCGGCCTCGGTCTCGGCGATGAGCATCTCCTCGACGTCGTACTCCTCGAAGAAGGCCTCGAGGAACTCCCGCAGGCTCGTCCCCTCGAAGGTGAACTCGAGGTCGTGATCACCGACGGCGTCCCGGACGTGGCCCGTACAGCGAACGTCGACGGTCGTCGTTTGCACCTGCTGATCGACTGCAGCGGTCGTCTCCGTTGTCATAACCGAGACGACGGGCCGAGAGACCAAACGGATAGTTCCGAACATGTTCGTCGGGTGCGGGGCCGCATCGACCGTACTCGCCCCCGGTACGACGGGTTCCCGGATCGGTTGGCGATGACTATTTTTGGGGATCGACGGAACTTCAGACAACATTTAGTAAGAAATAAACAGTATTTCAGCCTAGGCGAAGGAAGAAAAAGATTATGTGTCGTTGATTGCTGCGTTTGAGTGCAGACAATGTCCCTCCAAACAGACCACCTACCGCGTTCTGCCGACGACGGGCAAGACTCGGTCGGGGAGATGGCGTCGCTCGACGACGACGACGTCTTCCACATTCTCCAGACGAACCGCCGTCGTGACGCGATCCGTTATCTCCTCGAGCACGACGAACCGGTCAAGATGCGCGACGTCGCCGAGTACGTCGCCGCCCTGGAAAACGACACGACCGTCGCGGAACTGAGCTCGACGGAGCGCCAGCGCGTCTACATCCCGTTGTACCAGTCTCACCTCCCGAAACTCGACTCGGAGGGGATCATCGAGTACAACAAGTCCCGCGGGATCGTGCGCCCGACCGAGACGCTCGAGCTGTTCCGCCCGTACCTCGAGTTGCCCGGCGCCGACGGCGAGGGCGACACTAACACCGACATCGGCGGCCGGCTCGAACGCCGCGAGACCGTCCTCGCCGTGACGAGCGCGAGCCTGCTGCTGTCCTCGGCGATCGGCGTCTACGCCGCCGTCAACGCCGCCGCGACGAGTTTCGCGCTCGCAGCCGTTATCGGCGCGATCGCGATCCCCGGGCTGGCGCTCGGAACGATCGCCACCGCGGCGTTCGCGCTGCTGGTCGGAACGAACTACGAACCGTCGTTCGGCCCGTTCTCGGAGTAGGGACTCGAGAACGAGAGGTGGGTGTCTGTTACTCCGTTATGCGAGCCGTTCCCGTAACCGCGTCGACGTCGACCGCGACGAGCCCGCGGTCGGTCTCGAGCGTGACCGTCCAGGTTCCGCTGGTCCGGTAGGGTTGCTCCCGAAGCGAGAGTTCGGTGTACCCCTCGTCGGTCGCCTTCGTGCGGGCGATGCGCTCGGCCGCCCCGGGCTCTTCGATCTCGATCTCGTCGGTGAGCCGGACACTGACGACCGGAACGTCCGACAGCCGGACGACCCGTTCGGCGACGCTCCCGACCAGCACGCGGTCGAGTCCCGTCCGCCCCTGCGTTCCCATGACGACCATGTCGATCCCCGCCTCCTCGATGTAGTCGAGGATCTCCTCGTGTGGAACGCCGCTTTCGACCGCGGTCGTGACCGCGATCCCGTCGCGGACGGCTTCGGTCTCGACCCGTTCGACCGCTCGTCGCGCGCCCGCCGTCACGTCCGCCCGATCCTCGAGGGTGCCGAGCGGTCCCTCTGGAACGACGGACAGCGCGTGGACCGTCGCGTCGAAGCGGTCCGCGATCGTCAGCGCGTGGGTGATCGCTCGTCGGGTCCCGTCGCTCCCGTCCGTCGGCACGAGGACGTTCTGGTACATCGGGCCGAAGGTTAGCGTGGTGGGGATAAATAGCCCGGGCTGACGGCCGGTGGTACCGACTCCTTCGTCAGTGTGTGTTACGGTCGGTAGCCGACAGACCGATTCTCTCGAACAGTGTAAACGCTTTTTATCGCACGCGAAGACGTTGTCGTGGAACATGGCAAACCTTGTCAACCACGTCGCGAAGACCGTCCGCCAGCACGGCGAGAACGCTGCGATCGGGTTCCGCGGGAGCGAGACGAGCTACGAGGAGTTCTGGGGACAGACCGGCGCCTTCGCGGCCGCGCTCGAGGAGCGCGAGATCGGCGAGGACGACCGGGTCGCGATCTATCTGCCGAACGTGCCGCCGTTCGTCGTCGCCTTCCACGGCACGCTGCGGGCGGGCGGGGTCGTCGTCCCGATGAATCCGCAGTACAAGGCCCGCGAGATCGGTCACCTGCTCGCCGACAGCGAAGCGACGGTCGTCGTTACGCTGGCCGATCTCGTTCCGTTCGTCGAGGAGGTACGCGACGAGACCGAGGTCGAACACGTCGTCGCAGTCGGCGGCGAGACAGACGGCGCGACGCCCTTCGAGGAGTTCCTCGAGCCCGGCACGCCGGACGTCGTCGAGCGCGGCGACGACGACGTCGCGGTCCAACCCTACACCAGCGGGACGACGGGCCGTCCCAAGGGCGTCCAGCTCACCCACCGCAACCTCGAGTCCAACGCCCGGATGGCCAACGAACTCATTCCGGAGGGGATCCGCCCGGACGACAAACAGCTCGGCGTCCTCCCGCTGTTCCATATCTACGGGATGACCGTCGTGATGAACGCGACGCTGTTCGGAGGCGGTACCTACTACGCGGTGCCGGAGTGGGACGCCCAGGAGGCCGTCTCGATCGTCGAGGACCAGGAGCTGACGCTGATGCACGGCGTGCCGGCGATGTACAACGACGTCATCAATCAGCCCGACGCCGAGTCGTTCGATCTCTCCTCGCTGCGGCTCTGTGGAGTCGGCGGCTCGGGGATCCCCGTCGAGGTCCTCCGACGGTTCGAGGAGCTGTACGACGTCCGGCTGTACGAGGGGTACGGACTGACCGAGACCAGCCCGATCACCCACTTCAACAGCCCCGTCGACGGGCGACGCGTCGGCAGTATCGGGCGGACCGTTCCCGGGGTGGAGGCTCGAGTCGTCGACGAGAACTTCGAGGAACTCGCGCCGATCGCCGAGGGCCCCGTCGACGAAGCGGACACGGACGTCGACGAGATCGCCGGGGAGATCGTCGTCTCCGGGCCGAACGTGATGAAGGGCTACTACGGCCTCCCCGAGGCCGACGAGAAGGCGTTCACCGAAAGCGACGGCAAGCGGTGGTTCCACACGGGCGATCTCGGTTACCGCGACGAGGACGGCTTCTTCTACGTCGTCGACCGCGAGAAACACATGATCGTCACGGGCGGCTACAACGTCTACCCGCGGGAGGTCGAGGAGTTGCTGTTCGAGCACGGGGCGGTCGCCGACGCCGCAGTCGTCGGGATTCCGGACGAGCGCCGCGGCGAGACCGTGAAGGCGTACGTCGTCCCCGTTCCCGACGCCGACGTCGAACCCGACGGGATCAGGGAGTACTGTCTAACGAATCTCGCGGAGTACAAACACCCTCGCGAAGTCGAGTTCGTCGAGGAACTTCCCCGGACGACGACCGGGAAGGTCCAGAAGTTCAAGCTCCGCGAGCGCGAGGCGGACACCGCGGAGTAGCGGCTCGAGGAACGGGTTCGAGCCACGAGACATCGGACGACGGTCGGGAGGCGGAAGCGTCACCCGCGTGCGCTCCGATGGGACGTGATATCACGGTTCTCAAAAGTCCTTTATTTTAGTATCACGTATCCAGTACGTCGCCTTTCCTGCGGGTGGGCGCAAGGTGCAAATGACGAACACAAGAGATGTACTCCTATTCGGACTGCTGGCTGTCGTGTGGGGATCTGGATTTACCGCGATCGAAATCGGACTGGACTCGTTGCCGCCGCTGCTGTTCGCGGCGTTTCGTTTCGACGCCGCCGCGGTGGTTTTCTTCGCGCTCGTCGTCGCGAGCGGCGCCCGGTGGCGACCGGGAAGCCGCGACGACGTCTGGCTGGTCCTGACGACGGGCGTGCTTCTCGTCGGCGTCCACTTCGCGTTGCTGTTTCTCGGCCAGAGCTACGTGACGAGTGCCGTCGCAGCGATCGTGCTGAGCGTCGCGCCGATCGTCACACCGGCGTTTGCGCTCAAGTTGCTCCCGAACCAGCGCATCCGAGCGACCGACGTTCTCGGCCTGCTCGTCGGCCTGACTGGCGTCATTACTATCGCCGCCGCCGGGGGTTCCTTCGGCGGCCGGCTGGTCGGGGTCGCGCTCTTGCTCGGTGCGGCTCTCTCGTTCGCGCTCGGCTCCGTCCTCGCCCAGCGGTTCACGCGGACGCTCCCGCTCGTCTCGCTGCAGGCCTGGGCGATGCTGGTTGGGGCGGTAACGCTTCACGCAACGAGTCTCGTCCATCCCGCGGAGTCCGCGCTCGACCTCGAGTGGACCGGCCCGGCGCTCGCCTCGGTCGCGTACCTCGGACTCGTCTCCACCGTCGGCGGGTTCCTGCTGTACTTCACGCTGCTCGACCGGATCGGCGCGACCAACTCGGGCCTGGTCAGCTACGCGACGCCGATCGTCGCGGCCGTCTTCGGCGCGGCCCTGCTGGGTGAGCCGATCACGACCACGATGGCGTTCGGCTTCGCGCTGATCCTCGCCGGCTTCGCGCTCTTCCAGATCCGTCCGCTTTGGCGCTTCGTCCGGGGGATTCAGCAGTCTCGGCGCGCTCGAGACTCCCTCGAGTCGAACTCGATACGGATCGGCGGAAACGAGTACGCCTGCATACCCCCCGAACCGGAGGTCGACGACTACGACCGGGACTCCTACGGAATCCCGACTGCGGACGACTGAGGACGTCGGATTCCGCTCCCGCTCGAGTACCCGTGCTCACTCCGTTCGCTTCGAACCGTGCACCGTTCGTACGATACGCGGGACCGTCGGTCCCGTACTACTCGCGAAGACCTCGCGCGACATCGTCGAGCGTCCTCGCTCGCGGCCGGTCGGTTTGCTCACGGGTCACTACGTTCCCGTTCGCCGGTGCGCACCACCCCAGGAGAGGACCTCACTGATCTTCGGGGTCGAGTTCCTCGAGGTGACAGACGTCCGCGTCGAGATCGGAGGTCGTCGACCGACAGCGCGCGAACCACGTCCTCGTCTCGTCGTTCGACAACAGGTCGGCGACCGCGGCGTAACAGTCGACCGCTCGATCGTCCTCGCGGTCGCCCGACCGTTCGCCGTCGTCGTCGGCGTCCCTGGCCGCGTCCGTCTCGAACACCCGGATCGACGCCGCCTCGTGGCCGTCGAACCGAACGTCGACGCGGTACCGCCCCGGTTCGGCCGGCCAGCCGCAGTCGACGTCCGTCCCCGGGACGACCCCCTCCTCGTCCTCGTAGGCCGCCACCGTCTCGGTCGTCGAGAAGACACGCTCGTCGCCTCGGTGGACGTCGATACCGGCGGTCCGCTCTCGTCGAGTCTCGTTCGTGAGAACGATCCGGCCCAGATGGACGTCTTCCCCCCGGTCGCGGAAGGCGGCAACACAGCCCGCGGTAGCACCGACGGAGACGGAGCCGAGGGAGGCGAGAACCGTTCGGCGATTCATACCCGACACGCTCCGGGCTCAACAAAGTATCTTCGGGCTGGCAGAAACGAACCGCGAGACGACGCCCGTATGCCTACGGCTCCTCGAGACCGCTCCCCTCGAGCGAGGTGCCGACGGGCGCGAGCGTCGACACGCGAGCGTTCTCCTTGATCTCGAGCCCCCCGTCGGGAACTGAAAGCGGGAGCAGCGGGAGGTGAGAACTGACCTGGACGGTCGGGTGTGAGCCCCCGCGGGCGAGCAGTTCGTTGTTCGGCTGGAGGAGCAGCGGCTCCTCGAGATCGGTGAGGAACTCGTTGTGCTGGAGGACGTACCGGCCGCCCTCGAGGGACCACCAGCCGTACTCGTCGTCGGGGTCTCGCCGGGCAGTTTCGACGGGCTCGAGGTCGGCGTCGGCCAGCTCGTCGCCGCCGAAGTCGAGGCTTCCGGGGGCGGCAACCTGGTAGATCGCGCTCACCGTCAGGTCGATCCCGCGGTCGTGGACCTGTACCGGTTCGTACACGAGGTTGTCGACGGCGTCGGCGATCGGGTGGTCGTCGCTCATATCGGTCGAACCGACGGTCCCGAGCGGCAAAAAATGTGCCGCCCGCGAAGAGCGAAACGGTATCGTACCGCCGGGAGGAACGGCGACGCATGGACGTCAATCGGCGACGACTGCGAGAGGACATCGAGGAGAACGCCGCGTTCGGCGCGACCGACGCCGAGAGGGGACGGGGCCGGACCGTCCTCGCGGGAACCGAAGCCAACCGGGAGGCGCGGGATCGGTTCGTCGACCGCTGTAAGGACGCAGGTCTCGAGGTCACGGTCGACGCCGTCGGCAACATCGCGGCGACCTGGCTCCCCGAGGGCGCCGATCCCGAGGCCGCGCCCATCGCGGCGGGCAGCCATCTCGACTCGGTCCCCGAGGGCGGGATCTTCGACGGGCCGCTGGGGGTCTACGGCGCCCTCGAGGCCGTCCGGACGCTACAGGAGACCGATCTCGAGCGCAGTCTCGAGCGCCCGATCGCGGTCGTCTCGTTCACCGAGGAGGAGGGCACCCGCTTCGGCGGTGGGATGTTCGGCTCGTCGGTCGCCACGGGTCGCCGGAGCGTCGACGACGCGCTCGCCGCGACCGACGACGAGGGGGTCGCCGTCGCGGACGCCCTCGAGTCGATCGGCTACCGCGGCGAGGGGGTTCTCGACGCGAGTGCGTGGGATAGCTTCCTCGAACTCCACGTCGAGCAGGACACCCGCCTCGAGGAGCACGGGGTCCCGGTCGGAATCGTGACGACGATCACCGGGATCGCCCACGCGACGGTCGAGATCGAGGGCGAGGCGAACCACGCCGGAGCGACGGGGATGGACGAGCGGACGGACGCCCTCGCGGCGGCCAGCGAGTTCGTGCTCGAACTCGAGTCGGCGGGCCGCGAGCATGCCGCGGCCGGTGACGGGACGGCCGTCGCGACCGTCGGCAAGGGAACCGTTCGCCCGAACGCGACGAACGTCGTCCCCGGCGCGGTCGAGCTCGGCGTCGACGTGCGGGACGTCAAGTACGACACGATGGGGTCGATCCTCGAGACGGCGACGACGACCCTCGAGCGACTCGAGGCCGACCGTGGCGTCGAGACGAGCTTCGAGCGCGAGATCGACGTCCAGCCGGCGCCGATGGATCGGCGGTGTCGGGACGCCCTCGAGCGGGCCGGCACCGAGGCGGGAATCGACACCCTCGCGATGCACTCGGGGGCGGCCCACGACGCAATGCGGGTCTCGCGGGTGACCGACGCGGGGATGCTGTTCGCCCCCTCCGAGGACGGGCTCTCGCACACGCCCCTCGAGTGGACCGACTGGGCGGACTGTGCGACGGCGACCGAGGTTCTCGCCGGAGCGCTGGCGCGACTGGCTGGCGCCGAGGAGTAGTCGGGCGGCTCGAGGGGTTCCAGAACGCTTTGGTACGGCCTCCCGTAAGGGGAGATATGGTCGACGTCCTCAGCGAGGAGATGGAGCGGTTCGTTCGCGCGGTCGGCCCGGAGCCCGACGAGACTTTACGCGAGATGGACGAGTACGCCGACTCGGCCGGCTTTCCCCACGTCGGACCTGAGGTGGGCGGTTTCCTGCGATTTCTCGCCCGCGTCGTCGGCGCCGAGCGGGTCTTCGAGTTCGGCTCGGGATACGGCTACTCGGCGTACTGGTTCGCGGACGCGCTCCCAGAAACGGGTGAGATCGTCCTCACCGAGGTCGACGAGGACGAACTCGAGCTGGCCCGGAAGTACATGGCTGCGGGTGGGTACGACCACCGCGCGTGCTACGAACTCGGCGACGCCCTCGAGACGATCGAGGAGTACGCGGGGCCGTTCGACGTCGCGCTGATCGACCACCAGAAACACCGCTACGTCGACGCGTTCGAGGCGATTCGACCGAAGATCCCCGTCGGCGGCGTCGTCGTCGCGGACAACGCGATCACCGCGGGACCGATCGAGTTCGAGACGCTGCTCGAGGTCGTCGAGCGGGAGGCCGAGCGAGAGGGGGAGTGGACGATCCCCGACTCGGCCAACGAACACACCCGCGGTATCGCGGCCTACCTCGAGCGCGTAACCGGCGACTCGTCCTTCGAGACCGTCGTCCTCCCGCTCGGCGAAGGGATCGCCGTCAGCTACCGGGTGGAGTAGTCCGACGTGTCGCCCTCGAGGGCCTGCTCGTCGGCGACGTCGGCGCCCGAACTCGCGTACTCCCGGAAGCCGAGGAAGACCGTCGTCGAGCAGGGTAACAGCAACGCGGCCCAGGTCAGTGCCGACAGCGAGTGAACGCCCGCCGCCGTCGGCCCGGGTGCGGCTCCCGCGATCGTCTCGAGGCCGACGAGATGTAGTCCCGCGACGCCGAGGAAGGCGATCCAGAGCCCGAGCGAGAGCCGGGCCAGCGTCGGGCGCGAGACCCGGTTGGCGTACAGTGCGGCGCAGTAGACGCCGCCGACCGCCAGCGCGGTCGCGCCGGCGGTCATCGCGGGACCCACGCCCGCGGCGGTCGCGGCGCCGGCACCGGCGAAGAGGGCGAACGAGACGGCGAGCAGCCGCCGATCGGACCGATGAACTGTCGGGAACACGTCGAGCACCGTTTTCCTGGGAGCAACACTCGACCGTACAAATACCTGTTGGCTGCCTCCGAACCGCCCGGATTCGCCTGCACGACCGGGATCCGGTAAACGCGAGGAACGGAGTCCGCGTCGCTCGATGTCGACACCGAACCGCCGCGCAGTACGACCGCGATAGACCGGGATCGGATCGTTCTCGACCGCCGATTTTATACTATTCACCCGTTCCAACATCTGGGCCCATTATCTCCAAATAACTCGAGACAATGGAAAGATAGCAGGTCGATAACCTCGAATTATGTGCGATACAAAATTTTTAATCCGATCGAGCCTCGACGTTCGAGTATGAAGAGCACCCGTATCGACTCGGACGACCAGTACGATGTTGACTACTACCTTCCGGGGACGCCCACGGCGTTTGAAACTCCCGATAGCCTGATCGGGACCCTCGAGCAGTTGTTCCGTCCGCGCGGCCGGATCGGAGCGGAGCGAGAGCGCGAGAAGACGAGCCGCTAACCCTCGCGGTCCCCGTCCCGCCGCGTCGCGGTCCGAACGACGTTTTCGACGAGCGCCGCGAGGGTCACCGGACCGACGCCGCCGGGAACGGGCGTGATCGCGCTCGCTCTTTCGGCCGCGCTCTCGAAGGCCACGTCGCCGACGACCCCCTCCGGTTTTCGAGTCGCACTGACGTCGACGACGACGGCACCGCTCGAGAGCATCGAACCGTCGACCACCCCTGGAGTGCCGGCCGCGGTGACGACGATGTCGGCTCGGCGCGTGTGGGCGGCGAGATCCGTCGTCCTCGAGTGACAAACCGTGACGGTCGCGTTACCGACCGACCGGTCCCACAGCAGTCGGTTCGCCAGCGGCGTGCCGATCACGCCGGAGCGACCGACGACGACGACGTCGGCTCCCGCGACCGGGACGTCGTACGCCGAGAGCAGCCGGCACACCGCGGCCGTCGTCGCCGGAACGAACCGCGGCTCGCCGGCGACGAGCCGCCCCACGTTCTCGAGGTGGAGGCAGTCGACGTCTTTCGTCGGCTCGAGTCGCCGTCTGACTCCCGTTAGCGAAACACCGTCGGGCAGCGGAACCTGGACAAAAACGGCGTCGACCACGGGATCGTCGGACAGTCGTTCGACCTCCCGGTAGAGCCGTTCGGCGGGTGCGCCGGGCTCGAGCCGGACGTCCCGGGTAGCGATTCCGACGTCGTCGCAGGTCTCGTGTTTCAGCTCGACGAACCGTTCGTCGGCCGGATCGTCGCTCATCAGGACCGTCGCGAGCGTCGGCGTCGTCCCCTCCTCGCGAAGGGTTCGGACCCGCTCGGCGACGCGCCCGAGGATCGGTTCCGCGACCGGTTCCCCGCGAAGCAGCTCTGTCGACACAGTCGACGTTCGTCGACCGGCGACTTGTAGGGTTCGCCGGCCCCGCGAGACTCGAGCGGCTGGAAAACCTTTGGTCCTCCCGTTCGAGTATCCGACCATGGCATACGAGTACACAGGTGATGCGGCCGCGCGTCTCCTCGAGACGTACGACACCGACGCCGCCACGGGTCCGGAGTCGGCGGCGCCGTTCCCGCAGGACCGCAGACGGCCGGAGCTGAACCTGCTCAGGCGGCTCCTGTTTCCGGGCTGCTGGAACGCCCGGAAGCTGCTCGAGGACGAGGTCGCGGTTCGGAACACACTCACGGAGCTGGGTTCACACTACGAGGCGGGGATCCGAGCCTACTCGGGGTCGGATCCGGCGGGGACGACGACCGACGTCCTCGACCGCCTTCCGGAGCTTCGCCGAACCCTCGAGCAAGACGTCGAGGCCGCCTACAAGGGCGACCCGGCCGCGCGGTCGGTCGTCGAGATCGTTCGGTCCTACCCCGGTTTGCAGGCGATCATGGTCCAGCGGGTCGCTCACTGCCTCTACGAGGCCGGCGTTCCCGAGTACGCGAGGGAGCTCACGGAGTACGCCAAGACCGTGACGGGGATCGACATCCACCCTGGGGCACAGATTGGCGACCACTTCTTCATCGACCACGGCACCGGCGTCGTCATCGGCGAGACGGCGACGATCGGCGACTGGGTCAGGCTCTACCAGGACGTCACCCTGGGGGCGCTCCACTTCGAGGAGGAAGAGGACGACGAGAAGGCCCTCAAGAAGGGGTACAAGCGCCACCCCGACATCGGCGACAACGTGGTGATCGGCGCCGGAACGAAGGTGCTGGGCGCGATCACCGTCGGCGATCACGTCAGCATCGGCGCCAACTCCTGGGTGACCGAGGACATCCCGGATCACACCAGCGTGTTCGTTTCCGAACACCCCGAGCAGGAGCGAAAACGGAACGGATGAGCGTCAGCGGTGCTTCCCGAGGGTCTCGGCTCGCCAGGACTCGAGATCGGACGCCTGGTTGAACGCGTAGATGTGGACACCCCGGATGTCGTATCGGGGGTCGGTCGCGTACGGCGCGAGTCCCTCGAGCAGGGTGTCGGGCGAGTACGTCCCCCTGGAGCCGACGAGCTGGCGGACGAAGCCGACGATTCCGCTCGTCTTCTTGAGAAACCGGACGGAGTCGCCGACGCCGACCTTCTTCGAAATCCCGAGCAGTCGCTGGTACTTCATCACGCCCGGGATGCCGATCTCGACGGGGAGTTCGACGCCGCGGGCGCGAATCTCCTCGATCCACTCGAGAACGGCGTCGGGATCGTAACACAGCTGGGTCACGATGTAGGTGGCGTAGGGCTCCTTCTCGGCCATCGACTCGGCCAGCGTCTCGTCGTCGAGGAAGGCATGACCCTCCGGATATCCCGTGATCCCGACCTCGGCGAACGAGTACGGTAGCTCCTCGAGGGCAACCAGCAGCTCCAGGGCCGACTCGAACTCGCCGGCCGGCTCCTCGCGGTCCCCGCCCGGGACGAAGATATCCGTTACCCCGGCCTCGGTGAGACGCCGGGCGATCTCCTCGAGGTGATCCCGGTCCTCGACGTAGCGGGCGGCGACGTGGGGGACGATCTCGTAGCCGCGCTCGCTGGCCCGCTCGCTCCACTCGATCGTCGCCTCGAGCCCGAGCGTCGGGGAGGTGGTGATCGCGATCTCCGACCCCTCGGGGAGGTGGCCGAGCTGTTCGTCGATGCTCTCGAACGGCATCAGCTCGAAGCGTGGCTCCTCGAGGAGTTCGACCATCCCCTCGGCGGTCGGGACGGACTGAATCTCTCCGGACACTATTCGGAAGCCTCCTCGCGAGCGCTCAGCTTCGCCTGTTCGCGCGCACTCGGGTTGACCGAGGGCTTGAACGGAACCTCAGAGACCTTGGCGTACACCGGCTCACCGGGCTCCTCGGCGTACTCGTCGGGCAGGTGAACCTGGAACTCCGTCTCGATGTCGCCGTCGTACACCTCGGAGACGTCGCCGTCGAGCTTCTCGGCGGGGACGAACCCGAGCGCGAGGTTCGTCTCGAGTTCGGGGTTGTACCACGGCGAGGTGACGTAGCCACACTCCTCGCCAGTGTCGGGATCGGAGATGAGCCAGAAGTCGGGCGCGTAGTCCCGGATCGGCTCGCCGGCCAGCTTCAGTCCGACCATCTTGTGGACGAACGGGTACTCGCCGTCCTCGATCAGCTCCTGCTGGCGCTCGAGCTCCTCCTTGCCGACGTAGTCGGCGTCTTTGTCGTCGGGAACCTGGTAGGCGAGATTGACCTGGAACGGCGACGTCTCGTGGTCCATATCCTGGCCCCACGAGAGGATGCCGGCGGCGATGCGACGGTGGTGGGCCGGGGCGACCTGCATCCCGCCGTGGTCGACGACGGCCTCGTGAACGGGGTCCCAGACGGCTTCGGCGTGTTTCGTCGCGTCGCGAACGTAGATCTCGAACCCCTTCTCGCCGGAGAAGCCGGTCTGGCTCACCAGCACCGAACAGCCGTTGATCTCGGCCTCCATCAGCCCGTAGTAGGGAATCTCCTTGACCTCCTCGCCGACGACGTCGACCATCACGTCGACCGATCGGGGTCCCTGGATCTGCATCGGAGCGACGTCGATCTCGTCGATCTCGACGTCGAAGTTCTTCCCGACGTTGACTCCCTGGAGCCACTGCATCAGCGTCGAGTCGGAGATCGAGAACCAGAACTCGTCCTCGGCCGGGCGCAACAGGACGGGGTCGTTCAGGATGCCGCCGTCCTCGTTACAGAGGATGACGTACTTCCCGTGCATCGGCTCGATCTCGGTCGCGTCCCGCGTGATGACGTAGTTCGTAAGCGCCTCCGCGTCGGGTCCCTTGACGCGAATCTGGCGCTCGACCGCGACGTCCCACAGGGTTACGTGGTTGACGAGCGCGTCGTACTCTTCCATCATCCCCCCTTCTTCGGGCGTCAGCATCCCGCGCGGGTGGTAGATCCGGTTGTACACCGTCGCACGCCAGGCGCCGTTCTCCACGAAGGACTTGTGGAAGAACGGCGACTTCCGAACCCGCGTGGAGACGAGCATCTCGATCCCGGGATCACCGGACTGGCGAAGGTTCCGCGGGAGGGTTCGATCGGACTGGTCGACCGTCGGGTAGTTCGGGTGGCTCTCGCTCCGTCCTGCTTCCTTGTCAGACATTACCATATGTGTGTCTTCGGGAGCACATAAATGTGGGAGTTGAGGCTGGAAACCGGCCTCTGGAAACTCTACGTTACAGCGTTCTGGACTGTTGTGGATCGTTCTCGAGGAGCGGTCCCGGCCCCGGTCCAGGGCTCGAGCGACGGACGACCGCGGAGCCGCGTCTTTTTGTCGCTTCGGTGAGAGTGGTACGCCATGGCTCCGCTCACGGGCGGCGTTCCGCACTGTAACCGATGCGGGTGCGAACTCGAGGGGGACGAGGAAGGCTGTCCCCGGTGTGGGTTCAATCCCCGTCAGATGGGGCTACGGATCTCGATGGGGTTTCTCCTGATCGTCGTCTGTTCGATGACGGCGATCGTGCTCTCGATCCCCATCTGGACCGGATTAGCACCGCTTCTCGCCGGACTCGCCGCCGTCTCGTTCGGACTCGCCGTGGTGACGTTTCTCGTTTCGTTTCTCGCTACCCCGTCCCGATTCGGGTTCATATTCACGCGGCTCTGACGACCAGTCCAGCGATCGGGACTGGCATGGGTCGAAAGGACTATCCGACAGTGTGGTGCTTTGGCAACTACACGGATAGTTACCAAAGCTATATACCTGACAGCAGGGAATCGGTATAATGGGATTGGTAGGTGATGACATTCGAGATGCGTTCGCACGGCAACGGCGAACGGGCGGACCACGCAGTCGGGGCTGGTAAGTCGGATCGATCGGCTCGAGTGGAGTGTCACGAACTACCGCTTCGAACGGGATCGGCGCACGGCTTCAGGCGCTTCAGGCAGCACAACTACGGCGGCACGCACACGGAGGGAAACCATGGCAGACGAAGATAAGCGCGGAATACAGGAAAATCTCTTCCACGCGGAGACGGACCGAGAACCGGGTGACAGGAACTGGCAGGGGTACGGGTTCGACATCAACCCGCCCGTCTTTCTCACCGCGGGTGGGTTGATCGCCCTCTTTATTATCCTCTCGCTCGTGTTCCCGGACCAGGCCGGGGCCGTATATCAGGACACGAGGGTTGCGGTCTCGGACTACTTCGACTGGCTGTTCATCCTGGCGGCGAACTCGTTTATCATCTTCATGATCTATCTCGCCATCAGCAAGTACGGTTCGATCCGGCTGGGTGGCGTCGACGGCGAGAAGGAGTTCAGCGACATCTCCTGGATCGCGATGCTGTTCAGCGCGGGGATGGGGATCGGCCTCATGTTCTTCGGCGTCGCCGAACCGGTCTTTCACCTCTTCGACCCGCATCTCGGCGCGGAGGCGGGGACCGAGGGCGCCGGCGAGGTAGCACTCGCGGTGTCGCTGTTCCACTGGGGGTTCCATCCGTGGGCGATCTACGCGCTGGTCGCGCTCGGACTCGCCTTCTTCTCGTTCAACCGCGGGCTCCCGCTGACCTTCCGGTCGGTGTTCTACCCCGTACTCGGTGACCGGATCTACGGCTGGCCAGGACACGTCATCGACGTCTTCACGATCTTCGCGACACTGTTCGGCCTCGTCACCTCGCTTGGATTGGGCGCGTTACAGATCAACGCGGGACTAACGTTCGTCGGCGACGAGGTCGGCGCGTTCCCGGCCGTCCCCGACTCGATCTGGGTCGTCATCGCCATCATCGGAGTCGTCACCGGGCTGGCGATCATCTCGGTCTACCTCGGTCTCGACAAGGGGATCCGGCGACTCAGCAATCTGAACCTGGCGCTGATGATAACCCTGCTGGCGTCGGTGTTCGTCCTCGGACCGACGCTGTTCATCCTCGGGGCGTTCCCGCAGGCGATCGGCGGCTACCTCGGAAACTTCTTCGAGCTGTCGTTCTTCGGAAACACCTTCGACAATCACTACTTCCAGGGCTCGGAGTTCTACGGGCCGGGCGGCGAGGGAGAGGGGAACTTCCTCGTCGACTGGACGGTGTTCTACTGGGCATGGTGGATCTCCTGGTCGCCGTTCGTCGGGATGTTCATCGCACGAATCTCGAAGGGGCGTTCGATTAGGGAGTTCGTCGGCGGCGTGCTCCTGATCCCCGTCATCTTCTCGTTTGCCTGGTTCTCGGCTATGGGCGGAAGCGCGCTCAACTTCGAGCTGAGCGAGGCGACCGAGGGCGCGATCAGCGGCCCGGTCTTCGAGGTCGGCGAGGAGGTCGCGATGTTCGCGATGTTCGAACTGATGCCAGGGACGGTGATCCTCTCGTTGCTGGCGATCGTCCTCGTTACGACGTTCTTCGTGACCTCCACGGACTCGGGCTCGCTCGTCCTCGAGCACCTGAGTACTGGCGGGAAACACGAGACGCCGCCGGCCGGGCGGGTCTTCTGGGCCGCCTCGGAGGGGCTGGTCGCCGCCACCCTACTGATCGCCGGCGGTGACGCCGCCGTCGAGGCGTTACAGGCGGCCGCCATCGCGAGCGGCCTTCCGTTCACCTTCATCCTCCTGTTTATGATGTACGCCGTCCTCGTGGGGCTCAGACGGGAGTACAAAACGCTCCAGTCGGACGAGTTCGCCGAGCTGATCGAGGACCTCGAGGACGAAGACGAGATCGTCGTCACGAGTCAGACCGGCGACCTCGTCACGCACGTCAGAACCAGGGAGGGCACTGTCGTCGACGTCGGCGACGACTGAGACGGACCGCGTAACGGTTTTCCGGTGCAACCAAGGTGATCGGGTTGCACCGGCACTCACCTACGGGATGGAGATCCGCTCAGGAACGGATGACGGTGACCGGCTGCGGACACAGCTGAACGACCTTCTCGACGTTGGAGCCGAGGTACTTCTCGAGCGTTCCTCGGCCGCGTTCCGCCATAACGACGGTGTCGATCTCCGCCGTCTCGACGTACTCGAGGATCTGCTGTGCGACCTTACCGGATTCGACCACGCCGACGCCGTCGAGCCCTCGCTCCTCGGCTCGGTCGACGACCTCGCCGACGATCCCCTCGCCGTACTGTCGGTACTCCTCGAGTCCCTCCTCGCTCGCGCCGATACTGAGGATGTACGACGCCTTCGTCTCGACGACGTAGATTACGTGGACCTCGGCCCCGAACGTTTCCGCGAGATCCAGTCCGTGATCGATCGCCGCCGCGGCTTTCTCGCTCCCATCCGTCGCGATCAGTATCCTGTCTAACATCCTCTTACTGGGGTTTTTCGGCGGACTCGCGCAAATAGTTTGGGTCGAGTTCGGGGGTCCGAAAGGCGTGCTACCCGGGGGGGAGTTCACTCGAGGTTGATCTCGCGAAGGTAGATCGAGAACGCCACGAACGTTAGCAGCGTCCCGGCGATGAAGTGTCGACCCGCCAGCAACAACATGAGGCTCGCGGCTGCCAGTACCACTGCGAGAATCGTTGCAGCGATCGCGACGAATCTGGACATACCGAGGCCACTGTCCGGACGTGACTTATCGGTATCGTCAGTCCGAGGCGTCTCGCCACTCGGTGACGAGACCGATCCCGCCCAGGGCCACGCCGGCGGCACCGAGAAGCATCTCGAGGGGGTCGCCGGCGAGGAGCCCGCTTCCGAACAGGAGGAGGCCGCCGCCGAGCAGGAACAGCCGCAGGTACGTCCGCGGGGTCCAGCGCATGCGTTCGAAACGTCGGTTCGATCGCGAACGGCTCAAAGCTGGCGGTTCGAGGACGGAAACTCGGCGAGACGTCTCGATGTCGATGGGAGCCGGGTCGGCTCCGGAGAGAGTCGGAGGCCCGCACGCCCGTGCCGGGGCTAGGTCGTCCACTGTGTGCCTGCAACGACCGTTACCGGCGTGTCGGCCATTCGGATGACCTTCTCGGAGGTGCTTCCGAGGTGTCTGTCGATCGCCCCGTGGCCCTGTTTCCCCATCAAAACGAGATCGACGTCGTTCTCCTCGGCGTACTCGACGATCTCCTCGGCCGGCCGACCGGTTCTGATCACGCCCTCGCCGCTGAGATCGCGCTCGGAGACGCGCTCGATCACCTCGCCGACGACCTCCTCGCCGTACTTCCGGTAAGACCGGAGTTCGTCGTCGGAGATGCCGACCGTCAGGATGTAGCTCGCTTTGGTCTCGACCACGTACAGCACGTGTACCTTCGCACCCACTCGCTCCGCGATATCGAGTCCGTGTTCGACGCAACCCTCGGCCTCGTCGCTGCCGTCCGTCGCGATCAGAACGTTGTCGTACATGAGTATTCGTCCTCGTGCTCGTCTGAAACATCGAGAGTCACTCATATAGTCCTTGCTTTTGTTACCATGCATCACGATCCCGTCGATCGTTCGCCCACATCAGTACTGTCTCTCGATGCCGACCGACGGCGGGGAAGACGTCAAATAGCTTGCTCCCGTTACACCTAGAGAATGGGGGCTGATACCCCGGATCCGTCGGAACCCGCACTCGAGCGGTTGTTCTATCGCTCCGAGAGGGTGCGGCTCGTCTACTGGGGGGAGTTCTCGGGCGCAAAAGCGGCGGTGTGGCTGACCGGGCTCGCCGCAGTGCTCTCGTTTATCACCGGGCTGTCGAACCTCAGCCAGCCGGAGCCGGCCTTCGACGGGCCGCTGGCGGCGGCGATTCCCGGCGATCCCGTCTTCCTGCAGTTCACCGGCGTTCTGCTCGCGTTCGTACTCGGAATCCTGGTGTTCGGCCTCCAGCGTCGGCGTCGAATCGCGTGGTATCTCGCGCTCGCGGTCCTCCCGCTGGCTGCGGTATTGCCCCTGACGACGCTTCAGGCCACGGACGTCCCGCTCCTGCTCGTGATTCTCCTGGCGCTCCCGCTCTTGCTCGTCAACCGGGCGGCGTTCGACCGGCCGCTCGAACTCACCTCGCTGCAGATCGCCTCGTTGTCCTCGATCGTCGGCGTCGGGCTGTACGGAACCGCCGGCTCGTACGCGCTCCGGGACCAGTTCGGCGGCCTCGAAACCTGGAGCGACTCCGTCTACTACGTCATCGTCACCATCGCGACCGTCGGCTACGGCGACATTACGCCGCTGACGACCGGAGCGAAGTGGTTCTCGCTTTCGGTTATCGTCTTCGGAACCGGCGCGTTCACCGTGGCGATCGGGGCGCTGATCGTCCCGGCGATCGAGAAGCGAATGGCCGCCGCGTTCGGAACCATGACCCCTACGGAACTCACGCTGCTCGAGGATCACGTGCTGGTTCTCGGCTACGACGATATCACGGAACCGCTGCTCGACGAACTCGGTATCGAGGTCGACGTCGTGGTCGTCGCGCCCGATACCGACGAGACCGACGAGGTCGACGCCCGGAACGTCACCGTCGTCGCCGGCGATCCGACCCTCGCCGACACGCTCGAGGAGGCCAGGATCGACGACGCCGCCGGCGTGGTCGTCGCGACCCAGGACGACGCCACAGACGTCCTGACGGTCCTCGCAGCCCGTGAGGCGAACCAGGCGGTCCGCATCGTCGCCGCCGCGAACGACCGGGAGCACGTCGACAAACTCGAGGCGGTCGGCGCGGACGAGGTGATCAGCCCGATGGAGATCGGCGGCCGACTCCTCGGTCGCTCCGTCCTCGGGCGATCGTCGGCCGACTCGCTGTTCGAAGACACCGACGGCGGGGGCTGAGGGTGTCTCCGACCGTCGACGGTGATGTTCGAACGCTCCGTCGGGACCGCAGAGCGGAAGGACTAACGAGGAGTGCGTGCGATACGTTGGCATGGGCCTTCAGGGGGTCGGGCCGATCGAACGGATGCTCCGGACGCTGCTGGGACCGCTCTGTCTCCTTTCGGGGGCCGTTGTCACGGCGGGCTTCTTCTTTCCCGAACTCGTCGTGGAACCGGTCTCCGGGCCAACGTGGCTCGTCCTCTCGCTCGTGTTCTTCGGCTCCGGACTCGGCTATCTCGCCGTGTTGCCGGCCGAATCCGACGAGGACGCCGACCCGTTCGATCCGGAATCTCTGCTCCTGGTGCGGCGGCTCGGGTTGACCGACACCCTCGGGAAGTTCCTCTCGCGGCAGGATCCAATTGCGTTTGGGATCCCGGTCGTCGCGTTCGTTCTCTTCTTTTTTGGGCAGTTGCTGGTGCCAGCCGAAACGATCCGTGCCGTCGACGCCGCACAGCGGGCGGTCACGACGTACGGGGGCTGGCTGTTCGCCGCCGTCATGGCGATCGCGGTACTGGTCTCGCTGTACCTGCTGGTAGGGCCCTGGGGGACGGTGAAACTCGGCGGCCCGGACGCCGAGCCGGCCTACACCTACCCCGTCTACTTCGCGATGTTCTTCACGGCCGGGATCGCCGCCGGGATCGTCTTCTGGGCCCCGGCCGAGGCGCTGTTTCACTACGAGACGCCGCCGCCCTACTTCGGCGTCGAGCCGCGATCGGAGGCCGCGGCCGGGGCCGCACTCACCTATACGCTGTTTCACTGGGGGATCTCCGCCTGGAGCGCCTACGTCGCCGTCGGCGTCCCGATCGCCTACTACGTCTACCAGCGGGGGGCGCCGCTGCGCGTCTCGACGATCCTGGCGCCGTTTCTCGGCGTCGCGAACCTCGATTCGATCTGGTGTCGGCTCGTCGACCTGCTCGCGGTGTTCGCGACGATCGGGGGGATCGCCACCTCGATCGCGCTCGTCGGGGACCAGTTCCTCGCGGGGATCGAATTCCAGTGGGGCGTCGCGTCCGACACCGTCGGCTCGGTACTGTTCGTCGCCGGCCTGACGTTCGTCTTCGTCGTCTCGGCACAGAGCGGCGTCCACCGTGGAATCAGGCGGATCGCCGCCGTCACCCTCGTCCTGTTCGGGCTGTTCGCGGTGCTGTTCGTCGCCGTCGCCCCGCGAACGGCCGTCCTCGAGTACTCCTCGCGGGCGATCGGGAGCTCCGCGGTCCACGCGATCCCGATGAGCGTCTACCTGGGGAACGGCCCGATCGCCAGCGCGTGGGTGGCCGACTGGACGATCTGGAACTGGGCGTGGTGGTTCTCCTGGGCGCCGTTCGCGGGCCTCTTTCTGGCCGCGCTCTCCCGCGGGCGACGGATCCGAACGGTCGTCCTGACGGGCGTGATCGCGCCCTCCCTGGCGACGATGGCCTGGTTTCTCCTCTTGGGGTCGACCTCGCTGCACCTCCAGCAGACGGGCACTGTGGACGTCCTCGGCGCGATCGGCGCCGCGGGGGGTTCCGAGGCCGTCGCCGGCTTCCCGGTCCTCGAGAGCCTCCCGATCGGTCAGCTCCTCGTGTTTGGCTTCCTGGCGCTGATCGTCGTCTTCATGACCAGCTCCGCGGACACCTCGACGCTCGCCGTCGCGGTGCTGGCGACGAAACGGGAGTTCGCTCCGACGACCGGGGCGATCGTCTTCTGGGGAATCATCCAGGGACTCGTCGCCGTCTCTGTCCTCGTCACCGACAGCGCCGAGGTGTTGCAGGCGACGGCCGTGCTGACCGGCGCCCCGTTCGCCCTGCTCGTTCTGGTCTCGCTCGTCGGGCTCGTCGCGGCGTTCCGCCGGCACGAACGCGGTCGGCAGTCGATCGTCGGCGCCGCGCGGGCGAAACTCGCCGGGGATACCGAGGACGAGGGCGGCTGAAACGTGCGGACTCGTCAGTCCGTCGGGCGACGGGCCGAAAAAACAGCCGAACGGGCGGTCGGCAGTCGTCAGTCGTCGGCCGGGGCCTCCGAGTCGGCCGGCTCGATACCGACCTCGATCTCGGCTGCGGCGGCCTTGTACTCGGGGATCTTCGCACGCTCGTCCAAGACGTCGTTGGTGAGCTTGTTCGCCGAGGCAGCCGCGAAGTGCGGCGTCGTCCACACCGAGCCCTCTTTGATTGCCTCCGTGACCTGGGCCTCGACGGTGATCTCACCCCGGCGGGATTTGAGACGGACCTGCTGGCCGTCCTCGATCCCGTAGCGCTCGGCGTCGTTGGGGTGGACGTCGACGAAGTTCTCGGGCGTCTGGCGGTTCAGCGTCGGCGACCGACGGCTCATCGTCCCTGTGTTGTAGTGTTCCTCGAGCCGGGCGGTCGTCAGGATCAGCGGGTACTCCTCGTCGGGGGTCTCCTTGGGCGGCTGGTGGGTGACGCCCTCGATCCGCCCAAGGCCGTTGTCGGTGTCGAAGCTGTCCTCGTAGAGGAACCGGTCGCCCTCGTCGCCGAGCTCGTAACAGGGCCACTGCACCCCCTCCTCGCCGAGGATGTCGTAGGTCATCCCGTAGTAGCTCGGACAGACCTGCCGGAGCTCCTCGAAGACGGCCTCCTCGTCCTCGAAGCGGAACTCGTCCTCGCTGAACAGCCGGCTGCCGACCTCCATGAGGATCTCGAGGTCGTGTTTCGTGTTCTCGTGAACCTTATCGACGCCACGCATCCGCTGGACCCGGCGGTCGGTGTTGGTGACGGTGCCGCCGCGCTCGGCCCAGGTCGTCGCCGGGAGGACGACGTCGGCGTACTGAGCCGTCTCGGTCATGAAGATGTCCTGTGCGACCATGAACTCCAGATCCTGGATGCGTTCGATGACCCGGTTGGCGTCGGGTTCGCTCACGACTGGGTTCTCGCCCATCACGTACAGCCCCTTCACCGAGTTGCCGAACTCGTGGGAGAGCTCGACGTTCGTCAGTCCGGGCTCGTCGGGCACCTCGAACCCCCACTCCTCCTCGACGGACTGGCGGGCCTCGTCGTCGTCGACCAGCTGGTAGCCCGGCAGGACGTTCGGCATCGCGCCGACGTCGCAGGTCCCCTGGACGTTGTTCTGGCCGCGAAGCGGGTTGACGCCCGTTCCCGGCTTGCCGAGGTTGCCCGTGATCAGCGCGAGGTTGATCTCGTTCTGGACGTTGTCGACCCCGCAGGTGTGCTGGCTCATCCCCATCCCGGTGAAGATGGCCGCGTTGTTCGCCATCGCGTACTTCTCGGCGGCCAGCTCGATATCCTCGAGCGGGACGCCACACTGCTCGGCGGCCTCCTCCTTGTCGAACTCCTCGAGGGTCTCTTTGAGGTGGTCGAACCCCTCCGTTCGCTCCTCGATGAACTCCTCGTCGATCCAGCCCGCCTCGGGGTCTTCCTCGTGGTTCTCGAGGATCGTCTTGATGACGATGTTCAGCAGCGGGATGTCGGTTCCCGGCTCGAGCTGGAGATGCTGGTGGCGATCGGTGTCGTCGATCTGGAACGACTTCGTCGTCTTGTTGGCGTGGGGGTCGACCTGGATCACCGTCGCGCCCTCGAGGACGGCCTGGCGGAAGTACTGGCTGTTGGCGATGGGGTGTTGCTCGCCGGGGTTTGCCCCCTGGATCCAGAAGATGTCGGCCGACTCCTCCAGGTCGGCCATACTGTTCGTCATCGCGCCGGCACCGAGACTCGTCCGCAGCGCCCACACCGTCGAGGCGTGACACATCCGCGTGCAGTTGTCGACGTTGTTGGTGCCGTACCGTCGGGCGAGTTTCTGGAGGAGGTAGTTCTCCTCGTTCATCGTCTTCGAGGAGCCGAAAAAGCCCATCGCGTCGGGCTCGTACTCCTCGCTGATCCGCTCGAGCTCGTCGACGATGCGGTCGTAGGCCTCCTCCCACGTAGCCTCGCGGAACTCGCCGTCCTCCTTGATCAGCGGCTCGGTGAGTCGGTCTTCGTGGTCGACGACCTCCGTCGCCGCGCCACCCTTGATGCAGATCCGTCCCTCGTTGACCGGGGCGTCGCCCCAGGGCATGAACTGTACGTCGCCGGGCTCCTCGCCCTGGTTGACCTGGATACCGCAACCGACGCCGCAGTACGGACAGATCGTCTTGACGGGCTCGGATTCCTCAGTCGCCATCGGAATCACCTGTGCGGGAGCCACTCGCGACTGTGTGGAAGCTACTCATGATCTAGTGTACCGTTTCCCTCGACGAGGTATGAAAGTTTCTCCCTCTCGCTGCGAGCACCGCGAGGGAAACGTTCACACTGTCGGCCGAACAACCGGACCGACGATGGCTCTCTCTCCGGAGACGGTCACAGCCCTCGCTGACGAGTACCCCGACGAACAGCCGCTCGCGGCCGTCGAGGACGAACACCGCGAGCTGTTGCCCGCGACCCTCGCCGAGGGCTCCTACGGCTGGCGCGACGTCGAGTGGATCGTCCAGTGGTACTTCCGGCGCTTCCTCGGTCGGTACCCCGACGCGAAGCGGCGGGCCGCCGAGGAGCGCTTCGACGACAACGAGTACGAGGACCTCGAGACCGCGATCGAGGGCGCCCTCGAGGCCGAGACGGCGCGCGCGAAACTCGAGTCGCTGACGGAACTCGAAGGCGTCGACGTCCCGATCGGAACGGCGTTCCTGCAGTTCCTCGAGCCCGACCGGTATCTGGCGATGAGCGCCCGCGAGTGGGACGTGTTGCGCGAGCAGGGGGAGCTCGAGGAACCGTACCCCGAGTCGCCCGATAGTGGGGATTACGAGCGCTACCTCGAGCGCTGTCGGACGATCGCCGACCGCTGTGACTGCGAGCTCTGGGACTGCTACCGCGCGCTGTGGCTGCTCGGCCATCGGTCCGAAACGGGGACGTAAGTGGGTCAGAAGAGGCCGTCGATGCTCCCGCCGGGATGCAGCTCCATGTTCGCGGCCGCCGGCTCCTCGGGGAGGCCGGGCAGGGTGAGCACGTCCGCGGTCAACACGACGAGAAAGCCCGCGCCCGCGGAGGGGTAGATCTTGTTGACCTCGAGGGTCCAGTCCTCGGGAACGCCCTTGCGGCTGGCGTCGTCGCTCAGCGAGTGGAACGTCTTCGAGATACAGATCGGAACGTCGTCGAACCCGTGCTCGGTGAGCCGTTCGATGTCGCTCTCGGCGTCGCTGTGGTACTCGACGCCGTCGGCGCCGTAGATCTCGGTCGCGACGGTCTCGATCTTCTCCTCGATCGACGCGTCGAGGTCGTACAGCGGCTCGAACGACGACTCGGTTTCGGCCGCGTCGACGAGGTTCTCGGCGAGGTCGACGCCGCCCTCGCCGCCGTCGCTGAACACCGTCGACTCCGCCGCCCGCACCTCGAGGTCCTCTCGGCAGTGGTCGAGGACCGCCTCGACCTCCGCGTCGGCGTCGTCGGGGAATCGGTTGAGCGCGACGACGACGGGGACGCCGAACTTCCGGAGGTTCGCGACGTGTTTGTCGAGGTTCTCGAGCCCACGCTCGACGGCCTCGACGTTCTCGTCTTCCAACTCGTCGAGGTTCGGCGGCCACATGTTCTGGCCGTGGTACTTCAGCGCCCGGACCGACGCCACGAGCGTGACGGCGTCGGGCTCCATCTCGCCGAACCGACAGACGATGTTCATGAACTTCTCGGCGCCCAGATCGGAGCCGAAGCCGGCCTCGGTGACGAGGTACTCCGAGAGGTAGGAGGCGACCTCGTCGGCGATCAGGGAGTTGGTGCCGTGGGCGATGTTCGCGAACGGACCGCCGTGAACGAACGCGGGCGTCCCTTCGATGGTCTGGACGACGTTCGGCTTGAGCGCGTCCTTCAGCAGGATGGCGGCGGAATCGGTCGCGCCGATGTCGTCGACCGTGATCGGCTCACCCGCCTCGTCGTAGGCGACGATGATCCGGCCGATTCGAGCCTTGAGATCCTCGATACCGTCTGCGAGACAGAGCACGGCCATCATCTCGGAGGCCGCCGTGAGGATGAACCCGTCCTCGCGGGGGACCCCGGTAACCTCACCGCCCAGGCCGATCACGGTCTCCCGAAGGACCCGATCGTTCATGTCGATCGCGCGCGGCCAGTTGACCCAGTTGACCGCGATATCGAGCTCGTTGCCCTGCTTGATGTGGTTGTCGAGCATCGTCGAGATCAGGTTGTGCGCCGACGTGAGCGCGTGCAGATCGCCCGTGAAGTGGAGGTTGATGTCCTCCATCGGAAGAACCTGGGAGTACCCCCCGCCCGCGGCGCCACCCTTCACGCCGAAGACCGGCCCCAGCGACGGCTCCCGGATCGCGATCAGCGCCTCCCGACCGATCCGGTTGAACGCCTGGCCGAGCCCGACCGTCGTTACCGTCTTCCCCTCGCCCAGCGGCGTCGGCGTCATTCCGGTGACGAGGATCAGCTTCCCGTCGTCGGACTCCTCAGCCCGGAGCCGCTCGATCGCCTCGAGCGAGACTTTCGCCTTGTAGTCGCCGATCGGCTCGAGGTCGTCGTCCGCGAGCCCGAACGGCCCGACGACGTCGGTAATTGGGCGCTTCTCGGCGTCCTGTGCGATTTCGTAGTCGGTCGGGATCCCCCCGTCCTGGTTCGAATCCGTCATCTAGAATACGTTTTCCAGAATCCGTGATAAGTGTTAGCTCATGTGTCGTGTTCCAAATACGACGAGGTTGCGACTCGAATCGCGTTCGGTCGACGTCTCGGATCGGCCGCGGGTATTACTTTATCAGGGGGGTCTCGCCCGAACCAGTTCGTCCCGATTCAGGCGTGCTCACCGTCTACTGCGGAAATTTAATATCCTGGATGCCGTTGCTACGAAACTGGAACGTAGTATGAGAGTTACCAACAGACACGGTTCGGGCAGTCGGCACTCACACGGAGCACGGACGGATCTCGAGCGGGGCGATCTCGGATGAGCGACGCGTTCCCCTCGAGTGCGGGTACCGTCGTCATCGGCGCGGGGATCGTCGGCAACAGTCTCGCCTACCACCTCGCGGATCAGGGTCGGGAAGACATCCTGCTGCTGGATAAGGGACCGCTGCCGGACCCCGGCGGCTCGACCGGTCACGCGTCGAACTTCCTGATGCCGGTCGAACACTCCAAGGAGATAACCCACCTCACCCGCCGGAGCATCGAGCAGTACGACGAGATGGACACCTTCACCAACAGCGGGGGGATCGAGGTGGCCAGGACCGAAGAGCGCATGGCCGAACTCGAGCGACGAGTCCAGTCGGCGAAGGCCTGGGGCGAACCCGGGCGGCTGCTCTCGGTCGACGAGATCGAGGAGATGGTTCCCTACGTGAACACGGACATCATCAAGGGTGGCTTCTACAGCCCGAGCGCGGGGACCTGCGACCCGCTGCGGGCCGGGGAGGTGATGCGGGCGCGCGCCGACGAGTACACCGACGGCGGCCTGACGGTCTCGCCGAACACGACGGTGCTCGACCTTCACGTCGACGACGGCGCGATCAGCGCGGTCGAGACCGACCGCGGGACCGTCGAGGCCGACGAGGTCGCGATCGCCTGCGGGCTCTGGAGCCCGAAGATCGCCGCGATGGCCGGCGCCGAGATCCCGCTGACCCCGGCGGTCCACCAGATGGTCAGCGTCGGTCCGATCTCCTTCTTCGAGGACTACGAGGGCGAGATCTCCTTCCCCGTCGTCCGGGACATGGACACCCAGATGTACGAGCGCCAGCACGGCAACGACCTCGAGGTCGGCTCCTACCAGCACCGCCCGATCCTCTGGGATGTCGACGAGATCCCCTCGATCGACGAGGCGCCGCTGTCGCCGACCCAGCCGCCGCTGACCGACGACGCGTTCGAGCAGTCGATGCACGACGCCCTCGAGATGGTGCCCGAGCTGCTCGACGATCCCGAGGCCGGCGTCCGCCACGAGATCGACGGCCTGCTGTCGGTCACCCCCGACGGGGCGCCCCTGCTGGGCCCGCTGCAGGACGTCGACGGGCTGTGGTCCTGTGCCGCAGTCTGGATCAAGGAGGCTCCCGCCGTCGGCGAGGCCGTCGCCCAGTGGATGACCCGCGGCTGGTCCGACATCGACCTCCACGGCTCGGATATCAACCGCTTCTACGAGTACGGCAACTCCAGACAGTTCGTCAAGAACCGCGCCCACGAGGGGTTCCAGAAGATCTACGGCATCGTCCACCCCCACGAGCAGTGGCAGAGCTCCCGGCCGCTGCGGACGAGCCCGTTCTACGACCGCCAGGAGGAACTCGACGCGCGCTTTTTCCAGGCCGCGGGCTGGGAACGGCCCCAGTGGTACGAGTCCAACGAGGATCTCCTCGAGCGCTACGACGAGGAACTCGAGGGGCTGCGACGACCCAGCGAGTGGGACTCCCGGTGGTGGTCCCCGACTATCCTGGCCGAACACCTCCACATGCGCGACGAGGTCGCGATGGTCGGCGACATGGGCTTCGGCATCTTCGATTTCGTAGGCGGGGACGCCTGCGAGTTCCTCGAGGGGATGGCCGCCGGGCGGATCGACGTCGACGTCGGGAAAACAGTGTACACGCCCGTTCTGGCTGAAAACGGCGGCTTCGTCTCGGACCTGACGATCGCTCGGCTCGGCCCCGACCACTTCCGGCTGATCACGGGTGGGGCCGCCGCGGGCTCCGACCGGGCCTGGTTCGGGAGCCACGTCCCCGAGGACGCCGACGTCACGATGATCGACAACTCCGAGTCGCTGTGTACGCTCGGTGTCTGGGGACCATCGGCCCGCGAGGTCCTCGAGTCGGTCGCCGAGGAGGACGTCTCCCACGAGGCGTTTCCGCCCTACACCGCCCAGGAGATCACCGTCGGCGAGGTCGACGCCTGGGCGATGCGGCTCTCCTACGTCGGCGAGCGCGGCTGGGAGCTCTACGCGCCGATGGGCCAGGGCCGACGGCTCTGGGAGCTGATCGAGGAGGCCGGCGAGGACCACGACATCCGTCCAGTGGGGATGGGCGTCTACGGCACTACCGGTCGCATGGAGAAAGGGTACCGCCTCTACGGCCACGAGCTCGAACTCGAGTACGACCCCTCGGAGGCAGGCCTGACGTTCCACGGCGTCAAGGACGCCGACTTCGTCGGGAAGGAGGCCTACGCGGAGGCCCTCGAGACCGAGGACGCGGCGACGCTGTGTACCCTCTCCGTGGCCGACCACGCGCCCGAGGGCGGCGAGCACCGATTCATGCTCGGCGGCGAGCCGATCCTCGACGACGACGGCGAGGTGATCGTCGACGAGGAGGGTCGGGAATCCTACGTCACCAGCGCGGGGACGGGCCCGACCGTCGGCAAACACCTCCTGATGGCGTACCTCCCGCCGGCGTACGCCGAGGAGGGCCGCGAGCTCGCGGTCGAGTACATGGGCCAGCAGTACCCCGTCGAAGTCGAGGTCGCCGGCAGCGAACCGCTGTTCGACCCCGAGAACGACCGCATCCGGAGCTAACCATGAAGGTACTCGCCTGTATCAAACGCGTCCCGAACACGGGCGCCAAGATCGTCCTCACCGAGGACGAGCAGCGAATCGACACGAGCGGACTGGGCTTTACGATGAGCCCCCACGAGGAGTGTGCGATCGAGGAGGCGGTCGCACAGGTCGAGACCCACGGCGGGTCGGCCCACGTCCTTACCCTCGGTCCGTCCGAAGCGGACGAACAGCTCCGGACCGGACTGGCCATGCAGGCCGACGAGGCCACCCTGCTCGAGACCGACGGCGAGGAGTGGTCGCCGCGGGCGACCGCGGACGCGATCGCCGACGGAATCGGTCGGCTCGGCGACGACGAGGGGTTCGACCTGCTGTTGTTCGGCAACGAGTCGGCCGACGCGGCCAACTACCAGGTCGGCGTCCGTGTCGCGAACGAACTGGGGTACCCCTGCGTCACCGGGATCAAGGACCTCGAGATCGAGGACGGGACCGCGATCGCGAAACGCGAGGTGTCGGGCGGCGAGGAGGTGTACGAACTCGACCTTCCGGCCGTCGTGACGGTCAAGGAGGGGCTCAACGAGCCCCGCTACGCCTCGATGCGGGCCAAGATGCAGGCCCGCCGCCAGGAGATCGAGAGCGTGGAGCCCCGGACCGAATCCGGTTCGGACGGACTCGAGAAGGTTCGTCTCGAGGCGCCCGAGACCGACGACTCACCCGCGGAGATCCTGGGCGAAGGGCCGGAGGCAGTGCCCAGAATCGTCGAGATCCTCGCCGAGGAGGTGGAAGTCGTATGATTCTCGCGCTCGTCGAGCACGACGGCGGCACGCCCGAGGAACTCTCGCTCGAGGGGCTCGCGATGGCCCGCAAGCTGTCGACCGCAGAGGGACAGCCGCTCGAGGCCGTCGCCTTCGGCGACGAGGCCGACGCGCTTGGCGACGAACTCGGCGAGTACGGCGTCGAGACGGTCCACTGCGTCGCTCACGACCGCCTCGAGCGCTACGCGCCCGACGCCTGGGCCGAAAGCGTTGTCCAGCTCGCCTCCAGGCGCGAGGCGGAGACGATCACGGCCCCAGGAACCGACCGCAGCCGCGAGGTGTTGGCTCGCGTCGGTGCGTCCCTCGACGCGCCGTTGGCGACGAACTGTCTCGCGGTCGACGTTGCCGACGACGGTGCCTACGAGCTCCGGCGGAACCGCTGGGGCGGGAGCCTGATCGAGCACGCCCGTCTCACGGGCGAGCACAAGCTCCTGACAGCGGCCGAACACGAGTTTCCGATCGAACCCGCCGCGTCGCCGACGGAGCCGTCGGTCTCGACGGTCGAGCCCGACCTCGAGGACGACCTGTTCACGGTACAGGTCGATCGCGTCGAGTCGGGTGACGAGGAGGGGATCCCGCTGGGCGAGGCCCGGGTCGTCGTCGGCGGTGGCCGAGGCGTCGGCAGCGCCGAGGACTACGACCAACTCGAGGAGCTGGCGGAGCTGCTGGGCGGAACCGTGGGTGCCTCCCGCGCCGCGGTCAACGAGGGGTGGCGCCCCCACGACGACCAGGTCGGACAGACCGGTGCGAAGATCAGCCCGGACGTCTACATCGCCTGCGGGATCAGCGGTGCGGTCCAGCACATGGTCGGCTGCAAGGGTGCGGATACGCTGCTCGCGATCAACACGGATTCCGAGGCGGCGATCGTCCAGAAGGCCGACTGGGCCGTGATCGGCGACCTCCACGAGGTCGTGCCGGAACTGAACGAGACCCTTCGCGACGCGACGTGAGCGGGTCGCCTCTCCGGTCGGTCGGACCCGGTCGAACTCCGACTCCTCCCCTTCCGATCGGAGTCGTCGCTCCCGACGCCGTCCCGTCCGATCCACGACCTGTCTACGATGTAATTATTGGTGTTTGAAAATTCTGTTATTACGTGCGTATGTGTGTAATTAATTGTGCGATGTGGCTGACATATATCTAAGATAGCTAGTAAGAGATTTCGATATTAAAGTCGGTAGACCATCACTGTCGGGCGAGCCATCCCTCGTGCGAGTATCGTCATTCCCTCGATCAGGGGCTGAGAGGGGGTCACAGATACGAGCGTACGGTCCGAGAGTCGAGATCCCCGTCTCGAGCTGCCACGGTTTTAGGTTTATGTTTCGATATATATTCGAAGTAGTATCGGAAATCGAATCGATAGTTCTAGCGAAACGTCTGTTTCGGATACCGTCGAATCGACAGCACTCGAAACGGATCGGTTCGGACCTCGGGATCGTCGAACTCGTACCGAACGACGTAACTATCAGGGAAAAAGATGCGTGAGGCAAGGCTTCGGGATGCTACCGGGCTTTTTATGCTACGGTCCGTACGACCCTGCAATGACACTGCATAACAGGACCGTACGCCAGGACGTTCGCGAACTCGGGGCGCTTCTGGGAGACGTCCTCGAGGATCAGACCTCGCGACGGGCGTTCGAGACGGTCGAATCCTGTCGAACGACGGCGATCGACTACCGCTCGGGCGACCTCGAGTCACGGGACCCCCTGGCAACTGAGCTCAACAACCTCTCGCCCCACCAGCAGCGGGTCGTCGCCAGGGCGTTCACCACGTACTTCGAACTCATCAACCTCGCCGAGGAACGCGAGCGGGTGCGTTCGATCCGAACCGGCTCCCAGGAGGACACCCTCGAGGACAGCCTGGAGACGGCCGCGGCCGAACTCGCGGAGACCGACGTCGAGACGGTCCAGCAGGTCCTCGACGACGTGCTGATCGAACCGACGTTTACCGCCCACCCGACGGAGGCTCGGCGCAAGACGGTCAAATCGAAGCTGCGGACGATCGCGACCCACCTCGAGACGCTCGACGAGCGGCTGCTGACCGACAAGGAGCGCAATCAGGTCTGGCGGGACGTCGACGCCGAGGTGACGAGCCTCTGGCAGACCCCTCAGGTACGGAAACGGCAGCCCGAAGTCGCTGACGAGGCCCGCAACGTCCAGTGGTACCTGGAGAACACGCTGTTCGACGTCGTCGGCGAGGTGTACGACGAACTCGACGACGCCATCGACGAGGCGGTCGGCCACAGCCTCGACATTCCGAAACTGTTCGAGTTCCGCTCGTGGGCCGGCAGCGACCGGGACGGCAACCCCTACGTGACCCCCGAGGTAACCGCCAACACCCTCGAGCGCCAACGGGAGGTCGTCCTCGAACAGTACCGCACCCAGCTCAAGCGCCTCTCGGGCGTGCTGAGCCAGGACGGCAGTCGGATCGACGTCGGGCCGGAGTTCGAGGCCAGCCTCGAGGACGACCGGGAGCTGCTGCCCGGTAGCGCCCGCACCGCGGAAAACCGGTATCCGGGCGAGCCCTACCGCCAGAAGCTCAAGCTGATGCGCGAGCGTCTGGCGCGGATCGGCGACGTCCGCCCGGGCGGTTACGAGGAGGTCGACGAACTGCTCGACGATCTCGAGGTCGTCGCCAAGAGCCTGCGTGACAACGGCGCCGAGAGCGTCGTCGACGCCCACGTCGACCCGATCCGGCGGCGGGTCGCCACCTTCGGTTTCTCGCTCGCCAGCATGGACCTCCGGGACCACCAGCAGAAACACACCGACGCCATCGCCGCGGCGCTGGAGCGCGAGGGGATCGACTACCACGGACTCGACGAGGACGAACGGGTCGAGCTCCTGACCGACGCGGTCCTCCAGGACGAGCCCGTGATCGATCTCACCGAGACCGAGGGGCTCTCGGAGGACTCCGAGCGGGTGCTGACGCTGTTCGACGAGCTCGGCGACTGGCAGACCGAGTACGGCGTCCACGCGATCGACACCTACGCTATCTCGATGACCGAGGAGCCCAGCCACGTCCTCGAGGTACTCTTCCTCGCGGATCAGGCCGGCGTCGTCTCCCTACCCGAACACTGCGGGCTCGACATCGTCCCGCTGCTCGAGACGGAGTACGCCCTCTCGGGTGCCCGTCGGATCATGGGGACGCTGTTCGAGAACGAGGCCTACGTCCAGGCCCTCGAGGCTCGCGGCGACACCCAGGAGATCATGCTCGGCTACTCGGACTCGAACAAGGAGAACGGTTTCCTCGCCGCGAACTGGTCGCTGTACAAGAACCAGCGCCGCCTGGGCGAGATCTGCGACGATCACGACGTGACGATGCGGCTGTTCCACGGCCGCGGGGGCTCGATCTCGCGGGGTGGCGGTCCGATGAACGAGGCGCTGCTCGCGCTACCGAACTCCACTGTAACGGGCCAGGTGAAGTTCACCGAACAGGGCGAAGCGATCGCCGAGAAGTACGGCAACCCCCGCATCGCTGAACGCAACATCGAGCAGATGCTGAACGCCCAGCTCCGGTCCCGGCTCTACGCCGAGCAACAGCCCGAGGAGAGGGTCGACGAGGAGTGGATCGACGCGATGGAGACGATGGCCGACGCCGCCCGCCAGGAGTACCGCGACCTCCTCGAGAGCGACGGGTTCGTCCGGTACTTCGAGCAGGCGACGCCGATCACCGTCATCGAGGACCTCGACCTCGGTTCCCGGCCGGCCTCGCGATCCGGCGAGCGCACCGTCGAGGACCTCCGGGCGATCCCGTGGGTGTTCTCCTGGACCCAGTCGCGGTGTATCCTGCCGGGCTGGTACGCCCTGGCGACGGGGCTCGACGCCTACCTCGAGGACGGCGGCTCCGAGGAGACCCTCCAGGAGATGTACGAGGAGTGGCCGTTCTTCCGAACGACGCTCGACAACGCCGCGCTCTCGCTGTCCCGAACCGAACTCGAGATCGCCGAGACCTACGCGGGAATGGCCGACGCCGACCTCCGGGATCGGTTCTTCCCGCGGCTGAGCGAGGAGTACGAGCGTGCGGCCGAGCTGGTGACGACGATCGGCCAGCGCGAGGAGCTTCACACCCGTGACTGGCTCGGCGAAAACCTCGAGCGACGGAACCCCTACGTCGACCCGCTGAACCTGCTACAGGTCTACCTGCTCGATCGTACCCACCGTACTGACATCGAGGAGCGAACCCTTCGGCTGACGGTGAAGGGGATCGCCGCCGGGATGAAAAACACCGGGTAGTAGCTCGAGTTAGCCCTTCGAACCCGGTTCTCAGCCGTTGGTTTTGTCTCAAACAGCTATCGCACAACACAACGGTACACATGTATCGACTGGCTCGACTGGCCTCCGCTGCGGTGGCGCACGCTGTCGATCAGGTTCGAGCGATAGCGAGAACCGATCGACGACATTGTGCGAGGTCTTCGCAAGTAACACGAGCGAAGGGCTTGGCAGAGCTTGCTCTGCCAGTGGATGAGCGAACGGGGAGGAACGACCCGTGAGCGAATCGGCTGGGGAGGACGTGGAAATTCCGTGTTGCCAGTCTGAGCAGCGTACTCGGATACACGGTCTTCTTCGAAGCAGACCACTACCGCGTTCTCAACCGCTCGAGTCGAGCCGATGAAACTGGTACAGCTCGAGCGACACTCCGAGAATCCCGACTGGAAGTGCCAGCACGAGGAGGGATCCGCCGCTGTTGAAGACGATCTCGGCGAGACCACCGACCAGCGCGAGTACCATCGCGAACCGCTAGAGTGCAGCGCCGATCATTGTCGCTCGAGCGTCGGCACCGGAACGCTCTCGAGGACGTTCTCGACGATCGCGCTCTTCTCGACCCGATTGACCGTCGCGTCGGGGGTCAACACGAGCCGGTGGGCGAGCACCGGTTCGGCGACTCGCTTGATGTCGTCGGGGGTGACGTACTCCCGACCGACCAGCGCCGCGTACGCGCGGGCGGCCTCGAACAGCCGCTGGGTGCCCCGCGGGGAGACGCCGACCTCGACCCGGCCGTCGCCGCGGGTCTCGCGGGCGACGGTAGCGACGTACTCGAGCAGGTCCTCGTCGACCCGAACTGTCTCGGGTACCTGCCGAAGCGAGTCGATCTCTTCGGGCTCGAGGACCGTCGAGACGGTTGGACTCCCAGCCTCGCGGCTCGCGCGCCGTCGCAGCAGTTCGACCTCGCCCTCGGCGTCGGGGTAGCCCATCGACGTCTTGATCAGGAAGCGATCGACCTGCGCCTCGGGCAGCGGGAACGTCCCCTCCTGCTCGACGGGGTTCTGGGTCGCGATGACGAAGAAGGGGTCCGGCAGCGGGCGCGTCTCGCCGTCGACGGTGACCTGGCCCTCCTCCATGGCCTCGAGCAGCGCGGCCTGGGTTTTCGGCGGTGCGCGGTTGATCTCGTCGGCGAGTACGATGTTGGCGAACAGCGGCCCCTCGTTGAACTCGAAGCTCCGATCGCGTTCGTCGAAGACGTGCGTACCCGTAACGTCGGTCGGCAGCAGATCGGGCGTGAACTGAATCCGGGAGAACGAGAGCCCGAGCGCGGTGGCGACGCTGCGAGCCGTCAGCGTCTTGCCCGTCCCTGGGACGTCCTCGAGGAGGACGTGGCCCCGCCCGACGACGCCGACGAGGATCTCCTCGAGGAAGGACCGATCGCAGACGACGGCGTCGCCGATCTCCTCGAGGACGGTCGAACACTCGCGGCTGGCCTGGGTAACGTCCATGGCGTCGACCTCGAAGGCTCGCGTAAAACGTCTTTCGTCCGACTGTCACGTTCGGACGTCAGCGGTTCCCAGGCGGCGCGACGATTCGAAACGGATAAAAACATCACCGCGGTAGATAGGGGTGAGCCGAGATAGCCTAGCCCGGCCAAGGCGGCAGATTCGAAATCTGCTGTCCTCACGGACTCGGGAGTTCAAATCTCCCTCTCGGCGCTTTTGCAGCAACAAAGCAGTGAGCGACGCGTAGCGGCGCGAACTACTCGTTGCTGTAAAACAACCATGAGATTTGAAACAGGGAATGAAGCGAGCGCAGCGAGCGGAACGACCGTGGTTCAAATCTCCCTCTCGGCGCTTTTCAGCAGCACAAAACGACGAGCGTAGCGAGTCGTCCGTGCTGCTAAAAACGACGTCAGAGATTCGAGTTGGACCGAGGTTCTGCGCTTCGCGCAGGTTCTCGGGCGTGGTTCAAATCTTTCTCTCGGCGCCTTTCAGCAGTACCAAACGACGAGCGTAGCGAGTCGTCCGTGCTGCTGAAAACAACACAGAGGAGTTTGAACGAGGGAAGACGCAGCATCCGAACGGAGCGAGGATGACCGTCTTCGCGTGGTTCAAATCTCCCTCTCGGCGCTTTTCCGCGAACCACACCGTCGAGCACCGCGTAGCGTGTGCTCGACATCCGTGAGCGGAAAACGACGTCAGAGATTTGAATTAGACCGAGGTTCTGCGCTTCGCGCAGGTTCTCGGGCGTGGTTCAAATCTTCCTCACAGTGCGTCTCCTCACCAGTTCTTGAGGCTGGGCCTGAACGGATCGATTCGATACGTCGGTAGGCGAACCTGACGCGATCACTTCTATCTACTAACAGATGTGTCTGGAGGGCCGTGCCGAATATACAGCGCATAGTCAGCACGGCTGTAGCAGCTACTTACACGAGAGTAGACAGTATCGAGCATTGCAAAGACGTAGCCACTATACAATACTCATATGTAGTATGTCTATCTAATCGACTACACAATGAAATCAAG
>NZ_JARUKV010000002.1 GCF_029688865.1 Natronococcus sp. A-GB7
GGAGAGTGACCACGTACCTTTTTCCGCCTCGGGATTCCTCACTGCGTTCGGAACCACTCGGCGCAAAAATCTACGCTAAAAAGGCCGCTCGCTCCCGCTGGTCGCTCGCGGGTGCTGCGCTTGTGACGCTACCGCAGTGATACCGCCTCCGCCTGCATGTAACGCGGGTTTCACAAACCATCTCCTCGAACTAGCTCGTGCTACTATCTGCTGGAGTGCCGTCTTCTAGCTGTTCCAGGCCGCGTAGATGTAGAGCCCGATTCCGGCGTAGACCAGCAGCGTGCTCGCCAGATCGACGATCACCAACCCGCTGGCGAGGTGGGCGAACTGGAGGATCCCGCCTGCGATCAGACAGACTGCGGCACCCGTGACGACCGAGGTCGGTTCGTCGGCCTCTCGGTAGAGGATCGCGCCGATTCCGATCGCGATCACGCCGAAGGCGAACTCGGTCGCGACCATCGCTAGCGCATCCTCGGCCAGCGTCGCGTACGCGAACAGCGCGAAGTAAAACAGGATTCCGTAGACGATCAGCCGCCGCATCGACCCCGAGAGTTCGATCGTATCGCTCATACCCGATCCCAGCGGCCGGGGACCCTTAGCTTTCGAGGGTTCGGGCCCACTCGAGGTCGATCCCCTCGTGGACGACGAACTCGAAGGCGTTGATCAGGTAGTGGGCGATGACGACCACGAGAAAGCTCTCCGTCACGATAAAGACCGCCGCCAGCACGAACCCGAGCAGCCCGGTGACGACGACGCCGACGTCGCCCTGCATCCCGTGACCGAGCGCGAACGCGAGCGAGGACGCCACCGCGAGCAGCCACGGCGAGATGCCGAAGCCGACCGAGAGCGCGCCGATCAGCGCCGCCCGGAACAGGAGCTCCTCGAAGACGGCGATCAGTGGGAGCACGCCCCCGAGCAGCACGGCCCACCCTCGAGCCGAGTCCGGCGCCAGCAGCTCCCGGAGCTGCTCGTCGTGGTCGAACCCCAGCCGCGTCGCGAGCGCGGCGCCGAGCTCGTTGGCGACGTAGAGGACGACCCCGACCGCGGTGCCGACGACCAGCCCGGTCTCGAGATACGCCCTGGAAAACTCGATTCCCAGCGCGTCGGCCGGGACGCCGGTGTAGACGATCGCTCCGAGCAGAGCCAGCGCGAACAGCCCCTGCGAGGCCGCGACGTTCGCGAGCATCATCCCCGTCGTCAGCGAGTCGGGATCGACGCCGTCCCGCCGGTCTCGAGGGGCGGGCTCAGCCGTCTCCGCCTCGAGATCACGGTCCGTCTCGGCAGTCGCGGCTCCGTCGCCGGGAGCTGTCGACGCCGGACTCGAGGCGGGGTCGACTACCGCTTCGGAGTCAGACTTGGGATCTGATCGCGAGTCGACGGCATCGTCGGCGGTATCCGCCGCTGGAGCCTCGTCCGTCGAATCGGTCGCGGAGTCGTCTGAGCCGGCCTCGAGATCGATCTCGTCGAACGCCGACTGCGTGAGATGTGAGAGAACGAGAAGCACGAGGAGGACGGCGCCCGTGATCACCGCGAACGCCGTCCAGCTCGTCATCTACTGCGGACTCGGGTTCGAACCGCTGACGGCCTGCTGGTCGAACGCCGATCCGGTGATCGACTTGAGCCGATCGACCAGCGAGTCCTTCTTCGGTTCGCCCATCAGGGCAACGTCGAGGACCTCGCTGATGTTCGAACAGGGGACGATCTCGATCATCTCGGCGTACTCGTCCTCGATCATCACGTCCTGTTCGTTGGCCTTCGGGATGATGACCTTTGTACAGCCGGCCTTGGCGGCGGCCTCGATCTTGTGGGTCACCCCGCCGACCGGAAGGACGTCGCCGCGAACCGACAGCGAGCCGGTCATGGCGACCGACTGGTCGATCGGGATATCCTCGAGGGCGCTGATGACGGCCGTCGCGACCGTGATCGACGCCGAATCGCCGTCGACACCCTGCTGGCCGGCCTGGACGAACTGGATGTGAACGTCCTTCTCCGAGAGGTTGACGTCGGAGAACTTCTTGATGATCGCCGAGACGTTCTGGACCGACTCCTCGGCCATCTCCTTGAGCTGCCCCGTGGCGATGACCTGGCCCTGGCCCTGTGCGGGCGCGATCTCGGCCATGACGGGCAGCATGATACCCGAGTCCTCGCCCATGACGGCGAGGCCGTTGACTCGGCCCTCCATCCCGTCGTGGGTAACCTGCAGCTCGTAGTCCTTGCGCCGTTCGATGTAGTCGTCGGCGAGTTGCTGTTCGATCGAGCGCGAGCGGCCCTTGGCCTCGAGGACGTCCTCACGGGTCGTGAACTCGGCGTCCTCGGCCCGGGCGATGTCGCCGGCGACCCGGACCAGTCCGCCGAGGCTCCGGAACTCGAGGGTGAGATGCTCCTTGCGGCCTGCCCGGCGCTTGGCCTCGAGGATGACCTCCTCGACGGCCTCGCGGGTGAAGTGGGGGAGGCGACCGTCGCGGTCGATCTCCTGGGCGATAAAGCGGGCGTACTTGCGGCGCATCTCGGCGGTGTCTTCGATGGTGTCGTCCATGTACACCTCGTACCCGTAGCCCTTGATACGGCTGCGGAGCGCGGGGTGCATGTTCTCCATCGCGTCCAGGTTCCCGGCCGCGATCATGATGAAGTCACAGGGGACGGGCTCGGTCTGGACCATCGCGCCCGAGGAGCGCTCGGACTGGCCCGTGATGGCGAACTCGCCCTCCTGGATCGCGGTCATCAGCTTCTGCTGGGTGCGGACGTCGAGCGTGTTGATCTCGTCGACGAACAGCACGCCCTTGTTGGCCTTGTGGATGCCGCCGGGTTCGACCCGGTCGTGGCTCGGCGTCTCCATCCCGCCGGACTGGAACGGGTCGTGGCGGACGTCGCCCAGCAGTGCACCGGCGTGGGCGCCGGTGGCGTCCTCGAAGGGCGCCTGGCGCTGGTCGCCGTTGTCGACGATCATGTTCGGCACCATCGCGTCCGTGCCGCGGGACGTGTAGCGGAAGATAAACCAGATGATACCCGCTGCGAGGATACCGAGCAGGATCTGCCCGGAGAGGATCGCGTAGCCGACGACGATCGCGATGATGATCCACATCAGGATCGACCGCATCTGGTTGCGCTTGCGGGCTTCCTCCTTGTGGGCGTCGATGATCTGTTCGCCCTTTCCCGCGGGGACCGTCCGGACTTTCGGCTCGTTGCCGTCGTCGGGGTTGTGGTAGACGAGGACGTCCTGGAGGTCCTCCTGGGGGAGCAGCTGGCTCATCGCCTTGGCCAGCATCGACTTCCCGGTTCCGGGCGAGCCGATCATCATCACGTGTCGGCGCTGCTTGGCCGCCTTGATGATGATATCTCGAGCCTCGTCCTGTCCGATCACCTGGTCGACGAGTCGATCGGGGACCTCGATGTCGTCCGTCGAATCGATCTTGAGTCCGCCGAGAAGGTCGTCCTCGGCGTTCTCCTCGTCGAACTCGACCCCGGGATCGACCTCGACGGTGCTCCCGAGGTCCTCGACGGTCTCGATACCCTCGTCGGCGTCGGGTTCCTCGTCGGCGCCGGGCTCCTCGTCGAACCCGTCGGACGGACGCTGCTCGGACTCGTCGGGCTCCGACTCGCGGCCGGCTTCCTCGGTCGGCCTCCCGTCGGACTCGTCGGGCCGATCGCCGGAGTCCGTCACCGGCGGCCGGTCCCCCTGGCGGTCCGACGACTGCTCCCGCTGGCTCTCGCGGGGAGCGTCGTCAGGTGCGCCTTCGGGGGAGTCATCAACGTTCGTATCGTTACTCATAGAACTCTGTTCAGTACCTGATCCGAAGGGATTGCGACTGATATACTTTCTCCATGCGGAACGCGGCGAGGGTGGCCGTAATCCCCGACTACGGCCCTCGAGCGGCCGATCGAGCTACTGGCGACCGAGTGCGATCGCCGACCGCACCGTAAATACCGCTCCCTCCGGCGCCCTCGCGAGGGAACCCGCCACGCTTAAGCGCAACCCCGAAACAGTACCCGGCATGAGGGGGTTCTACATCGGCCGCTTCCAGCCGTTTCACAACGGCCACCGCAACATGGTCGAGCAGATCGCCGGCGACGTCGACGAGCTCGTGTTGGGGATCGGAAGCGCCGACGACTCACACTCGGTGCGGAATCCGTTTACCGCCGGCGAACGGATCATGATGATCACCAAGTCGCTCGTCGACACCGATGTCGTCACCTACGCCGTCCCGATCGAGGACTTAGAGCGAAACTCGGTGTGGGTGAGCCACGTCCAGAGCATGAGTCCGCACTTCGACGTCGCCTACTCGAACAACCCGCTGGTCGTCCAGCTGTTTCGCGAGGCGAACTTCGAGGTGCGTCAGTCGCCGATGTTCAACCGCGAGGTCCTCGAGGGAACCGAGGTTCGCGAGCGGATGATCAACGGCGGCGACTGGGAGTCGCTGGTCCCCGAGCCGGTCGTCGAGGTCGTCGAGGAGATCAACGGGATCGAACGGATCCAGATGGTCAGCGGCTCCGATACGAACGGCGACTGATCCCCGGAACCGCTCGGTCGCGGGAACCGTGGCTCGAGCCATGTTCGTTTTTATCGATCGCGCCGTATCCGCGGCCATGATCACGCTCACGTCGGACTTCGGGACGCCGTACCCCGCGGCGATGAAGGGGGTCCTGCTCGGGCGCACCGATGCGAGACTGGTCGACGTCGGGCACGACTTTCCGCGACAGGACGTTCGCACCGCGGCGTTCTGGCTCCGGGAGACGCTGCCGTACTTCCCGCCGGCTACGCACCTCGTCGTCGTCGATCCCGGCGTCGGCACCGACCGCGACGCGATCGCGATCCGAGCCGGAGAGCACGCGCTCGTCGGACCCGACAACGGCGTTTTGCTCCCCGCCGCTCGGCGCCTCGCCGGCGACGCCGCCCTCGAGTGTTACGTCGTCGACGAGGCGTCGCTCGAGCCGGTCGTCCCCGCGGGCGAGTCAGTCCCGGACCGCAGCGAGGGCCCGAGGAGCAACACCTTCCACGGCCGGGACGTCTTCGCGCCGACCGCCGCAGCGGTCCACGACAGCGACGGGCTCGACGCCGTGACCGCTCTGACGCCGACGGCCGATCCGGTCGACCTCGAGCTTCCCACAGCGACCCTCGAGGACGGCCGCGCCGTCGGCGAGGTGCTGGTCGTCGACGACTTCGGGAACGTGATCACGAACGTTCCCGGGGCGTTCCTCGAGACCCGCGAGCGAGTCGTCGCGAACGGCGAGCCGGCTCCGGTCGGCGACACGTTCGCGGCCGTCCCCGCGGGCGATCGACTCGCGACCGTCGGGAGCCACGGCTACGTCGAACTCGACGTCAATCGAGGGCGAGGCGACGCGGCGTTCGACCTCGCGGTCGGCGACCGGGTCGTCCTCGAGTCCACCAATTGAGAACGAATCAGGAATCCGTCGACGGATCGATGACGAGTTCGCCCGAGGCGTGACAGGAGACCGTACAGCCGGCGAACCGAAACGAGGTCGTTCCGTCCTCGAGGCGGTGTCGGCCCCAGTGGGCGAACAGCGCGTCGAGTGCGTCGGGATCGACCCGCGTCGACAGCGCCTCGAGTTCCTCGAGGTCAGTCTCGAGCACTGACGCCACGGCCAACACCAGGACCGTGCTCACGGCCTCGGGGTCGCTGTCGGTCCACCAGACGTGGTAGGTATCGCGGTCCTCGTCGCGGTAAACGGTTCGACCCGCTGCATCGTCGACCGGCGTCAATCCGTCCGACGGCGGAGAGAGGGACATTCTACAGGATGGTTTGTGTGTTATTACTTAACTATATCGTCAAAAATATAATGTTTCGTCGGGAGGACGGCCGGACAGTTACTCGGCGGCGATGACGTCGTCGATGCGGACGATCATCGTCGCGGCCTCGGTCGCGCTCTGGATGGCCTCTCGCTTGACGTCTGCGGGGTCGACGACGCCGTACTCGAAGGGGTCGTCGATGGTGACGGTCTCGCCGTCGGTGATGAGGCCGGCGCGCTTACCGCCCTCGTGGGCCGCTCGCAGGTCGACGAGCGTGTCGATCGGGTCCTGGCCGGTGTTGGTCGCCAGCGTCCGCGGAACGACGTCGAGCGCGTCGGCGAAGGAAGTGACCGCGAGCTGCTTGCGGCCCTCGATGCCGGCGGCTTCCGAGCGGATCTTGTCGGCGATGGCGATCTCGGTCGCGCCGGCGCCGGGAACGACCTCGCCCGAATCGAGCGCCGTCGAGACGACGTCGAGGGCGTCGCCGATGGCTCGCTCGAGCTCGTCGACGACGTGTTCGGTGCCACCGCGAACGAAGACGGTGACGGCCTCGGCGGCCGCGCCACCCTCGACGAACGCGAGATCGTCGTCGCCGTAGTTCTGGCTGCGGACGCGGTCGGCCGCGCCGAAGTCGCTCTCCTCGAGATCCTCGAGGGCGCCGACGCGGTTGGCACCGGTCGCGGAGACGATCTGGCGGGCGTCGGAGCTGCCGACGTTGTCGAAGACGAGCACGCCCTCCTTGGCGAGGAACGAGCTGATGCGCTCGTCGACGTCGTCGGTCGTGAAGACGACGTCCGCGCCGCTCTCGGCGAGCGTCTCGGCGTAGCCGCGAACCTCGCTCTCCTCGGCGTCGATCGCCTGGTTGAGCTGGTCGATCGAGTCGATAGCGTACTCGGCGTCGATGTCGCCGGTGCGGACGCCGAGTTCGACGTCGAGGACGGCGATCGAAGCGTCCTCGACCTCGCCGGGCATCGAGTCGTGGGCGGCCTCCTCGTCGATGACGATGCCGGGGACGAGCTCGGTCGCGTTCGAGGAGGCGCCGATCTGGGTGTGAACGGTGACGTTGTCCCGGTGGACCCCCTCGTCGTCCTCGACGTGGCGGATGGCCTCGACGACGGTCTCGGCGAGTGACTCGGCGGTCAGACCGCCGGTTCCCTTGCCCGTCATGCTGGATTCGGCGACCTGCTTGAGCACGTCGTCGTCGACGGCGTCCTGGCTGACCTGCTCGTCGATCGCCTCGAGGGCGATCTCGGCGGCCTCGTGGTAGCCCTCGACGATCGTCGTCGCGTGGACGTCCTGTTCGATGAGATCCTCGGCCTCACCCAGCAGGTTGCCGGCGATCACGGCCGCGGTCGTCGTCCCGTCGCCGACCTCCTCCTCCTGAGAGTCGGCGACCTCGACGAGCATCTGGGCCGCGGGGTGTTCGATGTCCATCTCGTTGAGAATGGTCGCGCCGTCGTTCGTGATGACGACCTCGCCGCCCGAGTCGACGAGCATCTTGTCCATCCCGCGGGGGCCGAGTGTCGTCCGTACGGATTCGGCGACGGCCTTGCCGGCCATGATGTTCGACGACTGGGCGTCCCGGCCCTGGGTTCGCTGACTGTCCTCGCTCAGAATGAACATAGGCTGTCCGCCCATGCGTCGCTGTTGTGCCATTGTGGATCCTCACTAACCATGTCGTCAGCACTTCTATATAATTGTTTCGCTAGCCGTCAGCGCTCCGTCTGGCGATTTTCCCTGTCACACCTCGACACACCCTCGAGACAACGGTTACTCGAGGTTACAGTCACCGAGGAGTTCCGATCCGCCCAGAACCGTCGCTCGAGGGTCGCTCGAGCCGCCGAACTCGGCCTGTGTCGGGTTCGCATCCGTCGAGCCGAGTGAGTCGATTTATGTCGGAGCCGAAACGTTCGCTACGTATGGTCGCGAAACGGGCGGTCGGTTCTCCGCCGTCGACGACGATCGGACGGTGACCCCAGCTATGTTACACGCTCTCGAACAGCGGCTCGGACCGCGGTTCTCGGTGTTGCGGGTCTACTGCTACGGTCTCTGTATGGGAACGGCTGACGCCCTCCCCGGCGTCTCCGGGGGCACCGTCGCGCTCCTGCTCGGCTTCTACGGCCGGCTGATCGCCGCCGTCACCGCGCTCACGCCCGGGCGAGCGATCGACGTGCTCCGGGGGTACGACTCCGAGCGCCGGGGGCGCGCCAAGGAAGCGCTGCTCGAGATGGATCTGCAGTTCCTGCTTCCGCTGGGGGTGGGGATGGTGACGGCCGTCGCGCTCATCGCCGGTGCCGTCACGGCGCTGTCAGAGTCCCATCCGATCGCGCTCTTCGGCTTCTTCATCGGACTGATCGCCGCGTCGGCAGTCGTGCTCTTTCGGAGTCTGCCCTTCGCTTCGGGAAAACACGCCCTCGCAGCCGTCGCCGGCACCGTCCTCGCCCTGCTGGTCGCCGCCAACGTCCTTCAGCTGCCGGGCAGCGGCGCCGTCCTGATCTTCCTCTCGGGCGGGCTGGCGATCAGCGCGATGATCCTCCCCGGCGTGTCGGGGTCGCTCATCCTGATCCTGCTCGGCCAGTACGTCTTTCTCTCCTCGGAACTGACCGCGTTTCTCCAGTCGATTCGGGACTTCGCCTTCGGCAACGGAACCGTCGCGGGCATCCTCGAGCCCGGAACCACCGTCGTCGTCTTCGTCGTCGGCGGGCTCGTCGGACTCGTCACGATCGCACGGATCGTCCGGTTCGCGCTGGATCGCCACCGGGAGCTGACGCTGCTCTTTCTCGTCGGCCTCATCGCCGGCTCGGTTCCTGCGCCACTCCACGAGATCGCCGACGCCCACGCGCTGACGGGTGACGTCCTGGCGCTGACCACGGGATGGGCCGTCGTCGGCGCGCTCGCGCTCTTTGCGATCGATTGGCTTGCAGGTGGGTTCGACCCCGAGTGATCGGCCGGCTCGACCCCGTCCGTTATACTTCTGGCGTCTGATCGGTTCGCCATGGAATCCGTTGGCACTGGACTCGCGGCGATCGACTGGAACGACCGACGAGCCGACGTCTACCTCGCCCGACCCGAAAAACGAAACGCGATGTCGGTCGACCTCATGCGGGATCTGACCGCGGCGTTCGAGCGCGTCGACGCCGACGAGGACGTCCGGGCGATCACTCTGCTCGGGGAGGGCCCCGTCCTCAGCGCCGGGATGGACCTCGAGATGATGCGCGACCGGGTCGAACCCGACTCCGACATCGACCGGGACGTCTTCCCCTCGCTGCTCGAGACCATCGAGCGGACCCGCCAGCCGGTCGTCGCCGGGATCAAGCGGGCCGCACCGGCCGGCGCGTTCGAACTGACGCTGCCCTGTGACTTTCGGATTCTGGGCCGCGACGCGAACTACGGACTGCTCGAGGTAACGCTCGGAACGTTCCCCCACGGCGGGGGCACCCAGCGCCTACCGCGACTGGTCGGCCTCTCGAGGGCGAAGGAGATCGTCCTCACCGGCGAGTTCGTCGATCCCGAAGCGGCCGAACGGATGGGACTCGTCCACGAGCTCTGTGACGACGATGACGTTGACGAGCGCGCGAAGGCGTTCGCGGACCGACTCTGCGAGAACGCACCGCTGGGCCTCGAGAACGGAAAACGCGCGCTCAACGCGGCGCTCGAGACGCCCCTCGAGCGGGGGCTCGAGTTCGAACGGGCGCTCGGGCGCGAACTCGACGACACCGACGACTATCGGGAAGGGTTCGATGCGCGACTCGCCGACCGGGAGCCGCAGTTCCGCGGGGAGTAATTATCGGCGGTCGTAGATCCGAACGGCTCGATCGTGGCGCACCGACAGCCCGTTCGGATTGCGACGGGTCGATCGATCCGCGTAGCGGGCGCGCACGCCGTCTTTGAACCCGCCTGCGGCGTTCGTGACGACGTCGACCCCGTTGGAGAACCAGCCGGTCGGCGTCGCGTCCCCGGTGACGATCTCCCGGACCCCCGAGAGGCCGTCCCGGAGCGCGCTGCCGACCGTCCGTCCGAGCACGGTCGGTCGCGGGCCGTAGTTCTTCCCGAGGCCGTAGGCCAGTGCCCGGTACGTCGTTCCCCACTCCGGGTCGGGCTGGCCCCCGTCGGCGCCGACGTCGCTGCGGACGGCCATCGACGGCGACCAGGCGACCTCGAAGCCCAGGCCGCCCACACGGTGGGCACAATCCCGCGCACCGTCGCTCTCGAGGTATTCGTCGAATCCGTCGAGGGCCTCGAGCGAGGTCTGATCGAACGCGACGTTGCCGCCGTCGAAGACCGTTACGCTGCGACCGACGATCCGTTGGGTACGCTCGCTCTCCGAGGCGGTTCCGTCGGCCTCCCGAGTCGGGCCCGCGACGACGTCGGAGCCGCCGGCGGTCGCGTCCTCGAGGGCCTCGTACCAGCCGGGTTCGATCGCGTACTCGGCGTCGAGGAAGGCGACGATCTCGCCCGTCGCCACCTCGAAGCCGGCGTTACGGGAGACGTTGGGGTTTCGCTCCGATATTTCGACGAGGACGTCGACGTCCGCTCGCTCGCGGACGACCCCGGTCGTTCCGTCCGAGGAGGGGCCGTTGACGACGACGATCTCCGTCCCCGGCGGGGTTTCGGCCTCGAGCGCGTCGAGACAGGACAGCAGTCGCTCCCGGTCATTGAGCGTCGAGACGACTACCGAGAGCTCCATACCGTATAGTAGAATTACCCGAGGATAAAAATAGGGTGGAATTCGATCCCGCGCTTACCTGACGCGGGTGTTCCAGTAGGAGACCGACGCGAAATGGTCCGTCATTGGACGGCCGCCGACCGTCTCGTCGAGCGTGCGGATCGCGGTCGCCAGCCGGTTCGGAATCGACCGGTAGAGTCCGTACGGCGCCAGGAAGTCGTCCTCGACGTCGACCAGCGTCAGGTCGGTCTTCGCGAGCAACACGCTGACCTCGCTCTTCGAGTAGAGCCGCGATCCCATCGGGAGCGCCCAGTTGTAGACGCTGCGCGCCGAAAAGCGGTTGAACGTGTCGAAGACGATCTGGTCGCGCGAGACCCGACGCATCTCCCGCAGGAACGCCTCGGGATCGTCCGCCAAGTGGAAAAACCGCATCGCGATGACGGTGTCGAAGTGATCGTCGGGAAACGGCAGTCGTCCGGCGTCGCCCCGCAGGAACTCGAGGGTCCCCTCCAGGTTTGCCGCTTGCGCTTTCTTGCGTCCCTGTTGCAGCATCGCCGCCGAAATGTCCAGTCCCACGACGTCCGCGCCACGCTCGGCGAGCATGACGGTAAACCGCCCGGTACCACAGGCGATCTCGAGGACGTTGCGGTCCTCGACGGGCATGATGGCCTCGAGTACGGCTTCTTTCTCCCGGCGGTCGATCAGCTGGCCGCCCTGGGAGAAGCGCTTGTCGTCGTACTCGGCGGCGACGTCGTCGGCTTGGTACCACTCCTGTCCTTTCACACTGGATCCAACTACAGCAGCGACAGGATAAAACGATACTGGAGTCCGTCGGCGATTGTCCCGGAAGTGATACGTCGATTGGGGAAGAGAGACGTCGGCAACGACCGGCGACTGTGGCCTCGAGGCGACCTCTGGGGCGGTCGCTCCGACGAGGATGACGTTCCGGCACACTGTAATAATATTGCGTTTATACACCTATTACAAACTGGATTGTTCGTATCTACATATAGGGAAGCTTTACCACCACCGATTCCGCTGTGGTAGGTATGAGCATGAGTACCGCAGAGGACCACGCCGCTTCCGCCGAAGACTCACTCTCCGAAGAGGAGTACCGCGACCGCCTTCGCGACCTACCGCCGAGTGCGAAACTCGTCGCCAAGGTGCTCGAGGCCGACTCGCCGCTGTCGCAGGGGCAACTCGCCGAGGAATCGCTGCTGCCCGACCGGACCGTTCGTTACGCGCTCAACCGTCTCGAGGACGTCGGACTAATCGGCTCCCGGTACAGCTTCCGCGACGCGCGCAAGCAGGTGTACTTCCTCAAACGCTGATCGCCGACGAGGCCGAGCGCCGACGGTCTCCGATACGCCTTTTTTCGCCGCCCGCGATGGCCGTCTATGAACGTCGTGTCCGTCGCCGTCCCCGTCCGTACCCGCGCACCCGGCGGGACGACCAACGCCTACCTGCTCGGCGAGGAGCCGTCGGTGCTCGTCGATCCCGCGGCCCGCACCGACGAACTCGATCGGCTCGTCGACGAACGGTCGGTCGAGCACGTCGTCGTCACCCACACCCACCCCGACCACGTCGGCGCAGTCGACGCCTACGCGGCCGAAACCGGCGCGACCGTCTGGGGTCGGTACGGACGGAGCGAGCGGTTCCGCGAGGCGACGGGACGGGACCCCGACCGGGGGCTGCTCCCGGGGGCGACGGTCGATCTCGGCGACGAGTACGTGCGCGTTCTGGGTACCCCGGGCCACGCACCGGACCACCTCGCCTTCGGGGCCGGCGCGGACGGACCGGTCGTCTGCGGGGACTGCGCCGTCCGCGAGGGCAGCGTCGTCGTCGGTGCTCCCGACGGGGACATGCGCGCGTACCTGACGACGCTGCGCCGGCTCCGAGCGATCGACCCGCCGGCGCTGTACCCGGGCCACGGTCCCGAGATCGAGGCGCCTCGAGAAACCCTCGAGCGACTCATTGCCCACCGACTCCGGCGCGAGCGACGGGTGCTCGAGGCCGTCGACGACGGCGCCGGTTCGCTCGCGGCGATCCTGGAGGGTGCCTACGAGAAGGACCTCGAGGGGGTTCGCGACCTCGCGCGGGCAACCGTCCGGGCCCACCTCGAGAAACTCGCCGTCGAGGGCCGACTCGAGTGGGACGGCGAGCGCGCTACGAGCCGTTCGAGGTGAACTGGAACTCGAAGGTGAGCTGATCCTCCATCCGCACCCGGACGCCGCCGAACTCCTCTGAGATCTGCTTGCGGGCCTCGGAGCTGGGTTCGACGGTAAGCGTGACGCTGTTGCTGTTCGCGTTGTACTCGATTCGGCTGACGGTGACGTCGAACGCGAAGAGGTCGGGGACCTCCGTTCGGAGGTGCTCGCGGACGTGATCGATCTCCGTCTGGACATCCCCCATCTCCTCGTTGAGCGATGACATATGCTAGCGTAGGTCTCGAGCGATCGTAACGGTTCGTCTTCGCTCGGGAGACAGTTCGTGCTACCGGGGAGGGCGGCGCCAAGCGACCGGCTTTTCCCCCTCGAGACGTAGTTACGAACGTGCGATCGCTGGAAGCCGAACTCGAGTCCGCCCGCGAGCTGGCCGTCGACGACCTGGCCGACGCCATCGAGACGATCGGCTTCGAGTGTACCCGCTGTGGCGCCTGCTGTACGGGCCACGGCGAGGACGAACACACGGCGACGGTGTTCCCCGACGAGGTCCGCCGGCTCGAGGAGGCGGATACCGCCGCCGTCGGGAGCGACGGAGGCGACGGCGAGGCCGTCCCCGACGCCGAGGACCGCGAGTGGCGCGACGTCGCCCGGCCGATGCCGTACGGCCTCGAGGAGGGCGACGACGGCCTCGAGGGCGAGACCTTCGAGTGGGCCCTTCAGACCGACGGCTGTGGCGACTGCGCGTTCTACGCGGAGGACGAGGCCGGCGTCGGCGCCTGCACCGCCCACGAGGACCGACCGCTGATCTGTCACACCTATCCCTTCAGCGTCGGGCTCGCGGGAACGAGCCAGCCGATGGGCGAGGCCGTCGACAGCGTTTCGCTCCCCGAGGGGGGAGAAGCCGGCGACGAGAACGAGGCGGGCGTCCTCCGCGCCCACGAGTGCGAGGGGCTGGGCCGGGACATCTCCCGCGAGGACGCGGAGGAACTCGCCCGCGCGCTAAAGGAACGGGCAATCCGGGAACTCGAGGAGGCGATCGGCGTCCGCGACGAGTACGAGCCCGCGGATCGGAAGCCGGGCGAAGTCGTCGTCCACGACTCCGAGGGTCCGAAGCGGATCGACGGCACTCCGGTCGACGAGTAGCCGGCTCGCTCTCCGCGACATCGATCGGATCGAACCGACAGGGATTTTGCCCGACCGCTGGATCCGTCCGCATGAACGTCGACTGGGACGAGATCACCCACGTCACGAAGGTCGATCCGGCGAAATCCCTACCGTCGGATCTCGGCGTCCTCGAGGGAACCGATCTGGTGCTCGTCGGCGGCTCCGACGACGTCACCGAGTCGAACAGCCTCGAGGCGATCGAACGGGTCGCGGACGTCTTCTCGGAGATCCCGGTCTTTCAGGAGCCGTACAGCTCGACGCACGTCTCGCGAGACACCATCGAGGCGGCTGACGCCGTCTCGATCCCCGCCGTCTACAACGGCGATCACGATCACTTCGTCGGCAAGCACGTCGACCTCTTCACCGAGGTCGGGCAGAAACCGGACGAGCTACTCGGCTCGAGCGTTCCCCTCGTCGGCGACCTGCTCGCCTCGAAGGGGGTCGAGGTGGTCGCAGAACTGGCGGGCAAGCTCGTCGGGGAGGGGTACGTCGTGCAACACCTCGAGTCGACGGCCGCGGCGGTTTCGGGCGTCGAGGCGGCCTACAGTCCTGAGGAGGTCGCTGGCGCGGCCCTCGCGACGGAGACGTTCTACGACTTCCCGATCTTCTACGTCGAGTACTCGGGGACCTACGGCGGCCCTCGTGACGTCGAGGCGGCCGCCCGGTACGTAGAGGAGACCGCGCTGTTCTACGGCGGCGGGATCGACAGTTCCGAACGGGCGAGCGAGATCCTCGAGGCCGGTGCGGACGCCATCGTCGTCGGTGACTGCTTCCACGACGATCCGGAGACGTTCCGCGAGACGATCCCGGAGTAGAGTGGCTCGAGAGCCGGCAGACTACTGTAACGTTTTTGCCCGGTCTTCGGTAGGTGCGCTATACAGGCCAAGCAGGTAACGAAGTGGCGGTCGGCTTCACTGATAGCTGCCAGAAACGGCGTGCTGAATACAGAGCACGAGTTCAGTACCGGATCGAAGGTGACTCGGGGCTCCCTCGCTAAGTTCGACGAAGATTGCAGGACGACGGTATCAAGGCGAGTCGAACCGTTCCTCGAGCGGGTCGGAGTCCGCCTTGACCGATGCGTAGACGCATTCGGCCCACTCGCGAGCGATGGGCGAGTCCGTATCGACGAACACCTGCATCAGGCCCGTGCTCTCCTCGTAGCCCCCGATCCCGACTCGCTCATCGAAGATGGCGAGCCCGTACGGCAAGTCGTCGCGCGTTCGGAGCGTGAGGTGCCCGCGCTCGATCGCCTCGGTCGCTTGCGTCGGATAGGTCTCGAAGAGCTTCTCGACGATGTGAGGAAGGTAGATGATCTCGGTGTCTATCCCGTCGAACACCCGCTGGTGGAACTCGCCGAGGACTAGCGGTGCCATGTGCGTCGTATTGAACCCGCGGAAGGCCTCCGACTCACTTACGAGCGAAATAAACCGCTCGACCGGCTGGTACGGATCGTCCGGTTCGGCGACGGTAACGGTCGCATCGACGAACGGTTCGATGACGAACTCCTGATGATCCTCACAGATGATATCCAGCAGCGGCGCCATTCGGTGGACGGTTCGCACGTTCGCTTCGAACCGGAGTACCTCGTCGGCGACGGCCTCACCCCGCCCGGTTAACTGGAACCGTCCGTCGACCTTCGCGACGAAGCCCTGCTCGTCGAGCCACTGCGTGAAGCGGTGGCTCGTCGCCCGGGACACGTCGAGGTGCGCCTCGATCTCCCGGCGATCGAGCGGCTCCTCGCGGAGCGCTTCGAGTACCGGCCCATGTCGAACGATGTCGCCGAGCAGGTCCGTATCGACGCGGTCGCCCGCAGCGTCGAGTCGCTGACCGAGAAACTTCTGGTTGCGCGCGTTCTCGAGGACCGCCTCCAGAATCGGCGAACCCGGTGGTGGAGGGAAGTCCTTGGAGTCCGGCTCGTCAGTGTGGGGGTCCATGGGAGTCCCCTCTGTTTGAGAGAGGCTAGCATAGGAGGTAACTCTTCCTCTCGTGAACTGAAACTCGTCTCACGTGCTAAACGGCGTTCACGTCGTCGAACGCTACTTGATAGATGAGGCCAACATCCCTGCAATCGTTCGATATTCTATGGCACAGCACGCCGTCGACGACGAACGGGCCGAACAGTTCGAAGCAGGATTCCACGGCGACTTGATTCGTTCCGATGATCCCGACTACGACGACGCCCGGGCGGTCTGGAACGGGATGATCGACAAGCGTCCCGACCTCGTTGCGCGGTGTGCGGGTGTTGCGGACGTTATCAGCGCGGTGAAGTTCGCTCGAGAGAACGATCTTCTCGTGGCGGTGAGGGGCGGCGGGCACAACGTGGCCGGCACGGCTGTCTGTGATGATGGGCTCGTCATCGACCTCTCGGAGATGACCGGCGTCAGGGTCGATCCGGAGGCACACACCGCATGGACCCAAGCCGGTGCCACGTGGGCAGATCTCGACCACGAAACACAGGCATTCGGGCTAGCGACACCCGGCGGTGTCGTTTCGGATACCGGTGTCGCCGGATTGACGCTCGGTGGTGGAATCGGACACCTGCGTTGCAAGTACGGCCTGAGTTGTGACAACCTCCGCTCGGTCGAACTGGTCACGGCAGAGGGCGAGTACCTGACGGCCAGCGCCGACGAGAACGCAGACCTGTTTTGGGGGTTGCGCGGGGGCGGTGGCAACTTCGGTATCGTCACTGGATTCGAGTTCGAGCTTCACCCCGTCGGTCCGGACGTAGCGACCTGTCTCGTGTTTTATTCCGGTGACCGGCTGATCGAGGTGCTGCGAGCCTACCGGGAGTTTGTTGCGACCGCTTCCGACGAGATCAGCACGCTCGTGTTCGCCGGCGAACTTCCGGAAGAGGAGCTGTTCTCCGCAGAGTGGATCCACGAACAGAAGTTCGCCATTATGGGCTGTTATGCCGGGCCTGCCGACGAGGGGGAGGCCAAACTGAAGCCCCTACGGGAGTTCGCTACTCCGATTGCTGATGTCAGCGAAACGATGCCCTACGCCGAGTTCCAGCAACTGCTCGACGAGGACTACCCCGACGGGATGCGGTACTACTGGAAGTCGCTATACCTCGACGGGCTTTCGGACTCTGCCATCGACCGGATCGAGTACTGGGCCGAGGCAGCGCCCTCGCCGCTGTCAACCGTCGATATCTGGCAGCTCGGGGGCGCCATCACCGATGTCGAGATCGAGGAAAGTGCCTTCGCCGGGCGCCACGCTCCCTTTCTCCTCGGCGTGGAGGCCAACTGGGAGAATTCAGAGAACGACGATGCCAACATCGAGTGGGTGCGCGACTGTCTTGACGATATGCGGCAGTTCTCGGACGGTTCGATCTATCTGAACTTCCCGGGATTCCTCGAGGAGGGCGACGACATGATGCGGACCACGTTCGGCCCCGCATACGAGCGACTGGTCGCGCTCAAGGATGAATACGACCCGGAGAACCTGTTCCGAACGAACCAGAACATCGAGCCGAGCGTCTAAGGACTGATCGTTCACTCCTCTTCGAATCGCCAATTCACTTGATCGAGGCGTGCTGCATACGCGCTGTGTATTCAGCACGCTTCCTCTAAACTGTCTTCTACGTGATGGAAATAAGTACGAGAGGCTCGCACTCACTGGAACGACGGCGGCTTCGAGAACCGCCAAGTTAGTATACGGCGCACGAAGTACGCCATTTTCCCGAGCACGCCTTACTCCCGGCTTCGCCGCTCGTCTTTGTCACGGTTCTTGCCTGCGCCTTGCTCGCTCCAAACCGGTCCACGGCGCGCTCGATCATTCTCGCGAGTTCCAGAGGAGCGAGCGAGGGCTCGAGAAAGCAAGCTCTTCCGGTGGTTGTTGATCGAAGTCCGCACGCGTGAGCGCTTGCGGCCCCACCGGAATTTTTCGCTTTCTGAGGACGATTTTTGTGGGGGTGAGCGGATTGCGGGCCGTCAGCCCGCAACCGGATGACGTGGCGACGGAACCGCCACGCGACCGGCCGTAGGCCGGTCACGATACCCCGTGAAAGGAGTTCGTTCCTTAGAACGTGTCTTCGATGATCTCGCCGACCGCGAAGTTCGACTTGACCTCGGTGATCTCGACCTTGACGCGCTCGCCGACGTCGGCGCCCGGAACGATGATCACGTAGCCTCGCTCGACGCGAGCGATCCCGTCGCCCTGCTTGCCGATGTCCTCGATCTCGACGTATCGAGTCTCGTTGACGTCGACCGGTGGCTGCGGTTCCGACGGCGCAGTCTTGGGCTGGGACGTCGATGCGGACGACTCCTCGGTTGTTTCATCACGAGAGATGAGCGCGACGCGGTAGACGTCACCGGCGTCGATATCGCCGGTTTCGACTTCCTGTCGTGGCACCTCGATGACGTACCGATCCTCTTCCTCCGAGACTTCCGTACTGAACAAACACAGCAGTTTTTCAGATATTTCCACAGGTAGACCCTCGACTTTGACTCTGCGTGCCAACCGTAATAGAACTACCGAACGACTACCGTGGTGTCCTGTGGCACTCGCGGGACGTCACCACACCCGTCAGTCGGCGCGCTCGAGCGGCCGAATCGTCGCGAACCCCTCGAGATCGACCTCGCCGCCGAACTCGGCGTCGGCAACGGAGTCGTAGGGTCGGTTGACGACGATGTCTCCTGCAGTCGAACTCCCGATGCCGGGGATGGTCGTCAGCTCGTCCATCGACGCCTCGTTGAGATCGAGCGGGTACGGCACGCCGGTCACCGACCGGTAGCCGTGGTCGACGACGGCGATGTCGGTCGTCGTTCCCAGCGGGCGCTCGCCCGGGATGCCGACCAGCAGCGGGTAGGTGCCCAGCTGGCGGCCGAACGTCTTCCCGTCCTGGTGGTACTCGAGGTGGACGTCCGGCAACACCGTTCCGAGCGGGGCGACGCGGGCGAGCATCGGGTTGTCGATCTCCTCGCGGACCTGCCGTTTGTAGCGCTTGAAGAGCTTCTTGTGCTCGTTTGCGATCTCGGCGCCGGTATCGCTCATCTCGGTGCCGTCGAACGACATCACCTGCCGGATGTTCACCCGACGGAGCATGTACCCCTCGTCGTACACCCGGTGGAGAAACTCGAGGTTGCGCTCGTAGGTCTCCTCGCGCTCGCCCTTGAGCCCGTGCAAGAGGTTGATGCCAGGCAGGAGCTTGGGGAGACGGGTTGGCACATCCTCCTCCGGGCCGTTCGGGTCGTCCGGTCCTCCCGGCCGCCATCCCGCCTCCTCGTTGACGATCTTGACGGCCTCGAAACACTCCTCGGCGGTGACGTTGAGGTTGTTCTCCTCCTGGACCAGCGGGTCCGCGGACTCGAGGCCAAAGGCCGCGGTGTCGCCGGGCGTGTTGTGCTCGGCGATGATTCGAATCCCCTCCCGGCTCTTTTCGGGCCACTCGACGATCGTAATGGGGTTCATGTTGTCGAGGTGGAGCGTCTCGAGGTCGGGCGCGACCTCGCGGATCCCGCCGTACAGCGAGCGAAGGGCGTCGGGGTTGGGCGCCTCGCCGTCGCCGCCATAGGCGAGGATGTCGGCCTGGCGGCCGATCCGGAAGTGCCGAACGCCGAGATCGGAGAGGGCGTCGACCTCGCCGACGACTGACGGTGGCGGTCGGAACGTCGGATTCCCGTAGAGGGGTTCGGTACAGAACGAACACCGGTAGGCACAGCCCCGCGAGGTCTCGAGTTCGGCGATCAGGTACTCGGGGTGGTTCGGGTGCTGCTCGACGATGAACGCGCCCTCCTGTGCCCACCGCGAGACCTCGTCGACATCGCGCATCCGGTTGGAAAATCCTTCGAGACCGCTCTCGACCAGATCGTGGACGGCGGCCTCGACATCACCCTTGGCGACGAAGTCGAAGTCCAGGTCCTGGCGCTCGGTTTCGGTGCCGCCGGCGTTCTCGTCGCCGACGCCGAACTTCACGGGGCCGCCCATCAGGCTCGTGCCGCTGGCGGTCCACGCCAGTTTGCGCACCTCGTCGGGCTCGGCAGGCGTGCCGCCGACGTACTTTCCGGGGACGGTCATCCCCCCCAGATAGCACAGCAGATCGGCCTCGTCTACGTCGCGCCACCGATCGGGCTCGTCGCGCAGGCCGTCGATCGTGTGGTACGTGATCTTCTCTCGGGGAACGCCCGCGTCGACAAGCGCCCCTGCGGTGTAGCGGGGGTACGTCGAGATGTACGGCGGCACCCCGAAGTGAGCGGGTTCGTCGACGTAGCCGTCGACGATCGTCACCGACAGCGTCTCGGGGTCAGTCATAGCGGCCGATAGCGCCTCGAGCGGTAAAACGGTGACTACACGAAAGCCCCGACGCGCCGGACCACGTCCGGCGCGTCGCCCCCTTCAGCCCCGCCCGGCAGTGGACGGCTGGGAGGCGAAACCGCGGATCGGTCGGTCGGCCGACGCCGACGGCTCGCTCGAGGGGCGACGCCACCGTGATCGATCCGATCGGTCCGCTCGAAGCGTGCCGTAACCCCGACGTTGATGATCGTCGTGACGCTACTATCGTGTATGCCACCAACCGAGGAGATCGTCTGTACCGCCGAAGACTGCTTTCTCGACCTCTTCGAGAACCACTACACCTACGACGTCCCCGACGACTTCGACGTCTCGGAGCTGTCCTGTCCGGTCTGTGGCGGCACCGACTGTCTGAAACCGGTCGAGCTGTAACCTCTTCCAGAAACACTGTACAGTCCCGTAGTTTCCGCGCCACAATCACTAAGAACGAGCCGAGCGTACCGTTCGAACCTGACCATGATCAGGATCCCTCGGCCGTCGTCGTGCTCGGGTCGGCCGCGTTCGCTCCGCGGGGTGGGTCGCCGATGAGCCTCTCGAGTCTCGCGGACGCGGTCGGCGCCGCGCTCTACCGCCAGGTCGGCCGCGCGAACGGTCGCGTACAGCGCCACCGCCCCCTGGCGGTCGACGTCCTCGAGAACGAGACCGGCTACCTCGTCGTCTTCGACGCCCCCGGTACCGGCCCCGACGACATCCAGGTCCGCTACCTCGAGGGGACGGTCACGGTCAAGATCGATCGCTTCCGGCAGTTCCACGACGGCTACGAGATGCGCTTTCCCGGCCGCGGGATGGAACTCGAGGGCGAGGCCGACCTCCCCGGCGACGCGCTCGTCGAACCCGATGCGGGGACGGCAACGCTCTCTGAAACGGGGGCCCTGCGGATCGAGATTCCGAAACACTCGGCGATCGACGACGGCGAGATCGAGGACGCCTCGACGGCCGAGGACGCGAGCGATACCGAGCCCGGGACCGACGAGATCCCGATCGACGACTAGTTCTCCCGAATCGTCATCCCCTCGACGACGTCGAACGCCTCGTCGCCGTCGAAGCGGGTCGGATCGAAGGGGTCGATCCCCTCGCCGCCCAGCACCTGGTCGGCGATGCGCTCGCCGATCGCGGGCGCGCGCATGAACCCGTGGCCCTGGAACCCGGTGGCGACGTACAGCCCGTCCTCGAGCTCGCCCACCAGCGGGTCCCGGTCGGGCGTCGCCGTGCACAGCCCCGCCCACGCCCGCACGACGTCGTCTGGCTCGAGGTGGATCCCCGAAACTCGGTGGTCGACGCGCTCGAGTAAGTCCGTCGCGAACCCCGGCGAGGCGTCGCGATCGTAGTCGTCGGGATCGGCCTCGACGTACTCGGTGCCGTCGCCCGCCAGCACCCCCTCGGCGTGGGGCCGCAGGTAGAACTCCCCGGTCGCGTCGTAACACATCGGCTCGGCGAGCGCGCAGTCGGCGACCAGCGCCTGCACGCGGTAGGGCTTCATCGCGATCGAAACCCCGGCGTCCGCGAGCACCTCCTTCGTGTGGGCGCCCGCGGCGACGAGCACGGCGTCGACCTCGTGGGCGCTCCCGTCCGCATCGCACACGACGCGGGCGGGGTCGGTCCGAACCCGAACCGGCGTCTCCGGGCGCAGCGTCGCACCGGCCCCATCGGCGGCCGCCGCGAGACAGGCCGTATACTTGGCAGGATCGGTGTAGCCCGCGGCGCCGGCGATCCCCGCGACCGCGACGTCGTCGGTCCGCAGCGCCCGGAACCGTTCCGCGAGCTCGTCGCCGTCGACCTCGAGCGCGATCGTCCCGTTCTCCTGCATGCGCGTGATCTGGTCGCGAAGCGCCTCGGCGTTGCGCTCGTCGTCCTCTCGAGCGAGCCAGACGTAGGGACACTCGACGAACGGGAACGTATCGTCGCCCGACAGCTCCCGGAAGCGCTCGATCGAGTCGCTACCGATCTCGGCGTCCAGCGGGTCGGCGAAGGCGTCGTAACAGACTCCCGCCGCGCGCCCGCTCGAGCCGCTCGCGATCGTCCCGCGGTCGTACAGCGTCACGTCGGCGCCCTCCCGCGCCAGGTCGTAGGCCGCAGTCGCGCCGATCGCGCCCGCGCCGACGACGGCCACCTCGAGGTCCCGACCGCGCTCGGTGAAGGCGTCTGCCCCGACCGCGAGCTCGGGTGCCTCGTCTTCGCTCATCGCCCATCACGAGGCCAGCAGGCCTCGAGCGGGCGCTCGGCGAGCCAATCGAGCAGCGCCCCCAGTCGGTCGCGGCCGGTCTCGAACAGCTGCCGACCCTTCTCGGGATCGGCCTGGGTCGGCCGTCCGACCGCGCCGCTCTCGGAGAAGTCGATCGTGTCGAAGCCGAGGACGGCGCCGTGGACCGACTCGCCCCAGCCCTCGCTCGCGCCTTCCTCGGCGGCCTCGAGCGCATCGGGTCGGACGAGGTCCTCGCGGAGGTGCCACAGCAGACTCGACTCGGCCGCGTCGGCGTGGCCGCCGTCCTCGTCGAACAGCTCGTCGGCCAGTTCGCCGACGGCGTCCCACCAGTTCCAGGGCGGGGCGAAGGCCGTCCGCTCCTCGCGCAGCCGACGGGCGGCCCGCCGGAGCGCCCCCGAGTTGCCGCCATGGCCGTTGACCACGACGACCTTCCGGACGCCCTGGTCGGCGAGGCTCGAGACCGTCTCCCGGACGTACTCCTCGAACGTCTCCGGGCCGACGTACAGCGTCCCGTCGAACTGGCGGTGGTGTTCGCTGACGCCGACGGGAAGCGTGGGGAGGACGACCGCGTCCTCGCGGTCGGTCACTGTGTGAGCGAAGCCCTCGGCGGCCATGTGGTCCATCCCCAGCGGGAGCGCGGGGCCGTGCTGTTCGGTGCTTCCGACGGGAAGGACGGCGACGGAAGCCGCCTCGAGGTCCTCGGCGGCCGCGGTCGTCGTCCGTTCGGCGAGCAACGTCATACCCGTCGATGGACGCCGGAGGGACTTATTTGCACTGGACAGGATCGAAAAAATGGGATTGCAGGGATCCGTAGCGAACGATACGAGCGCGCTGTCGGATAGAGAAGTTCGACACGACGAATCACCGTTTCACGCCGAAACCGCCGAACTATCCGCTCGCTCCCGACGAGCGTCGCCGTCCGTTCGCTCTCCACCAGGAGAACCCGAGCGGCAGATCACTACGAAAAATATCGTGAGGCCTACATGGCTCCAACTTGCTCTAAAAACGTGACGTTGTCCCAGTAGGCCACAATCGCAGTAATCTCGTCGTCATCGTTTCCACGGAGGATGAAGAGATGATCGATCCAGCACTCTTCGCCTCGGCTCGGGATTCCCCACAGCTCCTGCTCTTGGGTTCCACCGATAAACACTCGGATGAACGCGTCACCGTTTTCGTCCTCGGTGATCCACTCCACCTCGTTGTGGAAGTCTGGAAAGGCGTCTATGAGCGCAGACCACGTCGCTGTGCCCACTTCGTGGACGGACCCCCTGCCGTCTTCACCGAGCGGAACGTACCGCACCTCCGCATCCTCGGTTGCCAAACTCGCCATCCGCTCGACGTCCTGATCGTCGTACGCCTCGAAGAACTCGCGAGCAGTGTCTTTTATTGGCATCACAGGGCACTATACGTTAACATACAGCATAATGCTTTCCAGGGTAGCAGTACGGATCGCAGCTCTCCGGTGTTGACCGATGCAGAGCGTGGATTCAGCACGGCTGCTGAACCCGCTCGCTAACCGGGGGTTTCGATAGCGTGGAAAAACCGGAGACGGGCCGACGCTACTCGAGCAGCGGATCCAACCCTCGAGCGGGGTAGCCGACGACGGTCGTCGCGCCGGCCTCCCGGAGGGCGTCGGTCTGGTCGCTGACCTCCCGTTCGGTGCCGACGAGCGCGTAGTCCCCCGCGGCCTTCAGCAGGACTTCACGCGCACGGCCGGTGGCGCTCGAGTCCGTCGCGCAGTCCTCGGGCAGGGCTCGAGCGACGGGGCGACGGCGGGCGACGTAGTCGCCGACGGCGTCGAGGACGGCGTCGTCCTCGTCGGCGAACACCGCGGGAGCGTAGACCGCGAGCTCACCCTCGAAGCCGGCCGCCCGCAGGGCCCGAAGCTCGCGGGGAGTCGACCGCGAGAGCAGGTCGTACTGGGTCGCCCCCGTCGCCATCGCGATCCGTTCGACGCTCTCGGAGCCCACCCAGGCGTCGGGGTCGGTCTCGAGGGCCGCACCCAGTCGGGGTGCGACGGCCCGCTCGCGTTCCTCGTCGGTGAGGTAGGCGGGGTGGCCGGCGACCAGCACGCGCCCGACCGCGGCCGGCAGCTCGGAAAGCAGGGAGTCGTCGCCCAGCGGATCGAAGCCGTCGGCCCGGACCGGGGTCGTCACGAAGACGTCGGCGTCGGTCGACAGCGACTCGAGAACCGACGGTGCCGGGATGTGGTCCCGACCCTCGTAGTCGACGGCGATCGTCTCGGCGGGGATCGACGCGGCCAGGGAGACGTCACACTCCGCGGGTTTCAGCGCGATCCCGTCCAATCCGGCTCGGGCGACGGTGCTCGTGGTTAACATTGGGACTTACCTCGCGCGACGAAAAGGTGGCTACGATCGGTGCGGAACGCGATCACTCGTCTGCGCGATCATAGACGCTCTGGGTGGTCGTCGCGCAAAAAGCTGACGTTTCGCGCAGGACTCGTCGTACCGACCTCACGGAAGACTGCAAGACGACTCGCGGTTTTCGGAACTGACGTACCGGAATCCGTGTTACAGCGTCGAGCGGTCGATACGCTCGGGCGCCTCGAACTCGGTCGTCAGCTCGAGCAGCTGGACCAGAATCCGACCCGTCGCTCCCCAGACGGTGTAGCCGTCGACGTGGAAGTAGTGGATAACGATGTCGCCGTAGTAGGGGTGATCGCGGCGCTCACACTCGTAGTTCGCGGGGTCGAGAAATCCCGACAGCGGAAGGACGACGATCTCCGCGACCTCGATCCCGTCGCGCTCGTACTCCCGGTCGGGCACCCGGGCGACGAAGGGGGTGACGGCGTACTCCGAGATCGTCCGAATATCGTCGAGCTGGCCGACGACCTCGGCCTCGTCGGGCTCGAGGCCGATCTCCTCGTTTGCCTCCCGCAGCGCGGTCGCGAGGATGGACTCGTCCTTCGGTTCGGCGCCGCCGCCGGGAAAGCTCATCTGGCCGGGGTGGTTGCCCAGGTCGTCGGACCGACGGGTGAACAGCAGGTAATCCTCCTCGTCGCGCTCGATCACCGGCGCGACGACGGCCGCGTCGTGTTCCTGGTCGTCGATGCCGATCGGGGGGTGGTCCGCGATCGGCGCGAGGGTCAGTCTCGGTCCCATCTGATCACTCGAGGGCGGCCTCCAGGCGCGCGCGTTCGTCCGCGAGGTCGACGGGCGCCCACGTTTCGACGTCGTAGCTCACGTCCAGCAGCGTTTCGATCCTGTCGTCGTCGCCGTCGTCGACGGCCGCGTCGGCCGCCGTGACGAACTCCTCGCGGACCGTCTCGCCGAGGGCATCGCGGTCGGGTCGTCTGGGCTCGACGTCGAGAATGTGGGGGACGTCCTCGGCGCCGTCGGGGACAGTCGGAAACGCGGTCGGGCCGGCGACCAGCAGCGGTTCGCCGGGCTCGGTTCCGTCGGAGGCCGATGGCTCGAGGGGCTCGTAGGCGACGAGGGCGAACGACTCGAGGGCACCGTCGATCCCCGTCTCGAGGGCGTCGGAATCGACGTCGCCGCCGTCGGCGCGAAACGCCGCCTCCGCGAGGGCTCGCTCGAGTTCGGCACGGGTGAGCCCGCCGAAGAGGTCGACGACGCCGGCGAGTTCGTCGGCGGTCGCGTCCATACGCCGTCCACGGTCGGTGCGCTGTTGAATGTTGCCCCGCACGCGGTAGCGCGGCGGATCCGCCCTCTCGTCGAGCGGTCAGTCGCCTCCCGCGGAGCCGACTCGGGGTCCGTGCCACGGACGGGCCCGTTCGCGGACGGTCTCGGGATCGATCGGGGCGTCGAGCCAGCGGGGCAGTCGGCGGTCCGGCCCCGGCGGTTCGATCGCGGCGGCGTACCGCTCGAGCTGGGCGGACTCCCGGTCGGGATCGTACGCGAGCCCGTTGAACGCCGCGTCGGCGCGGTACTGGGCGATCAGCTCTCGTCCGATCTCCCGGTAGCGCCCCGGTAGCGTCTCGTAGTCGGGGTCGACGCCGCCGTTCTCGAGCACCCGCAGTAGCTCGGCACCGACGGTCCGGCTCATCCCCTCGAGCCCGGTCTCGCCGGCGACCGCGCGGTGATCGTGCTCGTGGACGCCCAGATCGACCTGTGCGGTGCCTGCGAACCCGGCGTAATCGAAGGCGTCGCCGAGGGTGCCGACCTCGAGGCCCCACGTTCGGGGCGGACGCAGCTCCCGGGCCAGGTCGGCGGTCATCGCGAACTCCCCTGCCAGGGCGTACCGGAAGGCGCCGCAGTACTCGAGGATCGGCTCGTCGTGTCGGGCCGACAGGGCCCGGAGTAGCGGCTCGTAGAACAGTCGGAACAGGCGCCCGTAGAGGCGCCCACGCTCGACGCGCGCGTAGTAGCCCTTCGAGAAGGCGAAGTCCATGGTCAGCGGCGCGAGCAGCCGACGGACGTGATCGGCCTCGTAGCTGCGGGCGTCGGCGTCGTGGACGACGACGTACTCGCCGGCCTCGGCCGCGGGGCCGAGCGCGAGCCAGACGTCTCGTCCCTTGCCGGTCTCGCCGGCGAGCCCGGCCTCCGCGAGTCGCTCCTCGAGGGGCGGTGCGTTACACCACAGCACCTCGATCGGCAGGGCGAAGGTCTCGAGCCACTCGCGGAACGGTTCGATCCGGGTGGCCGACGCCCGGACCGGGACGACGACCGCGGCGGGCTCGAGGGACTCGAGTTCGGCGAGTACGCGGGCCGCAGCCGGGCTCTCGTGTTCCCGTTCGGTCATCGGAACGACGACGGCCGTCTCGGCGACGGGATCGCCCTCGAGTCCCGCCGCCATCGGTTCCCCGCCGAGGTCGTGGAGCGTCGCGATCCGATCCTGGACGTACTCCATCGATCCACTGTTGGAGCGAGCCGGTAAAACGGCCACGACTCCGGCGAACTGCGGTTGGTGACTCGCTGGACGCGGTGGACCGAACCGGTTCGGCCGTCGCTACCGCCGGCTGCCCGACATCGCCGAGAAGAGCCGATCGTCGAACACCGCCCGCCCGCGGCCGTCCTCGGTCTCGATCGCCTCGAGGTAGTCGACCGGGATCTGTCCGCCGCCCATTCGGGCGTGGCCGCCGGCGTTGGCCATCGGGACGTCGCTGACGGCGTGGCGAAGCGTCTCGCCCATGTGGACCCGATCGTCCCGGGATCGGCCAGAGACGTGGATCGTGCCGTCGTACTCGCCGTAGACGGCGACCGCGGTGACGCCCTCGAGCTGGAGCAGCTCGTCGGCGGCCTGGGAGATCGCGTCGACGTTGGTGACCGAGCCGACGTCGCAGACGGCGAACGAGCCCTCGATCCGCCGGTCGGTGATCGCCCGCGCCTTCGTCTTGAGAACGTCGTCGCTCACCTGCGGGTTGGCGATCCGGTCGAGCAGGTCCTCGTCGATCCCCGAGTAGAGGTAGCCACAGGCCTCGAACTCGGCCCACGAACAGCCCCGAGTCAGGTGGTTCGTATCCGACTGGATGCCGTAGAGCAGGCCTGTCGCCAGCGCCGTCGAGAGCGACGGCCCGTCCTCCGTCCCGTCGTCATCGGGCGAAACGTCCAGCTCCTCGAAGTACGTGGCGACGATCGTCGAGGCCGAGCCGTAGTCGCTGCGAACGTCGGTGAACTCGGTTCCCGTTCCGTTCCCGGGGTGGTGGTCGACGACGGCGACGGGTTCGACGACCTGTGCGCCGGTGAACCCTCGCGGCGTGTTGTGATCGACGAGCACGACCGCCTCCGCGGCGAGTTCCGAGGCCGCCTCGATGCGATCGAGTTCGAGTCCCAGGACTGTCCGAAAGGCCCGGTTCTCCTGGTGGCGGATCTCGCCGGGAAACTGCAGCGTCGCGTCGGTGTCGGCCGACGAGGCGATCTCGGCGACCCCCATCGCACACGCCATCGCGTCGGGATCCGGGTTCGGGTGCAACAGGACGGCGACCTCGTCGTGACTCTCGAGGAGGTTTCGAAGGCGCACGCCCGGCGGACGCCGGAGCCAGCGAACGAGCCACCAGATGCCGACCGCGACCCCGCCGACGGCGACGACGAGCAGGGAGAGCACGAGCGGGTCGAGCGATCGGATCGTCTCCGCGGCGGGCTCGAGAGCCAACGTGTCACCTCCGGCCCCGTCGCTGTCGACGCCCCGGTGTCGCATACCGCACCATTACATCGGATCCCCAAGAAGTTTCCCATCAGGAGGGGGAACGTTTCTCGGAGCCTACCGACGGGCGTCGATCGCCTCGCGGTACCCCTCGCGGAACGTCGGGTATGCGAACTCGTACCCCAGTTCGCGGAGCTTCTCGTTCGAGCAGCGCTTGCTCGTCAGGATCCGACGGCGGGCGGCCTCCGAAAGGTCGTCGGCCTCGAGCCGTTCGGCCTTCGTCCGCTTCGGCGGCTGTTCGACGCCAGCCTCGTCGGCGAGCCAGTCGGCGAAGGCCCACTTCTCGACGGGTTCGTCGTCGACAACCTGGACGACCTCGTCGCGGGCGAGGTCCTCCTCGAGCAGGTAGCGGACGGCGCCGGCGGCGTCGTCGCGGTGGATCATGTTCAGGTAGCCCTCCGTGACCGGTCCCTCGAGATAGCGCTCGAGACGGTAGCGGTCCGGGCCATACAGTCCGGCGTAGCGCGCGACGGCGCCGTCGAACCCGTACTCCGCGGGGTGCTCGAGGGCGATCCGCTCGGCCTCGGCGAGCACCTCGGTCTTCTCCGTCGTGGGCTCGATCGGGGTCTCCTCGTCGACCCAGTCGCCGTCGTGGTCGCCGTAGACGCCCGTCGAGGAGGTGTAGACCAGCCGCTCGGGCGGCTCCTCGCGTGCGCCGAACGCCTCGATCGCCGTCCGTAACCCCTCGACGTAGACCTCGCGGGCAGCGTCGGCGCCCCGGCCGCCGCTGCTGGCCGCGAAGACGATCGCGTCGACGTCGGGGACGGCCTCGAGCGACGTCGAGTCGGTGACGTCAGCCTGAACGGCCTCCAGGCCAGCCGATTCGAGCGACTCGAGTCCGTCGTCGGACCGGCGGACGCCGATCGCGTCGTGGTCCCGTTCGACGAGCTGGCGGCCGAGTTCACGGCCGACGTAGCCACAGCCGAGAATCGCAACACGCATACGCCGACTCGGGCTCCGGACCACATAATCGCACCGACGGATCGCCGAGCGAGCTGGGGTCGGAGAGAGACTATCCCGCTCTGACCCAAAGAACGGGTATGAGCTTCATCGTCGAGTTCGAGCTCTCGACGCCGATCCTCCGCGAGACGGCGACCGCGGCCTCGAAACTCACGATCGAACAGGTCTACCGGTCGGAGCGCGGCGCCACGAAACTCGTCTTCTGGGCCTACGGGGACGACCTCGAGTCGGTCGCGGCCGCCCTCGAGGACGACGACTCGATCGCCGAGTTCGCCGCGCTCGAGGAACTCCCCGAGCGACGGCTCTACAGCGCGGCGCTGACCGACTGGGGAGCCGACCTCCTGACTTACCCTGCGGCCGCGGCGAACGACATCTCGTTTCTGGATATCACCGTCACCGACGACACCGCGATCCGGGCTCGCGTTCCTTCGCGCGAGGCCCTGCAGTCCTACCGCGAGAGCTGCCGGGAGCGCGAACTCCCGTTTCGGCTCCGGCGGATCGTTCAGGAGTACGAGTCCGGATCGGGTCGGTACGGCGTTTCGGAGCGACAGCGCGAGGCGCTGCTCGCCGCCCTCGAGGCGGGCTACTTCGACGTCCCGCGCGACGCGACGCTGGCCGGAATCGCCGAGGGACTCGGCATCTCCGATCAGGCGCTGTCGGCGCGGCTCCGTCGCGGACAGGCGACGCTGTTGCGGAACACGATCGCGATTGACGACCCCATTTGAAAGGTTGGCGATCCAACCAGCGTCCTTTCACAGCTCCCGGCGATAGGGAGAGACATGACCTCCACGACAACTACCCGGGAGACGAGTCAAACCCCGATGAACTACCAGGCAGACCCCGAACAGTCGCTCAGCGAGGCGGTTCTCGAGGCAGTTGCCGTAGCGACCGACGTCGATCAGCTCGCGCTGGCCGACGAGTTCGACCCGCTGTACCACGCGATCGACCCGTCGGCGCTCGACTCGCTGTTTCGCGAGCGATGCGAGGCCGACCGAGCGGTCGGCTCGGTCACCTTCGAGTACGCCGGCTTCCTGGTCTCGGTCGACCGAACCGGACAGGTAACGCTGACGTCCTGACGCCGTCTCGGCGCTCCGACGGAGCCGCTACTGCGACCGACCGGCGATGACGTGTTGTAGGTGGACGTACTCCGCGAACGACATCGGTGCGCGCTGTTCGATCTTCTGTTGGACCTCCTTTGCGTCGAGATCGATCTCGAGGTGGCTCTCGACCGCGTCGACGTCGAGCACCGCCGTCGTCATGCCGAGCAGCAGGTGTTCACAGGCCATCGTCTCGATCGTCTCGGCGTCGGGTTCGTCGCTTTCCAGCGCCTGGAGCTCGGCGGCTTCCTCGAGCGAGAGCTCGGGCGACTCCCCCTCGAGCAGCGCCTCGAGGGCGTCGCGGTCGACGCTCGTGTGATCGAGGGCCGTCTCGAGGCCGTGTCGGTCGACGATCGAGGCGAGCTGTTCGTCGTACTCCCCGCGGAGCTCGGTCGGCGTCTCCGGGACGGACATCCGCTGTTCGTAGAACATATCCGACACCACAGCGGTCGCCCACAAGTGGGTTGTCCTTCCGGCGACGTCGACGATGTTTATCTACTGCGCCGGCAACCCCGAATCGGCCCAGGCGGCCCCACGCGTCCCCTGCTAACGGTTTTCACGGGTGAGCTGACCGGTACATTTAAATTACCGGCGACAGTAGATGTGGTCACCAGAACGCCACCGGGGCGCGTATCGCTCGACGATCGATGACAGGAAATCTTATTCACCGAGGTTTCGCAGGTCGTGAGCGAACGCTGTACGCGGCGGCGCGACGAGTCGGCGATCCGCCGAACGCGCGGGTCACAACCGACGATGACCGCGTCCGTCCGCTCCCGGTGCGGGTATGGCACAGAGGTTTGACTAACACATGGTAGACGAATCGAAAAACATCGAACTGACAGACGACGACCTCGAAAACAACTCCAAAGGACAGCTTATCAAGAAAGCGGGCCAGCTCCGAGATCGACGAAACGATCTCAACCAGATGGCTTCCGAGCGCGCCTCCGAGCGCGACGACCTCAACGCGAAGACTCGCGAGAAGGTCGACGAGGCCCAGGAGCACCGCGAGAAGCGCGACGAGCTCAACGAGCAGGTCCAGGAGCACAAGGACAAGCGCAACGAGCTCAACGCCGAGGCCAACGAACTGTTCGACCGCGTCGAACAGCTCAAGTCCGACATGGAGCTCAACGAGGGCAAGGACCTGGAGGAACTCGAGGAGGAGATCGAGCAGCTCGAGTTCAAACAGCAGACCGAAGTGCTCTCGAGCGAGGAAGAGCAGGAGCTCATCGAGAAGATCGAGTCCAAGCGCGAGGAGTACGAGGAGCGCAAGCAGAAACTCGACCAGAACGAGGATCTCGAGGAGCTCGTCGAGGAAGCCGAGGAAGTGCGTTCGGAGGCCTCCCAGCACCACCAGAAGGTAACCGAGCTCGCGGACAAGGCCCAGGAACACCACAACCAGATGATCGAGGCCTACCGCGAGGCCGACGACATCCGCGACGAGGCCGACGAGATGCACGAGTCGTTCGTCGAGGCCCAGGAGGCCGCCGACCGTCACCACGAGGACTTCGTCCGCGTCCAGAAGCGCTTGCGCGAGCTGGACAAACAGGAGGAAGAACAGCGCAAGTCCCAGCGTGACAAGAAGAAAGAGGAGGCCAAAGAGGAGGCCGAGGAGATCTATCAGAAGTTCAAGGAAGGCGAGACTCTCGACACCGAGGACCTGATGAAGCTCCAGAAGACGGGACTGCTGTAGGCCGATTCGTCAACCTGTGTCTACTGCCGTTCGCTCTTTTCGGTAGTGGCCGCGTTTTTCTCCGAGTTTTTGATTCCGTTTTCGGGCGAAACGGAGGCGTACAGTCGTGACTACGGCCCGTACCCGCCCGGATGCCCCGAGTCCCGCTCTCGAGCGGTCGAGAGCCGGTAACTGACACATACAGCGCTGTAGCGGCGCCCCTCTCGGGCGACGAACGACCCGGTTTGCGGTAGTTCGGCCATAACAATGCTCCCGTCGCTGGGTGATGCTCGCATGCACGAGTCCAGGGACGACGTCGCCGTCTTCGTGCCGGGGATCGACGCCCCGAGTACGGTCGCCTGTCTCCGTTCGCTTCGACCTCGCGGCATCCGGACGATCGTCGGCTCCGAGTCGGCCGCCACTCCCAGTGCGGTCTCGCGGTACTGCGACGAGTTCGTCCGCCTGCCAGATCCGACTACGGAGCTGGCCGCCTACGGCGACGCGCTCCTCTCGATCGCCCGCCGATCCGACGTCGAGACGATCATTCCGGTTCGCGAGGAGGACGTCTACTCGCTGGCGCGAAACCGGGACGCCTTCGCCGCGGAGGTCGCGACGCCGTGGCCGACGTTCGGGACGCTGCGGCAGGTCCAGGACCGCCTCGAGCTGTTCGCGGCGGCCGACCGCGCCGGCGTCGCCGCCCCCGACACCGCGCTCCTCCACGAGTGGGACGACTGGGACCGCGAGACGATAATCAAACCCCGATACACGGTCGCTGCCCCGGAGTATCTCGGCTCCGACTTCGGCCGGGTCGAGATCGGCTCGACGGCCTATCAGACGCCCGGAGAGCCGCCGAACGCGGCCGCCTGTATCGAGGCTCGCGGCCACGTTCCGCTGGTCCAGGAGCTGATCCCGGACTCGCGGGAGTACGGGTTCTTCGCGCTGTACGACCGCGGCGAGGCCGTCGCGACCTTCCAGCACTGCCAGCGGCGGGGCTGGGAGTACTGCGGCGGACCGAGCGCCTACCGCGAGTCGATCTACCTGCCCGACCTCGAGGCCGACGGGCGGGCGCTTTTAGACGAGCTCGAGTGGCACGGGCTGGCGATGGTCGAGTTCCTGCGGGACCCTCGCGACGGGCGGTTCAAGCTGATGGAGATCAACCCCCGGTTCTGGTCGTCGCTCCCGTTTACCGTCCAGGCAGGGGCGGACTTCCCGTTCTACTACTGGCAGCTGGCGATGGGTGAGCCGATTCCGGGCCGGCCGACCTACGAGACCGGGCTCGGCGGCCACCTCCTGCGGGGCGAGCTGAGCTACCTTCACAGCGTTCTGACCGAGGAGTACCCCCCTCTCGAGCGGCCGTCGCCGTGGACCGCGCTGGGGGAGGTCGGACTGTCGCTCGTCCGCCAGGCTCGGTTCGACTACGCGGTTGCTGACGATCCCCTGCCGTTCGTCAGGGACGGCTGGAACGTCCTCCGGGAGTGGCTCGGCGACTGGACGGCCGATCCCGACGAGGAGCTTCCCCGCGCCGGCGGGCTCGAACGAGAGACGCGAGACGACGGGGATACCGCCGACACGCCCGGTGGCCTTCCGGCGGAGTGACGACACCGAATCGCCAACGCTTAACGGGGTTGCGGCGTCACTCACGGGTATGACTCGAGGTGGCCGGAGTGGTCAGTAACGAAGGTATCGGTCGACTCGCCGTTCTCGCGGCCGGGGCCGCGGTGTTCGCCGCGATCGGCGTCGCACTGTTCGTGATCTACCCCGACACGCTGGCCGATCTCGCTGGCGTGCTCGTCGCCCTCGCCGTGATCGTCCTCGGGGTGCGAATCGCCGGCTCGATCGCCGACAGTCTCTTTCCGGCCTACGACGTCGCCGAGGTCGCCGTCGAGGGGCCGATCACCCGCGACGGCGGCGGCGGACGGTTCCCGTCGGGACCGCGCTCGACTCCCGCTGACGACGTCGTCGAGCAGATCGACCGGGCCGACGAGGACGACAGCGTCGACGCGCTCCTCCTGAAGCTGAACACGCCCGGTGGCGAGGTCGTCCCCAGCGACGACATCAAACTCGCCGCGGAACGGTTCGACGGGCCGACGGTCGCCTACGCGACCGACGTCTGTGCCAGCGGCGGCTACTGGATCGCCAGCGGCTGTGACGAACTCTGGGCTCGGGACGGCTCCATCGTCGGGTCGATCGGCGTCATCGGCTCGCGGGTCAACGCGAGCGACTTCGCCGATAAGGTCGGCCTCTCCTACGAGCGATTCGCCGCCGGGAAGTTCAAGGACGCCGGCACACCGCTGAAGGAGATGGACGACAGCGAGCGGGCCTACCTCCAGGGGTTGATCGACGACTACTACGAGACGTTCGTCGAGCGGGTCAGCGAGGGCCGAGACCTGGAGCCGGAGTTCGTCCGCGAGACCGAGGCCCGGATCTACCTCGGCGAGCAGGCCCACGAGATGGGGCTGGTCGACGAACTCGGCACGCGTCGCGAACTCGAGGAGGAACTCGCCGACCGCCTCGAGCGCGACGAGATCGCCGTCGAGGAGTTCGAGCCCGAGCGACCGCTGATGGCTCGAGTCGGCGGCGGCGCCCGGAGCCTCGCGTACGCCTTCGGAGCCGGCGTCGCGAGCGTCGTGGGCGACCGGGAGTTCCGGCTGCGATTCTAGCGAGTCCGTGGTTTTATCGTTTCAGGGGATCGAACGCCTATCGTGACAACGCTGGTCGTCTGTCTCGACCGGACCGACGACGTCGGGCGAAAGACCGGACTTCGGTCGCCTATCGTCGGCTGGGAGGCAGTTCGTGCGCTGGTGACCGACGTCGGCCTCGCCGATCCGGAGGACTCAGGGGTCAACTCCTTGCTCGAGACCCTCCGGGTCGCCCAGAGCCTCCGCGACGAGAACGAGGACGTCGTGGTCGCGGTCGTCTCGGGCGACCGGGAGTCGATGGTCTCGGCGGACCGGTCGGTCGCACGGCAGGTCGACGACCTGATGGCCGCCCACGATCCCGACTCGGCGGTCGTGGTCATCGACAGCGCCGAGGACGAGCGGCTGGTGCCGATCGTCGAGAGCCGCGTGCAGGTCGACTCGGTCGACCGAGTGGTCGTTCGCCAGGCCCGGGACATCGAGTCGACGTACTACCTGCTCAAGCAGTTCCTGGCCGACGAGGAGCTCCGACAGACGGTCCTGGTCCCGATCGGGCTGACGCTTTTGGTGTTTCCGATGCTCGCGTGGTTCGTCGGCCCGGCGGAGGGCGCCGCCGCGATCACGACAGTTATCGGCCTCTTCTTGCTGTACAAGGGGTTCAACGTCGACGAGGTCGTCACCGGGCTCGCCCTCCAGATCCGCGAGTCGCTGTACTCCGGGCAGGTGTCGGTCGTCACGTATGCCGTCGCAGCCGGACTGACCCTCGTCGGCGTCTTCGTCGGCGTTCTCGGCGTCTCGAACCTCGAGGAGCCGTCCGGGGTCGTGCTCCCGGCCGTCCAGTTCGCCTTCGACAGCGCCCCCTGGCTCGCCGCAGCCGCCCTGACCGCCAGCGCCGGCCGACTGCTCGACGAGGCGATCGGCGAGGAGCCGATCGGCAGCTCCTACCTCAATCTCCCCTTCATCGTCGTCTCCGTCGGGCTGGTTATCCGCGGGTTCTCGGCGTACTTCCTCGAGCAACAGGCCCTCATCGAGTCGGTTCAGGTACCCGCGATCGAACTGGGCGTGCTCTCGATCGACACGTTCGGGATCACGGCCGGCGAGCGGCTGGCGCTGTACGTCGTCAGCGCGATCGTCGTGAGTCTCGTCGGCGCCAAGGTCGCCGCGACGTTCAGCGGCGACACCGATCGAACCGTCCTCGAGGACGTCACGCCCGAATCGGGGCTCACCGACGGCGGGCCGCGCTCGCAGCCGGCCGACGGCCAGGACGCCGACCGCGACGAGAGCGACACCGACTCGGGACGCGGAAACGAGGAGGATTCGGGGCCCGACTACCCCCGGTAGTCGAGCGGCGACGAAACTCGCCACCCCTTTAGCCTCGTCGCTCGAGTAACCCGTATGAGCGACGCAGACGGCGCCTGGGTCAGCCTCTTCTCGGGCGGGAAGGACTCTGCCTGGGCGCTGTACCAGGCCCTCGAGCGCGGACTGAACGTCGAGCGACTGGTTACGGTTCACCCCACAGGTGACTCCTACATGTACCACGTCCCGGCAACCGAACTCGCGGGACTGGCCGCCGAGAGCATCGGCATCCCGCTGCTGGAGGTCGAACCCGACGACTTCGAAGCCGACGCCGCGACGGACGTAAGCGCGCAGGGCGACGACGAGCTCGAGCCCCTCGAGACCGCCCTGCGGGAACTCGACGCCGAGCTGCCGGGCGGGATCGCTGGCGTCACCGCGGGGGCCGTCGAGAGCGAGTACCAGACGAGCCGGATCGAAGGGATGTGCGACCGACTCGGCTGCGACCTGTTCGCGCCGCTGTGGCGCGAGGATCCCCGCGAACTCGCCGACGCGATGCTCGAGGCGGGCTTCGAGATCAAGATCATCCGGGTCGCGGCCTATGGGCTCGACGAATCCTGGCTCGGACGCACGATCGACGCGGACGCCCTCGCGGAGCTCGAGGCGCTCAACGAGGAGTACGGCGTTCACATCCTGGGAGAGGGCGGCGAGTTCGAGACGCTGGTCGTCGACGGCCCGCACATGGAACGGCGGATCGACCTCGAGTACGAGACAGAGTGGGATGGGACTCGCGGGACGGTGCGGGTGAGCGATGCGCGGTTAGCGTAAGCGCTCCGCTACCGCGAGTGAGCGAAGCGAACGAGCAGGTTCTTGCGAACGGAGTGAGCAAGAGCCGGAAGAGCTCCGCTCTTCCGGTGTTTTTGGTCCAGATTTTTGGCCGAGTGGGTCGCTTTGCGACCCCGAGGCGAAAAAGGTGGTTCTGAGACGCTGGTCGTCGACGGCCCGCACATGGAACGGCGGATCGACCTCGAGTGCGAGACGGAGTGGGACGGGACTCGGGGGACGCTGCGGGTGACCGACGCGGAACTCACCTGAGATACCGGACCGCGAGTGAACGGAGTGACCGAGCCACGGCTGGAGTGACAGGCGGGTCTCGAGGGGACTCAGGGATCGTCGCGTTCGAAGCACGGTTCGGGGTCGCTTTCGGAGACGATCGAGAGGTACGGCTCGAGGCCGGCGAGTCGGTCGGTCGGCTCGACGAGCCCCCGGTCCCGGTCGTAGTCGACGATCCCGAGATCCGCCAGCTTCGGGATGTGAATGTGACGGAGCGAGACGAAGATGTCGCGAACGGTCTCGGCGGGGACGTCGGTGATGAGCGGGCCCGCCTCCTCGACGGCGAGTTCCCTGGTCAGGTCGTGGACCGTCAGCCGACGGTCGTCGGCCTCGAGTACGGTCAGGGCCCTGCGACGCCGTCGGTTCGCCAGGAGATCGAAGGCGGCGTTGGAGTCCGAAAGACCGCGTTCCATAGCCGTCCGTTTACAACCCACACAATTGGTCGGGCGGGTTGTATGTTCAACCCTTCAAGTGTCGGGACGCTCGAGGCGGCTCTCGGTCGGCGCCGCCTCCTGGGCCGGCGGGGTGTCGGCCAAGGTGTTGCCGATCAGTGCCTCGTAGCCGCGGTGGAGCCGCTCGGAGAGCGACTGCGGGGTGATGTCGAGCTCGTCGGCGACGTCGGCGAGCGAGACCGACGACGAGGAGAAGTACCCCGTTTCCCAGGCGGTCAGCAACGCCTCGTGTTGTTTCTCGGTCAGTTCGTACTGGCCGACGCCCCGGGGGTGTGCGCGGGCGAACAGCTGCGTCAGCCGGTAGGGGACGTCGAAGTCACTGCAGTACGTCTGAAACTCGTCGAGGCTGCTTCGGTCCGCGAACCGCATCCGGAGCTCCCACTCGTCGTACTGCGCCGACGCCTCAAGGATCGTCGCGCCGAGTTCCGTGTACGCGTAGACCAGTGAGTCGACGTTCCCGGTCCACTCGCCGCGGTACAGCATCGACCGCTCGTAGTCGTCGATGTGTTCGACGCCTCGAATCGTCGGATCGTCGTCGGTCGCCCGCTCGAACGTTCGGTGATCGACCCCGGATACCCACAGGTACGGCGTGAGCACTTCATCCGCCGCGACGACGCGCTCGATCTCGACGACGAGATCCGGCTCGGACTGGAGGGTCTCGTGGAGCGCGAACGCCTCGGCAGGAATTCGAAACTCCCCGAAGAGGCTCATAGCCTCTCATTTTCCCGGAAAAATATAAAAACTCGGATACTGCAAGCCCGGCTATCGAGTGATCGTCGTGTGGGCCCCGATGAGCGCCCCCGCAAGATCGAGCTCCTCGAGACGGGTTCCCTCGTCGATGATCGACCGCCGAACGGCGCCGTTCTCGATGGTCGCCTTCGGGAAGACGACCGCGTGATCGAGGTCGGTGTCGATCAGCGTGACGTCGTCCATCACGTGGACGTTCTCGCCGATCGTCGCGTTCTCGAGGGTCGCCGAGTCGGCGATCAGCGACTCGCCGTCGAGGTGCCAGGCGACGGCGTCGAGGTAGCTCTCGGGTGTGCCGATGTCGAACCACGCGCCCTCGAAGGTGTAGGCGTAGGTCGGCTCCCGATCCTGGAGCCACTGGACGAACCAGCCCGGCTCGTCGGGGTTGTTGTCACCCTCGAGGTAGGTGTCGAACAGCGACACTGCATCTCGGGGGAACGCGTAACAGGCGATCGACACCAGGGTGCTCTTGGGGTCGTCGGGTTTCTCCTGGAAGTCGACGATGCGGTCGCCCTCGAGCTCGACCAGGCCGTAGGATTTGGCCTTCTCGCGGGAGCCGACGTCGTAGGCCGCGAGCGTCGGGGCCTCCCGCTCGAAGAAGTCGTCGACGAACTCGGAGAGATCGAAGCTCATCAGGTTGTCACCAGCGACGACCAGCAGGTCGTCGTCGACGTTCTCCCGGTCGATCAGCTGGGCGAGCGCGCCGACGACGCCGAACTTGTCGTCCTCCTCGGTCGTCTCCTCGACCGACAGCGTCGGCTTCTCGAACTCGCCGTCCTCGAGGTGCGCCTCGAACTCGTCGGCGAAGCGCTCGTTCGTGCTCACGAAGACCTCGTCGATCCGATCGTCGGCCTCGAGTTCCGCGAAGATCCGGTCGATGACGGTGGCGTCGCCGATCGGGAGGAACATCTTGGGGCGATGTTTCGTAATCGGCCACATCCGGGTCGCGTACCCGCCTGCCAGAACGACGGCTTTCATGTTACGTGTTTCACCGAGCCGATGTAAGTCGTTTACCCCTGCACGGCTTACATTCTCGCGAACGAACCGAACACCTATCCGGATCCGGGCGATGATCCCACGTATGCGGGAAGCAGACGAGACGACCCGGCAACGACTCGCCGACGCGCTTCGGGCCGAGCCGGCGACGCCGAGCGAACTCGCGGTCCAGTTCGAGCTGACTCCGGAGACGATCCTTCGACACCTCGAACACGTCTCGCGGTCGGTCGACGGCGGCGACGAGCAGTTCCTCGCCGCACCGCCGACCTGTCGGGACTGCGGGTTCGACGGCTTCGACGAGCTGTTGAACCGGCCGTCGCGGTGTCCCGACTGCAAGAGCGAGGCGGTCGACGAGCCCGCGTACACGATCGAGTAGCCCCGAGCTGCGAGCGCGGTTTCGACACGCCTATCTGTCGGCGCGGCAACGATCCGATATCGACGCCTCGAGCGGTCGATCGCCGGTCGCCGCCGGGCTCGCGACGCAACATACGCATGACCACCTCCGATTCCGACTTCGACTCCCCCGGGTTCGTTCTCGCGATGCTCGACTGGCTCGAGCACCGCGAGGAGACCCCGGCAGCAGTCGACGAGAGCCTCGAGCTGTTGGCTGATCGGCGCCGCCGACTGTTGCTCGAGGTCATGCGCACCTACGGCGAGGAGCTGACGCTACCCGACGCCGCCGAGGAGGTCGCGGTCCGCGAAACCGGCCGAAAGGTAACCGAGCTGTCGGCCGAGCGGGTCGCGAACGTCTACATCTCCTTGTACCACGACCACATGCCCCGGCTCGTCGAGGCCGACCTCATCGAGTACGACCAGGAGCGCGATCTCGTGATCCCCCTCGAGATGCGCTAGAACTCGACGTTCGACGTCGAGGTCAGGTCGCCGTCGTCCTCGATCGGTCCTGCCGCGACGAACTCGTACTCGTCGTCGACGAGGTAGACGTCGCCGTCCGAGACCGTTACCTCGAGTTCGGTCAGGTACGCCCCCTCGCAGGGGCCGAACGTACATTTCCCCGAGTCGGTCTCGAAGTACGCGCCGTGGTTCGCACAGATCACCTCGCCGTCGCGCATCGGTGCACCGTCGCCCTTGTCGAGTTTGATGTGGGTGAAGTGCTGACAGTAGTTCAGCCAGCACGAGACGTCCGCGTCGGTCGACGCTGCGCCGTCCGCGACGAGAATTGCCTCCCGACGGTCGCCCAGTTCGTCGGCGACGCGAAAGAGGAAGGTCGACTCCGCGGGGACGTTCTCCAGGGTCGTGATCCGCTGTGTAGCCGCCATCGACTCCCAGTTACGCGTCAGCGCTGGTGAACGTTTCGAGACCGTCTGACGGAGTTTTAACACGCCGAACGCCCAACCGGCTCCATGGACTCCCTCCTCATCTACGGCTCGTACGGCTACACCGGCCGGCTGATCGCCCGCGAGGCCGCGGCTCGCGGCGGTTCGCCGACCCTCGCGGGGCGCGACGGAGACCGGGTCGCCCGACAGGCCGAGGAACTCGGTCTTCAGGGACGGGCGATCGACCTGACCGACGGCCCGCTCGAGGACGAGCTCGAGGCGTTCGACGCCGTGTTGAACTGCGCCGGCCCGTTCGAGCGAACCGCGGAACCGCTCGTGCTGGCCTGTCTCGAGGCGGGGACGGACTACCTCGACGTCACCGGCGAGTTTCCGGTGTTCGAACGCCTCCGCCAGTACGGGGAGACCGCCAGTGCGGCGGGGATCACACTGCTTCCCGGCGTCGGGTTCGACGTCGTGCCGACCGACTGTCTGGCCGCGATGCTCCACGAGCGCCTGCCGACCGCCGATCGGCTCCACCTGGGCGTCAAGAGCGGCTACGGCTTCTCGCCCGGGACGGCCCGAACGTTCGTCGAGCTGGCGGGCCAGGGAGGCGTCATCCGACGAAACGGACGGCTGCTCAGCGTTCCCGCGGCCTTCCGCAGCCGACAGATCGACTTCGGTGACGGCCCCGAACACGCCGTGACGATCCCGCTGGGCGACGTCGTCACCGCGGCCCACACGACCGGGATCGAGTCCGTCGAGGTCTACGGCGCCGTCCCCGAGTGGAGCGAGCCGCTGCTGTCGGCGACCGACTCGCTGCGGTGGGTCCTCGAGCGGCCGTCGGTCGAGCGCGCGGCGACCCGCGCGATCGACGCCCTCGTCGACGGCCCCGACGGGACGGCTCTGGCGACCGAATCCGCGACCGTCTGGGGCGAAGTCGTCGACGAGGACAGCGGCGAGCGACGCAGCGGTCGACTTCGGACGCCCAACCCCTACGCGCTGACGGCCGACGCCGCGGTCAGCGCCGCCGAACGCGTCCTCGAGGACGGCGGCGTCGAGGACGGGTTCCAGACCCCTGCCGGCGCGTTCGGCTCGGAGTTCGTCACGGAGCTCGCGGGCATCGAACGGGAGTTTCTCGGGGTTGGGCCCGAGGGTTCGGCGGTGCCCGAGCCAGCTGACTGATCGGGGTCGGAGCGTCCGACAGCCACGTACCGATCAGTCCTCGCCCGCCGCTCGAACCCCACGGATCTCGTTTCGCAAACTGGCCGCACCGACGCCAACGACCAGTCCGACGCCGAACCCGGGCAGGAAATCCGCGGGATCCCCGAGGACGGCGAGAAACGCGCCCAGACCGAGCGGCGGAGCCAGGAGGAGAACCGCCATCTCCAGAACGAAGACGTCCATGCTCTTTTCGGGTTCGTTCATACGCTCGGCGATTCGTACAACTCGTTGATAGTTTCGATCCCGTATCGATCGATCAGTAACAGACGCTCTCGACGCGCTCGTCGTACAGCCTCGAGAGACGATCCGTCACCGGGCCGCCGCCGAGATCGACCCCGTCGAGCGAGGCGATCGGACGCAGCTCCCAGGTGCGGTTCGTGAGGAAGGCCTCGTCGGCCTCGAGGACCTCCGCCAGTCCGTAGCTCGCCTCCTCGACCGGGAGGCCCGCCTCTCGAGCCAGTTCGAGGACCGTCTTTCGGGTGATGCCGGGCAGGACGTCGCCGTCCGTCGTGGGGGTACAGACCGTTCCGTCGCGGACGAAAAACAGGTTGCTCGTCGCGCCCTCGGCGACGTGTCCCTCGAGATCCGAGAGCAGCGCCTCGTCGGCCTCGCCCTCGAGTTCCGTTCGCGCGAGGATCCCGTTGAGGTAGTTGTGGGTCTTCGCACGCGAGGGAAGCGCCGCGTCGGGAATTCGCCTGGTCTCGACGCTGCGGACCGTCGCGGGTCCGTCCCAGACCGGGTCGCCCTCGAGGCCGCCCCGGGGGAGGGGGTTGGCGTAGACGACGACCGTGGGATCGACCTCGGGCTGAGGGGTGAGCTTCCCCGGCTGGACGCCACGGGAGATCGACAGCCGGACGTAGGCATCCGCGAGGTCGTTGGCCGCGAGCGTGTCGTCGATCCGATTCCGGAGTTCGCTCCCCGAAAGGTCGTGCTCGAGGGAGAGGGCGTCGCAGGTCCCCTCGAGTCGCTCGTGGTGGGCCGCCCAGTCGAGGACGGTTCCGCCGTAGGCCCGCAGGGTCTCGAAGGCGGCGTCACCGTAGCGAAACCCCCGGTCGTCGACGCTGACGGTCGCCTCCGCAGCGGGGACGAGTTCGCCGTCGACGTGGTAGACCCGATCGTCGCTCATCGCTCGCCCCGCGAGTCGGATCGTTCGTGGTCGGCGGCGAACCGACAGAAGTTCTCGACCATCCGCTTGCCGACCGACAGCGAGATCTCGCCGTCGGCGTCCTCCTCGGGGTCGCGGGTGAGGATGCTCTCGGGGTGAAACTGCACGCCCAGATGGGGTTTCTCCCGGTGGCGAACCGCCATCAGGACGCCCCGCTCGTCGGCGGTCCGGGCCGTCTCCTCGAGGCTGTCGGGCAGGTCCTCGCGTTCGACCGCAAGCGAGTGGTATCGGCCGACCTGGAACCGCTCGGGGAGCCCGTCGAACAGCCCCGAACCGTCGTGGGAGATCCGCGAGGGCTTGCCGTGGACGACGTGGGGCGCGTGGACGACCGGTGCGCCCTCGGCCGCACACAGCGCCTGGTGGCCCAGACAGACTCCGAGGATGGGGTACTCGGTCTCGGCGAACAGCGGGATCGAGATCCCGGCCTCCTGGGGGGTTCCAGGGCCCGGCGAGACGACGATCCCCGTGGGATCCAGCTCGCGGACGCCCTCGAGGTCGATCCCGTCGTTCCGCCTGACCGCGACATCGTCGGCGACCTCGCCGACGTACTGGACGAGGTTGTACGCGAAGGAGTCGTAGTTATCGATGACCAGCAACCGTTTGCTGCGCTCACTCGCTGACGCTCGTTCGCTGGCAAAACGTTGATGAAAACCCTGCCCCCCTCCCTCCGGTCGGTCGTTGGGCCGCTCGTCACTCATCGTCCTCACCTCCGGTACCCTCGAGGCCCATTCCGGCCCGTTCCCCGAGCGCGTCGTCGATGGCGTTGATCAGCGCCCGCCCCTTGTCGAGGGTCTCGTCGTACTCGCTGTCTGGATCCGAGTCGTGGACGATCCCCGCCCCCACGCGAAGGTGGTACTCCTCGGCGTGGCGAACGAGCGTTCGGATGACGATGTTCAACGTCGCCCGACCGTCGAAGCCGAAGATCCCGACGCTGCCGGTGTACGGACCTCGACGGGTCGCCTCGAGTTCGTCGATGATCTCCATCGTCCGTGGTTTGGGCGCGCCCGTGATCGTCCCGCCGGGAAACGTGGCCGCGACGGCGTCGGCGAGTGTCGCGTCCGAACGCAGTCGGCCGGTGACGTTCGAGACGAGGTGCATCACCTCCGAGTAGCGGTCGATCCGTCGGTACTCCTCGACGTCGACGCTACCGTACTCGCTGACCTTCCCGAGGTCGTTTCGCTCGAGGTCGACGAGCATCGCGTGTTCGGCGCGTTCCTTCTCGTCGGCCAGCAGGTCGGCCTCGAGCTCGACGTCCTCCTCCGGGGTCGCTCCCCGGGGACGGGTGCCAGCGATCGGCTCCGTGCGGACGAACTCGCCGTCGCGCTCTCGCGGACGGCGAGACGGCGGGGCCGCCTCGCTCGAGGTGGTTCCACCGCCTCGCCGTCCGCTCGCCGACTCCGGGGGGCGTTGCCCCCCGCACTCGAGCAGGAGTTCCGGACTCGCGCTCACCAGGTCGGCGCTGCGGAACTCGAGCAGCCCCGAGTACGGCGCCGGATTCACCCGACGGAGGGCATCGTAGGCCGCGACGGGGTGGACCGCGGCGGGCGCGACCAGCCGCTGGGAGATGTTCGCCTGGAAGGTGTCGCCGTCCCGGACGTACTCCTTGACCCGCCGAACGCGGTCGGCGAAGGCCTCGCGGCCGCAGTCGCTCTCGAAGGTCGCCTCGGCGGTTTCGACCGGCGGCTCGCCGACCGCGGGATCACCGTCGAGACACGCCCGGGCGAGCTCGAGCGCCCGCTTTCGACCCCGATCGTAGGCGTCCGCGAGGTCGTCTCCGGGCTCGACGCGCGGGCAGGCCGCGATCCGGAGTTCAGTCCGATCGTCGTCGGCCGTCGGCTCCTCCCAGGCTGCCAGCCGATCGTAGACGCCGACCTCGAGTTGGGGCAGCCCGCGGTCGTCGACCGCCGATTCGGGCAGCTCCTCGAGCTCGCGGACGATGTCGTAAGAGAGCCAGCCAACGGCGCCGCAGGGGTAGGGAACCTCGCAGTCCCCGCGAACCAGCTCCTCGCCGTCGAGCAGTCCCTCGAGTGCCGAAAGCGTCGGCGACTCGCCGCTTCGGTTCCGCGCGACCGCGTCCGGACCGACGGTGAGCCCGTCGACCGGGTCGGTGCCGAAGTACCCCCAGCCGGGCTGGCCGCCGGTGGTCTCGAGGTAGACGCCGCCGTCGCCGTCGCGGGCGCGACGGTAGGCGAGAAAGGGATCGGGGACGGAGAGACGAACGGTAACCGGAACGCGGACGGCGCCCGTTCCGTCGCCGTCGACTCCGTCGCGGGCGGCGGCGCGAAACGAGTCGGCCGTCGTGACGACGCGCGGATCGCTCATACCCTCGCGGAGGGCCGTGACCCTAATCAGTGTACGGTTCTCCTGACGCGGCTACCGGACCTTCGCTCGGTCGATCCAGCCCTGGATGCGCTTCTCGGAGATGTCGGTCTCGGACTCGAGGCGGGCGGCGTCGGCGTCGGCGAGTTCGGCGACGGTCTCGACGCCGGCGTCGGCCAGTCGGTCCGCGTACGCCGGACCGATCCCCTTGACGACGTCGACGGGTTCGTCCGGAACCGCCGGCGTCTCGTCGTCGGACTCCGTCTCGGGCTCGGGCTCGGGCTCGGCCTCGGTCGCCGCCTCCGGTTCGTCGGCGTCACTCTCGACCGACGTCGGTTCATCCGGCGTCTCGGCCTCCGACTCGACCTCGGCTGCGGCGTCGGGGCCGCTCGAATCCGCGGCCGGTTCGGATTCGAGTTCGGGTTCCGCCGACTCCTCGAGACCGTCGGATTCGGCCGATTCGATCAGGTCGTCCGGCTCCTCGGCCTCGGTTTCGGGTTCGGCTTCGGTCTCGCTTTCGGGTTCGGCCTCGAGCTCCGAGTCGTCGCCCACGACCTCCTCGTCGCGAACGCCCGTCTCACCGGGCGCTTTCGATTCGGTCGGCGTCGCGTCCGACTGCGTCGGTCCCGTCGCCTCGGCGGGCTCCGCCGCGGTGTGCGGTGTGTCGTTCGCCTCGGTCATCGACCCCGTCGAGGCCGAAGCCGTCGTTTCGGCGGCCGCCGACTCCTCGTCGGGATCGGCGCCGCGCTCTCGTTCGACCGTGACCCCGACGTCCCGAGCGTCCCCACGCTCCGAGCTAGAGTCGTCGAACCCCAGCAGCGACTTCAGCTTTTGGAGGATTGCCATTAGCTGGATATAGTTAACTCGCACCACTTAAATTCGCCTGATGAACGCGGTGAACGACGGCGTCGCCGATCGGCGTCTACAGCCTCGAGCGCAGCGCCTCGTTCATGGCCTCGACGGGCGCCTCCCGGTCCGTCCACAGCTCGAGCGCCTCGACGCCCTGGTAGAGCAGCATCCAGGCGCCGTCGACCGTCGTCGCGCCGACCGACGCCGCGTCCCGCAGGAGTCGCGTCTCGAGCGGGCGATACACCGCGTCGAGCACCGCCAGCTCCCCGTGGAGCGCTTCGGCCGGCACCGGCGTCGCGTCCTCCTCCATCCCGACGTTGGTCGCGTTGACGAGCACGTCGGCGTCGGCGAGGACCCCTTCGAGATCCTCGAGCCCCTGACCAGCGGCGCCAGGGACCTCCTCGGCGAGGGTGTGGGCCTTCGAGGCGGTTCGATTGGCGATCGTCACCGACGCGTCGGCGTCGGCGAGCCCGAACGCGATCGCCCGCCCGGCGCCGCCGGCGCCGACGACGACCGCACTCGCGTCCTCGAGCGCGACGTCGTGATCCCGGAGCGCGCGAAGCGCGCCGACGGCGTCGGTGTTGTGGCCGGTGGGCTCGTCACCGGAGAAGTCGATCGTGTTCACCGCGCCGATTCGAGTCGCCAGCTCGTCGGCCGCGACGAGATCGAGAGCCTCCTGCTTGAACGGGATCGTCACGTTCAGCCCGCAGACACCGAGCGCGTCGGCGCCCCGGATCGCCGCCTCGAGCTCGTCGGGGGCGGGTTCGAAGGTGACGTAGCGGGCGTCGATAGCGAGCTCGTCGTAGGCCGCCTCGTGCATCGGCGGTGACAGCGAGTGTCCGACGGGGTTACCGACCAGTCCGAAGACGTCCATCGCCATAGCCGGTACTCGCCGCCGGGAGGGTATAACCGGTGGGGATTCGGCAGTTACTCCTCGGCCGGCTGGAGGGGAAACGAGAACGTGGTTCCCTCGCCGAGTTCGGAGTCGACTCGGATCTCCCCGCCGTGGCGCTCGACGATCCGCTCGCAGATCGCGAGCCCGAGGCCGGTTCCCTCGTACTCCTCGGAGCCGTGGAGGCGCTGGAAGATCTCGAAGATCCGCTCCTGGTCCTCGGGATCGATCCCGATCCCCTCGTCGCCGACCCACACAACCCACTCGCCGTCCCTTCGCTCGGCCCCGACGTCGATCCGCGGCGGCTCGTCGCCGGAGTACGCGACCGCGTTCGAGAGGAGGTTCTGGAACAGCTGCCGGAGCTGCCCGCGGTCGCCCCGGACGCGCGGTAGCGACTCCGTCGTGACCGCGGCGTCGTGTCCGTCGTGACCGCGGCGTCGTGTTCCTCGAGCTGCAGGTGGATGTCCTCGAGAACCTCGTCGAGCTCGACCGGCTCGAGCGGCTCGCCGCGGGTCTCGATACGCGAGTACGTGAGCAGTCCGTCGATCATCTCGCGCATCCGCTCGGCGCCGTCGACCGCGTACGCGAGGAACTCCTCGCCGTCCTCGTCGAGCCGATCGCCGTACCGATCCTCGATCAGTCCGAGGTAGCTCGTGACCATCCGGAGGGGTTCCTGCAGGTCGTGGGAGACGGCGTAGGCGAACCCCTCGAGGCGGTCGTTCGACTCCTCGAGCTCGCGCTCCCGACGCCTGCGCTCGAGTTCGTAGCTCACCCAGTTTCCGAGCAGTTCGACGAACGTTCGGTCCCACTCCGAGAACGAGTCGGGACGGGCTTCCGTATCGTAGAAACAGAAGCTACCGTACACCTCGCCGTCGACGAACACGGGCGTCCCGAGGTAGCAGGCGACCCCCCACTCCGCGTTCCCCGCTCGGTCGGCCAGCTCCGGCGCGTCGGTCCGTACGTCGCCGAGCACGAGCGTCCGCTCGGTGTCGACGACCCGTTCGCAGTTCGTTGCTTGGAGCGGCATCGTTTTGCCCGCCTCGAGGTCGGCGTCCTCCGGGGCGAGGACGTGCTCGAAAACGTACTCGCCGGCTCCCTCGTGAACCCGCGACAGCGTCGCGTAGTCGGTCCCGATCACGTCGCTGACGGTGGTCAGAAGGTCGTCGACCTGCTCCCGAAACGTCCGGTCGGGATCCGCGACGATCTCGTAGGCGCGACGCAGCGCGCGTTCGCGCTTCCGGAGTTCGGCTCCCTCGTCGCCGGCCGCTTCCTCTCGGTCAGCGTCGCGGCAGTAGACGGAAGCTCCGCTTTCCGACGGGTAGACGCGAACGTCGACCCAGCCGCCGAACGGTCGGGAAAGCGTCTCGAGAGTGACGGGCTCCGTCGTCTCGATCGCCCGTTCGCAGGCCCGTCGAAACGCCGGATCGAACGCCTGCTCCCAGGCCCGGGTTCCGAGCAGTTCCGGCTCCGGCTCCCGAAACGCGTCCGCGGCCCGCTCGTTGAGATACGAGAGCCGCAACCTCTCGTCGAGCGTGAAGACGGCGTCGCTGACCCGGTCGTGAACGTCGGCTGCGGAGTCGGCAGCGAACGTCGCCGACTCCGAGTGGTCGCTCATCTGTCGTGATCGTTTGTTGTCGATACGTAATAGCTTCTCGCTACTCGCAGACTCCGCGTCGCTTATACGCCGGTCTCGAGTATCCGGGCCATATGCTCTCGGAGACCGCCGTCTCGGTTCTCCTGTTGGCGGCCGGAATCGTCGCGCTGTACGCCGGCGCGGAGCTGCTGGTCGCCGGTGCCGGCCGCCTCGCGCTCGGGATCGGCCTCCGGGCGGCGACCGTCGGCGTGACGGTGATCGCGTTCGCGACGACCGCCCCCGAGCTGTTCGTCGCGACGATCGGGGCCCTCGACGTCTCGACCGACATCGGGCTGGGCGCGGTCGTCGGCTCGAACATCGCCAACGTCGGGCTGGTGCTCGGCGTCGCCGCGCTCATCAGGCCGCTGTCGGTCAGCGAGACCGTGATGAAACGCCACGTCCCCTTCATGGTGTTCGCGGCGCTACTGTTGGTCGCCTTCGGGTCGAACGGCCGGATCGGCCGACTCGAGGGAGCGATCTTCCTGCTGGTGCTCGCGGGGTTCACCGCCTACCTGCTGTACTACGTCAACGCCGACCCGATGCCGGCCGAGGAGAAACCCGAGGCCAGCGACGGGGTCTCCGGTCGGGACCTCGCGCTCGTCGGCGGCGGGCTGCTCGCGCTCGTCGTCGGCTCGCGGTGGCTCGTCGCCGGCGGCACCGACCTGCTGCTCGAGCTGGGCTTCTCCGAGCTGTTCGTCGGCCTCACCGTACTGGCACTCGGGACGTCGCTCCCCGAACTTGCTGCCTCGGCCGTCGGGGCCGTCCGCGGCGAAACCGGGTTCGCGATCGGCAACGTCGTCGGCTCGAACATCTACAACGTGCTCGCGGTGCTCGGCATCGTCGCGCTGATCACGCCCATCGAGATCGCCTCGAGCACGCTCCGGTTCGAACTTCCGATACTGGTCGGCTTCACCGTCGTGCTGGTCGCGATGATGGGGTACGGACGGCGGCTCTCGCGGCTCGACGGCGCCGTTCTCCTCGTCGGCTACGCCGGCTTCCTCTACCTGCTCGTTCCCTAAGTTGCCCAAAGAATTTGGGAGTGGACTTTACGGGATACCCGTTGTACAAAACGTATGAGCGAATCGAAAGAAATCACGTACGTCGGGAAGGCCTGTGCGTACATCACCCGGGAGACGGGCGAGTTGCTCGTCTTCGAAGGGCCGGGACATGAGGGCCTACAGATTCCGAAGGGCACCCTCGAGGGCGACGAGTCCCCTCGAGAGGGGGTGTTCCGCGAGGTACGCGAGGAGAGCGGTCTCGCGACGCTGCAGGGAACCGAACACCTTACGACCGACATCTGGGTTCGACGCCAGTCTCCGCCGAAGTGTTACGTCCGCCACTTCTTCCACGCGACCGTCCACGAACCCCGCGACCGCTGGACCCACACGGTTCGGGACGGCGGCGACGAGCACGGCTCGGAGTTCGAGTTCCGATGGATCGAGCCGACGACCGATCGAGCGTTCGCGCTCGATCTCGACGACTACGTCGGCCTGCTGCCGTCCGCGACGGTCGGCCAGAGCCGACAGGTCGCCTCCGACTGAGTTCCTTCTCTACGGATCGAAAGCGGAGCGTATTCGAGGCCCCGCCCCCGAGGACTCGACGTGATCGCAATCGTCGAGAGCCGCGCCGATCGTGCCTCCGTCCACGTCTGCGAGCAGCTTCGCTCGCTGGCCGACTGGACCGAACGCGAGGACCCCGACCGTCCCGCGGCCGACGGCGGCGGCACCTACTACCGACTCGAGGACGCCGAGTTGCGCTCGTTCGACGATCTGCACCTCGACCTCGAGCGCCCCGCCGAGGTCTTCGACTGCGACCCCGAGCTGCTGGTCTTTGCCTCCCGTCACTCCGGCGACACCGGCGCCCTGCTGACGGGCCACTTCACCGGGAACTTCGGCTCGGCGGAGTTCGGCGGCGAGGACGACGCCCTCGCCGAGGCCTGCCCGAACGCCCTCGCCCGACTGCTCGCGGCCTTCGAGGCGTACGCCCCCGAGGGGTACGACGTCGGCATGGAGTGTACCCACCACGGGCCGAGCGACGTCGGCTGTCCCTCGCTGTTCGCGGAGCTCGGAAGCGACGACGAGCAGTGGGACGACCCCGACGGCGCCGCGGCCGTCGCGCGTGGGATCCTCGAGCTCCGCGGGGTCGACGCCCACCGCGACAGGCAGGTCGTCGGCTTCGGGGGCAACCACTATGCGCCCCGCTTCCAGCGGGTCGTCGAGGAGACCGAGTGGGCGGTCGGCCACATCGCTGCCGACTGGGCCCTCGAGTCGATGGGCCACCCCGAAAACCACCGGAACGTGATCGAACGAGCCTTCGAGACGAGCGGCGCCGAGCTGGCGGTGCTCGACGGCGAGTGGCCCGTCCTCAAGGAGCTCCTGTCCGAGCTCGGTCACCGGATCGTCGGCGAAACCTGGCTGCGCGCGGTCGGCGACCGCCCGCTCGAACTGGTCGAGAGCGTCGAGTCCGAGGTCGGCCGCGTCGAGGACGGGATTCGATTCGGCGACCCTCGGGAGGAGTCGTTCGCCGTCCGCGAGCTACCAGCCGACTTGCTCGAGACCGCCCAGGGGATCGACCCCGACCGGGTTCGGGAGCTGGTCGAACGCCACGCGGTGGCCTTCGAGACCGAGAACGCCGGCAGCCGGGTCGGAAGCCGCGTCGCCCTCCCCGACTCCGGGGCGAAACGGGAGCTTATCGAGGCCGTGGCCGACGTCCTCGAGACGAAGTTCGAGCGTGTCGCGGTCGAAGACGGCGCCGTCGTCGCGGAGGAGCTGGCGTTCGACCCCGAACTCGCCCGGACGCTCGGCGTCCCCGAGGGGCCGGCGTTCGGCGCACTCTCGGACGGGGAGGCGGTGACCGTCGACGGCGAACGGATCGACCCCGAGGTCGTCCACCGCGAGCGCACCCACCGGTACGAGTTCTGACCGGTCGGGTCGGGGAGGGAAGTCCCCGGTTGTCCCGCCGTGGGTTGCGGTCGATCGGTTCTCGACTCCCGACACGTAACTGCGCCTTATCCCGCCTCCGGGCGTCTGACGTGTAGGGGAAAGGTAATTATGCTCCATCTACTACTGGCTCCCAGGAATGGACTCTCTTATCGAAGACGCGATCGACGAGGCCGAGAACGCGGAGGGGGACGTCCCCGACGCGTCGGGGTCGGACCGGTCGGGCGCGAACGGCGTCGACAACAGCGGCACGATGACCGACGACGAACTCGAGGACGTTCTGCAGGATCTCCAGACTGACATTACGGTCGTCGGCTGCGGCGGCGCCGGCGGGAACACCGTCAACCGAATGCACGAGGAGGGGATCCACGGGGCGAAGCTCGTCGCGGCCAACACCGACGTCCAGCACTTGGTCGAGATCGAGGCCGACACCAAGATCCTGATGGGCGAGGACAAGACCGGCGGCCGAGGCGCCGGCTCGCTCCCGCAGGTCGGCGAGGAGGCCGCCCTCGAGAGCCAGGAGGACATCTCCGGCGCGATCGACGGCTCCGACATGGTGTTCGTCACCGCGGGGCTCGGCGGCGGCACCGGCACCGGCTCGGCGCCAGTTGTCGCGAAGGCCGCTCGAGAGTCCGGAGCGCTCACTATCTCGATCGTCACCACGCCGTTTACCGCGGAGGGCGAGGTCCGCCGGACCAACGCCGAGGCCGGCCTCGAGCGCCTGCGTGACGTCTCCGATACGGTGATCGTCGTCCCCAACGACCGTCTGCTCGACTCCGTCGGCAAGCTGCCGGTTCGACAGGCGTTCAAGGTCAGCGACGAGGTGCTGATGCGCTCGGTGAAGGGGATCACCGAACTCATTACCAAGCCCGGTCTCGTCAACCTCGACTTCGCCGACGTTCGGACCGTCATGGAACGTGGCGGGGTCGCCATGATCGGCCTCGGCGAGTCCGACTCCGAGGCCAAGGCTGAGGACTCGGTCAAGACCGCGCTGCGATCGCCGCTGCTGGACGTCGACATCTCCGGGGCGACCTCCGCGCTGGTCAACGTCACCGGCGGCAACGACATGTCCATCGAAGAAGCGGAGGGCGTCGTCGAGGAGATCTACGACCGGATCGACCCCGATGCCCGCATCATCTGGGGGACCTCGATCGACGAGAGCCTCGAGGGCAGCATGCGGACGATGATCGTCGTCACGGGCGTCGAGTCACCACAGATCTACGGCAACGGCGACGAGGAGCCGACCCAGACCGAGCGCGGCTCCCAGGCTCGAGGTCGGGGCGGCGCTCGCGGCGAGGACGACATCGACTTCGTCAACTAACCGGTCGGCCGTTTTTTGTATCCACCAGCCCGCCCACGTAGACCAGACTCCCCAGCAACAGCACGACTCCGAGCGGCAACAGCCACGGGAGGACCGTTATGACGGTACCGCTCACCTGCACGCCAAGCGCGATGACGATCACCGGCGCACAGCAGGCGGTTCCCGAGAGCAGCGCCGGGACCGACGCCGCCGCACCCGCGCCGGCGCCGAGTCCACAGGAGCGGGGCTGGACGAGCGCGAGGTACGCGAGTGCGAGGTTGAGCCCCACGAGCGCCGCAAGCGTGGCGCCGACGAAGAGGTCGATCGGCGAGAGGAGCAGACGGACGACCCACAGATCGACCAGCGCGACGGGCTCGAACTGGAGCTGACCGGTTCGCTCGAACGCTCTCGCCAGCGGCTCGTCGACGACGGTCACGGAGCTCCCGAGCCCGCTCCGGACCGAGAGCCGGTCGGTCGCCCAGAGGTATCCCGCGAGGTAGGCCGCCGCGACGAGCCCGGCGACCGCGAGCGCGTCGAGCCGGCCGACGGCGAGGCGGCTCGCCCGGCCCGTATCGCGGAGTCGAGCTCGGATCCGCTCCGGAAGGGTCTCTGTCACTGGGATCACCCGAACTGCGCGCTGTCGGGGTAGAAGCCGGTCCAGGCGAACCACATCGCGTCGTAGGCGTACACCCGCTCGAGGGACGCCTCGTCCGGCTCGTAGGAGTCGCCGTCCGCGTCGACGAGTCGGTCGTCCGCGAGTTCGAACGCCTCCCCGTCGGGGTTGCGGTAGAGGTGGCCGACGTCGATCGATCGGTCGTGAACCGCGAGCAGCGTCGCGTCCTCGTGGTCGATCTCGAGCAGTCGTTCCGCCGCGAGCGTCTCGTGGTCGATCGAGAGCGGTCCCTCGGGCGGTCGGGCGCCCAGAACCATCCGTTTTGGCGGCTCGTCGTCGTCGCTTCGCAGCGGCTCGAAGATCGGATCGCTGTCCTCCCGGTAGTAGCCGCTGACCGGGTTGTACATCCCGTAAGGGTCGTCGTCGTAGTCCCTGACGTACCCGGTGTCCTCTGTGAGCACCGTCGAGTCCGGATACCGCTCCCGCCAGTCGCTCCAAGTGCTCCAGTGGACCGGAAACTCCCGGAGCGAGGCCGCCTCGAGGGGCCCCTCGATCGCCGTCCCGAGCATCTGGGGCCACATGCTCTCGCCCTCCCGATCGTACATGACGAGGTTGCTGTTCACCAGGTTCCCGGAGACGCCGAACTCGACGCCGCCCCGCTCGAACCCCATCGCGGTCCCCGTCAGCGGACAGTAGGTGACGGCGACCGACTCGCCCCCGATCTCGTCGTTGACGATCTCGTGGTGGACGAGGATCGACTGCGGGTAGGCCCGCGCCTCCCCCTCCCGGACGACGCCGAAGACGGGATCGTCCTCGCGGAAGCGGTCGTCGACGTCCTCGACGGGCTCGAACACCGGGTCGTCGATCGAAGGGATGCCGTCCTGGGGGACGCCGCCGTCGATGACTTCACCCCGGAGCGTCTCGAGCGAGTAGCTGACGGGGAGCTGATCGTCCGCGATCGGGATCGCCGTCTCGGCGACGGCGTCCTCGTCGGGCGATGCGGTCATCTCTTCGGGAGTCGCCCCTCCGGACTCCCCGTCGGGTTCGTACGGGCCGATCGCGTCCGTGTCGCCGACACAACCCGCGAGCGACGCCGTCGTAACCGCCGCGGCCGTCGCGAGCAGCCCGCGCCTCGTGGGGTCCATACCGTCCGTAGTACGATGGCGCGGGAATCCCTACCGCGGGTGTGCGAGAGCGACGCACGACCGTCTCCCGTCGTGTCAGTCGTCGGCCATCGCCGGCTCGTCGCCCGCGAGGTCGCCCTCGATGCTCGGCGGGTACTTCCCGCGCTCGAGTTTGAGATCCGACTGGGGACGGGCCATACAGGTTAGCGCGTAGTTCTCGGCCTCCTCCTCGGTGAACCCTCGCGCCGCGGGCTGGGTAACCTCCCCCTCGAGGATCTCGGCGGTACAGGCCAGACACATCCCCACCCGACAGGAGAACTCCTGGGCGATCCCCTCCTCGAGACAGCGGCTGAGGATCGTCTCCGTGTCCGTGCAGGTGATCGACTCCCCCGTGCCGACGAACTCGACGGTGTACTCGGTCATACGGATCGATACGAACGACCCGGTCAAAACTCTTTATTAGCTTCCGCTGTGACGAATCCGTCGCCGTGGTCCCGCCGCACCGCACTCGACCTCCTCCTACCCCTGAAGCCGTGGGTTTTCGCCTCGTACTTTCTATAAAACGTTTTCTTACCTCGCAGTTCATACTGTTCCATATGAGTACGCAGGAGCAGTCGGCCGCCGGCGCGGTCTCCGAGACTCGGTCGCCGGACGTGGTCGTCGTCGGCGCCGGAACCGCGGGCAGCTACGCCGCGGCGACCGTTGCACGCGAGGGGTACGACGTGGTTCTTCTCGAGCGAAAGTCCGAGCAGGAGGCGGGCCACATCGCCTGCGGGGACGCCCTGAAGGGCGCGGCGGACTTTCCCGACGCGATTCCCCGGTCCCAGATCGAGCCCGCCTTCACGAACACCGACGTCGACCACGGTCGCTTCGAGATTCCCCAGGAGGACACCGTCCTCGAGATTCCGATTCCCGGCGAGCTCGCCGTCATCGACCGCTGGGAGTACGGACGGCTCGTCATCGAGGGCGCCGCGAAGGCGGGTGCGGAGATCCACTACGACACTGTCGTCCAGAACGTCACGCAGGCCGAGGACGGCCGGGTAACGGGCGTCCGGGCGGTGCGGAGGGGCGACCCGATCGAGTACGAGGCCGAGGTCGTCATCGACGCGGCTGGCTCGCTGTCGGTGTTGCAGGATCACGTCGACTTCTCGGAGTCGACGTTCGACACGAACGTCAACTACACTCACTTCTGTTCGGGCTACCGCGAGGTCGTCCACGTCGACGAGCCCGTCGAGTGGTCCGACGCCCTGGTTTTCAAGCCGACCGAGCGCGCGGCGGGCTACCTCTGGTACTTCCCACGCACGGAAACCGAGATCAACGCCGGGCTCGGCTTCCAGATGACCGAGGAGCCGATGAAGCTCGTCGAGAGTCTAAAACACGATCTCCGGAGCCGATCGGAGTTCGAGGGCGCGACGGTCGACGACAAGCTCGGCGCAGCCCTCCCGACGCGTCGGCCCTACGACTCGGCGGTCCACCCGGGGTACATGGCCGTCGGCGACGCAGCCGGCCACGTCAACCCGACGACGGGTGGGGGGATCGCCGGCGCGGCCTACGCCGGCAAGTACGCTGCGGAGGCCGCCGTCGAGGGGATCGAGGCCGGCGACGTCGGCGAGCGCGCTCTCTGGGAGTACAACCAGCGGGTGATGGACCACTTCGGCGCCCGCTACGCCGCGCTGGACGTCTACAACGTTCTCTCGACGGCGGTCGACGTCGACGACCTCATGGGGCTGCTCGCGGCGATGCCAGGCGACAAGCTCGCCGAGGCGCTGTACTCCGGCAGCACGGACATCGGCACGAAGCTCAAGCTCGAGGCGATGCTCAAGAGCCGCGACCACTGGGGAACGATCTGGACCCTCTACAGGACGAAGCAGTGTGCGGACGACCTGCTCGAGCACTACGGTCACTACCCCTCACATCCCGGCGCGCTCGACAGCTGGCAGGATCGCCGTGACGATCTGATGGAGGCGGTGTACGAGACGACGGGCGCTGACCCCAAGTACTAGCGTCGCGGCTCTTCGCTCGGCGGGTAACGTAGCTGTGACGCGGCGCCGTCGCTCCGAGTCGGTCTACCCGACGCTTCCCCCCGAGTAAGCGTCGTGCGTTCGGGACGCGCGGAAGAACTCGTCCGTCCGACAGGCTCCACTTCGGACCGGTTTTGCCGGTTCTCCTCTCCCTACCTGGTTAGGGGCGCTCCATAATATTACGAACGTCCAACATGTGTCTATGTCGCAAGGACATACCCGCAGACGCGCACTAACGTTGATCGGAGCCACCGGAGCCGGGCTGGTTGCAGCCAGTTTCAGCGGGACGAGCGACGAGCACGGGGGGGACGACGACGATCACGACGACGACGATCACGACGACTACGACGACCACGACGAGGAAGCGGAGGTGGCGGAGGTACGGGCAGCCCACCTCTCGCCGGACGCGCCGAACGTCGACGTCAGCGTCGAGGGCGACACCGTCCTCGAGGACGTCCCGTTCCGCGCCGTGAGCGAGTATCTCGAGCTGCCGGTCGGAGCCGCCAACGTCGCCATCTCAGCGGCGGAGGATCCGGACACCGTCGTCTTCGACGAGGAGCTCGAACTCGCCGAGGGCGCGTTCACGATCGCCGCGCTGGGCGAACTGAGCGAGGAGAATCAGCCCTTCGCACCGGCCGTCCTCGAGGACGACGTGAGCGATCCGGGCGAGGACGCCCGAGTTCGCCTCGTCCACGCCTCGCCCGACGCGCCGGCCGTCGACGTCACCGTCGGTGACGGCGAGACGGTGCTGTTCGAGGACGTCGCCTTCGGCGAGGCAGGCGCGGTCGAAGTGCCCCCGGGTGACTACTGTCTCGAGATCCGACCCGCAACCGAGTGCAACGACGGCGACGTCGTCGCAACCTTCGAAGTCAGCCCCGAGGCCGGAAACGTTTACAGCGCCTTCGCGGTCGGCTACCTCGACCCCGACGCTGCGCCCGCCGACGAACCCTTCGACCTCGAGGTCGTCCTCGACGCCGCACCCGACGACGAGGAAGACGAAATGGACGAGGAGGACTACGACGAAGAAGACGACTACGACGATCACGACGAAGAACACGAAGACGAAGACGACTACGACGATCACGACGAAGAACACGAAGACGAAGACGACGACTACTGATCGGTCGACACCGACGCCGTCTCCGTCCGTCTGAGGCGGCCGATCGATCCGTCGCCGGTTCGCCCGAGGACGCTCCAGTCTCGTTCCCGTGCGGACCGTAACGTTTCGCTACGATTCGAACCGTCCCGTTCGCTTTTGTTCTCGCGTCGCCGGCCTCGAGTATGGGCACGAACGTTCGCCGTCGGGAGTTGCTGGTAACGAGCGCCGGAGCCGGCGCCGTAGGTCTCGGGGGCTGTGCCGGATTCTCCAGCGAGGGGCCCATGGAACAGTCGGGCGAGGACCGGCGGGCCGTCGTCTCCCAGCACCACCTCGCGACCGAGGCCGGCCTCGAGACCCTCGAGGACGGCGGGACGGCCGCCGACGCCGCCGTCGCGGTCGCCTGCGCCCTGAGCGTCGTCGAACCCTGGTTCTCCTCGGCGCTGGGCGGGGGGACCTGGGCGCTGTACTACGACGCCGAGACCGACGAGGTGACCAGTCTGGACGGGGTCGGCCCGGTCGGACTGGAGGCGACCCCCGAGGACTACGAGGAGCGCGCGGACGAGGCGGGGATCCACCAGGCCGTCGTCCCCGGCGCCTGGGACGGCTGGATGCTGTGGCTCGACGAGTACGGCGAACTCGATCTCGGGGACGTCCTCGAGCCCGCGATCACCCTCGCCCGGGAGGGGTATCCCGTCAGCCCGGAGATGGAAGGCTGGCTCGAGGGCGAGGCCGATCTGATCGCGGATCGACCCGCTGCGGCCGAGCTCTACCACGTCGACGGCGACCTCGTCGAGGAAGGCGACACCGTCACCCAGGACGCGATGGCCGACACGTTCGAGGAGCTGGCCGACGCGTACGCCGACGAGGACGACCGATCGGACGGGATCCAGGCCGCACGGGACTACTTCTACCGTGGCCCGATCGCCGAGGCGATCGTCGACCACGCCGACGAGCACGGTGGCTACCTGACCCTCGAGGAGTTCCGCGGGTTCGAGGCCGAGATCGTCGAGCCGCTCTCGATCGCGTACGACGAGGACGTCGAGGTCTACCAGAACCCGCCCAACAGCCAGGGGATCACTCAGCTACTGGCGCTGAACGTCCTGAAGGAGTACGAGTTCGACGATCTCGAGCCCGACGACGCCGACGCGGTCCACCTCCAGACCGAGGCGATCAAGCTCGCGTTCGCGGATCGGTACCACCACGTCGGCGATCCCGACCGGGTCGACGTCCCCGTTGCGGACCTGCTCGACGACGACTACGCCGCCGACCAGCGCGACCGGATCGACATGGACGAGGCGATGGCGTGGCCGATCGACACCGGACTCGAGGAGACCGACGCCGACCACACCACCACGTTCCACGTCGTCGACGACGACGGCAACGCGGCCGCGGTGACGACCAGCCTGGGTGCGCAGTTCCTCGTGATCGGCGACACCGGGATCCACGTCAACAACCGGATGCGGATGCTCGCCCTCGAGGACGACGACCCGAACCGGCTGACGCCCGGCTACACTGTTCGACACACCTCGAACCCCTATATGGCGCTCCGGGACGGCGACCCGTACGTGCTGGGTGGCGTCACCGGCGTCGACACCCAGCCCCAGGGCCAGACCCAGCAGTTTCTCAACGTCGCCGAGTTCGGGTTGGACGCCCAGGCCGCAGTCGACCGCCCGCGGTTCGTCAGCACCGCCTTCCCCTCGACGGACTACCCCTACGAGGCCGACGACACCCTCCAGATCGAGACCGAGTTCCCCGAGTCCGTCCGCGAGGACCTCGAGGACAGGGGCCACGACCTCGAGGAGGGTGCCGGGATGTTCGGTACGGGGAACGTGATCGTTCTCGAGGACGACGACCTCCAGGTCGGCGCCGAGCCGCGACACTCCACGGCCGAGGGAACGGTCTCGCGGGCGGACGACGACTCGAGCTAAGCGGGTTAGCGAGCCGCTCACTACATGCGAGCCCGGAGCCGATCGATCCGGCGCTCGGTCGCGGGATGGGTCCCGAACAGTCCGCGAGCCACGAGGCGTCGCGTCCGGTCGAAGAATCGATGTTCCTCCCACGGCGGCGGAACGATCGAGAACGCCGTCGTCACGTCCTGCTTCCGGAGATCCGACTCCGGACGGCGCTCGAGCTCAGTGTCGAGCGTCTCGAGTGCGCTCGCCAGCCCCGCCGGATCGCCGGTGATCGCGACGGCCGCGTCGTCGGCCGCGTACTCCCGGCTGCGGGCGACGAACGCGACGGCGGCGCGGCTGACCGCGTTCGTAAGCATCGCCAGGGGCTCGAGGACGGGATTGAACCCGTACCGACCGGTCGCCGTCCGCGCGACGGCGCCGGGTGCCGCCAGCGCGGTCAGTACGGCCGCGTCGCGGTTCGCAACGTGGGCGAGCTCGTGGGCTACCACGGCCTCGAGCTCCTGGCCCTCGAGCGAGTTGACGATCCCTCGCGAGAGCACGATCGTCGATGTCGCGGGTCGGTAGCCGACGGCGAGCGCGGTCGGCGCTTGCTGATCCGCGAATCGAAGGTCGGGAGCTGGAACGTCGGCCTAGCGAGCGAGCCGAGCGACGGTCGCTCGAGGCCCGTCGGGTTCGGGTTCGTTCCCCGTCGCCTCGGGTGGGCTGGAGGCGACATCGATCTCGAGCTGCCGAAGAACCGCGGCCTCGCCGTCGAACTCGCCGCGGACCGCGCTGCCGAAGTGGCCGCCGACGAACGCCAGCGCGGCCGCCGCACCGACCGCAAGAGCCAGCGTCTCGAGCGCCAGAACCGTCGCCGCCGCGTAGCTCCCGGCGACGAGGACGAGACCGCCCGCCGCGAGCAACCCCGATCGCGGGCCCGGGGCGCGCTCGAGGCGGGTCGCCAGTCGCCGGGATTCGTCGGCGATACCGTGGTACGTGTCCTCGGACGTTGTCTCGACTTCGCTCCCGTCTCCGTCCTCCACGTACGCCACGAGACGAGACCGGACGACGTCGAGCGTATCGGGGGCGAGTGCCGCAGCCAGGCCGACCGCGACGAGTCCGACCACGAGCACGACGGCGAACAGCTCCGAGTACGCGAGGCTCAGGTAGCCGACGGCGAGTACGGCGACGAGCAGTTGATCGCCCGCGGCGCTTCGCTCGAGCCGATCCGTGTCGTCGCTTCGCGAGCGGACCCAGGCTCGAGCGGCCCAGACGTACGAGATCGTAAGCAGGTAGAAGGCGCCGAACACGACGAGCGCGGCGAAGACGGGTCCGGGGAGGACGCCGGCCGCGAACGGCAGGACTGCCAGCGCGACCAGCAGCGAGGACAGCAGGAGGACGTACGCGCCCAGCTCGACGACGCCCTCCGCGATCGGGCCGGGTCGCACCGAATCCGCGTTCTCACGGGCCGTCCGAAGCGATCGAAGAGCCAGTTCGACGGCGAACAGCGAGAGGGCGACGGCGGCGACCGCGAGGACCGCCGCGATCGGTGCCGGGAGGACGAACGCGAGGATGTCGACCGCGTACCAGACGAAGCCGGCGACCGGAACGGCGACGAGCACCAGCCCGGCGCCGACGACGGCGCCGACCAGCAGGAGACAGAGCGCCGACGCGAGGGCCATACGCGCCCAGAGACCGAACCGGACACGGGTCGAGCTCACGGCTCGATCACCGCCCGATAGCGCTCTCGAGGTTCAGGGAACGAACAGCGGGGCTGCGGGCGGGTTCGCATCACTACGCGACTGTTTCGATCGAGCGACAATAAAGTTCATCCGGTAGATAGGTTCGTTTCGATCCGGCGTCGGAGCCAACCGGTTGCGGGAGGGACGTCGTCAGGGACGGTCCCGGCCGATCCGCTCGATCGCGCCGGCGACCGTCTCGACTCCCTGACCGATGCTGTCCTCGTCGACGTCGAACGTCGACGTGTGGTGGCCGCCCGGGTGGTCGGTACCGACGCCGACGTAACACGCCAGCCCGCCGTTTTGCTGAACCTCGCGCATCAGGAAGGTGGCGTCCTCGCTGCCGCCGAGCTGGTCGCGCTCGAGGACGTTCTCGACGCCCTCGACGCTACCGGCGACGTCGGCGACGACGTCGACGAGCGCCTGATCGCTCGTGGCGCTCGGCGCGGCCGCGCCGATCTCGAGGTCGACCTCGCAGTCGTGCATCTCGGCGGCCGATCGCATCACGCGCTCGGCCTTCTCGTACATGTACTCCATGAGTTCGGTCGTCTCGCCTCGCACCTCGGCGACGATGCTGGCTTCCTCGGGGATGACGTTCGCGGCGCTGCCACCCTCGACGACGCCCGCGTTGATCCGCGTGGCGCCGTCGCTGTGTCGGGGGATGCCGTAGCAGTTCTGGACGGCTGTCGCCATCGCCTGGACGGCGTTGCGACCCTGTTCGGGGTGGCCGCCCGCGTGAGCCGGCTCGCCGGTGAACGTCGCCTCGAGGTGTCGCACTGCGAGGAAGCCGTCGATACCGGCGACGATCTCGCCGGTGGGGTGGTCGAGGCCGACGTGGAGCCCGAGCAGGTAGTCGACGTCCGCGATGTGGTCGCTTTTCGCCATTGACTTCCCGCCGCCGACGACCTCCTCGGCGGGCTGGAAGAAGACCTTCAGCGTCCCCTCGAACTCGCTGTCGGCGATTCGCTCGAGGACGCCGATCCCGATCGTCGCGTGGGCGTCGTGGCCGCAGGCGTGCATCGCGTCGTCGTGTTCGGAGCGAAAGCTCTCGGCGACGGGCAGGTGGTCCGAATCCTCCGACTCGGGCTGGGGGAGGCCGTCGATGTCGACTCGGAGTCCGACCGTTGGCCCCTCGCCGCGCTCGAGGACGGCGACGGCGCCCGTGTACCCGCCCTCGAGGGACTCGAGGACCGACTCGTCGGCGCCGTGCTCGCGAGCCTGCTCGTACCACGTCGCGAGGTCGGGCTCGTCGGGAACGCCCATGCGGTGTTCGGCCGCGATGGCGTCGGGGCCGACGTGGAGCTCGTCGAGCTCGAGGCGATCCTCGAGCTCCTCGACGATCCGTGCAGTGGTGTAAAACTCCCGCCAGGCGGGTTCGGGTTTGCGGTGGAGGTCTCGGCGCAGCGAAACGAGGTCCGGATCGGTGGACATAGCGCCGTCTTGGGAGGCGGAGCCCAAAGCAGTGGCGGGTTCGGTTCGTCGGTCCGCGAGACGGCGGCGTCAGTCGTGGTCCGCTTCCGGTTCGGATCCCGTTGTCCGGGCGACTGGAGCGTCCAGCTCGCGAAGCGCCTGCGTGACCACGTGTGCCTGGACGAGGTCCCGATCCGACGGCGGGTACTCGGTGTCGCCGGCGAGGACCCGTCGGCTCTCCCGCCAGAACCGCTCCTCGATCGGCTGCTGGTCGGGCTCCTCGCGCGTGCGGCCGGTGAACGCCTCGAAGTCCGCCCGCAGATCGAACGAGGCGCGGGCGACGTTACAGCGGGGCAACGGCGACATTCCGGTCTCGAGGACGAGCTGCCGGACCGTCTCCCAGTCGGACGCACAGAAGTGGATCGACACCTCGCCGACGACGTCCCGCCAGGCGACGGCCTCGCTGTGTTGCAGCCGTTGGATGAGCCGCGGCGGCAGATCGATCCGGCGGTGGATCTCGGGATCGTCGCAGAGACAGCACGGTTTCTCGACCTTGCCCGTGTACATCGCTCGAGCGTTCGACCGAGCGTACAAAAGTCCCTCGCTCGCGGCGACCCCGTCGAGTCGGGCGTTCCGCCTCGATACCCGGCCGACCGTCAGTTGCCCCGGCCCGCGCCGTGGATCTGCTCGACCTCGGCCTCGATGTGGACCGAGTCCGGGAAGTCGTGCTCGGCGATGTTACGTGCGAGGTCGTCGTGACCGTGGATCTCGAGTTCCCGGGTGAAGACGGTGTAGTTCCAGGAGTCGAACCGTCGCTCGTCGTCGCCGTGCAGGCGAGCGTGCTGAGGGACGGTCAGCTTCTCGGGCGGGTGGGAGTGGGGTCCCTTCAGCGCGGCGCCCTTACGCTCGGCGGTGGATTTGATGTCGTCGACGATGCCGTCGAGTGCGACTCGATCGCCGCTCTGAAGCGTGAGGCGGGTAACGAAGGTCATAGCTGGTGTTATCCACTCTGGACGCCCGGCGTGTAAAAACCTGCTGAGATACGGCTCGGGCGGAGCACAGTCCGATATTCTCTTAACGTCGGGCACGTTACTCGAGGTAATGGCAGTCGAAGCTACGAGCGCAGGCGCGATCCTCTTCCGCGATACGCGGGGCCGGCGCGAGTATCTTCTACTCAAGAGCCGCCCGGGCGACTGGGAGTTTCCGAAGGGCGGTGTCGAAGGAGATGAAGAGCTACAGCAGACGGCGATCCGCGAAGTAAAGGAAGAGGCAGGTATCGACCAGTTCCGACTACTCGACGGCTTTCGGCAGGACTACGACTACGTCTTCGAGGCGAACGGGAAGACGATCCACAAGACCGTTCACCTCTTTATTGCGAAGTCGTTCGAAGCCAGCGCGGAACTCTCGAACGAACACCGCGACCTCCAGTGGCGCGACTACGAGCAGGCGGTCAACACCGTCACTCAGGACGGGCCGCGCGAGATCTTAGAGGAGGCCCACGAGTACTTAGACGAGATCCTCGAGGAGGACGACGAGGAGTAAGGCGAGCAACGAGTTTGCCCCCGGAGCGAACCCGGCGTCGACAGCTCTGGCTTCGGCTCCGCCTATTTCGGTTCCCGACCTCGGAGCCGACGACGGACCGCAGCGCACTTGTCTCCGATCTCCGTACGGACGGCAGTGACGCGAGCGACCGACAGCGAGTTCGCCTTCGAGCTGCGGAGCTGCCGGTGGGCCGAGCGGGAGTGGCCGCCGGTCGAGCCCCTCGCGGACGATCGGGCGGTCCTCGTCGCCCGCCAGCTCGGCACGAAGCGGCGACGCTGGGACACGATCGTCCTCGAGTGCGACCGCGACGCCCTCGAGACCCGTGCGAACTTCGGCCCGAAGCGACTCGATAGCGACCTTCTGCACGTCGTCCGGAACGCGCCCGCCGACTGGGCTTACTACCGCGACGCGCTCCCGGATCCGGGCTACCCCTGGCGGTACGTCCGCGAGGCGATCCACGAGGCCGACGACCGCGGGATCCTCGAGACCCGAAAGTCGGGCAACCGTATCGAGATCCGCCGGAAGTGGACCTATCCGGAGTGGGTCGACCGAATCGTCGCGATCGAGAACAAACCCGACCTCGACGCGAGCGCCGCCCGGACCCTCGCCGCCCAACTCGAGTACGACGTCGCCGTGGGGCTCGCCGACGAGGTCTGGGTCGCAACCAGGGAAACGGGCGAACGCGTCGAACCCGTGCTGTTCGAGGGTCTGCCCGTCGAGGCGGGCGTGCTCGCGCTCGAGCCCGAGTCGCTGTCGGCCGAGGTCGCGTGGTACCCCCGCTCGCTTTCGGTCGACGAGCCGGGAACCCGGATCCTCGAGCGACCCGACGGCGGCGCGCGGGACGGATCCGCAGCCCGATTCGAGTACGTCGACCCCGAGCGGAAGGCCGAGAAGCGCACCGCGATCGCGGAGCGAGCCTACGAACGTGGCTGGCGGTCGTTCGCCGAGACGATGCGCCCCGACTGTCGGCACTTCGCGCTGCGCGGAACGGACGGGACCCAGCTGCGTCCCTACTGCGAGGCCAAGGGGCGCTGTCAGACGGCCGCGGAGTGTTCGGGCTCCTGTCCCGAGTTCGAACCGGAGCCCCCGATCTGGCGAACTCGAGGGTGGCCGATCGAGGGCGGGCCGGGAACGCGGCTCTCGGCGCTGCTCGAGGAACGACGGCAGCGTCGGCGCCCCGGACTGTAGGACACACTCGATGCCGAGTCAATCTGTCGTCGAGACCTCGAGTTCGTCGCGCTCGACGGCCAGCCGGAACGTCGGAACGGTTCGGTACTCGATCTCGACGACGCCCTTCCGGCGCAGGCTCTGGAGACCCGAGCGGACGTCCTCGGAGTCGGGATCGACGTCGTAGGAGTCTCGAAGCTTGTGTAGCACCGAAACGACGCTCTCCGATTCCTCGTCGGGACCGGCGAGCACCTCGACGATCCGGGCCTGGAGCTCGGGCACCCGGATCTTGGAGGGGGTGCCGTCGTCGGGATCGCTCTCGACGCCCGGTTCGACGTCGACGAGGTCCGCAGCCTCCGCGGTCGCCCGGATCAGGCTGTTGTCGTCGCGAAAGTAGTAGTCGCCGAGCTCGTTCTCGAGGTACTGGTGGACCTCGCTGCCGCTTTCCAGTCCCCACCGATCCTGCAGCTCCGAGTTCTTCGTCGGCTGTAGTTCCACCACGTCGGCCAACCGTTCCGTGGCCTCGTCCGAGAGCGTCATCGTCGGGAGATATGCGGATCCGGTACTTTTGCGTTGTGTCCCGACGCGGACGGGTCAGTCCCCGAGTATCGGAACCGGAGCGGTCGTCTCGAGGGTTTCCTCGACCTGCGTGTAGACGAGGATCGCCCCCAGGGCCGCCAGCACGGTGCCGAAGGCGAAGGGCACCCAGAACCCGTAGCCGATCAGCGCACCCGAGGAGAACGGACCGATCGCGATCCCGAAGCCGAACGCCATCGTCAGCACCGAGAGCTTCGATCCCGACTCGCCGTCGCCGGCGAGGTCGCCGGCCAGCGCCAGCGCGGGCGCGAACACCATCGCGCCGGCGATCCCCTGGACGAGGCGGGCCAGGAACATGGTCTCGGAGGTCGTGACCAGCCCCTGGGCCATCGTCGCGGGGACGAGGACGACCATCCCGGCGAGGATGAACGGCCGCCGACCGTACTGGTCGCAGGCCCGGCCGATCGGCGTCTGCAGGAGGATCTGGGCGAGGATGAACGCCGCGAACTGGAGGCCGAACCAGGTCGATCCCTGATCCAGGTGGTCGTTGACCTGTGGCTGGATCGTCGCGAACAGGGCGATGGCGGCCGCCATGAACAGCGAGACGACCCCCAGCGTGAAGATCGGATCGAGCAGGTTCCTCCCCGACGAATCGAAGACGTCGATCGAGAGATCCGCACCCGCGGTCGCACCCGTCGACTCGGGGTCCGTAATCAGGACCGTCACCAGCAGGTAGCTCAACGTGGCCGTGATCGCGGCGACGTAGAAGGCGGCGTCGAAGCCGCTGATCGCCAGCCCGCCGGGAAGCGGGTAGGGGCCGGCGCTGACGACCGCGCCGGCGGCGACGGGACCCGCGCCGAAGCCGACCAGCCGGAACGTGTTGTAGACGCCCATGTTCCCGCCCCGATCGCCCGTCGTCGCGAGTTCGTTGACCAGTGCGACCGATGCGGGGATGATGAAGGCGACGCTGATCCCCTGGAGGCCGCGAATCACGAGCAGGGAGACGTAGGTCTCGGCGAAGACGTACGCCAGGTTCGTCAGCGCGAGCCCGCCGAGTCCGACCAGGATGAACGTCTTTCGTCGCCTCGTTCGGTCGGAGAGGCGGCCGGTGAGGGGCTGGAAGGAGCTGTTGAGAAAGCCAAACAGCGAGAGGATGACGCCGATGATCATCGCCTCGCTGAGGCCGAACGTCGGCCCACCGACGACGTCGTCGGCGACGTACAGCGGGATCACGATGATCAGAAAGGAGTTGCCGACCCCGTCTGCCATCCGGGCGAACGCCAGCGCGAGTACCCGCCTGTCGACGGCGAACTGCGCGAGAACCCAGTGAACGAGACGCCGCATCGCCTCGAACTGCGTAACCCATCCCGATTATCGTTTCGAATCGAAATGGCGATCGGGTTGACAGTCAGGACCGGTTGCATCGCTCTACAAGACCCTGGCGAGCGTCTCCCTCGTATGGAGGAGATCAAACTCAGTCGAATCGACGACGCGTTCCAGACCCTCGAGTATCCGATCGACGCCGACGCGGCGGCAGCCGAACTCGAGGGTATCACCCTGTTGCTGGCCGACGGCGAACGCGACCTGGGCGAACTCGTCGGCCGAACCGACAGGGATCGGTTCGAGTCGGTCGACGACCTCGAGACCGAGCTGCACAACGTTCTACCGCGGGAAGCCGTCGGCGAGCCGTACCAGTCGGAGGGTGAGGGCTAACACCCAAACGGGTCGTTTAAGTCGCTCCACCGACGTATGCCGGACAACGATGGAATTCTGCGACGAATGCGGTTCGATGATGAAAGCCGAGGACGGGATCTGGGAGTGCGGTAGCTGCGGGTTTACGAAGCCGAAAGGCGACGCCGCCGAGTACACACTGACCGAGGATCAGGAGGCGAGCGAGGTCATCGAGTCCTCCGAGGAGACGTCGCTGCCCGAGACCGACGCGCACTGTCCCGAGTGTGGCCACGACCGCGCGTACTGGTACATGCAACAGATCCGCGCGGCCGACGAGTCCGAGACGCGGTTTTTCATCTGTAGCGAGTGCGAGTACAAGTGGCGCGAGGACGACAACTAACGCTGCGGCTCGCGAAGGAGGCTCGAACGGGCGGGGAGGACGGGAACGTCGAACGGCGGTCGCGCCTCTGACACCTGCATCGTCCGCTCGGGCGGTCTGCCCGATTCGGCGTCTCGAATCTGTTCTTCCAGCGACAAAAGGTCGGCCCCAACGTCGTTTGGGTGCCTACTCGTTTCGAGCGAGCACCAGGTATCCCGTGTGGCCAACTGGGGCCGTCGAGGGTCGGGACCCCCGGTCGTCGAACTGCATCTCGCGCTGGATCGTCTCCCGGGTACGGACGTCCGACAGCTCGGCCGCTCGAGCGGCCTCGACGACCTCTCGGGTCGACTCGACGAACGGGCTGTACACCGCGAGGAACCCGCCCTCGACGAGCAGCTCCGGAACGGCCTCGACGACGTCGGGCGCATCGCCCGTATCGAGGGTAACGACGTCGAACGACGACGGCTCGAGACGGTCGAGTTCCTCGGTCAGATCGCCGGTTCGGACGTCGACGTCCTCGGCGACCCCGCCCAGTCGCATGTTCTTCCGGGCGACGTCGGCGAACTCCGGATCGCGCTCGTAGGTGACGACCGACGCGCCCGCACGGGCCAACAGCGCCGCGAGCACGCCCGTACCGGTGCCGGCGTCGAGCACCCGATCGCCCTGCGCGACGCCGGTCTCGCCGATCACCAATCCGACGTCTCGCGGAACCATCGGCGCGCCCGTTCGCTCGAAGTGGTGGAAGAGATCCGGACCCCGAAGCCGGCGCACCCGGAACTCGTCGCCGAGATGCGTCTCGAGGGTCTCGCCGGGCTCGACGGCCTCGGGAACCTCGAGCACGCCGAGATCGGTCCCCTTCTCCTCGCCGGGTTCGACGAGGTACTCGCGGTCGCCCCGAACCAGTAATACCGGGACAGTCACGCGTTACTCGAGGGCCTCGACCGCCGCGGCGAGGTCGCCGTCGTGTTCCTCGAGGGCCTCGCGGGCCTCGCTCTCGCTGACGCCCGTGCGGGTGGCGACGATCTCGACGTCGTCGTCGGGGATCGCGCTCCCGGCGTCCTCGTCGGCACCGGCGTCGGCGCCTTCCACGGCGCCCGCCGCGCCGGACTCGACCTCCTCGGGCGAGCCGATGACCTGGTAGGTCTCCTGGCCGCGGGCGTCCATCTTCGTGACCTCGGCGTCGTCGAAGACGAGGTCGTACTCCGAGGTCCGAATGATGACCTCCTCGGCGTCGACGTCCTCGACGTCGATTCCCATCTGTTCCATCATCTGTTCCATCTTGCGCGGGTTCATGCCGCCGCCTCCTCCGAACATACCCGGTACGTCGCCGCCAGCCGTCTTTTACTCTGCGGTCTCTTCCGAACGTCACCGGTGGCCCGGAATCGGAACGGAGCGGACGCAGCGGCTTCCACGCCGGTCGATGGTCTACTCGAGCAGGCTAAGGCGTCTTCTCGCGGCAAGAAGGCAGATGTGCCGGGAGACGGGGACGACGATCCGATCAGTGCTCCGCGGGCACGCCCTCGCGAACGGAGACGGCCATCCCCGTCTCGAAGTCGCCCATCGCCGCGCCGTCGAGTTCGGCCGTCCCGACCGCGAGCACCTCGCCGCGCTCGTGAACGACGACCACCTCGTCGCCCGGACGGATCTCGGAACCGGCCTCGAGGACGAACTTCGCGAAGACGTTCTTCTCCTCGCGGACGAACGGCTCGCTCTCGTCGTCGACGACGACCCGGTAGGACGGCAGCTCGAGGGCGGTGTCGAGCCGTCTCCCGCCCTCGATGCCCAGCGTGAACCGGCCGTCGATCCCGAAGGAGACGAGGCGGCCGTCCTCGCAGTGGATCTGCTGGGGTCGCCCCGAGGAGGTGCGTTTGACCGTCAACGACTCCGTCGGCGGGAAGAGGCTCGCGCCCGCGTCGGCGCCGAACTGGTAGTCGGCGATCGTCCGCAGCGCCGGCAGGCCCGCGTTTCCGTCGGCTGGATCGCTCATAGCCCGCGTTCGGCGCGGGCGGTCGAAAGCCCTTCGACCTGTCGGCGACGACGTTCGCGATCCGGTGACAACCAGCGAGCCGCAACTGTCATCAGGATCATTATATAGGTCGACGCCGATTCGACGATCGAATGGATTTCACGCAGATCGTTCTCGGACTGGCATTGCTCGCGGTGAGCAGCCTGACGTTCGCCGGCCCGTCCGCGCTCGAGTCGCACGTCCTCGTCTACGCGCTCACGGGATCGGCGCTGGTGATCGGCGCGGGCGCGCTGTGTGCCGACCTCGCCCGCGACGCTCGCGTCTAGAGCAGGAACGTCTCGCGGCGCGAGTCGAGGTCCAGAAACGAGTCGGCCTCGGCGATGAGCTCCTCGGCGGTCGAGGCCTCGAACGCCATCACTTCGACGCGGACGCCCTCGTGACGCAGGTGTGAGCAGAGCCGCGAGAAGTCGCCGTCGCCCGTACAGAGCACGAGCGTATCGATGTGGTTCGCCAGCGTCACCGCGTCCAGACTCATTCCGACGTCCCAGTCGGCCTTCTTCGAGCCGTCGGCGAACGTCTTGATGTCCTTGATCTTCGTCTCGAACCCGATGTCGATCAGCGCCTCGAAGAAACTCTCCTCCTCGGGCGAGTCCGCGCGGATGACGTAGGCGATAGCGCGAGTGAGCTGGCGGCCCTGTACCGCCTTCTCGAGCAGCGAGGAGTAGTCGATGTTTCGGCTGTGGAGGCTCTGTGCGGTGTGATAGAGGTTCTGCGCGTCGACGAGAACCGCGACGCGTTGCCCCGAGTGGATCTCCGTCATACGGTCACTTGGGTCGACCACCCATAAAAAGTCGCGTCGTTTGTGCCGTCGGAACGCCCGCCCCGTCGGTCGGGTTCGAATCGGGCGGTCGGTTGACCCTGTGCTCCGGCAGGAGGACGTTCACGACAGCTGAAGCACAGAACCAAGTATAGGTGTAAAGTATACTTTACTGTAAAAGGGGGCTTTCCACACGTCTCCTCGTCACCAGCTATGACCGAACCGACCACCGCAGAACGGGAAACCGTAGCGCGACGGAACCAGTACAGGGAGTGGATGGGACGCTCGATAGGCGTCGGGCTCGCGGGACTCTTCGCCGCGATCGGGGCCTGGCTCTTCGTCGTCCGAAGCGACGTCGTCCTGCTCGCGGGGCTCGCACTCTACTACCTGGGGTTCGTCGGCTACCTCCTCGTCTGGGGACTGACGTCGGTCGCACTGTTCGACGAGCGCGAGCGACGGATCGAGAACGAGGCAGGTGGGATCGTGGCAACCGCCACTACGATCGTCGTCGTCTTCGGCGTTCCGGGAGACGTCGTCCTCGAGACGACCGGTCTGGTGGCGGTTCCGGACGCCGTCCACGGCGCTATCTACGGCTACTTCCTGCTCGTCGTCGGCTACCTAGTGGTGTACGGCTACGTGAGCCGACGCTACTCATGAAAAACGACCTTCGGCAGTACCGGGAGGCCCGCGATCTGAGCCAGGCCGATCTCGCGGCGGCCGTCGGCGTCTCCCGACAGACGATCAACGCCATCGAACGCGAACGGTACGATCCCTCGCTCGAGCGTGCGTTCAAGTTGGCCGCGTACCTCGACTGCCGGGTCGAGGAGCTGTTCGATCCGAGGTTGAACGGGACAGGGCAAGCGCCTGAGTCGTTCGAAACGACCGCAAGAACGAGTCGACGGCGTTAGCTGCGGAGCTTCTCGATGCGCTTCTCGGTCGGCGGGTGGGTCGCGAACACGGTCGCGAGCAGTCCGCGCTCGGAGTTGAAGATACAGAGCGCGGCCTGGCCCTCGTCGACGGTGGACTCGCGGTTCTCGGCTCCCTTCGAGATCTTCTCGAGAGCGCGGGCGAGCGGGTCGCCGCTGCCGATGTACTGTCGCGCGTCGTCGTCGGCGACATACTCGCGGTACCGCGAGATGGCCATCACGAGGATCGTGACGAGCATCTGGGCGAAGATCGAGAGGATCCAGCCGACGATGAATCCGCCGGGGTTGTCCTCGCCGCCGAAGACGTAGACGAAGTAGACGGCGTAGCCGACCATCATCCCGATGGAGCTGCCGACGGTCATCATCAGGACGTCGCGGTTCTTGATGTGGGCCAGCTCGTGGGCGACGACGCCCTCGAGCTCGTCGCGGTCGAGCAGCCGGATGAGCTCCTCGCTGACGACGACGACGCCGTTGCCCTTGCGGCCGGTCGCGAAGGCGTTCGGGACGCCCATCTGCTGGACCATCAGCTTGGGCTTTTTGATCCCCATGTCGCGGGAGAGCGACTCGGTCATGCGGTGGATATCCGCGTACTGTCCCTCCTCGGGCATCTCTTCGGCTTTCCTGGTCGCCATCCACGTCCCGAGCTTGTACTGGAGGAACGGAAACGTCACCAGCAACAGCAGGACGATCGGCCAGGCACCCGTCCCAAGGAACGCGAGGCCGACGGCCCCCACGAACAGGTACAGCGCCGCCAGCATCGAGCCGACGACGAACATTCGTACTTTCAGTCCGAAGTCTGTCATAGGAGTGGGTAGGGAGTCGCGATGTATAAATTTCGCGGGATAATTCGACCGAGGGCGCGGAGTCGTCGATCCCCCGACCGTCGAGAACGGAGCGCCCTCGGAACTCGGCGAGAGCTACCCGGGGCGAACGGGATCGACTACGAACACTCGGTGTGGAAGAAAGCCGCGGGCGTCCGCAAATACGAGAGAGAGCGAAATCCATAAGTCCGTCCCCGTCGCTGTTCCGCGTATGCCACGCACCGCTCGCGTCACCGACTCGGTTTCCGTGAGCGGAGCGAGTGCGGTTCCTTTCTCGAAAAAACGCGTCTGAACGGTGTGCTCGTGGCGAGCGTAGCGACCTCGTCTCGGGTACGATTCGGGCGCGGACCGTTTCCACGGGATCGTTCGACCGACTACCGACCACTACCCAACCCATCACAATGACAGACACCATCGACCTTTCGGGCGTCTTTCCGGCCATGTGTACGCCCTTCGACGAGGACGAACAGATCGACTTCGAAACGCTGCAGACCGACGCCCAACGGCTCGAGGAGGCGGGCGTCGACGGGCTCGTTCCCGTCGGCTCGACGGGCGAATCCGCGACGCTGACCCACGACGAACACGTCGAGGTCGTCGAGGCCGTCATCGACGCCGTCGACGACGTCCCCGTCATCGCGGGCTCGGGCTCGAACAACACCCGCGAGGCACTCGAACTCTCCGAGCGCTCGGCCGACGCCGGCGCCGACGGCCTCCTGCTCATTTCGCCGTACTACAACAAGCCCGAACAGCAGGGCTTCGTCGACCACTACGAGACGATCGCCGACGCCGTCGACCTGCCCCAGATCGTCTACAACGTCCCCTCGCGGACCGGCCAGAACATCGAGCCAGACACCGCCGTCGAGCTCGCCGCCCACGAGAACATCGCGGGCTACAAGGCCGCCAGCGGCGACCTGGGCCAGATCGGCGAGGTCGTCGAACGCACGCGCGACGAGGACTTTGCGGTCCTCTCGGGCGACGACGCGCTCACCCTGCCCGTCCTGTCGGTCGGCGGCACCGGAACCATCAGCGTCTCGGCGAACGTCGAACCCGAGCGAACGTGTGCGATGGTCGGCGCTGCCCTCGAGGGCGACTACGAGCGCGCTCGCAAGCTCCACCACGAGCTCGGCCCGCTGTTCCGGACGCTGTTTATCGAAACGAACCCGATCCCGGTCAAGGAGGCCATGGAGATCCGCGGCTACGGCCCCGCTCGGATGCGCTCGCCGATGACCCGCCTCACCGACGAGAACCGAGCGCTGCTCGAGGACGTCCTCGCCGACCTCGAGGACGAGCCGACGGCGGTCGCCGACGCAGAGGCCAGTCCATGACGGTCGGGATCGGCGTCACCGGAGCGACGGGGCGGATGGGCCGCGAGGTCGTCGCCGCCGTCGCCGATCACGAGAACTGCGAGGTCGCCTTCGCCGTCAACCGCGACCCCGCCGACGAGAGCGTCGAGGGCGTCGAACTCGAGGCCGCCGACCGGTTCGATGCGCTGCTCGCGGAGCGCGAGCCCGACGCCGTCATCGATTTCACCGGGCCCGAGTCGGCCGCCGACTACGCCCGGGCCTGCGCCGAGACCGGCGTCGCCTTCGTCACGGGCACGACCGGGTTCGACGACGAGGGGCTCGCGGCCCTCGAGGACGCCGGCGACGAGGTTCCCGTGCTCCACGCGCCGAACTTCGCCCGCGGCGTTCAGGCGCTGGTCAACGTCGTCGGGCAGGCGGTTCGAAACCTCCCGGGGTACGACGTCGAACTCGTCGAGACCCATCACAACGGAAAGCGGGACGCTCCCAGCGGCACCGCGAACCGACTACTTGATGAGATCGAGGACAACGGCGACTTCGCCGGGCGCACGCACGGCCGTGAGGGCGAGGCCCCCCGCGAGGACGGCGAGATCGGCGTCCACGCGCTTCGGGCGGGCAACATCACCGGCGAACACGAGGTCGTCCTCGCGGGCAACGACGAGGAGGTTCGGCTCACTCACCGCGCCGAGGACCGCGGCGTGTTCGCAGCGGGCGCGGTCGACGCCGCGGTCTGGATCGCAGGACGGAAGGCGGGGAACTACGACTTTGCGGACGTGATCGACGAATGAGCACGCTCGAGAGCGAAATCGGCGAGCTGTGGGATCGCAAGCAAAACGGCGAGGTCGACTCGGAGTCGGCCGGCGAGGACGAACACGCGACCCTGGAGGCCTTTCTCGAGGCCCTCGAGGACGGCGAGGTCCGCGCCGCCGAGAAGTCGGGCGGCGAGTGGGAGGCAAACGAGTGGGTCAAGCAGGGGATCCTGCTGAACTTCGGCCTGCGCGAGAACGAGGCCTACGACTACGGCGGCGTCGACCACTACGACGTCCTCCCGCTGCGCGAGACCGACGACCTCGGCGAGCGCGGGACGCGAAACACGCCCGACGGAACGACGATCAGGCGGGGCGCCTACCTCGGTTCGGACTGCATCATGATGAGCCCGAGCTTCGTCAACGTCGGCGCCTACGTCGACGACGGCACCCTCGTCGACTCCTGTGACACAGTCGGCTCCTGCGCCCAGATCGGCGCGGACGTCAAGCTCGGCGCGAACACGCTGATCGGCGGCGTCTTAGAGCCAGTCGAGTCGGCGCCCGTTGTCGTCGAGGACAACGTCTCGCTCGGTGCCGGCTGCCGAGTGACCTCCGGGTTCGTCGTCGGCGAGAACAGCGTCGTCGGCGAGAACACCCTCCTGACGCCGCGCATTCCCGTCTACGACCTCGTGGAGGAGGAGGTCGTCTACGGCGAACTGCCCGCCGACCGCCGGGCCTTTACGCGATTCGTCGAGTCCTCCGTCAGCGACCACGACCTCTTCGAAGGCGGGGCCTACAAGCCGGCCGTCGTCGCCACCGACCTCGAGACCGAGACCCTCGAGGCCACGGAACGCGAGGACGCGCTGCGGGAGTAGAACCCGACCACCCCTTTCGATCGCGGACGTTCTTTGATCTTCGAGTCGAGCCTGTCGGGCCTTATATTTCTTCCTATCAATTCAGCAGCTATGTTTGAAATTGTATACTTCCTAAACGCATTGCTCTGACGACTCAGTGCGCCGGAATCACTAACCAGTCCAAAAGAGAGTTCCTGAACTCGATATCGAAAGATTAGCGATATATTCAGATATCATCTCCGGGTACCGTGGCAAACGATTCGGTGGAAAACGAACCCCTTGTAATATCGCCGATTCTGTTCCACAGAGGCCTGCTGCGCGTCTTTCAGTGTCCACTCACTTCCAATGGTGTCGACACAGACCTACGTTCTCTCAATCGGAACTATTTTAAGATATATCAGAAAGGCTAGTATAGGGCCACTCGAGGGATGTGTGCCGCGGCGAGTGCAGTTATTCGGACGAAACATGAGAATCGTTATTGTACTCGACGCTGTCGCCAGCGTATGCGCATCGACGACGAGAACGGAGTCCGAACGATCACCTTCGATCGGCCCGAACAGCTGAACTCGTTTACGGCCGACGAAGCCAGCGCGCTGGCGGCGGCCATCGAGGACGTCGACGAGGACGAGTACGACGCGGTGGTGCTCACTGGCGAGGGTGAGGCGTTCAGCGCCGGCGGCGACCTCGAGGCGATGGCCGAACGCGAGGAGACGCCCAAGGAGTCGTACGAACGGACGACCGAGACGCTGGGGCGGGTCGTCGAGACCGCACTCACTTCGCCCGTTCCGATCGTCGCGAAGGTAAACGGCGACGCCGTCGGCGCCGGACTGGCGGTCACCGCCGTCAGCGACTTCGCCTACGCCGCGGAATCGGCCGCGTTTAGCTGCGCGTTCGTCCGCGTCGGGCTCGTCCCCGACACCGGCGGAACCTTCCTGCTGCCGCAACTGATCGGGCTTCGGGACGCCAAGCGACTGGCGCTGACCGCCGAGTTCGTCTCCGCCGAGGAGGCCGCGGAGCTGGGGCTCGTCAACGAGACCGTCCCGGACGAGGAACTCGACGACGCGGTCGACGACCTCCTCGAGACGCTTCGGAAGCGACCGACGGCAACCCTCGGGCTCACCAAGCGGGCGATCCACGAGAACATGGGCCGGTACTGGCAGGAGGCGCTGGATCACGAGTTGCTCACCCAGTCGCTGGCGTACGGGACGCCCGAACACGAGGACGGCGTTCGGGCGTTCCTGGAGCGGCGCTGAACGGCGGCGCGAACAGCCGTTCGACGGGTGAGACCGATCACCTAGCTATTTGACGCTCCGCGAGTATGATTCGGTATGCCGACCGTACTGCTCGCCATCGACGACGACGAGTCACACGTCGAGCGCCAGATCCGGACGATCGCCGACCTCCCGTTCTCCGGCGAAGAACTCACCGTAACCATCCTGCATGTGTTCTCGGAGAATCCCTCGGGAGCGTCCGTCAACCAGCTCAAGACCGCGCGGCTCGCGAGAGACCGGCTCGAGGAGGCCGGCCTCGAGACGAGCTTCGCCGAACGGAGCGGGGATCCCGCCGCGGAGGTCCTCGAGCACGCCGAGGAAGCGGATGTCGAACTGATCTGTGTCGCCGGGCGGAAACGATCACCCACGGGGAAGGCCCTGTTCGGGAGCGTCACCCAGGACGTGATCCTCAACGCCGAACGGCCGGTACTCGTCGCGGGCGACCTCGAGGACGAGTTCGAGACGTAGCCGTCCGGAACCGACGAAAACAGTTAGCGCGGGCGACGCTCGAGCAGTTCGTGGTTCTCCAGGCTCAGCACCTCGACGCCGTCCTGGTTCGTCACCGAGATCGACTCGCGAACGACGCCCGTCCCGGGATCGCTCTCGGAGACGCGCGTCTCGGTGATCGTGGTCGTTACCGAGAGCGTGTCGCCCGGTCGAACGGGTTCGTGCCATCGGACGTCGTCGATCCCGAGTCCCGCGACGACCGCCCGGTCCCGTCGCACCTCTTCGACGAGTAGCCGCACCGAGAGCGAGAGCGTGTGATACCCGCTCGCGATGAGTCCGTCGTACCGGCTTTCGGCGGCCGCAGACGGATCCGTGTGGATCGCCAGCGGATCGAACTGCTCCCCGAACTCGGTGATCTCGTCTTCCGTGACCGTGACCGACCCGCACTCGATCGTTTCGCCGACCGGGACGTCCTCGAGATAGACGACGTCCGCATCGCTGTCAAACATACTCCGTTGTATCACGCCGCAACGGATGTGTGTTACTACTTCGTCAGGAAGATCGAATCCGATCGGCTCGACCCGTAATTCGGGTGATTACCGTTTTCGCCCTTCGGACTCGACGTACTGCACGAAACTGTACGATCTATTGAATAGAGTTTTTGTGATAGAACCCCCTACTCACTGATAGCAAGTATGACAGGGAAATACATGACGTCCGAGAGCAACTTACCGGACGAGCCGGAGGGGGAGGAGATCCAGCTGCAGGTCAGCGACGAGCGGACCAAGGAAATCTTCAACATCCGCGCTCGTATCGACCGGAATCCGGACGAGCTGACCGATCCCGACCGGCTGACCGTTGTCAAGGGCCCACACGAGAACACCGAAGAGGAGTGGTACATCGACGTCCTCGAGACGGACCCGGACGACGGCATCGACAGGGAGCTGCTCGAGGCGACGATGTCCGCGATGGAAGACCAGTCGACGGTCATCAACACCCGTTCGAAGGAGGTCAAGACGCTGCTCCGATACCTTACCGAAACGGACGAGTACGAGTCGGTCTCCGAGGCGAGCCGGACGATCATGCTGGAGTACCTTTCGGACAACTACGGCGAACTCGTCGAGGAGTATATCGACCTGAAGGTTCGATCCGAGCGAAGCGAGTTGGCCGACGAGCTGTACGAGTACAAATGACCGCGGACAGCCTCCGGCAATACCTCCAGACGCTGGAGACGAGGGGAGAGATCCACCGGATCTCCGAGCCCGTCTCCTGGAACCTCGAGGCAAGCGCCGTTACGATGCTCGCGAACACGGAGGATAGCCGGATCCCGCTGTTCGAGGACGTCGACGGCGCCCGACTCGTCGGGGATCCGTACCGGGGCAGCCAGCGGCGGCCGTGGGATCGGATCGCGCTCGGACTGGGACTGCCGCCGGATCTCTCCTACGAGGAGTACTACGAGGCAGTGATCGAACGGTTGAACGACCCGAAGTCGCCGACGACCGTCGAGGCCGACGATGCACCGTGCAAGGACGTCGTCGAGACCGGCGACGACGTGGATCTACTGGACTTTCCCTGGCCGTACATCCACGCGGGCGACGGCGGACGCTACTCGAACCTCCACACGCTGATCGCACCCGATATCGACTCCGAGTGGGTCGACTGGTCGTACCACCGATCGATGATTCACGACGACGAGACGGCGAGCGTGCTGTTACTCGCCGGCGAGCAGACGCCGAACCTCTACTACTACAAGTACGAACGGCGCGACGAGCCGATGCCGGTCGCGATCGCCGTCGGCGCCGAGCCCGCCGTACAGTACACCTCCGTCATGTGGATCCCGACCGGACGGGACGAGGCAGAGTTCGCGGGCGGGCTGAAAGGGGAGCCGATCGAACTCGTCGAGTGCGAAACGAACGATCTGCGGGTTCCGGCGACGGCCGAACTCGTCATCGAGGGTGAGATCGTCCCGAACGAGCGCCGCGACGAGGGGCCGTTCGGCGACTACTTCGGCTACGTCCACGGCCCGCGGCGGTCGATGCCGCTCTTGCGAGTGACGGGGATCACTCATCAGCAGGATCCGATCATCCCCTTCTGCGTCGAGGGAACCGGCGTCGGCTACTCCGAAAACTCGACCAGCTCCATGGAGGCCGGTTGTGTCGGTCCGGACGCGACGCTCGGCCTTCGCACCGCCGGGTTCGACGTCGAGTGCTGTGCACCTTGGAAGTCGACCCCGCGGACGGTATACACGATCGCGACACCGTCGGACGAAAACGGCTACCTCCACGAGCTTGCGAACTTCATCTTTACTACCTGGGGAATGCTCCACGTCGACTTCTTCATCTTCGTCGACGCCGACGTCGATCCGCTCGACCAACGCCAGGTGCTCGAGGCGCTCACACTGCACGCGGATCCGGACGAAGACTTCCACCAGTTCGGGGTCGAAACGATGCCGAAGGTGCCGCTGAACATCTACCAGACGCCGACCGAGAAGGGAGACGTCCAGACGGGAACGTCGAAAGCGAAGACGGCGAAAGCCTACATCGACGCAACCAGCGACGGTAGCGCGACGCGAGATTCCGCCGATACCGAGCTCGAGTACCGTGCTCAGGAGATCCTCGAATCCGCAGGGGTCGACTCCGAGAAGCTCCCGTTCGTCGATCCCGGGGAGGGAGAGCGATGACGACCCTCGACGGGCAACTCGAGAACCTCCGAGAGACCGACGACCTAGTCTCGGTTGCCCAGCGGGTCCACTGGGACGCGACGGCCGCGTCGGTCGCCGCCGAAGCGACGCGACACAACTGTCCGGCGACCGTATTCGAGAACACGCCCGGCGAGGTACGACTCGCGAGCGGGGTCTTCGGCGGACCCGACCAGTTCACGAGCCTCGACCGACAGCCCTGGCAGCGAACCGCACAGGCACTCGGGTTCGATTCGGACTGTTCGTACGAGACGATGATCGAACGGCTAGCTCGGCGAACGACCGATTCGGTCGACGATTCGTCGGACAGAGAGCCGGACGCGACATCTCTCGAGGACGTCGATCTCTACGGGTTGGGGTTGCCGACGACCGACGACGGCGAGCCGCTGATCGACCTCGGAATCCTGGTCGCAACGCGGGACGGCGCTACGACCTGGACGCCGATTCGGGGAGTCGCACAACGAAGCACGACGCTCCGGCTGACGATTCCGGAGGCGGCAGCCGACTGGATCGGACCACAAACCGACGCAAGCATCGTGCTCGGCGTCGGGGCCGCACCGCTCGTGGCGGCCATTCAAGGGTGGACACAAGACCGAATTACTCCCGACGTTCCCGGTCTGGCTTCGGGAATCAGCGACGTCTCGATGGCGACCGTCGACTCCCGAGTCGTGCCGTCGGCTGCGGACGTCCGAATCGACGGTGAAATAACGATCGATCGAACGGCTCCCGATCCGAACGGATCGAAATCGGCGTGGGAACGGACCTGCGAGACGACTGTAGTGGACGTACACGTCGATCGGATCGCGACTCGCGAGGACCCGGTCGTCGCGTTTACACCCCTCGGAGAACCCCTGACCGACGACCTCCATCTCGTGAGTCTCGTCGAGGCCGCACAGCTGTTCCGGCGCGTCAACGGCTACTGGGGCGTCTCGCCCGTCGAGTGGATCCGCCTTCCCGTCGAGGCACGTCTCGGCCTCTGTCTCGTCTCGAGCGAGATCCTCTATGCGGGATTCGAGTGGCAGCTCGCGAACACGCTGTTTTCGTTCTCGAAGCTGTTCGACAAGGTGTTGGTTCTGGACGAGAACGCCGACCCAACGAACCTCGCCCGGTCGATCGACGACATGTGGGTGAAGGCCCACCCCGGAAACGACTGGATCTTTAGCGAGCCGAACGCGCCGAGCGCGACCGCGCCACGGTACCGACAGGACGGCGAGACCGGTTCCAGACTCTACATCAACGCGACGTGGGACCCTCACTGGGACGAGGAGTACATCGCACCGCAGGTCACGTTCGAGACGTCGTTCTCGGAGAACGTCAAGGAGGCCCTCGAGGAGCGATGGGAAGAGTTAGGGCTCGACGAACTCGTCGGATCAAACAACCGATGACAGCAATCGTTCGCATTCCGATCGGCGGCGGAACGCCTGAAGGAACGAACAGCGCGTATCTCCTGCCCGATCGGGGCGTCCTCGTCGATCCCGGCCCGCCCTCCGAGCGAGCGTGGGACGATCTCCGGGAGGGAATTAGCGCGCACGCGACCCTCGAGGACCTCGAGCACGTTCTCGTCACGCACTGGCACATCGATCACGCCGGGCTGGCCCACCGGCTCGCGGATCGGGCCGGGGCGTCGATTCATATCCACCGATCGGACGCACCCCTGGTCGGTGACTACGCTGACGCGCGAACCAGCCGGCTCCGCCGGGACGAACGAACCCTCGAGCGATGGGGCGTTCCGAAGTCGGTTCGCGAGTCGGTGATCGATCGCGACGAGCCGTCCCCGCTTCCCGACGCGGCGCCGGTGAACCGACCCGACGACGGCGACGTCGTCGCTGGCGTCGAGTTCGTCCACACGCCGGGCCATACGAAGGGACACGCGTCCTTGCGGATCGACGGGACAATCCTCCTCGGCGATCTACTGTTGCCCACGTACACGCCGAACGTCGGCGGGAGCGACACGCGGCTCGACGACCCCCTCGGTGCGTATCTCTCCTCGCTCGAGCGTGTCGCGACCCACGAGGACGGGGAGCCGGGTCACGGAACGACGATGTCGATCGAGGAGAGCATCGAGGAGGTGCGGCGACACCATCGTAATCGGGCGGCGGAGTCCCTCCAAGCGCTCGTCGCGACAGACGAAGTATCGGCGACGCCGTGGACGGTCGCCCGTCGGCTGTTCGGCGAGATGGAGGGCGTTCACGCGAAGTTCGGCGCGGGCGAGGCGGCCGCACATCTGGTCCGCCTCGCCGAACTGGGAGTCGTCGAGCTGAGTACGGACGACGAGGGACGGATTCGGTTCCGACCCGCTGTCGACGCGTATCCGTCCGAGCTGTCGCTCGCGCCGTAACCATCCGGCGACATCGCTCGTTCTCGGAAACCGTCCGCAAAAAACCGCTACCGATGAGCTATGGGAGGGGTACTCGACAGCCTCGCAACGGCCGTCTCGATCCGCGCCACGGTAGTCCCAGTCTCGAGGGTTCCTTACTCGTCGCCGGGCTCCTTGTCGCCGAGTTCGACGCCGAGGAAGTCCGGTTCGCGGTCGTTGAGGAAGGCGTCGACACCCTCCTCGGCGACGTCCGAACCGAGCAGGCGGTTCTGCAGTTCGCGCTCGTGAGCGAGCGCGTCCGAGAGCGGCATCTCGAGGCCCTCGTTGACGGCCAGCTTGTTGTTGCCGACCGCGACGCTCGGCTTTTGGACGATCTCCGCGGCGAACTCCGTGGCCTTCTCCTCGACCTCCTCGGGCGGGTGGATCTCGTCGAAGATGCCGCGACCGGTCGCCTCCTGGGGCGTGAGCGTGTCGCCGGTGATCATCATGCGAAGCGCCTCCGAGCGGTCGATGTAGCGCGGAAGCAGCTGCGTGCCGGCCTCGCCCGCGATCATGCCCAGGTGGATCTCGGGCATACCGACGTTGTAGCTCTCGTCGTCGCCGACGTACCGGAAGTCACAGGCGAGTGCGAGCTCGAGGCCGCCACCCATGCAGTGGCCGTTGACGACGGCGATGAAGATGGTGTCGGTCGTCCGCATCTTCATGATGATCTCCTTGCTCGTCTGGCTCGCGTAGCCGACCTGCCGGCCCGACTTGTCCTGAAGCTCCTGGATGTCGAATCCGGTCGAGAAGAACTTCTCGTTCGAACTCCCGAAGATGACGGCGCGGACGCCCTCGTCGAAGCGGACTGCTTCGACCGCGCGCTGAAGATCTAGCAGGACTTCGATGTCGTGTGCGTTTGCTGGCGGGCGGTCGAGACGCAGTTCGCCGATGTGGTCGTTGACCTCCGTCGTGAAGTACTCCAAGTCCAACTCGTCGAACGCTTTGAGTTCCATACAGTGTCCCAATCACGCCCACTATATATTAATGTTTGGTTTTGTCCACTAATACGCAAAATATTTCGACATAATTCCATCTAAGCAGGGGAAAGCGACCACTCGGATCCGATTATCTATCTTCCGGTGTCCGGATTTTCACCGTCGTACTTGATGCGTTCGAACACGGTGTTGCAGTCGTTGCAGTAGTACTGGGTCTTCGAGATCTCGCTCCCGAACGCCGACTCCCGTTCCGTGTCGGTCGACTCACAGAACGGACACGACACCTGTGGCTCCGAAGCGTGGTCGGCCATCATCAGCTCAGAGCGAACTCCGCGTTGCGCTCACCGCGGAGCTGTTCGACGTCGTCCGCCGCGATCGCGTCCGCTCCGGTTCGACGCCGAGTCTCGTTCCAGTCGCCGAGTGCGGGGCCGTCCCAGTCGACGTCCTCGAGCGAAACGGCCGTATCGGCGAACAGCTCACGGTAGTGGTCGGCGAACGATCTCCGGATTTCCGAGATCGGTCGATCCGTGAACCCGGCCTCGTACAGCGGATCCTCGCTCTCGTCGTAGGCCGCCGGTCCGATGAACGCAAGCGCCTGCGGGAGCGTCCGTTCTAGCGTGGCCTGGACGGTCTCGGGATCCTCCTCTGCGAGCGTCTCGAGGCGGGCGTCGTGGTACTCGAGGTGGAAGTACTCGTCCTCGCCCATCTTCGTGATCAGTCCCTCGAGTTCGTCCCGATCGATCGCGTCGAGCAGGTACCACGCGGCCCGGTCCGCGGGCGCGACCGAAGCGACGTACTCGGTCCAGTCGCCCTCGATCCGATCGAGGCAGGCGGCGTTAGCGAACTCGTCGGGATCGCGCTGGCCCTTGGTCCACTCGAGATCCCGCCCCTGCCCCTCGAGCTTGCTCGCGAGCTGTCGGACGTGGCCGATCTCCTCTTGAGCCGCGCTGGCGCCGCCGATGTCGTCCTCGAGCGAGGGCCCCGAGAGCGCCCACTGTGCGTACCGGTGTCCCAGGACGAGCTTGGTGTCCGTTATCGCTTGGACGTAGTCGACTGCCGGCTCGGGCCAGTCACTCACCGGCGCTCACCCCGACGGTCGGTTTCGGGTCGTTGCTCACTCGCAGGTAGTCGTCCGCCCGGACGACCGCGAGCATGTCCCAGTCTTCCTCGTCGAACGTGTTGTACGCGTACATTTTTGCCAGTTTATCGCTCTTTGCGGTGACGTTGCCGATGTGTTTGGTTTCGTCACCTTGGTTGATTCGTGCGAACACTTCGTACTTCATAGGCTGATTCCTGCCTCGCGGATCTTGTTGCGAACCGATTCCGTGAGCATCTCCTTCGACCAGACGGGATCCCAGACGACGTCGATCTCGACATCGTCGACGCCGTCGACGAGGGTGAGACAGCTCCGAACGTCGTTGTGGATCATGTCGTAGGCCGGACACCCCATACAGGGGAACGACATCTCGACGGTAACGCGACCGTCGTCGTTGTCGACCCCGTAGATCATCGCTATCTCGACCAGACTCACCGGAATGTGCGGGTCCGGAATCTCGTCGAGAACGTCCCACAGTTCCCGTTCGAACGGCGTCGCGTCGGCACGACGGCGTTCGACGAACTCGCTGGTCCGGGAGATATCGGTCGGTCCGCCACCGTTTCGCTGTGCGCTGGACATGTTAGACCTCGACCTCGACGGTACCGGACTGGATCAGGTTGACGTACTTCTCGTTGGCCGGGCCGCGCGAGCGCCAGCGGTCCATCACGTCGGACCACGAGATCGACTCGTCGTAGCGCCACTCCTTGTTCTCCGCGTCGAACGCGATCGGCATGTCGTACTCGAGGACGTACTCGTCGGCGTCCGCGTCGTAGTGTGCCGGGACGTCGAGGTCCAGCTCGTTCATCAGCGGCAGGGTCCGCGAGAGCCAGTCCTGGCGGAGTTCGTCGTTGGACTTACCCTTGATGCGGTACTCGAGCTGGTCGTCGTGTTTCTTCTTGTCGTCGGGCATCCCGAACCACTCGACGCCGATCGGGAACATCCAGTCGATCGCCTCCTGAAGCTGCTGTTTGGTCTTCTCGCTGTTGTTCGCGAGCCGGCGCATCCACGTCTCGCCGTGGCGAAGGTGGAACTGCTCTTCCTTGCTGACCTTCGTCAGCGCGCGCTTCCAGGGCGCGTAGGAGGTGTTCTCGTGGATGTCGCCCAGGAGAACGATCCCCGCGCGGTCGAAGATGCCGTGGGCCGTCACGAGCTCGGCGAAGTTATCGATATGCTGGTCGAACCCGTACGTGTTTCGGAACTCGTGGGGTTCGCGCTCGTAGATGAGCTCCTCGCGATCCTCTCCGAGGTCCTCGAGCAGCCGGTAGGCGATGTGTCCGTGGCCGAGTTCGTCCTGGATCACGCTGATACACGACGCGCGGGCGTCCAGCGACGGCGCGTTGAGCGACTGGTCGTAGTACGCCGGCGCGCTCATCAGCTCGGTGTCGCCCGAGACCAGCAGGATCTGCTTGAGCGCCTTCTTGTAGCCGTCGGTCATCTCTTCGGTCGATTCGATCATCCGCCCGTTCTGTAGTTCTTCCTTGAACTGCGCTTCTGAGGGCATAGTGGTAATCGTCCATCTACCCCTTCCTCGTCCAGGGTTATAATTGTTTTCTGTATACGCTCAGTGTATCTATCGGCCGTTTCGCGGGGGTTTCGGCGTAGCGACTTCGCCTGTAGTCGACGGAGCGGCCCGCTGACGGTGGCTCTGGTTACCGGGTGGACCGTATACGCCTCTGAGCGGTGTTCGCAGCGACGCCTCGAACTGCACCCGTTCCGAGCGAAGCATCGTGTCCCGCGCGCCCCGACAGATAAGCTATCCGACCGATACAACAGTGCCTTTTTTGGTAATCCGATCCAGATGGTAAGCTATGACGTACGACGTCCGACAGGCGATCAGCGATGACGGCGAGGAGTTACTAGAGCTATGGCACGGATTTACCGACCACCTCTCGGAGCACGACGACCGCTACCGACACAAGGAAAGCGCCGACGACCGGTGGCTCCAGTACTTCGAGAATCAGCTCGTCGACTCGAAGTACGGGACGGTGTTCGTCGCCGAAGTGGAGGAGAGCGGCGAACTCGTCGGCGTCCTCGAGGCGCGGATCATGGGTAACCACCCGATCTTCCGCCTGCAGGATCACGGCTACATCAACGGTCACTTCGTCAGAGAGGACCACCGTAGCGAGGGTGTCGGGACCGCGTTGCTCGAGGCCGTCCACGAGTGGTTCGACGAGTCCGATCGAGAGATCGACTTCTATCGCGTCGACGTGATCCAGGGCGACGATGACTCGGCCGGGTTCTACGAGTCCAACGAGTTCGAACCAGTCGAGCACGTTTTCGAAAAATCGATCGGATCGAACGGGTGACCCCATGGTCGAAACCTACACAGTCGAGTTCGTCGACGAGGGGCGAACGCTCGAGATCCCGGAGAACCAGCCGATCCTGGAGGCGGCGGAGGAAGCGGGCCTCACACCGCCGTACCAGTGTCGGATGGGCGTCTGTGGCGTCTGCTGCGGGATGATCGTCGAGGACGGAGCGGTCGAACAGATGGAGGGAATGTTCCTCTCCGATAGCGAGAAAGAAGAGGGGTACGCTCTGACGTGTGTAGCGAAACCCCGGTCGGATCTTCGGATTCGAACCGACGAAAGCCCCTGATCGAACGGGGTCGAACTGCGGTACGAATTTTTGTGTAACCCGATAGCTGAGGGACTCGGTCGTTCTCGGATAGCGTATACGCCTATCGTATACGCAGACGGGATCGTCCTTTTCGGTCGGACAGGGAAGAAATTACTACCGTACTGCTGTAAAGTGCTGTTTACGAAAGTACCGGTGTAACGGCTCGGATCGAACGACGGGCGGTTTCGAGCCGAAAAGGGGGATGCGAGGCGTATACAACACCCGTATTTGGAGGGCGATTACGGGAGTCGTATACGCGTCGTCGGCTGTCGATTCGAGCGTCCGCTTTGCGTCTCAGTCGCGTTCCGCGGGCGGTCGCCGCACTCGCCGCGTGAGCGGCCGCCGCAGTTTCAGCGTCATCGACAGCTCGGAGAGTCCGCGCTCGACCACTTCGAACCCGATGTTCTTGTACACCGTGATCGCACGTTCGTTCCCGGTCGACACCTCCAGCGCCAGTTCGTTCCCGTCTCTCTCGTCGGCGTAGGCGACGAGCTGTTTGATCATCTCGGAGCCAACGCCCTCGTTTTGGTACTCCTGGTGGATGTAAATGAGAAACTTCCATCTGTAGTCGACCGAGTCGGACGGGACGACAGCGACGTGGCCGATGGCCCGGTTGCCGTCGAACGCGACGAGGTTCCACCCTCTCTCGGTCAGTCGATCCAACCAGTTTTCGATCTTCGAAACGCCGTTCGGTGGCAACCCCATACTCCGGCTGTACTGATCGAAATCGTCGTACATCCGGACGAGTGTATCCATATCGTCCGCTTCGTAGGGTCGAACGAGAAGCACAGTACCGCTTTTGCTCTCGAACCGAGGACACCGCGGCGGACAGTACGGCGTTCCGCGACACTCGGAGTTATCCCACGCGGTACAGGCGGCAGTCGCTCGGCTGTCGCTTGAGGACATATCGAGCTCTTCCGTTGGACGCGCAATAACTACTGCGCCGAACATGTTTCGACGCGACGGAAAACGGATGGCGGGGTATCGTCAGCGAAACGATGGTCGTTCGCGGATCGACCGATCAGCTACCGTGCTCCTGTTCTCGGAGCTCGGTTCGGCGGATCTTTCCGGTCTCCGTTCGCGGGAGCGTCTCCGTAAACTCGACCTCACGAGGATACTTGTACGGAGCGAGCGTGTTCTTGACGTGGTTCTGAATCTCGGCGACGAGATCGTCGTCAGGAGTAGTGCCGTTCGATAGTACGGTAAACGCCTTCACGACCTCGCCACGTTCTTCGTTGGGACTTCCAACGACGGCAACCTCCGAAACGGCTTCGTGTTCCTCGATAACCGCCTCGACCTCCGGACCGGGGATGTTGTACCCGCTCGAGATAATGAGATCGTCGCTCCGGGACTTGTACTCGAGACGTCCGTCCTCGCGCTGGACGAAGATGTCGCCGGGGATCGACCAGCCGTCCTCGGTCGTCGAACCCTCCTGTTTGTCGGGACGGTCCCAGTACTCGACACCGGTCGGGCCGCGAACCGCGAGGAGGCCGGCCTCGCCGCGCTCGAGTTCCTCGCCGGTGTCGGGATCGATGATCTTGCACTCGTATCCGGGGACGGGGAAGCCGGTGGCGCTCGGGTCGATCTCGCCGTCGTGGCAGTGACTGATGAAGATGTGAAGCATCTCCGTCGTCCCGATCCCGTCGAGCAGATTGATCCCGTACTCCTCTTTGAAGTTTTCGAACGTCGTCGGCGTGAGCGGCTCGCCCGCGCTGAGTCCGAGCCGAAGCGAGGAGACGTCGTACTTTTCGGGCCCCTCGGGGTAGTTCGAGAGGATCTGGTTGAACCCGGTCGGGATCGAACACAGCACCGAGACGCCGTGGTTTTCGACGGCCTCGAGCAGGTCACCCGGGCTCGCGTCCTCGACGAGGCTCGTGCTCGCGCCGAATCGGAGCGGGAACGTGACCAGATCGCCGTAGCCGTACGCGAACGGAAGCGGCGGGTTCCCGCCGAAGACGTCCTCCTCGGTCGGCTCGATGCAGTATCTGGCGTAGGTGTCCGCGGTCGCGAGCACGCTCTGATGACTGTGGATCGCACCCTTCGGACGACCGGTCGTCCCGCTGGTGTACAGCATCAACGCCAGATCCTCGCGCTCGGTCTCGTAGGCCTCGAGCTCGTCATCGGCTTCCTCGAGGAGCTCGTCGTAGCTGTGATGATCGTGATCGACGCCGTTGCGTTCGGCCACGATGACGTCCTCGACGGTCTCGAGGTTCGGCAGCGCGTTCTCGACCTCGTCGAGCAGGTCGTCGTAGACGACGACGGTCGTCGCCTCGGCGTTGTTGATAATGTAGTCGAGCTCCTTGGCCCGCAGCAGCTTCATCGACGGGAGCGCGACGCCGCCGATCTTCTGGACGGCGAGACACGTTACGATCGCCTCCGGACGGTTCGGGAACCGGACGACGACTCGATCGCCGGCCTCGACGCCGAGATCTCGGAGTGCGTTCCCCATCCGATCGACCTGTTCCTGGAGCTGCTCGTAGGTGATCGTTCGATCCTCGAAGTAGATCGCGACGTTGTCGCCGCGTCCCTCCTGGACGTGGCGATCGACGAGTTCCTCCGCGACGTTGATCCGTTGTGGGTAGTGGGCTTCCGGGGTCGGGTGGATGTAATCCGGAGCGTTCGATTCGTCCGGTAGATACTGCTCTGGGACGTTCGGCTGCATGTACGAGTAGTTCATCATAGCTTTAAATTATATACCTACCGGTTCGTGTCCTCGAGGACTGATTGGGAAAAAATTGTTTCCGGGTGGCTCCGAGCTACGTCCAGAACCCGTCCGGATCGAACGTTCGGACCAGTTCGAGTTCCTCGGGCGTCGGTTCGGGCGTCGTCGTGACCGATCCCGCGCCGACGTCTTCGGCGGTGTTCAGCTGCCACGGGAAATCGTCGGTCACGTCCGCGACCTCGACGCCAGGATGGACGCTCCGGAGGTAGAGCTCGCCGGCGTCGTCGAAACCGAACGCGGCCTTCGAGGTGACGAGCGCGCTCGGTCCGCCGCCCGGCGCAGGGTGATTCCCGCGACCGGAGCCGTCGGTGGCGTAGCCCGGACTCGTCGCGTAGGTGACTTCCTCGGCGAACCGTCGCGGTTCGTGGGGCATGAGAAGCACCGTTCGGTCGGCCATACAGGCGATATCGCAGGCGCCGCCGCTCCCGGTAAGGCGGATATCGCGGTCACCGGCCTCGACCCAGGTCGTGTTCAGGTTGCCGTAGCGGTCGATTTCGGCGCCGCCGAGGAAGCCGACGTCGACCTCACCGCGCTGGAGGCGGGACATAATATCGATCATATCGGTCGTCGCGACGGCCCGGTTCAGGTTCGGGAGGTCGCACATCGTGTGGATGAATCCCTCGGCGGGAGCGTCGCGAACGACGCCGCTCTCGTAGACCGCCATCGCGTTCGGGGCGTGCGTGCTGACCGCAACCTGGAACGCGATCAGTGGCAAGCGCATCCCGACGAAGGCCGTGTCTCCGTCCTCGATCTCGCTCGCAGCGGCGGTGACCATCAGTTCCCGGTCCGTGTAGCTCTCACTGCCCATACTCCACCTCCGCGGCGACGGTCGGGTCGGTGATCGAAAGCTCCCGTTCGACGAGAGCGGCGTACTCCTCGCGGTCGTCGACGCCGTACACCCACTCGTCGGCCCACTCCTCGAAGGCCTCCCGCGTGTCGGTCCGTCGAGCGTACTCGAGGAAGTACTCGTTGTCCCTGTTGTAGCGGCCGGCGACCGGCGAGGGATGGGCGCCGAACGGACACTCGACGACGCTCGTCACCTGATCCCGCGTGATCGCGACGCGACTCGGGTCGCTCTTGATGACTTCGGGATCGACGACCTCCTCGGCGGTAACCAGAACGTTCTCGGCGGCGCCGACCGCGGGGTCGATGATTCCGGAGTTCCCCCAGAAATGGGCGTCCCCGTCCGGACTCGCGCGTTGGACGTGGACGATCGCCCAGTCCGGTTCGATCGCGGGAACGAGGACGATCCGTTCGTCGGTGAACGGATCCGTCGTCGTGACGAACAGATCGCTGTGCTCGAGGATATCGCTCCCGAGAAGCGATTTCGTTGGAAGGTAGGGAACGCCCATCGAACCGGCCTGTAAGGCGAGTGCGATACTGAAGTTCGAGTGGTCCTCGATCTCGACGGTTCCGTCTTCAACGGCCTTCCGGAATCGGTACCCCGTCCCCGCGCTGACGTTGCCGGCCCACGCCGCACGAACGCCGGACACCGCATTCCCGCCGATCAACTGATCGAAGAGCAGGTCGCTTATCGGGCCGATCAGGGTCAGACCGGAGCGACCCTGTCGAAGCAGTTCGTGTCCAGCGGCGAACGGGATCGCGTGCTCGAGGGCGAGACCGGTCGCGATCGAACTTCCGTCGTCGATCCGCGCTACGGCGTCGTCCAGACTCTCGGTACGTGCTGACATCCACCGCAACTATCCGGTACCAGTAAATAAAACTAGCTGTCGACCCGTCGAACTGCCGTCCATATTCGCCTTCCAACATAAATTATAAATAGGCATAGAGCGCACTGGTTGGATATGTCTGGCAAAGACGTGGGTAGCCCCCACAGTCATACGACCAGCAGGAGCTCCATCTCGAGGCGTACGCTCCTTGCGAGTGGCGCCGCCGTCGGGGCGACGACGGCACTCGGGGGGTGTCTCGGCAGCGAGGATAACAGACTGACCGTCGGGTTCGCCCTCCCGTTTACCGGTACGTACGCGCTGCTCGGCGAGAGCATCGTTGCCGGGTTCGAACTGTTCATCGAGCAACAGGGTGGAGAGATAAACGGGCGGGAAGTCGAGTTCGTCCGACGGGACACCGAGGCCGAGACGAGCCGAGGCGTCGACGTCACCCGAGAGCTGTTGCTCGAGGCCCGGGCCGACGCCATCGTCGGTCCCGTCTCGAGTGCCGTCGCGATGGCGATGATCCAGCCGATTCAGACCGAATCGAGCGCGATCTGGTTCAACGCGAACGCGGGCGACTATCGGGTGACCGCGGAGGGGTGTCCGGAGTACCACTTTCGAACGTCGTTCAACGACTGGCAGACGAGTGCGCCGTTGGCGGAGTTCGTCTACGAAGAGGTCGCCGACAACGTCTGCCTGGCGTACGCCGACTACGCGTTCGGACAGAACTCGAAGGAGTTCTTCAAGGAGGCGTTCGAGGACCTCGGCGGCGAGGTCGTCGAGGAGGTGGGTGCGCCGCTCGGCACCGACGATTTCTCGCCGTACCTCGGCGACATTCAGGGGTCGGGTGCGGACGCCGTCTACTCCTTTTTCGCCGGGGACGACGCCGTCAACTACGTCAACGCGTTCAGCGACTTCGGGCTCAACGAGGAGATGGTACAGACCGGGAGCGGGTTCATGCTCGCGAACGACACGCTTCCAGCGCAGGGGGAGTCGGCGCTTGGAATGTACTCGCTGCTCCACTACACGACCACACATGATACCGAACGCAATCGAGAGTTCGTCGAAAACTACGTCGAAATGTACGACGAGACGCCGAACGTCTACGCCTGCCAGGGGTACGACTCCGCGCAGGCGTTCGCCGGCGCCGTCGAAGAAACGGGGGGGACCGACCCCGACGAGATGGCCGAGAGTCTCGTCGAGATGGAGTTCGACAGTCCGCGCGGAGAGTTCGAGTTCGATCCCGAGACCCACGAGGCGATCCAGAACCTGTACGTCCGGGAGGTCGTCGAGGCCGACGACGGCGAATCCGTCGAAAACGAGGTCGTCGAGACGCTCGAGGACGTCGAGGGGCCCGACTGGGGGTGTAGCCACCGGTAACATGTCGTCGTTCGACCGTTTCACTCCGGCAGCGGTCCGACTCGCATCGCCAGCCGAACACCGATCCGAAGGGAGGTGCCCGCACCATGGTTGAGTCGGTGCTCCGCGCGACGCTTCTTGGACTTCAGCTCGGGATGACGCTGGCGCTGATCGCCGCCGGACTGACGCTCATCTTCGGGATGCTCGACGTGATCAACTTCGCTCACGGCGCGTTGTACATGCTCGGGGCGTACTTCGGGACGGTGATCGCGGGCCAGTTCGGGAGCTTCTGGCTCGCGTTGCTATTGGCGCCGCTGATGGTCGGCCTCGTGGGTGCAGCGATCGAGATTCTCTCGCTGCGTCCGCTGTACGATCGGAATCCGCTGTACCACATTTTGCTCACGTTCGGGATCGCGATCATGATTCAGGGAGCGATCATCCAGATCTGGGGCGCACAGTCGAGACAGATCCCGATCCCTGATCTGCTCTCTGGAACGGTCGCGGTCGGTCCGGTCAACTACCCCGTCTACTGGCTGTTCGTCCTCGGCGTTAGTACGGTCCTGATCGGAATCGTCTGGCTGGCGATCGAACGGAGCGATCTGGGCATCTTGATGCAGGCGAGCGCTCACGACACCGAGATGGTCAGCGCGCTCGGGATCGACGTCTCGAAGGTGTTCACCGGCGTGTTCGTCTTCGGTGCGATCCTGGCCGGCATCGCGGGCGTGTTGCTCGGCGGATCGCGATCGGTGCACCCTGGAATGGGTTTCGGCATTATCATCGAGGCGTTCATCATCGTCGTCATCGGTGGCCTGGGCAGCTTCCGGGGCGCCGTCTACGCGGCGCTGTTGATCGGTCTCGTCACCGCCTACGGAGCGTTGATCGCACCGACGCTGACTGAACTGTTCCTGTTCATCATGATGGCAATCGTACTCATGGCAAAGCCGAGCGGACTGTTCGGCGCAACGGAGGCAGCATAGATGAAATCCGTAGTCGAGTTCTTCGACCGGAGCCAGGCGTCACCGACCGGAAACGAACTGCTCTCGGGCCAGGGACGGCTCGCGGTACTCGTCTCGATCGTCGTCCTCGCGTTGTTCGCCCCGATCGCGAACGCCTACGAGCCGTTCTGGCTGAACATGCTCGTCCGGATGATGATCTTCGCGTTGCTGGCGCTGAGCCTCGATTTCATCTTCGGCTACGCCGGTTTGCTCTCGTTCGGCCACGCGGCGATGTTTGGCGCGGGCGGCTACGCCGCGGCGATGCTCATCACCGACGTTACCGCGAACGCGTTGATCGTGCTCCCGATCGCGATGGTCGTCGGCGCGGTCGTCGCCGGTATCATCGGCTGGTTTAGCGTTCGGGCTCACGGAATCTACTTCGCGATGCTGACGCTGGCGTTCGCACAGATGTTCTACGTTATCGCCTTCACTGATCTGCCAGCAACGGTGCTTGGCCTGGAGTCGTTCACTGGTGGTGATAACGGCCTGTTCGGAATCCAACGCTACGAGACGTTCGGAGTCGACTTCACGTCGACGCTCCTGTACTTCTATCTGACGCTGGCGACGGTCGCGCTCTCGTTCGTGGCCTTGCTTCGGCTCTCGAACTCCCCGTTCGGACGCGTCCTCCAGGGGATCCGAGAGAACGAGGAGCGGATCCAGTTCCTCGGATACAACGTCCAGCGGTACAAGGTGCTCGGCTTCGCGCTCAGCGGTGCGTTCGCCGGACTGGCCGGGGGGCTGTACGTCCCGTTCCAGAGCGTTTCCCACCCCGGACTGCTTCACTGGATGATCAGTGGCGAACTCGTCGTCATGCTCCTGCTCGGGGGACTCGGTACGCTCTGGGGACCGATGCTGGGCGCTGGCCTCGTCATCTTCCTCGAGGAGCAACTCGCCGGCTTCGCGAGCTGGGAGATCATCCTCGGCGGCATCTTCGTCGTCGTGGTGATCTTCGCACCCCAGGGGCTGGCCGGCGCGATCACCTCCGTTCGGAACGATCCGAAAAACGTCGTGACGAACGCGAAACGTGCGATCCGCAACTACGTCGACAAGGTGAGGAAATAGTATGAGCGAAACCGTAACTGCGACTTCGAGCGACATATCGAAAAACGACGCGATCCTCCGGACCGAGGGCGTCACCAAGAAGTTCGGCACGCTGACCGCGATCGACGACGTCTCGATCGAGATTCCCGCCGGCGAGATCACCTCGATCATCGGTCCGAACGGCGCCGGCAAGACGACGCTGTTCAACCTCCTGACCGGAAAGCACGAGCCGACCGAGGGGCGTATCGAGTTCCGGAACGAGTCGATCGGCGGGCTCGCCCCACACGCGATCGTCGACAGGGGGATCGTCCGCTCGTTCCAGATCACGAACTTCTTCGCCGACCTCAGCGCGCTCGAGAACGTTCGGATCGCGACCCAGGCCCACTACACGGGGTTCAGCCCGGGCGATTTCACCAGACACCACGCCTCGCTGGAGGAACCGATCGAGGACGCTCGGGAGGTTCTCGAGCGCGTCCACCTGACCGACGTCGCCCACCAGTCCGCGGCGAACCTCTCGTACGGCCAGCGGCGCCACCTCGAAATCGGGATCGCGCTCGCGGCCGATCCGGAGCTGCTGTTGATGGACGAACCGACCGCCGGAATGAGCCCCGAGGAGACCCACGAAGTGGTCGATCTCATCGAGGCGATCGCCGAGGACGTCACGCTGGTCCTGATCGAACACAACACCGATATCGTAATGGAGCTCTCGGACCAGATCGCGGTGCTCAACGAGGGCGAACTGCTCTCGTGGGGGAATCCGGAGGAGATCAAGGCCGACGAGCGCGTCCAGGAGGCGTACCTCGGAGGTGGTGGCCGTGAGTGAGACCCCGACGGCCGGCCAGCAGGCGGCCGTCGAGGAGCTGATCGCGGTCGACTCAATAAACACCTACTACGGACAGAGTCACATCCTGTTCGACCTCTCGCTGTCGATCGATCGCGGCGAGATCGTCGCTCTCGTCGGTCGGAACGGGGCAGGGAAGACCACGACGCTACGGAGCATCATGGGACTCACCGCTCCGGCCGACGGCACGATCACGAAAAGCGGTGATCCGATCCAGGGGCTCGAACCGTACGAGATCCGCAAGCGCGGAATCTCGTGGGTACCGGAGGAGCGCCGGGTGTTCGGCGGTCTCACCGTCGAGGAGAACCTCCGGCTGGCGGCCAACACCGGCGAGGGAGATCAGTCCGACGAGTTCGGGGAGATCTACGACCGGTTCCCCCGCCTCGACGAGCGACGCGGCCAGAAGTCGGGGACGATGAGCGGCGGCGAACAACAGATGCTGGCGATCGCTCGCGCCCTGCTCGGGCCGGAGACCGACATCCTCCTGCTCGACGAGCCCAGCGAGGGGCTCGCGCCACAGATCGTCGACGACGTCGCCGAGATCATCCGAGACCTCAACGAGGAATCGGACGTGACGATCCTGCTCGTCGAACAGAACGCCGAGATGGCCCTCGAGCTCGCCGACCACGCCTACGTCCTCGAGAACGGCCGAATCGTTCACGATTCACCAGCGACGGACCTGCTCGAGGACCGCGAGGCGATGGAAAGTTACCTGGGGGTCAAATAATAACTTGCCGGCGCACACAGCTGACGTATGCAACGCGCATTCGAAGGCACGAGACCGTCGATCGCCGACTCGGCGTTCGTCTCGGAGATGGCCTACCTGATCGGGGACGTTACCCTGGAGGAGAACGCGAGCGTCTGGCCGTTTACCTGCTTGCGGGGGGATTACGGCCCGATCTCGGTCGGCACGGACTCGAACGTACAGGACTTTACGATGCTCCACGAGGCGACGGTCGGCTCCGGGGTCACGATCGGTCACAACGTCGTCGTCGATCGGGCGACCGTCGGCGACGACGTCCTCGTTGGGATCTCGAGTACGATCCTTCCGGGTGCGACGATCGAGGACGATTGCATCGTCGCCGCCGGCTCACTGATCCGCGAGGATCGAACGGTGCCGAGCGGTCACATGGCCTACGGCGCTCCGGCGGAGATCCGGCCGCTTTCGGAGGACCACGTCGACGAGATTCGATGGTACTGCGAGGAGTATCTGACCCTCGCCGAGCGATATCGTAATGACGGTTCGATCCGTCACGACGAGTACGAGGACGATACCCAATGATAGCGAACACCGAACGCGTACACGACGAGGTGCGGATCGAACACCTCGAGGATCGGGAAATCGCCCGTCTCGTCATGGAGAGCGGGGATTCGTCGCTGAACACGTTTCGCCCGTCGAAGGTCGAAGCGATGGCGACGGCAGTCGAAGCGCTCGCCGGCGAAATCGACTGTCTGATCGTCTACGGCGAGCCGGTGTTTTCCGCCGGGGCGGATCTGCGCGCGATCGAACAGCGGCCACAGGAGATGCGTTCGGCGAAGATCGACGCCATCGCGGCGGCGTCGAACCGGTTCATTCGAACCGTACGGACGTTTCCGGCGCCGGTGATCGCGGCGGTAACCGAGGTCGCTGCCGGCGGCGGGCTCGGGTTTGCGCTGGCGTCCGACCTGATCTACATGCACGAGGACGCCGTCTTCGACACCGCCTACGCGCGGATCGGGCTGACGCCGGACAACGCGACGCCGTTTTTCCTCGTCAAGACGATCGGGCCGTACAAGGCCCGCGAGCTGCTGTTCGACCCCCAGCCGATCACCGCGGCCGAGGCGGTCGAACTCGGCCTCGCCAACGAGTGCTACGAGACGCCAGGAGCGGAGTTCGTCGACGAAGTGACGAGGGATGCGACGAAGTACGCCGAGGGGCCGACCGAAACCCACGCCCGGACCAAGGAGCTCGTCGACACGGTGTTCGCGGGTCGGCTCGACGAACACCTCGAGCGCGAACGAACCGCGATCAAGCAGATGAGCGACTCGAACCTCTTCGACGAGGGACTGGCGGCGTTCTTCGCGGACCGCGAGCCCGAGTGGGCGAGTCAGTAGAATCAAGACGGTTCCACTCGTCTACCGACGCATGACGTTCGACACGCTCGATGTTACCGTCGACGACGGCATCGCGACCGTCAGAATCGACAACGATCCCGTTAACGCGATCGACCAGGAGATGCGCCACGAACTCGCCGAGGCCGTCGACGTGCTCCGGGAGGATCGGGTTCGGGTCGGCGTGTTCGCCGGGACCGCCGACGTCTTCTCGGTCGGCGCCGACGTCGGTCTCTTCGAGACGGCACAGGACTGGACGACCGCCGAGTTCCGCTCGAACTCGCGAGTCCTCGGTCGCGCGTTCGACGGGCTGGAGACGATGGAGAAGCCGGTGCTAGCGGCGATCGAGGGGACCTGCGTCGGCGGCGGACTCGAACTCGCGCTCGCCTGCGACGTCCGGATCGCCAGTCCCGACGCGACGCTCGGCTTTCCGGAGCACAACATCGGCCTCATTCCCGGACTCGGCGGCTGCTCGCGCTTCGTCCAGCTCGTCGGCCCGGGGACCGCCAAGGATCTGATCTTCAGCGGCGAGCTGATCGACGGCGAGCGCGCTCGCGAGATCGGACTCGTCGAACGCGTCGCGGACGACCCCGACGCCGCGGCACAGTCCTACGCGGAGTCGCTGCTCGACCAACCCCCGCAGGCGCTCGGCCTGGCCAAACGGGTCGTCAACGCCGCCCGCGACACCGATACCCAGACGGCGGGCGTCCTCGAGTCGCTCGCACAGAGCACGCTCATCGAAACCGAGGACCACCGCGAGGGGCTCGAGGCGTTCCGCGAGAACCGCGACCCCGAGTTCACCGGCGAGTAGCCGGGCAGACCACCCGACTGCAGCCGCGTGCGCTCGGCGCGGAAAACAACACTTACAGCGGACCGCTCGAGAGACGCAATCGATGGAGCGAAAGAGCGCGTTCGACGCCCGGGCAGTCCTTCGCGTACCCGCGAGTTCGCGATCGATCGGGACGGACGCCGTGCGTGCAACCGTGAGCGAGAACCGTACCCAATCGCCGTCGATCGTCGCTGTCGGTCCGACCGGGATTGCAGCGCTCGATCCCTGCCTCGCGGCGACGCTCGGTGAGCGAACGGCGTTTTTCGCCGATCCCGACCAGGCGTGCACCGAGGACGTCGCCGAGTCGCTGGCACGGAACGAACTCCCGACGGCCGATGCGACGGCCGTCGTCGAACACGATCCCGGAGCGACGACGCTTCCGGGGGGCGAGGACGCCCCGTTCGCCGTCGACCGGGGACGGGTACTGGGCGCCTGCGGATGGACCCGTCCGACCGCGATCGCCGACTACACCGCCAGGGGACCCGTCCTTGCCGACGGCGACGGGGGGGTGCTCGAGCGGGCCGTCGCGAGCGGCCTCCGGGGGCGCGGCCGAGGCGACATCGCGTCGGACGAACCGATCGGCGACTGCTGGCAAACGACCGCGAGCGCCGACGGCGAGCCCGTCGTCGTCGTCCACGCCAACGAAGCCGACCCGCGCGTGAACGTCGATTCGCTGTTGCTCGCTGCGGATCCGCTGGCCGTCCTCGATCCCGCGGTCGCGGTCGCCGACCGCGTCGGCGCCTCGGAGCTGGTCGTCTACTGTAACGAGGACGACGAGCGCGTCCACCGAACTGCGGCCGACGCGGCCGCGCGTCTCGAGGAGGTCGTCGACGTCGATGTCTCGATCGACGTCGTCGCCGGCCCCGACGAGTACGCGGCCGGCGAGCCGACGATGGCCCTCGAGGCCCTCGAGGGTGCGGAGCGGCTCGAGGCGCGACGCCGTCCGCCTGGCCCGGCCGAGTACGGACTGCATGGGCGTCCGACCGTGATCCACACGCCGCGAACGCTCGCGCAGCTTCGGGCGATCGCGCTCGACGATGGCGTCGGTGGCGCCGACGACGACCCCGGAACGCGACTGTTCGAGGTCGGTGGCGACCTCGCCGACTCGACCGTCTTCGAGGTGTCGACCGACGGGGCCCTCGCGACGGCGATCGAACCGCTGGGAATCGACGAACCCGCGCTGGCGTGTGTCGGCGGCGTCTTCGGCGGGCTAACCGAGACGCTCGACGTCTCCGCGAACGCCACCGAGCTCGCGGCTGCGGGCCTCGGAACGAACGGCGCGATCGAACTGTTCAGCGAGGATCGCTGTCCCGTCGCGCTCGCGGGACGGCGCGCGGCCTTCGCCCGCGAGACGAACTGCGGTCGCTGCGTGCCCTGCCGCGAGGGAGCGACGCAGCTGACCGAGCTGCTCCGGTCGACCTACGAGCGCGAGGACGCGATCGACGAGGCCCGAGAGCTGGCCCGCGTGATGGAGCGCTCGAGCCTCTGTGGGTTCGGTCGGGATGCCGCTCGGCCGACGACGACGGCGCTCGAGGCGTTCGAACCCGAGTTCGTCGCCCACGCGAACGGACGCTGTCCCGCCGGCGAGTGTAACGGAGGGAACCCATGAGTTTACAGGATCACCGACAGAGCCACCGCGACCGACCCGAGGTATCGGACGAGCAACCGCTGCCGAGCGTGCCGGACGTCGACGATCCGCAGCCGAGCACCCCGCTGACCGAGGAGTTTACGACGGGAACGGCGAACGATCCCGAGCCCGCGGGCGCCGACGGCCGAACCACGCTCACCGTCGACGGGCGAACGGTCACCGTCGACGACGGCGCGACGATCCTCGAGGCCGTCGAGGCCGCCGGGGCCGACGACGACGTGCCCGCGCTGTGTCACTACGAGGGGAGCGAGGAGATCGGGCCCCGGAGCACCTGCCGGACCTGCGTCGTCGACACCGACGAACACGGGATCGTCCCCGCGTGTAGCCACCCCGCCGAGGAGGGTCTCGAGATCCGAACCGACGACGAGGAAGCCGCGGAGGCCCGGGACGTCAACCTCGATCTGGTGCTCTCGAACCACAACCTCCGGTGTACGACCTGCGGCCAGAACGGGCGTTGCGAGCTCCAAGACACCGCGATCGAGAACGAGGTCGAGGAACCGCGCTACGGCGTCTTCGACGACCGCGAGGAGTACGAACCGCTCGACGACACCTCGCCGTTCATCCAGATCGACCGGAACAAGTGCATCCTCTGTAACCGCTGCGTCGAGGCCTGTAACGACGTCCAGGTCGAGGGCGTGCTCCGGATCGAGGGGACCGGCGAAGACACTCGGATCGCCTTTCAGAACGACGCCGAGGCGATGGTCGACTCGGCCTGTGTCTCCTGTGGCCACTGCGCGACGGTCTGTCCGACGGGATCGATCACGGAGAAGGGGCTCGCCGACAGCGCGACGCTGCCGATTCCCGGCTTCACCCAGAAGAACTCCATCGGAAAGACCGTCGAACCCGAAGGTGCGGGCGAGGCCCACGGCTCGAGCGGGTCCGCCGAGGCCGAAGACGACACCGAACTGTCGGGCGTCGCGGGCGTCATGGAGCGGGCGAAGCGACAAGCGACGGAGACGGTTCGGGAGGCCGGCGAGCGCGCACTTCTCGAGGCCGAACACGCCGGCGAGAGCGTCGCGACGAAGGTTCTCTCGGAGGGACGGATGTTCGACATCGCCGAGTTCGTCGCCGACCGTCGGCTCGACGATCTCGACGTTACCGAGACGACCTGCGGTTACTGCAGCGTCGGCTGCCGGTTCGACGTCTACACCGACGACGAGGAGGTGCTGGGGGTTCGACCGACAGACGCCGACCACGCCCCCGCCAACGACGGGTTCTCGACCTGCGTGAAGGGGAAGTTCGGCTACGACTTCGTCGACAGCGAGGACCGCCTCGAGCGACCGCTCGTCCGCGACCGTGTGAGCGGCGAGCTCCGCGAGGCGAGCTGGGAGGAGGCCCTCGAACGGGTCGTCGACGGACTGACTGGGATCCGTGAGAAACACGGCGCCGACGCGCTGGCCTGCTTCGCGTCCTCGAAGTGTACCAACGAGGAGAACTACCTGCTACAGAAGTTCGCCCGCCAGGTTCTGGGGACGAAAAACGTCGACAACTGTGCGCGGCTCTGTCACTCCTCGACGGTCGCGGCGCTGAAACAGACGGTGGGCTACGGCGCGATGACCAACCGCATCGAGGACGTCGCCAACGCAGACTGCTACCTGATCACCGGTTCGAACACGACCGAGAGCCACCCCGTGCTCGCGACCAGGATCAAGCAGAACGTCCGCGACGGCGCGGACCTGTTCGTCTTCGATCCGCGACGGGTCGGCATCGCCGAACACGCCGACCAGTACACCCGGGTCGAGCCGGGCTACGACGTCGCCTGGATCAACGGGTTGATCCGGTACGTCCTCAAGCACGACCTCCACGACGAGGCGTTCGTCGCCGAGCGAACGAAGAACCTCGAGGAACTCCGGGAGAAGGTCGAGCCGTTCACGCCCGAGGAGGTACGGCGTCTCTGCGGCGTCGAACCCGACGAGCTCGCGACCGCGGCCGAGACGATCGCGACCGCCGACAGCTGCGTGTTCGGCTGGGCGATGGGGATGACCCAACACTCCCACGGCACCCAGAACGTGCTGGCGCTGGCGAACCTCGCGCTCGTCACGGGCCATATCGGCAAACCGAACTCGGGACTCTCGCCGTTCCGCGGCCACAACAACGTCCAGGGCGGGGGTGGCGACATGGGCACGCTGCCCAACAGCCTGCCGGGCTACCAGCCCGTCGACGACCCCGACGTCCTCGAGGTCTTCGAGGAGGCCTGGGGCGACCGACCGCCGAGCGAGCCCGGGCTGACCGTTCCCGAGGTCTTCGATGAGGCCCACCAGGGCGTCGTCCGCGGGATGTACGTGATGGGCGAGAACCCCGCGCTCTCCGAGCCCGACATCGACCACGCCGAGGCCGCCCTCGAGGAGCTGGACTTCCTCGTCGTCCAGGATATCTTCCCGACCGAGACCGCCGAACACGCCGACGTCGTCCTGCCGGCCGCGAGCTTCGCCGAGAAGGACGGCACGTTCACGAACACCGAGCGTCGGGTCCAGCTGGTCCGCCAGGCGCTGTCCCCGCCCGGGGAGGCCCGCCAGGACTGGCAGATCCTCCAGACGATCGCGAACCGACTGGGCTACGACTGGAGCTACGACGCGCCCGCCGAGGTCATGGACGAGATCAGCGATCTCGCGCCGATCTACGGCGGAATCAGCCACGAGCGCCTCGAGCGCGAGGGCGGACTGCAGTGGCCCTGCCGGGACGAGTCCGATCCGGGAACGCCGTACCTCTACGACGAGGCGTTCAACTTCGAGGACGGGAAGGCCCGGTTCGTTCCCGCCGACCTCGGTGAGCCCGGCGAGCTGCCCGACGAGGAGTATCCGCTGACGCTGACGACCGGGCGCGTCCTCTATCACTTCCACACGGGGACGCTCACCCGCCGCGTCGAGGGGATCATGTCCCACGTCGGCGAGAGCTTCGTCGAGGTCCACCCCGAGACGGCCGCCCAGCTCGGCGTCGCCGACGGCGAGGACGTCCGCCTCGAGTCCCGGCGCGGCTCGATCGAGGTGACCGCGCAGGTAACCGACCGTCCCGATCGGGGCGTCGTCTTCATGCCGATGCACTTCGCCGACGGCGCGGTCAACGAGCTCACCCAGGAGACGTTCGACCCGATCAGCGGGATTCCGGAGTTCAAGGTCTCGAGCGTCCGACTCGAGGCCGCAAGCTGGAGACCGACTCCCGCGGACGACTGACGCGGATCGACGGCCTCGATCCCACACGGGTGACCCTCGAACGGCGAAAAGCGGAACGGATGGGAGAAGAGACGTCGACGCCAGCTACTCGCCGGTGAACTCGGGGTCGCGCCCCTCGAGGAACGCCTCGATCCCCTCGTCTTTGTCCTCGGTGGCGAACAGCTGAACGAACAGTTCCGCCTCGTAGTCGAGCCCCTCCTCGAGGCCGGTCCGGGAGCTGGCCTTGATCGCCTGCTTGGCGAACTCCAGCGCGATCGGGCTCTTCGCGGCCATTTTCCCGGCGAGTTCGTAGACGCGGTCGTCGAGGGCCTCGGCGTCGTGGACCTCGTCGACCAGGCCGATCTCCTTCGCCTCGGCGGCGTCGATCAGCTCGCCCGAGAGCACGAGCTTCATCGCCTGGCCCTCGCCGACCAGGCGGGTGAGCCGCTGGGTGCCGCCGCCGCCGGGCATGATCCCGAGGTTGATCTCGGGCTGGCCGAGCTTCGCGTCCTCCTGGGCAATCCGGACGTCGCAGGCCTGTGCGAGCTCGCAGCCCCCGCCCAGCGCGTGGCCGTTGACGCGGGCGATCACCGGGATCGAGGCGTCGTCGACGGTCTCGTACACGCGGGGTCGCTCGCTGGCCTCGCGCTGCTCGACGACGCCGCGATCGGCGAACTCGGTGACGTCGGCGCCGGCGACGAACGCGCCCGACCCCTCGCCTCCCGTAAGCACGAGGACGCGAACGCGGTCGTCGTCGTCGGCTGAACGGACGGCGTCCTTGAGCTCCGTGCGAACCTGGCCGTTGAGCGCGTTGCGCGCGTCGGGGCGCTCGATGGCGACCGTCGCGACCCGGTCGGCGCGCTCGCCGACCTCGACCGACAGCAGCTCGTACTTGTCTTCGAGCTCAGTCATCGTCCTCACCCCAGTCGCCGCTCGTGCCGACGCGCTCGCCGTCCTCCCAGAGGTAAAAGCCCTCCCCGGACTTCTTGCCGAGATTGCCCGCCCGAACCTTCCGGCGAAGCGTCTGTGGCGGTTTGAACCGCTCACCTAGCTCCTCGCGAAGGTGCTCGGCGATGTGCAGGCGAACGTCGAGCCCGACGAGGTCGGTCAGCTCGAGGGGGCCCATCGGGTAGCCGTAACCGATCTTCATCGCCTCGTCGATATCGGCGGGACTGGCGACGCCCTCCTCGACCATCCGGATCGCCTCCAGCCCCGTCGCGACCCCGAGCCGCGAGCTGGCGAAGCCGGCCGTGTCTCGGACCACGACGTCTTCCTTCTCGAGCCCGCGGACGTACTCGATCGCCGTCTCTTCGGTTCGGTCGTCGGTCTGCTCGGCGATCACGATCTCGACTAAGTCCATGATGTGGGGCGGGTTGAAGAAGTGCAGCCCGACGGCGCGCTCGGGCCGCTCGAGCGCGCTTGCCATCTCGGTCACCGACAGCGAGGACGTGTTCGAGGCGATGATCGTCTCCACACCCGTCGCGTCCTCGACGTCCGAGAAGACCTCCTTCTTGAGATCCATGTCCTCGGGAACCGCCTCGACCACCAGGTCGGCGTCGGCGACGGCCCCGGCGAGGTCGGTCATCCCCTCGATCCGCTCGAGGGCGTCCTCCATCTCCGCCTCGGTGACCTTGTCCCGGTCGACTCCACCCTGGAGGTTCTCGCGAATCCCCTCGAGGCCGTCCTCGACGAGGTCCGCCTCGATATCCCGAAGAACGACCTCGTGGCCCGCCATCGCGGACACCTGCGCGATTCCGTGTCCCATGCTTCCGGCTCCGAGTACCGTGACGTGCATACGCGAACCCACTCGCGAGACAATGAAAAGTGTTCCCATCCCACCTCCCGCCCGTTCGGAATGGGCCGGCGAGGGCGATCAGGCGTTCCAGTCGACGCGTCGCTCGACGGCCCGACCCGCTCGCAGCACGGTCCTATCGTCGAACGCCTCGCCGACGAGCATCAACCCGACCGGGAGCCCGTCGCTCGAGCCCGCGGGTACCGAGAGCGCGGGGTGGCCGGTGGCGTCGAACGGCGCGGTGTTTTCGAGCATGTTCACCGCTCGCTCGAGGACCTGGAGCCGCGAGGGGTTCTCGAGACGCTCGTGGGCCGTCTGGGGCGTCGTCGGCATCGCGAGGACGTCGACGTCGGCGAGGGCCTCGTCGTAGGCGGCCGCGAGGTCGAGCGCGAGGTTCCGGGCTCTGGCGTAGAACCGACCGTGATACTCCTCGGCGAGGTACTCCCCGAGCGCGATTACGAGCTTGACCGTCGGCGGGAACTCGTCGGCCCGCTCCCGACGCGCCCGGCCGAACGCCGCCATCAGCTCGGTGTCGTAGTAGCCGTTCCCGAAGGAGCCGATCCCCTCGCCCGCGATCGTCGCGGTCGTCTCCTCGATGGCGATCCCGTTCCAGATCGCGAGCCCGTCGCGGTGCATCGGCACCGACACCTCGTGCAGCTCGGCGCCCGCATCGGCGAGCTCCTCGAGCGCGCCGGTGACGGTCTCGTCGACGCCAGGTTCGCTCTCCTCGCGGTCGAACCCTTCCTCGAGGACGCCGATCGTGAGATCGGCGGGATCGGTTTCGAGGTCCTCGGCGTACGGCTCCGTCGGGACGGCACCTTGGCGCGGGTCCAGTCCGTCCGCGCCGGCGATGGCCTCGAGCGTGCGGGCGCAGTCCTCGACCGACCGAGCGAGGGGGCCGGCGTGGTCGAACGACCGACCGAGCCCGACGATCCCGGTGTAGGGGACGAGCCCGTAGGTCGGCTTGTGTCCGACGCAACCACACCACGCGGCCGGAATGCGGATCGAGCCGGCCTGATCGGTACCGATCGCGACGTCGACGTCGCCGTTGACGACCGCGGCGCCCGACCCACTCGAGGAACCGCCAGCGAGGTGGTCGGGATCTCTCGGGTTCGGGACGGGACCGTGGGCCGACAGCTCGCCGCTGCCCGAGAACGCCATGTCTTCCATGTTGAGCTTCCCGGTGATCGTCGCACCCGCCTCGAGCAGCCGCGTCGCGACCGTCGCGTCCGTCGATGGAACGTACTCCGAGAGCATCGCGGAGCCACAGGTCAGCCCGATCCCGGCGAGGGAGACGCTGTCCTTCAGTCCGACGTCGTACCCCTCGAGGAGTCCGTCGCCGTTTGCGGTGCCAGATACCGAGCAGCGCCTGACGAAGGCATTACACGGGTTCTCGTCGTCGTCCGGGACGGATCCGGACCGATCGGGATCGGCAGGTGCCGTCGGCTCCGACGGCGAGAGCGCCGCGAGTCGCTCGTAGGCGTCCAGCAGTCCGGCAGCGGCGGCCGCGAGGTCCTCGCGTTCGGCGTCGGAGAGATCGACGTGGTGGACCGCGGCGTACCGCTCGAGTTCGTCCGGGGTCGGCGTTCGAAGGTCGCGTATATGTCACCCATTCACACGATACCGATAAGCATATCGGTGAGCCACGGTCAAACCGGACCTCACGTCTCCTCGAGCGGTCGGATTCGCTCGTACAGCCGTTCCAGGCGCTCGTGTCCGTAGACCCGTACCGTTCGGCTCCGAGAGTCGTACTCGAGGACCCCGACGTCGGCCAGTCGCGGCAGGTGTCGGTGACGGAGGTCCGTGGCGAGCACCTCCCGCTCGGGCCGTCTGCGCTGTCGCCGCTCTAGCTCGGCGAGGACGCCGTCCATGACCGCCTCGAACGACGCGGCGGTCGTATCCTGATCGAACAGGTACGCGAGCAGGCACCGTCGGCGCTCGTCGGCCAGTACCTCGAGGAGTTCGTCGAGCGATCGCGCCTCCGTTCCATACGGGCTCCCCGAACCCGTTCCCCCACGTTCGTCACAGTCGTCCGTCATTTTTCTGCGTGTATCTCGTACATTGTTATCGCACTAAAGGCAGCGGTTCCGTCGGTTCTTGCAGTCGACGCCGACGACCGAGCGCGTTCGGGACGCTACTCGGCCGGTTCGAACTTCGCGCCGTACCGGGGCACCCCCTCCTGGGTGTAGATCTTCCGAATCGTCGGTCGAACCGCGTCGCCGACCGCGACCGACTCCGGATCGACGTCGGTGAGCTGGGCCGGGAGCGTCACCGTCCCGTCGCCGGCCTCGAGCTCGACGATCGCGACCGCGTAGGCGCCGTCCCGTTGCTGCAACTCGGCGAACTCCGGGGGTGCACCGCCCTGGCCGATAACCGTCACCGCGCGTGTCGTCCCGGTCCGGGACGCCTCGACGGGCTCGAACTCGACGCGGGCGTGACACTCCTGACAGGCGCCCTTCGGCGGGAAGGTGACGCCGCCACACTCCGGACACTCGCCGGCGACCAGACGGTAGCGCTGCTCGAGCGAGCGCCGCCAGTTCGGCAGGCTGACGTTCGCGCCGCCGCCGGCGACCTCGCCGTCGACGACGTACCCCCGCTCGCGGAGGTACGTCGCGTACTCGAGGGACTTGCCGTCCTCGAGGTCCTCGAGACCCGAGACCGGAAGGGATCCCTCGCAGGCGAGCGCGGCCGCGGTGCCGCCGCCGAGGAAGACGCCGAGCGTCGCGTCGTCCTCGGCTTCGGCCAGCGCCGCGAGCAGCCCGATCGGCACCGTCGCCGCGCCGGCGTCGCCGATGCGGTCGGCGACGGTGCCGGCCGCCACCGCCTCGCCGGAGACGGGGATATCGCCCGTGATGCGGTAGGGGAGCCCGCCGTCTGGCTGGTGAACCGCCGCGGCGCCGACGCCCTCGAGGTCGACCTCGAGGGCCGATGCGGTCTCGGTGACGGCCTCGCGAAGCGCCGTCCGCTCGTAGGTCGTGATGTCGAGGGAGCCGACGTCGCGCTCGCCGCGCTCGCGAAACCGGACGCCGGGCGTGTGGTCGTTGTGCCACGCCACGTCGCGGATCGTGACCGCGGGATCGTCGTCGATCACGAACGCCGCCGCACCGGCGCCCATCGCGTGGTCGGCGTCGGCGGGCTCGCCTTCCGGACAGTCCGCGGCGACGACCAGCACGGGACCGTCGGCGTCGAGCGCGCTCGAGAGCGCCTCGGCGCCGGCCGCGGCGTGCTGGGTGGCCGTCACGCTCGCGACGTCGGCCGGGAGGTCGAGCGCCCGGACCAGCTGCGGGACGAGATCGCCCTCCTCGAGCGGAGGCGTCGTCGTCGCGACCGCGACGGTCTCCAGCGTCGCGCGGTCGAGCGCGGCGTCCTCGAGGACTCGCCGGGCCGCCGCGATCGCCATCGTCAGCGCGTCTTCGTCGGCCGCCGGGACGGCTTTCTCTTCGACGCCCGAGGCGTGGTTCGTCCCCCACGCGGCCTCGACTTTCTCGCTCTCGAGTCTAAATCGGGGAACGTAGGCGCTACCCGCGACGATCCCCCTCATGCTTCCACCTCCTCGCGCTCGAAGACGTGAACGGTGACCCCGCCCCCGCTGCCGCCGACGTTGTGGGTGAGTCCGTACCGGGGATCGTCGACCTGGACGTAGGCCTCGCCGCGGAGCTGCTTGAAGGCCTCGACGACCTGCCCGGTTCCGGTGGCGCCGATCGGGTGGCCCTTCGATTTGAGCCCGCCGCTGGTGTTGGTCGGCAACTCGCCGTCGGGATCGGTGACGCCCTCCCGCAGGAGTCGGCCGGCCTCGCCGCGCTCGCAGAAGCCCAGATCCTCGTAGGCCAGCAGCTCGGCGATGGCGAAACAGTCGTGGACTTCGGCGAAGTCGAGCTCCTCGGGGCCGATGCCGGCCTCCTCGTAGGCGTCTTCGCCCGCGCGGACGCTCGCCGGGATCGAGGTCAGCGACTCGCGCTGGAAGAGGCCGACCCGCCCGCTCGAGGCCCCGGCGCCGGCGACCCGGACGAGCGCGTCGCCGTACTCGCGGGCGACGTCCTCGCTGACCACGAGGACGGCGCTTGCGCCGTCGGTCGTCGGACAGCAGTGATAGAGGTTCAGCGGGTCCGCGACCGCCGGCGCGGAGACGGCGTCCTCGAGCGAGCACTCGAAGCCGAGGTGGGCCTTCGGGTTCTGTGCGCCGTTGCCGTGGTTCTTGACCGCGACGCGGCTCAAGTCCTCGGTGGTCGTCTCGTACGCCTCCATGTGGGCGCTCGCCATCTGGGCGTAGACGCCCGCGAAGGTGGTCCCGCTCATGCGCTCCCACTCGGTCTCGCCGCTGACGCCGAGCCACCAGCGCGTGTGGTCGGAGCTGGCGTCGGTCATCACCTCGTAGCCGCCGGCCAGCGCGACGTCCGCCATCCCGGATCGGACGGCGGTGACGGCCTGGCGGAACGCGTAGCCGCTGGCTGCGCAGGCGTTTTCGACCCGCGTGGTCGGGACGCCGTGGAGGCCGAGGTGTTCGGTCACGGCCGGCCCCGAGAGGCCGATCTGGCGCCCGCCGACGCCGAGCGTGCCGAGGAACGCTTCGTCGATTTCGTCGGGCGAGAGCTCGCCGTCGACGCTGTCCATCGTCGCGTCGAACGCGTCGTCGAACAGCGAGAGGTACGTTCGTTCGGGGAAGGAGCCGAACGCCGACTGTCCGGCTCCGAGTATGTATGCGTCTCGCATGGATCGAACTATCTGCCGGGGTAACTTATAGCTACCCACCGCCGCTCGAGCGGCGACCCCTGACGGTTCCGTACGTTTTTTATCGGGGTGTCTACTATCCACGTCCGCATGAGCTACGACGGCCCGACAGACCTGTATATCGATGGCGAGTGGACCGCAGCCGAGGCGGGCGAAACGTTCGAGACCGAGGATCCGGCGACCGAGGAGCCCTACGCGACCGTCGCCGAGGGTGCGGAAGCGGACGTCGATCGCGCGGTCGACGCCGCGGCTGCAGCCGCCGAGCGCGACGCCGAGTGGCGCTCGCTGGCCCCCAAGGAGCGAGCCGCACACGTCCGCGCGATGGCTGACGCGATCGAGGAACGCAAGGACGAAATCGTCCTGGTCGAGTCCCACGACAACGGGAAGACCCCCTTCGAGGCGACGCTTGACGTCGACATGGTGATCGACACGTTCCGGTACTACGCGGGCTGGGCCGACAAGGTCGAGGGCGACGAGGTACCCGTCCCCGGCGATCGGCTGAACTACACCGTCCGCGAACCCGTCGGCGTCACCGGCCACGTGATCCCCTGGAACTACCCCTTCCAGCTCGCGGGTCGCAGCCTCGCGCCGGCGCTGGCCTGCGGGAACACGGCGGTACTGAAACCCTCGAGCACGACGCCGCTGTCGGCGCTGTACTACGCCGTCGCCGCCGAGGAGGCGGGGATTCCGGACGGCGTCGTCAACGTCGTTCCGGGTCGGGGGAGCACCGCCGGCAACCGGCTGGCCGAACATCCCGACGTCGACCACATCGCCTTCACCGGCAGCACCGGGATCGGCAAGGGCGTCATGGAGCGAGCCGCTCAGAACGTCACCGGCGTCACCCTCGAACTCGGCGGAAAGGGGCCGAACATCGTCTTCCCCGACGCCGACCTCGAGGACGCCGCCGCGGGCTGTCACTACGGCATATTCATGAACGCGGGCCAGATGTGCTGGGCGGGATCGCGGCTGCTCGTCCACGAGTCGGTCCACGACGAGGTCGTCGAGAAGGTCGTCGAGCGCGCCGAGGGGACGCCGCTCGGCAGCGGGATCGACGACGACGGCCGAATGGGGCCGACGGTCAGCGAGGACCAGCAACAGGAGGTCCTCGACTACATCGAGACCGGGAAAGCAGAGGGCGCCACCGTCGCTACCGGTGGAGGCGTTCCGGAGAACCCGGATGTCGGCCACTTCGTCGAGCCGACGGTCTTCACCGACGTCACCAACGACATGACGATCGCTCGGGAGGAGATCTTCGGACCCGTTCTCTCGGTCATCGAGTTCTCGGACCGCGAGGAGGCGATCGAGATCGCCAACGACTCGCCGTACGGACTGATGGCGGGAATCTGGACCTCGGATCTCGAGACCGCACACGGCGTCGCCGACTACCTCGATTACGGGATGGTGAGCATTAACGAGTTCCCGGTCACCCAGCCTCAGACGCCGTTCGGCGGCTTCAAGCAGAGCGGCTACGGCCGCGAGCAGGGCACCGAGGCGATCCACGAGTACACCCAGACGAAAAACGTCAACGTCAACCTCGAGTAGCGGACCGCGGCTCCGACCGCCTCGAGAACTTTTATAGTGGTGTGTGCCGCGTGTAGGGGTGTATGACGCTTATCGAGAACGCCCTCTCCGAGGAGCACCGGGAGTTTCGCGACCGGGCCGCGACCTTCGCCGAGGAGGTCGTCGAACCCGAGGCCGAACGCATCGAGAACGAGGACGAGTTCCCCCGAGAGGTGATCGAAGCCGCGGGCGAGCGCGGTTTGCTCGGCATCCTGCTGCCCGAGGAGTACGGCGGCGAGGGATCGGACTTCCTCTCGTACTGCCTCGCGGTCGAGGAGATCGCCAAAGCGAGCGGTGCGGTCGCCGAGACGATCCAGGGCCACACGTTCGCCGCGCTGCCGATCGCGAACTTCGGCACCGAGGCCCAGAAGGAGGAGTGGCTCGAGCCGATGGCCAGCGGTGAGTCGGTCGGTGCGATGTTGCTGACCGAACCAGACGCGGGAAGCTCGCCGACCGAGCTGTCGACGGTCGCACGGGACGACGACGACGGCGGCTACCTCATCAGCGGCGAGAAGTCCTTCGGCACGAACGCGGGCGTCGCGGACGTCCACCTCGTCGTCGCTCGCAAGCGGCCCGCTCCCGAGGAGAGCCACGGCGTGAGCGTGTTTCTGGCACCGAGCGCCGACGAAGCCGACGGGTTCGAGTTCGACCGAACGGAGTTCATGGGGATGCGCGGCCACGTCACCGGTGATTCGACGTTCGAGGACGTTCGCGTCGGTGAGGGCGCGCTCCTGGGCGAGGTCGGACACGGCTTCCGCATCGCCATGGGGACGATCGACATGGCCCGGACGGGACTGGGCGCTATCGGGACGGGGATCGCCCGGGCGGCCTTCGAGGAAGCCCTCGACTACGCCGGCGACCGCGAGCAGGGCGGCCAGGCGGTCGGCGAGTACCAGGCGGTGCAGGTGCTGGTCGCCGACATGGACGCCCAGCTCGATTCGGCCCGCCACCTCGTCTACGACTCTGCGACGGCGATCGCCGACGGCGAGGGGAACACGCGCAAGTCGAGCAAGGCGAAGTACGTCGCCAGCGAGGCCGCGGAGTTCGTCACGCGGAACGCGATTCAGATCCACGGTGGGAAGGGGTATCGGACCGACCTTCCCCTCGAGCGCTACTACCGCGACGCGAAGATTCTGAGCATCATCGGCGGCACGACCGAGATCCAGAAGACGACCGTCGCGGGCGAGGCGCTAGGACTGTAACCTCGCCGCGAAACTTTTGTACCGAAGCGCCGACGTCCGGAGTGTGAGCGAGATACGGACCGAGCGGGACGTCGTCGATGTCCACGTCTACATGAACCCGTTCTGGCGGATGACCGACGACGCCAGAGCGACGTTTCGGGAACACGCCGCGGCGTTCGATCGAACACTCGAGCTCGCCCGGAACCCCGAGGCGTTCGTCGACTACCTCGACGACCAGGGCATCGCGACCGCGGCGATCATCAACTACGTGAGCCCGATCCTGGGGTACACCCACGACACCAACGAGTGGGCTGCGTCGTTTCGCGACGCGGCACCCGACCGCGTCCTCGCCTTCGGCGGCTTCGATCCGCGGGTTGCCGACGACCCCGACGCCGAGATCGAAACCGCGCTCGAGGAGCTGCCGCTTTCGGACACCACGCTCGATCGCCTGCTTCGAACGAACGCCCGATCGCTGTTCGGACTGTAGGTGGTTGCCGAGGTCCCGTTCCGCTCGATCGTATACGATCGGTGCAAACGCTACCCGTCGCTGCGATGCGAGGCAATCGGAGGGCCGAACGGATCCTCGTGAACGCCGGCAGGACAACCGATGCGGTACGACCGCGAGGGAGCTCAGTCGTTCGACTCGCTTCCTCGCTCGTACCGAACGTCGACCCACGCTTCACTGCCGGATTCCGGACCGGTAGCCAGCGGAACTTCGTCGACGAGGCTCGTCCGGACGCACTGTTTCCAGGCATCCATCGCCGTCGCGTGGTACTCTTCGACCGTTTCCTCGTCGACGTCGTCCCCGCGGTCGCTGCGGGCGATCGATCGCGACTCCCGTCGCGTCGGAACCGAAACGCGCGTTCGATCCCGGTCGTAGTCGCCGTGGACGTGAACGAACGCCTCGGGAGCCAGCTCGATCGGGAGGGCAGTTCCATCCGACGGAGTGCTCGGCCGATCGTCCGAAACGGAGCGTGTCGCTCGCACCTCGTCCTCGAGTGGCGCCGAAACGCGGAGCACGTGATCGCGACGTTCGGGTCCGTCACGTCGGTTTCGCTCGAACGCTTCGACGATATCCGCGGGGTCGACGACGACGGTTTCGATTCGGTCGACCGTCGTCCGGGGTGTGGATGACGCCATTCCGATCGTACCTGTGTTCCGGAAGCGCTTATATTCACTGCCGAGCAGCGACGGATCCCTCCGACTCGACGGTGTCGATCGATTCTGGACTCGAGGACCGCAAATCGAACTCTCGGCTCGTACCCCGCTACGGAGTCGAAGGCGGCGTCCACCGACAGCCCTCCGTCGCGAACGAGGCGGCCGCTTGCCCGATCCGTGAGACCGCGGTTCCCGCTCCCCCTCGAGGAAGCGAGCGGACGGTCGCTCCGAGCGAACGGGACGGGTGGACGGGGGCGCACTGACGCCCTCGGGCGCGGTCGTACCGTCAGTTTAGCAAAGAGAGCGCCGTCCGTGAGAGAACGGAGACGCCGATCGGAAGACAGTCTTCATCGATATCGAACGTGGGCGTGTGATGGCCGCTGGGATTGCTCGCACCGATACCGATGTACGTCGCTTTCCCGCCGCTCTCGGCGACGGCTTTCATCAGGTAGGTCGCATCTTCGCTCGCTCCGAGTGCGTCCCTTCGGCTGGGCGACGTAACCGCGTCGATCTCCACTGCAGTTTCATAGACGACGTCGACCATCTCCTCGTCGCAGTCCTGCCGTATCGATTCGCCGATGACCGTAACGTCCAGTTCGCAACCGTGCATCCCTGCAGCGTGCTCTAACCGCTCGTATACGGCTTCTTTCATGTACTCCATCAACTGCGTCGAGCCACCTCTCACCTCCGCTTTCGCGGTCGCCGAATCGGCAATTACGTTCGCCGCGTTCTCCGATCGGATCTCGCCGACGTTCACTCGAGTCACACCGTCCTCGTGACGGGGGATCGAATACATGTTGTCTGCCGCAGTGACTAGGGCCTGAACGGCGTTCTGACCGTCGTTCGGGGCGAGGCCGGCGTGTGCGGACTCTCCCTCGAATGCGATGTCGAACCGAGAGAGGGCAAGTGCTTCGTCGAGACCGGCGACGACGGCTCCGGTTTGCCTACCGAGTCCGACGTGTACCCCCATCAGACGATCGAGGTCGGCGACGTGTTCGGTGTTCGCCATCGCCTTCCCGCCGCCGAGCAACTCTTCGGACGGCTGGAAGAAGACCTTGAACGTTCCGCTGAAATCCCGGTTCGACAACTCCTCGAGCGCGCCTAGCCCGAAAGTGATGTGAGCGTCGTGACCGCAGGCGTGCATGAACCCATCATTCGTCGAGCGGAACCCCTCGGCGGCCGGCGCGTGATCCGAGTCGGTCGATTCGTCGATCGGGAGCGCATCGATATCGACGCGCAGGCCGACGCAGGGCCCCTCTCCGTTATCGATGACTGCGACGACGCCGGTGTTACCTCCGGCTACTTCGTCGAGAACAGCGTGGTCGTCGAGCTCGTCTTTGGCCCTTTCCATCCAGGATGACAGTTCTTGCTCGTCCGGAACGCCGAGTCGCTGCTCGCTGTCGATCGCATCGGGTCCGACGTGTATCTCGTCTACGCCGATCCGCTCGATTTCTTCGACGATCTTTGCCGTCGTCCAGAACTCACACCAGCCCGGCTCGGGGTTTCGGTGAAACAGCCGCCGCAACTCTCTCAGGTCTCCGTTCTCTGGCATACGATAACAGGGTTTCAGCACACATTTATATGTTATTTAAATATTCCTACCACTATTCGGTAGTACACTGACGACTGAAAACGGGTGGCGACGTATTACGAGTCCGTCTCGATCATACCGTTCTGCCACATGAGTTTTGCAACGTATATCGTACCGAACACCGAGACGAGGATCACGGCATAGAGCGGAAGACCCGGCAGGAAGGCGAGGAATCCGAACTCCATCAACAGCGTCATCGACAGCGCGATACAGAGCCCGACGGCGGCTACCTTCGGGTAGTCCCTGCCGAACTGGGCGAAGATCGCACCGAAGATCGCCGGAACGAGGTACGACTCGAGCGCGTTCCGGCCGAACTCGGGCATCGCCTCGAACACTGGAACGAGCGCAAAAACGCCGACGGTCAGTATCGTGATATTGACGAAAATCGATCCGGCGATCGCAATAGTAGAGATGATACTCCCCCGTGGCGTTCCCGCTTCGACGTCTGCACTCTCCTGTGCTGCAGCGGCACAGGGCAGACGAAGGTTCGAGATGTTCCCCGAGAGGAACGCCATGTACGTCCCCGGAATACCGAGTACGGGATAGTAGGAGATCGGCTCGATGAACCAAATGAGTCCAAAGGTGACCGCGACGGACAGGAATCCGCCGACTACCGCCCCTGTCGGGGGAACGATCTCGAAGACGGTGAGCAAGGCGAGTGCCGGCCCGAACGAAAGCGCCACCGCGAGCAGACTCGTCGCCCTACCCCATCTGTTGATGTATGGAATGAAGTTAGATTCGTACACGGTGTCGCCCGAACCGGAGGACGAAGACACGGCTACCACCCCCCTCCGGCTACCGTGTGAAGGGCCATTCCAACGACGAGCCCGACGGCCATTGCAGTACCCAGTGCCCACTCACGGATCCACTGGATTTCTTTCTCGTCAGCTACTTTCAGTAGCGAAAGCATGACCAACCCGCCGACCGCAGCGGATCCCATTTCGGGCGCCCCGGAGGTGAACTCTCCGGATACGAAGTACGCGAACGCTCCGAGCATCGCGCCCGAGGTGACGACAGGAAGGAGTTTGTTTCTCCCGCCGACGATCCGTTTTCTCGCCTTTTCCATGTGCGGCGTTCCGAGGGCCGCGACGAGTAGCCACCCGATGCCACCGAGCGTCATCGTCCACACTGCGGTTGCAAACGCTGTTTCAGTGATTCCGTCATCACCGAAGCCGTATCCCAACTGAGAGATACCGAGCTCCGCAGCCGGCAGCTCGAACGCGACTGACCCGATAACCGTGAGCCGCATCCAGGCGACCGGCCCCCCGATGGTGGCGATCAGTGCTAACATCGCTGCAAGTACTGCTATCGCAGGACCGATAGCCGAAATAATACCCGTCCTCAGCCCGGTCTCGAGCTGCTCGTCGGAGAGACCCATTTCCTTTCCGTTTTTCCACGCTCGACGAAGGAACAATCCCGCTTGCAACAACACCACGAAAACCACCGGTGCCGCCGAAATCCATAGCCAGGTGCTGTTTGCTACGTCCATATACGCTGGCGCAACAGCTGTATTGAGGGCCCATTCCATGACAGGCGTTACCTCATAGTGGTGCTTGATAAAGGTACTGGTACGGGGAGATTGGTATACGGAAAAACGGACCGGAGCGAGGGCGAACGCTCCGACGCGCCTTTCGATGAGCAGTATACAGCAAGCGTATACGCCCCCGGGAGAGCCGGTTTTAAGTAGATTATGAGATAACACGGAGTATGGAACCGAACGATGGCGGGGATCGAAGGAAAACCACGGCAACGTCGCTCCGGGTGGTTGATGCCGTCGACGAGTTGGACGGAGCGCGACTGACGGAGGTCGCCGAGGAAGTCGGTCTGTCGACGAGTACGGTGTACACACACCTCAAGACGCTAACCGAGTACGGATACGTTACAAAGATGAACGATCGGTACGAGCTCGGACTGAAGCTTTTCCATCTTGGGGAAGAGGCGCGACGGAGGGACGGTCGGTACGAACTCGCGAGAGAGAGCGCACTCGAGCTGGCCAACACGACGGGCGAGGAGGTGAGCTTCGCCGTCGAGGAGAACGGAAGAAGCACTATCCTCTTCGACGAGGTCAGTAACCCGTCGGTAGAGGGGTTTCAGGTCGGACACCAGTTCTACATGCACAACTCAGCCAGCGGGAAGGCGATGCTTGCCGAGTTTCCGGACGAGTACATCGACGACGTGATCGACAAGTGGGGATTGCCGGAGGAAACGCAGAACACGATCACGGATCGGAACCGGCTGTTCGAGGAGATCGAGACGGTTCGGTCTCAGGGGTACGCGGTGAACGATCAGGAGGCCCTGGAGGGGCTGCGTGCCGTAGCAATCGCCGTAGAGTGCCCAGACGGAACCGTTTTTGGATCGCTGGATATCTCCGGCCCTCCCTACCGGCTTCCCTCCGATGCGGAACTGGTCGAACTTCTTCGCCCGGTCGTTTCCGATCTCGAGCAGGAGTTGGCGTCCAACGAATCGAGCTGAGAGATGTCTACGGCACTCCTGCTCGAGAGGGAGTCTATTACACTCGTACATCTGTAATCACTGTGGTGCCCGCAATCGCCGGAAGGGAGGACCGAACGGCGTACGGATTACAAATGTACTGCCGTACACCACACCTGCTTCGGCGAGAAGAGGTGTTAATTCCTGGTATAGCTACAGGAAAGTTTCCCCACGCTGGAAAGTGAGATCGTCGGTATCGGCGAACCTGGTTCGAGACCGCTTCGATCGACACACGATCGTTGGTCTCGGGCCAGTCGCAGCTCTCGGCGCGTCGAGTCGATGACCCGGCTCCTGTGCAGTGCAATGGACCGGTTTATTCGTGGCCCGCCCTCCCGAGGCCGTTCAACTGCACGGCCAGAGCCGTCCACTCCACACGGCACACGATCGATTGTTGGCGCGGTTCGAAGTAGCCAGCATCGTTCCCCAGTGTGCGGAACGGACTGTGGCGCCTCCACTCGGAATCCCCTCCCGACCTAGCGCTACCGTTATTACGGGTTAGTAACGGATATCGTACGAGGACACCGCATATGACCCGCGACAAGCGAGCGACGAACGTATCAGTTTCCGAGATAGAGCGCGCACGCGGGCGCCTGGACGACTCGGTTGTTCAGCAAACGCCGATCGAAACGAGTCGATCACTCCGAGAGGAAACGGGAGCAGCGGTTCTGCTCAAAATGGAGCATCTCCAGCGAACCGGCTCGTTCAAAACGCGCGGAGCGTACAACAAGCTCGTCCAGGTAACGGAATCGGATCCCGAACTCTCTCGAGTCGTTGCCGCGAGCGCCGGCAATCACGCGCAGGGAGTCGCACTCGCCGCGACGAAAACCGGGCTGGATTCGACCATCGTTATGCCTCAGAACGCGCCGCAGGCGAAGATCGACGCGACAGCGGGGTACGGCGCCGACGTCGAACTACACGGGCACGACTTCCAGGCGGCGATGGAACACGCACGATCGTTAGTCGGAGAGGGATCGCTCTTCGTTCACGCGTACGACGATCCGGATATCGTCGCCGGACAGGGGACCCTCGGTTTGGAGCTTCTCGAACAGGTCCCCGACGTCGATACGGTGATCGTTCCGGTCGGTGGTGGCGGACTACTGAGTGGAATCGCGACCGTCATCGGCGAGCGGGCACCTGAAACACGGATCGTCGGTGTCCAGGCGACCGGTGCGGCAACGCTCCCCGACAGTCTTCAAAAGGGCAACCCACAGGAAAGAGAGTCGGTCCAGACCATTGCAGATGGAATCGCGACCGGCGGGATCTCCCAGCTCACGTACGACTGCATCGAACCCTACGTCGACGAGGTCGTCACCGTCTCGGATACGGAGATCGCCGAGAGCCTCCTGTTTACGCTCGAGCGCACGAAGCAGATGGTCGAGGGTGCGGGTGCAACGACGATCGCGGCTCTCCGCAGCAATCGGCTGGACGTCGACGGCGAGACCGTCGTTCCGGTGCTGTCCGGTGGGAACCTCAGTATGACCGATCTGCAGACGATCCTCACCCACGGGCTCACGGCCCGCGGTCAACTCGTCCGGTTCAGAGTTCACATCGTCGACGAGCCGGGGCGGCTCGAACGGATCTCGGAGATCGTCGCGGATCACGGCGCAAACGTCCGCAACGTTCGACACGAGCGATCGGTCGAAAACCTGGACGTCGGCGAGGCGTACCTCTACTTTCGAATCGAGACGAGCGGGACCGAGCAGACGGATCGGATCATGAACGCCGTTCGCGACGCGGATTTCTCAGTTACGCGCATCAATTAGTACCGGCCACGGCCGTCTCGAACAGGGGAATTTATATAATCGCTCGCTGATTGTATCAGACGTGACGTCGCGCAAGCCACCACTATACCAGATTCATCAACGTGCGGGGGCGGACTTCACCGACTTCGGCGGCTGGGAGATGCCGGTCACGTTCGATTCGATCAGTACCGAACACGATGCAGTACGGGAAACGGCCGGCTGCTTCGATATCAGCCACATGAGCGAAGTCGTCGTTCGCGGACCCGACGCGGCCGCGCTAACGAATCGGCTGACCACGAACGACGTGAACAAGCTGGATCCCGGTGACGCCCAGTACTCGTGCGTGCTGAACGACGAGGGCGTGATACTGGACGATATTGTCGTCTATCGCTACCCGGATCGGGACGGGTACCTCTTCGTCCCGAACGCGGGCCACGGAGCGCAGATGGCCGCCCGGTGGGAGGATCGGGCGTCAGCGCTCGATCTCGATGTAACCGTCGAAGACCAGAGTGAAGGAACGGGAATGATCGCAGTTCAGGGACCCGACGCCGTCGAGGCGGTCGAGTCCGCTACGGCGGACGCTGTCGGGGACCTCTCCCGATTCACGGCTCAGCGAACGGAAATCGACGACGTGAGCTGTCTGGTCGCCAGAACCGGATACACCGGCGAGGACGGATACGAAATCGTCCTTCCGGCGGCCGATTCCGAGACCGTCTGGGCTGCGTTCGACGGGATCCAACCCTGCGGTCTCGGTGCCCGAGATACGCTCCGGTTGGAGGCGGGACTCCTCCTCTCGGGCCAGGACTTCGATCTCGACACCGAGCCTCGAACGCCGCTCGAAGCCGGATTGGGGTTCGTCGTCGACTTCGAGAAACCGTCGTTCGTCGGCAAGGACGCGCTCCTCGAACTCCGGGAAAACGGCGTCGACGAACGGATCGTCGGGCTCCGAATCGAGGAGAGAGCGATCGCACGACAGGGATACTCGATAACGGACGGCGACGACGAGATCGGACACGTGACCAGCGGCACGATGAGCCCGACGTTCGAGGTGCCCCTCGCACTCGGATACGTCGATACGGAGTACGCGGCGGAGGGAACGCAACTCGGTATCGAAGTCCGCAACCGGGTCGTGGATGCGACGGTCGTCGACCAGCGCTTCCTGAACACACTCGAGGCTGATGCCTGATACTATGGAATTCGAAATACCATCCGAACTACGGTACGCTGAATCACACGAATGGGCGGACGATCGCTCGGAGACGGTGCGAGTCGGTATTAGCGACTTCGCACAGGACGAACTCGGCGACATCGTTTTCGTCGATCTCCCGTCCGAAGGCGAGGGGGTCGGTGAAGGTGAGGAGTTCGGCGTTCTCGAGAGCATCAAGGCGGTGTCCGATATCTACACGCCCGTCGCCGGAACGATCGTCGCCACCAACGAGGACGTCATCGACAACCCCGAACTCGTCAACGAGGATCCGTACGGCAGCGGGTGGCTGGTCGAGGTAGAGCCCGAGGGCGAACTCGATCATCTACTCGACGCCTCGGAGTACCAGGAGATGATCTAACCCGATGAGTCATCACACCCAACTGTCGCGGGCGACCCGGACTACCGGGGAGTCGACCGGCAGCCCGTTCGCACCACACTCCGAAGCCGACGTCGAGACGATGCTACAGGCGATCGATGCGGAGTCCGTAGAGGAGCTCTTCGATATACCGAGTTCGGTTCGGTTCGATGGCGAGTTCGGTATCGACGCCGCATCGGAGCAAGAAGTCGTACGGCAGGTAGCGGAGGTGCTCGGTCGGAACGACTCGGCCACCGAGTTTCTCGGACGAGGACGTTACGATCACTACGTCCCGTCGTTAGTCGACCACCTGGCCGACCGATCGGAGTTTCTTACGTCCTACACGCAGTACCAGCCCGAGATTACCCAGGGCTTTCTGCAGGCGCTGTTCGAGTACCAGTCGCTGCTCGTAGAGCTGACCGGTCTGGAGGTCGCGAACTGCTCGATGTACGACGCTGCAACCGCACTCGGGGAGGTGGCGACGCTCTCTCAGCGTGTCCGAAGCGTCACCGGCGACCGTGTACTCGTTCCCGACGTGCTTCGCGACGAACGACGAGCCGTCCTCGAGAACTACGTCAGTGGCGCCTCCCTCGCCGTCGAGGAGTATCCGACCACCGACGGTGTCGTCGAACCCGACGCGCTCGAGGACGTCCTCGACGGCGACGTCGCGCTGGTCTACGTGGAGAATCCGACGACGACGGGGCTCATACAGGAACACCTCGAGGAGATCGGAGAGCATCTGGCTGAGGCCGACGCGATGTTTTGCCTCGGCTCGGACCCGGTTGCCCTCTCCTTGCTTCGGACGCCCGCATCCATCGGCGCCGACGCAGTGATCGGCGACGCGAGCGTCCTCGGGCTGGGCACGGCGTACGGAACGAGCCTGGGGCTGTTCGCGTGCAAGGAGGAGTACCTCCGGCAGGTCCCCGGTCGGCTCGTCGGTGCTAGCCAGGACGAGAGCGGTCACCGGGCATACACGCTGACGCTCCAGACGCGAGAGCAACACATTCGCCGCGAGCGAGCCACCTCGAACATCTGTACGAATCAGGCGTGGGTTGCGCTCCGAACGGCGATTCACGCAGCCGTTCTCGGGCCGGACGGACTCGTCGATCTCGCGAAGAACTGCCACCGGCTGCCGGAAGCTCTGGCGAGAGAGCTAGACGAGATCGAGGGAATCGCTGCGCCCGTTCGGGACGGATACCACTTCCGCGAGTTCAGGGCATCCGTCGAACCCGACGTGGCGGATCTCGTTTCGGAGCTGTACGCGGAGGGATTCGCCGTCCACGCTACTGACGCCGATACGATCCAGATCTGCGTGACCGACGCGAACGAGAATCAAGCCGAGGAGCTCGTTGCAGCGATCGAGGAGGTGGTAGCGTAATGCAACGACACGAGCAAGCGGTCTGGGACGAGACCGGTTCGGAAGGGTACGAACCGCTCCTCTCAGAAAAGGATCGGACGACGGTCGACGTAGACTACGAGGAGTTGCCCGACGACCTCACCAGGGAGACGCTGGAGTTGCCGGCGCTCTCGGAGCCCGAGATCGCCCGCCACTACACGCGACTCTCGCAGATGAACTACGGGATCGACAGCGGTCCCTATCCGCTGGGGTCGTGTACGATGAAGTACAACCCCAAGTTCACCGAGGACGTCGCCGCTCGCACCGAGGCCGCGGTACACCCCGATCGGCCCGAGGAGTCGGTTCAGGGGACACTACAGCTCTATCACGAGCTACAGGAGTCCCTCGGACGTATCGGCGGAATGGATGCGGTGACGCTGCAGCCACCGGCCGGTGCTGCGGGTGAGTTTACGGGAATTCTGGTGGCCAAAGCGTATCACGAGCGGAACGGCGAAGGGGAACGACGGTCGGAGGTGATCGTCCCCTCGAGCGCCCACGGGACGAACTTCGCCAGCGCCGCGATGGCCGGGTACGACGTCGTCGAGCTCCCGGGTGACGACGACGGCCGCATCGACCTGGAGGCGCTACGATCCGCCGTCGGCGAGGAGACTGCGGCGCTGATGTTGACGAATCCGAACACGCTCGGCCTCTTCGAACGTGACATCGAAGAAATCGCGACCGTCGTTCACGATGCAGGTGGACTGTTGTACTACGACGGAGCGAACCTCAACGCGCTCCTCGGTCGTGCCCGACCCGGCGACATGGGCTTCGACATCATGCACTACAACGTTCACAAGACCTTCGCGACGCCACACGGCGGCGGCGGTCCGGGGGCCGGTCCGATCGGCGTCACGGAGGAACTGAGACCGTTCCTCCCCAGTCCGCAGGTCGAAGCCAGAGACGGGAGGTACGAACTGGTCGAACCGGAACACTCGATCGGGAAGGTCCACGGTGCGATGGGGAACTGGCTGGTGCTGATCAAGACCCACGCGTACATCCGCCGGTTGGGCGATTCGGGGTTGAGGGACACCAGCGCCAAAGCGGTCCTCAACGCGAACTATCTCGCTTCGCAGATCGACCTCGAGATCCCGTTCGGTCCGTTCCATCACGAGTTCGTCGCGAGTGCGGGAGAGCGAGACGCGGCGGACTTCGCAAAGCGGATGCTCGACTACGGCGTCCATCCGCCGACCACGAAGTGGCCCGAGATCGTCTCCGAGGCGCTGATGACGGAGCCGACCGAAGCGGAGAGCAAAACGACGCTTGACCAGTTAGCCGGCGCGTTCAACGCCGTCGCCAGCGAAGACGAAGAGACCGTCGCGGCTGCACCCGAAAAGACCAGCGCTCGCTACATCGATCAGACGAGCGCCGCCCGAAATCCACACCTCTCCTGGCACGCGCTGTCCGACGACGCGTAGGTGCAACTCCGTCTTTCTCGGCCGTGCCACACCTGACTTCTCGAGGGGGTCCAGACGAACCACGGTAGCAACTGATCTTCAGCACGCGCCTGATTTCGATAGCCGTACGATCGATGTGCAAATCGCTTCAGTCGTTCCTCCGGACCGGGTGCCGAACGCACGGCCGCTCGAGGGGCAAATTCTCCTCGATCGTAATCGTCAACTCCCTCGAGGGCAGTTACCACGATATGAGTGTCCGCGATACACCCACCAGTACAGACGTCGTCGTCATCGGTGCCGGTCCGGGCGGCTACACCGCCGCTATTCGCGCCGCACAACTCGATCTCGACGTCACGCTCGTCGAGAAGGACGCCTACGGCGGTACCTGCCTCAACCACGGCTGCATCCCATCGAAGGCACTTATTTCGGCGACGGACCTCGCCCACCGTGCCGATGAGGCAGAGAACATGGGGATCCACGCGGAGCTCTCCATCGAGATGTCGGAGTTGGTGGACTGGAAGGATCAGGTCGTCGAGCAGCTCACCTCCGGCGTAGAGAAGCTCTGTAAGGGGAACGGAGTTACCCTCGTCGAAGGAACGGCCGAGTTCACCGGTGAGAATACGGTTCGTATCAGCAACGGTGAAGAGGACGGCGCGGACGCGCTCGAGTTCGAACACGCTATCGTTGCGACGGGGAGCCGATCTGTCGAACTCCCCGGCTTCGAGTTCGACGGAGAGCAAATCCTTTCCTCTCGAGGTGCGCTGGCACTGGAATCGATACCGGAACGGCTGGTCGTCGTCGGTGCCGGCTACATCGGCATGGAGCTGGCGACGGTGTTCGCCAAGGCGGGAACGGACGTCACCGTCGTGGAAATGCTCGACGAGGCACTGCCCGGATTCGACGCCGACGTCACTCGCGTGGTCAAACGACGAGCGGCGGAGCTGGGGATCGACTTCCACTTCGGAAAGGCCGCGAACGACTGGGAGCGTACCGACGATGGAATTCTCGTCACGACTACGTCCGAGGACGGATCGGTCTCGGAGTTCGCCGCGGAGAAAGCCCTCGTCGCGGTCGGCCGCGAACCGGTTACGGGAACCGTTTCGCTGGAGGCTGCCGGTATCGAGACCGACGAAGACGGGTTCGTTCCGACCGACGAGTACGGTCGAACTGACCGAGAGCACATCTTCGCCGTCGGTGACGTCGCCGGCGAGCCGATGCTCGCACACAAGGGGATGTACGAGGGCGAAGCCGCTGCAGAGTACATCGCAGGCGGGTCGACGACGATCGATCCACGGGCCGTACCCGCCGTCGTATTCACCGATCCCGAAATCGCCACGGTCGGGATGTCCGAGAGCGAAGCCACGGAGGCGGGCTTCGATCCGATCGTCGGCGAAACGCATCTCCGCGGAAGCGGTCGTGCGCTCACGATGGACGAGACCAGCGGTTTCGTCAGGATCGTCGCTACAGAATCCGGCACCGTTCTGGGAGCGCAGGTCGTTGCACCCGAGGCCTCGGAGCTCGTTGCTGAACTGGGTCTCGCTCGCGAGGCCGAACTCTCTCTGGACGACATCGTCGAAGCGATCCACGCTCATCCGACGCTCTCGGAGACGGTTCGGGAAGCTGCCGCAAACGCGAAGGGACAAGCGATCCACACCCTCAATCGATAACACTGACCGCTCCGTTCACGCTACCGGTCGATCGACTACCACTCGTCTCTCGGGGAAACGCCGTTCCAGCGGCGATCGGTGACGCCGCGGCGACTTTCGTTCGAGTCTCATCGACCCTCACAGATCGGCCGCTCCCGGTATGCCGAGTAGTATCGGAAAAATTACCTTTTCTGAGTCGTATCGATCATCATATGTATGATATCGGGGCGGGCCAATAGACACCACGACGCTCTCTCGAGCACAGTGAAATACCCTGAAACCGAATATGAGCCGCCATATCGACGATTCCCGCTCGAGTAGCGAGAGATCCGAACGGCGGTGATCGGGAGAGTTCGAACGTGGCTCGAATCACGCCTCGATCCCGTATAACTCCCTTTGAGAGATCCAATCCAGACTTTTCGGAGAAAACGTTCACAAATTCCGTTTCGAGCGCTTCCTCTGGGCTTCGTCAGATCTACTCTGTACTTCTAGTATACTGCTAATCGAATATATATGCGAGATACGATCTCTGTCCGAAGGAGACGAGTCGCTCTTCGGTCTCGGACGTAGCCGAGTGATACCGAGCGGCGCAAACGAAGCGGGCGGGAGAACGGCGTTCGACCGAACGGTCGAGAAACGCATCCCGATACGAGGACTCTTCCGGTCGACTCGAGAACTCCTTCCTATGCAGCTACCACCGATCGGACTCGGCACGATGGGGATCGAGGATCCCGACACGATCGCGACGGCCCTCGAGTGTGGCTACGGACACCTCGATACGGCCCAGATCTACGGGAACGAGACCGTCGTCGGCGAGGGGCTGGCCCGGAGTTCGGTCCCCCGCGAGGACGTGGTCGTCGCGACGAAGGTGTGGGCCGACAGCCTCGCGCCCGACGACGTCCACCGGACCACCGAGGAGAGTCTCGAGCGACTCGGCCTCGAGGGCGTCGACCTGCTGTACGTCCACCGTCCGATCGAGGCCTACGAGCCCGAACGGACGCTGCCGGCGTTCGACGAACTGTACGACGAAGGAACGATCGGCGGCGTCGGCCTGAGCAACTTCTCGGTCGCCGAGCTCGAGACCGCCGCCGACGTCCTCGAGGCCCCGATCGCGGCCCACCAGGTCGAGTACCACCCGCTGTTCCAGCCTGAGGACCTGCTCGCACACGCTCGCGAAAACGGCTACCCGCTGGTCGCGTACTCGCCGCTGGCGAACGGCCGCGCGGGCGAGATCGACGCGGTCGTCGCGATCGCTGAACGACACGAGACCACCCCCGAGGCGGTCTGTCTCGCGTGGCTGGCCGCGAAGGACGGCGTCGTTCCGATCCCGAAAGCCAGCAGCCGCGAGCATCTCGAGGCGAACCTCGAGGCGCTGGAGCTCGAACTCGAGTCCGACGAACTCGAGCGGATCGACGCTGTCGAGCGGACCGAGGAGCTGTTTCCGGAGTAGGTATCCGAAGACCGGTCGACTGGTGCGGTGGCGCGCGCTGGGCGGCGACGAGCGAACAGCGAGTCGCAGTCCTCGAGCGGGCAGGAGCTCTCGCGGTAGTCCTCACGGGAGCAGGTCCTGCTCGCACGAACACGGGGAATTGCCACGCCCTCCCCACCCGGTTCACTCGGTCGCGTTGCTCCCTCGCTTATCGACCGGCCGACAGCGCGCGTCACCGCAGATCGAGTGGATGGCCCGGCATGATACGTCGTCGCCTATACGTAGCGGTGGGTCGCTAGCGCTCTCGAGCACCGGAGCCCGATCTTCCGACCGACGAGCCGAGGACGGCAAACCCAAACCCTTGTTTCGTCGCGGTCACTCGAGACGAACGATGACCGACCTCGCCGACTCGCCGGCCGTGCGCCGGCTCGCCGACTGGGACCACGAGCGACTCGAGGCCCTCGCCGACGAGTACGAGACGCCGCTGTACGTGATGGATCTCGACCGCGTCAAGGAGAACTACAGCCGCTTCGCCGCAGCGTTTCCCGACGCCGAGGTCATGTACGCCGCGAAGGCTCACACCGGGAAGGCGGTGCTCGAGGCGGTCCTCGAGGCCGGCGCCGACATCGAGTGTGCGGCCTGGGGCGAACTCCAGCGATCGATCGACGCCGGGGCGGACCCGAACACCCTCCAGTACACCGCCGTCAACCCGCCGGATCACGATCTGGACTACGCTACCGATCTAGCCGAGGAGGCGCCAGGGCTGACGATCACCATCGGCGCGACGGACACCCTCGACCGGCTGGCCGAACGCGGCTACGACGGCCGGGTCGCCATTCGGATCAACCCCGGGATTGGGACGGGCCACCACGAGAAGGTCGCCACGGGCGCCGACGCGAAGTTCGGGATTCCCTACGAGCAGGTCCCGGAGGTCGCCGACCGCGTCCGCGAGGAGTTCGAACTGGTCGGGCTCCACGCCCACGCCGGCAGCGGCGTCCTGACCGAGGGGCTCGAGGAGCACTGCGAAGCCATCGAACGGGTCGGCGAGATGGCGCGCCGGGTCGGCGATTCGGATCTCGAGTTCGTCGACGTCGGCGGCGGTTACGGCGTTCCCTACCGCGAGGACGAGGAGCCTCTGGACCTCGAGAAGACCTCGAACATGGTCCGCGACGCCGTGGGCGAACTGGAGGCGACGCTGAAACTCGAGCCCGGGCGCTACGTCGTCGCCGACGCGGGACTGATTCTCAGCGAGGTGAACACGATCAAGGAGGCCCCCGATTCGACGGTCGTCGGGATCGACGCCAGCCTGGCGACGCTCATTCGGCCCGCGATGTTCGGCTCCTACCATCCGATGTACAACGTCAGCGCGCCCGACCGCGATCCTCACCCGGTCACGGTCGGGGGCCCGGTCTGTACCAGCGCGGACGTCTTCGCCCACGACCGCCCGGTCGCCCGGCCCGAACGCGAGGACATCCTCGCGATCGGCAACGCGGGCTCGTACGGCTACGAACTCGCCAGCCAGTTCCACTCCCAGCCCCGCCCCGCCGAAGTCGCTCTCGAGGGCGGCGACGCCCGCGTCGTCCGGCGCCGCGAGACGCTCGAGGACGTGACGCGGGTCGAGCAGTAGCTCGACTCCAACCCCCACCGGAACCGAACTTTCAGGCCTGTACGACGGGTGTGTGGTGGTTTTAGACTGCTCGAGCCCGTCGACTATCGTATGAGTACTGTGAGCGAACGACAGTCGACACGAACGACGCGACTGCCGCCCGTTCCGCGCCTCGCCGGGCTGGCGGCGGTGCTCGGCACCTGGATCTTCTGGTCGGGCGTGTTCGTGACGGGCTTCGGCTGGATCGTCACGAACAACGTCCTCGTCGGCGCCGTCGCGGCCGCGTTCGCCGCCTACACCGCGGCGCGTCCGTCGGGCGGTCGGCTCCCCGGACCGGTCGCCCCGCTGATCGTTCTCGTCGCGGGAGCGTGGACCGTCGCGGCGCCGTTCGTCTTCGGCATCGAGACAGGGATCCTGTTCTGGAGCAACGTCGTCGCCGGCGCGCTCGTCGCCGTACTGGCGGCGGCCTGTCTCTACGGAGGCCGAAAGCTCGATGCGGACGCCTCGACGTCCGCATAGCGAGCCCTCTCGAGCGGAGGGTGCCGGATGCGAACCCCGCTGGAGCGGACGAAAGCGGGGGCTTATGACTCGTCGCCGGAAACTGACGGTATCGACGCGCCGTCGCCCGACGACGGCGGATACCCATGAGTTTCGATATCACCACCTTCCACGCCGAGGCCGTCCGGACCCCCTCCCACGAGGACGTCTCGGCGATGCGCGAACTGCTGCTCGAGACGCTGCGCGAGGCCGGCCACGAGCCCGAGGTCGACGCCCGCGGGAACGTGCTGGCGAGTCGCGGAAGCGACGACGGCCCCCACATCGTTCTGAACACCCACTTCGACACCGTCGCGCCCCACGTCCCCTACGACCGGGACGGCGACACGGTACGCGGTCGAGGGGCCTGCGACGCGAAGGGGCCTCTCGCCGCTCTGCTCGCGGCCTTTCTCCGGGCCGAACCGGCTACGGGACGGATCACGCTCGCCCTGACGCCCGACGAGGAGACGCTGATGACCGGCGCCGAACACCTCGGGGAGACGCTGTCGGCCGACGGGTATATCGTCGGCGAGCCGACCGAACTCGACGTCTGTGTCGCCGCCCGCGGTCAGTGTGAGGGGACGATCACCCTCGAGGGAGAAGCCGGCCACGCGGCGAGCGTTCCGGCAGCGGCGAATCCGGTGTTCGGACTCGCCGACGTCCTCGAAGCCCTGCGGAGCTACGACGAGGAGGCGGGTCCGGATTCGGACCCGGTGCTCGGGGAACCGAAGCTGACGCCCTCAGCGCTCTCGGGGGGCGAGGCGCCGAACCGCGTTCCCGGTAGCTGTCGGCTGACGTTCGATCGCCGGAACGTCCCGCCCGAGACGAGCGAGACGTTCCGCGAGGACCTGCAGGCGTCCCTCGAGGCGCGTGTCCCCGACGCCCTCTCGGTGTCGGTCGAGCTGATCCGGCCCGACACGCCGTTTCCGGACCCGTTCGTCACCGACGAGGAGGAGCCGCTGGTGGGCGCGCTCGAGGCCGCGAGCGGAGGCGAGGTCCGTCCGTTCGGCGCGGCGACCGAGGCCGCGTTCTTCGCGGCCGACGCGCCGACCGTCGTCTTCGGACCGGGCGCGCTGGCCGACGACGACGGTCCCGTCGCCCACGCCGAACGCGAGTACGTTCGGCTCCCGGACGTCGAGACCGCAGCCGACGCCGTCGCGGAATCCCTCGATTCGCTGCTCTCGTGATCGTCTCGCCCACGATCGGTCGGAGGGTGAACTGTGTGCGCGCACGATTTCGATAGCTTTAGGGAATTACCGATAACTTCGACTGGTGGCCGACCCGAATCCGAGCGATAACACTATTCGTGGCTGACGTGAAAGGATACACCAGCTAATGACTGCGGAGAAGGCAGAGAGGGGGATCGCCGGCGGATCCAACGAGGCGGTTCGCGAGGCGCTGTCGCTGCGCGAGCAGGCGATGGACGAGGCGCCAGTGGGGATCGTTGTCACAGATCCCGACCGGGCGGCCAACCCGATCACGTACGCAAACGAGGGGTTCGTTCGACTCACCGGCTACTCCAGGGAGGACGTCCTCGGCCGGAACTGTCGGTTCCTCCAGGGGGAACGAACCGATCCGGAACCGGTCGAGCGAATGCGAGCGGCGATCGACGCGGGCGAATCGGTCACCGTCGAACTGCTGAACTACCGGAGCGACGGCGATCCGTTCTGGAACCGCGTGACGATCGCGCCGCTGTTCGACGGCGAGACGGTGACGAACTTCGTCGGGATCCAACAGGACGTCACGGACCGCAGACGACGGGAGCGCGAACTCGAGCGCGAACGCGAGTTCGTCGAGCAGGGGCTCGACGTGCTCGACGACGTCTTCTACGTGATCGGAACCGACCGGCGGCTCCGTCGCTGGAACGAGCGCCTTCCGGAGGTGACCGGCTACACCGACGACGAGATCGCGGAGATGGACGTCCTCGAGTTCGTTCCGGCCGACGAGCGGAAGGCGATAACGCGCTCGATCGAGAACGTTCTGGACGGTGAGACCGAAACCGCTGAGTCGGAGCTGCTCACGGCCGACGGCGAACGAATCCCCCACGAGTTTACCGGCTCCCAACTGACCGATACCGACGGGGAACTGGTCGGCCTCGTCGGCGTCGGACGGGAGGTCTCCGAGCGGACGCGTCACCGGACCGTCCTCGAGTCGCTTCACGAGATCGCGACGACGATCCAGACCGCGGAGTCGGTCGACGCCGTCTGCGAACGAACCGTCGACGCGGCGGCCGACGTCCTCGAGTTCGACCTCTGTTCGCTGCTGCTGTGCGAGGGCGAGTGGCTCGTTCCGCGGGCGACTTCGGCCGACGCCCCGATGGGCGGGAGCCGACCGATGCGCCTCGATCAGGGGCTCGCCGGCAAGACGTTCCAGTCCGGCGACTCCTCCATCGTCGACGAAGTCACCCCCGACGGTGACGCCGACCCCGCGAAGGACTACTACCGATCGGGCTTCAGCGTCCCGGTCGGCGACTCCGGCGTGTTCCAGGCGGCGAGCACCGATACGGCGGCGTTCGACGCCCAGGACGTCGAGTTCGCGGAACTGCTCGTCAGCCACACCGCGAACGCGATCGAGCGGCTCGAACGCGAACGGGCACTAAAACAGCAGAACGATCGCCTCGAGGAGTTCGCCAGCATCGTCTCACACGACCTGCGGAACCCGCTGAACGTGGCCGCGGGCCGGCTCGAACTCGCTCGCGAGGCGTGCGACGACGACAACCTCGAGGACGTCGCGCGAGCCCACGCTCGGATGGAGGCGCTGATCGACGACCTCCTGGCGCTGGCCCGGGAGGGACGGTCCGTACTCGAGTCCGAACCCGTCGACGTCGCGGCGACCGTCGCCGACTGCTGGCGTCACGTCGAGACCGCCGAGGCGTCCCTCGAGGTCGAAACGGAGCGGTCGATCGAGGCGGACCCGAGTCGGTTCCAGCGGCTCCTCGAGAACCTCGTTCGCAACGCGGTCGAACACGCCGGGCCCGACGTGGCCGTTACGGTCGGGGATCTGGCGGACGGGATCTACGTCGAGGACGACGGGCCCGGGATCCCGGCGGAGAAACGTGAGACTGTCTTCGAGACGGGCTACTCGGAGCGTCGGGGCGGAACGGGGTTCGGACTCGGAATCGTCGAACGGATCTGCGACGCACACGGCTGGGACGTAGCCGTAACCGACGGCGCCGACGGCGGGGCGAGGTTCGAACTTACCGGGCTCGAGTTCGTCGACTGCGACCGCGAACGGTGACGCGCACCGCGTCTCACCACTGGGTCGAGATGTACAGCAGAATAATCATACAGACGATCCCGATGAGAAAGAGCACGGCGGTAGCGACCTCGGGAAAGAGTGCCTCGAACATGGGTGTCCGTAGCGGCCGTCAGTTCAAATCAGTACTGGTCGAACGGTCGTAACGCGAGCGAAACTCGAACCGATCGGCCGTCGTCGAATCGGAGCAAACTGCGAGGGAATCGACGACTCGAGACGGCGCTGATCGGCAACTCCGGCCGGACGCTCGAACATCCCGGTGAGGTGGTCAACCGAGATCAGTCGAGACCGTCGACCAGGTCGCTCGAGACGCCCGTGTACGCAGCAGGGGTCAGCTCGCGAAGCTCCCGGCGCACGTCGTCGTCGACCTCGAGGTCGTCGAACAGCTCGTGAAAGTCCTCGAGGGAGACCTCCCGTCCACGGGTGAGCTCCTTGACGCGCTCGTAGGCGCCCTCCTGGCCCTCCCGGCGGAGAATCGTCTGGACGGCCTCGCCGATGATCTCGGGGGTCGACTCGAGGTCGTCGCGCATGACGTGTTCGTTCGGGACGACCTTCTCGAGGCCCGCGGCCGTCTTGTCGTAGCCGATCAGGCAGTGGGCGAGCGCGGCGCCCATGTTGCGTTTGACCGTCGAGTCCGAGAGGTCCCGCTGGAGCCGCGAGGTCGTGACGTAGTCGGCGAGGAAGGCCAGATCGGAGTTGGCCTTCGAGAGGTTCCCCTCGCTGTTCTCGAAGTCGATCGGGTTGACCTTGTGTGGCATCGTCGACGACCCGGTCTCGCCCGCGACGGCCTCCTGGCCGAGGTAGCGATCGGAGACGTAGAGCCACATGTCCAGGTCCAGATCCAGCAGGACGTCGTTGGCACCCCGAAAGGCGTCGAACAGCGCCGCGAGATCGTCACAGGGGTTGACCTGGGTCGTCAGCGGGACGAACTCGAGCCCGAGGTCCTCGACGAACGCCTCGGCGAAGGTCGGCCAGTCGACGTCGGGGTAGGCGGCGACGTGGGCCGCGTACGTTCCCGACGCGCCGCCGAGCTTGCCCGAGAGGTCGTCGGCAGCCGCGCGGATCCGTCCCGTCGCTCGGCCCAGTCGGGCCGCGTAGACGGCCAGCTCCTTGCCGAACGTCGTCGGCGTCGCGGGCTGGCCGTGAGTGCGAGCCAGCATCGGCAGGTCGCGGTGCTCGCGGGCCATCTCGGCGAGTTCGTCCTGCAGGTCGTACAGCGCCGGCAGCAGGACCTCGTCGACGGCCTCGGCGAGGAGCAAGCGGTGGGCGAGGTTGTTCACGTCCTCGCTGGTCAGCCCGAAGTGGATCCAGGGACCGGCGTCGCTGCCCTCGGGCAGGCGGTGGCGGACGAAGTACTCGACGGCCTTGACGTCGTGGTTGGTTGCCTCGAACTCGCCGTAGCCGTCGGTCTCGAGGGTCTTGATCAGCCGGGCGTCCTCCTCGGCGAAGTGTTCGTACAGCCCGCGCAGGTGCTCGCGGTCCTCGAGGGAGAGCTCCAGGGGCGTCGCCTCCAGCTCCGCGAGCGCGACCAGGTATTCGACCTCGACGCGGACGCGAGCCCGCATCAGCGCGGCCTCGCTGGCGTACGGCGAGAGCCGTTCGGTCCGACCCGCGTAGCGGCCGTCGATCGGCGAGACGGCGTACAGGGCGTGGGTGTCGGTCATCGTTCCGATCCTTTCCAGCGCAGTGCAAAAGCGTATCGAAACGAGGAGCCACAACCGTGCATACTTCGAGAATACGAAGGCGAAATACTGCCGTAGCAATGCTTGATCGTGTATATCCCGGCGCTCGAGACCGCAACGGCTTTGCCGATCGCGGGCGCGGATTCGACCATGACCCGAATCGCCGGACTGGCCGGCAACCGAGGCCGCAACCTGTTGAACGTCGCCGACCGTCGACCGGGCGGAGCCGACCTCGCGGTCGTGCTGTCCTACGATCCCGAGGCGCCGGTTCTCGAGGCCGCAGCCGAACGCGGGATCGCCACCGAGGTCGTCCCCCTCGAGGACGGCGTCGATCGCCGCGAGCACGAACGGGCGGTCAACGAGGCGCTGTCCGGCTACGAGTTCGACCTGGTCTGTCTCGACGGCTACATGCGGATCCTCTCGGATACGTTCCTCGAGGCACAGCCGACCACGCTGAACGTTCACCCCTCCTTGCTGCCGGCGTTTCCCGGCGACGACGCCTGGAGCGACGCGCTCGAGGCGGACGTCTCGGTGACCGGCTGTACGGTCCACGTCGTCACCGACGCGACCGACGCGGACGGCGAGATCATCGAGGCGGCGATCGACGCCGGCCCGATCGTCACCCAGGAACCGGTGGCGGTCTACGAGGGCGACGACGAGGAGACGTTGAAAGAGCGCGTGCTCCACGAGGGCGAGTTCCGGGCGTACCCCCGGGCGGTGAAGTGGTTCGCCGAGGATGCGGTGGACGTGGATCTCGAGGCGGGCGAAGTCTCGATCGACGCGGACGTCTCGAGCCCGGAAGACGCGGACCACGGTGGACTCCCCGTGCGGCGTCTCGCCTCGAGCGACCGTCTCAGCACCCTTCGGTACGGCGAGAACCCCCACCAGGACGCCGCGGTGTACGCCGACTACACCTGCGACGAGGCCAGCGTGGTCCACGCCGACCAGTTGAACGAGGGCGCGAAGGCGCTGTCGTACAACAACTACAACGACGCCGACGGCGCCCTGAACCTCATCAAGGAGTTCGACGAGCCCGCTGCGGCAGTGATCAAACACACCAATCCCGCGGGCTGTGCGACCGCCGATTCGCTCGCGGCGGCTTACGAACAGGCCCTCTCGACGGATCCGATGAGCGCCTTCGGCGGCATCGTCGCGCTGAACCGCGAGTGTGACGCCGCGACCGCCGAGCTGGTGATCGACTCGTTCAAGGAGGTCGTCGTCGCGCCCGGCTACACCGACGACGCCCTCGAGATCCTCTGCGAGAAGGAGAACCTTCGAGTGCTCGAGGTGGGCGAGCTGGGGGAGCGAACGGATCGGTTCACCGAGAAACCGCTCGTCGGGGGACGCCTCGTCCAGGAGCGAGACCTGCAGTCGATTACCGTCGCGGACCTCGAGGTCGTCACCGAGCGCGAGCCGACCGACGAGGAACTCGAGTCGATGGTGTTCGCCTGGCAGACGCTGAAACACGTCAAGTCCAACGGGATCCTCCTCGCGCAGGGCACCGAGACCGTCGGCGTCGGAATGGGTCAGGTCTCCCGAGTCGACGCGGTTCGGCTGGCGGCGATGAAGGCCGACGAACACGCCGAGGGGAAAGACGCCGAGGGCGCCGTGATGGCTTCGGACGCCTTCTTCCCGTTCCCCGACGGGATCGAGGAGGCCGCGGAGGCGGGGATCGGGGCCGTGATCCAGCCCGGCGGCTCGGTCAACGACGACGACGTGATCGCCGCCGCGGACGAGCACGGGATCGCGATGGCGTTTACGGGCCAGCGGAGTTTTCGTCACGACTGAACGAGAGGGACCGGAGACGCACTGAGGCCGCCGCTCCGGGGTGAGCGCTACCGTGGGCGTCTCGCGGGCTCCCGATTCGCGCGGCTCGAGACGCTCGATATCGGTTGCAGGAGTACGGTTCGCCGTCCGGCTTCGATCCCGACGATCGCCTCGCGGACGATACGCGGATCGTCGGTTCGAGGATATCTCGGCGACGATAGCGGTCGCTCGCGAGTAGTAGAGAGACGGGGTAGGCCAGTCAGCGGTGACCGAGCGTGGAGACCACGCCGGCCGAAAGGTAGCCGGCTGGCCGTGCCGTCTACCCGCATCTCGTCGCTATCGCTACAAAACACCTCCGGTACGCGGACGCGACCAGCGTCGACACCGAGTTCCCTCGCCTGCAGTTACCGAAGCCGATCCCGTAGCCGACGCCACAGCGCCTCCGGAACGTCCCGTTTTCGCTTGGCCATGATGACGGCGCTCTCGGCTTCCCGACCGATCGCCTCGGGGACGTCCCCGACCAGCGCCCGCCGGAGGAATCCGCCCTCGGCCGCGCCGACGACGGTCACGCCGTGGTCGCTCGAGCGCTCGACGATCGTCTCGACGACCGCTCCCTCGAGGACGGTCTGCTCGACAGACTCGACGGCCCCCAGCGCGGGCGCCGTGCGGTTGAGCAGGTCCCGGGCCTCGGCGACGGTCTCCTCCTCGCGGTCGGGGACGACGGTGACGAGTTCGATCCGGGCGTCGTGGGCGCGGGCCAGCGCGCCCGCGGTCTCGGCGGCGAACTCGGTGTTGGGGCCGCCGGCGACGGGGACGAGCACCGACGAGATGGCGCGTCGGTCCCGGTCGATGCGCTTGACGAGGACGTCGCACGGTGCGTCGGCGAGGATGTCGTCGATGTAACTCCCGAGGACGACGTCGCGGCGACGGGGTCGGCCGCGCCAGCCCAGCAGGATCGCGTCGACGGACTCGTCGGTCGCGACGCCGCGGATCCCGTCGGCGACGCTTCGGCCGAACCGGACCCGGCCCGCCGCGGAGACGCCGTACCCCGTCGCTCGCTCGACCGCGTCGGCGACCAGCGCCTCCCGGTCGTCGACGTCGAACTGACGTCGGGCCTCGCCGAGGGGGACCTGCATCGGGACGGTAACGATCGAAAGTACGAGAAGCTCGAGGTCGCGATCGGTGGCGACGTCGATCGCCGTGTCGAGCAGTCGATCGGCGGTTTCGGGGTTCGCGACGGGAACGAGGAGACGATCGGCTGACATGCGTCGGATAGCTGTACTGTCTCCGTGCAGCGATAAGTAGGCTTTCCCGGCACGGCGAGGGGCGACTCGGGGCAGTCGAGGGCGACGGCCGTCACTCCCGATCCTGCGCGACGAACGCCTCGTAAAACGCCGCCGAGAGGTGGCGGTCCTCCCACGCCCGGCGCTCGGCGTCGTCGATCGACGCTCCCCAGATCGCGAGCAGAGTGACGAACGCGCCGATTCCGGGAACGACCGCGATCGCGAACGTCACCAGCGGCTCGAGGACGAACACGCCGACGAATCGCGAGAACACCGCTCCAGTATCGACGCCGAACAGCGTCCAGCGACCGACGAACGGCGCGAGCGCGACGATCGCGAGCGGGTAGACGACGGCGTTTAGCAGCGGTCCGCCGGAGCCGCGGACGAACGCGAGTCCGAAGTACGTCCAGACGAGGATCGAGCCGACCATCCCGCCGACGCGCTGTGGGGAGACGTTCGTCTCGCTGGCGAGCACCGAGAGGTTGCCGTAGCCGACGACGACCGCGCCGAAGTATCCGATCCAGAAGACGACGACGGCGACGACGACCGTCGCCGCGTGCTCGAGCGGGTGCTGGTCGGCGAAGCCGTCGAGTGCGGGTGGGCGGTCCATTACTCGAGCGAGGCGTCGCCTCGGGGTTCAGCGTTGCGGGTCCGGTTCGAAAACGGCGCGTCGAAACTGCCGGGCGACCGAGCGGGGCTCAGTCGTCGGCGGGGACGGCTCGCTGGCTTCGGTCGCCGGCCATTGCGAGGACGTCGTCGAAGAAGTCGAGGGTGTCCTGCGGACCGGGGTTGGCTTCGGGGTGGTACTGGCGGGTGAGAACGTCGTACTCGACGCCGTCGAGGCCTTCGGGGGTGTCGTCGTTGACGTTGATCTGGGAGACCTCGAGGGCGTCGCCGGGTTCGTCGACGGTGTAGCCGTGGTTCTGGGTCGTCATGACGACGCGACCGGAGTCCAGATCGAGCACGGGCTGGTTGACGCCGCGGTGGCCGAACGTCATCTTCTCGGTAGTGCCGCCCAGCGCGCGGGCGACGATCTGCTGGCCGAGACAGATGCCGGCGACGGGGGTGTCCTCGACGAACGCCTCGACGAGCGAGACCGCCTGCTCGTAGTTCGCCGGGTCGCCGGGACCGTTCGAGATGAACAGCACGTCGGGATCGACCGACTCGATGTCCTCGACGCTCGCGTCGTAGGGCAGGACGTGAACCTCGGCGTCGCGTTCGACCAGCGAGGAGACGATCGAGCCCTTCGCGCCGCAGTCGACCAGCGCGACGGTCTCGCCGTCGTTGCCGGCGCCGTGAACTTCGGCCTCGTCGACGCTGACCTGGGCGCCGATATCGGTGTGCTCGCTCATGCCCTTGCAGGCCTCGAGCTCGGCCAGGGCGTCCTCCTCGGTAACGTCCTCGCCGACGGCGATGCCACACTTCATCGCGCCCTCGTCGCGGATGTCGGTGACGACCTCGCGGGTGTCGAGGTGGTCCATCGCGGGAACGCCCTCGCTCTCGAGCCAGTCGGCGACGTCGTCGGTGAGCTCCCGGGAGAGCACGGCCCGCGGGTGGACGCGGTCGTCCTCGAAGCGTTCCTCGCGAACGCCGTAGTTCCCGATCAATGGGTACGAGAAGGTCAGGATCTGTTCCTCGTAGGACGGGTCAGTCAGACTCTCCTCGTAGCCGGTGTAGGCCGTCGTGAAAACCAGTTCGCCACGAGCTGTTCCCGGAGCGCGACCACGTCCCTCGATTACGTGGCCACCTTCCAGCGCAACGTAGGCAGCTGTCATTACGAACTACGTATTTGATCGGCGGTCATAAGTGTTGCCTTCGAAGCTGAGTTACGAAATTCGTAATCGGTAAGTGCGGGTCGGTCGTAGCTCCGCATCTCCATGGACGAGCTCGATCGACGGATCCTCGATACGCTTCGGCGAGACGCCCGCACGCCGTACACGGAGATCGCCGACGAGGTGGGGACGAGCGAGGGAACGGTTCGGAACCGAGTCGAACGCATGATGGACGACGGCGTGATCGAGCGCTTTACGATCTCGACGCATACGGGCAACGTCAAGGCGATGATCGAGGTCAGCGTCGCCGTCGACGTCGACACGAAGGCCGTCTCCGAACGGATGGCCGAGTGGGAGGAGGTCGACTTCGTCTGGATGGTCTCGGGCGAACAGGACATCGTCCTCGTCGTCGACGCGGCCGACACCCGCGGCGTCAACGATCTCATCACCCAGGCCCGCGACCAGGACGAGGTCGTGAGCACGCAGACACGGCTGATTTTAGACGAACAGCTCGGCTGAGAGCGAACCGGAGGCCGGCTACGAGTCGGTCGCGTCCGGCGCCTCTCCGATCCCCGGCGACGCCTCCGCGAGCAACCCATCCGGATGTTTTCGGCTGTGGATCTCCCGGTAGAGCCGACGCAGCCCGCGATCGAACCGCCCGGTCGCGACTCGAGGCTCGACCCGGCCGTCCCGGATCGCCTCGACGACCGACTCGGGCGTGAGTTCCGCGGCGTCGATCCGCGTGTACGCCCGCCCCGCCTCGAAGGGGTAGTGGGCGTCACTGCCGCCGACCAGGGGCAGATCGTGGCGTTCGGCCAGCCGCTGGACCAGTCGCTCCGTTCGGGGATGCTTGCCGTTGATCTCGATCGCGTCGAACGGTAGCTCCTCGAGTTCCTTGATCGTGCTGTCGCGGTATGGGTGGGCGACGATCGCCGCACAGTCCCGGTCGTGGGCCAGTTCGACGACCTCCGCGGGCGTGTACTCGCCGGGGACGGTCTCGGTCGGCGGGTCGGGGCCGATCACGAGGACGTGTCCGCGCGTCGTCGAAATCTCGATCCCGGGAATCGCCGTCGCGCGCGCCGAGGAAAAGCGCGTGTAGTAGTCGTGGTTCGTCGTCGCGACGCCGTCGAGCCCGCGGGCGTCGATCACGCGTGTGAGCAGTCGAAACCCGTACGGGTCGAACCGGTCGCCCAGCGCCCGGTGACCGTGGAAGAACCGCGTGTGTGCGTGCAGGTCGACGGCAAACATATCTAGTCGAACGTGAACTGGCCGTTTTGTTCTTCTGACTCGTACCGGGCGTATGGAGCGAGACGTCGATCGAGTCGGGCAGTCGAGCGGGGACGTCGCACGGGAGCGCCGAACCGACGCCGACCACGTCGTCATCTGCAACCCGGTGAGCGGTACCGAGGACCACCTCGAGCGCGTGCGGACGCTCGCCCGCGAGCGCGGATTCTCGGTTCGGATCACCGAGGGCGAGGGCGACGGCGTTCGGTTCGCCCGGGAGGCCGGGGCCGACGGCGCCGAACTCGTCGTCGCCTCGGGCGGCGACGGAACGATCAACGAGGTCGTCAACGGGCTCGCAGAGGCCGAGGCCCTTGAGCGGACGACCCTCGCGGTCGTCCCGACCGGGACGGGGAACAACTTCGCGTCAAACCTCGGAATCGACGGCGTCGGGGGCGCTTTCGACGCGATCGATACGGGTCGGCGTCGCCGGATCGACCTGGGCACCGCGAACGGTCGGGCGTTCGTCAACTCCTGTGTCGGCGGGCTCACCGCCGAGGCGAGCGGTGCGACGACCCCCGACGAGAAGCGACGCCTCGGGGTCCTCGCGTACGTCTCCTGCGCCCTCGAGACGATCTCCTCGTTCGACTCCCTGCCGATTCGGGCGACGCTCGAGGGCGGACCCGACGGCAGCGACGCGAACGCACCGGAGACGTGGACGGGCGAGGCGATGCTCGTGCTCGTCGGGAACTGCCGGCGGTTCGGCGGCACCAGACGCGCCCAGGCGAACGTCGAGGACGGGCTGTTCGAGGTAACGATCGTCGAGGACGCCCCGACGACCGACCTGGTCGGCGAGGCCGCACTCGCGGGGCTGTTCGAACGCGGCGAGCGACACATCGTTCGCCACCGCGTCTCCTCGCTCACCCTCGAGAGCCTGCGATCGGAGCCGATCGAGTACAGCCTCGACGGCGAGATGCTCGACGCGGAGACCCTCGAACTCGAGACGGAGGCGAACACGCTCGAGGTCGTGGTCGGGGATCGCTACCGGCCGGATCCCGACGCGGCCGGCGGTCAGTCCGGCTGAGGGCTGGAGTCGGGAGTAGCGAGACGATACTGGTTTCAAGACCCTTTGCAATTGTGTGGGTATGAGTACGCCACAGGACGAGGAACCCCACAAGAACGCACGGCAGGACGTCATCGCCGTCGACGAAACCGACACCGAACTCGAACTCGTCAACCGCCTCGAGGCCCACACCGGCGACGGAATCCGCCACCGGGCGTTCACCTCGCTCGTCTTCGACGAGGACGACAACGTCCTCCTCGCCCAGCGTGCTCCCGGGAAGCGCCTCTGGGGAACGTACTGGGACGGCACCGTCGCCTCCCACCCCGTCCAGGGACAGAGCCAGGAGGAGGCAACCCGCCAGCGACTCGAGGAGGAACTCGGCGTCACGCCCGACCAGTACGACGACCTGCGGGTGACCGACCGCTTCGAGTACAAGCGCTACTTCGAGAACGCGGGCGTCGAACACGAGGTCTGTGCCGTGCTGAAGCTGACGCTATCCGATCGAACGCTCGAGCCGGACGAGGAGGAGGTCGGCGGTCTGATGTGGGTCCCTTACGAGCGCCTGCACTCGAACCCCGAGTGGTACCGACAGCTTCGACTCTGTCCGTGGTTCGAGATCGCGATGCGACGGGACGTTCGCTCCGACTGAGGACGGTTTCGTTCATCGAAACGGCTTACCGACGGGCAAAACGGGTTCCGGCGACCGAACTCGAGCTAGGATCGGAATAGTCGCCCGGAACGGTCGGTCGAACACGGGCTCCCATCCGCGGTTCCGGAACGCCGCCGTCTCTTGTTCAAAAACGGAGAGCGAGCGGTCAGCGACAGTTCGTGCCGAAGTTCTGGGTCACGTACAGTCGACCGTCGGAGGCGACTGCAGCACCGATCCCCTCGGCGGTCCAGGACTCGGAGAGGATGTTTCGCCGGTGGCCAGCGCTTCCCATCCACTGGTCGACGCTCCGGCGGGCGGCCGCGGTCGGCGACTCGTCGGCCGCGTAGTTGAACAGGACGTTCTCGGCCCAGCCCCGGCAGTCGATCCCGAAGCGCTCGTAGCGGTCGGTCATCGTCTCTCCCTCCGGAGACGTGTGCGAGAGGTAGTTCCGGTCGGCCATGTCCCGACTGTGGTACGACGCGACCGCCGCGAGGTCGTCGCGGTAGGCGAGGGCCTCCAGTCCGCGATCCGTTCGGATCTCGTTGACGCGGTCGTGGATCGCCGCCTCGACGGCCGTTTCGAAGTCGTCGTCCTGCGCCGCTACCTGGTTCGTTCCGGCGGCGAGCGCGGAGCCACCGAGGACGGTCACTGCTGCGTTACGCACGAACGATCGCCGCGAGTTGCGTGCCATCGTTTCTGCCTGTTTCCTACTGAACCTTTACTATAGTCGGGCTAACCTCAACCAGCTAACCCAACTGTTCGATCCTGTCACTGTGTCGAAGAAAACGGCACTGGAACGGGGTCGGCCGGCACCGAGGGAAGCGCCGACTCGAGCGAACGGCCGGACTGTCGGGAGGAACCACTGCGATCGAGAACCGAGAGGGGCTCGCTGCTCGAGTGGTCAGGGTCGGGTCGTCGCCCACACCGCCGTCACCGCTAGCAGGACGGCGGGGACGAGCGGGATGACGATCAGGGCGAACAGGTAGTCCGTCGCCGGGGGCCACAGCAGGATGATCCCCGGCGCGACGACGAAGGCGAAGACGATGACGGCTACGAGCGTCCAGCCGCGCCAGTCGAACTCGCGGTCGGCCGCCTCCGGATGGACGGGTTCGTCGACCCAGTCTGCAGTCTCGTCACCGTCGTCGGTCGCCTCGCGGCGGTCGCCCTCCTCGTCGAACGTCGAGGGGTCGTGGACGTAGCCGCCGTCGTCGCTCGAGGTCACGTGCGGGAGTTGCGAGGCGACGGGCAAAGCAGTCACGGTTCCGGCGCTCGAGCGGGGGGTGCTCGAGGGCTACAGCTCGCTGTCGGGGCGGACGACGACCTTCCCGAAGCCCTCGCGGGATTCGATGATCTCGTGGGCGCGAGCGGTCTCGCTCATCGGGAGCACCTCGCGGATCGCGGGTTCGAAGGTACCGTCCCAGACGAGTTCCATCACGTCGTCGACCTGCCCGGGGGTTCCCATCGTCGAGCCGATGATCTGAAGCTGGTTCCAGAAGATGCGCGGGATGTCCGTCTCGGGATTCCCGCCCGCGGTCCCCCCGCAGGTGACCAGCCGGCCGTTCTTCGCGAGGCTCTTGATCGAATCGCGCCAGGTGCCGGCGCCGATGTAGTCGACGACGACGTCGACGCCCCGGTTGCCGGTCTCGCTTCGGACCCACTCCGCGAAGTTCTGCTGCTCGTAGTTGACGACGTGATCGGCGCCGAGTTCGCGCGCGTGCTCGAGTTTCTCCTCCGTGCTGCCGGTGGCGTACACCTCCGCGCCCGCGTAGTCGGCGATCTGGACCGCGGCGTGGCCGACGCCGCCGCTTGCCCCCAATACGAGGATCTTCTCGCCGGCCTCGATGTCGGCCCGATCGATCAACAGCCGCCAGGCGGTCTGAAACACGAGCGAGGTCGATCCCGCGGTGACCCAGTCGACGTCCTCCGGAACCGGGATGAGGTTGTCCTCGGGGACGGCGGCGTACTCGGAGTGAACCCCGGTGACGTGCTCGCCGATGAGATGGAAGTTGACACACAGCGTCGGATCGCCGCTCCGGCAGAACTCGCAGTCCCCGCAGTGGACGCCCGCAGTGACCGCGACGCGGTCGCCCGGCGCGAACCGGGTGACGTCCTCGCCGACGTCCTCGACGACGCCCGCCGCGTCGCTGCCCGGCACGTGGGGCATCTCGAGGTCGAGCGTCGGCAGCCCACGGCGGACCCAGACGTCGAGGTGGTTCAGCGCCCCCGCCTTCACGTCGACCAGCACCTCGTCGTGACTGACCTCCGGGTCGGGGTAGTCGCCGTACTCGATGACGTCCGTCTCGCCGTGTTCGGTGACTTTGACCGCTTGCATACACGCTTTCCGACGGAAACGACCGGCATAACAGTTGGGCCGGCCCTCGACGCGGTCCGCGATTCCTTTATCGCTCGCCCGCACAACGGACGGTATGGAGACGACGGAGCCAGACGACGAGTCCGGAGAGGAGCTGCTCGGGGTCGGCGTCGTTACGATCGCGACGAACCGCTCGCTCAGTACCGACGCAGCCGGCGAGACCATCGAGCTGATCCTCGAGGAGAACGGCTACGAGGTCCCGATGCGCGAACACGTCGGTGCCGACCACGACAAGGTCCAGTCGGTCGTCTCACGGATGGTCGACCGCGACGACGTCGAACTGGTTCTCACGAGCGGGGCGACCAGCATCGAACCCGACGACGTCACGCTCGAGGCGGTTCGACCGCTGCTCGGCAAGGAGCTGTCGACGTTCAACGACCTGTTCTCGACGCTCGCCTACGACGCCTTCGGCTCCCACGTCATCGCGGCGCGGACGCTCGCGGGCGTCTCCGGCGACGTTCCGGTGTTTTGCCTCCCCGGCAACCGCGGGGCCGTCCGACTCGCCCTCGAGAAACTGATCCTTCCGGAGGCGACTCACCTCGTCGCCCTCGCGAACGAGGAGCGGACGGTTACCGATCCCGGGATCGAGAAGGAGCTCGAGGAAGAATGAAAGAACGGATCCGCGAGCGAGTCTGGGACGACCTCGAGGAGAGCGGCGTCGCCCGCTTCCCGTTCCCGCCCCACGGCCGGATTCCGAACTTCGCGGGCGCCGACGACGCCGCCGACCGGCTCGCCGACCAGCCCGAGTGGGAGGCCGCAACGGCGATCAAGGCCAACCCCGACGCGCCCCAGCTTCCGGTCCGTCGCCGCGCGCTCCGGGATGGAAAGACGGTGTACATGGCCGTTCCGCGCCTGCGCGACGAGCGGTGTTTCCTGAAGCTCGATCCCGACGCCCTCGAGGACTACGATGCGGCGACGACGGTCTCGGGGTCCTCCGAGCACGGCGAACAGATCGGCCCAGAGGCCGTCGAAGAGATCGATCTGATCGTCTCCGGGAGCGTCGCCGTCACGGAAAGGGGCGACCGGATCGGCAAGGGCGAGGGGTACAGCGACCTCGAGTACGCCGTCCTCCGGGAGCTCGGCCTCGTCGGCGAGTCGACGACCGTCGCGACGACGATTCACGAGCGCCAGCTGATCGACGACGACGTCGACACCGGCGAGCACGACGTCTCGATGGATCTGATAGTGACGCCCGAAAAAGTACGTCGCCCCGACAGTGGCGGGCAGCCAGCCGGGATCGACTGGGAACTGCTCTCGGCGGAACGCCTCGAGGAGATTCCGGTACTGAAACGGCTTCAAGAGCGACAGCAGTAGCTCGGGAGCGTACTGGTACCACGCTTCAAACGGTTCTATTCGGTAGTACGGAAAGCCATACTGGGACACGACCCCGTGTCCCGAGACAGCGACGGTGACGCGGGCCGGTGCAGGGAACCCGCGTCACCCATCAAGCGGATAACGGTATGGCAATGTGGGGGAAGGGTGCTGTGGTGGGGTTGCTGGAAGTCACGGGTTGGCAGATCGGTGCCACTTGGTGGGGTCTGCCCGTCGACCTCCATCAGTTCGTACGAGTGGCTACCACTTGAACTGGGGAGTCGGTATAGCTGTCTTACGTCGAATTCCCGCAGGCTTAACTCGAGTTTATCCGTTCGAAATAGCTCAATAGAACGTTCACAGCGGCCCCCGACGGGTAAGTTGTCGTTTCGAGGGCGGTTGCCAGTACGAACGGTCAGCCGACCAGCTCTTCGGCGACCAGGGTCGCGTCCATCAGCTGTGGGTCGAGCGCGAGGTCGAGCTGGCCGCGGACGAACTCCGGAACCGTGCGCTCGCCGTAGGCGACCGTCCGGATGTCCTCGTTGAGGTCGCAGACGATCGGAATCGTCGTCGCCTGGTCGATATCGGTCAGTACGTACAGCTCTGCCTCGAGGACGCCCGCCTCCTCGAGGGTCGGTCGCGAGAGGACGCCGCCGATCCGGGCGACGTCGACGCCTTCGGCCTCGAGGGCGTCGCCGATGCCGTCCTCGTCGGGACCGGCGACGATGGCTCGCAGGCTCATTCGTACTCGATGGTCGCGGGCGGTTTGTGGGTGACGTCGTAGACGACCCGCGCGACGGTCTCGTTCTCGCCGGTGATCCGGGACTGGATACGCTGGAGGGTCTCCCAGTCGAGTTCCTGGGCGCGGGCGGTCATCCCGTCGCGGGACTCGACCGACCGAACCGAGACGACCCAGCCGTGGACCCGGTTGTCGCCCTTGACGCCCGTCGCCTTGCCGATCACCGCGGCGAGGGCCTGCCAGGGTTCGTACTCCTCGAGCTCCTCTTCGACGACGTGGCAGGCGTGGCGGGCGACCTCGAGTTTCTCCTCGGTGACCTCGCCGATAACTCGGACTGCAAGGCCGGGGCCGGGGAACGGCATCCGCTCGGCGACGATCTCGTCGAGTCCGAGGTGGCGGGCGACCTCCCGGACCTCGTCTTTGTACAGGTCGCGGACGGGTTCGACGATCCCGTCGAAGTCGACCACGTCGGGAAGGCCGCCGACGTTGTGGTGGGACTTGATCCCGCCCTCGCTCTCGATGCGGTCGGGGTAGATCGTCCCCTGGACGAGGTAGTCTGCGTCCGCGTCCGTCGCCTCGCGCTCGAACTCGCGGATGAACTGCTCGCCGATAACCGCCCGTTTCTCCTCGGGATCGGTGACGCCCGAGAGCGCCTCCAGAAATCGCTCCTTGGCGTCGACGATCCGCAGCGACTCCATGTAGTCGAACGTCTCGCGAATCTGGGCGGTCTCGCCCTTTCGCATCAGTCCGGTGTCGACGTAGACTGGGGTGAGCTGGTCGCCGATCGACTCGTAGGCCAGCGCCGCTGCGACGGAGGAGTCGACGCCGCCCGAGAGGGCGATAACCGCGTTCGCGTCGCCGACTTCGTTCTCGATCTCTTCGACTGCTTCCGGGACGAACGTCTGTGTGTCGACCATCAGTGGGTTACCTCGGTTTCGCCGTCTGTCGTCGTGTCGTCTGTGGTGCGCTCGAGTGCAGCCTCGACCAGGCCGAGAAACGGCGGACTCGGCTGACCCGGTCGGGACGTGTACTCGGGGTGGAACTGCGTGCCCAGGAAGTACGGGTGGTCCTCGAGCTCGAGGATCTCCATACGGTTGCCCGCGGTGCCCGAGAACACGAGCGGCTCCTCGTCGAACCGGTCGAAGTACTCGGGGTTGACCTCGTAGCGGTGGCGGTGGCGTTCCTCACAGGAGGTGTCGCCGTACAGCTCGTACGCGAGCGTCTGGGGTTCGATCACCGTCGTGTGCTCGCCCAGTCGCATCGTTCCGCCCATATCCTCGACCTCGTACTGCTCGGGCAGGATGTCGATAACGGGGTGGGGCGTCTCCTCGTTCATCTCGGCGGAGTGGGCGTCCTCGAGTCCCAGCACGTTCCGGGCGTACTCGACGACGGCCATCTGGAAGCCCAGACAGAGCCCGAGGAACGGAACGTCGTTCTCGCGGGCGTAGCGGACCGCCTCGATCTTCCCCTCGGAGCCGCGCATACCGAAGCCGCCGGGGACGATGACGCCGTCCATCCCCTCGAGCTGGTCGTCGTGGTCGTCCGCTAGCTCGTCGGCGGCTACCCAGTGGACATCGACGTCGACGCCACAGTCGAAGCCGGCGTGTTTCAGCGACTCGTGGATCGACATGTAGGCGTCCTCGAGGTCGTACTTGCCGACCAGCGCGACGTCGATCGAGCCGTCTTTCTCCGTCGTGACGATCTCCCGCCACTCGTTGGCCCGCTGGCCCTCCGGTAAGGCCTCGCTCGCGAGTCCGAAGTGCTCGAGGACGTACTGGTCGAGTCCCTCCTCCTCGACCATCAGCGGGACGCGGTAGACGTCCTCGACGTCCGGGTTCGAGAACACCGCCTCGGTCTCGATGTCACAGAACAGCGCGATCTTCTCCTTCGTTTTGGGCTCGAGGCGGTCCTCGCAGCGTCCGACGATCACGTCGGGCTGGAGCCCGATCGAGCGAACCTCCTTGACCGAGTGCTGGGTCGGCTTCGTCTTCTGCTCGCCGTTTTTCGAGTACGGGACGAGAGTGACGTGGGTGAAGAGGATATCCTCCTCGTCCTCCTCGTGGGCGAACTGCCGCAGCGCCTCGAGGTAGGGCATCCCCTCGATGTCGCCGACGGTGCCGCCGACCTCGACGATGCAGACGTCGGTCCCCTCCGCAGCCTCCCGGATGCGTCGCTTGATGTCGTCGGTGATGTGGGGGATGATCTGGACCGTCTTCCCCAGATAGTCGCCGGCGCGCTCCTTCTTGATGACGTGCTGGTAGGTCTTCCCAGTCGTGACGTTGTGATCGGAGGTCATGTCGACGTCGAGGAACCGCTCGTAGTTCCCCAGGTCGAGGTCGACCTCGCCGCCGTCCTCGAGGACGTACACCTCCCCGTGCTGGTAGGGGTTCATCGTCCCCGCGTCGACGTTCAGGTAGGGGTCGACCTTCACCGCGGTGACGTCGAAGCCGGCGTTTTTCAGGAGCCGACCGGTGCTCGCGGCCGTGATCCCCTTCCCGAGACCCGACATAACCCCGCCAGTGACGAAGATGAACTTGTTGCCCAGCGAGGGATCATAATGAGTGTCCGATTCCGTCGGCATACCGAGTGTCCGCGCGAGCAGTTGAAAACGATTTCGGGACCGGGTCGTGCCCGGTAACGACTGTCAGTGCCGACGGTGACAGGTTCGAGCCTCGGCTCCCCGGATGTCGCGGAAAACCCGCTACGACGCGCCGGGATCCTCGTCCTGTATCTCCACGATCCGGGACTGGTCTACGTACTCGATCTCCCCGCCCAGTCGAAGCTGGATCGTTCGCCCGGGTAGGTCCGGATCGTCGTCGTCAGTCGGCTCCTCCGGAACGGAGACTGCCGTTACACCGTCGACCGAGACGTCCCGCCGCTGGATCGGGTCGTCCTCGTACTCGATCGTCTCCCAGGTCTCGAGGTCGAAGTCGTCGATATCCTCGCCGAAGTACTCCTCCGGTTCCTTGTCGACCGTGTCCTCGGTCTGGGACTCGCCCGTTGTCCGGTTATCGTCGAACTGAACCTCCTCGTGTTTGTACTGTTTGAGATGAACCAGCATGGCCTAACACACCACAAACACGTAGTTAACGATTGGAGTGGAAGGAGCAACCCGTTAATCAGTGCCGGCGTTCCGCCGACGGATCGGTTCGGGCGGACGTCGGTCGTTCCTGCGGCGATCGGTAGCTCGAAAGGGCCTCCGAGCGACGACGCTGGTATGGACTCCCGTTCCGACCTCCGCGTCGTCGTCGGCGACCGCGAACTGACCGCGACCTGGGCCGACGGCGCGCCCGAAACCCGGGTCGCGCTCGAGGACACCCTCCCCGTCTCGAGCGACGCGACCCGCTGGGGCGACGAACTGTACATTTCGGCGTCGCTCGAGGCGCCCCTCGAGGACGGCCGGGAGGTCGTCCCCGAGGGGGCGATCGCCTACTGGCCCGCGGGCGAGAAGCTGTGTCTATTCTGGGGACCGACGCCGGCCAGTGTCGACGACGAACCCCGAGCCGCGGCACCCGTCACCGTCGTCGCGCGCGTCGACGAGACGGAACCGCTCGTCGGGCTGGACGGCGGTGCCGAACTGCGCCTCGAGCGCGCCGGCGACCCCTGACCCCCGGCGAACACGTCAAGCACGTATCTTTTTGCGATCGCGTCGCGTACGGCCGCGTATGTCCCTCGAACACCGCCGGCCGGTCGCGAGCGCCGGACGGCCGGATCTCGGCTTCCAGGCCGCGTTCGGCTTCTATCTCGGGCTCGTCGCCGGCGGTCTCGTCGCCCTCGTCGGGCTGGCGGCCGACGTGACGACCGCGACGCTGCTCGGCACGTTCCCGACGGTTGTCACCGCCATCACGCTCGTGGGCCACGTCCTTGCGAAGCGGTCCCACGGTCTCCCTCAGCGGATCGGCCGTCGCCGTCCCCTGCGTCTCGCCTGTTACCTGCCGGCGATCGGCTTCGCAGCGGCGGCCGTCGCGCCGAGCGTGACTCCGATCGGCTCCGCCACGCGCTACTTCGCCGTGACGATCCCCCTCGCGGTGGTAGTCGGCGTCACCGCGTTCGGACTCGAGCGACTGTGCCGGAAGCAGTACGTCGTCGCGATCACCGCCGACGAACCGACCGTCGTGTGGACGTACCAGCCGGCGAGTGCGTTCTCGAACCCCGGCTTCTGGATGCCGATGCTGGCGTTCGCAGCTATGGGCCTCAGCGCGAGTCTCGCCACCGGAAGCGTGATCGGGCTACTCTGGATCGCCTTCGGCGCCCTCATCGCCGTCGGAGGCTGGATGGTAAACGTCGGCGACGCCAACGGCAAGCAGTACTACGGAACGCGGTTCTCACTCGACATCGACGCGAAAAAACAGCAGACCGAGTTGCGCGCCCACGAGCGCGGCATCCGCCACGACGCGGGCCGCTCGAGAAAGCTGATTCCCTGGGAGAAGATCTCCGAGATTCGACTCACCGACGACGAACTCGTCCTCGAGCGACGGTTTCGAAACATCCGCTGCGACCGGGAGGCGATCGACGATCCCGAGGCGGTGTACGAGGCGCTCGGGGAGGTGAAAGCGCGAACCGAAACGCGAAACTGAGCCGTAGAACGACGGTCGCTACTTGCCCCAGAACGGATCCCGGCTGCGCTGCTTGTCGAGATACATGTTCAGCGCCTCGAGTTCGTCGCCGGGGATCTCGCTCGAGAGCTCCTGTTCTAAGATCTTCGCGTGTTTCTCGGGGATCTCGATCCAGAGCTCGTCGTCCTCCTCGATCTGGCGGCCGACGGTGGGGCCGTCGATGGCGACCGAGACGCGGTTGCCCGCGCGGGCCTCGTCGACGTCCTCGCCCTGTTCCTGGATCCCCTTGACCTGGCCGACGCGTTCGGGCTCGTTACCCTCGAACTTCACGACGTTCGCGTTGTTCTGGACGGTGCCGGAGTTGACTTCGACACCGACGACCGCGGGATCGTTCTGTCGGAAGGTGTGATCGGGCAGGATCCGAAAGCGCGCGGGACGGACGATGTTCTCGAGGATGGTGTCCTGCTGGGCGCGCTCGAGTTCGTCGACGAACTCCTCGTACTCCTCGATCAGCTGGTAGATGACCTCGTCGGTGAAGACGCGGACGTCCTCGATCTCGGCGCGCTGCTCGGCATCGCCGAGCACGTCGACGTTGAAGCCCAGAATCACCTGTTCTTTCCCCTCCTCGGCCGTCGAGGCGACCGAGACGTCTCGGGGTGCGACGTCGCCGACCTCCGCGCGGACGATCGGAACCTCGGCCTCCTCTAAGGCGTCGGCCATCGCCTCGAGGCTGCCGAGCGTGTCGGCCTTGACCACGACGCCGGCCTCCTCGGTGTCGACGGCGATGCTCGCGAGCTCGTCCTCGACCTCCGCGACGACGTCCGCGCGGTCGCGGTCGCGGATGACCCGAACCGGGGCGCCCGCGATCGCGTCGCCCAGATCGGGCGCGGCGACCTTGATCCCGGTCGCGGCCGACACTTCGTCGACCTTCTCGAACCGGCTCTCGGTGCGGATCTCCTCGAGCGGGCGGGGCTGGAGGAGCGCGCGGACGTCGGTGACGATCGGCTCGTTCGTCCCGCCGACGACGATCGTGTCGCTCGCCCGGAGCGTCCCGTCGTAGAGCACCAGGTCGATCGTCTTCCCGAACCCCTTCTCCTCTTTGACCTCGAGGACGGTGCCGACGCCGGGGCCGGTGACGTCGATCTCCATCTCCTCTTTCATGTAGCGCTGGGAGAGCCCCATCATCACGGCCAGCAGGTCAGGCACCCCTTCGCCGGTCATCGCCGAGACGGGGACGACGCCGACGTTGCGCTGGAAGTTCTGAACCCGCCAGTACAGGTCCGCCGAGAACCCCTCGTCCGAGAGGTTACCGATGATCTCGTAGAGGCTCTCGTCGAGGCGCGAACGGACGCGGTCCGATTGGGCCTCGTAGGTCGCGTTGATCGGCGAGTCCTCGTTTGCGTTCCAGCCGGGGACGGTGTCGATCTTGTTCGCGGCGACGATAAACGGCGTCTCCGATCGCTGAAGGATGTCCAGCGCCTCGAGGGTCTGGGGCTGGAACCCGTCGTTGACGTCGACGACGAGGATCGCGATGTCGGCCAGCGCGCCACCCCTCGAGCGAAGCGTCGTAAACGAGTGGTGGCCCGGCGTGTCGATGAACAGCAGGCCGGGCAGGTCGAAGTCGTCGGGGTCGACGAGTTCGCCCGCGATCGACGAGATGACGTCTAGCGGCACCGCGGTGGCGCCGATGTGCTGGGTAATCGCGCCCGCTTCACCCTCGATGACTGCGGAGCCGCGGATCTTGTCGAGGAGGCTGGTCTTGCCGTGATCGACGTGTCCGAGGACGGCGACGATCGGCGTTCGTAAAGATGTGGGGTCGTGCGTATCCGAATCAGACATGGTGACCACCCGAGAAGGTCTTGGGTAAACCGTCCGTAGGACGGTAGTTAAACCCATCGTCACGGCGCTCGGGTTTGCAGGTCGACCCGAGTGACGGCGCCGCAAGCGGTACTCGGAGAGCCGGCCGAGGTCGGCGCCCGCGGAACTCAGCGCTCGATCGGCCCGTGGACTTTAATAGCAACTAGTAAGTACGGGGTAGCATGAGCGAAGTGCTCGCCGAGAACCTCTCGGGGAAGTCCGTCATGGGGTCTGACGGGACGGAACTGGGAATGCTCTACAACATCACGACCGAGATCAAATCGGGGACCCTCCACGACCTCGTTATCGAACCGAACGACGAACTACCGAACCAGACGATCGACTTCGACACCGACGACGACGGGCGGTTCCGCGTGCCAATCAACCGCGTCCGCGCCGTGAAAGACTACATCGTCGTTCAGCGCTAACCGTATGTACGTTCTCGACTCCTCGGCTTTTATCCACGACTATCACACGACCGAACAGATCGCGACGATTCCGCTCGTCCGCGAGGAACTCAAAGACGAGAGCGCCTATCGCTACGACGCGATGGAGGGCTCGGGGATGCACATCCACATCCCCAACGAGGACACGACCGAGAAGGTCAGCCGTGCAGCGAACGAATCGGGCGACCTCGAGGTCCTCTCGGACACCGACGTTCGGCTCGTCGCCGCCAGCTTCGAGCTCGACGCCACCCTCGTTACCGACGACTACGCGATGCAAAACGTCGCCGAGAAGCTAAACGTCGACGTCGAGGTGATCGCCCGGGAGGGGATCGACGAACAGCGCAGCTGGCGGTTCCAGTGTCAGGGCTGTGGCCGCGAGTTCGACGAGGAAAAGGAGCGCTGTCCGATCTGCGGGTCGGGACTGGCGCGCAAGAACCCGAGTTAGGCGACCAGGATAATCATCTGGATCGCGTTGTACGCGCCGTGGACCAGCGCCGGCACCACCAGGTTCTCGGTCCGTTCGTAAATGAATCCCAGCACCAGCGAGAGGCCGAACAACACGGCCAGGCTCGCGAGGATCTGTCCGGGACCTGCGGTCGCGTACGCCGAAACGTGAACCCCCGCGAAGATGACGCTCGTGACGGCGATGGCACCGTACCGCGAGAACGTCTCGTACAGCGACTTCTGGATGACGTTTCGGTAGAGCAGCTCCTCGAAAGGGCCGACTACCAGCAGCATCCCGGGAACGATCACGACGAGCAGCTCGGGGTTCTGTTCGACCTGCTGGGTCGTGCCGTGGTCGGCGGTGTCGACGCCGACGGCGGTCATCGCGATCGAGATCGCGATCAGCGCACCGAACAGCAGGACCAGCCCGCCGACCGTCCAGCCCACCGACCGCAGGCTCGGCACCTCGAGGTCGAGAAACGACAGGTCGTACCCGCGAAGCGCCATGGTGATCGCCGCGACGGAGCCGAGCCCGAGCGCCGCCGAGAGGTACTGCAGAAGCTGGCCCTGCGTGCCCTCGACCCCGAGAAAGGGGGCGAGGACGATGCTGACCAGCGCCATCGCGATCAGCCCGGCGAAGCCGACGACGGTCATCGTCGAGAACCGAAGCGCCCGCTCGATCAGGCCGCGCGCCGAGACCCCGCCGTAGTCGGCGGCCGCGACGCCGATCGAGCCGCCGGCCGCAGCGAACGCCAGAAAGAGCAGCGAAACCGTACCGCCGAAACCGGGAACGGTGGTCGATCCGGTGACGCCCTGATTGAGCGCGTACCCGGTCAACAACACGACACCCAGACTGGAGCCCGCGGCGAGGGCGGCGCCAGGTACCGCGCCGAGCGCACCGTGGCGGCGAGCCAGGAAGGCGACGACGGAGACGACCGCGAGCGCCGCCGCCAGCTGGACGAACGGATCCTCGACCCCGCCGCGGACGGGAGCGAGGACGGCGACCATGGCGATGACTGCGGGAACGACCCCGACCGACGGGACGATCGAGTCGTCGGTCCCGCTCCCGTCGCCGGAGCGTGCTGTCTCGTTCATATCCGTGCATTCGATCGCGCACTCATAGGGGCTCCGTAATCGATCACCAGCACCGCCACCGCAGCGCGACCCCCCTCGAGCGAACGAAGAGTTAACAGCCGGGATACAGAACGCACGCTCATGGAGCGTGAGCGCGTACCGCGAACCGAACGCCGCGTCGGTCGACGACCGATGGCGAGTACTCGCCGAGCCGCCTCCTCGGGAGACGGTCGTGGCCCTCGAGGCGGGACCGAACTCGGGCGGTGAGCGCAATGAGTTTCATCGCCGAGTACTCGCTGTCGAACCACCCGATCATGCAGACTGCACGCCGGCGGGTTCCCGAGGTGAGCGTCGAAGTCGAGGACGAACAGCCCGACCGCCGCGAGGGTTCCCATCTGACCTTCCGAGCGATCGGCGAGGAGGCAGAGCTCGAGCGGTTCTTCGGGGTACTGGCCGACGATCCGTCGGTCGAGACGTTCGAACGGCTCTCGACGCTCTCCGAGCGGTGTCTCTTTCGCGTTCTGCTCACTCCCGAAGGGGAGCGGGGGATGACCTACGTTGACGCCGTCGAGTTCGGCGTCACGCTTCTCGACATCGAACTGCAGGAGGAAGGAGTCCGCTACCGGGCGCACTTCCCGAACCGCGACGCGCTGTCGGCCTACCGGGAGTGTTGCGAGGAACGCGAGTTGGCGTTCACGCTGCATCGGCTCTACCGGAGCGAGAACGACGAGACCGAAAAGTACGACCTCACGCCCCGCCAGGCTGCCGTCCTGCGTCGCGCGCTGGAACGCGGCTACTTCGACGTCCCCCGGAACGTCTCCGCAGAGGAGCTGGCCGAGGAGTTCGAGATCTCGAGCCAGGCGCTCTCGGCGCTGCTTCGGCGCGGCCAGCGGGCGGTCCTGCGGGACGCGTTCGGCGGCGAGGAGTAGGTACGACCGTCGGTCGGCGGTTACCGTTCCACGCGGAGCTCGGTCTTCTCCGCGACGGCGTCGGCCTCCTCGAACTCGCCGCCGCCGAGCAGCCCGCGAGTCGCCTTCTTCGCCCACTCCACGGCGGGCTGTTCGAACGTGTTGACGCCGTACAGCTCGCCCGCGAGGACGCAGGCCGCCTCCATCCCGTACAGCAGGCCGCCGAGCTCGTACTCGTCGACCCGCTCGAGTTCGATCCGGACGTTCGGTCGCCCCGCCGCGGCGAGGCTGGCCTCCGTCGCCTCGAACTCCGCGTCGAGCAGCTCGCCCAGCGTCGCGTCGCCGAGGTAAGCGAGGTCGTCGACCTCGGTGTCGGGTATCGCCCGGTCGTCGGCCTCTCGCGGGGTGACGAACGTGACGACCTTGTCCCGCGGTCCGGCGCGGTAGAGCTGGAGCTGGGAGTGCTGGTCGGTGACCCCGAGCGCGCGAAGCGGCGTCTGCCCGAGATCGTCTTTCCCCAGACTCTCGGCCCACAGCTGGGCGAACCACTCCGAGTAGGTCTCGAGGGACTCGGCGTAGGGAACCATCGCGTTCATCCCCGCGCCGCGGGCGTCCAGCGCGTAGCTGGTCGCACCGTAGGCGTAGGCCGGGCAGTCGAACAGCGAGCCCGAAAGGGTCTCGGCCTCGGCTGCGGCGCCCTCGAGCAGGGCGTCGAGGTCGTGGCCACAGACCGCGGCGGCGACCATCCCCACCGCGGAGAGCGCCGAGAACCGGCCCGGGACGCCGTCGGGAACCTTCAGCGACGGCAGGTCGTGACGGTCGGACAGATCGCGGAGGGGACCGGAGTCGCCCGTCGTCACGATCGTCCGCTCGGTCCAGTCGACGCCCGCGTCCTCGAAGGCCTCCCGGACCACGAGGAAGTTCGCCAGCGTCTCCGCCGTCGTCCCCGACCGGGAGACGACGTTGATCGCCGTCTCCTCGAGCGGGAGGGCCTCGAGGCGGTTCGAGACCCACGCGGGATCGACGTTGTCGAGGTAGACGGTCTCGGTGTCGGAGTCGAGCGCCTCGGTGATCGTCGCCGCGCCCAGCGCGCTGCCGCCGATGCCGACCGTGATCAGGGCCTCGGCGTCGGCGACTGGTTCGACCGCCATGCGGATCTCGTCGGGATCGGTTCGCTGCGGAAGGTTCAGCGCCTCGTACCCGTGTTCCCCGTCGGCCATTCCGTCCTCGATGCGTTCGTGTGCGTCGGCGACCTGCTCGTCCAGGCGCTCGAGGGAGCCTCGAGAGACGCCCGGTGAGGCGACCAACGCGAGCGCGTTGCCGATGTCGACGTCCATGCTCGAGAGGGCACCCGCCTGCGGTAAAGGCGTTCCGTCATCGGGTGTCGAGGTGACCGAAGGCACTCAGCGAATCGCCTGGGAGACGGGTACACGTTCCGCGACCGGTCCGAAGCGGACCGTCTCGAGTAGCTCCGGTCGCGCGTCGACGCCCGGGAGACGCGGTTTCGGTCGTTCTGGGAGTCCTCCTGTACCGCCGTTGAACGCTCGGCGGCGGCGTGTTCGAGCCGGAGTTCGCGCGGTTTCTCGGCGCGATCGCCTTTCTCGCCGCAGGGATGCTCGGTTCACTCCTTTTCCGTGTCGACCGCCGACTCGCGGCGACGACGAGGAATCCGAAACCCCGAAACCCGCCACGCGCCTACGAGCCGCCATGACCGAACAGACGGGCACGTTCGTCGTCACCCACGCCGAGAACGAGTCGGCCGTCGTCCGCGACGTCGAAACCGCACAGGTACACACCCTCTCGTCGAACCCCGGGCTCGAGGTCCACGACGTCCTCGAGGCGACTGTCGCACCCGAGCCGCCGCTGGAGGTCGCCTGGGAGGTCGTCGACGTCGCCGATCGACGGACGATCGAGCTGGTCGACAGCGACCTCGAGCCGACCACTCACGAGAAGGAGCTTGCGGCCGACGCCGAGGTCGGCGAACTGATCCAGGAGGAGCGGGCGGGAACCGGTGAGATCCACGTCTTCAACCTCGAGGACGACGTCGAAGCCGCAGCGCGGGACGTCCTCGAGGACGAGGAGACGGTCGCCCGGGCCGCGCGGCTCGAGGCGGTGCGCGTCGAGGTGCGTCGCTCGGCCGACGACGGCGTGTTGAGCGTTCGCTACCTGCCGGACTAACCCTGGTTGGGTCCGCCCTTGCTCTGGACGCGCCAGCTGCCCTGGATGCCACAGGCCTCGCGAACGTCGTACTCGATCTCGGTGTCGTCGACGATTCGCGAGCCCCCCTCGACGGCCTCGATCCGTAGCGGGACGTCGAGCGTGTTGCCACAGCAGCCGACGCCGACGAACTCCTCCCAGACGTCGCCTTCCTCGGCGGTGTCGCGGGTCTTGCGAAGGAACGCCCGGAACGACGGCTTCTCGACCTGAAACCGACCCCACTCGGAGAGGTCAGCGGGGTAGGAGACGACGACTCGCTCGGCGAAGGCGTCCCGGGCGGCGTCGGCCGGCTCCTCGACCATCGTCGACGATTCGGGTGTCTCTGCGGTCATACTCCCGGCTATGGGCTCGAGCGGTTTCAGCCCGTCGTCGATCCCGTGTTATTCTCACTACCGTGCGGCGCAGAAATTAGGAAGGCTTACACGCCCCGACTGCCAGGTGGCTGGTATATGGGGTATTTCGACGTACCGGAGATCGATTACACCCGGTACAGCGACCGCCAGCTGGCGGCGGTGCCGCTTGCGGTTCTCGGGGTCGCACTGCTCGTTCTCACCGGCTCGTTTCTGCTGTTCGGAACGCCAGTCCAGCTCGGGATGGATTTCGCCGGCGGAACGGAGCTGACGGTTCAGACGTCCGCATCGGAGGGTGAGATTCCTGAGGCGTTCGACGAGGAGCCCGAATCGGTCCAGTCGGTCGCCTCGGAGGAGAACCAGTACATCGTCCAGTTCGCTTCGACGAATCAGGAGGCGTTGAGCGAGCAGGCCGAGGCGAACTTACAGCCCGACGGCGACGCCGCGGTCATCCAGCAGGTGTCGTCGACGTCGGCGAGCTTCGGCGAGCAGACCCAGCAGACCGCACTGCTCGGAATCGCCGTCGCCTTCCTCGGGATGAGCGTCCTCGCGTTCGTACTCTTTCGGACGTTCGTGCCCTCGATCGCGATCGTCGTCTCGGCGTTTTCGGACATCGTGATTCCGCTGGCGTTCATGTCTATCGTGGGCATCCCGCTCTCGCTGGGGACGGTTGCCGCCCTGCTCATGCTGATCGGGTATTCGGTCGACTCCGACATCCTGTTAAACAACCACGTCCTCCGTCGCGGCGGAGACTTCTACGAGAGCACCCACCGTGCGATGCGGACCGGAGTGACGATGACGGTCACGTCGATGATGGCGATGCTCGTGATGGGCGTCTCGGCGTGGCTCTTCGGCGTCGAGCTGCTGTCGTCGATCGGTATCATCCTCTTCGTCGGTCTCGCGGCCGACCTGATGAACACGTACATGCTGAACCTGAGCCTGCTTCGGTGGTACAAGTTCCACGGGGTGGCGCGATGAACCCGATCGCCTTCGTCAAGGAGTACTGGCGGATCCTCCTGCTGGTGCTGTTCGTCAGCGCCGCGCTCGTCGCGCTGTTCGTCCCCGGCGGCGTGATGGACGACGACACCCTCGTCGAGGAGGAAGACGAGGAGTTCGACGAGGGGATCACCAACCTCGAGTACGGGCTCGGACTCGACGGCGGAACCCGAATTAGCGCACCGCCCGTTGGGATGAGTGCCACCATCGACATCGAGCCCGAGCAGGAACGCGAGGTCGAGTCGACGCTCCAGGACGAACTCGAGATCGATGCCGCGGACGTCATTGTCCGGTTCCACGAGGACGACAACCGCTTCACCGCCGAGGTGTTCGCCGAGGAGGTCACCGCTGCGGAGTTCGCCGCCGCCCTGCAGGAGGCCGGTGTCGACGTCGACGAGGGTGACGTCAACGGCGAAGTCACCCAGCAGACCCGCGACGAGATCATCCAGACGATCGAGCTGCGGATCAACGAGGCCGGCCTCTCGGGCGGGACCGCCTACCAGGAGGCGACCGTCGGCGACGGCTACTACATCGTCACCGAGGTTCCCGGGATGAGCCCCGCGGAACTGCGCGAGATGCTGACCGAGCGCGGTGACGTCCAGATCGTCGCCTACCACCCCGGGGAAGACGGGAACCAGACCAACGAGACGGTCCTCCAGGGCGAGGAGTTCGCCAACGTCGGCTCGGCGTCCTATGACGACCAGCGCGATCAGAACTACGTCCCGGTCACGGTCGACGATAGCGAGGACGCCGACGGGAGCAGTCCCGCGGCCGACTACCAGGCGGCGATGAACGAGTACGGCTTTACCGGCGAAGGGGCCGGTCAGTGTACCATCCACGACCGCGAGACCGGCGAGTTCGACTTCGACCCCGAGAACCCGCAGTGGTGTCTGCTCACCGTGGTTGACGACGAAGTCGTCGACGCCCACAGCATGAGCCCCGATCTAGGCGAGAGCATGGCGTCCGGTGCCTGGGTGAACGATCCCGTCTTCCAGATGATCGTCCCGACCCAGCAGGACGCCCAGAACCTCGCCGTCAACCTCCAGTCGGGCGCCCTGACCGCGCCGCTCGACTTCGAGCAGGAGCAGACGTTCTCGCTCGAGCCGGCCCTGGCCGACCAGTTCAAGACCTACTCGCTGCTGATCGGCGTCCTCTCCGTACTAACGGTCAGCGGGATGGTCTACCTGCGATACAACGATCGCCGCGTTGCCGCACCGATGATCCTCACGGCGCTCGCGGAGGTAGTCATCCTGCTCGGCTTCGCGGCGCTGATACGCATGCCGCTGGACCTCTCTCACGTCGCCGGGTTCATCGCCGTCGTCGGGACGGGGGTGGACGACCTCATCATCATCGCCGACGAGGTGATGGACGAGGGCGACGTCAGCTCTCAGCGCGTCTTCGAGTCGCGGTTCCGCAAGGCGTTCTGGATCATCGGCGCCGCCGCGGCGACGACGATCATCGCGCTGTCGCCGCTGGCCGTGTTGAGCCTCGGCGACCTCCGCGGGTTCGCCATCATCACGATCCTCGGCGTGCTGATCGGCGTGCTCGTCACCCGTCCCGCCTACGGCGACATCCTTCAGCGCCTGCTAACCGACAAGTAGGAACGGCCGCCGACCTCCGATTCGCCTTCTACGTCGGGACGACGTTCGAGAGCCCGAGACTCTCGAGGACGAGCCAGCCGACGAAGATCCCGTACGAGCCGAGCAACAGCCAGGCCTCCCGCTCCGAGAGCAGCATGTCGGTCCGGGCGATCGCGAAGAAGACGACCGTCGCGAGGACGAGAAACGCCATCATCGGCACGATGTGGGCGAACGTGATCGCAAGCGAGCCCGCGACCAGCACGCCGGCCGGGACCGCGACCAGCAGGTCGAAGACGTTGCTTCCCAGGACGTTCGCGAGACTGACCGACGGCCGATCCGCGCGGGCCGCAGCGATGCTGACGAAGACGTCGGGGACGCTCGAACCCGCGGCGACGACGATCATCCCCCAGAGGAAGGCGGGGGTGCCGAAGGCGTCACCGAGCCCGATCGCGGCCCGGACGAGCCCCTCGACGCCGACGACGATGACGACCAGTCCGGCCCCGAACCACAGCCAGGTTCGGAGTCGGTTCACGGAACGGTCCGCCTCCAGTTTGTCCTCGGTCGCGTCGAGGTACTGGGTGAACACGTAGAGCCCGTACAGCGCGAGGGGGAACAGCGCGAGCCACCGCGTGACCTCCCCCTGCAGCCCGGCCCCCTCGAGGGGGTAGTAGATCACCGCCAGCGAGAACGTCAGCAGGAGTACGGCGACTGCGAGCATGTAGAACAGCGCCTCCTTGTAGACGAGCTTTCGGCTCGTCTCCATCTCTCCGGAGCCGACCAGCACGGCGAGTCCCGGGATCACGAGCAGGTTGAAGACGGCCGAGCCCACGATCGCGCCGACGCCGAGCTCGAACTCGCCGTGGACCAGGGTCGCGAGCAGCACGCTCACCAGCTCCGGCATGCTCGAGCCGACCGCGGCGATCACTGCCCCCTGGACGACCGGCGGCACGCCGTAGCCGACCGCGAGCCGATCGGCCGCGTCCTCGAGCCAGACGCTTCCCTTCCAGACGACGCCGGTCGCGACTGCAGCGAGGCCAAGCAGTAAGACGACATCGAGCACGACGTATCAGCTACCACGTAGGTCGGGACCGCGCATAAAACGACGACATGCAGCCGACAGGGATCGGTTCGTCAGAACTGCTCGAGGCCAGTCTGCTCGGCGTCGGCGAGGACGTCCGCGCAGGTCGACCACGACTCGCGGGCGAAGGGCGGTAGTTCGCCGCGGTCTGCGACGTGAGACTCGAGGAACGCCCGCGTGGTCGGATCGCTCGGGTAGCCGCTGCCGACCGGGCCGTACTCGTCGGCCAGCGCGGCCATCGAGGCGTCGCGTTCGACCTTGGCGACGATGCTCGCCGCGCCCACGATCGGGTCCTCGTCGTCGGCACCGTGTGCGGCCGTTAGCTCGAGGTCGCGCTCGGGCTCGCAGGCGTCGGCCACTCGACGGGCAAAGCGGTCGGCGTCGGTGTCGCAGGCGTCACAGCGGCCGGACGCCGGCGAATCGGCGGAGAGGCCGGCGGCCTCGAGGACCCCGTCGATCGCCTCGGCGTGAGCCCTGACCGCCAGCGAGTTCATATCCGTTTCGGGGTCGTCGATCAGGGACGGCGTGATCTCGCTGACGCCGACGGCGATTCGGTCGTCCTCGCGCAGGGTCGCCGCCAGCTCCTCGCGGCGCTCGGGAGCGAGTCGCTTCGAATCCGCGATTCCCTCCGGAAGCGCGTCGGTGTCCTCGCAGTGGACGGCCGCAGCGAACATCGATCCCAGTGCGGGTCCCTTCCCCGCCTCGTCGACGCCGAATGGCATGGCTCGAGGATCCGTCGCGACCCGCTAAACCGTTTCGTTGTTCGAACACCGAGCCCCTTCCTCCCGGGAGCCATCTCGTCGGAAACCCGCGGTGCCCCGTCCGAGGGAGTCGAACAGATCCTGCGAGGCGGTTCCGGGTGGGCCCGCAACACATATCACAGGTCGATGAAACGTAGTTGGCGTGACCGAACGATCCGAGCTTCCGCTGGAAGCGTTCTACGACCTCACGGAGATCACCGACGTCGCGGTCTCGCCCGACGGCGATCGGGTCGCGTTCACCGCGACCGAGTACGAACAGGACGCCGACGAGGCCGTCGCCTCGCTGTTCGTCGTCCCGACGGACGGCGCGAGGGAGCCACACCGGCTGACGACCGTCGCCGGCGCCTCGAGTCCGGCCTGGAGCCCGTCGGGAGACGAACTCGCGTTTCTCGCCGCGCGGGAGGCGGACGTCGGGCAGCGAGTCGGGTGGCAGGACCGGGGGGACGAGGGAGACGACTCGAGTGTGGCGGACGGGGACGAAGACGCCGACGCAACGGACGCTGCGAACGGGTCCGAAGCCGACGACGAACCGAAACCGCAGGTGTGGCTGTTCGACCTCGCTCGGGGCGGGGACGCCCGGCAGGTGACCGACCGCGAGGAGGGCGTCGCGGAGTTCGACTGGAGCCCGGACGGCGATCGGCTCGTGATCGCCGCACGAGATCCGACCGACAACGAGCGGGAGTACCTCGAACAGGTGCGCGAGGGCGGACCGATCGAGACGACGCGCCTCCAGCACAAGGTCGACGGGACCGGCTGGACCGACGACGTGACGAGCTACCTGTTCGTCGTCGACCTCGAGTCGGGCGAGACCGAGCGCCTCGACGACGCCTACGGCGGCGGCGCGTTCCAGGACGTCACGGGGATGGAGCCCCGCTGGGGGCCGACCGACCGCATCGTCTTCACGTCGTGTCGACTCGAGCGACCCGACGACACGCTGGTTCGGGACGTGTACACGATTTCCCCCGACGGCTCGGACCTGCGGCGACTGACCGACGGCGAGTGGCAGTGCACGCGGCCGTCCTGGCGCGAGGACGGAACGCTCGGGTTCGTCGTCCGCGATCCGGAGGACTGGACGAAGCCCGACGAGTTCTACTACCACGACGGCGAGGAACCGCGGTCGTTAACGGCCGATCTCGACAGGGGCGTCGCCCGCGGGGCGACGATCAACTGGGTCGACGACGCGGCGTACGTCCTCGTCGGCGACGAGTCCCGGACGCGGCTCGTTCACGCCGGGATCGACGGCACGGTCGAACGAACCTTCGAGGCCCAGGGCGACGACCGGGCGATCCTCGCGTTCGACGTCGCCGACGACGGCTCGACGGCCGCGCTCGTGTTCTCACACCCCCAGGCGGGGACGGACGTCCACGCGGTCGCAGTCGACGACCTCGAGGCGAGCGAGGAACCCGAGTCGCTCCGGCGGCTTTCCGCGGTCAACGCGGACCTCACCGACTCGTACCCGATGCCGGAGGCCCGCCGCGTCGAGTGGGAGTCCGACGGCTGGACCATCGACGGCATCGTCTACCACGACCCGGCGATCGACCTCGAGGACGGCCCCCACCCGCTCGTGGTGGCGATCCACGGCGGTCCCCTGTCCTACGACGAGCCGGTGTTCAGCTTCGCCCACGCGGCGCTGACGAGTCGCGGCTACGTCGTTCTCCGGCCGAACTACCGCGGCGGCACCTCCCGCGGGCGGGAGTTCGCCGACGTGTTGCGCGGCCGTTGGGGCACCGCTGAGGTCGACGACATCGTCGCGGGGGTCGAGGAGCTCGTCGATCGGGGCTGGGCCGATCGCGACCGTGTTTTCGGCTACGGCTTCTCCTACGGCGGCATCGCCCAGGGGTTCCTCGTCACGCAGACGAACCTGTTCGCCGCGGCCGCGCCGGAACACGGCATCTACGACCTGCGCGCGGACTTCGGAACCGGCGACTCGCACAACTGGATGGAGGCCGACTTCGGCCTCCCCTGGGAGAACCCGGAGGGCTACGACGCTGCCTCGGCCATCCTCGACGCCGGCGAGATCGACACGCCGCTGCTCGTGACGGCGGGTGGCGAGGACTGGCGCTGTCCACCGTCGCAGTCCGAACAGCTCTACACCGCCGCACGCAAGCAGGGAGTCGACGCGAAACTGATCGTCTACCCCGACGAGCACCACAACATCGGCGATCCCGACCGTGCGATCCACCGCCTCGAGCAGGTACTGGCGTGGTACGAGACACACGATCCGGGAATCGAGGGCCAGTCCGAAGGGTAAGTGAGTCGTTTCTCGGCGGCCGCGATCGGGCTGGCCCGGGCCTCACGCTCCCGCAGGCGATTGCGCCGCGCTCGAGCGGGACGTGTTGCCCGATCTACAGCTTTTTGGGCCGAGTCGTCGTTAGCGATGGTATGAGCGGTATCGATCCCGTCGAACGGATCAAACTGTATCCCGCGATCCTCGCCTTTCCCGCACTCGGCGTGTTGATCGTCGGTGGCCTTCTCGGCAGCACGGCGCTCCTCGCGGCCGGCATTCTCGGGTTGCTCGCCGTCCCGATGCTCGTGTTGCTGTTCGGCGATTCCGAGACGGTCGAGCGGTGGTGGGGAGCGGAGACCGCTGACCGACTCGACGCCGATACCGAGGAGACGAACGCCGAAAACGACGCATTCGAGGTGCTGAAACGACGATATGCGTCCGACGATATCGACGAGGCGACGTTCGAACGCAGAGTGCAAACCCTCCTCGATGCGAACGCGCTAGCGGAGTCGAGTCCTGGTTCGAACGACCCGCCATCGGATGAACGTACGCGTGTTGATGACAGGACCGACAGTAAACTACCTCACCCTACTTCGCTCACCCCATACGAGGGTCGCTCGTTGAGGGTGGGGCTTTGATGTGGACTCCCGGCAATCAGTCGCCAGCAATAGGCTGGTAACACTCACCGTTCAACGTCCCACCATTCAAACGCACGTCTACTGGTGCGTCTCCGCTCCCCGGCTTGGGCGAGGAACAGAGTCTATGTTGTCGTTTTCGAGCGTATCGTAGCCCGATGTTCTTCGCTGCATTGTAGTCCGCGTTCACTTCGTACCCGCACTTCTGGCATTCAAACTGTTTTCCGTGGCGGTTGTCCTTGTGCGTGAATCCGCAGTCCGTCCGAGAACAGCGTTGAGACGTGTGGTTCGGCTTGACCTGTTCCACCAAGATACCGCGTTCCGGGGCCTTGTAGGAGACGTACTCGAATAGAAGTCGGAACGCCCAGATATGGTGCCACTTCGCCTGCGGAAGTCGCTCTCGAATATCGGTCAACTCCTCGAAAACGATCACGCCACAATCGTGTTCGACGGCCTCCGTGACGATCTCGTTAGCGATGGTGTGAATGTACTGTTTCCGCCATGCTTCCTCTCGCTTGCCAAGTCGGAGCAAGGCGTTGTGTGCAGCTTGCGTGCCGCGCTGTTGCATCTCGCCCCGTCGTTTCTCGAACTCACGGCACCAATGATCGTAGTCGTTTCCTTGCCAGAACGTGCCGGTTGAAGCCACTGCGAGACCGTTAACGCCGAGGTCGATACCGAGAACTGTTTGGCTCGGTATCTTCCGAAACCTCGGACTCGTCGGCAGAATCGCTATCGTGCTTCCGGGTGGTGATGTGGAAGTAGAACTCGTCGGTCGCTTTGTCGTATTGGAGTGTACTTGCTCGGAACTCGTACTCCTCAGAGAGCACGTACTGTTCGTAGGGTGTTGGACTATCTGCCGGGAGCTCGAAGTCACACTCAATGCGACCGTTAACCGTCGAAAGCGAGACTTTGTTCCGGTAGAACGTTGCACTCCGTTTGTCATAGACCATGCTCCATGAGGTGAACTCCGGTTGACTCACTCGCTTGCCCTGCTTCCACCGTTCGACGCACCCTTTCGCCGCTTGAACAGCACGTCTAATGGCCTCTTGAACGAGGTTGGCGGTGAGATCAGTTTCTTCCCGGAGCTCCGTGTAGAGTACGTCTCGTGCGGTTGAGTTCGCAGTGATACAGTCCGTGTAGGAGCTATCGTCCCAGCAGAACTCGGCAGCACGGTTCGCACAGTAGAGGAACTGCTCGGCGGTTTCGTGGAGGTCGTCGCGGCGCTCATCCGGAACGGTGAGTTTGACCGGTGCGGTTCGACGCACCTCCATACTTCAGATTACTACCGGACGGTATCTATATATTCGGGGGTCGGATGGCTGTCATCATGTGGCCTCGTCGGTCTTTGTCGGTTTCCTCTCCGACCTACTCACTCACTACGTTCGTTCCTTGAGGTCGGAGGCTCCACCTCGAATTATGCTGAACCGACGACTCGACCGACCGAGGAGCGCGAGGGCACCCTCACGGAGGACGTTCGATAATCCATCGCTTCGACGAACCGAGACGGATCGAAACGGCTCTCCGTGCTCAGTCCGCGTCTCCGTCGGCGTCGCTCCTCGTTTTCGCCGCCGGCTCGTCCCGGAAGAACGCCTCGAGCTCGAACGGTTCGTCCTCGCCCTCGACGCCGGTGACGTCCAGCGCCGACACGTCGGCGTCGGTCTCGAGCAGGCCGGCCAAACTGGGCTCGGTTCGGCCCTCGTCGCTACTGATGAGTTCCTTCACGTAGAGACCGCCGGCGCCGTGGAGACGAACCTCGCCGCGGGTCGGATCGTCGGGGTCGAGCTCGCCGTCGATCTCGTAGACGGTTCGCTCGCGAGTCAGCCCCGCGCGACGGTGGTCGACCCGCTGGGGCGTGTACTGCTCGACGGTGGTGCCCGAGAGCTCCTCGAGCGCGGTCTCGAAGTCGGCCTGGTCGACTGGTTCGGAAAATTCGACGTCCGCGCGGTAGCGCTTGCTCGCGTCGTGTTCCTTGACGCGCTCGACCATCTCGTAGGTCGCGAGCCGGAGCTCCTCGACCTCCACACTCCCCTCGGCCGCGTCGTTGATCTCGCGTTCGAGTTCGGTGGGATCGGGATCGCGACGCTTCGGTCGCTTGACCTCGAGGACGAACGGGCGTCCCTCCTCGAGCATCCGGGCGTCGACGTCCTCGCGGCCCGCGCCGTGAAAGGTGCCCTCCTCGCCGTCCATCGCGTCGACGACGTGGGGGCGGACGACCTGTTCGACGCTGGTGTCGTACATGTAGCCCGAGCCGCCGCAGTAGTCACAGGGCTCCTCGCCGTCGTCGCCCAGCTGGATCCCGCTGCCGCCACACTCGCGACAGGGCCACTCCGTCTGGGGGATATCCCGCTCGAGCTTGCGGTAACGGCCGTAGACGAACGCCGGATTGATCTGGACGTCGACCGCGTGGCTCGTGACGGCGTCGTCCGCGTCGAACTCGAGGGGGTCGAACGCCTCGAGGTCGATGACCGCGAGCACGTCCGGGCGGTCGAAGTCGACCTCGGCGCCCGTCTTCGATCCGACGCGGCGACCGACCTCGCGGTTCATCTCGCGTTTCATCGACTCGCCGACGTCGGGCTCGAGACCCGCGTCCTCGCGGAACAGCCGTTCGTTCTCCTCGACCAGCGGCGGAACCCGGGTGCCGACCTGGTAGGTCGCGAAGTCGACTCCCTCGAGTTCGGCGACGATCGTCTCCGCGATCGCGTCGAAGGTTCCACAGTACCCCTCGCAGACCCAGCACGCATCGGGATCGACGGGCTCGAAATCGTCGTCGTCCTCGATCGCGATCGTCGTCCGCAGCGCCCGGCCCCGCTCGGCGTTGGTCAGCCCGAAGCTCCGCTCGGCGAACGGCCGGCCGAGACAGGAGTCACAGACCGATCCCGTCGCGAGCAGCGCACGGGCGTCCTCGGTACTCATGTTCGCCCACTCGGGTAGCCGCGGGTAACACGTTTTCCATTCGATGCCCGCGGCTGATCACCGTGGCGGACTGTCCCACGAGGTTCAAATACGTCCGGTACAACCCGTCGGTATGGATCAGTATCGACCGAGCCGTCGCGACGTTCTCGCGGGTGCGGGCGTCGGACTCGCCGGCCTGGTCGCCGGCTGTGCCGAACCGCGGACCGAGAGCTCGATCGAGGGGGACTCCTCGAGCGGGATCGATCGGGAGAACCGCGCGGACGGGTCGACCTACACCGACGTCTACGAGACGATCATCGACTCGGTGACCCAGATCCGTGCGTTCGGGATCGAGGATCCCTATACCGAGGAGGAGGGTCGGGGCCAGGGGTCAGGGTTCGTCGTCGACGGCGAGTACATCGTCACGAACGAACACGTCGTCGCCGGCGCGGAGGAAGTCGACCTCCAGTACATCAACGGCGACTGGTCGGGCACCCGACTGCTGGGCAGCGACCGCCACAGCGATCTCGCGGTTCTCGAGGCCGACCACGTTCCCGACGGCGCGGCCCCGCTGGGGCTGGCCGAGGAGCGGCCCGTCGTCGGCCAGGAGGTGCTCGCGATTGGCAACCCCTACGGCCTCGAGGGGTCGATGTCGTCGGGGATCGTCAGCGGGGTCGATCGAACCGTTCCGGCCCCCCACGGCGACTTCGCGTTCTCGAACGCCGTCCAGACCGACGCGGCGGTCAACCCCGGTAACAGCGGCGGGCCGCTGGTCGACCTCGACGGGAGCGTCGTCGGCGTCGTCAACGCCGGCGGCGGCGACAACATCGGTTTTGCGATCTCGGCCGCGCTCTCCCGACGGGTCGTCCCCGCGCTCATCGAGGACGGCGAGTACGACCACCCGTTCCTCGGGATTGCGCTCGCGACCGTCGACCGACTGATCGCCGAGGAGAACGACCTCGAGGAGGCGACGGGCGTCATCGTCACCGAGACGCTTCAGGAGCCCGCACTCGGCGCCCTCCGGGGGGCGGAGCGAACCGTCGAGCGCGGCGGCGAACCCGTTCCGGTCGGCGGCGACGTCATCCTCTCGATCGACGGGGAACCGATCCCGGACCGCCACGCGCTCTCGACGGTCCTCGCGCTCGAGACCAGCCCCGGCGACACCGTCGCGGTCGAACTGCGTCGTGACGGCGAGGTCCAAACCGTCGATCTGACTCTCGGCGTCCGACCGACCGACGACTGAGAGAGACAGGTATCGAACCGAACGGAGTCCGTACGGTCGACGATACCGGTTGCCGGCAGCGAAAACTATCGGTAACGATACGGTATATTCTCACTTCAGATACATTCTTTTACAACTGATTAAGGAACCTGAAAGGCGTCAGAGAGGAACGCTACCGCGACAGCTCGATCAGTTAAATCCTCGATAACAATAGTGGGCTTCGGCGTAGTCGTGGTTGGCGCGATGGCCGCCTGTTCCCTATGACAAACACGAACACAACCGACCCCGATGCCGAACCGGTTCCCTCCCGAGACTCGAGTCTCGAACTCGACAGTGTCACGATCCAGAACAACGACGGCCCTAACGAGTGTGCGATGTTTCCACGGAACGCGACCGAGATGGAGCTGATGACCAACTGGATCGCGGCCTACGACGACGCGTTCGTCAGGCTCGAGTCGATGCGCTGAGCCATGTACGCCTGGAGCACCGTCACCGCAATCGGGTTCTGGATCGGGACCCTCCTCCCGGTCGTCTACCTGCCGGTGTTCGTCGCCGGCATCGATTCGGTGCAAGCGCTGACGCTGCTGTTCGGCCTGCTCGCCGTTCACGCGCTCGCCCTGATCGTCGGACACGGCTACGACGGCTCACGAACCCGGTGACCGGTCGACCCCCGCTGACGCTCCTTTTACTCCGAGGGCTGCCAGACCTGTGCCTGGGGCGTGCCGCAGTCGTCACAGACCGCGGCCGCGTTGTCCTTGTACTCCTCGCGTTCGAGTTCGCCGTCCGCACAGACCGGACAGGGCCGCCCCTCGAGGATGACGAGCACGTTCCGTCGTTGCCCGGCGGTGGACTGTGGTTTCGACATACTACTCACTACTGCCACCCGACTGACGTGAAACCGTTCGCCCTGTGTATGCAACGTAAGACTAAATGAAATTAACGTGCGCGGAAAGATAACACGGAACTCGTTTCGACCGAGCGCGATCAGAAACCGTCGCCCCTATCCCCGCCGTCGGCGTCGCTCAGGTATGCGCCAGTTCGTACTCATCGGTCACGAGATCCCGACCGAGCCGTCGTTCTCGCTGGACGACCTCGCGGGCGGAGCCGGTCGGCTCGACGCGCTCTGTCGGTCGATAACGTCGGCGTTCGTCACCTCCCACGGGATCCGCGAGGACGTCCGAGTCCACCTCGTCGCGGGCGACGAGTTCACGATCACCTTCGACGGAAGCGAGCTTCGACGGCTGAACCCCGACGAGCGAAGCACCGCCGCGCTGGTCCGGAAGGCCCTCGAACACCGCGAGGAAGCCATCGGCGCGATGCCTGCCGAACCCAGCCCCGGCGTCGAACTCTACCGCCGCGGGTTCGAGGCGACCCTCGAGACCGTCGCCGACGAGGGCACCGTCGTCCAGCTCCACGAGGACGGCGAACCCGTTACCGAAGCGGGAACGCTCGAGAATCCGATCTTCGTGCTCTCGGACCACCAGGATTTCACGCCCGAGGAGGCGGCGCTGCTCGAGGACGCGGCCGACCGACGACTGCGGCTGGGTCCGGAACTCCTCCACGCCGACCAGGCGATCACGGTGGCCCACCACTTCCTCGACACCGACGGCTACGAGCGCGTTTAGGTGGTTGTTAGGAGATGGTTGCTAACAAGCACCACAGTTTCGGTGGTAGTTAACAGTCGTCACTCCACTCGAGCCGGGCAGAAGGTGCCGGAACTCGAGGCTAGTACCGACGGTCGAGACCACTCGGCAGCCGGCTCGAGACTCGCTTTCGGAAGGGTTAAACGATCGGCTGTCCACACTCTATCTGCGGGCCGGTGGGGTAGCTTGGTATCCTTCGGCCTTCGGGTGGCCGTAACCGCGATTCGAATTCGCGCCGGCCCACTTCTCCCGCAATTTCGTCCGATAGCGACGGCCTCCGGGTGGCCGTAACCGCGTTCTCGTGAGCGAAGCGAACGAGAGCCGCAGGCTCTCGCGTGATTCGAATTCGCGTCGGTCCACCTCTCCGGCACCTGTTACCCCTTAGCGGCACGTACGTGGGACCGAGGATTCCGTACCCGAGAGCCGACGACGTCGACCCCGCTCGAAGAAGCCGAAAAGGACTCCACTCGGCGAAACGACCGGGAGCCCGCAGAGACGGCTTGAATGCTCGTCGGCCGTCGTACGTTACGTTCGTGAGCATCGCGAGTGTGCTACGAAAAAACCGCGTCTCCGTAGCGAATTCTCAGACGGTCCACGTTCTGGTAGCGCGTGCTGCTGGTCGGTCAGACACGACTGCTGCTCGAGTACCACCTACAGCACTCTCTCGGCTCGAACCACCATCACCACTCGTTCGGTTTCGACCGGGTTCGGATACTCCTCGACGTTCAGATATCGCCGCGAAAGCTCGTCGATGTGGGCTCGAGCCCCCTCCGTCCGCAGCTCCTCGACCTCGCCGACGACCGACAGGTACCGGTACGGATCATCCGGGTCGGTCATGCTGACCCCGACGGCGGGGTTCGCTCGCACGTTGCGCTCTTTCTGGCGACCACGCTCCGTGTTGACCAGCAGTCGCTCCGCCTCGGGATCGTAGTCGATCCAGACCGGTGTGATGTGGGGAGCGCCGTCGGCGGTTAGCGTCCCGACGTGAGCGAACGTCGGCTTCTCGAACAGATCGTGGTACTCCTCGGGAATCGGAACCATGGTTCGGGACATGCTCGCCGACTTCTTGGTACTGTCTCTCACTGGCGGGCTCCTTCGAGCGTTCGACCACGCGAATGCCGGGGGGTGGCGTATGCCGGTCGAACGAGATGTAGGGATATGAACCAGACCCGACGACGGCTGCTGCAGGTCGGCGGCGCGACGATGGCGACCGCGGTTATCGCCGGCTGCGGCGACACCGAGGACGAGGACGGCGCCCCCGAGGATCCCACCGAAGAGGACGAGGAGGGCGGAATCGACGGCGGCGAGGACGACCAGGCCGAAGCCGAGGAGGGTACCGGAAACGGGCAGGAAGCCGACGAGGACGACGAGGAGTAATCCCGCGACGCCGCCTCGAGGCGGTTTCTCGCGGTCCCGAAGCCACTCGAGCGACGGCAGTAGCTACTCCGAATCCAAACCGTTACTGGACTCGAGCGCCTCGAACGGACGATGACTGACGGACTCGACAGCGACGTCGCCCCCGCGGACGACGTCGCTTCGCGACGTGACGAGGTTGCAGCCCGCGTACGAGCCCACGCCGGCGAGATGGCCCGCGAGCTGGCGGTTCTGCAGGGCGGGGACTACGGCCAGCGTACCTTCGAGACCGCCGACGGGGACTGGACGCTCAAGTACGAAGCCGGCGACGTCCAGTACCTGCGATACGAGCCGAGTTCGGGTTCCGAGATCTACGTCGTCTCGAGCAAGCAGCCGCCCGAGCCGGGCCCGCTCGAGCAGGCCCTCGACGACTACGACGCGTTCGTCGATGTCTTCAACGACCACATCGAGTCGTTCGAGGGGCTGTTCGACGACGCGGCGACGGAGTTTCCCGCAGTCGCCAGCGCGGCGGAGCTGGCCGCCGAGCGCGACCGCATCCTCGAGCGGATCCGGGAGGTCGCGACCGCGATGGCCCAGGAGCTCCACCGCTACGACGGGGAGTACGGCACCTACCGAACGACGGTGTCGGGTACCCGCTGGGAGCTGAAGTGGGACGGTGACGCCGTTTCGTACCTGCGGGTCGGCGGGTCGGACGGCACCTACCTGCTCTCGCAGTACGGCCCCGCGCCGGCTCCCGAGGTTCGTCGGCTCGTCGACGACGTCGGCGCCTTCGTCCGCTCGTTCAACGAGGACGTCGCCGACCTCGAGGCGGACCTCTCCCGCGTCTCCTTCGAGACAACGCCGTAGGCTCTGCCTACGGTGAGAGCGCCCGGCTGTAGGCTCTCCGTTCTTCGCTCGTTCGAGGACGATCCTGGAGCTCCGCCGGTGTCGGCTGCGAACAGTGCCCGCGTCCGTGCTCGGGCGGCCGACCGCAGGCAACCGGTTCCGCCCTCGGAGCAGGGATGCCGTCGCTGACCAGTCGCTCGAGGCCGTCGCTCTCCGACGGGTGACGGAACGAACGAAGCGCCCTCAGACGTCGACGTAGCGACTGACCCACTCCTGGCGCTGCTGGAGTTCGCGTCGACCTTTCGGCGTCAGCGCATAGTAGTTCGTCCGTCGGTCGAGCTGGCCCTTCTCGATGAGTTCCTTCTCGACGAGCGCGTCGAGATTCGGATACAGCCGGCCGTGCGTGACCGGCTGATCGATGTACTGGTTGATATCGTCGAGGATTTCCTGCCCCGACGGTCGGTCCTTGCCCGCGATGACGTACAGCAAGTCGCGCTGGAACCCGGTTAGTTCGTCCATGGAGTATCCTCTGAATGGCGACCTTCAGCGATCTGTGGCTTTGTTATAGAGCAGGTACGTTCGCCGGCCCGAGCGGAACGCACTGCATAGTCGATTCGACCTCCCGCTACTCGATCGCGGTTCGGATCCGTGACGGGGCGTTTTTTACGTCGAGAACCGTAGCCGGCGTTATGCCGACCGATCCGCTCGCCTGGGAAACCCTCGAGAAACGGACGTCGTACTCCTGTCCGGGGTTCGACGTGATCACCGAAACCGTCCGGCTTCCGGACGAGACCGAAACCGAGTTCGACTACGTCTCGGAGCCGGCGAGCGTCTGCGTCCTGCCGTTTACGCCCGACGGCGACGTCGTCTGCATCGAGGAGTGGCGCCAGGCGGTCTCGCGGATCAACCGCGGGCTCCCCGTCGGCGGCACCGAACCCGACGACGACGACCTCGAGGCCGCGGCCAGGCGCGAACTGGCCGAGGAGACCGGTCACGAGGCCGAGCGACTCGAGCCGCTCGCGACGGTCGAACCGGCAAACGGGATCGCCGACTCCGTCATGCACTTTTTCGTCGCCTACGGCTGTCGTCCCTCCGCCGAGCAGCGCCTCGATCACAACGAGAGCATCCGCCCGACCGAGACGACCCTCGAGGAGCTCACGGAGGCGGTCCGTACCGGGGAGATCCGCGACGGCAGGACGGTGCTGGCGCTGTCGTACTACCGACTGTTCGAGGCGGACGAGTAGGTTGCTCGCGAAGCGGTGCGGGTCGCCTGGTTCGCTACGAAGAGACGGCCGCGAACGGTCGCGACCGGTGATTCGGCTCGATCGCTCGAGCGGACCGTTCAGCGCAGGACTGCGATCGAGGGCGTTTCGTCCTCGTCGTCCTCGAGGTCGTTCTCCTCGTCGTCGGTCTCTTCGTCGGCCTCGTCGTCGGTCACTTCCTCGAGGTCCTGGGCGTCCCCGAGCGTGACGGTGTCGGCGTTGGCGTCGGTGACCGAGATCATGGAGGCGGAGGCCTGGGAGACCGTTTCGGTCGTGGCCTCGTCGTTCTCCTCCTCATCGGTCGCATCGACCTCCTCGTCCTCGGCAGCGTTCTCGTCCTCGTCAGCCGCGTGGTTCTCCTCGTCGGCTTCCTCGAGCGACTCGATCGTCATCGAGTCGAAGGTGACCTCCTCGACGTCGAACTGCTCGATGGTGAGCTCCTCGATCTCCTGGGTTTCGCCGTTCTCGTCCTCGGCAGCATCCTCCTCGTCGGCCGCGTCGTTCTCCTCGTCGGCCGCGTCGTCCTCGTCTTCGGTGGCGTCCTCGGCGTCGTCGTTCTCGTCCTCGTCAGCCGCGTCGTTCTCCTCGTCGTCGCCGAAGATCCCGTCGAACCAGTCACCGATATCGTCGAGGAGGCCGCCGTCCTCGACGGTCAGCTCGTCGATCGTCATCTGTTCGACGTCCATCGTCTCGATAGTTAGAGTCTGGATCGTGAGTTCGCTCGCGTCCTCGTCGATCAGATCCTGACCGTTCTCGGGTGCCTCGTCGTCCGCGGCGTCGTCATCGTTCATTTCCTCGTCCGTCTCGTCATCCGCGAGGTCGTTCTCCTCGTCGGCTTCCTCGGTTTCCTCGTCGTCCATCATCTCGTCATCGTCCATCATCTCGTCGTCGTCCATCATCTCGTCGTCGTCCATCATCTCGTCATCGTCCATCATCTCGTCATCGTCCATCATCTCGTCATCGTCCATCATCTCCTCCTCGTCGAGCTCGAGGTTGTCGATCGAGACGTCCTCGAGGGTCAGCGACTCGAGCTGGATGTCCGAGATCGTCACGTCCTGGGCGGTCTCGGTGTCGGCAGCGTCATCGTCCTCCTGGTTCTCTTCCGCTTGGTCCTCCTCCTGGTTCTCTTCGCCGTTCTCGTCGAGTTCCTCCTCGAGGTCCTGCGTGTCGGCCTCGAGTTCGTCGACGTTCAGTTCCTCGATCGTCGCGTCCTCGATCGTCACTTCCTCGAGGTCGAGGGTTTCGACCTGGACGTTCTCGAGCGTCGCGCTCACGTCTCCGGCGTCGTCGCTCGCGCCCGCTGACGCGCCGGCGAGGGCGGGACCCCCCGAGAGCGCGACCAGCAGTGCGACGAACACGACGCCGAGTTTCTGTACGTTTGAAACCATGCGAGCCGACCGTGGTCGGTAGCCGAGCTAAAACGAGCCGACTGTTACGGTGTCGTGCTCGAGACAAGCCCGAATTAGCGCCCGACCCCGTCGTCCTAATCGGTCGTTCACTCCGACCGGATCGGCGGCAGCTTGCGATCGAAACCGGATACGTCAGCTCCTCGACAATCCGAACGCGACGGGCAGTAGTACTCCGCGAGAACAGGACGTTTACTCACGGCATCGAAAAGAAATCGCGGTCAGTCCGCGGTCGGCACCGCCGACCGACCGGAACCGGTCGATCTCGCGTACAAACCGGTTAGCTCAGCGTGGCGATCGAGGGGAGACCGTCGTCGTTCTCCTCCTCGTCGTCATCGTCATCGAGCAGTCCGTTGTCGTTCTCCTCGTCGTCGTCGATCGCCTCGAGCTCCGCGGCGTCGCCGAGCGTCAGCGTGTCGACGGTCGCGTCACCGATCGAGATCGACGATGCGGACGCCTGGCTGACCGTCTCCTCGGCGGTGTCGGTCTCATCGGCGTCCTCGTCGTCCATCTCGTCGTCCTCAGCCGCGTCGTCCTCCATCTCCTCGTCGTCGTTCATCTCGTCGTTCGCGTTCTCCTCGTCGTCAGGCGCGTCCTCGGCGTCAGCTTCCTCGACCGACATGGCGGTCATCGAGTCGATGGTCATCTCCTCGACGTCGAACTGTTCGATGGTGAGCTCGTCGATCTCCTGGGTCGTTTCGTCGTCCTCAGGTGCGTCCTCGTCATCCATTTCCTCGTCGGCGTTCTCCTCGTCCTCGGCCTCGTCGTCGTTCATCTCGTCGTCGGCGTTCTCCTCGTCGTCGACGCCGTTCTCTTCGTCTTCAGCGGCGTCCTCGTCATCCATTTCCTCGTCGTCGTTCATCTCGTCGTCATCGACGGTCAGCTCGTCGATAGTGAGCTGCTCGACGTCCATCGTCTCGATGGTCAGGGTCTGGATCGTGAGCTCGTCAGCCTCCTCGTCGATCAGATCCTGGCCGTTCTCTTCGGCCTCGTCGTTGTCGTCCTCGAGCAGGCCGTCATCGTTCTCCTCGGCCTCGTCGTTGTCGTCGTTCAGGAGGCCGTTATCATCGTTCTCCTCGTCGTCAGCTTCGTCGGCCTCCTCGTCATCGACGCCGTTGTCCTCCTCGTCGACGTCGTTCATCTCGTCCTCGTCGAGTTCGAGATCGTCGACCGAGACGTCCTCGAGCTCGAGCGACTCGAGTTCGATGTCGGTGAGGGTCACCTCGTCGGCGTCATCGTCGTTCATCTCGTCTTCGTCATCGGCGTTCTCTTCGTCATCGACGCCGTTCTCTTCGTCATCGACGCCGTTCTCCTCGTCATCGACGCCGTTCTCTTCGTCCTCAGCTGCGTTCTCTTCGTCGTCAGCCGCCTCGTCCTCGTCAGCGGCGTCGGCGTTCTCGTCGAGTGCGTCCTGGAGTTCTTGCGTATCGGCGTCGAACTCCTCGACGTTCAGCTCCTCGATGGTAGCGTCTTCGACCGTGACGCTGTCGAGTTCGAGGCTCTCGACCTGGACGTTCTCGAGTGTTGCGCTCATGTCTCCGGCATCATCGCTCGCGGCTGTGGACGCTCCGGCGAGGGCAGGACCCCCCGAGAGAGCGACCAGCAGTGCAACGAGGACGACGCCGAGTTGTTGCGATCGTGAAACCATGCGGGCCACGCTACACCCAGCCGGAGAGTAAAACGAGACGACTGTTACGCCATTATCGTCGAGAAAAGATCAGTTAGAACCGTGTAACCGTCGCTAACCTCTTGTTCCTCGTCTCGTTTCCCGTGACCGTAATCGACGGCGACACGACGACGACACGACGGGAGCGATCGCCTCCGGATCGGCGGACGGAGCCACCGCAGGAGAACGGAACGTTTACCGACGCCCTCGCCAACACACGGTCGATGCGCGAGTGCTTCGAACTCCGGGACGCCGACGCCGGCGGCCGTATCGGCGAACTCACCGTTCCGCGAGCGGACGTGACCGTCGAGACGCCGGCGCTGTTGCCGGTGATCAACCCGAATCTGGACACGATCTCCCCCCGTCGGCTCGCCGAGGAGTTCGGCGCCGAGATTCTCATCACCAACTCCTACATTATCTACGGCACCGAGGACGTCCGAGAGGCCGCCCTCGAGGACGGACTCCACGAGCTGCTCGACTTCCCAGGCGCGATCATGACCGACTCCGGCTCCTTCCAGCTCGCGGAGTACGGCGAGATCGACGTCACCACCGAGGAGATCCTCGACTTCCAGTACCGGATCGGCTCGGACATCGCCACCCCAGTCGACATCCCGACCCCGCCGGACGTCTCCCGCGAGCAGGCCGAGGACGAACTCGCGACCACGCAGGAACGCCTCGAGATCGCCGAGACCGTCGATACGGGCGAAATGCTCGTCAACGCGCCCGTCCAGGGATCGACCTATCCCGACCTTCGTGAGGACGCGGGCCGACACGCGGCCGGAACCGACCTCGACGTCTTCCCCGTCGGCGCGGTCGTCCCCCTGATGAACGACTACCGCTACGACGACATGATCGACGCCGTTGCGGGCGCGAAACGCGGGCTCGGGGCCGACGCACCCGTCCACCTCTTCGGTGCTGGCCACCCCATGATGTTCGCGCTGGCCGTCGCGATGGGCTGTGACCTGTTCGATTCCGCGGCCTACGCGCTCTACGCCCGCGACGACCGCTACCTGACGGTTCGGGGTACTCGCCATCTCGAGGACCTCGACTACATGCCGTGTTCGTGTCCGGTCTGTGTCGCCCACTCGCCCGACGAGTTACGAGCGCTGCCCGACCGGGAGCGCGAGGAGGAGCTCGCCGCCCACAACCTCCACGTCACCTTCGAGGAGATCCGCCGGATCAAGCAGGCGATCCGCGCCGGAAAGCTACTCGAGCTGGTCGAACAGCGCGCCCGGGCCCACCCGACGATGCTCGACGGCTACCGCACGCTGCTCGACCACGCCGACCAGCTCGAGCGCTCGGATCCGGTCTCGAAGGGCGCCTTCTTCTACACCTCCCACGAGAGCGCCCGCCGACCCGAGGTGCTGCGCCACCACCAACGCCTCGACCGGCTCTCGGTACCCGACTCGCTGTTTCTCACTGAGGGCGACTCGGACAGCGAGCGCTACGACGACTCCTGGCGGGTCCAGCCGCCGTTTGGCCCCTTCCCGCGGGCGCTCTCGAAGAGCTACCCGCTCACCGCCGAAGTCCCCGAGCGAACCGACCGCGGCGCGCTCGAGGCCGCCGCCGACGGCGTCGCTCGCCTGGTCGAGTGCAATCCCGAGACCGAGTTCGCACTCGGACACCAGGGATGGCCGGCGGACGTGCTCGAGCGGATACCGGATGACGTCGATCTCGTCGATCTGTTCGGAGAGGATGGCTGAAGACCTCGTTTGCGGGTTCGTTTGCGCAGTCGCTACTGCAGCCAAACAACGATCACAGCGCGGCTCTTCGGGAGCAGCCTCCGACACGGACCAGAACAGCAAAGGGGAGAGGACAACCCAGTAGCGGTATGCTCGGGGCCGCGTCGCTCGTTCTGGGCGGAATCGTCGGGGTGTTTTTCGTCGCGTGGCTGATCGACCGCGTTCGTTCCGCCGGCAGCGAACGACGAGAATCCGCAGCGCGCCATCGGGCGGCCCAGCAACGCGAACCGCCGGTCGAGATCGGCGACACCCGCACGGTCGCCATCGAGGAATTTACGACACATCACTCCGGGACGCGCCAGGCCGTCTGCAGGATCGAGGGGTTCGTCGTCTTCGTCGAGGACCTGCCCGACGATCTCGAGGAACGAGACGTTATCGAGATCACGATCCTCTCGTTCAATCGCGGCCACACCTCCGCGACTGCGACCTTCCTCGAGCGGGCCTGATCACTCCCCGAGTTCCTCCTCGAGCGAGAGCCACCAGAGGTAGCCCTCACCGACGACCTCGTGGCTCTCGAGCCGGCCGGCTTCGACCAGCGATTCCAGCCGGGGGACCAGCTCTCCGGGGGTGACGTCGAACTCCCCGGCGAGATAGGTGGTGTTGACGACGGGCTTGGGCGCGGCACGGATCGCCTCGACGATCCGATCGTCGTCGATCGGATCGACCTCGCCGCTCGGCTCTCCGTTCGGCGGTGACGACATAGCATCAGTACGGGCTCGACCGGGTTGAATCCGTGGTCCGGCTGAAACCGAGTCGAGTTTTTCACCGCTGGCGGCGTAGCGGGCGGTATGCTTCGCCCGCTGCTCCTCGCGTTCGCAGTCCTCGAGATCCTCGCTCCCGATCGAATCGTCGCCCGAGGGGAGCGCCTCGCCTTCGAGAACCCGGACGCCGGCCGACTTCGGCCGTGGACGCTCCCGCTGGCTCGACTCGAGGGACTGGCCGTCGTCTGGCTCGTTTGGAACCGCGAGACCGCGTGGCCCGGCGTCAAACCCCTGTTTGCCGTTCTCGGGCTGCCGGCGCTGTTGCAGCCGCGGGCGTTTCTGAACGTCGCGCTCGCGACGGCTTACGAGAACCCCGACGACATCGAGCCGAGGGCGTGGGTCGTCCCGCTCACCCGACTCCTCGGCGCCTGCTACCTGCTCGTCGCGCTGTGGCCCGACGGTTCGGACGCGGGGTCGGCTCTACGGTCGGAGCCGTAGTCGACGGCTATCGACAGCCTCTTTCGCGCGCCGCCGCGAGATGCGGTATGACCGACTACTTCGAAGTACACGCACGCGACGGGGCCGCGCGCGTGGGCGAGCTCCGCCTCGAGGAGCCGCGTTCGACCCCCGCCCTCGTCGACGACGTCCTCGAGGACGCGGGCTCGCTGTGGAGCGCCGATCGGGGGGTGCCCGAGGGCGACGACTCCCGTCTCACCGTCCTCCCCCACCGCGGCTTCCCCGGGGGGACCGCCGACGAGGTCAAAGAGTCGTTCGCCGTCGACTACCCCGACGTCGACTACCCCAGCGTCGCCGTCGTCTCGAGCGACCACGCCGACGACCACGGCACCGACGCCTACGCCGTCTCGGACGTCCAGTCGATCACGGGCCACGGCGCGGCGCTGGTCGAGGCCGTCGTCGAGGCCCGCAAGGCGATTCCGACGGACACCGCGCTCTACTTCTCGGGGGTCGCCACACCCCGTAACGTCGCCGTGCTCGCCTACGCCGGCGTCGACATCTTCGACGAGACCGCCGCCGTCGTACGGGGGACCGAGGGTCGATATCTCACTACGGACGACGCCTACTTCCTCGAGGATCTGGAGGAACTCCCCTGTGCCTGTCCCGCCTGTCAAAAGCCGCGCGAGGAGTTCACCCGCGAGGACTGCGTCGAGCACAACGTCAACGCCCTCGAGGCGGAGCTGGGGATCGTCCGCCGACGGATCCGGGACGGCCGGCTCCGGGACTACGTCGAGGGCCAGGCCCGCCAGGACCAGTGGCTCACCGCTGCCGTGCGCGAACTCGACTCGCAGTGGGGCTACCTCGAGGAGCGCACGCCGATCCTGCGGGACGCACAGATCGACGCCGCGACCGAGGACACCCTCCGGCGAGTCGAGATCCAGCGCTACGCCGATCGGGTGACGACGCGGTACCGTAACCGCTTCGACAATCCGCTCGTGTTGGTGCCCTGCTCGGCGGCGAAACCCTACAGCGAGTCCCAGAGCCACCGCCAGTTCCACGACGCCATTCAGTTCCGGGGCCACCTCGTCTCGATGACCAGCCCCATCGGCGTCGTCCCCCAGGAACTCGAGACGACCTACCCCGCCCAGCACTACGACACCGTCGTCACGGGTCGCTGGTCCGAAGACGAGAAACGGTTCGTGAGTACCGTCCTCGAACGGTACCTCGAACGCAACTCCTACCCGGAGATCATCGCCCACGTCCCCGACGAGGGCTACCGCGATATCGTCGGACGGGTCGAGGACGAACTCGACCTCGACGTCACCTACACCGTCGAGGAGCATCCGACCGACACCGAGTCGCTGGCGAACCTCCAGCGGACGCTCTCTGGAGAGCTCAAGTACTCCAAGCGCGAGCGCGAGCACAACACCGTCCGCGCCATCGCGGACTATCTGCTCGGCGACGGGGCGGGCGACGAGCTCTTCTCCGACATTCAGACGACGAGTCGGTACCCGAAGATCCAGGTTCGCGACCGGGAGGACACCCAGCTGGCGACGATGGTCCCCCAGTACGGGACGCTATCGTTCACGCTCGAGGGCGCCAGGATGTGGGTCGACAGCGAGGCGCCCACGAAACGGGTCGAGATCGACGGCTTCGTCCCCCACGGCAGCGTGCTCGCGCCGGGGGTCGTCGACGCCGACGAGGAGATTCGAGTGGGCGACGAGGTCGTCGTCGAGGGGCCGAAGGCGTTCGGCGTCGGCCGCGCCGAGATGTTCGGCCGCGAGATGGCCGAGAGCACGCGCGGCATCGCCTGCGAGATTCGTCACGTCGAGGAGAAGTAGCGGTCGTTACTTTTTCGCGATCCGTCGCCGTGACCTCTCGCATTTAGCCTGTTTTGGGGCTCCGCAGCCCGATCCGAGACCACGCTGCGGTGGCGCGCGCCGGACGACGGCGAGCGTAACGAAGCGCGAGCCGTCGCCCGATACTGCGCGAGGTCGTCGTGAGCAGCGCGAACGAAGGCCTGTCAGAGTGTACTCTGACAGCCGATTCGCTCACTCCCTGCGGTCGTTCGCTCATCCCTCGCGCAGTATCTCGAACGGACCTCACTGTCGCTCGAGCCAACTCGACAGCACGCGCCACGCCAGACAATCCGGACGGTCCGAACTGGGAGCCTCGGTCATTGTTCGGCAAAGAATCCCCTATCAACCACCGTCAGCGTCCCGGACACTCCTTCAACAGGTGCTCTCGATAGATCGGTGCGGGAACCTGCGAGCCGCAGTACTCGCACTCGAGTCGGTCCACAGTCGGGCGATCGGTCACGCTCTGCAATACCCTCCACAACGGAGTAGCCGTTTCGACCCCACCCGACGGCTCACTCGCGGATCGATGGCACGAGATCCAGCGAGACCGCGGCGATCGCGAAACCGAGGACGACGAGGGCGAGGCTGACAACTGCGCCGGTCGTCCCGGCCGCCTCGAGCAGCCCGCGGACGCCGGTCGCGACGAACAGTAGGGCGAACCCGAGCAGCGCGACGGTACCCGCGACGTCGAGCAGCGCGTCTCTAACGGCGGCGCGGACGACGGCGTACAGTTCCTCGCGATCGCCCTCGTTCACCGTTCCGCCGTCCGGTTTCGGCTTCGTTCCCATATCCACTGACGCGTTTCGAGGTGTATAAGTTTTCGAGAACGAACGCTCGAGAGCGGTCGACCGAACGGTTATTCAGTCCGCGCCTCCGACCGACCGTCGTGAACCTCTCGATCGTCGACCTGGCGCCCGTTCGGGACGGGGAGAGCGCGACCGAGGCCTACGAGCACACCACCGAACTCGCTCGAGTCGCCGAGGAACTGGGCTACGAGCGGTTCTGGGTGGCCGAACACCACGGGCTGGCCGACTCGATCGCGAGCACCACGCCGGAGGTGCTGATCGCCCACCTCGCCGCAAAAACCGACGACATTCGGGTCGGTTCGGGAACCGTCCTGCTGAACCACTACAGCCCGTTCAAGGTCGCCGAGACGTTCGCCTCGCTGGACGGGCTGGCGCCCGGTCGGGTCGACCTCGGGCTGGGTCGCGCGACGGGGATGCCCGAAGTCGACCGCGCGCTGGGTACCGAGCGTCGCAAGCGCAACCCCGACCAGGACCACCGGGAGAAGGTCGAGGCCGCCACGAGCCATCTCTACGACGGGTTCGAGGCGGGCCACCCCTACGCCGACATCCAGCTGCCGCGCTCGGCCGATGACGTCCCCGAGGTCTGGGTGCTCGGCTCGAGCCCCTCGAGCGCCGAGATCGCCGGGGAGCTCGGTCTCAGATACTGTTTCGCGGCGTTCATCCGCCCACGGCTCGCCGAACGGGCGTTCGAAACCTACCGAAACAGCTTCGATCCCTCCGCGTTCGGCGCCGGACCCGACGAGCCTCGGGGAATGCTCGCGGTGAACGCGGCCTGCGCCGAGACCGACGAGGAGGCCGCGCGGCTGCGGGCGACGGCCGAGGCCTCGTACGAGCGGATGCAGCGCGGCGTTGTCGGCTCGCTGCCGCCGGTCGAGGAAGCGATCGACGAACTCGGCGGCGTCCCGGAGCCGACGCCGAGCCCACTTCCGGACGGCGAGTGGCCGCGCTCGATCTCGGGAAGTCCGGAGACCCTGAGCGACCTGTTCGAGCAACTAACCGACCGGGTCGGCGTCGACGACGTGATCGTTCAGAACCTGATCGCCGATCACGAGGACGTGATTCGCTCGCACGAACTGCTCGCGGAGGCGGCCGAGCTCACGGTCGCGCGTTGACCCGGCTCGGCTGGGTTGAAACCGCGCCGTTACCAGTGGGCCACCAGATTGGCCAGATCGGCAGCGATCGCGAACGGTAGCAACAACACTACCGCCGCGTACACGAGAGCGACCAGGAAGGTATCGCGGACGCTTCGGTCTAGGAAGTCCTCCGACGTCAGTGAGTGACGTACCGAGCCGAGCAGCGTCTTCGTTTCTCCGAACACCTGTCCGGTTCTGTTCATCGTCAGTGCTCACCCCCGTGACGGGATCTCATAGCAATACTCACCCTGATCTGGGGGATGGACACCAATAATTGTACTCATTGCATTACGAAGGTGTTCGGTTACGGGCGGATCGGTCTGGCCGACCGATCCTATCACTCTCCGAGTACTGAATCGAAGAACTTCCGTTCCGAGGTCCGCAGATGCTGGTTGAACGTCGCGGGTGAGATGCCGAGTCGGTCGGCGATCTCCTCGCCGGTACTCTCGCGGGGCCAGTCGAAGTAGCCCGCGAAGTAGGCGGTCTCGAGAGCGGCCCGCTGCTTTTCCGTGAGGTCGCTCTCGAGGACCGACTCCGAGCCTGACTCCGAGCGATCGCCCCGTTCGGTCGTCCGCTGGGCGAGGTAGGTGACGTCCGGGCGCTGTTCTTTGAGCAGTTCGATCATCTGACGGGTGTCCCGACCCCGAGGGAGTTCGACGACGAAGCGGAACTCGCCGTCGGCGATCGTCGCGGAGGCGACCCGACCGCCGTGGGTCGCGATCGTCTCGAACAGCGAGACCGCCGTCGGCGCGACGAGCTCGAACTCGAAGTAATCTTTTCGGGCCGAGAGGATCCGCGCGTCGCCGAGCCCGTCGGTCTCCTCGATGGTCTCGAGGAACGTCTCCTGCTCGAGGTCGGACGCGGAGCCGTAGACCAGCAGCGTCTCGTCGCCGTGGATCATCTGGTCGAACCGGATCGTACACGACTCCTCGGTGGAGAGAGCGACCAGCTCCGGGGCCATCTCCCCGATCCGGAACTCGAGTTCGATGACGGCATCGCTGACCAGTGCGTCCTTGCGCTCGATGGCAGTGATCGCGTGGGCGATGACGTCGCCGATCCGCGAGAGGATCGTCGCCTCGGCGTCGGTGAACGATCGGCGTGATGCCGAGTAGACGTTCAACACGCCGTAGACGAGGTCTTCGTGGACGATCGGGATCGCGACCGACGATCGGTAGCCGCGGTCACTCGCGGCCTCCTGCCACGGACTGAACGTCTCGTCGGTCTGTGTGTCCTGGGCGATCTGGACCTCGCCAGTTCGGATCGCCGTCCCCGAGGGACCCTGGCCTCGCTCGTCGTCCGGGTCGGCGGTGACCTCGATCTCCTCGAGGTAGCCGTCCTCGACGCCGGCCGCCGCCGTCGGCTCGATCCGGTCGCTCCCGGGATTGACGCTGCCGAGCCAGGCGAACCGGTAGCCGTCCGACTCGACGAGCCGGTCACAGACCTCCTGTTCAAGCTCCGCGCGGGTCTCGGTCGTGATCACCGCGTGGGTGATGTCGTGGCCGATCCGGTTGAGGCGGTTGAGCGCCTCGAGCTGTTCGCGCTGGCGTCGGCGCTGTCGCTCTTGGTGGGCCCGCTCGATCGCGTGGTGGATCGTCCGGATCAGCAACTCGTCGGTGACCTCGTCTTTGACGAGGAAGTCCTGGGCGCCGCTTTGAATCGCCTGGACGCCGACCTCCTGGTCGCTGACGCCGGTGAAGACGACGATCGGCGCCTCGTCGGCGACGTCGCTGACCGTCTCGAGGGTGTCGAGGCCGCGACTGTCCGGAAGGTTCAGATCGAGGAGGACGAGATCCGGCGGCGACGACGATAGCGTCTCGAGACCCTCCTCGAGGTGGTCCTCGTGGATCACCGTCGGCGCCTGGTTCGTCGACTCCTCGGGGTTGACCCGCTGGGTGAGTTCGGTCGCGTCCCGGAGCATCTCCTGGATCAGCCGCGCGTCGCCGGGATTGTCCTCGATCAACAGCAATTCGAGCGTGCCGCCGACCTCGGTGTCGTCGCCCGCTCCGGAGACGGCGTCGTTCATTGAACGTCCTCCTCGGGTGGCAGCCGGACCACGGAGAACCAGAACTTCTCGAACGCGCGGACGGTCTCGATGAACTCGTCGGGGTCGACCGGTTTCGTCAGGTAGGCGTTCGCGTGGAGCTCGTACGATCTGGCGATGTCCTCCTCGGCTCGCGAACTCGTCAGGACGATCACCGGGATCGACTGGAGCTCCGGATCGTCTTTGAGGTCTGCGAGCACCTCCTCGCCGTCCTTGCGAGGGAGATTGAGGTCGAGTAATACGAGATCGGGCCGCGGCGCGTCCTCGTACTCGTTTCGCTGGTGGAGAAAATCCAACGCGTCGCTGCCGTCCGAGACGGTGTGCAGGTCGTTGTCGATCCGACCCTGCTTGAACGCCTCTCGAGTTAGACGGACGTCACCCGGATTGTCCTCGACCAGGAGCAGCTGTGCGGGTTCGGGGGTGTGCTGTCCTGATTCGCTCATTGGTGTTTAGTTAGTACTCGACGGTCGTTTCTGCTTCGGTTTCGTAGGTGGAGGGGAAGCACCGACGCGGTCCTCGAGTCGCGTTCCGCGTCCGAACTCACGGAATCCGTCTCGAACCCGCAGCGAGCGCAACTGTTCGGAAGCAAGGTTACCTTCTGTTGTCGACGAAGACGGATATACGTGCGGTCTTCGCATGCGAAGACCGCGTTCCGAACACGGCGGACGTATCCTCGACCCCACCCATTCTGGGTGGGAGAACCGCTCGGCTGGACTCGCATTCGCTTTGCGGGTGGTTCCGTATCGTGGCATGAGCTGTATCAGTTAAAAGCGGTCCGTGATGCCGACGAACGCGAGTCTCCGCGACGCCGCTCGACTCGGGTGCGGCGGATGAGCCGAGCGGGCCGTGGCTCGAGGGAGTCCGAATCGTCGCGGTTCAGTTATCGGTGGTGACGGCTCTGCTCCCTCGAGACGGGGTCGCGCGGTTCGTTGCGTGAAAGCAGCGCGAAACCCACGATCGAAGTCGCGGGAGCAGACGGGAACGCGTGACTTCCATCTGTGACGAGACCCACGGCTTCGGTCGTGGGAGATCGTTCTCGGGGATGCGGTTCCGTTCGCAGTCCGTCGGTCCACCCAGTGTCGTCGCCGACGGGGCAGCCGGGCGAGTGCGGTGTGGCTCGACGAACGACGCTGGCGACTGTCGGTGGAGGAGTCCGACGTCGTGGACGCGTTCCGAATCGCTGGGGCCGGTTCTCCCTCCGGCGCGTGCGAGCGGCCTCGAAGTCTGCGTGCTCGCACCGGTCCCCACGATGGGACGACACGGTTCCGCAGGGATGGAAGACTCTACAATAAACTAAATATCGCGATAGAGAATCGGTTGCGGCGGTGCAATCCGAAGCGTTCCGCGTCCACTTGCTCCCTGCTACCAGCGATTGGGATCGCGCTTCGACTGCCGCCCTCCGAAACCAGGTATCGACCACACGCCGGACTCAGTCGCGATCCCAGCAGTCCGCTCCGGAGTGTGGACCATCAGTCTCGTCGAACCAGCGACTCCGTACAGCTCGGGACGAGCTCTCTCCCAACCCAGTACTCACCATCGGACTGCTCGACGAAATACGCGCTGAGGTGAGGTTCGGAGCCCGCGTCGGCGTCGTAGAACGGTAGCTGTGACAGCGTCGTACCGGGTGCGTCGTACTCGTCCTCGCTGCCCTCGAGCGGGTCCCGATATCGCCGACCGCCTCTCGGACGAGTTCGTGTTCGAGCGCGGACTCGCGTTCGTCGACCACTGCTGTGTCGTCGAGAATCCGCTCGAGTCCCTGTACTGTGCGTAGAGGGTGCTTCCCTCGTATCCCTCCCGGCTGATGCAGCCGACCATCGACACAGCGCCGACACCGGCGATCGAAGCCACCGGCTGCCTTCCGTCCGAATTACACGTCGGGTTTGATACGTGATGTGTTTGCCTCGTTCTGGTCTCGAGCCGAGACGGCTCCCGGTTTCACGGTTCTCGCGTTCGGAGCCGTACCCCGTGGCTCCCTCGCCCCGTCCGAACGGTGCCACCGTGTGGCTGGCTAGTGGTTTCATACCGGTCCCGTTCGTACGGCCACCCATGGACGAGATCTCACTCGGCGTACCGGAACCGCTACTCGAGCGACTGCCCGAGGACGACACCGCCGCCGCAACCGACATGCAGGAGGCGGTCGGCGGCTGGGAGCGACAGCTCAACCGCGTGATCGAGGAGTCCGAGGACGAACGCGAGGCCGCCGGTCGGATCCTCGAGGCGGTCGAGCGCTTCGAGGACCGGTATCAGACCTACGACGAACTGGTCCCGGAGCTGCGGGCGTGGGGCCAGTCACCGATCTACGCGATCGCGTGGCGGACGCTGTACGCCGACGTCGTCGCCCAGCTGTACGAACACGACGACCTCGGCGAACACTTAGAGCGAGAGCGAAACGCCCGGCTGGTCGAGGACGGAATCCGGCTGCAGGACCTCTAATCGGACCGTCGAAGCGTCCGATCGCGTGCGCATCCGTGTGCAGAGTCCGCGGGGACCCGCAAGGGCTTTGCTCCCGTACTCGATACCTGAGAGCGTGGCCTCGACCGACGACCCCCGCGAACCGCTCGATCTGACGACCCGCGTCCGCCGCCGCGTCCTCCCCACGCTTCACCGCGTCAAGGAGCCCCTGGGCGGGTTCGCGACCTGCGTCCAACACCCCGACGAGTACGTCGGCACCGTCGACCGAAGCCTCTCGTCGTTCCGATCGGACCTCGAGACGATGTCGTTCGCCCCCGAACCCGTCGCCTCGCTGAAGGTCCACCGCGACGGCCGGCTCTCGGCCGGCAGCTGGGTACGGCGACCGTCGCCGCTCTCGAGCCGGCAGCTCCACGTCGCCCTCTTCAGGAACGGCGTCGAGGAGATCGAGGTGTTCGCCCACCGCGAGTACTCCTGGCTTCGCCATCCCTACAGACACTACACCGCCGAGGGGTGGGACACTGACGGCGGCGTGCGACGAATGCGAGCGCTGCTGTCGGACCACGGCGTAACGTTCTCGGTCGAACGATAGTCCGGCAGAACGGCTATACCGACGGCCGAGAGAGTACGGATCGATGGTCGAGACGGTCGCGGCGTTTACGGATCTCTACCTGCCGACGGTAAACGGCGTCACGTACACGGTCTCGCTCTGGCGCGAACGGTGGAACCGCCGCCGGACGTCGATGGACGTCGTGTTTCCCGAGACGGACGGCTACGAACCCGGCGACGGCGAGTACGCGGTTCCGAGCGTCGAGGCGCCGCTGTACCCCCGGTATCGGCTCGGGTGGCCGACGCCACCCGACGACCTCGACGTCCCGGATGTCGTCCACGTCCACACCCCCTTCACACTCGGCGTCGCGGGCGTTCGCTTCGCTCGAGCGAACGACGTCCCGCTCGTCGCCTCGTATCACACGATCCTCGAGGGGCGCGTGCCGGATCTGGTCTCGAATTCGCTGGTCGAGCCGGGACGGCGGCTCTGTCGGGCCTACGAGCGAGCCTTCTTCGCCCGGGTGGATCACGTCGTCGTGCCGACGTCGTTCGCCCGGCGACACCTCCGGGAGTCGGTCGGCGCGGACGTCGAGGCGACCGTCGTCTCGAACGGGATCGACACCGACCGCTTCCGGCCGACCGATCCCGAACCCCTCCGCGAGCGCTACGGGCTTCCCGACGGACCGCTGCTCGGATACACGGGGCGTCACGGCCCCGAGAAGAACCTCGAGGAGGCGATCGACGCCGTCGCGGGAACCGACTGCACTCTCGCTCTGGCCGGAGACGGCCCCGCTCGCGACGCCCTCGAGCGTCGGGCGGCCGAAACCGGAGCCGATGTCCGCTTTCTCGGCTTCCTCGATCGCGAGGAGCTGCCGGCGTTTTACTCCGCGCTCGACGCGTTCGTCTTCCCGAGCCCGGTCGAAACCCAGGGGCTGGTCGCGCTCGAGGCGACCGCCTGCGGAACCCCGGTCGTCGCGGCCGACGCGGGCGCGCTGGTCGACGGCGTCATCGAGGGCGAGACGGGTTATCGCTACGAGCCGGGCGACCTCGAGGCGTTCCGGTGGGCGATCCGTCGCACCCTCGCCGAGAACGACCGGCTGCCGGATCTCTGTCGGCGCCGCCGAGCGATGCTTTCGGTCGAACACTCCCTCGAGCAGCTGGCGCGGGTGTACGACGGGCTTCGGGAGTGATGGTATGCGAACGCACCCCAAGCGTTCAAATCCCGTGACTTCCTACGACGGGTATGGAGTTTGCCGTCTCGCGCGAAGGTACGACGCTCGTTACGTTACACGGAGGAAGCAACACGACGGCCCGCAAGGACGCGGCCGCGGAGCTCGAGGAAACGTTCGAGTCGCTCGCGGCCGAGGGAACGGTCGCCGACTGGGCGATACCCGACGCCGAGGTCCACGAACCCCCGTCGGCGCCGTTCGATCCGTACACGATCGCGGTCGAGTTCGACGTCGTCGTCACCGTCGAGGCCGACGATGCCGAGGAAGCGGGCGAGCGCGGCGCCGAGGCGATCGACGCGGCGCTGGCCGAGGCGGGCGTCGACTCGATCACGTACCGATCCTCGCCGACGGCGTCGGCCTGAGACGAACTGTACCGGTTTCGCGGCGCGATCGCAGTCCGCTCGCAGTTGCGCCGGAACTGACGTACGGCGGTCCCACCGAGAGCCGGACTTATGGTCTCGGCCTCCGACCACCCGGTATGGAACTCGACCTGCGATTCTTCGCCACCTTTCGCGAGGCGGTCGGACAGAAGGAGCTGACGTCCTCGTTCGAGGAGGGCACGACAGTCGGCAACGTCCTGGGCGTGCTCGAGGGCGAGTACGACGACCTCGAGGGGGAGCTGCTCGAGGACGGCGAGATCCGTCCCCAGCTGAGCGTGCTGAAAAACGGCCGCGACGTGGTCCACATGGAGGGGCCCGACACCGCCCTCGAGGAGGGAGATACGCTGTCGGTGTTCCCCCCGGTCGCGGGCGGATAGTCGGCGCGACGGCCGAGACCGGTTTCGAGAGGGACTTATACGTCGTTCCCGGAGTCTCGGGTGGTGATGGAGAACGAGACGGAGACGAACGCGAGCGACGGCGACGCCACCGGAGACGCGACGGGAGTCTCCGGTTCGACCGACGGCGCAGAGCCGGTAACGTTCAGCTGGCGGGGGATCCGCGCGGGACTGGTCACCTGCGTCCCGGTCGCGTTCGGCGTCGCCGGCTACGGCGTTGCGTTCGGCGTCCTCGCGAATCAGGTCGGGCTGAGCGTCGCGGAGGCGGCGCTGATGAGCGCGCTGGTCGTCGCCGGCGCCTCCCAGATCGTCGCCGTCGAGCTCTGGGCCGATCCGATCCCGATCGCCGCCATCGTCGTCACGACGTTCGCGATCAACCTGCGATACTCGCTGATGGGCGCGGCGCTCCAGCCCTGGTTCAAACGACTGTCGGCCTCGAAGGCCTACGGCAGCCTGTTTTTCATGGCCGACGAGAACTGGGCACTGACGATGCGGGACTTCCGGGCGGGCAACAGACGCGGCGCCTTCCTGCTGGGCAGCGGGATCGCGATCTGGACGTTCTGGGTCGCGTCGACGGTCGTCGGCGCGCTCGCGGGCGAGACGATCGGCGATCCCGCGCAGTACGGGGTCGACTTCGTCCTCGCGGCGGTGTTTCTCGCGCTGGCGGCCGAGCTCTGGGAGGGGCGGTCGTCGCTCGCGCCGTGGATGGCGTCGCTCGGAACCGCGGTGATCGCCGCCGAGGCGCTTCCCGGTCGGTGGTACATCCTGCTGGGCGGGCTCGCCGCGGCGGTCGTCGAGGTGATCCGCCATGATCGGTGACGGCGCGCTCTCGCTCGAGCCGATCGTCGTCGCCGTCGTCCTCGCGATGGCCGTCGTCACCTACGCCACCAAGACCGGCGGGCTCTGGCTGCTCAACCGGATCGAGGCGAGCGAGCGCCTCGAGGCGGCCCTCTCGGTGTTACCGGGGGCGATCGTGATCGCCGTCCTCGGTCCCGAACTGGCGGCGGGCGGCCCGGCCGAGTGGGGCGCCGGCGTCCTCGTCGTCGCCGTAATGTGGCGCACCGAGAGCATCCTGCTGGCACTGTGTACCGGCGTCGTCTCGGTCGTCCTGCTCAGAGGGCTGCTCTGAGGCGGGCTGCTGTGGCGGTTTCCCGGAACGACGGCAGGGTGACTCGCAGTCTTCGGAGCTAACGCACGGAAGTCCGAACGAGCGACGAGGTTTATTTTCCCGGCGATCTAACGAAGGGTATGGCAGAACGAACGCGGGTCGAGCGCTCCTTTCGTGGCATCTCCGAACGACTCGCGAGACGGTACCTGACGAACCTCGGCGGGGAGCGAGTCGACGACGAGACCGTCGCTGGGGAGGACTGGACGGCGTCGCTCTCCTCGGAGACGGTCGGCATCGGCCCGTCGCTGACGCTGACGGAGGTGACGGTCGTTTTCGAGGGTGATCCCGACGCGCTCGACGGGCTGATCGAGGACTTCGCACAGAAGGCGATGCGCGCGGGTGGCTGATGGCGGGGGAGCCGATCGAGGGACAGATCCTGCTGCTCACCGCCGCGAAGGCGAGCGTCACGCCGACGCAGCTGCCCGATCTGGTGGACCTGGCCCAGAAGCGGCTGGCGGCCGACCGCGAGCGCTACCGCCGCGAGTACGAACGCCTCTACGAGGGCGACGGGTTCGAGGCCTTTGCCGTCGAGACGGGCCACTGGGCGGAGCTGGGGGCGGAGCTGGGGATGAGCGATCGCGAGCGATCGGCCGTCGAGCGCGCCCACGAGGAGCAGCTGCTGCGGATCGGTCGACGCACCGATCGCGAGGACGAGCTCGAGACCGCCCTCGAGATCCGCGAACCGGTGTTGATCGGGACTGACGAGTAGGTTCGGTCTTCGAAGGCCGATCCTCCTCGAGATCGGTATGCGAAGGCTACCGAACAGAACTCGTCGATCGGCAGCTGCGAAAGAGCGGCGGCAGTCGGCGATCTGGATCCGCGGTGGCCACGGACGTCCCGACCCGTCGTGCCGACGGGACCCTCATCGAGCCGACGACGCGGCCGACTACAGCAGGAGCGCGATCACCGCGAGGACGATGAAGATCAGAACGAAGATTCGCGCGATCTCCATCGAGACGCCCGCGACGCCACCGGCGCCGACTGCGGCGGCGACGAGTGCGAGGACCATGAAGATGACTGCCCAGTAGAGGAAGTCGACGCCGCCGATCTGGAGCGGGACCGCCGTTGTGAGTTCGTACATACTGATAGATCCCACGCCAGCCAGTATAAACGTCGGTGTCCGTCCACGGCCCTTCGGTTCGGTAGGAGGGGAGTATCGGCGGTCTCAGTCGTCGCCGAAGAACGCTCGACACAGCTTCGCCTCCGCGCCGCGGAGGTGTTCGTGGAACGTCGGTCGCGAGACGTCCATCGTCTGTGCGAGCTCCTCTCCGGTCGTCGGTCGGGGCCACTCGAAGTAGCCCGCGAGGTAGGCCCGCTGTAACGCGGTGAACTGCCGATCGGTGAGCGACGCCTCGAGCCGCGAGGCGAACTCGTGGCGGGAGCGACCCTCGCTCTCGCGCTGGCGGAACGAGATGACGTCGGTCCCGGTATACCGGTCCTCGATCGCCTCGATGACCGAACGGACGTTCGCCGACCGCGGGATCTCCAGCGAGAGGCGGACGCTGCCGTCCTCGCCTTCGATCGTCTGGGTCCGAACGCCCCGGTCGGAGAGCCAGCCGACCGGGTCGTCCTCGTCGTTCAGCTCGATCAGACAGCTCCCCTCGTGTTCGACCAGCACCTCCAGGGAGACACCGGAGAGATCGGCCGCGGCTGCTCGAAGCTCCTCCGCGCTCGCTCCCTCGGCGGTGAACAGCGACGCCGTGCCGTCACCGGTGCGGTGGACCGAGCGGCGGTACTCGAGGCGGGCGTCGGTCGCCGTCGACAGCGCGACGATGGCGAACGCGGGATCGGTGAGATCGATGTCGACGGCGACGACGGCGTCGGTCGCGAGCGTGCGACTGGTTTCACGGGCGTTGACGCCGCTTGCAACCGCGCGGGCCAGTGCCGAGAGGATCACGGACTCGCGGTCGTCGATCGGTCGGTCGCGGTCGGTACAGACCGTCAACACGCCGTAGTCGATCCCGTTGTACCGAAGCGGGAACGAGGCGTGGGTGGTGTCGCCGTCGCCGTCGACGGCGACGGCGTTCGTGTCGAGGGCCGCCACCGCCGGGTGGTCGTCGCCGATCGAGGACCCGTCGACGGGGACCCCCGCCCGCTCTCGAACCTCGATACGTTCGGTCGCCGGATCGCGCTCGCCGATCCAGGCGCCGTCGTAGGCCTCCTCCGCGGCGATACGCTCACAGACGGCGGCCTCGAGCTCCGACCGGGAGGTCGAGCCCGCGACGACGTCGGTGACGTCCTGGATCAGCCCCTGGACCCGCTCGAGGAGGAACTCCAGCTCCTCCGTTCGGCGCTCGAGCTCGAGTTCGGCCTCCTTGCGGGGGGTAATGTCGTTCTGGAAGCCGACGTAGTGTGTGACCTCGTCGTCGCCGTTGCGGACGGGCGCGATCGTCACCTCGTTCCAGAAGGGGGTGCCGTCCTTTCGGTAGTTGACGAGCTGGACCGTGACGGGGCGTTCCTCGTCGATTCCCGCGCGCATCTCGGCGATGGCCTCCGGGTCCGAGTCCTCACCCTGCAGGAGCCGACAGTTGCGCCCGACGACGTCCTCGTAGCCGTAGCCGGTGATCTCCTCGTAGGCCTCGTTGACGTAGACCAGCGGGTTGTCCTCGCGGTTCGGGTCGGAGATGGTGATCCCCACCGGCGCCTCGTTGATCGCCCGATCCTTGACCGTCCGGTCGCTCGCGGGCGGTTCCTGCTCACCGAGGCGTTCGAACGCGATCGTCGCTCCCGTCTCCCCGCGGTGGATGCGGACGTCGTACTCCGCGGTCTCGAGGGAGACGTGGCGGGCCGTGCCGACCGTCGTCTCGGTCAGGGCGGTCTCGATGCGCTTCCAGTGCGAGTCGAGGACCGGTTCCGGATCTCTCGGGAGCGCTCCCTCCTGAAGGTCGAACTCCGCCCGAGCCGCCTCGTTCGCGAACGTGATCACCCCGTCGGTTACTGCCAGGACGGGATCGACGAACCACTCGAGGGCGCTCGCCGCGGTTCCACCTCCGGGCTCGTGTGTCTCGCTGACGCTGTCCATATACCCCCGTACGAAGGCGACGCCTAAGAACCATGCTGGTAGGATCGACCTATCAACGAAACCGTAATGAACGTTATAACTTATCACGTTATATGCTATCACATGTCCGTCTATCAGTCTCCGTTCGAACGACTGCGGGAGAAGTTCGACGACTCCGAGCTCGAGTGCCGACACTGCGGCTACCGCGACGATAGCGGCTGGAACGTCTCGACGAGCGGTAGCCGCGTCCAGTACCGGTTCGTCTGTTCGTCCTGTGAGGCCGTCGAGACGAGGGAGATGCGGCTCTGAGTCCGCTTCTCTCGGTCGACACCGGGTCCGTCGCGGACTCCCTTACCGCGATCCGGTGAACCGGTTCGGGATCGCTCGATAGGCTACCGGTCCTCGAGTTCCTCCAGTTCCTCCGCCGCTTCTTCGGCCGCGTACCGTTCCTGCTGAGCGATCTGTACCTCCGTCCCGTCGGTTTCGACGATCACTCGTTCGATCCCGTCGGCTTCCTCGGTCGAGACCTGTAGGTCGCCGACCGTCGCCGTCTCGTTGGCCGACGGGATCGCCGTCTCCCCGACGTCGGTGCCGTCCTCGGTAACCCGGAGCAAGAACGCCTCGTCGTCGGGCACGACGTGGAACGTCTGCCCGTCGACCGTCGCGTGGGCCCGAACCGGATCCGAGACGAACGACCGTGTCGTCTCGTCGTCGACCTCGAGGTCGACGGCGTAGGCCGTCTCGTTGCCGGTGACATCCCAGCCGGTTCGCTCGACGGCGATCGTTTCGCGCCAGCCGAACCCGCCGACGTCGACGCTGCCCTCGCCGGCGTACTCGAGCAGATCGGACCGGACGGTGACGGTCGAAATCTCGCGATCGGCGTTGACGAGTACCACCCCGTCACGTCGGGTTTCGGACTCGTTCGCGCCGTCGACGTCGACGATCGAGTCCTGGCCGATCGTCGCGTTTTGCTCGTAGGTCACGGCGTACCCCTCGACCTCGACCTCCCCGGCACCCGGGACGGCGTCGTCGCCGACGACCGTCAGGCCGAACGGGATGCTCGGCACGGCGACCAGCAACGTTAGCACGCCCAGACAGGCGATCGCTGTCTGGCGCCGAGAGAGCGGACTCGAGAGCACCCGGTCGGGAACGACCGACGGCAGCGCCGGCAACGCGAGCAGCGCCGCGACCAGTAGCACCGTTCCCAGCCCGAAGAGTACCGGCTGGCCGCTCACGAGGAGCCCCACGGTGCCGATCAGGGCGACGAGCGCGAGGACCGCGAGCCACGCGCCGGCGAGCCGACGACGAGTCGACCGCTCGATCGGCAGCACCCTGGGGAGGGGGCGATCGCTACCCGCGACGGCGACCGTGGTGCCGAGCGCGAGCGCGAGGACGAGCACGACCCCGGCACCTCGGTAGAGAGCGAACACGTCCTCGGCAACGGGGAAGACGAGCAGCCAGAGCGACTGGACGAGCCCGAACAGGGCCGTCGCGAGGACGAGGCGGGTAGGGCTCGGTCGGCGGGACCGACGCTGCAGGAGGGCGATCCCGAGGAGCACCCCCACCAGGAACCCCAGCAGGTGGGCCTGAAAGCCGATCCCGGCCCACTCGGGCGGCGTCGGCGGTCCTCGTTCGACGGCCTCGCGAACCACCGGCTGTGTCAGGGCCTGGTACAGCAACTGGAGTCCGCTGGATGCGAGCACCCCGACGACAGCAGCGAGCGGATACGTGACGAGAGCAAAGCCCGCGATGGCGAAGACTGCCCCGGAGAAGCCGAGCCCGGGTCCGAGCGAGAAAAACGCCGTCAGATACGCGGCGGCGAGCAACGCGGCCGGAAACGCGACGACCGCACGGAACCAGGGACGCTTCAACAGCCCGGTGTCGTCCGCGTTGGTCGCAGTTCGGCGCGAGGGGTAGTGCCCCCACGCGTACTCCGCGATCGGGGCGAACGCGAGCGTCCCGGTCATGTTCGCCACCAGGTGTTCGGGCGAGCCGTGGGCGATGCCGGCGGTGAGCCAGCCGGTCGGGTAGAGGTACGACCACGTGATGAACGGGTAGGTCAGCGGCTCGCCCCAGTGGCGGAGCCCGCCCTGGGCGAACAGATAGAACGCGACGACGATCCCGACGGTGAGGAGCGTCCCCCACGGAACGCCGTAGACGAACCTGTCGGCGACGAGCGCCCGCCAGCGGTCACGTCCGCCGTAGCGCCACGTAAAACCGATCGCGACGAGAACGAGCATCGCGAGAGCGACCCGTGTCGGTCCGATGGGCATCGTCCGTTGGTTGTCAGACGGACGATGTAACTGTTCGGTCCGGTCGCGGCGTTGCCACGTACCCGCCGCTCGACCTCCGACGGTCCAGACGAAGGCGCTTTAGGCACCGGACCGTTTTGTCCGCACAATGAGTCACCCCACGCCCGACGTCTACGAGCAGGGCAAGGGCATGGACGCCCACAACCAGGTCATGCGCGAGATCCGCTCGCGCAAGGAGGCCAGCTACGACCCCCACGAGCCGACCCGCGTCTGGCTCGACGAGGACAACACCCCCAACGGCGTCAAGCGGAGCCTGACGATCATTCTCAACACCGGCGGCTGTCGGTGGGCCCGCGCCGGCGGCTGTACGATGTGTGGCTACGTCGCCGAGAGCGTCGACGGCGGCAGCGTGAGCCACGACGCCCTGATGGACCAGATCGACGTCTGTCTCGCACACGAGGAGGAAAACGGAGACGAGCCCGCAGACCTCATCAAGATCTACACCTCGGGCTCGTTCCTCGACGAGCGCGAGGTCGGTGCGAAGAGTCGACGGGCGATCGCCGACACCTTCGCCGACCGCGAGCGGATGGTCGTCGAGTCGCTGCCCGACTTCGTCGACCGCGAGAAGATCGCCGACTTCACCCGCCACGGCGTGGATACGGACGTCGCGATCGGTCTCGAGACGGCAACCGACCGGGTCCGCCACGACTGCGTGAACAAGTACTTCGACTTCGCGGACTTCGAGGACGCCTGCGCCGAGGCCGCCGCGGCGGACGAAGAAGCAGGCAGCGACGCCGCTGCCGGAATAAAAGCGTATCTCCTGATGAAGCCGCCGTTCCTTACGGAGTCCGAGGCCGTCGCGGACATGATCTCCTCGGTCGAGCGCTGTGCCGCCGTCGACGGCTGTCACACGGTCTCGATGAACCCCTGTAACGTCCAGCGCTACACGATGGTCGACGACCTCTACTTCGAGGACGGCTACCGGCCGCCGTGGCTCTGGTCGGTCGCACACGTCCTTCGCGAAACGGTCGACGTCGACGCGATCGTCGTCTCCGATCCCGTCGGCCACGGCTCGGATCGCGGCCCGCACAACTGCCAGGAGTGTGACGACCTCGTCCAGAAGGCGATCAAGGACTTCGACCTGCGCCAGGATCCCTCGGTTTTCGAGCAGGTCTCCTGTGACTGCGAGCTGACCTGGGAGGCCGTGATGGAACGCGAGCGGAGCTTCAACCAGCCCCTGACCCGGTAGACTCAGTCTCGAGGAGGATCAGTAGCGTCCGAACCGGCCCGGGGTAGATCGAGCGTGACGACGGTCCCCCGCGGCTCGTTGTCGACGATGGACAGCCGGCCGCCCGACTGCGAGACGGCCCAGTTGACCAGCCAGAGACCGAGGCCGTTCGTGTGCCGGAGCTGGGTGATCTCTCGGTCCTCCCGGAGCAGCTCCCGCTCCTCGGGTGGAATACCGGGGCCGTCGTCGGCGACCGACAGCGTCACCAGATCGTCCGCCGGCCGATCGCGGACCGTGACCTCGACGGTGGGATCGCCGTCGTGGTGTTCGACCGCGTTCTCGAGGAGCTGTTCGAACGCCGTCTCCAGGTACTCTCCGCCGGAAGCCGGAGCCCGTTTCGGTATCGAACGCTCGATCTCGACGCTCTGCTCGGCGTTCTCGAGTCGGTTCGTCGCTCGTTCGGCGAGTGCGGCGACGTCGATCGGCCGGGTGTCGGCGCCATCCCGGTTGAGCGTCCGTTCGACGGTTCTGGACTTCTCGGCCAGCGAGGTGAGTTCGTTCGCCCGCTCGCGGATCGTCTCGACGCGTGCCGCGGCCTCCCCGTCGACTCGATCGGCGAGCAGGTCGGCACAGCCGTCGATCACGTTCATCCCGTTTCGCAGATCGTGTCGCAGTACCCGGTTCAAGATCTCGAGGCGCTTTCGTCGTCGTTTCTGCTCTGTCACGTCGGTGTAGAGCGCGAACGATCGGTTCCCGGCCTCGCCGAGTTCGATCGGGACGAGCCGTAGCATGAACTCGCGGAAGCCGTCCGCGGTTCGGCGTCGCACCTCGTCCTCGACGACCGATCCCTCGGCGCTACAGCGGTTGATCGCCTCCGCCGGGTCGCGATCTTCGGCGGGAACGATGTATGCGTCGAGCGAGTTACCGACCAGCGTCGTCTCCTCGTACCCGAACGTTCGCTCGAACGCGGGGTTGACCGCCTCGACGATCGGCTCCCCGTCCCGGTGGCGGACGCTGGCAACGGCGTCGGGCACGTTCTCGAACAGCGCCGCGAACCGATCGCGTTCGGCCTTGACTACCGACTCCGACTCGAGTTGGTCCAGTCTGTCGGTGACGTGAGAGAGCAGCAACTCGACTAACTCCTCGTCGTGTCGATCGAACGCGCTCGGCGTCCGCGAGGCCGCCTGGAAGACGCCGTGGTCACCGATTGGGGCGCTCAGTATCGACATGTAGGCGCCGGCGTCCGCTATCCCGTCCTGGCAGCTCTCGACATCGTCGATCCGGTACGTCTGTCGAGTTCGGTAGGTCTTCCCCGCGATTCCCGCTTCGATCGGCATCCGGTCGGCGTAGTCCGCGTCGTCGAGGTGCGAGGAGAGGGCGACCTTCACGAGCGAGTCGCCGACCGCCCGATCGACGACGCAGACGTCGAACTCGAGGACGTCCTCGGCCGTCTCGACGATCAGCTCGTATATCTCCGCGGGACGGCGACAGTCGTCCAGCCGGGAGGCGACCTCGTGGAGGCTCTCGATCTTCGCCCGGCGCTCCCGGAGCTCGCGCTCCATCCGCTTGCGGTCGCTGATATCGCGGACGACGCCGACCGATCCCTCGAGATCGCCGTCCGAACACAGCAGTCGCGTAGTCGCCTCGCAGGGGATCCGTTCGCCCGACCGAGTCACCACGGTCACCTCGTAGGTCGCGGCGTCCCCGGCTCCCGGCTCGAGCTCTCGAACCCGCTCACGGGCTCGATCGGCGCTCTCTGCGGTCAGCACCGTCGAGAACTGCTCACCGACGAGCGCCTCCCGGTCGTAGCCGGTCACCGACGCGAGCATGTCGTTGACGGTGACGAACCGTCCCTCGCGATCGGCCGCGTACACGCTGTCGCCGACGGCCTCGACGACCGTCTTCGCGCGCTCGAGCTCGCGCTGGCGCGCCGTCCGATCGAGAGCTGCCTCGGCGGTCGCGGCGAGCACTCGTATCAGGTTCATGTCGGCAGCCTCGAGCTCGCGTCCCGCGACCGAACAGACCGACAGCACGCCGTGCTCGCCCAGCGGGTAGACGATCGCGTTTCCGAGGGGGAACTCGAGATAGTACGGAAGGCGTTCGGTCGAGGCGTCCTCGACCACCATCGGCTCCCCTCGTTCGTAGACCTCCCAGAGGAGGCCGTCGCCCGGAGCGACCGGCGACCGATCGACGCTGTCGTCGGCCAGTCGCGAAGCCGTCGCCGCGAGCTCGAGGCGCTCGTCGTCCTCGCCGGCGAACCTGACGCCAGCCAGTGATCGATCGAGGACGCTCCCGGTCGCATCCATGACGATCTCGGCGATCGTCTCGGGCGAGGACGCACCCACGAGCCGACGGGTGGTCTCCTGAAGCGCCTCGAGAGCGTTCGCCCGTTCGAAATCATCGGTGATGTCGCGGGCAAAGGAGAGCACGCGAACGACCTCCCCGTCCTCGATCAGCGGGGTGTTGACCCACTCGCAGATGACCTCGGTTCCGTCCTTGCGAACGTTTTGGGTAACGGTCCGGGACGATTCCTCGAGGTCGGCCTCGACGAGCAGTTCCCAGTGAGTCGAGACGTCGTCCCGGTCGCGCTCGCTGACGACGAGCTCGAACGCCGACGTTCCGAGCGCCTCCGTTCGGTCGTAGCCGAACAGCTCCGTCGCGGCGGGGTTCCAGCTCGTCGCCTCGAACGACCGATCCCACTCGATGATCGCGTGCGGAGACTGTTCGACGAGCAGCTCGAACCGGCTCGAGCGCTCGTCCGATCGCGAGTTGGAGCCGGAATCGGAACGCAACGCCGCGAGGCGCGAGCGCAGCGTCTCGAGCCCCTGAGACTGAGGCACGTAGCCGTCGGCACCGGCAGCGATCACCTCGCCCGCCAGCTCCTCGCTGCCGGCCGACGGAAAGGCCACCAGCGGAACGTCGGGTCGGCGGCTCCGGATCACCGAGCAGAGCTCGGGACAGCTCGTGTCGGGGACGGTATCGGTCGCCACGACGCAGTCGGCGCTCTCGAGTCCCGCCAGGCAGTCTGCGAGCGTCTCGACGACCTCGTCGAAGACGCCGTCGACGTTCGGCGGAACGCCCGACCCGACACAGACGACGCGCGTTTCCGTATCCATAGCCCGTTCTCCGCGATAGTCGGGATCGTCCGCCCTGTCGTTTCGGACGGGGTGACCGACACGTTCGGCTAACTGTATAGAAATCACACAGATAAGCAAATAAGTATGTCGGCCGCAGTTATAGTTCGCCGGCTGCAGACTCGAACCCGCGGAGGATCCCCTGACCGTCCGTCGGTCCGACGTCCGGCAGCGTGGCCCGTTCTGGATGTGGCATCAACACTGCGACCGTCTCGCGCTCGCCGAGCAGGCCGGCGACCGCACCCTTCGACCCGTTGGGGTTCGCGTCCCCGCCGACCGAACCGTCGGCGTCGCAGTACCGAAAGAGGATCCGATCGTCGGCCTCGAGCTCCGCCAGTCGATCGTCGTCGATCTCGTAGCGGCCCTCGCCGTGAGCGATCGGCACCTCGATGACCTCGCCCTCCTCGTAGGCGGCCGTCCAGGGCGTGTCGGCGCGCTCGACCCGGAGGTGGACGGGCTCACACTGGAACCGGGCGCTCTCGTTGGTCGTAAACGCGCCCTCGGTCAGTCCGGACTCACAGCCCACCTGGGCGCCGTTGCAGATCCCTAACACCGGGACGCCGTCGGCGGCCGCCTCGCGCACCGCTGCCATGATCGGCGAACGCGCGGCCATCGCTCCCGCGCGCAGGTAGTCGCCGTAGGAGAACCCGCCCGGCAGGACGACCCCCGACGTTTCCGCCGGCAGGCCGTCCTCGTGCCAGACGATCTCGGCGTCGATTCCCAGATGCTCGAGGGCTCGCTCGGCGTCGCGGTCGCAGTTCGAGCCGCCGAATCTGACGATGGAGACCGTCACACGAACCACCTCGAATGGTTCGTGTGAGCAGAGAGTGGGAGGCGACTAACGGAAGCGGGAACGACCGTGGTCACAGTCGCCACCCCGCGGTGTTGCGACCGACGGTCTCGATCGTCGTGATGGAGACCGTCATCTACCGCTCGTCGACCTCCACGTCATAGTCGTGGATGGTCGGGTTCGCGAGCAGTCGTTCGGCCATCTCGTCGGCACGCTCGCGGGCGCCGTCGGCGGAGTCAGCCTCGAGATCGATCTCGAAGCGGTCGGCCGATCGCAGCCCCTCGAGTTCGAAGCCCAGTCGCTCGAGGGCCTGCTTCGTGGTCTCGGCCTCGGGGTCGAGGACGCCGCGTTTGAGTCGAACCGTCACCGTCGCGGTGTAGGCCGTCATTATCTGATACCCCGTAACCGTGCTCAAAAACGCTTTCGGCTTTCGCCTGGAATCCACGTTCGTGAATACCGGCGGAACGCCCTCAGGGAAGTAGTCGGCCGACCGCCGTCCGAAGGCGGTAGCCGATCGAGCCCTTCCGATAGCCGTTCCAGCCCCGCATCCCGCCGGCCAGGGTCACGGCGTCGTACCCCTCCTCCTCGAGGACGGACGTCGCCTTTCGGGCGACGATCCCGGCCTTGCAGACCGTGACGACCGTCCCGTCGTCGGGCACCTCCTCGAGCGATCGTCGGAGTTCGCTCTCGTCGCCGCGTCGCAGATCATCGTACACGGGGACGTTGTGACTCTCCTCGATGTGCTCGCGTCGGTAGCTCTCGGCCGGTCTGATATCGAGGACGTAGGGGGCGTTCCCGCTCGAGCGACGGGCGTCTAGCTCCGGCGGGCTAATCTTGCTCATGTGGCGCAATACCAGCCAGTGTACAAAACGACACGGATACGCGCTCGAGTCGCTTCCGGAACGCGTTCGCGCTACGTCGACGGCTCGTAGACGTACGAGTGGCGGATATCTACGTCGTAGATCGGAACCCGGACGGACCCTCGTTCGCTCGAGAGCCAGACCGGCCGCCCCGCGCTCGAGCGGCTCAGTCGGCCGGCGCCATCGGCTCTCTGCGACTCGAGATCGGTTCGACCAGTCGGTCGGCCGCCCGTCGCGCGCCGGCGACGTTTCCCGCGAACGGACCGACGGTACCGGCCGCCAGCGCGCCCGTGACGAACACCGGGGATCGAGTGCCGTCGGTGCGACGCCACGCCAGCGTCTCGTCCTCGAGCACCGGCATTCCTCGATACCCTCGCTCGAGTCCCAGCTCCTCGGCGACCCGGTCGACGAACGGGTGGTCGAACACCGGGGCGAACCCGGTCGCGAGGACGACCCGTTCGGCCGAACAGCAGCCGCCGTCCTCGAGCAGCAGTCGCACGCTGCCGTCGACCGCGCGGGCGGACTCGACCTCGCCGATCCGGGTTCGCAAGTTGCCCGCGTCGACCGCCGAGTCGAGCCGCTCGAGCAGCGTCGGCGGGACTGTGGCATCGTTGCGTGCCTCGCGGACGACCTCGAGGCGCCTCTTCGAACCGGGCGGGTGACGGTGGAGGTGGCGCTCGACGTGGGACCAGTTGATCCAGCGTGGATCGGCCTCGATGGCCGCCTCCTCGAGGTCGCGTCTCGAGAGCAGCGTCACGGGTTCCCGGTCGGCGAGGCAGGTCGCCAGCTGGGCCGCGGTGACCCCGCCCCCGACGACGACCGTCTCCTCGGCCCGACGGTCGGGGTCGAACCCGTCCCAGACGTGGCTGATCCCGTCGACGCCCTCCGCCCAGTCGGGGGTTCGGTACCGTCCGCCGCGTCCGATCGCCAGCACGCAGGTTCGGGTTCGGATCGGGCCGTCGTCGGTCTCGAGGACGAGTCCGCCGTCCTCGCGTTCGCTCACGGCGTCGACCGCCGTCTGCCGGTGCAGCGCCTCGAGGCTCTCCCGGTCGATAACCCGGTCAGCGTAGTCGAGAAACAGCGACAGCGACGGCCGACGAGGATAGCCCGGCGTCGGCAGGAGTTCGTCCTCGCGGCCGCGAGCCTCCGCGAAGCTCTCGAGGCCGAACGGCTCGGTGCCGACGTGGTGGACGAACGTCGAGCGCATCGCGTCCATCTCGCAGGCCCGGGCCTTCCGTCGGAACGAGGCCAGCAGCCGCTCGTTCGGGTCGACGATCCGAACGTCCTCGCGCTCGAGGTCGGTGTCCTCGAGCAGCCGTTGAACGAGGTAAGTCCCGTGGATTCCCCCGCCGACGATGACGCAGTCGTACATACGAACCGGATACACCCCATTATTACTTTAGAGCTTTGCTTTGATAATACTTGTTTAGAAGCGCGATACTGGTAGCAATATTGCGAGCGATCCGGCGGGAACCCGTCGGTTGCACGGCTCCGTAGCTGTGGGGTTTTCGTCGGTGGATCGCGTAGTTCCGCAGCGAGTGTTATGTCGGAAGAATCCCTCGCCGATCGGTTCGGAACCTACCAGCGCCGGTTCGACAGGCTCGACGCGACGATCGCCGCGTACATGGACCGCTGGGGAATGCCGGTGTTGCGAGCCGCGGTCGCCGTCGTGTTCGTCTGGTTCGGCGCGCTCAAGGTGTTCGGCGTCTCGCCAGCCGGCGAACTCGTCGCGGCGACGGTCTACGTCGTTCCGCCGGAGCTGTTCGTTCCGGTACTGGGCGTCTGGGAGGTCCTCATCGGAATCAGCCTGCTCTACCGTCCCCTCATCCGGGTCGGTATCTTCCTGCTGGTCTTCCAGCTTCCCGGCACCTTCCTCCCGCTGATCCTCGTTCCGGAGGCGGTCTACGTCACGTTCCCGTACGCGCTCACGGTCGAGGGGCAGTACATCATCAAGAACCTCGTCATCATCGGTGCCGCGCTCGTGATCGGCGGCACCGTCAGAGAAGATACGTAATCGTCAGACGCCCGATCCACGTGAGCACGAGCTAGCATCGATCGTGCTCGACCGTTTCGGACTCGTCTCGGTACCGGTAGCACGAACGAACTGTCATGTGGGCCGGTACCAAGAAATATGCGATCGGGACGGGTCCGTACGGGAAATGAGCGAGGACGCCGACGATCCGGTCTACTACGTGATCAGCGACCTGCATATCGGCGGCGACGAACAGCTCGAGCACGTCGACTTCCTCGAGGAGCTACTCGGCTTCCTGAAGCGACTGGAGAACGGCGACGAGAACGCGGAGTTGATCATCAACGGCGACGCCTTCGGCCTCTGGGAGTTCACCGAACTCGAGGGAACGGCGAAGCTCGACGAGTTGATCGACCGCTACCCCGAGCTGTTCGAGCAGCTCCGCGCGACCGGCGAGTCCGTTCCGATCACGCTGCTTCCGGGTAATCACGATCACGAGCTCGCGGCCTACGACGAGTACGCCGATCGGCTCGCCGCGTACAACGTCGACCTCGTGCGGGCGCTGTCGATCACGCGACCGGTGGGCGGCCGCACGATTCACTTCGAACACGGCCACCAGCAGGATCCCAACAATCGGATCGAGGATTTCGGGAACCCCCACGCGACGCCGATGGGATACTTCTACAACACCCACGTGACGAGTCGCGCCGGGCGACTCTCCGATCGCGGGCGGTACAACTGGCTGAAGGACGTCCAGGCGGTGACGCCGACCGAGCGGATGCCAAACTGGCTGCTCTCGAAGTACTTCTATCGCGAAATGAACCCCCTCCTGCGGTACGCGGCCATTCCGTTCTTGCTGTTGCTCAACGTGAGCGTCATCCTCGCGATCTTCGCGGGGCTCGATCTTGCAGGTGCCTGGACGATGCCGGTCGACGCGGTCGACGCGTTCCTCGCCCGGTTCGGGCTGGCCGGCGCGGCCGTCCACCTGCTGCTCGTGATCAACGCGGTCGTCGGTGGACTGCTGTTGCTCGTTGGCGTTCCCCTGTACCTCTTCGCCAGGGACGCGAGGAAGACGGTCGACCGATTCGGCGTCGTCGAAACCGATCTCACGGTCGATCCGGAACAGCCGTACAGGGAGGCGGCCCGCGAAATATTCGCCGACCGACCGGAGACGGCGGTGTTCTGTTACGGCCACACGCACCGACCGGGGATGGCGACGGTCGACGGCGGGTTGCTCGTCAACACCGGAACGTGGCTGAAACGCCTCCACCGTCGGGACGTCGTCGCCGGCCACCTTCCGCCCGTTTTCTATCCGTCGTACCAGCTGTGCGTCGTTCGCATCGCATCCGAGGACGACGACGTCGTCGTCGAGTACGAAAGAGTCGAGAAGTCGAGCCCGACCGCGTCGGAGCTCACCCTGACCGAGCGACTCCTCACGCTGGGTCGAGAGCCGAACCCCGAACTTCCCGGGCGGGCGGTCGTCGAGAGCGACGCTCCCGAGCCCGCGGCGGACGTCCTCGAGTGAGCAGGTCAGAACAGCAGTCGCCCGGTCCACGCGAGCGCGAGCGCGAACGCGACTGCCGCCGCGGCCTGGCGAGCGAGCATCCTCGCTACGAACCGGGCCGAGACCTCTCGAGCGACCGTGATCGCGGTGACCAGACAGGGCAGGAGGACGCCCGCGAGGTAGACCGCGACCAGCACCTGGAGCGGCGAGAGCGCGGCGATCCCGCTCGCGTCGGCGGTCAGCAGTGCGATCCCGTCCTTGCGGATCGAGGCGAGGACGATCGGCAGGGCGGCCTCGGCGGGGAGGCCGAAGGCGCCCATCGCCGGCACCAGCGCGTCGCCGAGCCGTTCGAGGACGCCGACGTACTCGAGCAGCGCCGCGACGACGCAGATCCCCGCGAAGACGGGTAAGGCGGTGGTGAGGAAGCTCGCGAGCGAGGATCTGGCCTCGCGCCAGACCGCGCGCGGGCGGGGCCACTCGAGGAACGTGCGTCGATCGACCGCGAGCGACGTCGTCCGGGCCTCCGGCGGAGCGATCAGGCGAACGTAGAGCAGCGTCGTCGCGACGAGCACGGCGAGGTAGGGGACGACGAGCCAGCTCATCCCGACCGCGGCGAAGACCGCGAGCGTGGCCGGAAACTGGTAGGAGCAGGCCGCGCCGAAGGAGATCGCCGAGATGGTGGTACAGCGGGTGCAGTCCGAGCAGCTCCGGGTGCTCGTCACGGCGGGGACGTTACAGCCAAAGCCCATCACGACGCGGACGAGATCCCTACCTGTCAAACCGACGCGGCGCATGACGGGATGGAGCGCGGTCGTCACCCGCGTGACGAGCCCGCTGGCCTTGTACGCGCCCATGAACAGGGCGAAGATGAGCATCGTCGGCAGCGCCCAGACGAACAGGAACGGTCCCATCGCGAGCAGTCCGTAGTCGCTGACGAACGCGGCCGCCACCGGCTCCGGCAGCGGTGTCGCCTCGATCCATCCGACGGCGGGCTCGAGGGCCGCGCCGACGATCGGGTCGAGTTCGCCCGCGACAGTGTTGGCGAACCAGACGGCGACGATGGCAGGAAGGAGGAGAACGAGCGCGCTCGCGATCGGACCCAGGTACGGGCGCTCGAGGATCGTCTCGGACGGCTCGATCTCCCAGCCCGCGTGGGTCGTCGTCTCGACGGGAAACGAGCCCGCGTAGCGAAGCGCCTCGAGGACCGACCCGACATCGGCTCCCGCCGCCGGGTCCGCGCCGGGAGCGACCCCGCCGTCCGCAGCTACCCGCGTCAGTCGTCGGGCGTCGACGGGGACGACCGGGACGCCGAGATCCGACTCGAGCGCGGCGATCGTCCCCTCGGCGTCGTCGGCGTCATCGATCCGGTCCCAGTGGGTGACGACCACCGCGCCGGGACGTCCCTCGACGAGGGGCAACAGGTCCTCGAGATCCCGATCGAGATCCGTCGCCGGGACGACGAGGACGACCCGGTCGGTCGCCTCGAGTTCCGCCAGCGCTTCGCGGGTCGTCTCGCTGTCGGCCTCGAGAGTGATCCCCGGCGTGTCGACCAGCTCGAAGCCGTCGGTTCGGTAGACCTCGCTCGAGACGGTCGATCCGCCGACGTTCTCGTCGGCCGGCTGCGAGCCGGTGAGGCCGGCCGCGAGCGCCGACTTGCCGACGCTCTCCTTGCCGATCAGGACGAGACGCTCGCGGTCCGCACTCATCCGCTCACCTCCTGGCGCCTTCGGAGCGGGGCCTCGAGTCTACGGGCCGCCCTGACGGCGGCACAACGGAGTGGCTGTCGCATTGCCACGTCACTCGGCAGCCGTGATTAATAATAGCACCGTCTAAGATAATAACTACTATTATCCTTGGGCTCGTATTCACAACCGAATGCGCGATAACTCGACACCCGTTACGGTACTGTCCGGAACGCTCGGCGCCGGCAAGACGACCGTTCTGAACAACCTCCTGCGGGAAACCGACGACCGTATCGCCGTGCTGGTCAACGACATGGGCGAGGTCAACGTCGACGCCGAGCACGTCGCCGAATCGTCGGACATCGCCGACGAGGACGAGGAGCTGATCGAGCTCTCGGACGGCTGTATCTGCTGTGAGCTCCGCGGGGACCTGCTCGAGGCGATCGACGAGCTCACCCGCGAGCGGGCGTTCGACGCCGTCGTCGTCGAGTCGACCGGGGTCGCCGAACCGCTCCCGGTCGCCCAGACGCTGACGATCGGGTTCGACCAGAGCGACCTCGAGCCCACGGAGTTTTACGAAGAGACCGGGATGGAACCGCTCGAGGACTGCCACCTCGACACTACCGTGACCGTCGTCGACGCCCACCAGTTCGACGAGGCGATGCGCTCGGACGAACTCCTCGACGACGACGGCACCGAGAAACACCTCGGCGACCTGCTCGTCGAGCAGGTCGAGTTCTGCGACGTCCTCCTGCTCAACAAATGTGATCTCGTCGAGGAGGAGACCCTCGAACGGATCGAGTCGACCCTCGAGGTGCTCCAGCCCCGTGCGGAGATCGTTCGCACCGAACACGGTCGCGTCGACCCCGACGCGATCGTCGACACCGACCGGTTCGACTTCGAGGAGGCGAGCCAGTCGGCGGGCTGGATCCGGGAGCTCCAGGAGCCCCACCAGTCCGCCGAGGAGGAACACGGCGTCACCTCCTTCGTCTTCGGTGCCCGCCGGCCGTTCCACCCCGAGCGCTTCGCCGAGTTGCTCGACGAGTTCCCCGACGAGGTCGTCCGCGCGAAGGGCCACTTCTGGCTCGCCGGCCGCGGCGAGGAGGCGCTGACGATCAACGTCGCCGGCCGATCGATCCGCGTCGGCCCCGGCGGGCCCTGGACCGACGCGCTGCCCGAACCCGAGCGCAGCGAGCGCCTCGAGGAGCACCCCGAACTCGAGGACCAGTGGCACGACCGGTGGGGCGATCGCAGCATCCAGCTCGTGGTGATCGGCGCCGAGATGGACCACGAGTCGCTGCGAGCCGCCCTCGAGGACTGCCTGCTCACCGATTCGGAACTCGAGGCGGACTGGTCGAGCTACGAGGATCGGTTCCCGACGTTCGAGGCACCCGAAGACGAGCCGACGGCCGACGCCGAGGACGAGAGCCAGGAAGAGATCGGTATCGCGGACTGAGACACCTACCAGTGACCGAGTACGACACCGACGCCGACCCGTTCGCCGACGCACGCACCGAAGCCGACGGCGACGTCTCGCCGTGTTACCAGGCGTACGTCGAGCGCCGTGACCACCGACCCGACAGCTGCACCGTCTACTGTGCGCTCGACGACGAATCGATCGAAGACACCTGGATCCGCGCGAAGGGGGACGCGTTCGTCTCCCGCGAGGACGTCAGGTGACGGTTCCGAACGACTGTACACCCAACACACCACACGACGATGTCAACCAACTTCCAGACCGCAGTCAGATCGAACGTATCGCACGCAACCAGACGAGAAGCCATCGACCGTCTCGTCGCGGCGGACGAGCGACGGAATCTCGCCCTCCTCGTCGAGATGGGCGGGCTCCGCGGGGAGTTCCGTCGGCGAGCCCTCGAGGGACTCGCCGACTGTAACGCGACCGAACTGCTCGAGGAACTGGCCGAGGATACGACGGTCGATCCGTCGCTGCGGTGTCGGGCGGCGACGCTGTCCTGAACACCGACCGAAACCGCCGTCCGACGGTCGCGGGTTCCTTAGCAGCGGTCCGAGAGATGTTGTTAAATTACATCCGGTTCGATTGCCCATTTACTAGCAACTCTTTTTAAGTAGTGGAGGCTGAGTTAGCAATGCTATGGCATACAGCTGTTCCACCTGCGACGAGTCGTTCCAGTCCGCGGCAGGCGTCACCCAGCACGTCGCGCTACATCACAACACCTGTGCCGTCTGTGACGACGCGTTCGACGACGTGGACGGACTTCGTAACCACGTCCACGAGAACCACTGATCGCGATCGACGAGTTCCGTTCTCGCGTTCGGTTCGAGAGGGACGGTCTTCGACGTATTCGTCCCCGGTTCCGGTAGCATCCCGAACGTAACGAGTCCGACGCTCACTCGGTAGTCCCCTTCCCGAAGCGGGCGCTCTCCTCGACTGAAACGGCTACGCGTTCGTCGGCTGAGCGCAGTGACTGCGCAGCGTCTGCAGCATGTCCTGACAGAGGGGGTCGGGGTAGTATCGAACCGTCTCGCTCCGCGAGTCCCACTCTATCAGCCCCGAATCGGCCAGTTTCGGGAGGTGAACGTGATGCATCCGAGTAGAGAGCGACGACTCTCCCGACGGAGGGTCCACGTGGCTCACGAGCTCGTCGATCGTGGCCGTGTTCGTCGGTTGGTTATCGAGGAACCGAAGGATCTGTCGTCTGTGCCGGTGGCACAGCAACTCGAGCAGTTCGTCACACTTCTCGGTGTGGGATGTGGCGTTCATCGGAACTCGACTCTGATAACAAAAACCGCAGCTCGAACATAAGTGTAACGTATATGAACCTCTAAGAATTGCGAATTTCGTACTTCTTACCGGATTAGCTGCGGTTTTCGGTTACATCGTCCGTCACTCGCTACTCCGATCTTTCTGTTCGAAGTGTCCCCACGGCTGACTGTATTTTTTCGTGATTATCTCGGAGCTGTGAACGGTAAGCCCGCTTTCGTTCAGCTCCTTCGTCAGTCGGATGAGATCGGACGTGGAGGTAGCGATCGTTTCGATGTAGAGGTTGTGCTCGCTGGTGATCATCTCGGTGATATCGACGACGCCGACGACGTCGAGGACGTCTTTGGCAGCACTCGAGCGGGTCGACGGGTCGCTGGTACACACGAAAAGAAGCCGGAGCGGAAAGCCCGCTTTCTCGTAGTCGATCTTGGGTTCGTACCCCTTGAGGACCCCCGTGTTTTCCAGCTTGTCGATTCGGTTGCGGACGGTGCTGGGCGAAACGTCCGCTTCCGTTGCGATTTCGTCGATCGTGACGTTGCGGGCGTCACGCTGAAGCGCGAACAGCACGCCTTCGTCGACGGAGTCGATCTCGACCGCCTCGGTGGTCTCTTCATCGGAACCGGCAGCGACAGGTACGTCTTCGTCGGCCATGGGAGTAGTACGCATTGACGGAAGAAGGACAACTCGGTCAGCCGGTGCCGCGAGACGCGCCGACGCTCAACAGTCGCAGTAGTCGGGTTCGCAACAGTCGAGATCCTCGAGCACCATCCGTTTCTCCCGGTAAGCCTCGAGGGGATCGGTGTCGACCCCGAGTCGCTCGCCGAGCTCCTCGGCGACGACGGCGAAGCGCTGGCGGAACTTGTAGATGAAACAGAACTGCTGGTCGTTGTGTGCGACCTGCGGCCCGGCGAGGAACAGGCCGGGCGTCTCGGTCGATTCGTCCCGGTCGGTGAGATCGGGGAGCTCGCCGTCGAACGCGAACAGGTCGTCGACGACCGCGAGACTTCCCTCGAACCCGGTCGCGAGCACGGGGGGTGCTCGAGAGCGAACCCGATCGCCGTCGGTCGTCGTGACGACGTACCCATCGCCCTCCTCGCGTTCGATCCCGGCGACGCGGGCGTCGGCGACGAGTTCGATCGGCGCGCCGTCCTCGAGGGCGGTCTCGAGTCGCTCGTTCGTTCGCGGGGAGAGCACCTCGCTCGGGTCGGGGCTGCGGAACTGCCAGGTGCCCTCGTCGTCGAGCACCGTCACCGACCGTCCAGCCTCGGCGAGCCCGAGGGCGGCGTCGATCCCGCTCTCCGCACCGCCGACGACCGCGACGTCCGAGACCGTCTCGGCCACGGCGCCCGCGCCGTCGGCGGCGATCCCGTTCGTTCCGGCCGACTCGGTACTCGAGGCTCGCGTCGCGTACTCGGCCCACGAGTCGACGTTCGCGACGTGGACCCCCTGGGTCGCTCCCTCGAGCGCCCCGCTCGAGGGGTACTGGTACTGGCCGGCGGCCCAGACGACGTAGCGGGCGCGGGTCGCTCCCTCGTCGGTCTCGAGGACGAACTCCTCGGTTTCTCCGCCTCGCCGAGGGGCGACCGACTTGACGTCGATCCCCGTCTCGACGGGGAGTTCGTGGAACTCGGCGATCGCCTCGAGGTACTCGGCGTACTGCTTGCCCGTGGGGTGTTCGCAGTCCAGCGCCAGCGCGGGCGAGGTGTCGACCGTGACCGCGTTCAGATCCCGCACACCGAAGGCGTTGGCCGGGAACGACGGCGTCAGCAGTCGCATCTCCTCGGGCCAGCTCCGGAAGGAGGCGCCGATCCGGTCGCGTTCGAGAACGGCGTAATCGACGTCGAGCCGTTCGAGCGCGACCGCGGTTCCGATTCCGGCCGGCCCGGCGCCGACGACCGCGACCTCGAGTGAGTCGTTCATACGAACTGGTGATCGCCGCATGTTAATAACTTTGTTCACTACATTACTAATGAATAGCCTCCAGTAGGGTTCGAATGTTAACATCGGCCCGTGGAGCGGCGATCCGCGGAGCTTTTAGCCGACCGGAAACTGCACCCAGTACTGATGACTCCACGACCGCTCGAGCGGAGGTGGCTGCGATGACGACCGACCTGACCGAGATCACCGTTGTCGGAGACGACGACACTGGACTGGTCGCCCGCGTAACCAGCCTCCTGTTCGAGCGCGGAGCGAACATCGAGGACATAGACCAGGCGGTTCGAGACGGCGTCTTCCGAATGAACCTCGCCGTCGACACCGCGGAGATGGTCTGTACCGAGGCGACGCTACGAAACGACCTTCACGAGCTCGGCGAGGACCTCGGGCTCGACGTTCAGGTCCGGTTCCCCGCCGACCGCGAGACCCAGCAAATCGCGGTGCTCGGCACCAGCGAGAGTCACTGCCTGGAGGCGCTGTTCGAGGCCTGGGCGAACGACGAGCTCGGCGCCGACATCGGAGTCGTCATCGGGAACTACAACGACCTCGAGCCCCTCGCGGAGCAGTACGACGTCCCCTTCCACGACATCGGCACCGAGAGCGGCCAGCAAAACGAGGAGCGGCTGCTCGAGCTCTTGGCGGAGTACGACGCCGACCTGATCGTTCTCGCGCGGTACATGCGTATCCTGAGCCCGAACGTCGTCTTCCGTTACGAGGACCGGATCATCAACGTCCACCCGTCGCTGCTGCCCGCCTTCCCCGGCGCCGAGGCCTACCGCCAGGCCCTCGAGGAGGGCGTCCGGGTCGCGGGCGTCACCGCCCACTACGTCACGACCGATCTCGATCAGGGGCCGATCATCACCCAGCGTGCGTTCGACGTCCCCGACGACGCCGACCTCGCGGAGATCAAGCGACGAGGGCAGCCCCTCGAGGCCGACGCCCTGCTCGAGGCGGTGCGGCTCCACCTGAACGGCGACGTCTCGGTCCACCGCGGTCGAACGAGCGTCCGCGAGAGCGAGCGTGACTACCAGCTGGGTCTGCCCGATGAGGTGGACGAACTCACGCCGGATCGACCGATCGACGGGATCGTCGACGACGTGATACCATCGGGAGGGAAAGACGAGGACGACGCGGAACGAGGGACCGAACCGGAGCCGCCGGCGAACTAACGCGACTCCGATTCGTCCCAGGATTCGCGACAGGCGACGCTACAGAACTCGTAGTAGACGGCCTCTCCGTTCTCGACGACGTTTACGACCTGACGCTCGCCGTTTTCGGTCACCGGATCCGTACAGGACAGACACGTCGGTACGTCCTCGTCGCTCGAACCAGTCATCGGTCCCCAAAATAGGATGCAGCTACTTGAACGATCCTGTTGCGGCGGTATCGGCCGGCCGAGTCGAGGACTCAGACGTTCTCTGGATCGACCGTTACGCCCTCGAACAGCGGATGCAGGTCGTCGTCGAGCTGGGCCTTTAGGTCCTGCAGCTCGTCCTGCGTGAGCGTGGCCGCGATGGCGTCGGTGACGCCGTCGGCGAACTGCTCGGCGTCGCCGTCCTCGACGTCGGTTCCCTGGAGGCGGTCGCCGACGCGGTCGACGAACGCCTCGCGGTCGTAGCCGGTGCCGTCGTGGTCGGCGTCTTCGACGATCGAGGCCAGCTCCGAGGGGAGCTGGGCCGCGACGTCCTCGACCTCGCCGCCCGTCAGGGTCTCGCCCAGCGTCTCGAGGACGGCCTCGCTGGCGATCCGTGCGTGATCGATCGTCTCGAGGTGGCTCGCTTCCTGGACGAGCTTGTAGAACTCGTTTTCCCGCATGGACGGCTATCGAACACTGAGCCGTGTCGGAATTCTGCCCTCAAATGCAAGGGGCTGTCGAGAGTCGACATCGGCGTTCCCGACCGGGCTCTCGAATCCTCGGAAGGCCGCGATCGAGCCGGCTCGAGTCGCCGCATCCGTCCACGGAGCGATCACAACGCACCCGATCGATAGAACTCGGCTGACACCCGTGTTACTGGACGTTTATCATCCCTCGGGTGATACTCACACGCACAATGGCACAGCGAGAGGTCCAACAGGAGCTGTCGGTCGACCAGTACACGCTCGGACTCGTCGGCCCCGACCAGGAGTGGGCGGGAACGGTTGCCGACGGCGGGACGATCGAGACCTACACCCCGCCGGGCTGCTGGGGTCCGATGATCACCCCCGAGTTCCGGGGCGGACACGAGGTCACCCGCCCGATCCGCGTCGAGAACGCCGAGGTCGGCGACGCCGTCGCGCTGACGATTCGGGACGTCGAGGTGACGAGCCTCGCGACGAGTACGGGCTCGATGCGCGAGCGAACGGAGGCGTTCGGCGACGATCCGTTCGTCGACCACCGCTGTCCCGACTGCGGCACCGAGTGGCCCGAATCGATCGTCGAGGGCACCGGCGAGGAGGCGATCCGCTGTGCGGAGTGTGGCGCCAACGCCTCCTCGTTCGGCTTCGAGTACGGCTACACCGTCGTCTTCGACGAGGATCACACGGTGGGGATCACGGTCGACGAGGACGCCGCACACGAGCTCGCCGAGGACGCCACGGAGCTGATGGACATCCCCGAGAACGCCCGCCAGCACCCGATCCTGCTGTACGCGCCCTCGGAGATGCCCGGCACGCTCGGTCGGCTGCGGCCCTTCATCGGCAACGTCGGCACCACGCCGTCCGTGGAGCTGCCGGACTCCCACAACGCGGGCGACTTCGGCCAGTTCCTCCTCGAGACCGACCACGACTGGGGACTCGAGAGCGAAGCGGAGCTCGAGGCCCGCACCGACGGCCACATGGACATCCCCGAGGTCCGGGCGGGCGCGACGCTGATCTGTCCCGTCAAGGTCGACGGCGCGGGCGTCTACGTCGGCGACCTCCACGCCAACCAGGGCGACGGCGAGCTCTCCCTGCACACGACCGACGTCAGCGGCACGGTGCGGATGGACGTCGAGGTGATCAAGGGTCTCGAGATCGACGGGCCGCTACTCCTGCCCAACGAGGAGGATCTGCCGTTCATCAGCAAACCGTACAGCGACGACGAACTCGAGGCCGGACGCGCGCTCGCCGACGAACACGACGTCGACCTGCTCGACGAGATGGGGCCGATCCAGGTCGTCGGGACGGGTGCGACGATCAACGACGCGACGGAGAACGCCTTCGACCGCGCCGGCACCCTGCTCGAGATGAGCGAGGGCGAGGTGCGTTCCCGGTGTACGTTCACCGGTGGCGTCCAGATCGGTCGCCTTCCGGGTGTGGTTCAGCTCGACATGCTCGCGCCGATGGACGTCCTCGAGGACCGGGGGATCGCTCACCTCGTTCGGGAGCAGTACGACGAAGGCGAACGAGACGCCTGACTCCGGCTGACGTCACGCTCGGCTCCGCAGCGGGAGAACGGCCGACTCCGTTCCGTCCGGCGCGCCTCAATCGGCTTCGTTCGGTTCGATGGTCGCGCGTTCGTCGGTCGTACGGTCGTCGCTCGAGTCCGTGCCGAGCCGTGCGCTTCGGTCCTCCGAGACCAGCGGTGCGACGGCCAGTACCAGCATCGCGGACATGAACACCGCGAGCATCGAGAGGGCGACCGTCGTAACGCTGAGCGGGACGATACCCGCGAGGGGAACGCCGAACGCGACGCCCACGAGGATTCCACCGGAAGTGACGAGACTCATCGCTTTCGACCGTCCCTTTCGTATCGGCTCACATGAGTGTTACTTTTTCGTGGTCGAGTTCGTGGAACCGTCGTCCCGCTCTGTCGGGTGAACAAACGAGACGACCGAACGGCATTTACAGCAGCAGCCGGACCCTTTCGTATGGAGATACCCGAGGGGCTGGGGTCACACGTCCTCGATACTCTCGCGCCGAATATCGCGGTTCTGGACGACGAGGGCACGATCCTGGGGACGAACGAATCGTGGAACTCCGTCGCCGAGGAGAACGAGCTCCAGCCACCGGTAGACGGCGTCGGCGTCAACTACATCGAGGTCTGCGAGGAGAGCGACAGTCCGTCCGCCGAGCAGGCGGCCGCGGGAGTTCGGGCCGTCCTCGAGGGCGAACGGGAGACGTTTACCCTCGAGTACCCCTGTCACTCCGCGGACTCCCAGCGCTGGTTCCAGCTGGTCGTCGAACCGACGCGCTACGAGGGCAAGCTGTACGCGACCGTCTCCCACCGGAACATCACCGAGCGCAAGCTGAACGAACAGCGCGTCGAGGAGTCGAACGAACGCCTCCAGCAGTTCGCCTACGCGGTCAGCCACGACCTCCAGGAACCCCTGCGGATGATCACGAGCTACCTCGGACTGATCGAGCGCCGCTACGAGGACGAGCTCGACGAGGACGGCCGGGAGTTCATCGAGTTCGCCGTCGACGGCGCCGAACGGATGCGGGACATGATCGAGGGCCTCCTCGAGTACTCCCGCGTCGAGACCCGCGGGGACCCGTTCGAACCCGTCGACCTCGAGACCGTTCTCGAGGAGGTCAGCACGGACCTGCAGATGGCGATCGACGACGATGGCGGCGAGCTGACGATCGGGTCGCTGCCGACGGTCGAAGGCGACCGAAGCCAGCTCCGGCGACTGTTCCAGAACCTGCTCGAGAACGCGATCACGTACTCGGGCGAGGACCCTCCGCGAATCCACATCGAGGCCGAGGAGAGCGACGGCGAGTGGATCGTCGCGGTCAGCGACGACGGGATCGGGATCGATCCGGAGGACCAGGACCGGATCTTCGACGTCTTCGATCGGCTCCACAGCCGCGAGGAGTACGAGGGGACGGGAATCGGGCTTGCGCTGTGTGAACGGATCGCCGAGCGCCACGGCGGGAGCATCGAGGTCGACTCCGAGCCCGGCGAGGGGTCGACGTTCTTCGTGACGCTGCCTGCCGCCTGATCCGGACCGGCCACGGAGCCGATCGCGGACGGCGTCCTCGCCGCGAAACGGGGCAACTGACCGATTCACCCGGTTCCTCACACAACGTATATTATCGGACGAATCGTACGATGCCGTATGCCAGACGGGGAAAGTGAACGAAGGATGGCCGTCTGTGCCTCCTGTGAATCCGCCTACGCCGCCGAGGTGTGGCCGGACGGAACGATCAAGCCGATCGGAACGAAGGAGGGCTGTCATTGTGGATCTGCGGAGTTTCGAGTCGTCGAGCACTCGTCGGACGTCGTCCCGGAGCCGGAAGAGCCGACCGACGCTGCCGACCTGTAGTCGGACCGGAACCCGAGCGCGGAGTCGATCGTCCTCGAGCGGCGGTGCATCGAGAGCGTAGCTCGGTGACGAACTGGAGGGTTCGAGGCTCGTTCCGGACCGTCTCGAGCGCGCCCGTTCCGAACGGCCCGGCCGACTCCGGACTCGGTGCGTGAAACGAGACGTTATCGGGAGGGGGTACCGTCCGCCCCCTCCAGAACCCCCCACCCCACTGTGTCCAGTGTCTCGTCTCAAGCGTCGAGCCGCCAGAAGCGGCGTTCGCTTCGATACCCCATCGCGTCCAGTGTCCTATCGCGGTCAGATTGGCAACGATCCGTCTCGAATTCGTTTGGGAGGAGGTGCTCCCCCACCCCATTGTGTCCAGTGTCTCAGCGTGAGCGCGCGCCACGGTCGAGGCGTTGCTGGATCGCTTCGGTCACCCCCACTACGTCCACTGTCTCGTCGAGCGCCTCGAGCAACAGATCCGGATTCGTATCGATCGCGTACTCGTAGTACCGTCCGCCGACCTCGCCCTCGTTCCGTTCCGTTCGACTCGCGATACCCAACATCGCGAGCTCGTTCAAGTGGTCCCGCATCCGACGCGGGACGAGCGAGTCCGCCGCAGCCCGATCGCAGACGATCTCGTACCGATCCTGGATGTCACGCGCTCGAGTCGGCGCCTGGCCCTCTTCGTGAAGCATCACAAGCGCGTACAGGACGAGTTGGCCTTGCTGGGTGAGCCCCGCAACACCGTCGGCGATACGGCTCCGCTCGAGCGCCGCTCGGGCGTCGTCGACGTGTCCCTCCGTGATTCGTTCTGCTTCCCGCTCGACCGCGATGTCGCCGGCTTCCATCAAGAGATCGAGACTCTGCCGGGCATCACCGGCGTCTTTCGCGCCGAACGCCGCACACTTCGCGATCACCTCGGTCGGCACGACATCGTCGTAGAACGCAACGTCGGCACGTTGCTGGAGGATATCCCGGAGTTCGTGGGCGTCGTAGGCAGGAAACTGCAGCTCCTTCTCACAGAGGCTCGACTGCACTTTCGAGCTCAGGCTCTCGCGGAACTTGAAATCGTTCGAGATCCCAATGATTCCGACCTTGGACCGCTCGAGGTTCCCGTTCGCCCGGGCTCGAGGGATCTGGTACAGGATCGAATCGTCCTCGATGTGGTCGACCTCATCGAGAACGATGACGATAGTACCGCCGATCGAGTCGAGTTCCTCCCAGAGCCACTCGTTGACCTGCCGTCGAGGGTAACCGGTCGGTTTGAGCTGCTCATTAGGTTCCCGAAGCTCGTTTATCAGCTGAATCGCGACCTGGTAGCTCGTGCTCAGGTCCTCGCAGTTGGTCCGAACCGTCGTCAGATCGACACCGTACTCGGTCGCGTCGGACTTGAGTTCGGAAAGGAGATACCGGGTGCACGCGGTTTTCCCAACACCGGCCTTTCCGTACAGGAAGATGTTCGCAGGCTGGTCGCCGTTAATAACGGGCTGAAGTGCAGAAATATACTGCTGGAGTTCCTGATCGCGGCCAATAATCTCCTCCGGCTGGTAGTCCTCTCGAAGCGCGTCGCGGTGGCGAAAGATATCCATGTCCGGCTGAAACAATCCCATACTGATCGGTACTGGATGCACTCTCGACGACAGATATAAAGCCACCGTGTCGAGTGTGTCCAGTGTGTCTTCTGTCTGCTATACACCTCATCCTACCCACCCCACTGTGTCCAGTGTCTCGGGAACCGAGTGTGGGATGAGGATGTCGACGCTTGTAAACCAAAACTTGTAATTAGTATCTTTCCGGAGTTCCGAACGATAGCAAGAGAAGAGGGAGCGACAGGTCCGTTCGAGGAGAGATCGGGGTAGACAGACTGTCATAGAGATAGTCGACGGTGCAATCGCAGTACGTGTCGCGGTTGTATCCGTACACTGTTCCAGGAACCGCATACGAAGATGACCACACACAAGACGACCGAAGACACTGGACACACTGGGGGGAGGGGGGTCGAACCGTTCGTCTCTAGTGTCGAACCGTCGCCCGTTCATAAAAAATCGACTCGAGAGAGCGCCCGAGTTACAGCCCCTGAACGGAGCCGATCGCACTCGAGAGCGGCGGCGCGTCGAAGACGTCCAGCCCAGTGTAGGTGTTGGTGCCGGCACAGTACATGTTCCGGGCGGTATCGAGCACTCGGTCGTCGAGCGGTTTCGGCTCGACGTCACAGAGGGACTTCCAGTCGGCGATATCCTTCTGTTTGGCCTGCGCTTTCGCGGCCTCGACGGCCTGGACCCACTCGGGCTGGGTTCGCTTGTGGTACTGGCGAAGCACCTCCTTCGAGAGCTGGGTCGCCCCGTAGCTGAAGCGGTTCTCGTCGAACGTGCCGACGACGTCCGCGACCCCGACGTCACCCTTATAGTAGAGACACTCGATCTTGCCGTCCTGGTGGACCAGCTCGGTCTCGGCGGCCTGCTCGGTGATGACCCGGTTGACCTCGAGCGCGAGATCCTCGAGTTCCTCGAGGTCGGCCTTCCCGGCGATCTCGTCGGCCTCCGCGCGGTCGAGCTGGCGGTCGGTCTCCTCGTACTTCGTCGTGAACTCGACGATCGGCTCCGGGAGGTCGACGGGCTCGTCGGGCCAGTCCTCGAACTCGAGGCCGTGGTCGGCTGGCTCGGTGCGCCGGCGCAGGCTCGAGCCGATCGGAACCCGGTTCCGAAAGACGATCTCGAGAGGAATCAGGAAGTTCTCGCCCGCGGCCTCGTGGTAGCTGTCGTAGTCGTACTTCCGGCCCTCGTTGGGCAGCTTCGGCGTCTGGGTGAGGTCGATCGCCATCTGCCAGGGCGGGCGCGAGGCCTCATCGAGCGAGCACACCTCACCGTTCTCGACGACGCCGCGGTAGTGGGTCGGTACGCCCGCCTCCTCGAGCAGCTCGAAGTTGAACGCGCCCATCGTACAGAGGCTCGCGCCCTTGTCGGGAATCTGGTCGGGCATCTTCCCCCAGTCGAACACGGAGTAGTCGTCAGTGAAGACGAACGAGCCCTCCCCGAGGCTGTCTGCGGTGGCCTCCTCTTCGATGTGGAACTCCTTGACGCTCGTCATCCGAGACACCTCTGGGCAGCCGGGCGGCCGCGGTTCATGTGTCAGATGCGGAGGCCGGACGGTAAGAAGGTTTCAGTATCGGCGCGGACGGCTCCCACTGCGACTCGAGAGCGTCCGGTAGTTAATAACGTATACCCGACCGGCGTCCCTCCGAATCGTATGGAACTCAACTACAGACGACGCGGCACCGGCGAGCCGCTGCTTCTCGTTCACGGACTGGGCGGCAGCTGGCGGACGTGGACGCCGGTACTCGACGCGCTGGCCGCCGAGCGAGAGGTGATCGCGGTCGATCTCCCTGGACACGGCGAGACGCCGTCGCTATCGGGTGAGGTCTCCATCGACACCCTCGCGACGGCTGTCACCTCGTTTCTGGAGGCTCGCGACCTCGAGGGGGTCGACGTCGTCGGAAACTCGATGGGCGGACGACTCGTCCTCGAGCTCGCGCGCAGGGGAACGGTCGGTTCGACCGTCGCGCTCGCTCCGGGCGGGTTCTGGGACGGGTGGGAGCGGTACTTCTTCTACGCGACTCTCGCACCGTCGATCCGTCTCGTTCGCCTGCTGCAGCCGATTATGGGCCGTCTCACGGCCAGCTCGGTGGGACGGACCCTGCTGCTGGCGCAGCTCTCGGCGCGACCCTGGGAGCTACCCGCGGACGTCACCCGCGAGGAGATGCGGACCTTCGCCGATTCGCCCGCCTTCGACGAACTGTTGTATCGGTTGGCGTTCGAATCCGGGCAGTCCGGAACGGACTCCGCGCCGGGATCGATCGTGATCGGGTGGGGACGGACGGATCGGGTTACCCTCTCCCGTCAGGCGAAACGAGCGCTGAACCGGTTCCCGAACGCGAAGCTGTACTGGTTCGAGGAGTGCGGGCACTACCCCCACTGGGACGCCCCCGAAGAGACCGCGCGGTTGATCCTCGCCGGTACTGCCGGCGACGACTCCGACGGCTCGTGAGTCGGCCCGGTACGCAAAGGTCGCGAACCCGACCGCTCGCAGCCGCCGAGAGACCGTGGCTCGAGCGAGCTGAGCGACCGATCCACCACCCTTTTCTCGCTGTACTGGTATTGATACGCCGATGGAGCGACCGGTGACCGAGGCAGACCTCGAGTTCGATCACGTTCCCGACACCGACCAGTCCTTCGAGAACGCGCTCGCGAAGGCCCGCGACGGCGACCGCCTGACCGTCGACGACGCGATCGAACTGCTGACGACGGGAACGGACGGCGAGGGGATCGACCGCCGACGCAAGGAGCGCGTGCTCGAGGCTGCCGACCGACGCCGAGCCGAGGACGTCGGCGAGGAGGTCACCTTCGTCGCGAACCTGAACAACAACGTCACCACTGCCTGCAACGTGGGCTGTCTGTTCTGTAACTTCAAGGACGCCGCCCACACCTTCGAGAACGAGTACGAGGCCGAGACGGTCGGCTTTACGAAGACGCCCGCCGACTCCCGCGAGACCGTCGCCGACGCGGTCGAACGGGGAATATACGAGGTGACCTCGGTGTCGGGGCTCCACCCCGCGTTCGCCCTCGACGACGAACACCTCGAGATCCTCCGCGAGCATCCGACTCCGAAGGAAGTCAACTTCAAACCGCCCGAGGTCTACGAGACCGATCCCGGGACCTACGCCGAGCAGCTCGAGGCGATGAGCGTCGACGGCGTCCACGTCCACTCGATGACCCCCGAAGAGGCCTACCACGCCCGCCGGGGGACCGACTGGTCCTACGAGGAGGTCTACCGCAGACTGCAGGAGGCGGGTCTCGATACCGTTCCGGGAACGGCCGCCGAGATCCTCGTCGACGAGGTCCGCGAGGTCATCTGTCCCGGCAAGATCGGGACGGAAGGATGGCTCGAGGCGATGGAGGCCGCCGCCGACGTCGGACTCGGGCTGACGGCGACGATCATGTACGGCCACGTCGAGAACGAGGCCCACCGCGCGATGCACCTGAAACGCGTTCGCGAACTCCAGGAGCGCGTCGACGGCGCGATTACGGAGTTCGTCCCGCTCTCGTTCGTCCACCAGAACACGCCGCTGTTCGAGCACGACGTCGTCTCGAGCGGTCCGAGCGACGACGAGGACGAACTCCTGATCGCCGTCTCCCGACTCTTCCTCGACAACGTCGATCACATCCAGTCCTCGTGGGTCAAGTACGGCGACCAGCAGGGACTGAAGATGCTCTCCTGTGGCGCCGACGACTTCATGGGAACGATCCTCTCCGAGGAGATCACCAAGCGCGCGGGCGGCGAGTACGGCGAGTTCCGCTCCTTCGCGGACTACGTCGATCTCGTCGGCTCGATCGGCCGCGTGCCGGTCGAACGGTCGACCGACTACGAGAAACGGCGCGTGATCGACCCCGATGATCCGCCGTTCGGCCCCGAACTCGGCCCGAAGGCCGACGGGACGCCGCTGCTCGAGCGCGAGGAGCGAACGGTTCCGGCCGACGACTGATTCCGACGCAGCTTTTTGCCGGCGCTGCACGTACCGGCAGCTATGAACCACCTCCTCGAGATCGGCGACCGCAGCTGGCGGTTGCCGAACCACGCCCACCTCGTCGTCTACGAGCGCGAGGAAAGCGAACGCGGCCTGCTCACGATCTACGACTGTGGTGCGACCCAGGGGCCGCCGAAGGCACAGTTATTGGGCACCTTAGAATCCGTCGACGTTGAGGCCGTGATCGAACCGAATCCAACGGGTCGAGTCGTGAGCCTGCGCGAGACCGCGTCGCTCGAAGAGATCGAGTCCGATCGGTACCGGATCGCCTGAAAACGAGAACGGGTCCCGCTACTTCGCGCCGCGGGCGCGTCCGAGCTCGTCGTCGCGTTCGCGCTCGCGTTCGACGACGTCGACCGACGGCGTTTCGGCCGTCGAGCGTGCGACGGCGTAGCCGAGCGCCGCGATGCTGCAGAGCCCGATCACGCCGCCGACGATAGAGACGACGCTCAGGCCGGTGACGAACAGGCTGCCGACGAGGATCGCCGAGCCGACACAGAGGCCGAGGAGCGGCGCGGCGAACCGAATGGTATCATCGTGCATACCGAAGCTACGACTCGAGCGGAGATATACCCCGTCACCGTTTCGCTGGTAGGTCCGCCGAACTGGCTGATCCCTGCCGAAGACGCTGTTGGGCTCGAGGATGAGTCTGACGGCGTCCCTCCGAGCTCACTCGTAGGTCGTCGTGTAGCCGCCGTCCCAGCACAGATCGCCGCCGTTGAGGTGGCGCGCGTGACTCGAAAAGCCGAAGACGAACAGGTTCGCCACTTCGATCGGGGTCATCATCTCCTTCGTTCGGGCCTGTCCGAGCATCACGTCCTCGATCACCTCCTGTTCCGTGATCCCGCGCTCGGCGGCCGTCTCCTCGATCTGATCGACCATCAGCGGCGTCAGCACGTAGCCGACGCTCACCGAAAAGCCACGGAGCGTCCCGTCGCCTTCGGCCGCGATCGCCCGCGTCAGTCCCGTGAGTCCGTGTTTCATCGTGATGTACGCCGGTTTCTTCTGTGTCGCGTAGTGGCCGTGGATCGAGGACATGTTGGCGATCGCGCCGACGCCGTCATCGGTCGCCTCGATGTGGGGGATCACGTGCTTCGAGAGCAAGAACGGCGATCGGAGCATGAGATCGTGCATGAGATCGTAGCGATCCATCGGGAAGTCGACGAGCGACGCGATGTGTTGCATCCCGGCGATGTTCGCGGCGTATCGGACCGTCCCGAGTTCGGCCGCCTCCTCGACGGCGGCCTCGACGGCGGCGTCGTCGGTGAGGTCGCACTCGATCGGAACGACGCGTCCGTCGGCGTCTACCGAGCCGGCGACGTCGACGGTCTCGTCGAGCCCGTCCTCGTCGATGTCGAGGGCGGCGACGGTCAGTTCGTTGCTCGCGAGTGCGACCGCCGTCGCCCGACCGATGCCGGATCCGGCGCCGGTGACGATCGCGACGGTGTCGGTCGTGAATCGGTCGTCGGGAACACGGAGGACGTCGTCTGCCGTCAGTTCCGGGGGAACCAGATCGGTTGCTTCGTCTGACATCAGTGTGAGACGTGCGGGCGAGCGTCATAACGTTCCGGGTCGCCCTCCTCGGCTCCCTGGTCTCGACGGCCGCCGGAATTCGCGTCGAGCCCGCGAGGTCGGTTCAGTCCCCCTGCTCGCGCCGGCCGCCGTGTTCCGCGTAGAACCGATCGACGAGCCACGCCGTCGCCGACTGTTTGTGCCCGTCGGGAACGTAGACGAACGGGATTGGCGCGTCGAACGCCCGCTCGCCGTACAGCCCCCAGTCGCCCGCCGATCGAGTCGTTCCGCCGTAAGCGATCGGGATCTCCTTCAACTCCGCGGGCTCGTACTCCGGGACGTACGAACGCTCGATCCAGATCTCGTGGGCGGGCAGGTCGAACCGCTCGGCGAGTGACTCCTCCAGCCGGTCGTCGTTCGAGACGAGCCACTGGCCGAACGCGTCGAGGTCGGCGTCGATGCGGTCGGCGTAGGCGATGCGGTGCTTCCAGCAGGTTTTCGGAAACTGCCGTCTACGGAATCGCTCATGTAGCGCCGCGAGCGTCGTCTCGGGGTTGTCGCGGGCGGCGACCCGAAGTCGCTCCATCACCGTGTTGTCGTCGACGTACCCCTCGAGGATCCCCTCGAGCGTCACCGGTGGCTCCCCCGTCACAGTTGCCAGTTCCTCGACGAGCTCCCGCAGGAGGACGTTCGCATACACCGACTTGTGGTGCTGAGTGACCCACATGTAGAGTGCGATCCGTCCCTCGAGGTAGTTGCCGAGCGTCGAGAGGGCCTTCTCCGAGAGCGCCAGCCCCTCCTCGGGGTGGGCGGTGTAGGAGTCGACCATTCGGTCGGTGTCGAAGCTCAACACGTCCGCGCCGGTCATCTGGTTGTCCCGCGTGATGTAGTCGAGCCGATCGACGTCGATCGGCGAGTGGAGCAGCTGGGCGCCCAGCCCGTGCTGCCAGGGGCCGCCGCGCTCGTAAACGAGGCTGTACCCGAGCACGTACGCACAGACCTCGAACGGGTCGACTTCCATCGCCTCCAGGTCGTCTCGGAACTCCCGGAGGATGATCAGGCAGCCGAGCAGTTCGTGGTCGTTCGCCGCCCGGAGCGGCGCCTCGTCGACGCTGGCGTCGCGAAACGCCGCCTGCAGTCCGCGGTCGGCGAGGCGCTCGCGGATCTCGGTCGTATCCAGAAACGGCTCGCAGATGTGGGAAAACGGCGGATGGCCGACGTCGTGGAGCAGGCAGGCACACTCGAGGGTTCGCTGGATCTCGTCGAGGGTGGACTCGGGCGTGTCGCGAACGAAGTAGGGCTCCTCGCGCAGGTTCTCGAACACCGTTCGACCGAGATGGTAGACCCCCAGACTGTGCTCGAAGCGTGTGTGGTTCGCGCCCGGGTAGACGAGATTCGTCGCCGACAGCTGGCGGACGTACCGGAGCCGCTGGAACGCCGACCGGTCGACGACGCGCTCGACCAGCGGCTCCGGCAGCTCGATGTAGCCGTGTACCGGGTCCTTGATCTGGGTAACCATCGGTTGTGGGAGAACCCGCCCGCCGCGGGCTTACGCTTTCGGTTCCCGTTCGCTTCGCGCGGGCGGCGTCGGCCGAGGGGTGCTCCTCGAACCCGTCGACCGAGGAGCGATCTACCGAGCGCGCCGGGTTAGCAGCGGTTCACGAGGCCCTCACCCTCGAGAACCGCCCGGTAGCGCCGGCCAGCCGCGTCGTCGGCCTCGAGTGCGTCTCGAATCTCCGGCGAAATCCACTCACGGCCGCGATCGTCGGCTCCGGTGCCGTCGGCCGCAACCCCGTCGAACCCGTCCGTCCGCTGGTCGTTCGGGAGGAACCGCTCGTAGACCGGAAGCCGCTCACGCAGGGGCACGCCGGCTTCGTCGGCGATCTCCTCGAGTTCCCGCAGCGCTGGCCAGGCGTAGTCGGGGTTGATGTGGTCGTCGGTGATCGGCGAGACTCCGCCCAGGTCGTCGACACCGCAGTCGATCAGCTCGCGGACCGGGGCGAGGTTGGGCGGCACCTGGACCGAGATTTCCTCGGGCAGGGCGACGCGAGCCATCGCCGTCACGCGGCGCATCGTCTCGAGGTCCGGGCTTCCGTCGGACCACCGCTCGTTCTCGGCGACGGGCTGGACGATCACCTCCTGGACGTGATCGTAGCGCTCGTGCAGCGACCGGATCGCCAGCAGGCTCTCGGCGCGGTCGCGCCAGTCCTCGCCGATTCCAACGAGGATCCCGGTGGTGAAGGCGACGTCGAGTTTCCCCGCGTTCTCGATCGTTCGCAGGCGCTGCCCCGGCTCCTTCCGGCGGGGACCCGCGTGGGCGCCGACCTCGGCCGTCGTCTCGAGCATCACGCCCATGCTGGCGTTGACGTCCGCCACCGTCTCCATCTGCCCGAAGGTCTGATCGCCGGGGTTCGAGTGCGGGAGCAGCCCCGCCTCGAGGGCGACCTCGCAGGCAGCCCGCAAGTAGTCGTGGATCGAGTCGTACCCCCACTCCTCGAGCTGAGCGTGGATCTCGGTGTAGCGGTCGTCGGGGTCGTCGCCGAACGTAAACAGCGCCTCCGTGCAGCCGGCGTCGGCGCCGCGTTCGCAGATCTCCCGGACTTCCTCGAGCGAGAGCAGTGAGGCCTCGCCGGGCGGGTCGAAGTACGTGCAGTAGGTGCAGGTGTACCGGCAGGCGGTCGTCAGCGGGACGAAGACGTTCCGCGCGAAGTGGAGTTCCGGCGGCGCGGCGACGTCCTCGGGACCGACCGCGAGCAGCCGCTCGACGGCCGCATCGTCGATCTCGAGGGTAACGCCGTACTCGCTCGCGCCGGGAATCATTGTCTCGAACTGTCGTCGCTGGGATCATAAGGGCTTCTCGTTGGACTGCGGACCGCCCCGACGTCGAACAGCCTCAGCTCGAGGTCGCGTTCCCGACCCGGACGACCCCGACCCGTCCGTCGTCGGCCTCGAGTTCGAACCCCCGCTCCCGGAGGGTGGCTGGTGCGCGGTCGGTGCCATGGACGAGCACCTCGACGAGGTCGTCCGGCTCGTCGATGTCGGTCGAGAGCCGGAACGAGTCGACCGTCTCGAGATCGGCGCCGATCTCGGCGGCGATCTCGCGGTGATCGAGGTAGGAGCCGCCGTGGTAGTCCACCCGAAACTCGGGGTGATCCACGACGAGGGCGTTGGTTCCTGCGCCGCGGCCGGGGGCGATGGTGACGTCGCCTCCAGCGGTAAAGAGGCGCTCGAGTGCCGCGGGCGTTGCCAGGGCGAGGTCGGCCATTACGACGGCGACGGGATCGTCCCCTCGAGCGGTCGGCAGTCGGGCGTTGACCGCCGGCGTCAGCGAGCGGTCGTCGATGACTACCGACGCGGGAACCGACGGGTTGAACTCGAGCGGCGCCGTCGAGAGCACCGTCGGCTCGCCGCCAGCGGCGTCGATCGCGGCCAGCACGTCGCGCAGCATCGCCCGCGCGAACGCCGCCCGCTCGTCGACCGAGAGCACCGACTCGAGGCGCGTTTTCGGCTCGTCGGCCGCGAACGGAACGAGGACGCGCATTCGGCTACCGTTGCCGGCACGCGGCCAAAAACGCGTCGGAGCTCAAAAGAGGGGTTCGAGCTCATCGGCCTCATCGGCGACGAGGGTCTCGAGGTTCTGCTCGCGCTCGGCCTCGATGTCGTCGATCCGGTCCTGGGCCTCGATCGCGACCTCCTGGAGGCGCTTGATGCGGGGGACGTCGGTCACGCCCGACAGCAGGACGACGGCGTCGACTTCGGGTTCCTGGCGGGGGTAGTCGCCCCCGCGGACCTCCATCGAGCCGGTCTCGTCCTCGAGCCAGGTCCGACCCCGCTCGATCCCCTTGCGGTTGAGGTACGACGACGGGCCGGCCAGCACCAGCAGCGCGCGCTCGGTGCCGTCGACCTCGCAGGGAAGGGTGAGTCGCCCGAGCGTCGCCTTCCGGACGAGGCTCGTGATCCGGTTGGTCGTCTCGGCCGTGTCGAGTTCGGCGCCCCCGTCACCGCCGGTGAACCGCGAGAGCAGCCCGCCCGACTCGAGTTCGACGTCCTCGCTGGCGAAGCCGATCGTCGAGACGCCGCCGCCCGCGAGGGTGTTGATGATCTCCGAGGAGTCGACGACGCTCTCGGCGACGTCCTCGCCCTCGCGGATCTCGCCGGCACCGAAGAGGATGGCGAACCGGCGAACGATCTCGCCGTTGATCTGGTCGTAGCTCCCCTCGACGGACTCGCCGGTCTGTCGCCAGGAGTCGTTGTCGAAGACGAGCAGGTTGTCCGTCTCGCGGACGAACGTCTGGAACGACCGGGCCGCGTTGAGCGTGTAGATCCCGCCCTCGTCGGCGCCCGGCAACACGCCGAGCCCGTAGACGGGGATCGTGTAGATCCGCTTGAGGTGGTCGGCCAACACCGGCGCGCCGCCGGAGCCGGTTCCCCCGCCCATCCCGGCGACGATCAGGAAGGCGTCGACCTCGTGGGTCGGGATCGAGTCGATGGCGTGTTGGATCTCGTCGACGTTGTTCTCGGCGATCTCGGCGCCGAGTTCGTTGTCGGCGCCCACGCCGTGGCCGTTGACCTCGGCCTGCCCGATGAGCACGCGGTTCTCCTCGGGGATCCGCTCGAGACCCATCAGATCCGCCTTCGCGGAGTTGACGGCGACGGCCGCCCGAACGATCCCGCTACCGGTTCGATCGTCGTGCTCGAGGAAGCGATCGACGATCTTGCCGCCGGCCTGTCCGAATCCGATCATCGCCAGTTTCATGCGTATCAGAGGTCTCCGTTGTCTGACCGAGTGCTATCGCGGGCATAAGTTTTGTGCCGGGAAGAGAATTTTAGCTAATCCGATATTTCGACGACCGTCAGTCGGCGGTCGGCGCCTCGACCTCGAGCCCGAGATGTTCCTTGAGCGTCGTCAGCTCCTCGAGGTCGAAGCCGAAGGCGGTGACGTCGTTGTCGGCGAGCGTGTTGTCCATCTCGAGCGAGCGAGCCTGGTCCGGGCCGAAGGGGATGAACGGGACCGACTTCGCGGCCGTCAGCCCGAGTTTCGTCAGCTCCATCGGGATCGGAACGATGGTGACGGACTTCCCCTCTGCCTGGTAGGCCAGTTCGGTGACGTCGGCCAGCGTCGCGACCTGCGGGCCCGCAAACTCGTAGGTCTCGCCGACGTGGGTCTCGTCCTCGAGGATGTCGGCGAGCATCGGGACCAGATCTCCGACCCAGATCGGCTGGAACCGGGTCTTCCCGCCCCCCGGAAGTCCCGTGACGTGGGGCGTCGTCAGCTGCTTGGTAAACTCGACGAACTCCCCGCCGTCGCCGAAGACGACGGACGGTCGGACGATCGTCCACTCGAGGTCGGAGCCGGTGACGACGGACTCGGCCCGCCCCTTCGATCGGATGTAGTCGGTCGCCCCGTCGGGGTCGGCGCCGAGCGCGCTCATCTGGACGAACCAATCGACGCCGCGTTCCTCGCACGCTCGGACGAGGTTCTTCGTGCCGCCGAGGTGGACCTCCTGGTGGCTGGTTCCCTCGGGCGGTTTGTACAGCGGCGACAGCGAAACGAGGTTGACGACGGCGTCGTGGCCGTCGACGGCTCCGACGATCGAGTCGTAGGCGCTGGCGTCGCCCATCGCGCGATCGATCTCCGGCGGGAGGTCGGCCTCGTCCGGATTTCTCGAGAGGGCGGTCACGTCGTGACCGCGCTCGTGCAGTTCCGTACAGAGGTGCGTCCCGATGAAGCCGGTGCCGCCGGCGACGAGAACGTTCATACCACCACTAGGTCTCTCGACGGACTAATAGGGGACGGCGACACTGTAAGGGTCGCCGGCCTCGCGGGTTCGTCAGAGCCATGTATCCGCCCCGGCCAGTTCGAGTATGCTCGTGACCCTCGAGGGACTGGACGGGAGCGGAAAGACGACGGTCTGGGAGGCGCTGCAGGACGTCTATCCCGATGCGAGGTTTACGACCGAGCCCACCTCCGGAGAGACGGGGTCGTGGTACGGCGAGGCCGTCTACCGCTCGATCGCCGACGACGACGCCGACCCGCTGGCCGAACTCTTCCTGTACACCGCCGATCACGCCGATCACCTCACGCGAGTGATCGAACCCGCCCTCGAGCGCGGCGACCTCGTCATCTCGGATCGCTACTCCGACTCCCGCTACGCCTACCAGGGGGCGACCCTCGAGGCGGACGGCCGGATCACCCGCCCGCTCGAGTATGTCGTCGGGATCCACAGCGCGTTCTCGATCGAACCCGACCTGACGATCTACCTCGATCTCGACCCCGAGACGGCCGCGGCTCGCGCGGGGACGACGAACAAGTTCGAGCGCGTCGAGTATCTCTCGGACGTGCGAGACAACTACGAGCGGTTGATCGAACGGGATCCGGGCCGATTCGTCCGGGTCGACGCCACCCAGCCGCCGGAGGTCGTTCTCGAGCGCGTCGAGAACGTGCTTGCGAACGCGCTCGCGGACGCGGAGTAACCGGAATTACTTTCAGCCATCTCCGCCAGACTGGTGGCATGCACCGCGTTATCGGCGAGAGTTCCCTCGAGGACAGCCGCGTCTCCGTCGAAGAAGCCCTCGAGATCTACCACGATATGGTGCGAGCGCGCCGGTTCGACGAGCGCGCGCTCGCCTTGCAGCGCCGAGGCTGGATGAGCGGCTACCCGCCGTTCAGAGGCCAGGAGGGGTCACAGGTCGGGGCCGCACACGCCCTGGCCGAGACGGACTGGCTCGTTCCGACCTACCGATCGAACGCGATGCAGCTCGCTCACGGGGTTCCGATGAGCGACATCCTGCTGTTCCGTCGGGGGTACCCCGAGTACGCCTCCGATCACGATCTGAACGTCTTCCCGCAGGCGGTGCCGATCGCGACCCAGATCCCCCACGCCGCGGGGCTGGGGATGGCCGCGAACGATGGCGACTCCGAGGAGGCGATCTGCTGTTACCTCGGCGACGGCGCCACGAGCGAGGGAGACTTCCACGAGGGGTTGAACTTCGCCGGGGTCTTCGACGCCCCCGTCGTCTTCTTCTGTGAGAACAACGGCTGGGCGATCTCGACGCCCCGCGAGCGCCAGACCGCGAGCGACACCATCGCGCGCAAGGCCGAGGCCTACGGCTTCGACGGCGTTCGCGTCGACGGCAACGATCCCCTCGCGGTTCGCGAGCTGACCGAGGCCGCCCTCGAGCGCGCCCGCGAGGAAAACCCCGTCCTGCTCGAGAGCCTGACCTACCGACAGGGCGCCCACACGACGAGCGACGATCCCTCGCGCTACCGCGACGAGGCCGACGACCTTCCGGAGTGGCGCACCGCCGACCCCCTCGAGCGCTACGAGGACTACCTCCGCGGGGAGGGGGTTCTCGACGACGCGTTCGTCGAGGAGGTCGAGGAAGAGACCGAAGCGGAACTCGAGGACGCCGTCGAGACCGCCGAGTCGACGCCCGCGCCCGAACCCGGGGAGGTGTTCGACCCGGTGTACGCGGAGTCGACGCCCCGACTCGACGAACAGCGGGCGTGGCTCGAGGCGTTCGCCGAGCGCGAGGAGCTGCGGGAGCTCGAGCGCTGAGCCGGGTCGGAAGTCTCGAGCGTCGGCGTTCGACTCAGTCTCTCGACGATTCGTCGTCCCAGTGATCGCGACCGTGGTCGGTCAGCGACTCCCAGCCGAGGCGCTCGCCGAGGTCCCGAATCGCATCCGACAGCGTCCTGTCGCTCCCGACGTCGACGTCGACCTCGTCGTCCGGCCGCGGGATGAGTCCGCCGTCATCGCGGACGTCGCCGTGGTACAGCAGTCCCGACTCCGGACTGTGAAACACGGGCGTTCCGGGATTCATCATCCCGATCAGTTGGAGATCCGCTTCCCGCTCGGGATCGCGGGCCTCGGACGCGGGGACCGAGCCGTCGTCCCGGTTCGTTCCCTCGGGCCACTCGGGGTTCGGTCGATCGGCGGCGGACTCCGGCCGGTCGTCTGTCATGGGGGCTCGTACGACCGCCCGCCTGAAAGCGTCGAGGCTTCAGAGCGCAGGCTCGAGGCGGACGGAGAGTGAGTGTTCGCGTGCCGGGCGAGGAAGAGCGACGTCAGTCCATCGCGATGTAGGTCTTGGTGTCGGTCACGCCCTCGAGTCCCTGGATGTCGGTCGAGACGGCCTTGAGGATCTCGTACACCTCCTCGGTGGTGACCTCGACGATGATGTCGTAGTTGCCCGCGACGATGTGGGCCTCGGCGACAGAACCGAGCCCCCTGATCGACTCGAGCAGCCCCTCGGACTTTCCGGCGGCCGTCTTCACCATGATGAAGGCGTGAACCATTCTCGCTGGTGTGGTACACCGTGGCATGACTAAAGCCTTTTGTCGGCATCCGACCGAATGGTATGGGTCACCAGGGCAAACTTATTGGCGGGGGCGGGCGTACCCTCCGTTCATGCGGTTCGTGATTATCGGCGCCGGACGAGTCGGCCTGCGCACAGCGCGTGTCTTACGCGAGGAGGGACACGAGGTGACCGTCATCGAGCGCGAGGAGTCGAAGGTACGGCGTGCCCGAAACCAGGAGTTTACCGTCGTGGAAGGCGACGGTTCCCAGGAGACGATCCTCGAGGAGGCCGGCCTCGCCGAGGCCGACGCGCTGGGGGCGCTGACCGGCGACATGAACGTCAACTTCACGGCCTGCATGATCGCCAAACACCACGGCTGCCGGACGGTCATGCGCATTGACGAGGCCTACCGCGAGGGGATCTACCGCAAGTACGCCGAGGAGGTCGACGAGATCATCTACCCCGAACGGCTGGGCGCGATCGGCGCGAAAAACGCCCTGCTCGGGGGGACGATCCGCGCGATCGCCGACATCGCACAGAACCTCCAGATCGTCGAACTCACGTTCACCGACGAGGCGCCGATCAACGGCTACTCGATCAGCGAACTCGAGTTGCCGGCCGACGCGACCGTCATCGCGTTCGGCAAGCGCGACCGTCCACTCGAGATCCCCTCAGAGGACGAGTCACTCGAGACCGGAGACCGGATCGTCGTGCTGGCGGACTACGAGGTGTTGAGCGAGGTCAGACAGCTGATCGTCGGCGAGTCGGCGACTCGCGCGGCGGCGAACGCGGGCGCGGGAGGTGTCAACTGATGGTTACAGCGTACGTCATGATCAAGGCGAACACGGGCGAGGCGGACCGACTCAGAGAGAGCGTCGAATCGATCGACGGCGTCGAGGCGGCACACATCGTCGCCGGCGACGTCGACATCATCGCGAAGGCGGCCGTCGACACTCCCGCCGCGGTCAAGAAGATCGCGGCAACCGAGATTCAGGGGATCAACGGCGTCGAGGACACCCAGACGTACATCGCGATGGACTGAGCGTCGATCCCGTCCGGTGGCTCGAGTTCACATCGGCATTCCACCGCTCTCACCGTCTCCCTCGGCTGCCTCCTGGCCGCGACTCTGGGCGCTCTCGAGCAGCGTCGCGGCCGGTCCGCGGTACTCGTAGCCGGGGATCAGCCCCTGGGCGTAGGTGCCCTCGACGTACTCGATCAGCGCCTTCGCGTCCTCGGCGCCCTCGCGAGCGTCCCAGGCGACGTACTCGAGGCCGACCCGGACCGTCTCGCCGTCGCGCTCGACGGTCGGCTCCTCGTGAGTGCTCGTCTGGGCGACGGTGAACACGTCCTCGAGGCGACGCTCGAGGGTCTCGAACCAGCCGTCCTCGACGACGGGCGCGACGGTCTCGTCGCCGACCGCGGCGTCGAGCGTCGGCAGGTGGACGATCACCCGGAACCGGCCGTCCCGTTTTCCGTCCGCGTCTGTCGCGTCGACCGTCGTCTCGAACACCGTCGTCGTCAGCTCGTAGCCGTCCTCGAGCGCGTCGAAGGCGTCGTGGCCCTCGAGTTCGCGCTCGACGGGCCGAGGAAGTTCGCTCATTACCGTCGTGAACGGGCCTGAGCCGAAAGGGTGTTGCGTTTCTCGCGGGTTCGGCGACCCGTTTCGCGACGAAGTCCGGCGTTTCTCGGAAAACGGCCCGCATTACTATCCCCGACTCGCCCGTCGTAGCTCGGCATGAGTCTCGATAGACACGCCGCGGATCGACGACGGTTCGCTCGACTGCTCGGTCTCGACGAGCGCGACGGTGCCGGGCTGCCGATCGGCCTCGATCGCTCCGTCGCCGACGAGCCCGCGGATCCGACGCGGGCCGACGAGTCCGAACGTGACGCTACGAGATCGCGCGATCGCTGAGAACAGCTTCGACCGCGGTCGCGACCTCCTCGAAGTCTTTGATCGTGAGCCCGTCGGTGGTGACGAACACGCCCTCCCTGTCGTTCGTGACCCGGATCAGGAAGCCGTTGTCGAACACCCGAATCGTGTAGTTGTAGTCGCCGAGTTCGGACTGCTGGTAGGCCGTCTGTGCGGTTTTGAACCCGCGCCACTCGTGACCGATGAACGTCGAGAGATCGGCGTCGCGCTCGAGATCCCCGCGGAGGTACAGCTGCTCGTAGTCGTCCCGCGTGAAATACGTGACCGAGCGGAGGCTGTCGCCGATCGCCGTCCTGCAGGTCGTTCGAATCTGGTCCGCGATCTCCGAGTTGAGGAGCCCCGTTGCCATGTTCGAGCAGTGAACGCCCGATACCTTAACCCCGGGGGCTGGTGACCGGGTCACGAGACGGGACCGGAAACCGCGCTCGAGGCGGCTGTAGGCGGTGGTTTCGATCGACGACGGCGGTTGTAGCATCCGATTACGCGCTCGAGACCGCCTCGAGAAACTCGCGGCCGATCCGATCTCGAACCTGATCGACGAGCACCGCTTCGTCCTCGGGCGATCCGACGACGGCGGCGAGGGGAAGCTGGCCCCCCGCCATGTCGTCGTGTCCGCCGACGTTTCCCCGGTCGCCGAACAGTCGGATGAGCGACTCGCCGAGATCGAGGTCCGGTCTGTTCGTCCGTCCGCTCAGGTGGACCTCGTCGCGGATGATGCCACAGACGAGGACGGTGTCGACGCCGTCGATGTTCAGGAGGAAGTCGGCCCCCTGTGCCAGGGCGACCTTGTTCTCCAGCCGGCCGATACAGGAGGTCAGACAGGACCCCTGCCGAACCCGGTTGTGGATCACGTCGCCGAACGCGTCGACGCTGTCGGGGAGAAAGGAGACGCCGTAGAGCTCGCGGAGCCGGCTCGGGTCTGCCCGCTCGTGGAGGTAGTCGGCGACCGCGTACTCCCGGTCGGTCGGCTGGCGGTAGAAATCGAGCCGTTCCCGGTGGATTCCGAACAGCAGCGCGGAGGCGATCCGCGGCGTGGGTTCGGTCGCCGACTCTTGGAAGTACTCCGCGAGGATCGTCGCCGTCGCGCCGTAGGACTCGCGGACATCGACGGTGTCGGCCGGGATCGGCCCGTCCGCGGGGTGGTGATCGATCACGATGTCGATCGCCTCCTCCGGCGGGACCGGGTTGTGATCGCCGGGCACGGAGTGATCGACGAACGCGACGAGGTCGTTTGCCTCGAGTTTCGCGTCGCTGTAGCGCTGTGGCGTGACGTCGAACAGTTCGACGAACGCACGGTTTTGCTGGTGGACGATCGTCCCGCCGTACAGGATGTCGACGGTGTCGACGCCGCGGGCTCGAGCGAGCGACTCGAGGGCGATCGCCGACGCCAGCGAGTCCGGATCCGGATCGTCGTGACAGACCACGGTAAGCGACGAGGCCGACCGCAGCCGGGTGAGCACCGCGGCGGCGTTCGACATAGACTGGATTTTGCGCTACACCGGTGTTAACAATTGTCGTCTCTCCCGTGAGAGTCACGACGGGCGTGATACCGACGGGGCGGCGCTGAATCGCCGTAACACCCCGAAAGCGCCCCGAGGGATCCTGAAGTATTTATGGGCCATGGACTATCGTTCGCTATGGGCGGAACCTCCGGCGAGGAACGGTCGACGACGCTCGGCGAGGATCTCGACGAGACGACCGCGGCGATCATGGAGGCAGTGTACCGGGCGCTGTCGCACAACGGGTATCCCGCGACGACGATGTCCGAGATCGCCGCGGAGTTCGAGAAGAGCAAGTCGCTGCTGTACTACCATTACGAGAGCAAGGAGGAGATCCTCAACGACTTCTTCGCCCACCTCTGTGAACGGCTCGAGGCGACGCTCGTCGAAGACCCCTACGACGACCCGCACGAGCAGCTCCTGGCCCTGATCGACCGACTGCTGCCGGCGGGGATGGACGACGAGTCGCTCCGATTTCGGCGTGCGTTCTTCGAGATCCGGTCGCAGGCCCCGCACAACCAGTCCTACCACGAACAGATCGAGCGCTCGGACGAGATCATCCTCGAGGCGCTGACCGAGACGGTCCGACGGGGCGTCGACGAGGGACGGTTCGCCGACGTCGACCCTGAACGGGAGGCCGAACTCCTCTTTTCGACGATCTACGGCATCATGGAACGAGGCGTCACCCTGGAGGATCGAGCGCTCATCGAGCGCAACAAGGCGACCCTACACGACCGAATCGACCGCTGGCTGCTCGAGGACGGGTGAGGACGAGTCGGAGGCAGACGGCTCGACGAGCGACGAATCACGTCCGGCTCCGACGGGGTCTCCAGCCCCGTTCTCAGAACACGAAGAGCAGCCAGAACACCCACATGAGGAAGTTGACGGCACCGAGGACGCCGATCATGACGCCGACCCACCGTCGCTCCATGATCCGAACCAGGTTGTACCCGCTGTAGGCCGCAAGCGCACCGAGCAGCGGCACGAACAGTGAGGCGATCGCCGCACCGATACCGTTCCAGACGTGGAACTTCGACTCGTCGTGTGCTCGCCTGAAGTCGTCCGAGAGACTCGTCTTCGAGTTGCTCATGAAACGTTCGTCCTTCGTACCGCCAGCATATAAACTGACCGTTCAGTCAGGACGAGGGTGGCGGCGTCGACCGTAGCCGATTGCGAGCGGTGACGGCCGTCCAGCGGACAAAAACCTACGCGATCGGATCGGCTGACTCCCGGTCGAGGCTCGCCTCGAGCACCGCCGACAGCTGCGCCCGAACCGTCGCCCTCGAGTCCGGCGGACAGCGCTCGACGATCGGCTCGAGCCACCGCGATCGGTTCGGCGGACAGCGCCGTCGGTCGGTCGAAACTCGGGCTCCGGACCGAGGAGCGCGGACGCAGTACCCGAGCGTGCTGCCGTGCCGTGCCAGCTCCCGTCGCGGTCCGACGTCCGCGAGAAGCGCCGCGAGTTCGACCGCACAGCCCGTCAGTGCGCCGATCCGGCGCGCTTCGTCTCCCTCGGGAGCCGCGGATCGGGACTCGGCCGCGAGCATCGCCTGGCCCTCCTGGACGGCTCGCGTCGCCTCGGCCAGCGTCTCGAGACAGCGTTCGACGAGTGCCGGCTCGGCGTCGAACCTCGCCGTCAGCCCGAACGCCGTCGACTCGAGGAGATCCCCGAGCAGAACGTCGTCCGTCGGCTTGCGGCCGGTCCGTCGGCCGTACTCGACGGCCCTGCGGTGGAGACGCGTCTGTAACGAGACGAGCTCCAGCGAGGCGGCGATCGGCACCAGCGCCTCGAGCGAGCGCTCGTCACCGAGCCCGTCGGCCATCGCCAGAAACACCTGGCCGTGGATCCGCGGCCGGCCGAGTTCGAGTACCTCCTCGGGGGAGCGCTCGAACGCGCCGGGTTCGGGCAGGTTCGCCCGGATCGCGTCTTCGATCGCCACCCGTCGCTGCGCGATCGTCCGTCTCATGGCCGTCTCCGCCGTGGGCTCCCCGACGAGGTGCTCTCGGGGCAGAGATTGCCTCCAGCAGTTCGTTCCAGAATTCCAATCACTTGAGTGCGTCTCTGTGGATCGAGTGCGATCGACATCGATTCTCCGCGCTGACCCCGACCGACACCGTCGTCGGTCGGCACCGTGCTGACCGAACGGTTGGTCAGGAGGTGAAATAAGTATTGCGTCGTTCGATCGCCCCTGGAACGCCCGAGCGGGATCTCAGATCGATTCGATCGCCCGGTCCAGGTCGGCGATCACGTCCTCGGGGTCCTCGATGCCGACCGAGAGCCGGACGAGGTCGTCGGTGACGCCGCTGGCGAGTTTCTCCTCCGCGGAGAGCTGCTGGTGGGTCGTACTCGCGGGGTGGATGATCAGGGTCTTCGCGTCGCCGACGTTCGCCAGCAGGCTCGTCAGGTCGACCTCGTTGCAGACGGTCTCGGCGGCGTCGTAGCCTCCCTCGAGTCCGAACGTGATCATCCCGCCGTAGCCCCCGTCGAGGTACTCACTGGCGTGCTCGTGGGTCTCGTGGCTCTCGAGGCCGGGGTAGGTGACCCAGTCGACCTCGGGGTGGCCCTCGAGATACTCCGCGACGGCCATCGCGTTCTCGCAGTGTTTCTCCATTCGCAGCGGGAGAGACTCGAGTTTCTGCAGCGTGACCCAGGCATCGAACGGCGACTGCTGGTTACCCAGGTCCCGCAGCCCGCGGGTGCGGGCGGCGATGGCGAACGCCTGTTCGCCGAACGTCTCGTAGAAGTCGATCCCGTGATAGGCGGGATTCGGTTCGGTGAGTTCGGGATAGTCGCCCTCCGGCCAGGGGAACGTGCCGCCGTCGACGAGCACGCCGCCGACGGTCGAGCCCGCCCCGTGGATCCACTTCGTCGTCGAGTTCCAGACGAGGTCGGCGCCGTGTTCGATCGGCCGGCACAGATAGGGCGTCGCGAACGTGTTGTCGACGAACAGCGGCACGTCGTGGTCGTGGGCGATGTCGGCGATGCGTTCGATATCCGGAGTGACCAGCGCCGGGTTGCCGATCGTCTCGAGGTGAACGAAGGCGGTATCGTCGTCGATCGCCTCGGCGTAGGCGTCGTAGTCGAGCGTGTCGACGAACGTCGTCTCGATGCCGCGTTTCGCGACGGTGTGGGTGAGGTAGGTGTAGGTGCCGCCGTACAGCGACGACGAGGAGACGATGTTGTCGCCGACGTCCGCGAGGATGAACGTCGCCAGATCGAACGCGGCCATCCCCGACGAGGTGGCGAGGGCGCCGACGCCGCCCTCGAGGGTCGCGATGCGTTCCTCGAGCATCGCGTTCGTCGGGTTCATGATCCGCGAGTAGATGTTTCCGAACTCCTCTAAACCGAACAGCGCCGCGGCGTGATCGGTATCCTCGAACTCGTAGGAGGTCGTCTGGTAGATCGGCGGCGCCCGCGCGCCCGTCGTCGGGTCGGGGTCGTGGCCGGCGTGAACGCTGTTCGTCGCGAATCGGCGGTCGTCCTGATCGTCGCTCATAGCAGTGACCTCAGACCCACAGGCAATAAAATCACCAGTCGATTATGTTCGGGAAACCGACGGACGTGAACGGCTCGAGGGGATGCGGCGCGCTACTCGAGCAGCGGCTCGCCGGTCATCTCCGGTGGCTGGTCGAGCCCGATCAGCTCGAGGATCGTCGGCGCGATGTCGGCGAGGGTGCCGCCCGGCCGAACCGCCCGTCCGCCACTGGTGCCGTCGGGGGCGAGGTAGATGAACGGTACCTCGTTGTAGGTGTGGGCGGTGTGGGGCTCCTCCTCGGTCCCCATGTCGTCGGCGTTGCCGTGGTCGGCCGTGATGAGGACGTGCGAGCCGGCAGCCTCGAGGGCGTCGACGAGCCGACCCAGCTGGGTGTCGACCGCTTCGACGGCCTCGATGGCGGCCTCGTAGTCGCCCGTGTGCCCGACCATGTCGGGGTTTGCGTAGTTGAGTACGAGTACGTCCGGATCGTCGGTCTCAGTGGTGTCGATCGCCGTGTCGGTCACCTCGGGCGCGCTCATCTCGGGCTGGCGGTCGTACGTCGGGACGTCCGGACTCTCGACGATCTTCCGAACCTCGCCGTCGAACTCGACCTCGCGGCCGCCGTTCAGGAAGTAGGTGACGTGGGCGTACTTCTCCGATTCGGCGATCCGGAGCTGCGTCTTCCCGTGATCGGCGAGCACCTCTCCGAGCACGTTCTCCGGCTGGTTCGGCGGGTAGGCGACCGGCAGGTCGAACGTCTTGTCGTACTGGGTTAGCATGACGACCTCGACGTCCGGCGGGTGGGTCTCGATCTCGTCCGCCCAGTCCTCGGGCCGGATGTCCGCGAGCATTCGGGTGAGCTGGCGGGCCCGATCGGAACGGAAGTTGAACCAGACGACCGAGTCGCCGTCCTCGAGTGCCGCCTCACCTGCTACGAGGGTCGGATCGACGAACTCGTCCGTCTCGCCGCGATCGTAGGAGTCCTCGACCGCCTCGACGGCGGAGTCGGCCTCGTACTTCGCCTCCCGCTCGACGATCGCGTCGTAGGCCTGCTTGGTTCGCTCCCAGTTCTGGTCGCGGTCCATCGCGTAGTACCGACCCGAAACGGTGGCGACGTTGCCAGTTCCGTGCTCGTCGACGACGTCCTCGAGCTCGGCCAGGTACTCCCGGCCCCCGGTCGGCGACGTGTCTCGCCCGTCCGTGATCGCGTGGGTGACGGCCTCGACCTCACGGTCGCCGGCCAGCTCGATCAGCGCGTGGAGGTGTTCTTGATCGGCGTGAACCCCGCCGTCGCTGACGAGGCCCAGGAAGTGGACTCGGCCGTCGTTCTCGCGAGCCTGCTCGAAGGCGGACTCGATCGCGGCGTTCTCGCGAAAGGAGCCGTCGGCGATCGAGTCCGAAACCCGCGTGTACTCCTGGTAGACGACCCGGCCGGCCCCGATGTTCAGATGGCCGACCTCGCTGTTGCCCATCTGGCCGTCCGGCAGGCCGACGCGGCGGCCGGCGACCTCGAGGCGGCCGCTGGCGCCCGCCTCCGAGAGCCGATCGAACGCCGGCGTGTCGGCCGCTTTCACCGCGTCCCGTCCCGTGTCGTCGCCGAGCCCCCAGCCGTCGAGGATGATCAGCGCAGCGTCCATACCCGAGGGCTGCGCGGCCTCCCGTAACTAGCTGTCGCTGTCGGCCAACGTCGCGGCGCCGACCGCGAGATATTTGAAAGCGGGGCGAAAGGTCACTGCCATGACCCTCGATCCGGTCCACTTCGACGGGATCGCCGAGCTCGCGGGGCGGATCGACCACGGCGCCGACGAGCGGGATCGGCGGGCGTTCGCCGAGACCGTCTGGGAGGAGTTCCTCGATCCGCTCCGTCAGAACGGCCGGGTCGTCCTCGAGCCGATCGACGACCGGTCCCGGCGGCTGGTCGACTGCGAGGACGTGGCGCTGACCGATCGGCCGTTCCCGACCGAGCACGGCCTCGACGCCGGGACGATCAATCCGACGACGTTCAAGAACGGCCTCGTCATCGACGTCGCCCAGGCGGCGATGAGCGCGACGCCGAGCGACCTCGAGCTCCACCGCTCGCGAACGGCGGTGATGACGGTTCACTCGAGCGACGCGACCGCCAGCGTCGACAACGAGGAATGGGATCGCTTCGACGAGGAGACGAGCAAGCGACGGGTGATCCGAATCGGCCGCCTGGATCGGTTTGCCGAGGGCGTCGTCCACGCGCTGGCGCTCTATCTCGCCGAGAGCGAACACGCCCACGAGCACGCCGACGCGGTGTCGGATCTGCTCGTCCTCGACGGTCCCCTCTACCCGCGCGGTCTGCTTCGCTGGGCCGACCAGCACCCCGACCTCGCCGACTTCCTGCTCGAGGACCCCCGGCCGACGACGGTGCTCGAGAACTACGTCCGGCTCGTCGAGCGCTTCGTCGAACGCGATGTCCCCCTCGTCGGGTTCGTCAAGAACCCGGCGACGAAGGCGATCACCCGGGCGGTCCGGGAGACGACCGACGCGAGCGCGCCCTGGACGAACGACGCCGCGATGTTCACCCGGCTGCTCGAGCGCGGCGAGTACGTCGACGACGTCGACGGCGAGCGCTGGGAACGGGACACCTCGGCGCTGACGTACACGAACTGGTTTCGTTCCCGGGCCGGCGTCGACCGCCCGCTCTCTGTCGACGGCGACGCGCTCGGAATCGACCGCGAACTGTCTCCGGAGGCGTACGAGGTCACCTTCTTCGTCGTCTACGACCCCCGCAACGACCTGCTGTACCGGATCGAAGCTCCCTACGCCGTCACCCGCGACCGGGAGACCCGCGAACGGCTCACGATCCAGCTGCTCCAGGACGTCGCCGTCGCCCACGGGCCCCCCACGATCGTCGGCAAGGCCGACGAGCTCGCCCGGATCAGCGCCCCCGAGAAGCGCTCGCTTCGCGAGACCCTCGAGACTCGCTTCGAGACGAGTCAGGACCGCAGCTACGACGAGCACCGCTGGCTCGAGGACTACTGAGAGCTAGCTAGAAGCTATACAATCCAGCCACTGCGATAGCCAGTATGGCTGAATTCGAGGGTCGTATCGCCGGCCATCCTACCGTCCGCTTCGGAAACGGCGACCGACCGCTGGTTATTATTCCCGGATTGAGCGATGCGCTGCAAGGCAGTGAGACCTCTCGATTTACTCGGCTGCTGCTGAAGCGATACTATATGCGGGCGTTCGCCGACGACTACGACGTCTACATCGTCAGTCGCCCACGCGAACTTCCGGCCGATACGACGACCCGCAAACTCGCTGCAAACTACGCGGCAGTACTGGAAGAGATCGGTCAGGCGGCTGTCCTTGGCATGTCGATGGGCGGGCTTATCGCCCAGTACATCGGTAGCGATCATCCCGCCAATGTACAGAAACTCGTCGTGTCCCTCGCAGGGCCACGTCTGAGCGAGTCGGGAACGGATCACGTTTCGACGTGGCTCGACAGCGCACGCGAGGGTCGGTGGAGCGAGGTTTACCTCGGCTCCGTCGAAGCCACGTATTCGTCGACCGGAGCGCGCGCCGCCTACGGCACGCTGCTACAGCTTCCCGGGGTCGTGAGGCAACCACCGTACCCGAACGATTTCGTTGCGTCGGCGCGGGCCTGTCTCGACCACGATTCGACCGCAGTGCTATCGTCGATCGAACCTGAAACCCTGGTTCTCGGTGGTGAACTGGACGTTCTCTTCGATGCCGACGACCTCCGATCGATGGGGGAGACGATTCCGGACGCGACCGCCCGAATCCTCGAGGGGACCGGACACGGAGCGTTCGAGGAGCGAAGAACGGAATTTACCGAAGCGATCACCGCGTTCCTCTGGTAGATCTTCGAGAGTCCGTTCGGCGTCTGTGCGTTCGCTTCAGAGAAGACGTCCGCCCGAAGTTCCGAGTCGGGCCGGTGATTTGCGAAAGTTACAACAGGACCGCGATTCGGATTTCGAGCGGCGTAACTCCACTATCAAGGGCCGAAAGCCGCGATATCGGCGCCCACCGTCGCCAGCGCGTCGGCGGGGTTCGGATCGCTGTCGGCCAGGTGTGTGTACCGGTGGTCCGGGACGCTCGCCAGTGCTTCCGTGACCGCCTCGCTGTAGGCCTCGACGCCCGGTTCCGTCGGGTCCTCGCCGCCCCAGACGTCCCGGATGACGGTCATCGAGTCGATGCGAACCTCGAGCCTGCGGGGCTCGTAGCGGGCAAGCAGCTCGGAGAGTCCGAGCTGGAGGGCGACGTACTCGGCGGTGTTGTTCCCCGCGCGGGAGCCGACGGGGCGGCCGAGACGGGCGAGTTGGTCCCCTTCAGCGTCCAGGATGACGGCGCCCGCTCCCGCGGGGCCGGGGTTGCCGCGCGAACTGCCGTCGACGTAGAGGACGAAGGCGTCGCCCGCCGGGTCGGGAACGGGTGGCCGGCTGAGTCCCGACGCCAGCAGCTCCTCGAGTGCGGACCGCAGCTCGTCCCGGGTGGTACTGGGATCGAACAGCCCGCCGTAGCCGGGGACAGCGTCGTCTACGGCGTCGGTGGCGGTCGCCACCTCGTAGCCGACGTCCGCAAGGACCTCGTCGACGAGCGCGGCGAGTGGCGAGAGATGTTCGGCCGGGAGCGGGTCGTCGGTCACGCTGCTCCCCTCCGGGCTCCGGCTTCGATCCCCGACCTCTCGCTTCCGGGCGGTCCCGTCGGCTGGTCGCACCACTGCATATCGGTCCTCGGAGGTCGAGCGGGATAACCCCTTCAGCTGTCACCGGGAGCAGGCCGTTTCGAACCGGTCGGCTCCTCGAATCCCGGGAGCTCCCTCGAGCGATACTGGATGCAGGTAGCCAACTTAATAGCTGAACTAATTCACTCAGATCATCACACAAGCTATAACGGGGCATCGAAGAGTAGATAATCCCAATGCCTGATGGAGAGAGCGAACGGGGCGCTATCACCTGTATCGCCTGCAGTACCGTCTATGCCGGGGAGATCTGGCCGGGTGGTTCGATTCGGCCAATTGGAAGACAGTCCTGCGAGTGCGGATCGACTGAGTTCGAGATCATCGAAGAGTCGGTCGGTACACCACCAAAGGAGAAGAAGACAGACTGACGTTCGGTCACTACGCCCAGGCAGCGATTCGATGGACTCGGGTTCGGGACGACTCGAGGACGCCGTCCTACGGATCCCGTTCGACCTCGAGTTCGACTGACTCCGGGTCGACGCCGATCCTGGCGAACTGGGTGCGGACGTGCTCTTTGGCCGCCTCGAGGGCCTGATCGCGGGTGTCGAATCCGCGGGGCATCGGCGACTCGAAGGCGAGGTTGACCTCCCGGCCGTCGACGACCTGCACGCTGCCGCCGCTGTCGACCTCGTAGAACTCGTCGCAGATCCAGACGTACGCGGCGTCCTCGTCGGGTGCACCCCGGAACGAGGGGGGACGCTCCCCCCGCTCGTACACCGTTCCGGTGAGTTCGGTTCCGCCCGCGCGACCGCGTACGATGAACATGTGTTCAGCTACGTCCCCCAGATGCAAAAAATACCCGCACTCGAGCCGCTTCGAGTTCGAATCGCTCGAAACTCGGCGCGTCCGATCGACGGCGTTCGGATGAGCGACGTCGACCGGCGGATTCGACTTCTGTCGGCGGCCAACGAACGGGTTTCGCGTGATCACTGGAAACGTATAAGATTCCTAACCCAAACTGTTTCGGGACCGGGTTTATTCCCGTAGCAGTACTGCGTTTGGATAATGAGTTCGGACGCACGGACCAGTGGCGACGGGTCGAAGGGGGGACTGGCAGCCGTCTCGGGGGAGTGGTACGATATACTCCGACATCCGAGACGGATTCACTTGCTGGCAGCCCTCGAGAACGGGACCCACACGCTCGAGGAGCTCGTCGACGCCATCGCGACTCGGGAGTCGGGCGACCGGGAGGAGATCCGAATCGGGCTCGTCCACAACCACCTGCCGCGGCTGGCCGACCACAGGATCCTCGAGTGGGACGGCGAGACCGCCTGCCTGACCGTCGAGCGATCGTTCCCGATCGACGACCTCTCGGGCCTGCTCGAGGGCGGCGACCGGGCCGACGGACGGACACTCGAGACGCTCGTCCATCCGGTCCGGACCCAGCTGTACGCGATGCTCGCGGAGCTGGATCGGGCGGTCTCGGTCGAGACGCTCGCCGCCGAACTGGTCGAGCGAGACCTCGACTCGCTCTCGGAGCGCTCCGAGGCCCAGGTCGCACTCTACCACGTCCACCTCCCGGCGATGGCAGACGTCGGCGCCGTCGAGTTCGATCCCCGATCCGGAATGGTGCGAGGGCCGAACCGATCGGCGCCGTCGACGAACTGAACGACTCCCAGCGTCCGACTTTTCGAACCCGTTCGCGACCGGAGGGAAACGCGTTTGTAGACGGCCCCTCATGGGCGTGATATGACGGATCTGGGTGATTTCAGCGAGTTCGATACCGACGCGGACGCCGATTCGACGGCCGACTCGAGCGCGTCGACGTCGACGTCGGCGACCGACTCAAGCGGATTCGAACCCGCGAACGTCGAACCGCGGGGCGAGGACGTCGGCATCGGAACGATCTGTGTCTCCCAGGGACTTCGCATCGCCGAGGACGAGGACGATACCTCGTTGCGGGCCTACGTCACCAGCGGCAACCGCTCGTCAGTCCGAATCGGCAGCTACCTGGTCGCGCCCTACCCCGACGGCGAGACGCTGTTCTGTCGGATCACCGGTCTCGAGTACGCCCAGCAGTACCACGCCGACGACGCGACGGAGATCCACGCCCGCCGCGCGATGCGCCAGGACGACGTCGACGAGGCCGACTACAAGTTCGTCGCCTCGCTCGAGCCCGTCGCGGTGTTGTACGACGACGACGGCGAACTCAAACGGCGGATGACCGACCGCGTCCCCAAACCCCAGACGGTCGTCCGGCAGGCCAACGACACGACCGAAATCAAGACGGGACTGAAGATGCCCGAGGACGGCGTCTTCCTCGGGCACCTCTCGGTCGGCGGCGAGAAGGTACGGACCGCCGCGACGCCGCCGACGATCGACTACCGGCTCAAGGACGACTACAGCGCGGGCGATCCACTGGTCTTCCGACACACCCTGGTCGCGGGCGGGACGGGCTCGGGGAAGACCCACGCCGCGAAGAACGTCCTCCGGCAGTATCTCGCCGACGAGCGCCAGTATCCGATGGAAGACGGCCGCACCGTCGGCCCGGCCGTCGTCCAGTTCGACCCCCAGGACGAGTACGCCCAGATGCACGACGACAACCCCGATCTGGACGGCGAGTTCGCCCGTCGGCTCGAGCGCGAGGGGGTCGCCCACGGCGGCGTCGCGGACACCACGGCGTTCGTGCCGAAGGTCGGCGACGCCAGCTACTCCGCGGGCCACCACCGCGCAGAGTGCGTCGAGTTCACGATCCCCTTCTCGATGTGTCGAAGTCGGCCGTGGCTCGTCTCGGGTGGGTCGCTCAACGACAACCAGTACGGCGCCCTCACCTACCTCCTCGATCGGTTCTTCACGGAGGCCGGAGCCGACGGCTCCTACGCGGGGTTCAAGTCGTTCCTCGACGACCCCGCCCTGCGCGAGGAACTCGACGAGTCCGGCCGAGTCCACGAGGCGACCTACGACGCCGTTCGCCGCCGGGTGTTCGGCTTCGAGGACGTCTTCGATCAGGACGCCCGCCCGATCACGGAGCTGATCCACCAGTTCGTCCGTCCCGGTGGTCTCACCGTCGTTCCGACCTACCACGTCTCGAACACCCGCGCGACGGAGGCCGTCGTTCTCGCGCTGTCCTCGCTGCTGATCGACGAGAAGCTCTCGAACGACCCGACCTACGACCGAATCAAGGAGACCCCTCTCGTCCTCGGGATGGACGAGGCCCACAACTTCCTGACCGACGCCGACAGCGTCCAGGCACGGAAGGTCATCACGAAGTTCACCGAGGCCGCAAAGCAGGGCCGCAAGGAACGACTCGGCCTCTTTTTGATCACTCAGGACCCTCAGGACATCGACGACGCCGTCTTCAAGCAGATCAACACCACCGTCGTGCTCAACCTCGGCGACGAGGACGCGATCAAGAGCGTCAACATCCCCTCCAATCTCGAGTCGAAAGTGCCCTACATGGAGAAGGGCCAGATGGTCGTCTACTCGCCGGACAACTCGGAACCCGTCGAGCTGATCGGTCTGCCGAAGTGCGTCACTCGACACGGCCGGGACTGATCGCCTCGGTTGCGGACGCGCCGAAACGAGGACGATCTCGCGTCAGGCGAGCACTCGATCCGCGTCGATCCGCTCGCCGTAGGGCGCGTAGATCGAGACGAGTTCCTCGTACGTTCGCGGGTCGCTGGCGTCGAACCGGTCGGCGACCGCGGCGAAGCGTTCGAGCGGCGGTTCGTGCGTCTCGCCCCACCAGACTGGGTGTGTCAACACCTGCAGTCGGTCGGCACTCGCGTTGGCGACGATCGACTCGAGGGGGTCGCCCTCGCGCCACCGGCCGCTCGAGTCAGAGACGTACGCCGACAGCAGCTCCGGGTTGTAGGCGTTTACCATTCCGTCGATCGTCCGGGGACCCTCGAGCACCCGTTCGGACGGGCGGTGAAAGGAGACGGAGTCGACCGGGTCGATTCCCAGCTCCTCCAGGCACCGTTTTGCGCCGTCGATCCGTCGGCGCTCGCTCGGCGTCAGTCCGTCATCGCCGACGGGTTCGTCGGGCCCGACGCCGGAGAGATCGCAGTGCAGCGCGATCTCGTGGCCGAACTCGTGGATGAGGTGGAGCAGGTCCCGCTCCTCCTCGAGGTCGTACAGCGGGGTATCGGGAAGCACCATATACGTCGATCGGACCCCGAGTTCGTACTCGAGTTCGGCCATCTCGACCGCTCGCTCGAGGCAGACGTCGACGTCGTGGCGGACGAACGCGACCCGGTCGTCCGGCGAGCGGTCGGACCGGTACTCCGAGAGCGTCCGGAGCTCGAAGGTCGTCCGCAGCGTCTCCAGAAGCCTCCGGTAGTAGTCGTAGCTGAAGTCCTCCGCCCACCCCTCGAGGTCGGTGCTACGCATCGTCGCTCACCGTTAGCAGCTCCCGCGTCCCCGCGGCTCCGAGGTTCATGAGCGGGTCGACGACCGAGAGGCTCGGCAGGAACTCGCCGAACCGTTGCTCGTACTGCGGCGGATCGAACGACTGGTACTCGAGGGCGACATCGGCCGCCTCGAACCGCGCGTGATCGTTGTAGGATCGGGCACCCTCCCCCGAGTAGTACCGATCGGCGCCGAGTTCCTCGCAGATCCGGACGACCCGCTCGCTCCCGGTGGCGTCGACCTCGAGGGTCGACGCGCGGACGAACTCGCAGTCGAGCCCGAGTCGATCCGCGAGTCGCCGGACGAGGTGGACGTTCAGCTCGCACAGCGACTCCCACGAGCGCGCGTAGGTCGCCGCGAAGAAGGCCCCGAACTCCTCGTAGTGGGTCGCGCCGCCGTAGCTCGCCTGCAGGCTCTTGCGATGGGTCTCACGCCACTGATCGTCGGCGATCTCGATGTCCGCGATCGGCCCGCTTGAACCCCGGACCGGGACGGTGAGCCACGTCCAGCCGTGTGGCGTCTTGATCTTGTTCCGGTTGATCCAGGAGTCCGAGGAGTACTCGGCGTCGTCGAGGAACACGAAGACGTCGCTGCTGCGGATCTTCTCGAAGTAGCCGAGCCAGGGCAGGTAGTTCGGCTGATGGATCGCAACGGTACGCCCTCCCTCGTCGGTAGCCGACCCCGTAGCACCCGACTCGGACGCGGCCGACGATCGATCGAACGATTCGCTCACGACACACCACCCCACCGTTCCCTCCTCGGGACGGCCCCGTCCGCTCGACGGGCGTCGAGTCCGACCGGGCGACGGTCCCGAAGCGTCTTCAGTTTCATTGATACTCCAGGCGATCGGAACAGTCCCGGAACTATTGTTAAGCGCTCGAGGAAGACTCGCTTCTCCGGAGATGTGACAGCGTAATGTGGGTCGAGAGGGTCCGTACAGTCGAACGCCCCTACGAGAGCCGAGTCGGCCAAACGACGACGATACAGACGGCGATTACTCGAGCGTAGTCGGTGGTTTCTCCCGCACCGAACTCGAGTCGGTCAGGAGTCGGCGAGCAGACGATCGAAGAACTCGCCAACACTCCGTGCGATCTCCTCGCGCGTTCCGAGGAAGAAGTGATCGGCCGGCAGCGCCACCGTTTCGTTACCGCGCTCGCGGGCCCGCTCGACGACGGGCTCCCAGTCGACGGTGGTGTCGCGCTCGCCGTAGAGGATCAGAGTCGGCGTCTCGAGGGTCGACAGTGCGGCGACCGCGTCGAGATCGGTTTCACTCCCGTCGTCGCCCGTCCCCAGCGACGCGGTCGGTGCGAGCGCGGCGACGCCGAGGAGCGGTCGATCGACGTCCGCGGCCGCCAACAGCGCCTGGGATGCGCCGAAGCTGTAGCCGAAGACCCCGACCCGGTCGTATCGGTCGTCGGCCCACCGGATCGCGTTGCGGACGTCCTCGCGCTCGCCGTGGCCGTCGTCCCACGGACCGTAGTCGAACCGCAGACAGGCGATCCCCGCCTCGCGGAGCGTCTCGCTTACGGCGACCAGCCGCTGGTCCGTACGCGAGCCGCCGTGCTGTGGGTGTGGCGGGCAGGCGACGACAACGGCCTCCGGGTCGCCGTCGGGCTCCTCGAGCCGGCCTCGGACGTCGCGGCCGCCGGGAACGAGTACGTCGGTCATACTCCCGGGTTGCGTGCGAGCCGTATAGTAGCTACTGCAGTCGACTCTCCCGTCGGCCGACGCCGAGGGTTCGGCGGCCCGCAGTCCTCGAGAAATCGTCGGCGAGAACCCCTACACAGCGCCGATCTCGGCACGACTGTCGCTGATGTGATGTTTTTAAGGGCGGGGAGCCATACGTAGGCGTATGGGCATCCTCTCTCGGACCTCCTACGTCATCCGCTCGAAGATCAACTCGGTGCTCAACCGGGCCGAGGACCCGACCGAGACGCTCGACTACTCCTACGAGCAGATGCGCGATCAGCTCCAGCAGGTCAAACGCGGGATCGCGGATCTCACGACGCAGAAAAAACGCCTCGAGATGCAGAAAAAGCGACTCGAGGAGAACGTCGAGAAACACAACGATCAGGCCCGGACGGCCGTCCAGCAGGACCGGGAGGATCTGGCCCGGCGCGCCCTGGAGAAGAAGAAGACGAAGATGAACCAGATCGAGGATCTGGAGCGCCAGATCTCGAAGCTCCAGAGCCAGCAGGACAGCCTGATCGACCAGAAGGACGAACTCCAGAACCGCATCGAGGAGTTCCGCACGAAAAAGGAGACGATGAAGGCCCGCCACCAGGCCGCCAAGGCCAGCTCCTCGGTCTCGGAGGCGATGACGGCGACCGGCGAGGAGTTCGAGGACGTCGGCCGCGCCATCGAACGCGCCGAGGAACAGACCGAGGATATGGAGGCTCGCGCCGCCGCACTCGACGAGCTCCAGGAGTCGGGCGCGTTCGAGGACGTGCTCTCCGACAAGGATTCGATCGACCGCGAGCTCGAGGAGCTCTCGACCGACAGCGGCGTCGAGGCCGAACTCGAGACGCTCAGATCGGAGGTCGGTGGCGGCTCCGAAGCGGACGCCGACTCCGAGCCCGACCCCGAGTCGGTCGACGAGGAGGAGCTCGAGGATCTCGAGGCCGACGTCGACGACACCGAAATCGACGCCGAGCTCGAGGAGCTCCAGGAAGAGGAGAACGCCTGATCGACGGGTTTCGAGCGGAGTACCGGGAAAGAGAGCCGTGTTTTCACGACCGTAGAGCGAGGGCAACTGCTACCATCCGGGAGGCCCTACGGCCGCGTATGGTGGCACCAGAAGCGATCGACTCGCTCTCGCTGACCGAACAGTTGGTACTGCTCGCCGTCGCCGACGCCCATCGAAACGACGACACTCCCGCACAGACCCACGAGGTCCGTCGGAGCTGCCGGACGCGCCTCGACGACCTCGAGTCCGATGTCGTCGGCACGGTCACCGAAGCCGACGTCATGCGATCGCTGTACCGCCTCGAGGACAAGGGGATCGTCGAGGAGGTCGGGGCCGGGAAACGGTCGCCAACGGGGAAGGGACGACCGAGCTACGCGCTCTCCGACTCGGCCGAGACGGTCTACGAGGACGTTTCCGATCGGCTGCTCTGAGTGCGCGTTTCGATGCGGGATCGCCTCTCAGCTACGAGGGCGTCCCCAACACCGCGATATCGTACTCGGCGATGTCCTCGGGTGACTCGAGCAGGATAACCTCGAACTCCCACTCCGAGCCGTCGTCGAGGTCGACGGTACTGTCGAGGTAGTGGCCGAGCCGCGCTCCGGCGTCGTCGTAGACCCGGACCCGAACCTCGACGATCTCGAGGCGGTTGTCCCGATTGTTCTCGACGGTTCCCTGCACGGTTGGTCCCCGGTAGTCGTCCTCGAGGACGAACTCGTGGTCCGCGATGACGAGGTTGTCCCGCGGCGCGACGTCCTCGTCGATCTCCTCGTCTGCGAACTGTTCGGCGATCGCCTGCTCCTCGTCGGTTCGTTCCTCGCCGTCGACGTCGACCGTCCCGCTCTGGTACTCCGGATCGGTGCTCCCCAATCCAACGCCGTCGACGAGGTCGACGCCGCCGACGTCGACGTCCTCGATCTCGTCGACGGCATCGGCACAGCCGGCGAGAGACAGCGTGACCCCGGTTCCAAGCGACGCCAGCACGGTGCGTCGACTCGGTCGGTCCCGTTCGGTCATCGCGATGTCCTCCGGCGACGAACGCGCTCTCTACAGTTGCGACGGCTGCTCATGACAGAACGGAGAACGCGACCGCATTTCAACGTGAGCCTTGCTCGGCCCGTCCTCGAGGCGTTCTCGAGGCGATTCCGACGGGGGATCACTCCGCCCGAGCGTCTCGGGGAACGAACCCGTAGCGGTGGGCCAGCGGCGAGATGACCTTGTCGTGGAAGTACCAGAGGATGGCGACGGCTACCACGATGATGACGCCGTCCTCGAGGCCGCCCATCAGCCCCAGCGCGACGATCAGCGTCGTTGCACACGCCGCTGCGTGGTTGGTCTTGGTCACTAACATCGCGGTCGTCGTCAGCATCATCGCGACCGTCCCGCTGGCCCAGAGGTAGACCACTTCGATGCTGAACGCAGGATCTGGACGGGCGAACACCACGTACGCGCTGACCTCGTTGCCGAACAGCGCGTAGGCGACCATCCCGCCGACGACCGCGATCGCGTGGCCGCCGATGACGTGGTACGGTCCCTCCGCACGGGGTTGTTCGCCGGTCGCGATCAGGTACGCCGACGGGCCGAGACTCGGGAACAGGAACGGACGACCCGACGCCAGCGCGATCACGCCGAGGACGGTGAAGTGCAGGAAAACGTTGACCGTCGCGCTGTACTCGTCCTTGAGATCTAACACGTAATCCGGATCGTCAGGATCGAAACTGAGCCCCAGCAACGTAGTCGGGGCAACGCAGCGTACCACTAAAAGGGCTCACTCTGCAGTCCCTTTCGCCAGATGCCACAGCGCAGGGGTCGGTCGGACGGTCGAACGAAACACGGGTCCTCTCTCGCGATACCGCGCGTTTTATCGCTTCGAGTGCAAAGATGGAACAATGAGCGGACTGCAGTCGAGTCGTCGTCGGCTGGTGGCGGTCGCCGGCGCGCTCCTCGGGACCGGGCTCGCCGGTTGCGTCGACGACGAGCTCGGGAAGGACGACCCCCTGATAGGTGATCCGGAAGCTCACCTAGAGATCGAACTGACGGACGAGGACGGCGAGCCCCGCCTCGATCCGCCGATCGCTCACGTCGTCGACGGCGGCACCGTCGAGTGGATCGCCGAGAGCGGCACTCACGAGGTGGTCGCCTATCACCCGGAAACCCACCGCGACCAGCAACGGATCACCGAGGATTCGGATCCCTGGGAGCGCGAGGTCGCCCCGTCGTCCCGGTTCGATCGCGTCTTCGACGGCGAGGGCGTCTACGATTACGCCTGCCGGACCCACGAGGACCGCGGAATGGTCGGGACCGTCCTCGTCGGTCTGCCGGCCCCCGAGGAGCAGCCGGGGCTTACCCACCCCTCCGAGACGTACCCCGACGCCGCGAGCGAGGCGCTCAAGCGCCAAAACGATCGAATTCGAGAGATTCTGGCGGAGGCTCACGAGTAGTCGTTCGCTCGGCGGTCCGTGCCAAAAACGGCCGAGAAGGACCTACGCCGGGGTACCGATGGCGGCGACCTCGTAGTCGTCGATGTCAGCCAGCGGTTCGAGGATGATGACCGTAAACGCCCAGCTGGCTCCGGGATCGAGGTCGCCCCCGACGTCGAGGTATCGGCCGACCTGTTCGCCCTCGTCGTTGTACACCCGCACGCGGATCTCGATCAGCTGGATACGGTCGTCGCCGGTGTTCTCGACGGTTCCCTGGACGGTCGCACCCCGGTAGTCGTCCTCCATGACGAACTCGTGGGAGTCGAGCGAGAGCGGCTCGAGCGTCGTCACGCCCTCGTTGGGTTCGACCTCGGCGAGCGATTCGGCGGCCGTCATCTCCTCTGCCGAGCGATCCTCGCCGTCGATCTCGCCGACCTCGCCGGATTCGTAGTCCGGCGCGTCGCTCCCGGTAATGTCGCCGCATCCCGCTAGGAGGGCCGCCGTGCCCGCACCGACGGCACCGAGTACGCGACGTCGAGTCGATCGGTCCCGACTCATCGTCGGCAGCACCACGCTCGGGGATACTCGTCGTAACTGATCATGTCGAGACGGACGAGTCGAGCGCATTTCAGTCTGAACCATGATGATTCCGTCCGAGGGAGCGACCGCCGCTCGCGGAGGTGTGAGGGCGTCACACCGGGTTGTCGTATGCAACGAAGTCCCTTATTGCCGGGCGCGCTGAACCTGTAGTCATGAGTTCGTCGCAGTCCGAGGAGTCGCTCGAGTCTTACGGTGCGCAGGTCGGGGGATGGACGAATTCCTGGACGCGCGTCCGCGACTGGTTTCTCGTCGAGGGGGACCGGCTGTTCCTCGCGATCGCGATCTCCGTCGCGGTGTTTCTTACGTTTCTCGTGCTTCAAGATATCGGGATCATCAGCGTCGTCAACGACGACTCGATCACGCGAGCGGCCGGCGGCATGATCGCGGGCACGTTCTCGCTGGTGACGCTCGTCGTCTCGATCAACCAGCTCATCCTCTCGCGGGAGTTCACCGCCGCCGGCGAATCGAAGAACCAGCTCGAGGGCGTGATGTCGTTTCGCGAGGACGTCGCCGAGATAGCGTCGGTGCCGGCGAGCCCAGCCGCCCCTACGCGGCTCATCCGGCTACTGGTCAATGCCATGCACGATCGCGCCGCCGATCTCGAGGACGCCGTCGCAGACCTCGAGGACGACGACGTCAAGAACCAGGTGACGCAGTACGCGGCCGACGTCAAAGAGAGCACCGAACTGATGGACGAGACGCTCGAAAAAACGTCGTTCGGGACGTTCAACACCGTCTCCGCGGCGATCAGCTACGACGAGTCCTGGCACCTCTACGTCGCCAGACACCTCTGTGACCGCCACCGCGACGAGCTTCCCGAGGAGGCCCACGACGCCATAGACGAGCTCGTCGAGTCGTTGATGCTGTTCGACATCGCCCGCGAGCACTTCAAGACGACCTACCTGCAGCGCGAGCTCACGCGGTTCTCGCAGCTGACGATCTACTGCGGCGTCCCCTCGATCTTCTCGGCGATGCTGCTCGGATTCATCTACGCGGACTTCGCCGGCCCGTCGATCAGCCTCGTCTACCTTCCGTACGTCGTCGCCGGGCTCATCGCCATCGTCGTCCTGCCGCTCGCACTCCTCACGACGTTCATTCTCCGGACGGCGACGATAACCCGCCGGACGGCGTCGACGGGACCGATGGTCCCCCAGAAGGATCCCTCCGAGGGACCGTTCGAGGTGACGTACGGCGAGAGCTCCGAACCCGGCTCGTCGACGTCGCAGTCGGAGTGAGACGACACCTGCTCGCTGCCGGCCGCACGCATTTTTGACCGATACCCGTACCACCGTTCGAAGCGATGAGCGACGACAGTTCACAGCCCGCCGACACGATGGTCGAACGGAGTTCGAACTCGAGGTGGAAGCTGTGGCTACTGTTGAACGGAAACCGGTGGCTCGTTACCGCCTTGTTGGCCGCGTTCGCGTTCGTCGGGCTGCTCGTGATCAGTCAGGTGAGCCCGATCTCCCTGCGGGCGCTCATGGGCGGAAAGGAGCCCATCCACTTCCTCTTTCAGGCGCTCGTTACCTCGCTGATCACCGGCGTCACGCTCGTCCTGACGATCAACCAGCTCGTCCTCTCCCAGGAACTCGGCGCCGTCGACGACCAGCGGGGACGCCTCGAGGGGTCGCTCGAGTTCCACGAGGACGTCGAGGACGTGATCGACGCCCCGATCAGCCCGCCCGACCCGGCGTCGTTCCTGCAGGCGATCATCGACGCCTCCCAGGACCGGGCGATCGAGTTCCGCGACGCCGTCGACGACAGTCGCGACGAGGAGTTCGAGGAGCGGGTCGATGACTTCGTCGACAACGTCACGAGCCACGCGGAGACCGTCCACGACGAGCTGAACGACGCCCAGTTCGGCACCTACGAGGTCATCAAGTCGGCGCTCGACTACAACTACTCCTGGAAGATCTTTCGTGCTCGGCGGCTACGAAACGTCCACGCCGACTCGTTTACCGACGAGGCTCGGGAGGCACACGATCAGCTGCTCGAGTCGCTGAAGCTGTTCGGGCTCGCCCGCGAGCACTTCAAGACGCTGTACTTCCAGTGGGAGCTGATCAACCTCTCGCGGGCGATCATGTACGTCTCGGTGCCCGCACTGGTCGTGGCGATGTCGATGATCGCCTTCTTCGACGCCGACGCAGTGGCGGGGACCGTGCTGGGGATCGACGCCGTCGTCTGGCTCGTCACGGCGGCGGCGACGGTCTCGATCGTCCCCTTTCTCCTGCTGGTCGCGTTCGTGTTGCGGCTGGGGACGATGGCCAAGCGGACGCTGGCGATCGGCCCGTTCATCCTTCGGGAGTCGAACCGCAACGAGGAGATCGACTGGGACTGAGACGGCTCGTCGGTCGCCAGTCTCGGTACATCCGCGACACGCGTGGCAGTGTAGCGGAGACCGACCCGTCCGCCGATCCGAACGCGGAAGGTCGTTCGGCACCTCTCCGAGCGCGTGATCGTCGTCATCTGCGGGCCACCCGGCGCGGGCAAGACGACCGTCGCGACCCGCGTCGCCGATCTCCTCGAGGCTCGCGGCGAGTCGGTTCGACTGCTACATTCCGACGACTTCTCGAGGCGGACCTACGAGCGCCTCTTCGAGCGGGTCACCGACGGACCCGACGACGTCACCTGGCTGGTCGACGGCACCTTCTACCGCCGTGGGTGGCAAGCACAGTTCCGAACTCTCGGCGACGTTCGGTTCGTCCTCGTGACCGCGAGCCTCGAGACCTGCCTCGAGCGAAACCGTCGGCGCGAGGACGCGATCGATGAGCAGGGCGTCCACGTCGTCTACCGGGAGTTCGACGACCCCGAGGCCGATCTCGAACTCGATACCGACGAGCTGTCGGCCGCGGCGGCGACCGAACGGGTGCTCGAGGCGCTCGATCGGTGGCGATCGACGTAGCGAGCGGGACGGCTACAGTCCGAGCCGATCGCCCAGTGAGAACGACTCGGGGAGCCGATCCGGAACCTCCTCGTCGGGAAGTACGTCCCAGCCGAGTTCGTCCTCGCCTGGCTCCGAGTCGGTCTCGAACCCCGGGTCGTCGGCCGGCTCGCGCTCGCGGTACTCCGGCGGCGGTCCACCGTGGGCGTAGACGCCTTCGGGGTGATCGACGGTCCAGACGTGCATCATGCAGGGCGTCCGGCAGGGAGGCGCCAGCTCGCCCTCACGGTAGGACCCCTCGTAGACCGTCCGGTAGTACCACCAGGCGAGCCGTCCCGGCGCTCCGGCGTGGTAGTGCCACGGCGAGCAGCGGTCCGGATCGCCGTCGGGGTGGTGATCGTGGTCGTCGTGCGGATGATGATCGTCGTCGTTCGGGTAGTCGCCATCACCGTGTGGACGATCGTCGTGCGGGTAGTCGTCACCACCGTCCGGATGATGATCGTGGTCGCCGTGCCCGTTCGCGTCGGAGTCGTCGTCCTGGTCCCCGTAGTCGTCGTCCTCGGGCGGACCGTCCCAACCGTCGTCGTCGACCTCGTACACCGCCGGCGGCGGAGAGATCGGCTCGCCGTCGCGGGTCGCGATGAACATCACGCCGATCGAGCGCCAGGAGTCGTTGTCGACCAGCACCGACTCCGGCCGCTCCGGGTCGAGGACGGCGTCGTCGCCGATGTACTCCGGATGCAGCCAGTGGGACCAGCCGTCGTCGTCCCCGTCGAGCGTGTCGAAATAGGGTTTGAACCCCGCCTCGAGCAGGGCGCCAGCGTCGGGGTACCGCGACTCGAGCGTCTCCGAGACTGCCTCTCGAAGCTCGAGCGTGACCGGGTGGTCGTCCGCACAGCCCTCCGTGCTCGCGCCCGCACAGTGGCCCATGCTCGGTCGGAGCGTCGCGTCGGGACACCGTCCGGAGAGCAGTCCGCGTTCGCTCTCTCCGTCGGCCTGTACGGTGCCGACCGTCGAGAGCGCGACCGTTCCGGCGCTGGCCCCCAGCAGTGCTCGCCGCGTGAGTCTCGCGTCGCCGTCGCTGTCACTCATGGCAATACGTCGCACGGGTCACGTCCTGTTAAGCGATTTTGGCGGTCGTGACGACTGTCATCGGGTCGAACCGCTCGAGGGGTGTCGGCATGGGGTCGATTCCGCCGACGCCCCGACCGATCGCGGACCCCGGGACACTTCACGCAAGGCGAGCGTAGCCGTCCGTACGCGATGGTTCCCGTTCCGTTCGAGATCCTCCTCGCGTTGCTCCTCGTCGCCCTGCTGTCGGGAGTCGGCTGCACGACCGTCGGCGCGGGCGGGATCTTCGTGACGATCGCGCTCTACCTGCTGACGCCGCTGTCCTCGGCGGAGGTCGCGGGAACCGCCCACGTCCTGTTCGTCCTCGTCGGCGCCATCGGCGTCGTCGGTTACGCGCGTTCGGGCGAGCTGGTCGGACGGGAAGGACGGGCGCTGGCGACGGTTCTCGCAGGCTCGAGCGTGCTGGGTGCGCTGGCCGGGTCCCTCCTGAACGCGTTCGTCTCACGGCGACTGTTCGGGATCCTGCTAGGGCTCCTCATCGTCTGTACCGGGATCTTACTGGCGTACCGTCGGCTCCGAGGGCTGTCGTCGCTGGCCGCCGTCGACCCGGAATCGAGGGGCGGACGGCTCGTCTTCGCGGGGGTCGGACTCGCGCTGGGGACCGTCGCCAGTCTGGTCGGCGTCGGCGGCCCCGTCATCGCGGTGCCGGCACTGGTCTTGCTGGGCGTTCCGATGCTGGTGGCGCTGGGGGTCGCACAGCTCCAGGCGATCTTCATCTCCGGCTTCGCCGTCGGGGGCTACTACCTGCAGGATGCCGTCTCGGTCGCGCTCGCGGGACTGCTCGCGGTGCCGATCGTCGTCGGCGCCGTCGGCGGCTGGCTGCTCGCCCACCGGGTCGATCCGGGCCGACTCGAGCTGATTCTGGGGATCGTCCTCGTTCCGACCGGGATCTATCTCGTGCTCTGACGCTACTCGAGGACGGCACCGGTTCCCGCTCGCTCGAGCCCCGCCAGATCGATCTCGCCACCTGGAATCGCCACCCCCGAGTACGGGTCCTCCTCGAGCAGCAGGGAGCCGTCCAGATCGGCGTAATCGAGCAGCGGCGCGAGGTGACAGGCCGCCGCGATGGAGGCGTTGGACTCGGTCATACAGCCACACATCACCTCGAGGCCGTGGGCGCGGGCGGTGTGGATCAGCCGCTTCGCCTCACGGAGGCCACCACACTTCATCAGCTTCAGGTTCGCGATGTCACAGCGGTCGGCGATCTTCGGAACGTCCTCGACGGTAATACAGGACTCGTCGGCCGCGATCGGCAGCGTGGATCGCTCGTAGACGAACTGCAGCCCCTCCGGATCCTCGGCGGCGACTGGCTGTTCGACGAACTCGAGGTCGAACTCGGCGAGGCGGTCGATCTTCGACACCGCCTCGCGGGGCGTCCAGGCCTCGTTGGCGTCGACGAACAGGTCGACGTCGGGCGCGACCGAGCGGATCGTCCGGACGATCTCGACGTCGCGGTCGGTGCCGAGCTTGACTTTCAGCCGTCCATGGCCGCGCTCGAGGGCCGTCTCAGTCTTCTCGCGCATCGTCTCGGGATCGTCGAGCCCGATCGTATAGGAGGTCTCGAGCGTGTCCTCGGGATCGAGCCCCCAGTATCGGTAGAGCGGTACCTCCAGGCGCTTGGCTGCGAGGTCGTGGAGAGCAATGCTGACGGCACAGCGGGCCGCCGGATTTCGGTTGACGGTCTCGCGCATGCGGCGCTCGATCCGCTCGAGGGCGTGGGGATCCCCGACGTCCTCGACGACCGCCAGCAGGTCGGGCAGGACCGCGGCGACGGTGTCGGGCGTCTCCCCGTAGTGGGGTGAGGGACCCGCGCCGCCGACGCCGACGGTGCCCTCCTCGTCCTCGATCCGAACGGTGACGACCTCGGCCTCGGTCGCCGTTCCCCGGGCGATGCCGAAGGGGAACTCGAGTGGAAGGCTGTGGCGCTCGAACGCGGTCTCGAGGCTCATTCGAGCAGCGCCTCCAGCAGGTCGTCCGTGCCGAATCGGATCACGTCGCTGGCGGGCGCGCCGAGCGTCTCGACGTACTCGTCGACGGCCCGTCGGGCCTCCTCGTCGTCCTCGAGGTGGCTCGTATTGAGCGCGCCGGCGGTGATCGTCGCGTCGGAAAGGGGTTCGGCGAGGTCCTCGTAGAGGTCGACGTAGCTCGGAATCGAGGGGATCTCGAAGGATTCGTAGCCGTGGATCGCCTCCTTGCCGGCCTCTTGACAGAGCACGAGCTGGTCGGCCATCGAGCCGTGGAGGATCCCGCAGGTGACCGCCGAGTAGGCGGGGTGGACGATGCTGCCCTGCCCCTCGACGAAGAGGTAGTCGTGCTCGTCGCCCTTCTCGACGATCATCTCCTCGACGGCGCCCGCGGTGAAGTCGGAGACGACGCGGTCGATCGGGTTCCCCCAGCCCTCGATCATGATCCCGGTCTGGCCCGTCGGGATCACGGCAGCGTCGTAGCCGGCCTCGCGGGCGTCGCGGGCGAGCTCCATCGAGACAGTCATCTTGCCGACCGAGCAGTCGGTGCCGACCGTCAGGATAACCTCGGCGTCGACGTCGCCGGCGACGCCGTCGGCGACCGTCAGCTCGTCGTGGGGTTTCCGGACGTCCCAGAGCTCGCAGTCGTTTTCGGCCGCGAGCGCGGCGAACTCCTCGTCCTCCTCGAGGAAGTAGTGCAGGCCCGAGATAACGTCACAGCCCCGCTCGAGGGCGGTGCGGACGTCGTCGCGCCAGCTCTCGTCGAAGCCGCCGCCGATGGGGGCGATCCCGATCAGCAGGGCGTCGACGTCGGCGTCGACGTCGTCCATCCCCGCGACGATCGGGGCGTCCTGGACGTCGGAGACGTGATCGGCGACGCGGTCGCCGGCGCTGTCGCGGTCGAGGACGGCCTCGACGTCGTAGTCGGCATAGCGGAGCACTCCCAGGGCGGTCTTGGCGCGACCGGGGAACTTCTCGTGGGCGAGAATCGCGATCTGCATACGGGGTCATCTGACGAGCGATCACTTAACGATAGATATCTCGTCGGCGGGCTGGCAGTCCGGTGACAGCACGCGGTCGGTCCGAGAGCTCAGTCGTCGGGACGGCTCGAGGAGTCGGCGTCGACCCGCGTCGGTCGGCCCTCGCCGACCTCGAGGGGAAACGTTCGATCGCCGTCGGCGTCGGAATCGCCGGGCGCGAGTTCGGCTTCGACCTTCTCGACCAGCAGGTCGACGGCCATCCGGTTTGCCCCCTCGGGGATGATGATGTCGGCGTTTTTCTTCGTCGGCGCGACGAACTGCTCGTGCATCGGCTTGACCGTCTCGAGGTACTGGTCGATGACGCCCTCGAGCCCGCGGCCCCGGTCGATGACGTCGCGCTCGATCCGCCGGAGGATGCGGACGTCGGCGTCGGTCATCACGTACACCTTCAGATCGAGCATCTCGAGGATCTGCTCGTCGAACAGCGAGAGGATCCCCTCGAGGACGATCACGTCGGAGGGTTCGACGGTGACGCGCTCGTCCTTGCGGTTGTGGACCTCGAAGTCGTACTGGGGCATCTCGACGGACTGGCCCATCAGCAACGAATCGAGCTGTTCCTGCAGGAGTTCCCACTCGAAGGCGTCGGGATGGTCGTAGTTGACCTCGGCGCGCTCCTCGTAGTCGAGATGGGAGAGATCCTCGTAGTAGTTGTCCAGCGGGATCCGCGTGACGGCCTCGCCGACCGTCTCGGCGACGGTCCGGGAGACCGTCGTCTTGCCGGCGCCCGTGCCGCCGGCGATACCGATGACGAACGACGGGATACTCATCACTCGATTCTCGGACGGCGCGCTAATGAATGCCCTGATGTTCGCCCGTTCGCAGGCTCGACGGGAGAGAGTAGTCCGTCGTTCAGAGCTCGTTTGAAACTCACGTTCAGCACAGGCGAAGCAGATACCACCACCAGCATCCGCGAGCGGAGCAGCGGTTTCCCGCCGAAGCGGGCGAAGCCCGCGGAGGCGGCTTTTTAGCGTAGATTTTTGGAGGAGCGGTGAGCGAGTCCTGCGAGCGAACCCGACGAAAAAAAGGTACGTGTGCAGTCTCCACGTAACGCGTGTTCGTCTCGAGGCAACTGTACTCGAGAGTGCTAGCCACTACGTACAGGCAAGACCGTGAATAGCCGAAATACGTCGTAAAATCACAATATTTTATAAATAATGGCAAGAACAATTCCCTGTGACAGACGTGTTTCAATCTCCGTTTCGGAGAGCCGTTCTCGGACTGTTCCTTGGGTTAGCTGTGGGGTTCGTAATCGGGATTGGCGGATTCGGGCAGTCCTGGCAGGAGGCGATTTTCTCCGCCGTTGGAAACGGAATCGCTCTCGCGTTCGTGTTTTACGTCGTTTTTCCGCTAACTGTACCGACCGATAGCTGACAGGACGTTCGCGCCGCTACGTACAGTTCGGACAACAGAGGCTGCACGACAAAGCCGTCGTCTCAACGGCCGTCAAATCACCGTCAGTGTCGTCGTCCAGAACGACCGGTAGGCGTCCTCGAGCGCCGGCTTCGGATCTCCGGTCGCGTCGACGGCAGCGGTCGCGGCGGGCTCGAGGGCGGCCTCCTCAACGAGCGTATCGACGACGCCGCGCTGGCCGACGACGTAGAGGCGGTCGGCGTCGCGCTCCGCGAGCGCCTCCCGGCAGCGCTCGAGGTGGTCATCGATCTGGTCGTCGCGAATGCGTTCGAAGCGGGCCTGCGAGAAGCCGCCCTTCGAGTGGTTGCCCTTGACGTCGCTCTCGAAGCCGCGGTAGTCGACGCGCTCGTCGTCCTCGTAGGTGCCGAGCGCGAACAGATCCGCGCGCACGAGCGCGAGCGCGTGACGGCCGGTCGGCAGGAACCACTCCCGCTCGAGGTCGAACCGGTCGGTCCAGGTCGGCTCGAAATCGGGCCGGACCGGCGAGTCCAGCGCGACCGAGACGAGGCCCGCGTCGTCGACACAGCACAGACAGGGCGCGGCGTCCTCGAGCAGCGCGACGCGTTCGCCCAGGACGTCCGAGAGATCATCGCGGACGGAGCCGGGGATCTCTTCTTCGAGACTCGCGGTGAGCGCGCCCTCCGGAGCCGTTCGGAGCGAGCGTAGTCGCTCGAGGACGTCCTCGAGGCGGGCGCCCCGGAGGTCGACGCGTCGGCGAACGGTCGGCCCGCCGTCGTCGGCCTCGATCCGTTCGAGTTCGCCCTCGAGCTGGGCGATGCGGTCCTCGAGACGGTTCTGTTGCTCCTCGGCTTCCTGGCGAGCCGTCGCCGCGTCGGCCCGGCGCTCCGATTCGGCCTCGTAGCGCTCTCGCAGCCGCTCGTTTTCCTCCTCGAGTTCGTCGATGCGCGCCTTCAGGGGGGCGCGGCCGAGCAACTCGTCGAGCATCTGACCGAACACGCGAAGCGGGGGTACTTTTAGGTTCCGGCGCCGGGGTAGTCGTCGGTGTCGGGGCCGGACGGCTCCCAGCCGGCGAAGTTCAACAGCTGTTCGGCCCGCTCGCGGCGCGCGAGTAACACCTCGCGCAGCGAGGGCGGGCTCCGAACGTCGGTGTCCTCGAGCATCGACTGCGGGAGGGCGAGAGTGTTCGTCGGGACGGCCGAATCGCCGTGGACCGGGAAGTGGTGGGACTCGAGTTTCATCACCAGCGGGGCGTCGAGCCGTTCGACGCCCTCGCCGGTCGTGTACACTTCCTCGTTGAGCCGCTCGTGCTGTTCGTCGTGTATGAGGGCGTGTTGCCGGTCGGTCGGAGTCACGTAGAGCCGACCGAGATAGTAGCTTCCGGAGAACACTTCGAACATGTCACTAGATACCATGGACCGAGGCGGTATAACTTTTCTGCGGGCTGCACCGTGCACGTAGTGCAATCGTCAATCGATCGTTTCGGGCGGTCGGGCGGTCCGTCGCGCGACCACAACAGTTCATAACCCCGACGATAAACGCGGCGAAAGCGGCGTCTGACGGCGGTAACTCCCGACTGCCGGCGGATGAACGGTTTGAACGGTCCGGTCGAAACCGGGCCGTTTCGAACCGTCGACGACGACTCGCCCGCTACGTACGACCGCTGCAACGTGGCGGCTAAAGCCAGTGTAAACCCTCCGGGTCTTCCGAACGGCCGGACCGAGGGTGTAAACGGTCCCGAACGAAGGCCCGACTTTTTAGTCCGGTCGACGGTCGATCGGAGTAATGAACTCCACCCGGTCGGCCGCCCTCCTCGCTGCGGTCCTCCTCGTCGGGCTGACGGTCGCCCCCGTCGCCAGCGGGGCCTTCGCGAGCGTCGGCGCCGACGATCGGTCGGACGAACAGGACGATCGACACGACTCGGAGGTCGAACGTGGCGTCACCACGTTCATGCAGTCGAGTGCGACCGATACCTCGAGCACGGTCGAATCCGAGATGTTCGAAGCGAAGTACGAAGCCGCCGACGACGACGCCAGGGAACGACTCGTCGACGAGCGAGCGGACGGCTTAGCCGCACAACTCGAGAGTCTCGAGCACGAGCGCGACGAACTCCGCGAGCACGGCGACGAGCTCTCGACCCCGCAGTACCAGGCCCGGATGACCCGACTGACCGTCGAGATCGTAGCCCTAGAGCGGGCGGTCGAGCAGACCAAGCCGTTCGCCGACGACAAGGAGGTCGGCGTCGACCGCCTCGAGACCCTCGAGGAGAACGTCGCCGACCTCGGCGGCGAACAGATCGCGGCCGTCGCGACGGAGCTGCTGGGCTTCGAGGGCTACCTCGATGGCGAGGAGCCCGAGGAGAACGGCGGTAACGACGCCGCTGGCGAGTAATTGCGAGCGGCGGACGAAGCGCCCCTCGTGAGAAGACACGCTTTTCAGCGACGGCACCTAACCCACCGTACGAATGGACTCCGCCGCCCTGTTGGACCTCCTCGGGAACGAAAACCGGAGACGGATCCTCCGGCTGCTCGCGCGGAAACCCTGCTACGTGACCGAGATCTCGGAGTACCTCGGCGTGAGTCCCAAGGCGGTGATCGAACACCTGCGCAAGCTCGAGGAGGCTGGGCTGATCGAGAGCCGGATCGACGACCAGCGCCGGAAGTACTTCCACATCGCCCGGAACCTTCGCCTCGAGGTGAGCCTCTCACCGTACGGCTACGTGAGCAAGAGCGCCTACCCGGCAAACAGCAGCTTCGACATCGCGACCTGTCGCCACCTCGAGATCGACGTCTCCTGGGACGACACCGACGACTTAGAGGAGCTACTGGCGACCTTAGAGCAGCTCGAACAGCTCGAAAACGAGCTGTCGCTAGCCCAGCGGTGGGTCCAGCGCCACGTCTGTGACGTGCTCGATCACATCTCCGAGACGGTCGGCACCGGGCCCGAGAGCCGGATCTACGCCGACGTCCTCGCGAGCATTCGTTCCGAACCCAAGTCGGTCTCCGAGCTGGGCGAGGACGTCGACGCGCCCCGCGAGGTCGTCGCCGAGATCCTCGAGCAGATGGCCGACGAGGGGATGGTCCGACGGACGAGACGGGGCTGGGAGCTCGTCTCCGATCCTGAACCATCGTAACTGACCGGGGTTCGGTCGCACGGCCGCTTTGCTCGGAAAACTCCGTAACGTGACTCGAGGCCTCTTCGAGGATGCCTGTCCCTCCATCAGAACACGACGCGTGCTTCAGCTGGGGGCTGGCGCGGATGACCGTCTTCTCTGTGGTGAAGCGCAGCCAGAACGCGCTCGAGGGCGGCTCGGTCGCGCTCGGCAGTGAGTCGGACAGAAACCACGAGCACGAACGACTGGTCCCGCGGTTCAGCGACGACGGAGAAGCTTGCCGACCGGGTATCGCCACAGCCGGTCGACAGTCGGGAGCCACCTCGATAGAGCCCGTCGTCGTATGGACCCCGTTTGGTGACCAGACAATCCTGATGCCGAAGTTCCTCGAGGATCCTGTCGGTCTCAGATTCGAGATCCGAAGAAAGCAGAACTCGGAGTCCTGGCGCTTCGAGCGTCTTCTGGAATCGCTCGATATCGGGTGCAGCGATCAAGCGTGGACCGAGATCGGTCCGCTGATAACGTCGGTCGGTCCACTCGGTCGGCACGTCGGTCCAGATCGTCCCCGTCTCGTCAGTGAGCGTCGTGTACGCTGTATACGGGTCGCCCGTCCGTACGTGCGCTGACGCAGGATGCTCGAGGACCGGTTCGAGCGGATACCCCTCGAGCGTTCCGGTGAGGAGGCTGCCGTCGCGGTAGACCTGAACCGGCAGTTCGTCGGCGGGGTCGTGTACGTCGATCACGGTACAGTACTCGCGAACGGTGCCGCCTTTCCCGACGTGCGTGTCCGCAATCGCCGTGAGCACGTCGCCGGACTGAATGGTTGCGTTGCCGGCTGGGCTGTTGGACTCTACGGCCAAGACGCGGATTCCGGCCGGGGAACGGTCGTCGGCGGGAACGGCGGTACCGTGGATCCCGATCGATGCCGCGGCCGTTCCGGCTCGGATTTCCTCGACAACCGTGCTCGTGACCGGCGCACCGATCGCGAATCGCTCCGTCTCGTCGATCGGAGTGAACGGATTGCTGACCGCGTAGTTGACGCCTACGGCGCGGCCGTCTACGGTGACCAGCGGACCGCCGGAGTGTCCGCCGCGAAGCTGGGCCGTATGTTCGATCTCGGAGTCGACGGCAATCCACGTATTCGCCGTCTCGGTGGTTCTCGAAATCGAGCCGGCGGTCGTCGCGTACGACTCGCCGTCCGGAAACCCGAGCGCCCACACGTCGAGTCCCGGCTCGGGCTCGTCGTCGTACCACGTAAGGGGTGTGTAGCCCTCGCCCACGATCCCGAGCACCGCCAGGTCGGCGCACTCCGAGACACCGAGCACGGTCGCGGTGGGCGATGTCTGCTCCCGGCCAACGAACAGTTCGAGCGAATCGACGCCGGTCACGACGTGACTGTTCGTTACGACGACCCCCGAAGCATCGACGACGAAACCGGACCCGGAGACCGGTATCGGTTCGTCGCCGTACTCGCCGCCCGTTCGTACCGTACTGATCCGCACGACCGCATCCCGAGCCTCGTCGACGCTCGTCACCTGTCGTCTCTCGTCCCCGCTCTCGAGTTCCGTCTCGTCGCGCTGTCGCTCGGTATCGGAACGGCCGTGTCCCGCTTCGAGACGGCCAGCAACGCTGAGTACTCCCCCGATCGTAAGCTGCTTCAACACGCCCCGTCGAGTGCTCGAGGGAACGGTGTAGCTGGTCGACAGCATCTTTTTGGATCGGTCTGTGTCGGTCATTCGTCCGATTTCGGTGGTCGGTTCGTCTCGCGAATTATCGTCTGCCGTCGAACTTCGGTTCGCGCAGTACGTGTCGATTTCAGTTCCTGAGGCGACTATCGAACCACACGAGTACGCAAATAGGTTTAGGGCTACTCGAACGAGATCACAGTAGCTGAGAGAGCCAACAGCGATACGCTCGCTCACCTATCGAACAGTTCGGGCGACTCGAGTTCGGATCGACTACAGTATCCGCCTCGTCGACTCCGCTCACTCGATCTCCTGAAACAACCCGTTCCGGAGGTCCCGACCGAAGTAGTAGCCGACGAGACAGGCGACCAGTCCGGCGGTCACGCCGACCGCTAGCACCGCCCGTCCCGAGCCGGCGACCGCGAGCACCGCGTTGCTTACTACCGCAGCGACCCCGCCGACGGCGGCGCCAGCCGCGCCCACCTCGAGGTAGCGCCGTTTCGACGTGGCGAGCCCGATCGCAAAGGCGACGGCGAGCATGCCGACGATCTGGCCGGCGATCGGGATCACCAGCTCCCCCGCAAAAAAGCCGACTCCGAGCGCGCCGACGAGTGCGAGAAACGCCTTCGGAGAGAACGCCGTCTCGAGCGAGAGGCGGGGAAGCGACGGCAGCCGCGACCGTAGCGAGGTCCGTTTCGCCGACTCCGTATCCGTCGACGCCGTGTCCGTCGACGTCCCAGCGGACGCGTCCGCGCTCGAGTCGGCGTCGGCCTCCGCGTTCGAGCCGGAGAGCAGCCGCTCCGTCTCCTCGAGGAGTTCGTCGGTCGAACGCTCCCCGCGGTCCGCCTCGACGAACTCGTCCGAACGGTCGCTCATACGCGAGTGCAGGCGTTCCGGAACTATGGCCTTTTCCCACGTTCGACGGGCGTTCTTTTTACCCTCCCCGACGTACTGGGTGGCAGTGACTACCGAGCTGATCGTCTTCGGGGTGATCTCGATCGCTCTCGGGGGAGGGTTGCTGTACGCCGGCCGCCACCTCTACCCGCGGCTCGACCTCACCCGTGAGGCGCTGAGTACCGTCCGCCTGCTGACGGCAGTCATCGCCGGCGTGCTCCTCCTGATGGGGATCGGGCTCGTTACGGTCGGCCTGTTCACCTAGACGGCTCGTCGCCGAAAGAGTGCCTTCAAGTCCGGCGCCGCGCAACGGAGAGGTATGAATCCAGGCGACCGCGTTCGCGTCGATCGCGCGGACCGCAGCTACGAGGGCGTCCTGTTGCCCTCGAGTACGGACGAGCAGCTCGTGGTGAAACTCGAGGGCGGCTACAACGTCGGGATCGACCGCGAGGACGCGGCGGT
>NZ_JARUKV010000020.1 GCF_029688865.1 Natronococcus sp. A-GB7
AGACTGTGTCTTTGGGAACTCATCAACAAACAGCACTTCTCGCGGACGAAACGGCTTGCCGTGCTCCCGGCCGACCATCGCCCGAATTTCCTCGCGCAGCTCATCGGTTTCCTTGAATCCGTCCTCAACGACGACATAGAGGACTACTGCCGTCCCCGTCGTGTCATCGGGGACACCGACGGCCGCGGCCTGGTTCACTCCATCGTGTTCCATTGCGGCGCTTTCTACCTCTGCCGGGCCGACCTTTCGGCCGGCGACGTTGAGGGCATCGTCGGCGCGCCCGTGGAGGAACCAGAGACCGTCCTCGTCTTTCTGTGCCCAGTCACCGTGGTCCCACAGCGGCGGGTCCTCGAACGATGACCAGTACTCCTCAAGATAGCGCTCGTCACCGCACCAGAGCGATTTCGTCATCGACGGACAGGAGTCACGAGCCACCAGATACCCACGCTCGTAGTCACCCTTGATGCTGTTACCGTCGTCATCAACAACGTCGATGTCCATGCCGAGGCCAGGACCGCCGAGCGTGCCGGGTTTGAGCGGCTGGATTGGCATCGGCATGAGGAAGCAGCCCATGATTTCGGTGCCCCCGCTGATGTTCACGATGGGCGTCTCGCCGCCGCCGACGTTCTCATAGAACCAGCGCCAAGACTCGGGGTCCCAGGGTTCACCCGTCGAACCGAGCATACGGAGCGAGGAGAGATCGTAGCCATCAACCCACTCATCTCCCTGTTTGCGAAGGGCCCGAATCGCCGTGGGAGAGATACCGAACTGGGTGAGTTTGTGGCGGTCGATCAGCTGCCAGAACCGATCCGGCTGGGGGTGGTCCGGCGCACCTTCGTACATGAAGATGGTTCCGCCGAAGGCGTGGTTGCCGATGAGCGTCCAGGGACCCATCATCCAGCCTATATCCGATACCCAAAAAAAGCGGTCCGAGGGCTTGAGATCGAACCCGAAATGGAGTTCCTTGGCGGCTTGCACCAACGCACCGGCGTGGGTGTGGACGATGCCCTTGGGTTTGCCAGTGGTGCCCGACGAGTACAGAAGCATTGACTCCTGGTCTGACGGAAGCTCCGTGGTGTCGTAATCGTCGTCCTGGGCTTTGACCGCGTCGGTCCAGCGTTCGTCGCGGTTGTCGTTCCACGGGATCTCACCCTCGCTGACGAGCCCGAGTCGATCGAAGACAATAGTATGCTCGACGTGACCGGCCTGCTGGATGGCGTTGTCGGCCGCTCCCTTCAGCATGATTTCCCCGCCCCGGCGCTGAAAGCCGTCACCGGTGAACAGGACGCTACACTCGGAGTCCTCAATGCGTGTCGCAGCGGCGTCGACGCCGAAGCCCGAGAAAATGGGGACTGCGATCGCGCCGACCTTGAAGCAGCCGTAGAGGATGGATATGACCTCGGGGACCATCGGCATGTACAGGCCGACGGTGTCGCCGGTCTCGACACCGCGCGCCTCGAGAGCGTTCGCGACCTGATTGGCCTGACGGTACAGTTCGTGGTAGGTCACCTCACGGATCTCGCCGTCCTCAGCTTCCCAGATACAGGCGACCTTGTTCCGGCGTTCGTTGTCGGAAGCGGCATGTCTGTCAAGGACGTTGTGAGCGATGTTGAGTTCGCCACCAGGGTACCAGTTGGTGAACTGCGGTCCTCTGGTGTTGTTTCGTACCTGATTATAGTCCGCGTAGAACTCTATATCGAGATAGTCGACGAGTTCGTCCCAGAACCACTCGACGCCCGAATCGGGGATGCCGTCGATCTCAGTCGTTGTGCGTTCGATGAGGTCGTCGTAGTCGTCGATGTTGTATGCCCGCATGAACTGCCAGACGTTCGTCGACTCGACGAATTCCTGGCTTGGCTCATGGACAATATCTGTCTCTGTCAATGACTCCTCTTGCTCCGCCATAGTCGCCTATACATGTGCGCGCCTACAAGGTATAATTGCCGGTCATCAGTGCTCGAACGCAGCTGGTAGGACCCACCCGTCAGTCGAAGTAATATTCATCCTGTGATCAATGTACTATGAAGCAGGAATAGATATTCTGTTTGTCCTCGAACACACCCAGCTCGCATTCCTGGAGTCTACTCCAGCCCAGCCTCCTTGTAGATCTCGGCGTGGTTCACGTAGAGTTCTTGCACGCGAGCGAGTTCCTCGAGATGTGCGTCCTCAATCGGTCGTGTCTCTGCGGGAGCGCCGTACGCAAGGTGGCCCTCCGAGATCGTTTGCCCCTCGGTCACCAGACTACCCGCAGCAACGAGGCAGTTTGACTCGACAATGGCATCTCTTTGGATGGTACTGGACATTCCGATGAGCGAATCATCTTCGACAGTCGCGTAGTCAATGATGACGTTGTGCCCGATAGTTACACCGTCACCGATGGTCGCGCCGTGCAACATCGAGAACTCCTGAACATTTGTTTCGCTGCCGACGATGATCGGTCCGCCGTCGCCGCGAAGACAGACAAACGGCCAGAGACTCGATCGTTCGCCTACAGTGACGTCACCCACTGCGTACGCCAGTTCCGAAACAAATGCCGAGTCCGCAATCTCTGGAATTGAACCGAGTACTGATCGTTCCATGCAACACCCGTACAGTGGGGCGTGATTTAGCAGTACCGGACGCTCCGCGTGCGGAGAATCCCGAACAATCATTCGGCCGTGAACTCTCGACATGCTCTGGTGGCTTCGGAAGGCGTACTCGATTCCCGAGAGACGAATAGCAATCAGAGACGGATATTTTCCAGATACGGTCTCGTATGGGCCGTACCATTGATTCGCCATTCAATTCAATCCAGAATCGGATTTCGGATCTGTGGCTCTTGTGAGGGCGCTCTTCGGCAGTCTGGCGAAAGACACTGACAGCGAAACAATCAGTGAGGCCGTGAATCAGGTTCAGCGACCGGAGGAACTCGTAGATACGAGCGTCCCACTCCGAGCCTTGCTTGAAGAGGTCGCGGAACTTCGCCAACCATGGATAGAGCAGGACTAGAGGCACTCTGCTTAGTTGGTATAGTCGCTGTCTTCTGAGACGTATTCCTTGTCGTAGAGCATAGTTCGGTGATCATGCTCTATTGCTTGTTGAGACAATAACTCGTCAGTCAAGACCACTTCCAGCGGCTGGGAGAAGTCATCAACTCCCATGATTACCGGTCCAAATTCTTCGTCGTAATCAGTTCATTCTTCGGCTGAGACGATCTGACGATCGCTACCCTGCTCTCCTGTCCATCACGTTCGGCCGCCTTCTGGCGGCCCGCCGCGGTCAAGGCCTTCCCGCGGCAGATTTCGATCTTTCTATCAGATATACCTGCTGGGTTTCATTGACTTGCGTTGGTCCATCGACTGTTTAAGAGATTCGCGAGCAGAGAATTATATATTGTCCGCATCCGACTGTGGAGGAGGTGTTTGCGGTCGAAGAAAATAAACGCGGTCTGAGCATATTCGGTCGTCGAAAAACAATTCTCTCTACATTGAATTACCGCTAGAACCCTTCTATGAGGGTCTGCTCGAATTCCACCGGGAGTCGAAGGCGAATCGCCGAAAAGGATGCCATACGAGAACGGGCAGAGTGAATTATGAATTCTTCAGGCACACACAGTACCGTTCTTCGGACAATTCCTCCCCGTCGTCTGGTGAGCAAAACCGATCGTCTGGAAGAACTACTCCGCCCCGACCCATATTACAGCAATACTAATGTAAAACAGTCGATGACCGCTTTGTTCAACCCTCCCGAACGGTTTGATCGAGACCTCAATGCTTTATGTACTGAAGTATTCAGAGGCCGGTATGGACGACAAGAACGGACGATCGATCAAGTCTGTTGAACACTCGATACCATCATTGAACACCTACGAGAACGGGGACCGATCGGCGTCTCGTTGATCAAGCGCACGCTCGGCTCTGCCGTACGTATGCGAAGGTGACAGTCCGAGTTTCGAGGCCGATGCCCAAATCTATTGTCTACAATCTTCGGTAAACAGGACGAATCCGTAGAATTGATCACAGTATCAGTGATCCTTCCCACTGACGCAATGAGTGGAAAAAGTCAAGAACCATCTAGCAACCTCACGGTGGAATTACACTAATACATTTGTAATCCGCATGTTGAAAATCGTCCCGTACACTGAACGACCCGACTCAAAACCAGGCGTTATAATGTGACGTTCCGCACTGATTTGGCTACTATTGGTCTCAAATCGAGCAGTATCGGCCGCCATTTCGCATGGTAGAATGCCACTGTATAATCCACCGGGCTCGATGACAGTGGACAGATGTCGTCTCAGCCGTACGCCAGCGTCACCTTGATCTCGCCAGCCTTGTCTCGGAGTCGATCGACAAGTTCGTTCCGAACAGATTTATCCTTGAACCGACTAGCGGGACCAAACAGACCAAGTCCTCCAAGCAGATCATCATCCGGTGTATAGACCGGGACGGCTACGCCACAGAGTCCGCTCATATACTCCTCGTTGTTGATCCCATATCCCTGGTCGCGAATCTGATCGAGTTCCTCGTAGAGGGCATCCGGGTCTGTAATCGTGTTTGCTGTGTGCCGTTCGAGGTCCGTTTCTTCGATGTACCGGTCGATCTCGTCATCGTCCCAATCTGCGAGAATGACCTTCCCCGAAGCCAGCGAATATAACGGTCGACGCTTCCCGATCATCGTATCCGAGAGACTTCCATACCGGTGGAGGTAGACGCCTTCGTACTCCTCCTCCACTAGGAACACGGCCCGCTCGTCGGTCTCCTGACCAAGTTCGAACACTTTGCGTTTCGCAGCCGTGTATCCCGCCTCGCGGTTCCGTGTCTTCTCGCTGATTTCAAGCAGTCCCAGGCCGATGTAATATCCACCATCAGTTTCGATGATGTACCCCATGTCGGTAAGCGTCGCGAGGTGACGATAGACTGTACTCTTCGAGAGGTTCGTTCGTTCGGTGATTTCAGTGATGGAGAGCCCCTCTTCGGTCTTCAGTGCTTCAAGGATCTCGAATGATTTTTTCGTCGTCGAGACACCCACATCGGTTCGGCCGTCCTGTTCTGTAGTCATATCTACCCATTCACCGATATAACAATCAATGTTCCGGAAGGCAAAACGGAGATACCACTGTGCGGAACAAGCGTAATCCAATCTGATCATCGGCACAAGTGTTTCACTATGCGGAACTCGAGGCAGAGTTCCAGGTCAGTCCCTCGAGTAGCGTTTTACCGATTCCAGTGATGAGTACTCTTGGTCACGAAGGCGTAGCTATTCAAGGATCAAAGAAAACGGAATAATCGATTCAGTATCGCTTCGAGCGACGATCCTATTGGTAAGCCTGGAGACCGGTAAGCTCCTCGCCAAGGACGAGCGTGTGGATGTCGTGGGTACCCTCGTAGGTGTAGACGGTTTCCATGTTCGCCATGTGGCGCATCGGAGAGTAGTCGGTCGTAATACCGTTTCCGCCGAGCATTTCGCGGGCGACCTTGGACTGCTCCCGGGCCATCCTGACGTTGTTGCGCTTGGACATCGAAACGTGCTGTGGCTGCATCTCGCCGCGCTCTTTGAGCTCCGCGAGCCGGTAGGCAAGCAGCTGGGCAAGGGTGATCTGAGTTGCCATCTCGGCAAGTTTCTGCTGTTGAAGCTGGAACCGGCCGATCGGGCCACCGAACTGTTCGCGATCGGTCGCGTACTGGCGGGCCTCCTCGAAGCAATCCCGTGCCGCACCGACGGCTCCCCAAGCGATTCCGTAGCGAGCTTGGGTAAGACACGACAGCGGCCCCTTCATGCCCGACACACCCGGTAAGACGTTCTCCTCAGGCACGTGCACGTCATTGAGTCCAATCTCGCCCGTGATCGACGCCCGCAGGGAGAGCTTCTCGGTGATCTTGTTCGTCGAGACGCCATCCCGATCGGTCTCTACGAGGAACCCCCGAACAGGATCGTCCTCGGCAGAGCGATCGCGCGCCCAGACAACGGCGACGTCGGCAATTGGTGAGTTCGTGATCCACGTCTTGGCGCCGTTCAGCACGTAGCCGTCATCGTCGCGTTCGGCGTACGTCGTCATTCCGGAGGGGTTCGAGCCGTGCTCGGGTTCGGTGAGTCCAAAGCAACCGATCGCTTCGCCTCGTCCCATCGCTGGAAGCCATTCCTCTTTCTGCTCCTCACTCCCGTACGCATGGATCGGATACATCACGAGTGCGCCCTGGACCGAGGCCATCGATCGGAGTCCCGAGTCGCCCGCTTCAAGTTCTTGCATTAGCAGGCCATAGGCGGTTTCGGAAACGTTGGGAGAGCCGTACCCCTCGAGGTTCGGCGCGTAAAAGCCGAGTTCACCCATTTCGGTAATGAGTTCCTCCGGGAAGGTCCCGGCTTCAAAGTGGTCGCCAATGTCGGGTTTGACGTGTTCCTCGACGAACTCCCGGGCAGTGTCCCGAATCATTCGCTCTTCCTGGTCGAGATCTGCCTCGAGCTGCACGAAATCCAGCATACCACCTAGTATGCTAAGGGAGCAATAGGCGTTGTGGTCTCCTATCACCGCAGACGACCGTACTCAGCGTTCTACCCTGCGGGAATCCCATCGATTTCTGGCAATTGATCGATCGATTCCGATGGTCGCAATTCACTATGTGAAACGGCGTGACAACTCCCAGCTCGGTGCCTAACTTGTCAACACCGATCCAGGATATTCGAGCACAGACCGATTTCTCGTGGCACAAAAAACGATACGAGTGGCTCGCTGCGAACCAATACCGATACCAAGCGGTACTATTATATATTATCACTATGGATTACCTTACCATGCCGATCAGAGAACATTACAGCCGCCAGACTCGTCGTTCGTTGCTTGCTGGGGCTGGAATCGGGGCCGCTGCAGCGACCGCCGGCTGTCTCGATGATATCCAGGGTAGTCTCGAGGACGATGAACAACACGACATCCGAATGCGTACTTCAGGGTCTGAAACGGCAGCTTACGGCGCTAATGAGGGAATTGCAAGTGTCGTTAACGATAATACCGATGCCGTGTACGTTGAGGCTCAAACGAGTTCGGGGACAGAGGCTAATATCGGCGCGCTCGACGACGAGAGCGCCGAGATGGTGTACATCCAGAACTGGTCTGCCAGGGAGGTCGCCGAGGGCGTCGAGCCGTTTGACGACCTCAGCTTCGAGATGGCCCAGGTGTTTCACTTTTATGACCTGCCGTGGTTCTTCTGTACGCCTGATGAGAACCTCGAGACCCTCTCGGACATCGATGAAGGGACGACAATCTCGCCGACACCGGAGGGATCGGGAACCGCGCCCGCCCTTGAACACGCACTAGAACAGGTTGCGGGATACGATCGTGTTAGCTATGACTTCGGGGAGCAGGGTAACGCGATGAATGAGGGCCAGCTTGACGTTGGCGTCGGTACCTACATGAATTTCCAGATCATCCCGGGCTGGATCCAGGAGATGATGGGGACAGTCGATCTGCACGTCCTCGGTGTCGACGACGAGATGCTCGAGGCATGGGAGGGCGACGACCAGCTGCTGATCGAATCGTTCGACGGCACCGAACTCGAGGGCGCCGCTTCGACGCCCGACGACGTTCACTGCCCGACGTTCGCCTACAATTTCGTCTGTCGGGACGACCTTGATTACGATGCCGTCTACTCGTTCCTTGAGACGATGTACGATAACCGCGAGACGCTCCAGGAGTACAGCGCGTTACTCGAACGGCTTGAGGACGACCAGTTCTGGGTCGAGAATATGTATGATGAGGTCCCGTTCCACGCCGCCGCCGCTGACTTCTACGAGGAGATCGGCGTCTGGTCCGACGAGTTCGAACGAGCGGACGGCGAGTAACTAACGATGGATGCTACCAGTCAGTCCGACAAACACGACAACGCACCTCGGGTGCTAAACGGTGCCGTCTACGCGTTCGGGGCGCTGTTGACGCTATTGACGATCGGCTACGCGACAGTGCTCGCGTTCGGCCTGCCGCGGGTCGGTATCTACCGCCAGTCGGAGTTGTACGTGAACGTCTTCCTCGGGCTCGGGCTGGCGACGTACTACGTCGACTGCGCGCGTACGACGTACCAGAGTAACCCCAACTCGGCGGCGGCCGCCGACGCGGGATCGAAGGGGTTGCGTGGTCGGCTCGGAGCCGTATACGCGCGGATCGATCCCGTAATTGTCATCGGCCTGGCAATCGCATCCCTCGCCTCGACCGCGTACGTTCATGTCAACTTTAATCGACTGTTTGAGGACGCCCACCTCGTCGGCTACACGACCGTCGACATTCTGGTCGGAACCGTCCTCATCGTTCTGGCCATCGACGCCACGCGACGCGCGTTCGGCTGGGTGATCGCGGCTGTCGCCATTGGCTCGGTGTTGTACGCTCACTGGCTGACGATCGGGCTTGTTTTCCTCGCTTCGAACGCAGTGCCCGTCGTCGACGTTCCCGAGGTATTCCGCCACACGGGAATGAGTTGGACCGAAATCGCTCGCGACGGCGCGATCAGTATCAACGGCGTCTACGACTCGACGCTGATGGGGATCGGCTCAACCTGGGTTGCGATCTTTATCATGTTCGCCGGCATCGCAAAGGCGTTCGGGTTGATGGAGTTCGTCCTCGACATCGGTCGCGAGTTTGGCTCTAGTCTCCGGACCGGTGTCGTTCAGGTCGCGGTCATCTCTAGTATGATTATGGGATCGATTACCGGCAGCGCCGCCGCGAACACGGCGACCACGGGGAGTTTCACGATCCCTATGCTCCAAGAACAGGGCATTCGTGACGATTTCGCCGCCTCGATCGAGGCTGTCGCTTCGGCCGGCGGACAGATGCTCCCCCCGGTAATGGGTGTTGCCGCGTTTCTGATGGCAGATCTCTTGGGCGTCAGTTACGTCCAAGTCGTCCAAGCAGGTGTGATTCCGGCCGCGTTGTTTTATTTCTCGGTCTGCGTTGCGGTTCACTTCGCCGTCCTCAAGTTCGGGTGGACGTCGGTCGAACTAACCTCATTCGACTGGCGGCTCCTGCTCAGTGGACTCCACTTTGTGGTCCCCCTGTTCGTGTTGCTGTACACGTTGATCTACCTCCGGTACACACCGCTGTCGGCAGGATTGTATACGATCCTCACGATCGTCGGCGTGATGGTCGTCAAAAACTTCTATGACGCTGGTATCGGACTCAACACCGCGCGATCCACAGGGAAACAGACACTCGACGGCGTCTCCCGTGGCGGTCTCGAGATGGCGCCGCTGGTCGGCGTCCTCGCTGCGATGGGTCTGATTGTCGAACTGCTCGAAGGGACAGGCCTGACCCAGGGAATCGCCACGACGATCATCGGGTTAGGCGGTGGATTGCTCATTGTCGTTCTGGTACTGGCGATGATCACCAGCATCTTGTTCGGCCTAGGGATGCCGACGCCAGCGGCGTACATCCTCGTCGTCGTTCTCGTCGCCCCCGGCGTCATTCAGATGGGGGTTCCTGAACTGACGACTCACATGTTCGTTTTCTACTTTGCGATGCTGTCGGCAATTACACCACCGGTCGCCATCTCGGTAGCCATCGGCTCGCGTATCGCCGGGACAAGCTTCATGAAATCATGCTTACAGGCGCTGCGGATCGGTGCGCCCGGATTCGTTATCCCGTTCGCCTTCGTCGCGAACAACAGCCTCATTTACTGGTCGACGGAGACGATGGTTGCATTCCCTCTCGTCCTTTTAGGGACAGTCGGGCTCATCGTGGCCACCGTTGGCTTTGACGGCGCACACGACCTCAGCTACCCGATCAGAGTCGGCTACGTGGCCGCAGCGTTCGCTGCGATGTTCGGCTCGCTCGGTCACTTCGGCCTTCAACTCGCCGGTGCCGGGCTCGTCGCCGCTGGGCTGGTCTACGCAAACCTGGTCGTCGGCTACAACGCCGAGGCTCGACGGGGAACCGAACCGTCGACGGCCGAGTGAGCGGCCGAGCGAACCCCTCTTCAACACGATTCAGAGTGACAACGCTTTTGTAGTGTTCACAGGACTCATACATATGACGAATCTCGTGACAGCGGTCGCCGACACCGTCGACTCAAACTCGGAGGCACCAGCTATCGCGTTCGATGGCCGGGAGGTGAGCTACGAGACGTTCTGGGAGCGTGCCGGGCAGTTCGCGCGGGCGCTCGACGACCGCGGGATTGGTGAAGGAGACCGCGTCGGGATCTACCTACCGAACCTTCCCCAGTTCGTGACGGCCTTTTATGGTACGCTGCGGGCCGGCGCCATCGTCGTCCCGATGAACCCTCAATACAAAGCCCGAGAAATCAGTCACCTACTCGGCGACAGTGGGGCGAAAGCGGTTGTCTCGCTTGCCGAGAAGGTTTCCGAGGTCGTCGACGTCATCGACGACACCGACGTCGAGCACGTGATCTCGGTCGGCGATGGCGCTGGCTCGGACAAGCCTGTCGACTTCGAGGTCTTTCTCGCCGACGAGACACTCGATATCGTTGATCGTGCCAACGATGACATCGCCGTCCAGCCCTACACATCGGGAACCACTGGAACGCCGAAGGGTGTCCTGTTGACACATCATAACATCGCGTGGACAACGCGGGCGAACGCGGACGTTCCACCGGGTGGCTTTCAGGCCTCGGATCGGCTCATCGGCACCCTGCCTCTGTTCCATATCTACGGTATGTCCGTCGTCATGAACGGCGCGATGTATAGCGGCGGCACCTACTACCCGGTTTCCTCCTGGGATGCCCCAGCAGTAATGGACCAACTCGAGAACGACGAAATCACCATTATGTTCGGTGTACCAGCGATGTTCAACGACATGATCAACCAGCCGGACGCCGCCGAGTACGAGTTTGAGGCGCTGCGGTTCGTCAACTCCGGCGGTGCGAGCCTCCCGACCGAGGTGCTCGAACGGTTCGAGTCACTGTATGATATCCAGCTCAACGAGGGTTACGGGTTAACCGAGACTAGTCCTGTCACTCACGCCAACACGTCCGATGCCCGTCGGAAGGGCAGTATCGGTCGACCGCTGGAGGGCGTACGGGCGAAGGTCGTCAACGAGGAGTTCGAAGAGGTGCCCCGTGTCAACGAAGGGCCCGTCGACGAGGAGGAGGCAGCGCTCCAAGAAATCACTGGAGAACTCGTCGTAGCCGGGCCGAACGTGATGAAAGGGTACTACGGCTTGCCGGAGGCCAACGAGGAGGTATTCACCGAGGTGGAGGGAACCCGCTGGTTCCATACGGGCGATATCTGCTACTGGGACGAGGACGATTTCTTTTTTGTCGTCGACCGCGAGAAGCACATGATCGTCACAGGCGGCTATAACGTTTACCCGCGCGAAGTTGAGGAACTCCTGTTCGAACACGAGGCTGTCGCCGACACCGCCGTTGTCGGCGTCCCCGATGAGCGGCGAGGTGAGACTGTCAAGGCGCTCGTGGTCCCGACGTCGGACGCTGAAGCAACACCTGAGGAAATCAAGCAGTACTGTCTCCGGAACATGGCGGAGTACAAACACCCACGCGAGGTAGAGTTCGTCGAGGAGCTCCCACGAACAACGACCGGTAAGGTCCAGAAGTTCAAAATTCAGGATTAAGCGCGAACCGAACGGAGCTAAGCCGTTCTCGGCCACTGGGCCCTCACGCCGATCGAATAGCGACGCTTTTGTTTACAATTTTAACAAAATAGTAGATATTCCTTCCACTGTTTGTCAGAACCGAAGTTGTTTTGTAACCGGGTAACGTTATAGAGGTATGGCATTCGCCCTGTCCGACGAGCACCGGGCAATCCGTGACGCCGTTCGCGAGTTCGGCGAGAACGAAATAAAGCCGGTGGCGGAGGAGTATGACCGAGAAGGAAAGTATCCCGAAGAGATCCGCAAGGAGGCGGCGAAATACGATTTCGTTGCGCCAGGAATACCCTTGGAATACGACGGAGCCGGGATGGATAAGATTTCCTCGACTATCGTTACTGAGGAACTGTGGCGCGCCGACCCCGGCATCGGCTCCGCCGTCGGCTCCGCCGGCTTCGGAACGAACATGATCATGGAGTTCGGCGACGAGTGGATGAAAGAGGAGTGGTTACCGAAGATCGCTAACGGCGAGACCGCCTCTTGTTCGATGATCTCCGAGCCCGCACACGGTTCGAACGTCGCGGGCATCGAAACGATCGCCGAGAAGGAGGGTAACGGTTACGTCCTAAACGGCAACAAGATGTGGATCACGAACGGGACGGTTGCCGACGTCGGCGTTTTAATGGCCAAGACCAGTCCGGACGAGGGTCATCGTGGTATTACCGCTTTCCTCGTCGAGATGGACACCGACGGTATCTCAACCGAAAAGATCGATAACAAGCTTGGGATCCGTGCGTCAGACCTTGCGGAGGTCGTCGTGGACGACGTTCGCGTCCCCGAGGAAAACGTCATTGGCGAGGTCGACAAGGGGTTCTATCAGCTTATGGAGTTCTTTGCCTCCGGCCGAACGAGTGTCGCCTCGCAGGCGGTCGGTGCCGCACAGGGTGCACTCGACGCCGCGATCGACTACGCTGGCGAGCGCGAGCAGTTCGGCCAGAAGATCAAGGAGTTCCAGGCCATCGAGCACAAACTCGCCGAGATGGCGACCCGCGTCGAAGCGGCCCGCTCGCTGACCTACCGTGCCGCGACCGAAGTCGAGCAGAACAACCAGGACGTTGCCGCGCAGTTCTCGAGTATGGCGAAGCTTTTCGCCAGCGAAATCGCGGTCGAGGTCGCAGACGAGGGCATTCAGGTTCACGGCGGCTCGGGCTACGTCACGGACTACCCAGCCGAGCGCTACTACCGTGACGCCCGCATCACGAAGATCTACGAGGGGACCTCGGAAATCCAGAAGAATATCATCGCGGATCAACTGCTGTAAGCAGCGGTTCGGTCGTTTTTTGTTCGTGTCCTCCACTCAGGGACTGGGTACGCGGAACTCCACCGCAGCACCCTGCCCGTAACCGACGCACATCGTCGATAGGCCGAGGCCGCCGCCGCGTTTCCGAAGTTCGTGGATCAACGTGACGGGGAGGCGAGCGCCCGACGCACCGAGCGGATGCCCCAGCGCGATTGCACCGCCGTTGACGTTGAACACGTCGTCGTCAAAACCGAGTTCGTCCCGACAGTACAGCGTCTGACTGGCAAAGGCCTCGTTGAGTTCGACGAGGTCGTAGTCGGTTGCGGAGCGGCCGTTTCGGTTCCACATACCCTGTACGGCTGGAACGGGTCCGATCCCCATCACTTCGGGGTCGACGCCGGCAACTTCGTGGTCGCCGACTTCGGCCATGATCTCGAGTCCTCGTTCTTCGGCAAAGGCCTTGCTCGTGAGCATGACGGCCGCCGCCCCGTCGGAAATCTGAGAGGCGTTGGCAGCGGTGACAGTTCCATCTTCTTCAAAAGCCGGTGGCAGCCCCGAAATCTTCTCCTGGGTCGTGCCAGGACGGAGACCCTCGTCTTCCTCGACGACCTTCTCGTCAGTTTCGATGGGAACGATTTCGTCGTCGAAGCGGCCCTCATCGCTGGCCTCACAGGCGCGCTGCTGGCTGCGTGCACCGTAGGCGTCCTGTTCCTCTCGGCTGATGTCGTACCGCCGAGCAACCGTCTCGGCTGTCTGGCCCATCTGGAGGTCCGCGGCGTTGTACTGCTCCGCAATGGCGTCGTAGGACCCAATTCCCTTCTGGCGTTCAGTTCGGCTCATGTTCTCGACGCCACCCGCGACGATGACCGTCCGCTGCCCTGCACGGATGGAGTCGCTGGCGCTCATGATCGCCTCGGCAGAGGAAGCACAGAGCCGATCGATGGTAGTCCCAGGTACGTCCTCGCCGAGTTCGGAGCAGAGTGCGATCACGCGAGCGATGTTGTTGCTCTGTTCGTCAACCTGCATCGCACAGCCCCACCGAACGTCATCTACGTCATCACTCGTCAAGCCGGTGCGCTCAAGCATCGTGTCGACTAGCGGTACGGAAAGTTCTGCGCTGCCGGTTTCAGCGAAGGCGCCGTCGTGTTTTCCTTGTGGCGTTCGAACGGCTTGGACAACTACTGGCTGGATATCACTCATCGGTTGTCACGATGTTTCAGGGGGAGGGGTAAAGTCGCTCCGTTCTCGGCAGGCGTCACGTTGCCCTATATCTCGCCTCGTCCCGTTCCGCCGACCGTACTGGTCACCACCAGCACGTAGAGTGCGCGAACAGGAACGCTTTTCATCGGTTCGCTTGTGGGTTTCGACCATGCAAGTCACGGTACTCGGAGCCGGCAGTATGGGTCACGGAATCGCACAGGTATCTGCGATGGCGGGCTACGATGTTGTCCTTCGAGACATCGAAGAAGAACTCGTCGAAGACGGACTCGAGGGCATCCGACAGAATCTCCGTGGGGGTGTCGACCGGGACAAAGTCAGTGAAGACGAGATGGAAGCAACGCTCGAGCGCATCGAAGGCATGACCGACCTCACCGCTGCTGTCGACAACGCCGAACTCGTCATCGAGGCCGTCCCAGAGGACATGGATTTGAAGAAGGATGTACTCTCAGAAGTGGAGAGAAAAACAGACAAAGAGACGGTGATCGGCTCGAATACCTCCTCGCTCTCCGTCACGGAGATGGCGAGCACGCTCGAGTCGCCCGAACGAGTTATCGGCCTGCATTTCTTCAACCCGCCGCACCTGATGGACTTAGTCGAGATCGTAATTGCCGAGCAGACGAACGATCAAACCGAGAGGATTGCGACCGACTACGTCCGTGAGATCGGAAAAGAAGACGTCGTCGTCCGCGATAGCGCCGGTTTCGCGACTTCACGACTCGGCCTCGTGACGGGACTTGAGGCGATCCGAATGGTCGAGGAAGGCGTCGCTAGCCCAAACGACATCGACGAGGCGATGAAGATCGGCTACGGTTATCCGATGGGTCCGATCGAACTCGGGGACCACGTCGGACTCGACGTCCGCCTACACATCGCGGAGCATCTCCGCGAAGAGCTCGGCGAGCGGTTTAGGCCGCCTCAGGCACTACGCCGGAAGGTCCGTGCGGGCAAACTCGGCAAGAAGTCGGGTGAGGGATTCTACGTCTGGGAGGACGGCGAGCGCGTCGGAACGAGCGGCGACTGGGGTGAGGAGGAATGAGCGAGACCGGACTGGCTGCGCTCGGCGACGAACTCGAACTGGTTTCCGTCTCGGTTGGCGACCATGCTGAAAGTGTCGCAACGATTGCGATCGAGCGCCCCGACGCGCGCAACGCGCTCAACGGACAGGTTCGGAGCGAACTGAAGGAGGCCGTTGCCGCCGCGGACGACGACGACGGGGTCCGGGTACTCGTTCTCACCGGCAGCGAGGGCTCGGGCGCGTTCGTCGCTGGCGCGGACGTGACCGAGTTTAAGGATCGCGGATTAGTCGAGCAGCGCGAGGCCAGCGAGCACCCACGGGTCTACGAAACCGTCGACGACGCCTCGATTCCGATCATCGCCCGAATCAACGGTCACGCGCTCGGCGGCGGCTGTGAACTCGCACAGGCCTGCGACGTTCGCATCGCGGCTGCAGGAGCGAAGCTCGGTCAGCCCGAAATCAATCTCGGACTCATTCCAGGTGGCGGTGGCACACAACGGTTGACCCGCCTCGTCGGTGAGGGACAGGCAATGCGACTCGTCCTCTCCGGCGAACTCATTGACGCCACGGAAGCCGAAGAGATTGGCCTCGTCGATCAGGTATGCGACGAAGGCAACCTCGATGACACCGTCTACGAACTTTCAGCGTCGATGGCAGAGAAAAGCCCTCTCGCGCTCGAGTTCGCCAAGAAGGCCATCAAGGCGGGCTCGCGCATGGGAATCGAGGAGGGCCTTGAGTACGAGTCAGAGCTATTCGTCCAACTCTTCGCGACCGAGGACAAGGATGAGGGAATCGAGGCGTTCCTCGAGGGGCGTGAGCCGGAGTTCGATGGGAAGTAAGAGCCCGATATTCATTTGGAGATGCCTTCACCGCTCTCTCGGATCGTCCTCCTAACGCACGCACTCAACAGGTCCGATACATCGAAACAATTCGGCTATTCAGTGGTGTTGAGATGGTTCGACGGAGACATCTTCGGAAAGCGGATTCCGAAAGGCTGCTACTGAACAAGAACTAAGTCGCGGCCCCTCGCCTAATTGAACATGAACGTCCTCGCGCAGACGGAGGTGACGAGGGAGACCTACTGGGGGCTCAGCAGCACGGAGTACGCGCTGTTCTATCTCCTGGCGACCGTCACGATCCTCGTCTTCCTCTACGGGGTGTACAGCCGGTTTACGCGGTACACGGCCGGTGACGACGACCCGTTCGCCCGCCTCGACAACCTCGCAAGCCGGATCGTCTCGAGTACGAAGATCGTGCTCTCGAACGAGAAGCAGTTCGACAGGGACCTCTACGGCGGACTGATGCATGCCTTCATCATGTGGGGTTTTCTGACCCTACTGATCGCGACCACGATCCTCTTCATCGACGGCTACTTCTGGGAACCGTTCCAGGGCTCGTTCTGGGTCGGCGACTTCTACCTCGCCTACCAGTTCATCGTCGACGCGATGGGGCTGCTGTTCGTCGTCGGGATCGGGATGGCGATGTATCGGCGCTACTGGGTCCGCAACGAGCGCCTCTGGGACCGCCACACGTCGAGCGAGGACGACATCTTCATCTGGACGCTGTTCGCGCTGGGCGTCGGCGGCTTCCTCCTCGAGGGACTGCGCATCTACGCGACGGGGATGCCCGATCACGAGATCGTCAGCTTCGTCGGCTGGGGGCTCGCCCTGCTGTTCCAGACGATCGGCCTCCCCGTCGTCGAAGGGACTGCCACGGATCCGAACTACACTGCACTCGGCGTCCTCGGCTTCAACGCCGAGACCTTCCACTGGCTGGCCTGGTGGTCTCACTCGCTGATCGCCTTTTTCTTCATCGCGTGGATCCCCTACGCCAAGCCGTTCCACATGCTCTCCTCGTTCGCCAACGTCGTCACCCGCGACGAGAACGCCGGCAAGCGCCTGCCGAACGTTCCCGCCGATCTGGACGCCACGAACGCCGAGTCCATCGAGGATTTCACCTGGAAGGAGATGCTCGACCAGGACGCCTGCACCAAGTGCGGGCGCTGTTCGTCCGTCTGTCCCGCCAAGGCCTCGGGCCGACCGCTCGATCCGCGCAACGTCATCCTCGATCTCAAAAAGTACCGCGAACACCGCGCCGAGGGCGGCGAACAGCAGCCGATCATCGCCGACGGCGGCACCAGCGTGATCGACACCGAGACGATGGAGTCCTGCATGGCCTGTATGGCCTGCATGGACGCCTGCCCGGTCGAGATCGAACATCTTCAGTCCTTTACCCGCCTCAACCGCCAGATGACCGATCAGGGCGACGTCGACCCGGGGATGCAGGACGTCTTCCAGAACGTCATGCAGAACGGCAACACCTTCGGCGACAGCCAGCGCTCTCGTGGAGAGTGGGCCGACGACCTCGAGTTCGACGTCGCCGACGCCCGCGAGCAGGAGGTCGACTACCTCTGGTACGTCGGCGACTACCCCAGCTACGACGACCGTAACAAGAAGGTCGCCCGCTCGCTGGCGACCATTCTGCAAGAGGCCGACGTCAGCTTCGGCATCCTCTTCGACGACGAAAAGTACGACGGCAACGACATCCGCCGCGTCGGCGAGGAGTTCCTCTACGTCGAACTCGCCGGCCACCACGTCGAAACCTGGGACGACTGCGAGTTCGACAAAATCGTCTGTACCGACCCCCACTCGTACAACACCTTCAAGAACGAGTATCCGGAGGTCGACTTCGAGGAGTTCGCCGACGACCCGATGATGCCCTTTGACTACGAACAACGGTGGAACAAAGACGGCGAGATCGACGTCTACCACTGGACCCAGGCCGTCGAGGAACTCGTCGACGAGCGCCGACTCGAGCTATCTGGTACCGAACTCGACTACACCGTCACCTACCACGATCCCTGTCACTTGGGCCGGTACAACGACGAGTACGAGGCCCCCCGCGAGATCATCAAAGCCACCGGCTGCGAACTCGACGAGATGCCCCGCAACCGCGCCGATTCCTTTTGCTGTGGTGGCGGCGGCGGCGGCCTCTGGATGGAGTTCGACGAGGAACCAAAGCCCAGCGAGGAACGGCTTCGGGAGGCCTTAGAGGACACCGACGCCGGCTCGAGCATCGAGAAGTTCGTCGTCGCCTGCCCGATGTGCATGACGATGTACGAGGACGGCCGCAAGACCGGCGGCTTCGAGGACGATATCGAGGTCGTCGACGTCGCCGAACTGCTCGTCGAGGCGATCGACGCTCAGGAGAAGGCGGGCCTCAAGATTGCGGCAGCCGACTAACGGTAAATCAATCAGTTGAGCCGGGCGGTACTCGAGCATCGATACTGTATATACACTTCGCTAAAGTTGCTGGATAGACTCGCTCAACTGGGGCGACACGTGCCGAAGCACCTACATTTATTCTCACTATCTTCACAGTCTAACCAACGAATGAAGATTCTAGTCACGGTCAAGGAAGTCTCGACTGTCGAAGACGAGTTCGAGATCGAAGGCACGACCATCGCCGACCAGTATCTTGGCGCCGATCTCAACGAGTGGGACGATTACGCCATCGAGGAGGCCGTCCAGCTCCAGGAAGCGGGCATCGCCGACGAAGTCGTCACCGTGACGATCGGCCCCGAGGAGTGCGAGCAGACGATCCGCCAGGCGCTCGCGAAGGGCGCCGACCGTGCGATTCGCGTCTGGGACGACGCCCTCGAGGACGTCGACCTGCTCGACGTCGGCGCCAAGACCGCGATCCTGCGGACGGTCGTCGAGGCCGAGGAGCCCGACCTCGTGCTGACGGGCGTCCAGTCCGGCGACGACAACTGGGGCGGCACCGGCGTCTCCCTGGCCGAGGAGCTCGGCTTCGAGTGGGGCGCCGTCGTCAACCACCTCGAGCACGACCTCGAGGACGGCACCGCCTCGGTCCGGCGAGAGCTCGAGGGCGGGGTCGAGGAGCTGACCGAGATCGAACTCCCGGCGGCGCTGACGATCCAGACGGGGATCAACGAGCCCCGGTACGCCAGCCTGCGGGGCATCCGACAGGCCCAGCGGAAGGAACTCGACGTCCACACGCTCGGCGACCTCGGCGTCGACGAGGGTGCGGTCGAGGGCGCAGTAACGGTCACGGACATGTACGAACCCGAAAGCGAGACCGACGCGACGGTCTGGGAGGGCAGCCCCGAGGAGACCGCCTCGGAGCTCGGTGAACTGCTCCGCGAGAAGGGGGTGGCACCATGACGGATATTCTGGCGGTAACCGACCACCGCCGGGGCGAACTGCGCGATGTCAGCTACGAGACGATCACTGCGGGTCGCCAGCTGGCCGACGAGACCGGCGGCGACCTCCACGTCGCCGTCGTCAGCGGCCCCGTCGGGGACTTCGCCGAGAAACTCAACCGGGAGGGCGTCGACGTCGTCCACACCGTCGAGTACGGCGAGGAGTTCAATCACGACGTCTACACGCAGGTCGTCACCCAGCTCTACGACGAGCTCGCACCCCAGTACGTGCTGGCACCAAACAGCGTCAACGGCCTCGGCTACGCCCCCGCCGTCGCCAACGCGCTCGATCTCCCGCTCGTCACCGACACCGTCGGCCTCGAGACCGACGGCGAGACGCTGACCGCAACCCGCGAGATGTACGGCGGCAAAGTCGAGACGGCCAACGAGCTGACGGGCAACGCCGTCGTCACCATCCGCGGCGCCGAGTGGGCCGGCGCGGACGGCACCGGTGACGCCGAGATCCGGGAGTTCCACGCCGAGATCGACGAGGACGCGATCCGCTCGAGCGTCACGGGCTTCGAGGAGGTCGGCGGCGGCGACGTCGACATCAGCGAGGCCGACGTCCTCGTCTCCGTCGGCCGTGGGATCGAAGAGGAGGAAAACCTCGAGCTCATCGAGGAGCTGGCCGACGCCCTCGACGCGACGGTCTCCTCGTCCCGACCGATCGTCGACAACGGCTGGCTCCCCAAGAACCGCCAGGTCGGCCAGTCGGGTAAGGTCGTCACGCCCGACGTCTACATCGCGATCGGCATCTCCGGGGCCGTCCAGCACGTCGCCGGCATGAAAGGGTCCGAGACGATCGTTGCGATCAACACCGATCCCAACGCCCCGATCATGGACATCGCCGACTACGCCATCCACGACGACCTCTTCGACGTCGTTCCCGCGCTCACCGAAGAGTTCCAGTAAATCAACTATTCATATTTAGTATAGACGGTCTCGATGAGTTCATTGATCGATGTGTCAAATAAGCACCATCCAATCTTCCGGCGACAAAAGCTGTTGCTCCCCACTTTTTATCGGTTCTGGAAGAAGATTAACGAGTGATATCTCAGATTGACTTATGGGTCAATTTCAAATACGTCTGCTAATCGCTCACGCATGAACTCACGTCGGTACTTCCGGCGCTCGGCTTCCGAGAGGTAGTTTTCCAGTACAACGTTCGCATCGGAACTGCCCTGGTCGCCTGCGATTACGTCGAGATTCTCGAGCAGTTGCTTCTGCGCCTCCATGTACGTCGTATACCAGAAACGCCGGCCCATCTTCGAGGTCGGCGCCTCGCCACGAACGGTAACGCCAGCACGGTTTGCAAGCCGCTGAAACCGTGATTGGACTGTCTCACCAACGATATGGCCACTCGAGGACGCCGTCGAGGAAAATAGATACCCGTTCCACTCGTCGTCTCGAGCACCAAGCGTGTCGATGTGATCCGTCAGTTGCTCGCGGCCATAGACCAGCGCAACCGTTCCCGGACCGTTCTTTCGCTCCTCGAAGTAGATATGTGGATCCTCTCTCTCGAGTACCACCTGAGACACGTGCAACGACGCGACCTCGTTCCGTCGAAGGCCCCACGCACACAGCGCGAGCACGAGTAGTTCCTCCTCAGGACTTTCGGCAACCATGTACAGCTGCTGGACGTCCTCGCTCGAGAGCGGTTGGTTGTCTTTCTCCTCGCGGTTCCAGTTGTACTCCTCGCTGATTCTCGAGGACGGGTTGAAGGCGGCGATCGCCCGACGCTCGAGGTGGCTGTAGAACTGATTGACGTCGCTTAGATACCGTTGCTTCGACGCGTCAGTCCCGAGATCGGCATCGAGTTCGTCGAACACCGCAAGGACGCGTCGAATCTCGGCAGCCCGTTCGGCGGTGTCGACGACGCGGTCCACGAGATTGGCCTGGCCGTGGAGTTCATCGTACAGTTGCGCGTAAGTCGCAAGCCGGGACCGCTTCGTAGCGACCGTGGTGTCGGCGAGGCCTTGCCGGCGTTCAAGCGTCCGGATGAACGACTCGAGTTCCTCAATAGTGGTTTCATCATCGATACCCCATGGATAGCCCTCTTCAGACTCCTCTACGTAGCCTACAGATTCGAGAAACTCTGAAAGGGTCATCTCGTGGTGCTCTCGAAGCGTGTAAGTGAGCCCGCCGTAGCCGACGTCGAGTAGGTCCTGGTAGGTGGGTTTGTCCTCGAGATCGTGGCCAGCACGTTGCATCTCGAGTTCGATTTCGGTGTTCCAGAACTCGCGGAGTTCCTCCAGAGATTTGTGCGACCACTGGATCTGCTCGCTACTCACGCGAGATCCCCTCGAGTAACCCGTTTGCTCCGGATTGTGGTGATTCTAAGAGTGTCATTTTCGTACGGTTCGCTACTCATGGCACTCACTAAAACATATCGTATATTTGGTTGTCGCAAGCCGGACAACCAAAATACACAGTATAGCTCTACTGGCGCATAGAAGTGCCATAAACCATGTATGACTATATAGAATTTTCTCCCCGGAGGAAGTTTCGGAGGAAACGGTAGAGGTAGGCTTCGTAGCGAACAAGGTTAGCACTTCTACGGAGTTCGTTCTCGTTCGAACCCTGGCAATGACTGGTAGCGATATAGTGTACGAACGGATACGGAGTATCGTATAGCGCTCGAGCGGATCGAAACCCTCGAATGTACGCTCTGCGGAGCGACGTACGACCCCGGCCAGGTCAATTACACCCGTCCAGAACACGACGAGATTGCCAGCACCCCCGAGGTCGGTTACGACTATGACGTCCTCGCCCGCCCCAAAGCGCGGAGCTTCCTACGATGGAAGCCTCGCATCGGAGGTTTCAGGACTCGAAGGCTGCAAGCGACGTCTGTCGGAATCGCCGACTCAGCGTGCGGTGTCCTATGGCCGTGTCACAACGGCTCCCATTCCGTGGCATCGAAAATCGGAGTTTTCGGGCCGTTAGAAGACGGAGCCTTCCAAGAAGTCATGTCGTTCCGGAAGTGGTCAAAGCGTTCGTCCACGCGCACTCGACGGCACCATGCTCTTAGAGGCGCTTCAGTGTCGTGTACAGATCCTTACGGAGTGCTCGCGCACGACCGCCATCGTAGACGTATGGCTGGGTCGAAGTATCGTTCTGATAGACACAGCCCGTCAGCAGTTTGGAGTCGCTGATATCGAAACCGATTCGAATCGGGTCGTCCGGCGTTTCCGGTTCGGCTACCTCGGACTCGGCAGTGATGTTTTTTGCGGTGCTGTTAGAGTCGGAGCTCACCGGCTCTCGCGTTTCGTCGAGCAGGCCGAACCAGAGCGATTCCTGCTCGGGGTTGACCCGGAGCGGAATCCAGAACGCATTGCCACATCATGCTTGAAGAGACGCGCCGGCAGGACTCGTGCATTCGCTCGTCAGAGCGATCGATCCGGAAGCCGCGGTTCGTGAACCGGGTGGCCATCAGCCAGCTCCGACGCGTTGTACGTATCCCGAAGCTTCGGGACTTGGGATAGGGGGTGAGTGTGTACGGCGTGACGGCATCGATCACCGCCGATGGCGTGTCAGTGCGACTCTCGAACGGGACATCGAGATCAAGCCACTGTCGGTTCGCGATTGCAGAGGGGATTGCTCACCCACTCAACTCCTCATCCGTTGATCGAAGCTACATCACAGCAGGATCGAAGGACGGTGAATTCGCTCGTTACCGCCCGTGCAATCAGGATGGCACTGTCTAGTTTAGTACCTCCGCAGGCGCTTGTCCGTTGAGTGATTAATGCAGTCGTTGTATGTTATAATAGTGTATGAACTGTCCAAGTCATTTCCTGACGCTCGCCCGGCTGCCTTCCCATGAGTTGTGGAAGCGGTCAACTCGCATCTCGAGAATATGAAACCACTTTTCGATCAGGTTTCGATCAACGTAGTCAAGCTGATCGCTCGTCCTAATCGAAAGAGGAGAGTTAGATACCACAGCCATCGACGAGAAACACCGTTCCATCAAGGTCGTGTTTCTCGGTCAACTGATGCAGGAACGCAGCGGCTGGATCGGTGCCTCGTCGTCCGAACACTGCGACGTCAGGGGTTAGCCGTGAGTGTAGATTTATTGCAACATGTGCCCAAGACCAATCGAGGTTAATTTTGACAGCAGTCTTACCAACTGCGACCCGCGACGGTGAAGCCGTCCTCAGAACGTGAGGCGTTCTGATGGGCCACACGAAAGCGAAGCTCTCGTTGGCGTCGGCGGGTCTGGCGAGCTATAAACTTCCCGATATATAGTGCCAGATAGCCTGATGAGTGCGTTCTACGCCGATCAAGCGAAGAGTTGCTTGTGTCTCTCGGAGTGAACAACCGGTCGCGTAGAGACGGACGGCAAACACCCTAACGGGTGTCGCCGTCCGCTCACGCTCCCAAGGTTCATCAAATTCCGCCGCGTATCACTCGCTAAGCAGGCCTGCGGGATTATTTCAAACTAACCTCACGACCTGCTCGTTCCTCAAACTGCGCACTAAGCGGTGCCCCCGATTAGGAACTAACATGAGTGGTACGTGAGCCACCTATACTGACCACAGCTTCACAGACAATTCTGAATAAAGAACCCGTACTTCCAACTACTGTAAACCATCGTATTCAAGATACTTATTCGGGTTTCGCTTCTGAATCAGCCACTCGATAAGAAAATAGACTGCGTATCCGTTCCTCTCTATTTCTGAATAACGAAACCGCGCTACTATCTACCGTTATAGATCGAAACTCACAGCCGGCACCGCTGTCTCGTCTTCTGGTCTTGTGGTTTCCCTCGTTCGGACAGTGCCTGCCAGTCAGTCGTACTTTCGAAAGCCCATGTCACGGGCCATCTCTCGAAACGACTGTCGACACAGCCAGATCTCGTACTTGCCGATCAAGCCCTGTTCTCGTCCGGTGTCTCTACAGACGTGTTCGTTTCCGGTACGTTCGCCGTTCGTGTCGGTACTGTCGGTTGTTTCGTTCATAGACTCGGTCGATAGTCCGTCAGTCGTTCGAACGTCTGCTCGGCCGCTTCGTCCGCCGGGATATCGGCGGACTCGACGACGAGATCCGCGCTGACGGTCATCTTACCGGTATCGCTGACGAAGGCGGCACAGTCTCGGTCGCCGCTCCCGTGAACTGCATGATCGAGCGCGGTCGTCTTTCCGGACCAAACGTCCCGGAACGCACGGGCACGGGGATCGTCTGTCCACCTGCGTGTTGCTAATTTATAGTAGCTAGGTAATACAAGTTGTTATTCTATTCAGTGCTTTTATTAACTTTCGGCGGTTGCCTTCGGGCACCGACGCGACGGATCTCATATGACGACACACGACTCCACTCGAAAATTCGGCTGTACCGTCGTTGGAGGAGGGATTCATGGAACGTACCTCGCCCAGCGGCTCGTCGAAGATACTCCGCTCGACAGCTCCGACGTTCTCGTCGTAGATCCTCACGACCGATTGCTGACGTCGTTCCGTGAGAAGGCCAGAGCCTGCGGTATGGATACCCTGCGATCGACGTTCGTCCACCACATCGGAACCGAATCGTTCGATCTCGAGAACTTTGCCGAAGCAAACGATCGGGAAGACGAACTCGTTTCGACGGTCGACTATCCGCCCCGGCCGTCTCTCGATCTGTTCGTAGATCATGCCGAGTATGTGATCGAGCAAAAGAATCTCGACTCGCTGCATTGTCAGGCAGCCGTCGATGCTATCCGGGAGCGTCCCGATACGGCGGGGCTTCGGCTCGAAACAACGGTGGGAGCCATCGATACCGAACACTGCGTTCTGGCGATCGGTCACGGTGGTCGATACCGGCGACCCGACTGGGGAGTCGAGCTCGATGGAGTCGAACACGTCTGGGGCGAGTTCGACCCCGACGCGTCCGCCGACCGAACCATCGTCGTCGGTGGGGGGATCACCGCCGCACAGCTCGCGTGTGAGTTGAGCGATACCCAGTCGGTCACGTTGTTCTCACGGCACCCCCTCGAGTGGGAAGTCTCCGAGGCGAATCCGCCGTGGATCAACTGGTCGCACATCGAAGCGAATCTCCACGTACACCCACCAGGGTCGAGCGACCGATTCGACGTGATCTCGGATGCTCGGCACACTGCAACGGTTCCACCGTCTCTCTACACAGCACTCATGAACCGAATCGACGACGGTGACCTCACGCTCACGCAGGGAACGGTTGATTCGGCGACGAACGAAGACGGCTCGGTTCGACTGTCCCTCGATCACGGGCTGCAACTCCTCGGAGACCGCGTTGTCCTCGCAACCGGCTTCGAACCGGTGTTCGACCATCCGTTCGTCGAGCGGATCGCCGACGAACTCGAGTTGACACGGGGGTATCGAGGGATGCCAGTTCTCGACGACGGGACGCTTGCCTGGCGATGCGACGACGGACGAACCGTTCCGCTGTACGTTTCGGGAGCGCTCGCCGTTGAAACGGTCGGGCCGTACGCGCCCAACGTTCCCGGAGCTCGACGAGCCGGCGATCGGATTGCGGCTGCTATCGCGCAGCACCATCGCCCGTCCGGAACGGATACAGCACGAGAACAGGTCGACGGAGCGGAAGTGTCCGACTGATCAGACCCAGCACGGATTCAGCCGAGACGACGGCTCGATTCACAGCTCGGCCGGTTGGTTCTGGGCGTTCAGTCTCGATTCGAGAAATCCAACGATTTGCGCTCCCGCTCGTCTAGCACCGATGACGTTGCGAGCGAACGGACCGAGAACCTGCTGTGCAGCGACGCCCGAAACCGCAACGCGAGAGAGTGTTCCGTCCTCCCGTCTCCAGCGAAGCGTGCCGTCGTCCAGGAGCGGCGCCCCGTAGTAGCCCGTCTGGAGTGACGATTGGTGGCGTATACGCCGGAACAGATCGCCGTCGTACGGCGATCCGAAACCCGTGGCACAGATCAGTTCGTCGAAACAGAACGAACTGCCGTCGCGGCAGGTGACGACGACCGTTCCGCCGGCTTCGGTTGCGACCGTGATCTCCGATCGTTCGAGTTCGACCCGCTCTCGCTCGAGCGCTCGCTGTAGTCGACGAAACACGTACGGTGGCATCGTTCCACTGTATCGTGCCTCGGCTACCAGGTTCTCGCGGCTCCCTGATGCCGGTGGACGTGCGTGGAGCTTCTCGATATCCCCCGAGAAGTGCATCCAGTCGGTACTCGCCTCGAGCGTCTCCACACGAAACGGGCTTCGAGCGAACAAGACCACGTCCCGACCCGGCGGCTGGGCGACCTCCGTCGCAAGCTGTGCGGCGGTGATCCCGCCGCCGACGATTCCGACTGACGACGTCTCGCCGATCGCGTTGGGATCGAACGAGGGGTCCCAGACGTGGGTTACCGACCCTGTCGAGGCCAGCTCGGTCGCCCACTCCGGATACGCAACCGAGCCGCCGTGTCCGACGGCGAGGAGGCACCATCGAGTGGAGACGTGGTCCTCCCCGGTTTCGATCTCGACCGTCTGCCGATTCTCCCGGATACCGGTTACTCGAGCCTTCGTGTGACACGATTCGAGATCGTATCGATCACAGATCCAGTTGGCGTGATCGAAAAACAGCGAGACGGTCGGTCGCTCTGCACCGACCGTACTCGGAACGAGTTCGTCCTCGCGACCGCGTGCTCGAGCGAAATCCCTGAGCGAGAACGGATCGGTAGCGACGTGATGGACGAACGGTGATCTGAGCTCGATCATTCCGCACTGTTGACAATTCCGACGAAACGAATCGAGGAGTCCGACCGGATCGATGAGACGGAGCTCACACGGGTCGATCAGATCCTCCTGAAGCAGCCGAACCGCCAGGTGAACGCCGTGGACACCGCCGCCGACGATCGCAACGAGAGCGTCGGTTTCCGGGCCGGTTCGTCTCATCGTCGTACCGAAACCCTCCGGAGAAAACGCTGTACTCGATTCGGAGTGAGGCGAGCGTCAGCGTCCATTCAGTTCGATTGCCGACGCGCTAGCACGTGCCCGTCGTGACAGCGGCAATTGCACTCGAAGTAAGCCGCACTGTGCCCGACCGTTTCGAACGAGTCGATGAGCGAATCGGCGTCGTCTCGCTTCTCGACCTCGACGTTGACGATCGATCGGCCGCCGCGTTCGAGCCCCTCGAGTGCTCGCTTGGGACCCTGTCGTTCGGGTTGGAGGGCCTCGACGAGTATCGCTTCGACGGTCCGGTTTGGAAGTACCGGTACCCGACCCTCAGCAATCGCCGACGAAACGTCCTCATCGTAATAAAAGTACTCGGCGAGTTCCGGACCGTCGAACGATTGAAGCTGAGCCCTCGTCGACTCTCGAAACCGGTTGACCAGGAGATAGCAGTCGACCTCGCACTCGCGGGCGAGACGCTCGTAGGCTACCGTAGTTTCGATCGTCTCGGGGGTGGCGACGACGAACACTGTATCCGGCCGTTCGGCACGCGCACCGATTGCCTCCGGGCCCGACGGACAGTCTTCGACCGTCCATTCGATCCCGAGCGTGCCGTCGGTTCCAGCATCACGACCGTCCACTAACTGTCCTGCCTCTCCAGCAACTCGTACACCCGTTCGCTCGTTCAATCGAGCTGCAACGAGTGCAGCGAGTGTCGTCTTACCGACACCCGGATCGCCGACGAACGCGATGTGGAGTGTTTCCGACTCCCGTTCGTCCTCGACTACCCCGATTTCTGTTAGCTTCGTCGACACAATTGTTGACAACTACACACTGCTAAATATTCAAAGTTATTATTTTGTGTTCTATTTTAATAATACCGCTGCACATCGACGTAGCTCCGGCTTCTGCAACGGTCCGTCGGCAGAATCGCTGTCGAAACGAACGCTATATAAACTCCATAGCAGCCTCCGGCGGGACGGAGGTACGCCTCGACCTCGTGGTGCTCGTCCGACGCGGCACGGATCCGACGGCCGCGTCGCTAATCCTCTTCCCAGTAGTACAGTTCCTCCTTCGGACTTCCACACTCGGGACACACGTCCGGAAGATTCCCGCTGAACCGTCCCATCTCGCCACATTCCCGACACCGCCACATACTGTGACCTCGGTTCTCGGGCTCTCGCGGTTCGCCGATCGGAATCTCCGTCTCCTCCTTGTTCCGGAGTTCGCTGTCGGCGAACGGGGTGTCTTGGTCGGGGCTCATTCCAGGCATCGGTACGGCCCGAGTCATGTTAAAACATACCGCTAGTGAACGCCGTTCGAACGGTCTTCGATCAGTGACCGTTGCGTCGCATCGTCCAGAGGTCGTCGAAGTCGATAACCTCGAGCGAGTCGCCCTTGCTATCGATGTGCTCGAGCAGCGTTTCGTACTCGTCGGCGTCGATCGTATTATCCAGGTCGAACGCGTGGAAGTTCAGGATCGTACACTGGCGGTGCCGTGCAGCGAGGTCGACACACCGCATCGCGATGCCGAGATCGTGACCGATCGTTCGCGGAAGGACGAGCGGATCGAAGCCGTGGACACCGGTGAGATTGACGTCGCCAGCCTGGTTGAACCCGCCGGCGTAGTAGTATTCCGAGACGACGTCTAGAACCGTCTGGTCGAAGCTGTTGTGCGGATAGACGATGTAGTGTCCGCCCTGGAAATCGTTCTGGACCGCCCAGTTCTTGTCTCGTCGAAGGCTGTCCCGAAGCGACTCCTCGTCCATCTGGGCGAGGTAGGTGTGAGTCCCGTGGGCGACGATCTGGTCGCCAGCCTCCTGACGCTCCCGGAGCTGTTCGGCGGTCATGATCCCGTCGCGCTGTCCCCTCGTCCACTGGCGAACCGCGGCCTGCACCGCGTTGACACCGTACTCGTCGTGGAGCGGGCTCGCCACGTCGTAGTAGTCGTCGAGCCCGTCGTCCCAGCAGAGCACGACATACCCCTTCTCGGGCTTGTCGTGGATGCGGAGGTCGTCGACCCACACCTCCGCCTCGTCGGTGTTGTAGACGATAATCTGGATCTCGTCGACGACGTCACGCTCGAGCGGAGTCGTACTCTCCTCGAAGACGCCGGGATTCGTCCGGAACCACCCGATATCCGGCGTTCGGTAGGTGACACTCCGAAGTTGGTGGTGGGCGTACCCCCCGTAGATATCGATGAGGCGAATATCGACCGCTACGTTTCCTGGGGTAGACGTTCGCACGGCAAGCGAGAACTCCCGGTCGGTCAGGTCGGCCGTCTCGATGCTCCGTTCGACGATGACGTTCTCGCCGTCCTCGGCGGTGAGTTTGAGGCTCTGGGAGCCCTCGAAGGCGACATCCTCGTCGACCTCCGCGGATCCCTGAACCGTCTCCCAGACGTCGGGTTCTTCGAAGTCGTCGAACGCCTCCCCGGGTTGGCCGAACTCCTCGCGACTGTTGTACTCCGTCTCGACTGCCAGCGCCGGTGATTCGTAGCTGTTCGCCTCGCTCTGTTCGGTGGTCCCGGAGGTCGATTCGTTCGACGATCCGCTGCCGTTTTCTTCGGACGCTTCCGAGCTGAATCGGTCCGTGCAACCGGCGAGCCCCGCGAGCGTCGCCGACCCCGATAGTGCGAGAAACCGTCGCCGCGTGTTATTACTGCCTGTCATCCGTGATCTATAGGAGATACAGTAATAAAACTATTACAGTCATAAGATATTATCTGTCGGAGAGGCGAGGGTCGAGCGAGAGCTAGTGGGGAGATTACCAGCCGAAAGATGGGAACGCCCGATCGGCGACCGATCGAACGACTGATAGCCCGGGCATTCCTCCGCCCGAACGATGGATACCGGACTCGGATTTGCGATCGTCGCCGCTTTCGTCTGGGGATTCTACGTCTACGTGTTGAAGCGCTCGTTTTCGCGATACCCTCCTGCCGCATTGACCGTCCTCATCAACGCCTTCGCTATCGCGTGGTACCTGCCGATCCTGCTCACGCGAACCGAACGCTCCGCGGTCGCGTTCGACGGGTTCGGCCTCTTCGAGGTCGGCGTGATCGTCCTGACGATCGTGTCGACCGCCGCCGCGTTCGTGCTGTTTCTACGAGCGATCGCACAGGGGGACGTCTCGTACGTGACACCGATCAACAAGATCGTCCCGATGTTCGTCCTTCCGCTCGAGATCCTGTTTCTCGGGCAGTTACTGACGCCGTTACAGGTCACCGGAGTCGTCGTCGCGACGCTCGCAGTGTATGTGGCGAACTACGACCCGGGTGGATTCTTCCGACCGTTCGTCAAGGCGGCGCGGTCGCGGCCCGCACAGCTCGCGCTAGTGAGCGCGATGTGTTACGCGATTAGTGACCTCGGAAAGCGTGTTTCGTTGCAGGAACTCGCTATTCCGGAGACGCTCTGGGTTCCGCTGTTGCTATCCGGGGTTGCCGTCGTTCTCCTCCCGAGTGCGGTCCGAAACCCACCGACCGAGATCCGAGCGGATCTCCCCACGCTAGCTGTCGGAGGGGCGATGGTCGCGCTCGGAGAGCACCTCACGACGCTGGCGTTCGCCCTGTTGCCGGCGAGTATCGCCTCGCCCGTGATCAACACGCAGGCGATTATCGTCGTCGTCCTCGGCGGAATCCTCCTCGGAGAGCGTTACTTTCGGATTCGGCTCGTTGCAGCCGTGTTGGCGGTCGTCGGGGTCACGCTCATTGCGATCTGAGCCTTACGCGTACGCGGAAGAAGACGAGACACTCAAGTTTCGATGCCGTTGAAACGCTCCCTTTGCGATCGGTCGGACGTCGGCACAGGAGAGAAAGGGGGGCGATCGTCGTCTCTAGTCGTGAATTCCCATCGCGCTGATCTGCTCCTGGTACCGGTTTCGAATCGTGACCTCGGTTACCTGAGCGACGTCGGCGACCTCTCGCTGGGTCTTCTTCTCGTTACAGAGGAGCGCACTCGCGTAGATCGCGGCCGCGGCGTACCCGGTGGGCGACTTGCCCGACAGCATCCCCTGTTCGGCCGTCGTGTTGATGATCTCGTTGGCCTTGAGCTGGACTTCTTCGGGGAGGTCGAGCTCCGAGCAGAACCGTGGGACGTACTTCTTCGGATCGACGGGCTCCATCTCGAGGCCGAGCTCCTGGGAGATGTAGCGGTACGTGCGCCCGATCTCCATGCGATCGACCCGCGAGACCGCCGCGACCTCGTCGAGCGAGCGCGGAATGCCCTCCATCCGACAGGCGGCGTACAGGGTGCTCGTCGCGACGCCCTCGATCGACCGCCCGCGGATGAGGTCCTCGTCGAGCGCGCGCCGGTAGAGCACACTGGCTACCTCTCGCACTGAGCGAGGAACGCCCAGTGCGGATGCCATTCGGTCGGTCTCGGAGAGGGCGAACTGCAGGTTCCGTTCGCCGGCGTCCTTCGTTCGGATCCGTTCCTGCCACTTCCGGAGCCGACTCATCTGGTTTCGTTTCTCCGAGGACAGCGAACGACCGTAGGCGTCCTTGTTCTTCCAGTCGATCGTCGTGGTCAACCCCTTGTCGTGCATCGTCTGGGTCGTCGGCGCCCCGACTCGGGACTTGCTGTCCCGTTCCGACTGGTTGAACGCTCGCCACTCGGGTCCGTGATCGATGCCGTCCTCCTCGAGAATGAGCCCACAGTCCTCACAACTGACCTCGCTTCCGTCCGAACTCCGGACGAGTGCCGTCGAATCGCACTCCGGACACGCCCGAACGCCCTCCTGTTCAGTCGTGTTGTTCTTCGTCTGCTCGTCACGTTGTTTCTGACGGGTCGGGCGTTTCATCAGTCGAGTAGAGAGAGTGACCCAAGAAGGTTAAACGCTGGGAGTGATCGGAGCGAAACGGGCCGAAAAGAAGTCGCGAAAATAACCGGTTTCGCTCATCGCACGTCTTGATAAGACATGCGTCCGTCGCTGTTCCTATGAAAGCACTCGTCGGAATCGACGCCGGAACGACCGCTATCACGGCTGTCGCGTACGATACGAGCGGATCCACTCTCGCGACCGCGACGGAAACGCAGTCCGTCGACCGTCCGAACACCGGTCAGGCCGAACTGGATATGGGGGCGGTCTGGGACCGAACCAGGGAAACGATCACACGAGTGGTCACGAGCCTGGACGAACACGTCGAGATCGCCGGCGTCGGCATTACGGGACAGGGCGATGGCTGCTGGCTGATCGATACGAACGGAGAGCCCGTTCGAGACGCCGTCCTGTGGTCCGATAGTCGAGCAGCATCGATCCTCGAGAGCTGGACAGAGGACGGGACGATGGACGCGCTGGTCGAAACGTGTGGCTCACCCGTATATCCGGGAATGTGCCTGCCGATTTTGACGTGGCTCGCCGAACACGAGCCGGAAACGCTCGAGCGGGCGACGACCGCGTTCTCGTGTAAGGACTGGCTCGGCTACAACCTGACCGAAACTCGAGCGACCGATTACACCGAAGCGACGGTGCCGTTTCTCGACCGCGAAACGGGCGAGTTCGAGCCGGCGGTGTTCGAGTGGGCCGGTATTCCGGAGCGGAGCAACCTCGTCCCGGACGTTCGCTCCGGGACTGACGTGATCGGAGCGGTCACGAGCGACGCCGCCTCGGAGACGGGGCTCCCCGAAGGGACGCCGGTGGTAGCCGGAACGATCGACGTCGTCGCCTCGGCGGTCGGCGCCGGTGCGGTCGTGCCGGGCGACGGGGCGGTTTCGCTCGGAACGTCACTGTTTGCCCAGACGATTACCGAGGGACCCGGAGCCGACGGCCGGGGGATCGGGATGGCGTTCGGAATCGACGATCGCTGGACGACGGCGATCGGTTCGAACGCGGGGACGCCGAGCCTCGAGTGGGTGTGCGAGGAGCTGCTCGAGATAAAAGAGATCGAGACCCTCGAATCGATCGCCACGTCGGCGGCGGCGGGGTCGGGAGGAGTACTGTTTCTCCCCTATCTCAGTACGACCGGGGAGCGAGGACCGTTCACCGATCCGAACGCTCGGGCCGGATTCGTCGGACTGACCCCAGAGCACACTCGAGCGCACGTCGTCCGCAGCGTCTACGAAGGGCTCAGCCTTGCAGTCCGGGATTGTATCGAACATCTTCCTGCGACGCCGAATCGAGTGTACCTCACCGGTGGGGGGAGCCGATCGGCGTTCTGGTGTGAACTCCTCGCGGACTGTCTCGGGATCGAGTTGTTCGTTCCGGAGGCGGAGTACCCCGCGGCGAAGGGGGCGGCGACGTTACTCGCGGTCGGGCTCGGGATCGAATCTTCCCTCGAGCAGGCCGGTTCCCGACTCGGCGAAACGGAGCGGCGTTACGAGCCGGACGGAGACGTCGCGGAAACGTACGACGAACTGTACGAACACTACCGTCGAACGCGTCTCGATATGCAGCCGATCTGGCAACGACGGGCCGAGTTGCGATACGTCTACGATAACGATCAGGGATGAGTTGGACACCGACGAAGAGAACGATCAGTAGTGAACGATCCGAACCCGGTAGCTAATGAGCGCTCCGAACTCGGTAACGAGTGGCAAACTCCACAGTGGGAGATCCGAACGCAGCCGAATTCGTCGGTTCGAGTCCGACTTCGGTCGAGATCCGAGAACGGTCGAGCGGCACGCTTTTGAGAGGCGGCAGTGACGGTGGCGGTGTGGGACGATATCAGCCGGGACGACACGATTCGTTCATCAAGTGCGACGCACCTCGGTGCGGAGCGAGCAACGCTCCGGAAGGATCCGCGGAGTACGACGCCGAGTGTTGGCGGTGCGGGGAACCCCTCGGCGGAAAACCCGAACCGGGCGACGAGGTGACTGTCGACATCGTCGACGAGAAAGCCGACGGGACACTCGTTTGCAAGACCGAGAGCGGGTTCGTACTCTTTCTCGAGGCGGATATCGCGGCGATCGAGGCGATAGTCCGGGTTACGACGGTCGACGAGACCTACGGCGAGGCGGAACTCGTCGAAGCGAACCCGTAACTGAACTGTCCGATTTGCGACGACCTGGGTTTACACAGTTCATCGTACAAACGCTCGACAGGATACCCTACGTCCTAACCAAATTTTTCAAGAGAGGCAGTCGGAAAGGTAGTCGGAAGAGCTGTTGCAAACGACGAACTTGGGAAGGGTTCCCAGAGGAAGGAAGCCGAAGTTCGAGAAGGGAATCGCTGGATCGCACACACACACCACGTTTCCGGTGAAACGGCTCGAGAGGGACGTGGGAGAAGACGTGTTTCGTGACAACTTACTGGAATATATAGCTCGTTGTCCTAGATTTCTTGACCCACTCTACTGGTGGTTTTATTACCTATTAGGACGTAAAGTCCATTGACTAGATCACTTCATAGGAAAGGTGACTATAGTCACCGTAGGGATCGTCTTCTCGAGCCGAATCTGCTGCCTCTCACGTTCGAATTGGAGAATCGGATCCGGCTGCGCCTCAGCCTTTCCCCTTCGGTAACTGGCTCTCGTCCCATCTTCAACCCCCGTTTCCCCTCCACCCCACCCACCTTCGGAGCCGATTTCACCGGAAACGTGGTGTGTGTGTGCGGCCGGCCGATCTCGCTCGCCGAAACCCTCAAGTCGATTCACCGGAAACACGGTGTCTGAATCAATGCCCGAGTCCGATGACCTGTTCGTCCGGGAGGATCCGATCTTCGTCAACAAGGAACTCCTCGAGATCAGTCACCTCCCGGACGAGGGTCGTATCGTCGGTCGGGACGAGGAGATCAGCCACCTCGCTAACGCGGTCAATCCGGCGATCTTCGGCCAGAGTCCGAGCAACGTCCTAATCTACGGAAAGACCGGGACCGGAAAGTCCCTCTGTGCGAAGTACATCTCGAGACGACTCGTCGAAACCGCGAAGGAAGAAGACATCAACGCAGTCTTCGCGTACGTCGACTGCGCACAGGATACCACCGAGACCCAGGCCGTCCAGACGATCGCGAGCTCGGTCAACACCGATGGGACCGATATCTACATTCCGGATAAGGGGATCAGCACAGCGACCTACTACAAACGACTCTGGCGTCTGCTCAACGAGGAGTACGACGTTGCGCTCATCATCCTCGACGAGATCGACAAACTCGAGGACGACGCGATCCTAATGCAGCTTTCCCGAGCGGGCGAGGCTGGAAAAGTCAGAGACTGCAAGATCGGTGTCATGGGAATCAGCAACAAAATCAAGTACAAGGATCGGATGGACGAGCGGGTCAAATCGAGCCTCTGTGAACGGGAGTTCGTCTTCCCGCCGTACAACGCGAGTCAGCTCAACAAGATCATGACCGCCAGAAGCGATGCGTTCCGAGAGGGTGTATTGGAGGACGCGGTAATTCCACGGGCCGCTGCGCTGGCGGCCCGCGAGCACGGCGACGCGCGCAAGGCGATCGACATCCTCCGGTACGCCGGCGAGATCGCTCAGACTCGAGGCACGGAGACCGTTCGCGAGGAGTTCGTCGTTCAGGCACGGGAACGCGCGGAGGTTGATCGATTCCGCGAACTCATCCGCGGTTCGACCCCTCACTCCCGGTACGTTCTGCAGGCACTAACGGTGCTCTCGCTCGACCAGCAACGCGAGGACGAGGGCGTCGAGAACAGCGGGTTCAGAACCACGCGCATCTACGACGTCTACGAACAGATCTGTCGACAGGAGGGAACCGATGCGCTCTCGCTTCGCCGCGTCCGCGACCTCCTGAAAGAACACGCCTTCCTCGATATCCTCGAGCAGACCCGCCACAGCGGCGGGAGCGCGGAGGGTAGTTACACCGAACACACGCTCCTCGAGGATCCCAAAGTGGTCAAAAACGTTCTCGAGGACACCGTTGAGTAGTTCTCGAACGACCGTTCCGATCGATCGTGATGGAACCGTCCGTTTGCGGAAAGAAAACGGCCTGATTCACCGGAAACGTGGTGTGCTCCTCCACCGGAAATTCGGTGTGTCTTCGTCCGTCGTACAAGTTCGATTCGACCGACCGAACTTCTGCTGATTCTCGGTTCTGAAATCCCCGGCTACAGCGCACTTATGTCCAATCTAACCACCCCGTCCAGCATTCCACCGGAAAGATGGTGTCTTCGTCGACGACAACGTTCCCCCGTCGACACACCGGGGTTCCGGTGAAACTCCGTCTGACCGGTGGTTTCTGGTTCCCTCGGAAACTGACCTTCGCGAGGGTCGATTTCACCGGAAACGAGGTGTGTCTGACTAGTATTTTTGGATTGACTACTTCTCGGGAATGAGATCCAGCTGGTGACGGTTCGCAGAGGGATTCAGACAGCCCCAATCTGTATATCGCGATATACGGTACATTGGTTTTGGATTCGAATCACTGCTCCGACCGCTGATCCATCGAACTCCGAGCTGGTCTCGGCTCGAGAGCGTTCACTCGAAGTCGTAGCCCCAGTCGCGTAGTACGTCGGCGACCTCGTCGACGCGAGTCATTCCGACGAGAAGAGCGGCCTCCCGGAGATCGGCCTTCTTGACGGACTCACCGAGTTCGCCCTCGAGACTTCGGCGGGTCTCGCGCTGGTGGTCGAGCGTCGACTCTTGAAGGTGTAGCTGGACCGTCTTCGGTCGGTCGTCGGAGATGCTATCACGTCTGTAGATCCACGGCAATCCACCGACCGACGAGCCACCAGCCGACTCACTGACGTTCGAGTCGCGATCGGCCTCCGACCTAGCCGTTGACTCGGGAGACAGTCGTTCGGAGTCGGAGTCCGTGCTGGATGACTCGTTGTCTTCACCGCCGCCCTCGTTATCGCTGCCGAACGGATCGTCGCTGCTCGCACCGCTTTTGAACCCGCTCATGCAGTCGTCACCTCCTCGAGCGCGCCCGGCTCCGGCGGGTTCGGCGCGTCGATCCCGGCCTGGTCCTCGAGGTAGCGGGCGAGGCGATCGAACTGCGCCAGCGTCTCGAGTTCGTAGTCGCGACGGCGGTCGCGGTGTTCGCGAACGAACTCGAACGCGGAGCACTGTTCCTTCCAGCAGCCCTCCATCAAGGAGGTTCGGTCGGGGAGCACCTCCGGGGTGGGGAACTCGATCTCCTCGATCAGCGCCGTCTGGTCGTTCGTCCGTTTGAACCCGTTCGGAACGGCCGCCAGCACGCCGACCTCGATCCCCATCTGGTCGGCGAAGTTGCTGGCGAGTTCCTCGAGGCCGTCGACGGAGGCTCGCCCCTTCGCACTGGGTTCGACCGGGAGCACGAGGTTTCGAGTCGCGTAGATCGCGTTGTAGAGGTGGTCGGACTCGGTTGCCGGCGGATCACAGATCAAGACGTCGTACTCCTCGGCGACCCCGCCCTCCTGGAGTACCCGTTGGAGCTGTGCGTAGATATTGTACGCGTCGCCGAGCTCCTCGGCTTTCTGTTTCTCGCGTGCGAGGTGGTTCGACAGATCCGAGAGCATGTTGTGCTCCGGAACGATGTCGACGCTCTCCGCCGATCGGATCAATCCGTCGAACGATCCCTTTCCGCTACCGACGAGGTGACGAACGAGGTTGTCGACGTCCCGGTCCGCGCGCCCCTCGTCGACGCCGAGCAGTCGACTGAGGTCGCCGTCCTGGGGGTCGAGCGGGACGACGAGCACGTCGAGTCCCGCTCGAGCGTGCGCGACGGCGAGGTTCGCCGCCAGCGACGACTTCCCGACGCCCCCCGCTTCGGAGTAAACCGTGTACGAGAGCATACTTCCTGAAAGTCACTACTCAGATATGAAAGTACGTCAGACAACTAATCTACGACTGACAGGTAAGTCACGTATCTTTCGAACTCGTCTGCGAACCTAATCTAAGACTCTTAGCTAAGACACTTAGATAAGTGGCTCCGAAGAGTTCGGCTCACGGTGTACGCCCTCGAGTGGGGCGATCTCCGCGGATCGACGTGATCGACCGTCGCTTCGGTTTCGGCCCTGTTCTCCGTAGCTCACCCGAGTCGTTTCACTACGAACTCGATCTATGGTCGAGATCTAAGATAGATGTCTAAGACACTCATCCACGAACGTACAGTATCGGTCTAACGTGTCTGTGATGGTTCGCTACGACGGCTCGTCCGTTTCGGTGAGATTCGGATACGACTGCGCCCCGCCGCTCGAGTTTCGCGCGATCAGCGTTACGACCGCCGCGGTTCCGTCGGTGACGGTTCGCACGCGCTCCTCGTAATGAAGGATCGTCAGATCGAGACACGCGCGAAGCAGGTCGTTCGAACGGTACCGGTGGCGCTTGCTCGACGGTCCGATATCGACGTCGTCGGCCGAGCGCAGGTGGTGTTCGTAGACCAGGACTCCACCCGGTGCGAGCGCCTCCTTCAGATCGGGGAGGTACTCGAGCGCGGCGAAGAAACTCACGGTGATCACGTCGTAGGTGTCGGGTTCGGGATCGAACTCCTCGAGATCGACGCGGATCCAGTCGACGTCGACGCCCCGCTCCGCGGCCCGCTTCCGTGCTAGCTCGAGGGCTTCGTCGGAGACGTCGACCGCGTCGACGTCGTACCCCTGCTCGGCGAGATAGAGCGCGTTGCGACCGGTCCCGGTCGCGATGTCGAGGCCGCGACCGTTCGGCAGCGTCTCGATCCAGCGCTCGAGTTCGGGGATCGGATCCTCGGGCAGTTCGAACTCGGGATCGCCGTACTTCTCGTTCCAGCGACTGCGGTCGTCGGTCATACGGACCCAGTCGAAACCGACCGTCTTGGAGGTCCCGGTCGCGGTCGGCATCCGTCCCACCCTGCGGTCCCGTCTCGAAGCTGGGACTCACGTCACGTCGTCGTGCGTGAGCAACTCCCGACCGCGTCCGTCCGCCGGGGAGCCGTAGGTAATCACCTCGAGCAGGTTCCCGTCCGGATCCAGGAAGTAGAACCCCTCGAACTCGCCCCAGTCGTAGGGACCCTGATTGGGGAACTGATCGTCGAGATCGTCGACGTAGTCGTCGTAGCTCGCCCGATCGGTCTCGAACGCGAGGTGGGCCTTGTCCAGCGGGTGCTCGAGATCGGCGGGGTTCCAGCCGCCGGCTCGCCCCGTCTCGGCGAGCGTGACGACGGTGTCACCCACTTCGAACATGGCGTGCTCGCCATCGAACTCTTCCGGCGGTCGCCGAACCGACAGTCCGAGTTCGTCGCGGTAGAACGGGTACGTCGCCTCGAGGTCGTCGACGTCGACGTTGATGTGATCGACGGCCCGCATCGTCACCGTCCCACCCGTTCGGCGTACTCGCGGACGATTCGGGCCTCGCTATCGAGGTAGTCGTTCGTCCACGCGGCGTCGGGTTCGATCTCGCCCTCGAGGAGGTCGGTTTCGGCGAGGGCGCTCGCGAGGCGTCGCCAGCGTGCCCCGTCGTGGTTCCCCCATCCCGCCTCCTCGACGTGCGGGCTGAACTGGAGATCCCGAGCGGCCGTCTCGAACTTTTCGCGCTCGATCCGGCGACGTCGCTCGAGGGTCGCGTTCCGCGCGACCAGGGAGTCGATCGCGGCCTCCGGATCTGCCGTCGCCTCGGCCCAACCGCGAGCGGTCGCCCGGAGGAACGCGCTCACGGTCCCGGATTCCTCGTCGGCGAAGGTTGGGTTCGTGACCAGCATCATCCCGTAGACGGGGAGGTGGTCCCCGATCGGAAGCTCGTCGGCGACCCGGTCGTGCTCGTACTCGAGTTCGAGGCCGTTAGTGACGACGCCGACGGCCGCGTCGACGCTGCCGTCGAGCACCTGGTGTTGGACGCGGTGGTGGGTGTGGGGATCGACCTCGAGCAGGTCGACCTCCTCGCGGATGCCGACGTCCTCGAGGAGTTGGGCGGTCAGGATTCGGGTCTTCGTCGCTGAGGGGGCGACGGTGCGACCGACCAGCTGTTCGGGCTCCTCGAGGGGTTCGCCGAAGACGTCCCGGAGCGTGTAGATCGCCGCCGGCGTCTTCGCGGTCACCGCCGCGACGGCAAGCGGATCGTAGCCCTGGCTCTGCACCGAGAGGACGGCGCTGGCGCCGGCGAGGGCGATATCGGCCTCGGCCTCGTCCTTGGCCGCCTGCTCGGCGGCAAAGGGTGAGCCGTGGCCCTCGAGGAAGGCGACGTCCAGTCCCTCCTCCTCGTAGAACCCGCGCTCACGGGCGAGGAAGTATGGCGCCTGGAACCCGTTGGGTTCCCAGTTGAGCTGGAAGGTGAGCGTCTCCATCCGTCACACCTCCAGCCGGAACATGTCGTCGGGCACGTGATCGACGCCGAGCGCGTCGGCGCCCGCGACCTCGAGTAAGTGGTCGAACAGCCGATCCATCCCGTCGATCGTCTCCTCGTCCCAGTCGGCGACGACCATGTCCCGCCAGCCGTCCCGAACGGCACGGACGATCTCGGGGTCGTCCTCGTACATCAGGCGCTCGCCGATGTCCTTCCAGAGCTCGTCGTCGCTCGTCAGCCGGTCGACGGCGTCACGGTAGGCGCCCTTGAATCCGCGTACCGCGTCGGGGTTCTCCGAGAGATACTGTTCGCTGGTCAGGAACGTCGAGATCGGGAGCTTCCGGTCAGTCTCGGAGAGATCCTGGACGAGTTCGGCCATCGGCAACACCTCACGATACGGCCCGGTCTCGGTGATCTCGGGGACGATCGGCCAGAACTGGAGGATCCCGTCGACCTCGCCGTCCTGGAGCATCCGTGTGAGCTCGACCTTCGAGCCCGCTTCGACGGGCGTCGCCTCCTCGTCGGGGTCGAACCCGTGGCGCTCCCGGCACGCGGCCCGCACGAGGATCCAGTTCTTGTCGAGGCGGCGAACGACGCCGATCCGACGGCCGCGGAGGTCGGTCAGGTCTTCGATCGGGGAGTCCTCGGGAGTGACGAGCCCGCCGACGGTCCGTCCGTACGGGTGGACCGCCACGATCGGCGCCCCGTCGGCGCGCTCGCGGGCCGTCGAGATGTAGTCGATGTCGATCAGGTCGGCGTCGCCCTCTTGCAGTTTCGCCTCGACGGTCTCGACCCCACCCTCGAGCGAGTCCGAGACGAGTTGCACGTCGAGGTGAAAGCCGTGCTCGTGGTCCAGCCCCAGCCGCTTGATCGTGTACAGCATGTACCGCGGGCTCCCGTTGTGCTCGAAGCGGGCCCGAAGAACGGGTCGATCGCCGGGTTCGTCGTGGTGGGCGTCGAGTTCGGCCTGCTGGCTCTCGATGTCGACGGCAGTTGATTCCGACATCTCGGTCACCCCAGCGAGGCGACGATGGCGTCGATCTCGGCCTCGTCGTCGATCAGTTCGCGCTCTTTCATCCACTCGAGTTGCGTCCCGAGATCCTCTCGGTCGGCGAGCTCCGGCACCTCGTATCGCGGCACCGTCACCCGCTCTCGAAGGGCGTCCATGTCGATGTCCTCGAAGAGATCGGGTGCGACGCGGGCATCCTTCTCGAGCATCTCGAGGTACTCCTCGCGGAACGCCTCCGGAGCCTCGTTGATATCCCGAACGGCCCGGCCGTAGGCCGCGACGTACGCCTTGAGCAGGTCGGAGTCGACGTCGTCGCCGCCGACGATCCCCATGTGGTTCTCGAACTCGAGGACGGGCTCGAACCCCAGCTGCTCGGCCAGCGTGGACTGGGGATCCAGCAGCGTGACGGCGTCGACCTCGCCGTCCCGTAGCGCCCGCAGTCGATCGGTCGGCATCCCGTAGTGGACGAGCGAGACGTCCTCGGGAGCGACGTGTTCCTCGAGGGCTCGCATCGCGGTGTACTCCTGGCCGGTGCGGCGGTTGACGGCGACGTCGATCCCGGCCAGATCGGTCGGCGACTCGATCGCGGTTTCCGGCCGGGTGAACACGGTGTAGGGCTGGTCGGCGAAGGTGCCGTTCGCGACGACCTCGCCGTCGCCCATCCCCCACGTTCGCTTCAGGCTCTCCCACTTGCAGACGGGGTAGAGATCGACCTCGTAGTCGCCGGTTAGCGTCTCCTCGGCGGGGATATACTTGATCTCGACGGACCCGCGGTCGCGCTCGATCAGGTCGACGTCGAGTCCCTCGGCCTCGAAGTACCCCCGTTCGACCGCTACCCGCTGTGGCAACACGAACGAGAACGGGAGGTGAAACAGCTTGAGCGTGTTATTGTCTGCCATGCAATCACAATGATCACGAATTCACTGATAAACCTTTCTCGTCAACTTTTATAAGAGGTGTTGTGGTTGTGTGTCATGGGTCGTGATATCATGGAAACGGTGAACACCGGTGACGCGGGTTTCGAGGAGGTCCACGATGGCGTCTACCTCGCGGACCTCGCGACGGGACGAGAGGCGAGCGTGAAGTACTGGCGCATCGATCCGGGGGCAACCCTCCCGGTTCACGAACACGACAACGAACAGATCGGCTACATGCTCGAGGGGACGCTGGTCGCGATAGCCGACGGCGAGGAGGTACGGCTCGAGCCCGGGGACTGCTATCACTTTCGGAGCCGGGAACGTCACGGGGCCGAGAACCGATCGTCGAGCCCCGCTGTCGGAATCGGCGTTCTCGCTCCGCCGCGGGAACGGCCCGACTGGGGTGATCGGTGACCGTCGTCCACACCCACCGGACCGTCGCCGTCGTCCTCGAAGCCCGGTCCGAGTCGGAGCCCGTGCCGAAGCTCCCGGTAGTTCACCACTCGTACCGAGCGATCTCGTTCGATTCACATCGGGGACACTCGATCGTCTCCGTCGAGAACGTCGTCCCGCACCTGCGACACTCGTACAGGACGACGTCGTCGCCGTCGAGCAGTTCCCGGAGTGACTCGAGTGCGTTCATTCTGCGCGTTTACGCCGATGAGCCTTCGGGCAGGTCGTCCTCCAGTTCCGCGTCGTCTCCGAGCCCCGATCCGGTATCTTCACCGTCGACGGATGCGTCGTCATTACCTTCCGCTTCGGGTCCCGCGCCGTCGCCCGGGGGATCGTCCGTTTCGCTCGGCGGTTCCTCGTCCGGCTCCTCGGGCTCGTCGCCGTCGGAGGTGGGATCGTCGTCGTCCTCCTCGGGTGGATCGTCCGCTTCAGTCGGTGGATCATCGTCGTCCTCGTCGATCGGTTCCTCCTCGGTCGGTGGGTCGTCGTCGTCGGTCGGCGGCTCCTCGATCGGCTCGTCTCCGTCCTCGAGGGGATCCTCGTCCGTTTCGTCGGCGGGGGGCTCCTCGTCCGTTTCGTCGGCGGGGGGATCCTCGTCCTCTTCGACCCCGGACACCGGCACGGTTCGTTCGTCGACGTCGTCCTCGCTTTCGACCCGGATCGCGAGCTCCCGATCGTCCTCTGCAGGCTCGGTCTCGTACTCGAAGTCGACCGTCTCCACCTCGCCGCCGGAAAGCGTCACTGACTCGGTGTCCTCGAGCGCGTCGTCGACGAAGAACTCGAGCTCCTGGGTCGCTTCCTCGTCACCGGTGTTATCGACCTCGACGACCACCGCGAGGGTCTCTCCGGCCTCGAGGGATTCGTCGGCCTCGACGATCTCGACCGCGAATTCGGCGGGTGCGGCGTCGTCGCTCACCTCGACGGTCGCGCTCGCCTCGTCGTCGTCGGTCCGAGCCGCGACCTCGAGGTCGCCGAGGTCGTCGTCGGTCGTCTCGTAGGCGAACTCGACGGTGTCCTCGCTTTCGGCGTCGACTTCCACCGATTCGGTCTCGATCTCCTCCCCGTCGATCTCCAGGACGACGTCCTCGGTGACCGTCTCGTCGCCGAGGTTCCGGAGCCCGACGGTCACCTCGACCTCCTCGCCGACGGTGACCGCGTCGTCGACGTCGAACGCGGCGATTTCGAGTTCGTCCGGTTCCTCGAACTCCTCCTCGTCCTCGAGTTCGTCGGGTTCCTCCGGGCGGTCCTCGGGCTCCTCGAGCTCCTCCGGATCGTCGAACCCCTCCTCGGCCGACTCGCTCGCTCGCTCCTCGAGTTCGTCCTCGTCGTCGGTCTCGGTCTCGACGGCGTGTTCTACCGTCTCCCCCGCGGTGTGAGTCGCGATCGCCTGTAGCTCCTCGTCGGAGACGGGCCGATCGCGGACGAGTTCGCCGACCGTCCGATCCGTTACTAGGGCAGCTGACCTGAGTTGCTCCGGCGTGGCATCAGCCGCGCGCGAGACGACGCCGCTCGAGGTGCCGAAGGCCATCGACTGGACCTGCCGTACGTCGACCTCCTGGATCTGTACCGCGCCCTGTGCGGCCCCCTGGGTGGCGTACTGGACCTGCCGCACGTCGACCGTCTGGCGCTGGACGACGCCGCTGGCGGCTCCCTGAGTCGTCCCCACTGCGGCGTACTGGAGCTGTTCGACGGTCACTTCCTGATGCTGGACGACGCCCGTGAGACAACCCCACGCGGCGCCACCGGTCAGATACTGGACCTGCTCGACGCTGACTTCCTGATACTGGAAGGCGGCCGAGATCCCACCCTGCGCGACGCCGGAGGCGACGGCCTGAACCTGTCGAACGGTCACCCGCTGGTGCTGGACGACGCCAGTGAGACAACCCTGTACGGCGCCGTCGGCGACGTACTGGATCTGCTCGACGGTCACCTCCTGGTACTGGACGATCGAACGGACGCAGCCTCGCGCGGCGCCGAACGCGGCTACCTGTACCTGTCGGACGGTTACGCGCTGTCGCTGGACGACCGCGCCGCCACAGACGCCCCTCGTCACGTACTGGAGCTGTTCGACGGTCACCTCCTGGTACTGGGAGAGCCCGCCCGCTACGGCGCCGGTTACGGCGGGTCCGATCGCCTCGACGGGCGTCGCCGTCCGGGGCTGAGCCGAGCCGCGAGCCGTCGAAAGCGTCGTCAGTAGCGCTTCGTCCCCCTCGTCCGCCTCGAGCGGTTCCGAGGGAAGCAACGCGCCCTCCGCCGCGCCGGCCGTCGCCGCCCGGATCGCGTCCGGATCCGCGTCCGGGTACCGGGCCGCCGCCTCGAGGGCGCTCTCCTCGAGTGCGGCCTCCTGTTCCGGGCTCGCTTCGACACCTTCCGCCCGTGCGGTTTCGATCCCCTCCGCGACGCCGTCCTCGATCGCGGCTACCGCGTCGGCGGGAACCGCTTCGCTTCCACCGGCTGCGTCGCTCTCGCCGGGTTCGTCGTCCGCCTGCGCGAGCGCGGACGGGAGCTGTGCGGCCGCGACCGTCCCGGCGCCCAACCGGAGTACCGTCCGTCTCCCCACCGTCAGGGTCCGGCTGTCCGAAGGTCTCGTTCGATCCTTCGGGAGCCCGTTTCGGCGCGGCTCGCTCTCCCCGTAGTCGGTATCAGTCATCGTGATCGTTCCCGATGCGTGCTCTCGAGCGAGCGTCCCGCGGCGTTGTCTCGTCGCTTGCCGTCTGCCGCCGAGGAACCTGCCACTCGATCCACTGGGGGCCGTCCGTCCGGGTCGTGCGCTCCCTCCTTTGACAAAGCATGGCATTTGCTATCTCACAACACGCAAAAGTTGTATTCGGTGTTCCGCGAACACCCCCTGATCGAAGAACGGGGGATATTCCGTGCGCCCTTCGCCCGGTGGCTCAGAGGGGTGCCAGCGTACGGTTCAGGGCATCAAGGGGTCGGCTCGGGTTCGGTAGCGGTCGTAGGTCCGCTCGGCCCACTCGCGGACTTCCTCGGCGTCGGTCTCGACGAGGGCCCGAGGAACGCCGTCGTCGTTCTCGACGCCGAGCTGGACGCCGTCCTCGAAGAGGCCGAGGTAGAACTCGACCCCGCGGTCCGCGACGTACAGGTCGCAGTTCCCGGACTCGAGCATCTCGTCGATCAGTCGCCCGTACTCCGGCTGACTCCGAACCGTCGCCGCGATCTCGCGACCGTAGATCAGTTCGTGTCTGCTCCCGCCGTCGACGACACGGTCGCGTGCCACCGTCATCGCCGGCAGCCCGACTGCCGGAAGCAGACATCGGAACCGATCGGCACGCTCCATTGCCTCGATGTGGCGGTTCACGGGCGCGTACGGATCGCTCGAGTCCGCGGCGACGACCGTCGCGTCCTCGAGCGCCCGGAGATCGAACTCGAGCTCGTCGTCGGGAAACCACCGCACGAACGGCCGTAGCCGTTCGACAACGTCGACCAGCGATAGCGCGGGAAGCACGTCCTCGACGACGAGCTCCCCCAGCGACGTGATCTCGCAGGTCCGTCCCGTCACCTCGATCAAGTCACGCTCCTCGAGCGCGCCGACGTTGCGCCGAACCGTCACGCGAGAGGCGTCGAACCGTTCCCGCAACTCCCGCTTCCGGAGCCGTCGCTCGTCGTACAACGTCTCGAGCAGCCGGATCCGAACGGACGACTGCGTCAGAAAGCACATTCCGTCGACCCCCGCTGTAGTGGACATGTATGAACTCACCCCGACACTGATAGCTTTGCCGGGAACACAGTTTACTCTAGTCAACACGATCCGAACCGAACCGGCTGAAAAATTGTTCTATCGGCGACGAGGGGACGCAATCGCTCGCGATACGGGAGCAAGTGGTGGGCCGGGTGAGTCGTACGGTGGCGCCTCACCCGCGGTGTGCGATTCCGACGTTGAGCGCGGAACTCGAACAGGAGAGTCCGACGATCCGCCCGGTGAACCAGAGGGTATCGCGCTGGCCCGCCGACACGAACAGCGTCTCACTCGAGGGCAACAGTCGCGGATCCTGCACGTAGCGTTCCGTGGCGACGTTGCCGGTAACGTCGAGGGTCACCTCGCCGCCGCTCCCCTCGCAGGCGCGAACGGTCATCGCGCCGGTCGACCAGTCCTCGGGCGTGAGATCCTCGTCGCCACAGCCTCGAGTCTCGACCCGACCACCGTCCTGTTGTGCCATCGCCGTTCCGGAACCGATCGCCGTTGCCCCCGTCAGCGCGCTCAGCGCCGCGAGTACCGTTCGCCGGCGCGGCGCCGTCTCCGAACCGTCCTCCGTAGCCGAATCCGCCGTATGCATGGCTGGATACCTCCGGCGGGTCGTACCGTCGACGTCGCCATCAAACTAACACGCGTTCGTCGAACACCCCTCGCCGATCGAACGACCCCTGTTCGCCGGATTGCCCTTCCCGCGCGTTCGTCGGCCGTCATGCCACCCTCGCTCGAGAGCCGCCTTCGGTCGCGTTGCTGGAGGGAGCGAGCTCCGTCGAAACCGGCCACGTCAGTGGGTCCGAAATCACTGCTCAGTCGTCGGCGGCGGCCTCCGTCGAGTCGACGACTTCGAACGACGTTTCGCCGCACTCACACCCCGTTCGCTGTCCGATCGGCTGGACGGTTCCGTCGGATCGCTGCTCGGAGGCGTAGGCTTTCCCGCAGGTGGTACAGATCGCTGCGACTTTCCGCGTCGTCTCCGTGTCAGCGTCCGAATCGGCCGCCATGTCGCGGCCGGAACGATCGTTCATTTACTGATCCAAGACGACGCTCGTCGAAACCCACTCTGCATTGAAGTCGAGAGTATTTATATGGGGAGTGGTACACATCAGTTCGCGTCGGGCAGGCCTTTCGGAGTCGAGACGGTGAGTGTGTTCCTGACGAGGTTGTCCGTCGCCCGACGCAGTCGCTGGGAGACCGAGTTCGTCGAGATGTCGAGCTCCGCGGCCAGCTCCTCGATCTGGGTCTCGCGAGGAACGTCGAAGTAGCCCATCTCCTGGGCGGTCGTGAGCACCTCCCGCTGTTCCGGCGTGAGGTCGTACCGCCGTTCCTTCGGTTCGATCCCCCGGTACAAGCGCTGGAGTTCGAACGCGTGACCCCGATCGCGAAAGTGCGCCTGAAACTCCTCGAGGACGCTCTCGTCGACGAACTTCAGCTTGAGGTACCAGCGTCCGTCCTTTGCTTCGGCCTCCTGTACGATCCCGTGCTGGTCGACGACCTCGTCGATCAGGCGCTGGAGCTCCTCGCTCCAGTGAACGTTGAAGTAGCCGATGCCGTCGGCGAGGTTGAGCGTTCGAACCCCCTCGATATCGGGATCGGCCTCGAGGGCGTGTTTTACGGCCTCGAGATCGTCGCTCCTCACCCACAGGAACGGCATCACCCACTCGCGGCTGTGGGTCGCGAGGCGTTCGATCTCGACCGTCGCGTCGGGTACGGTATCGAACGTGTGTTCCAGCGCGAACGCGTCGGCGGGAATCGTGAACTCGGCGACGACGCTCATACACGTTTCGTTCGGCTCGAGACACTGAAAACCGGCACCTGCGACTGCAACAACGCGTTCCGGGCCTCCGACCTCCATTGCGGTACGACTCTCAACACCACTAATTTCACAGAAGGAGCAGTAGACATACCGTCGATCAGCGACGGAAGTAAACCCGTCGCGACGGTCCGTCACCGTTGACACGTTCGTCTCAGTGCTTCCGTTTTCGCTCGCGGAACTCCTGCATCTTCCGCAGCGCGGATTCGGCTTCGGACCGATTCTGCTCGAGCCGACTCACCACCGGTTCGGGGTGATCGAGGTTCTCGGCCAACAGAACCAGCCGATCGAGCAGCGTGATCTCGATCCGCTCGTTGATCGTGCCGACCCCGATCGCGTCGAGATCGCGCAGCTCGGCGCTCTCGACCTCGCTGATGAACTCGTCTTTTTCGGCGAGCAGTCCCTCCATGATCGGACTGCCACGCTCCTCGAGGGGAAGCTCGGCCAGCTCGAAGATCTCCTCGATCCGGGTGATCTGTGCGACCGTATCCTCCCTGTGGTCGGCGAACAGCTCCCGAATCTCCTCGCTGGCGGCCGCCTCCGAGAGGTCGCCGTTCAGATCGAGGATCTCGAGTTCCGCGTGGTACAGCTTCTGTAGCTCCCGCTCGAACATGTCCGCTTCAGTTCTGATGCTCATAATGGTTTCTCGCGTGGTGCGTACGGATGTCGGTCGTATAGCTCTGCTCGCCGCCGCAGTCGTTCACTCCGCATCGACGACCAGCTCCCTGAGACAGTCCCGCGCGGCGTCGGTGTCGACCGCCTCGCTCTCCAGCAGGAGACACAGCTCCGCCGTCGACACCTCGTTTCCCGCCCGTAACTCCTCCAGAATCGACGCGATCGGCGCGCGGGTCGCATCGATCGAGAGCTCGAGGTCCTCGACGAGGATCTCGTCTCGCTTCCCGGCCGCGTACACGGCCTCCCGGAGGAGCCGTTCCGCCGTCGACTCGGTTCGGTCCGAGTGCGCTTCGAGCATCGCCTCCGTGATCCCCGTGTTGTACAGGATGAAGGCCAGCCCGTCCCGGAGCCCCGCCGTGAACTCGTCGTCCTCGTCGCCGTCCGCGAGGCGCTCGAAGAGCTTCTCCCGTTCGGCCTCCTCGAGGTGCTCGAACAGGATCGTGAAATCGAGAATCGTGTTGTGGACCCGCTTGCGGATGTCGCGTCGGCGCTGGTAGCGTTGCTGTTTGGCGTGCTCACCCTCGTAGGACTTCTCCCCGGTGAGCCACCGACGATCCTCGGTCGTCAACATCGCGTTCTTTCGGTCCGTCATGGTTGCGTCGTGTTCGTTCGGCTCCGGTCCGCCAGCAATGACACTATATTCAACATACCCTATAAATAGGAATATATTTACCCGAACATCGTGACGTCATCTCATGCGTCGAGATGACACCCCGATCGGCATGAAGATTGTGCCATCCACGAGCGCAAGACGGCCGACCGCCGGCGATCGATCGACCGCCGAGAGCGATGGTTGACGCGACGGCCGACGCGGCGAAGACGGAGTACCGTGGCCGCGCTACCCCCGCCAAACTCCTCGAGGTCGCCAAGTACTACCTCTTCATCGGGATCGTCGGCTTCGGCGGTCCGATGGTCCACATCGCGATGATGGAGGACGACCTCGTCGGTGAGGACAGCAAGGAGTGGACCGATCAGTCGGTGTTCATGGAGGGGCTCGCGATCTGTAACATGCTCCCGGGGCCGGCCTCGACCCAGCTCGGAATCTTCATGGGCTGGATCTACGCCGGGACGAAGGGCGCGCTCGTTGCCGGCTTCTTCTTCATGCTGCCGACGTTCGTTCTCGTCGTCTTCTTCTCGTGGCTCTACTTCGCCTACCAGCAGGTTCCCGCGGTCGAGGCGGTGTTCTACGGGATCAACCCTGTCGTCATCGGCCTCATCGTCGGCGCCTGCTACTCGATGATCCGAAGCGCCTTCGAGGAGGGGCGAACGGACACCGAGTTCGAGGTCCGGGGTGAATCGTGGAACGTCGACTACCTGCTCGTCGTCCTGCTCGTCGCGACCACGGTCGTTCAGGCCGTCCTCGGTCCGAACCCGGTGTTGCTGTTCATCGCGTCCGGGCTCGTCGGCGTCGCGGTCTACCGCTCCGACTGGGTCCGAACGAACGCGCGCCGACTGGCGCCGTGGGCGATCCTCGGCGCCGTCGCAGGACTCCTGTTCGTCCTCCGCGATTGGGTCCTCGAGGCTCTCGGTCCCGCCGTTCGCGGCGCGCTCGAGACCAGTCCGATCTGGGGTGCGTTGATCGCGCTCTGGGCCAACCCCTGGATCCAGCTGTTCGCGTTCATGATTTACACCGGCTCGTTCATCTACGGCGGCGGGCTCGTATTGATCCCCTTTATCGAGACCTACGTGGTCAGCGAGTTCGGCTGGATGACCGGACGCGAGTTCGTCGACGGGATCGCGATCGGACAGCTCTCGCCCGGCCCGGTCGTGATGACGACGGCGTTCGTGGGGTACAAGCTCATACTCGACGTCTCCGGTGGGATCGTCGCCCTCGCGGTGATCGGCGCGCTCGTAGCGACGATCGGCGCGTTCGGCCCCTCCTTCGCGTTCATCATCGGCTTCTTCCCGTACTTCGCGAAGGTCCGCGAGAACGAACTCGTCCAGACCGCTCTGGTCGCCGTCAACGCGGCCGTCATCGGGGCGATCCTCGGTGCGACGGTCATCCTCGCCGAGGAGTCGTTTTTCGTCGAGCAGCCGACCGTTCCGATCCCGGCCGCCGGAGCGGTCCTCGATCTGTTCGCCGTCTTGCTGGCGGTCGTCACCTACTGGCTGTTCGTCCGCGGTGTCCACGCCGCGTACCTCATCGCCGCCGGCGGCGCGATCGGTGTCGGCGCCTTCTTCCTCGTTTAGCTCCGTCGCTGGAGTAATTTCTGCCCGGTTCGGAACCGTCGACGCCCGAGACTGCTATCCGGTATAGTAAAATGTATTTACTACGCTGTTCAATCCGATCGGTAGATGGGCACGGAACGCGAAACCGCCGACCTCCTCGGACCGTTTCGCCAGTTCTTCTCGCTGCAGCGGGACGTCCTGGTGCTCTCGCTGGCGATGTTCGCGTTCAGTCTCGGGTTCCAGATGACGAACCGGTTCCTGCCGGATTATCTGGTCTACCTCGGCGCTGGCGGGTTCGTGGTCGGCCTGTTCGCCACGCTGGGCAACGTCATCGGCGCCGTCTACCCCTACTACGGCGGAGTCATCTCCGATCGGGTGGGATCACGGTACGCGCTGACCGTCTTCGGCTTCCTCTCGACGTTCGGCTTCGCGATCTGGCTCGGCTCCGCCTACGTACCCGCGATCGATCTCGGCGCCGTCGTCCTCGAGCCGTGGGTGTGGGTGTTCGTCGGTCTACTATTAGCGCAGTGCTGGAAGTCCTTCGGGATCGGCGGCCACTACGCCATCGTCAAACAGGCGACCGAACCGAGCCGACTGGCACAGGGGTTCGCTAGCACGGAGACGTTTCGTCGGACCGCCTTCCTGATCGCGCCGCTGATCGTCGCCGTTCTCGTCGCCGACGAGCTTATGCCCGGCTTCCTCTGGGTGCTCGCTATCGGAATCGTCTTCGCCGTCCTCGGAACGATCGCCCAGCACCTGCTGTACGAGGCCGACGAGGACTCGGTGGGCAAGGAGTTCGAGGGCGTCGGTCAGATCGTTGACGACCTGCGGGCGCTGCCGGATCCCCTGCGACCGCTGCTGGTCGCCGACACGTTCGTCCGCTTCGCCAACGGGATGGTGTACGCCTTCTTCATCCTCGTGATCACCCAGCTGCTCGAGATCGGACTGACGCTCTCCCTCCCCGTCGTCGGTACGATCGACCTCTCGCCCGCGGCCTTTTTCGGGCTCCTCCTGAGTATCGAGATGCTGGTCGCGTTGCTGACGATGGCGCCGGCGGCGAAGATCGCCGAGTACGTCGGCCTCAAACCGGTCGTCGGGCTGGGATTCTTCGTCTACGCGATCTTCCCGGTACTGCTGATCTTCGGTCCCCAGTATCTCGGCGGAGTCGACGAAACGTGGCTCTTGATCGCGCTGTTTGCCTTCTCGGGGCTGCGGTTCGCCGGCCTGCCGGCTCACAAGGCGCTCGTAGTCGGGCCCGCCGAGAAGGGCGCAGGCGGCCGCGTAACGGGATCGTACTACCTGATCCGCGGTGCGATCGTCATCCCTAGCGGCGCCCTGGGCGGATTCCTCTGGCAGTTCGTTAGCCCAGAACTCTCCTTTACGATCGCGACGGTCGTCGGCATGATCGGCGTCGTCTACTTCGCGATCTTCGGCCAGGAGTTCGAGGCCTATCGGTAGCCCGTGGATCGCGTTCGCGCCGTTTCGAGGACCTCGAGCCCGCGCCCTCGACGGCGCTCGATCGAGACGCGGAGCACGGATTTCACTCGAGGGCTCCCAGCTCCTCCCACGAGCTGACTGCGCCGCCGTGCTCGTCGGCGAACGCCGACGCCTCTTCCCGATCGGAGAACGGTAGAAACTCCTCGCCCATCGCCCCCTCGACCGCGCTGTCGACGACGTAGACCAGTTCGGTCGCGTCGGCGAACGCCGACACCTCGGCGTGGGTCGAAATGTACTGCGTGCCCTCACGCTCCTCGAGGCGGTAGTCGACGCTCGAGTAATCGGTGGCGAAGGCCGCGCGGTGCTCGTCGCCCCGAACTTCGCGTTCCTCGTGGACGGCGACGAGTTCGCGGAGACTGTCGAACGCTGCGGGACCCTCGTCTTCGTCGGCGTAGAGGAGCTGCCCGGCGGGACCGTGGTGGTCCGCGATCACCATTCCGCAGGCGTCACACGTCGCCCCGTCGTCGAGGGCGATCGGCTCGGCCGACTCCTCCGTGGTCGTCTCGTCGTCCTCGAGACAGCCAGCCAGTCCGACCGTCGCTGCCGTCGCGAGCGTTCCAGCGCCGACGAGGACGTGGCGTCGCGGACAGCTCATAGCCGTCGCCTCCGTATCGCGAGCGTCGCAAGGACGGTCGGAACGACGATCCAGGCGACGAGCGCTCCCAGGAGCACCCCCGTCGAGAGGCCGGACTCGGCGAGCACCGTAGCGAAGCCGGCGTCGCCGGCCGCACCCAGCGTCCCGAGGACGAGCGCGCGGAAGATCCCCGTCGGGTTCGCGAGCAACATCGCGGAGACGGCGGTCCCCGAGAGGTCGAACGCCGCGACGAGACCGAGCCCGAGCAGGTCGTGGACGAGGACGAACCAGGCCCAGATCAGCAGGGCGATCCCGAGCGCGTGGGTCTTCTCGCGAGCGAGCGTCGAGACGAGGACGGCGACCGCGAGGAAGGCAAGCCCCAGGCCAACGGTCGCGAGCAGGAACGTCGCGTAGGCGTCGAAGCCGGCGAGGCCGAACTCGAGCAGCAGGAAACCCCCGGCGATCCCGAACCCGAGGATCGTCGCGCTCGCGAGGACGACCGCCCGTCCGAGCAGGGTTCCGACGACGATCCAGGCCCGCTCGACGGGCAGCGCGAACAGGGTCCGGAGCCAGCCGCTCTCCTCGCGGCCGACGACGGCGTCGTAGCCGAACGCGAGCGCGACCAGCGGGACGAGGTAGACCGCGAGCACGGCGAGGCTCGCGACGGTGCGTTCGAACCCCTCCGGGCTGACGCTCGAGCCGCTGAACGTCGTCAGCCCGAGCGCGAACGCGGCGAAGACCGCGGTGAGCGCGATCGCCCACCGTCCCCGGATCGCCAGTCGGTACTCGGTTTCGGCGACGACCAGCAGCTGCCGGTACCAGTCGCCCGACTCGCTGGAGCGACCGAGTTCGGCGTCGGCTACCGTCCCGTAGCCGCCGTCGGCTCTCGGGCGTGGCTCGTCGCCCCCGTCCGTCGGCTGCCGCGGATTCGACCGCCTCGGATCGCTCATCGCGCGCTCATCTCCGTTCCACCAGCGGACTCGCCGTCGACAGGCGTCCCACCCGATCCGCTCTCGGCCCCCGCAAGCGCCTCGTGGAATGCCGCCTCGAGCCCGGGCTCACGAACTTCGAAGCGATCGACCAGGTCGGCCTCGAGCGCCCCCGAGAGCTCGAGGGCGGCCTCGCGGTCGCAGGCGACCCCGATCTCCCCGTCGGAGTCGGTCACCTCGCCGTACCCCCGGACGGTCTCGAGGACCCGCGTCCGATCCCGCTCGCTCGCGGGCCGGACGGCGACGGTGACGCGCCCGTCGCCCGCCGCCCGCAGCTCGTCGACGGCCCCGACCGCGCGGAGCTGGCCGTCCTCGAGGACGGCGACGGCGTCGCAGAGCCGCTCGACCTCGCTCAGGACGTGCGAGGAGAGCACGACCGTCGCATCGGTCTCGCGATCGATCCGTTCGACGATCTCGTGGAACGTCGCAACGCCGCGGGGGTCGAGCCCGGCCGTCGGCTCGTCGAGGACGAGCACGGGCGGCTCGGCCAGCAGCGCCGACGCGAGCCCGAGTCGTCGTCCCATTCCGTTGGAGTACCCCTCTACGGGCCGGTCGGCCGCGTCGGCCAGGCCGACCGTCTCGAGGGCGTCGTCGATGCGCTCCTTGCGGCCATCGATGCCACGAATTCGGGCGTGGACGTCGAGCACTTCCCGCCCGGTCATCGACGGCGGAAAGCCGGCGTGTTCGGGCAGGAACGCGATCCGCTCGCGAACGCGGTGGCCAGCCCGCTCGACGTCGATCCCGCCGACTTCGATCCGTCCCGCGTCAGGGGTGTCGTGGCCGACCAGCAGCTCGAAGAGCGTCGTCTTTCCCGCGCCGTTCGTCCCGAGGACGCCGAACGTCGACCCGGACGGGATCTCGAATGTCGGCCCGTCAAGGGCGACGACGTCGCCGTAGCGTTTGTGAACGTCAGTGATCGTGATTTGCATAGTACTCCCTCCAGTCGTCGTGTGGCGGTTCGGCGAGCGGCCGGTGATCGACCACGCCGGGCGATTCGATGACGGGGAACGAGCTCTCGGCCATCCGGACCGCGTCGAACGCCGGGCTCTCGGCGAAGACGGCGACCTGGGGCTGCTCGCGGACGAGGATCTCAACGGTTCCCGCCGGCTGGTGGCGGGTTTCGCCGGTACCGTCGCCGTCGAGATCGACCGCCCGGGCGTCGGACCAGTAGTTGCCCCGTTCGGAGTCGTTCCAGGTGATCTGTGCGGTCGTCGGCGCATACGCCGACTGGTCGTTCGCGACGAAGCTGTTGCCGACGACCAGCTCGTCGGAGCTGCCCGCGGTGAACTGGACGCCGACCTCGTTCTCGAGGACGAGGTTATCGACGATCTCGTTGCCGTGGGCGTTGTAGACGTAGAACCCGTTCCGATTGGCCACGACGGCGTTGTCGCGGATCTCGGTGCGGTCGACGTCCTTGACGAGGATTCCCTGGCCGCTCGGGCCGTCGTTGTTCACCGCGACGTTGTCGACGACGGTGAGGTTCTCCGAGACCATGATCGCGAACCCGACGTCGTTGTCGAAGGCGACGTTGCTCTCGAGGCGGTTGTCGTCGGAGTACATGTAGTGGACGCCGTAGCGCAGCTCCCACACCGCGTTATCCGCGGCGACGACGCCGTCGGACCACGAGAAGTAGATCCCGTCCCGAACGGTCGTGATCTCGTTGTCCCGGAGCTCGGCCCCGTCGGCCCGGTCGAGGTGGATCCCGTTACCCCGCTCGGACTCGGGGACGTCCTCGCGGCCGGCGATCGTCGCGTCCGCGACGGTGACGTCCTCGGCCTCGCCGATCCAGATGCCGTACGTCGTGTCGGTGATCCGAACGTCCTCGAGGCTCGAGCCCGATCCGTTGACGAGAACGCCCGCGTCCTCGTTACCCCGGTCGTGACCCGACTCGCGGATCCACAGCTCTTCGAGGGTCACGTTCTCGGCCGCGACGTGGACGACGGTGTCCTCGCCGCCGCCGTCGATCAGCGCCCCCTCGCCTGCGGCCTCGAGCGTGAGTCCTTCGGTTTCGATCGTCACGCGCTCCTCGAAGGTCCCCTCGAGGACGACGGTGTTGCCGGGTTCGGCGGCGTCGACGGCGTCCTGGACGGAGTCGAACTCATCGTCGCCGACGGTCGCGACGCCGGGCTCCGCGGGCGGCTCCGCGTCGCGGGGGTCCGAGACGTCGGGCGTCCAGCCCTCGACGGTCGCCTCGCGGTCGTCGGAGCCGTCGGTCGCCGCGACGGCGGCCGCCGCCAGCGAGACGACGAGCACCGCGACGGCGGCGACGACGAACCACGTTTCGCGGTCGACCCTCGCGCGGTCAGTCATCGCGGCTCACCTCCGCGTCGGCGTCGTCCGCGGCCGGCCGGGGCGCGTCGTCCCGCCCGCGTCGGTTTCGGATCCACGTCCGGGTCCGCTCGAGTCGGTACGAGACGATCGTCGGCACGTCGCCGACGGTCGCCGTCGAGTTCCGGAACGCGTAGGCCGCGACCAGCAGCGCGATCGCGATCAGCGTAAGGTAGCCGCCGGGACCGAACCAGGCGAGGCCGCTGATGTTGGCGATCTCGTAGGTGCCGAGCAGCGGCGGCGTGAACCCGTCGATGCCGCGCATCGGCGCGTCGGGATCGAGCGAGTGGCCGGCCTGGTGGAGTCGGTACTGGATGAGCGCGAACATCGTGACGAACACCGTTATCGTTCCAGCGAGCTGGCAGGTCAGCCCGAGCTTCAGCTTGTGGACCGTCGGCGCGAGCGCGACGAACACACCCGCTGCAGCGACGGCGACGAACGCGAGCGGTCCGACCGACCACTCGGGTACCTCGATCGCGTTCGGACTGACGTCGTAGTTGGGATCGAGGTAGACGGGATCCGGGTAGTAGAACCCGACGTACCGGTTGAGCCCCTGCGTTTCGGCGACGTCGCCCTCGAGGCGCGGGTAGGCGTATAGCTCGACGAACAGCCCGTCGGGGTACTGCGGGGCCTCGAGCGTGATCCGCCACATCGGAAGCGCGATCGCGACGAGCAACAGCGCCGCCGCTGCGAGCGGGAGCGCGCGACGGAGTTCGGTGAGCTTGTCGAATTTTGACATGGCGGATGGGTGGGAGTGTGTGGTCAGTCGGCCGGTTCGACCAGCAGCCGCGAGCGCATCTCGAGGTGGAGCGCGCTACAGAAGTACGCGCAGTACATCCAGTAGACGCCCGGCTCGTCGGCGGTGAACGTCACCTCTCGAGTCTCCTGCGGGGCGAGCTTGACGTTGACGTCGTGCTGTGGGATCGCCAGCGAGTGGATGATGTCCTCCTCGCTCTCGATGTTGGTCGACCTGATGGTGACCTCGTCGCCCTCCTGGACGGTGATGTCCTCGAAGCCGAAGTGGTTGCGCTGGTTGTACATCTCGACGTGAACCCGGTCGCCGTCGCGGTCGACGAAGTTCTCGTCGTCGTCGGGCGAGATGAAATCCAACTCGAGATCGTCGGGATCGTACACCGAGGCGGGATCGAGGCGGTCGGCCCGGACGATCGAGGCGTCGTGGGGCTCGGGGTAGGTGGGGGTGTCCTTGACCAGCTCCATTCCGGCGTCGTCGTCGCCGATGTAGAACAGCTGGTCGTTCTCGGGGAACACCGGCCCGACCGGAAGGAACCGGTCCTTCGAGAGCTTGTTGAGCACGATCAGCCAGTCGCCCTGGGCCTCGCCGGTGTAGGACTCGGCGGCGATCAGGTGACCCGGGCTGTAGTGGACGTCGTGTTTCTCGATAACCGGGTCCTCGGAGCCCAGCTCGGCGTCGACGGCGGCCTCGATGTCCCACTTGACGACCTGGGAGTCGACGAACAGCGTCGTGTAGGCGTGGCCCCGACCGTCGTAGGCCGTGTGCAGCGGCCCGTTCCCGACGTTGACTCGGCCGACGACGGCGTCGTTGGGATCGTCGACCTCGTTCAGTCGATCGATCTCGATGACCGTACACGTCGGGTCGAGTTTGCCCGAGGCGATCGCGTACCGTCCGTCCGGCGTGACGCTGACGCCGTGGGGGTTCGTCGGGACGTCGATGTACCGGACCAGGGGCTCGTCGCCGTCGTTGAGGGAACTGTCCTCGGTGCCGTCGACGACCGGGACCCCGTTGATCTCCTCGTACTCGCCGGCGTCGACCGCGTCCTCGATACGGGGGATGTTGAAGGCGACCACGTAGTCGGTGTCGGCCGCCGTCATCTCCCGTTCGGTGACGCCCTCCTCGCTGTTGTAGCTGGTCGTAAAGAACCACTCGCCGTCCTTGCCCGAGTCGCCGTTATCGAGGTTACAGTCGACGCGAACGTCCCACTCGTGGTCGAACGGGTCCGGCGACATCGCCGAGAGCGTCGAGCCGTACTCGCTCGGATCGTCGAGGTCGCGACCGTCGTTGGGGATCGGGACGCGGAGTTCGCCGACGCCGAAGACGTACCGGCTGTCGGGCAACAGCATACACGCGCCGTGGGTCCCCTGGTGGTTCGGCAGGTCGATGATCGCGTCCGTCTCGAAGTACTTCAGATCGATCCGGGCCATCCGACCGTTGGCCTTGTCGTTGACGAACAGCCACTCGCCGTCGTACTCGTTGTCAGTCTGACTGACTCGGGGGTGGTGGGTGTCGCCCCACGTGTAGCCGCCAGAGTTCTGCAGCATCTCGTGGGTTTCGTCGTCGAACCCGTACCCTCGAGCACTCTCGACGTTGAACACTGGAATCCGCATGAGCTGGCGCATCGAGGGGACCCCGTAGACGCGAATGTCGCCGGAGTGGCCACCCGAGAGGAACGCGTAGTAATCGTCGTGTTCGCCCGGTGGAACCTCGGTGTCGACGTCGGCCGCCGAGGTCTGCTCGTCGCCGCTGAGCAGTCCGGTACAGCCCGCGAGCGACCCCATCATCCCGGTGGCGGCGCCCGCGATCATGAAGTCACGACGCGGAATTCGAGCGAAGAGCGGATCTCTGTCGGCTACTGCGGTCGTGCTGGTCGGTTCTTCGGAGGCTGTCGGTTCGGACGCGTGTGATCTTGTCATCGTCTTGGGGTCGTCGCGGTGGCGGTCACTGCACCTGTACGGGTCGTACTCGGTCGGACACGACGTTAGCCCTGTTTCAAATTCCCGTCAGGTGGTAACGCACGGGAACCGGTTCGGCCGAACAGACAGGTATACTGGCGCTGTAGTTCCTCTATCGCTGATAACTTATGTCTGAAGACACAGGTACGAAATATTATAGAGTGAGGGAGTGACACCGTCTATCACCCCTCCGAATCCGCTCGCCGCTCGGTTCCTCGAAGACTCGCTCGGTGTGTTCGATTCCGATAATCCCGTTCTCGAGAAGCACGGCGAGTTTCCGCCGACGAACGACCGGCTACCGGGAACGGACGGTTGCGTCGGAGTGTCCGTCGTCTCGTCCTCGAGGCGTTCCGCCGATGACGTGTCGTGGATCGATTCCCGTCGGTGCATCGCGTCCCTGCCGTCGGGACTGAGCGTCTGACCCGTAGAGTAGTCGCCGCCGTCTCCGGCGAGCAAGACTGCTGTCTGCACGGCGTCGTCGACGGCTCCGATCCGACCGAGGAGGACCTCCGCTTCCCTGCGCTCGCGCCACTCCTCGGTCGTGTCGTCGAGCATGTCGGTTTCGATGGGTCCGGGTGCGATAGCGCCGACCTGCACGTCCGGTGGGACCTCTCGAGCGAGTGCGCGGGTGAACGAGATCCCCCCGCTCTTTGCAGCCGAATAGTGTGTCAGCTCTGCGGCGCCCTTGATACCCAGCTGCGACGCGACGTCGATCACTCGACCGCTGCCTCGCTCGAGCGTTCTGTCGATGTCGAACCGCGTCACCGGGAACGTCCCGCGGAGTTCGCTTTCAGCCGAACCCGTGGCTGGTATTCTCTCGGAGAGATCAGGGACAAACACTAAACCACAGCTACCGAATGGTGGCAGATGGTAACCGTGCTCGAAACGCTGGGATCAACCCAGGTTGTCACGGGTGTCTTGCTCGCCGCTGCCGCCGCAGCTTCGCTCGTACTGCTCGACGTCCTGCCGAACACCGTTCTCTGGGTCTCGCTGATCGCCGCGCTGTTCATGATCCTCGTGGAGTTCTCCCTGCTGGTCCGCACGAAACTCGCGGTTTGAGTGACCCGTCACGAAACTCGATTCGACGGATCTATAGACACTCTCAGAAGCTGGTCTTTCACGGATCACACGGAATAGGCGACGCGAACTCGGTGTCCTCCCGGTGGGACAGTACGAAGAACGAACGCAGTTTCGACAGCGACTCTCCGAAACCACTGCTTCCGACCGACTGTCGTCCGGGGTGAACTTTACACTCCCTCTCGTGGCAGCCACCGGGCACGTGGGGGATCGTTCCCCGCCGGAGACGACCGCGTCCACCGGTGCTCTTCGGCGCCCCCGAGACTCGCCCGGTTAGCTCGACTGCACGTTCGTTGCCGTACTTTCGACGCTCTCGGCACGGCGTCGCTGCAGGCTCCCCGTCATCGCTCCCTCGCTCGAGGGACGGCGTTCGAACAGCAACCCGACCGACCGAACAACGACCGTCCTCTTCGTCCGCGATGACCTCGACGCGGCCGGAAGCCGGAACTTCGCGCACTGTCCCGAGACGTACTGGAACCGTTACCCGGCCCGCTGGTGGCAGCAACGGTTCGCTCCCTGCCGTCAAAACGAATACCACTCGACACGAGTATCGCACCCGTTGCCTTCCGACTCCAATCGTGGATGGAACGGATAGTCACCGAGAAACGAGTAGCCACTCAAGGGGAAATTATACGGTAATTGTCCTCCCAGTTCGAACCGGGATTATGGTTTCACCAGGGGAGCTTCGACTGATCGATACACTGCTCGAGGACGAGGCGTTCGAGCCCGACATTTCCGACGACGGGTCGGTGAACTACTCGGCCGCCGCGGATCTGCTCGACGAGATCGACGGCGACCCGGCCGCCGTGCTCGAGCGGTTCGCCACTCGGGGGGTACTGGCCGACGAGTTCGTCTCGAAGGTGTACGTCTGTCCCGAGTGTACGACCGAGGGGTTACAGTACACGACCGTCTGCCCGGCCTGCGGGGATCCACAGGCTATCGAGACGACCGTACTCGAGCACGTCTGTGGCTACACCGGTCCCGAATCGGAGTTCGAGTCCGAGGCCGGCTACCGGTGTCCCGACTGCGAGCAGGACCTCGAGTCCGTCGACATCGAGAAGAAACTCCGGTACAGCTGCCAGGAGTGTACCGAGTCGTTCGACGTCCCGGACGACCGACTTCGGTGTCGGGAGTGCTCGTCGATGTTCCCCCCGCTGGAGACGATCGAACGGGTACTGTACCGGTACACGCTCACTCCGGAGGGCGAGACGTGGCTCGACCGCCAGAAGGCGGCCCGTCGAACGGCTGCGGAGGCGTTAGAGGAGCGTCGCTTCGAGACCGAGATCGACGCCACTGTCGACGACGGAGAGTCCCGACGCGTTCACGTCCTCGCCGAGGACGGTCTGATGGGCGAACGACGAATCGTTAGCATCCACGAGACGCCCGACACCGAACGCGTCGACGAGTTCCGCGCGTTCGCGGAGTCGGTCGGCGCACACCCGGTCGTCGTGACGACCTCGGGAACCGTCGAGACCGACGTCGCGAGGCAGGCGGAGAGTTCGGAGCTGACGGTGCTGACGTTCGACGAGGACGGAGAGGGCACGCTCGAGTCCGAGTACGACACGACCGAGAGCGTCGGCGCCCATCGACCCGGACTGTTCGAACGTCTCACCGCCGCGCTCGAGGTGCCCGGCCGAAACGGCCGTCAGTAACACGTTCCGGTTCGCATCCGCTTCTCCGGGGCGGGAGCATCGGCTGTGAAACGATCCGCTGCCCACCCCGTACGCTCGAAGCCATCACGTCGAACGAACGGGTTCTCTCCGCGCCGATTGCTTCGTCTTTGCCCCGGGGACTACTGCGTCGTTCGAACCGAACAGCGACCGACGTCGACCGCTCAGATCCGTGTAGGCGACCGTCGCTCCCCACCCTCGGAAATAATGATAGATATGTTATGGTATGGTGATGAAAACCATATCTCGTATGCCGATTTTCCAATAGTCCGTAGACTGAAACGAACGGCACAGATTTATAGCCGTGGCTCGCTAGAGTATCGACTAGTTACTCGAGGTACGTCGGGAGAGAATCCCGGCCCGCTGCGCCAACAGCGGACCTCGTGTCCTCCGGGATCTCAGAGAACATGAATACGAAAACGAGAGACAGTAATAAACGTACCGCCGGTAGCGCCCCCGATCGAGACGTCGCGCTGATCGACGAGCCGACGATCCGCCGGCTCGAGGACGCCGATACCGAGCGATCGGGATGTCGGTTCGCCGCCGTCGCCCGCTCGCTCGAGGAGGTCTCGGTTCCGAACACGCGGTTGGATCTCCCGGTGACTCGCGTCGCCTACGTCGACGAGAGCGGCCGGTACGGGATCGAACGGGAGTTCTTCGGCCATCGCGAGGACTGGCAGGGAATTCCGCGAACGGTCGTCGTTTCGGAGGACAGCTACGACGTCGTCCGCGAGCTTCCCGACAGTCACCGCGACCGATACCACCCGGTCCTGGACCTGTACGAGCGCGTCCTCGAGAGCGAGCGGTAGAGACGGAGGAGCGCGAACCGACGACACCCCGTCGACGCTTTTCGATGCCCTCGAAGCGGCTACGCCAGTGTCTCGTCGAACCACTCCGCTGCCGCGTCGGTGACGACCTCCTCGACGACGACGCTGCGTTCCAGCGACCGTCCAAAACGTAACTCCTTACTCTTCGAGGGAATCGGCAATCCGACCGCCGTACCTGCTGGCGACATCGATCCGGAACTCGGCGAGCACGTCGCGCCCGAGCAGGAGCGGGTAGGGGTCTCCGGCCCGGTCCTCGACGATTGCGTCGACGGTTCGCTCGGTTCCGGCGACGCCGACGACGACGTCGACGACGGGCCGCCGACGGTGGCCGTTCTCGACAGAGCCGGTGGTTCCGACCTGGATCGGGCCCGCGCCGATCGCGGCCGCGAGCTGCAGGTCGATCCGGGTTCGCGCGTTAATCGGTTCGGCCCGGCCCGCCACTGACTTCGTGTCGGTCGTACCGCTGACGACGACGCGCTCGGTGAGCCCGACGACCGGTGCGTCGCTGCCGAACGGCTCGACGTCGCTCGGGACACACGACGGAACCGAGTCGTCGAGCGTTGCCTGTAACCGCTCGACCAGTTCGTCGTCGACCGATCCCCCGGCGCGTTCGATCGCGACCTTCGCGATAATGGGCGCCGGACTCCGCCCCGTCGCGCGGAACAGCCCCCTAAATCCGGCGGTCGGGTTGACCTCGAGAACGTACCACCCATCCTCGCCCTCGATGAGGTCTACGCCGGCACAGTCCAGTCCGACCGCGGACGCCGCAGCCGTCGCGATCCCCGCGACGGCGTCGGGGAGCGCGTCGGTCGCGTCCTCGACGGATCCGCCGCGTGCGACGTTCGTCCGCCACTCCTCGTCGTCGGCGTAGCGGTACATCGCGCCGACGACGCGTCCGTCGACGACGTAGACGCGGAGGTCCCGCGTTCGCTCGCGGTCCGTGCGAACGAGTTCCTGCAGGAACGCACGACGTGTGCCCACGGTCCCGGTGAGCAGATCGTTCTGGCGGACCTTCCACGCACCGCCGCCGTGGGTTCCGACGATCGTCTTGTAGACGAACTCCTCGCCGAACGTCGGGCTGATCCGTCCGACCGTCGTCGTTCCCATCGCCAGCGCCGTCTCCGGGACCGGAACGCCCGCTGCGACCATCGCCGCGGCGGCGGCGATCTTGTGGGAGGCGAGGGCAGCGGCGTCGGGATCGTTCACCATCGGCCGGAAGCGGGCGATCGCGTTCGCGATTCCGACGGCCTCGACGGGCTGGGTCGCCGTCGACAGCAGCAGGCGGTTGATCACTACGTCCACGTCCGGCTCGAGGACGAACGAGCCGTCCGCAAACCGCAGGAGGAGGTTGTTCTCGCGGAGCCAGACGGGCTCGTGGCCGAGCTCCTCGACGGCGTTACAGATCGCCTTCGACTCCTTGCTGTCGTGGAAGCTCAGGACGCCGACTCGGACCGAATTGTCGACCATGTGCGGGTTCTACGGCGTGTGAACCGGTAAAGCCGTAGCCCGAAAGGCGACTCGAGCGAGTGCGTTTCCGTGAGTGTCTGCACTCGAGCCGACGCTTGGCCGTTTCGTTCACGTCGCTGTGAACGTCCCGTTTCCCTGTACGGGGTACTTTCTATTCCCGAAGCCTGTGTACCGGTATGCAAGGTCTGCGCTGGCTCCAGCTGAGCGCCGACGAGATAGGCGAGTTTCTCGGTCGAGGCGGGATCGGTGTCATCTCCTTCGCGACGGGAGCGGACGAACCTCCGGTCTCGATTCCCGTTTCCTACGGGTACAACCCGAACGAGGGGGCGCTCTACTACCGACTCTCGATGCCAAAGGAGGGCAGGAAGGCCGAACTCGTCGATCGGTCCGTATCGTTCGTCACGCACCGAAACACCGACGACGGCTGGCGAAGCGTCGTCGCCAGCGGCGAACTCGAGGAGATTACCGACGCTCCGTTCGATCCGGGCGACCTCCACGGAATGTGGGCCGTCGAGATCCCGCTCGTCGACGTCTTCGAGCGACCGCCGAAGGAGGTGCGGTTTCGCTTCTTCCGGCTCGAGCCCGAGACGATGACGGGACGAAAGGAGGTCCGAGCCGACTCCTGACGCCTGCAGGTCGAGCGAGTGTCGGTCGCCGAGTCGAGCGGATCGTACTGCCGACAGGAAAGACCGTCCGAACGGCTCGAGTCCTGTTACTCGAGTCGGGCGTCGGTGATCCGCAGCCGACCCCACTCCCCGTCCCACTCCCGTTCGAACTCGAGCGCGATGGGACGTGCCATGTGCGGGCCGTCGGTGACGACCGTCTCGAACTCCCCGTCCTCGCCCAGGAGGTGGGTCCCGTGATCGCAGCGGAGCGCCTCCAGATCGGCCAGGGCTGCCCGATCCAGCCGTCGTCCGAGCCAGTCTGCGTCGAACCCGGGAGCCGATACCTCGACGATCACGATCTCGAGGCCACCGTCGATCATCTCTGCTGCGAGCTCCCGCGGCGCCGCTCGCCACAGTGGCGCGAAAAAGTCACAATCGAGTCCGTCACAGAGCGATCGCAGGCGGTCGGCCTGGAACTCGCTTCCGACGACGCCGGCGACGACCCCGGCGAGTCCGCCGTCGAACTCGTCGTCGAGGCGCTCGAGCGCGACCTCCAGCGGCTCGAGTGCGCCCTCCACGACTCCTCCCTCCTCCGCGGCCGGTCGCAGGTCGGGCGGTTCGATATCGGTCGAGGGAAGCCCCGCGTCGACCGTAGGAATACCGATACTCTCCGCAGCCAGCCGTGCGACCGACGTCGCCGGGGCGTGGTACGCGTGGGCCCCCTCCGGAGGGCGAACGACGACGAGCCGGCGAACGTCGTGGCCTGCCTCCAGTGCTCGGTACAGCGCCCACGAGGAATCCTTTCCGCCGGAGAACAGCGCGACCCAGCCGCCGTCCGATGGAACCATACGGGTTCCTTCGTCGCCGCCGAACAAATACGCGGTGAGCGCGACCGTTCGCGCCGGCAGGACTATCACGGAATCGGTCGTGGGGTCGGCCATGCAGCTCGACGTTCAAACGAACGAGCGGGTCGATATCGTCGACGTCACCGCCGACGTCGCCGACGCGATCCCGACGGAGCTCGAGGACGGGCTCTGTACCGCGTACGTTCCGCACACGACGGCCGGCGTGATCGTCAACGAACACGAGGACCGACTCCTCTCGGACATCGAGAACGCACTCGAGCGTCTCGTCCCGCGCGGCGAGGGGTACGCCCACGACGCGATCGACGACAACGCCGACGCACACCTGCGAGCGACGCTGCTCGGCGAGAGCGTTACGGTTCCCGTCGTCGACGGCGAACTCGCGCTCGGCACCTGGCAGGCGATCCTGTTCGTCGACTGCGACGGCCCCAGACGGCGCCGACTCCGGGTGACGACCGTTTCGAAGTAAACTACCCCACCCTACTTCGCTCACCGCATACGCGGTTCGCTCGTTGAGGGTGGGGCTTTGATGTGGACTCCCGGCAATCAGCTGTCAGCGGTTGGCCGATAGCCGTTGCCGTTCAACATCCCACCATTTACACGCACGTCTACTGGTGCGTCTGCGCCCCCCGACATGGGCGAGGAACGCAGTCTGTGCTGTCGCTTCCGCATGTACCGCAGTCCGACGTTTTTCGCGCCGTTGTAGTCCGCGTTGATCTCGTACCCGCATTTCAAACACTGGAACTGCTCGCCGTCACGGTTGTCTTCGTGGGTGAAGCCACAGTCAGTGTGCGAACACCGCTGGCTCGTGTGGTCTGGCTCGACCTGTTCAACCGCGACACCGCGTTCTGGTGCTTTGTACTCGACGTACTCGACAAGACGGCGGAATGCCCAGACGTGATGCCAGTCTGCGTGTGACAGTCGCTCTCGAATGTCCGTCAAATCCTCAAATATAATCACGTCGCAGTCGTTGTCAACCGCTTCGGTAACGATCTCGTTGGCGACCGTGTGGATGTACTGTTTGCGCCATGCTCGTTCTCGTTTTCCAAGCCGAAGCAAGGCGTTGTGAGCGTCTTGTGTCCCGCGCTGTTGCATCTCCACCCGGCGTTTCTCGAACTCTTGTATCCAGTGGTCGTATTCGTTACCACTCCAGAATGTGCCTGTACTGGCGACAGCGAGACTGTTCACACCGAGGTCGATCCCGAGGACAGTTTGGTGCTCGGCATCGTCCGTAGCCTCAATTTCAACAGCTTCACCGTCTGTCTCTATCTTCCGTGTTTTGACGTGGAAATAAAACTCGTCGGTGTCTTGGTCGTACTGGAGTGTACTCGTCCGAAACTCGTAGTCTTCCGAGAGAACGTATTCCTCGTACGGTGTTGGACTGTCTGCTGGCAACTCAAACTCACACTCAACTCGTCCGTTCACTGTCGAGAGTGAGATTTTGTTCCGGTAGAACGTCGCACTCCGCTTGTCGTAGACCATGCTCCATGAGGTGAATTCAGGTTTGTTCGTCCGTTTGCCCTTTTTCCAGCGGTCAACGCCACTATCGACAGCGTGGACGGCACGCCGGATGGCTTCTTGGACGAGGTTGCCGTGAGGTCTGTTTCCTCGCGGAGACGGTCGTACAACGCATCTCTGGCTTTCACGTTCGAGGTGATACAGTCTTTGTAGTCGGTGTTGTCCCAGCAGTAGTCACTGGCCTCGTTCGCACAGTAGAGGAATTGCTCGGCGGTTTCGTGGAGGTCGTCGTGGTACTCGTCGAGAACGACGAGTTTGACCGGCGCAGTACGTCTGACCTCCATATTTCAGACGCTATGCAGACGATAATTAATAGTTCGGGAGTCGGGGGTTAGTGTGTCGTGGAGTGTCGGCTTCCTCCCCGGCCTACTCGCTTCGCACTTCCGACCAGTCGGAAGCCCTCACTCCTTGAGGTCGGGGGCTCCGCCTCGAAACTGCTGATCTTCTGTGACGAACCGTCCGCAACGCCGGACGTACGGACGGCCGATCCCCGAACTCGTCGAATCCGCTCGAACGAGTCGAGCACCGAGCGGGTAGTGGTTTATCAGCCTGGGCGGTGTGGTCGTCCCCGATGACCCGAACAGTCGAACTCGACGACGAACTCGCGGAGCGAATGGAGAGCCACCTCGAGGACGGCGAGACCCTCGAGGAGTTCATCGAGGAGCTGGTGGCGATCTACGAACAGGAGGGACGGTTCCTCCAGGAAGGTGTGTGAGTCGACGAGCGCACAGCACACGACCGCTCATGCGGCGGACGTTCGCAGTCGCAGCACTCGCCTGGTTCGCCGACTGCCTCGACGACTTCACCGGCGACGAGGGTGACAGCGACGACAATCCGGTGCTCTCGGAGACCACACAGGAGGGAGACCTCCGCCTCGAGAGCCCCGCGTTCGACGACGGCGGACGGATCCCCACCAGTACGGACGCAACGGGGCGAACCTCAACCCCCGCTCGAAATCGCCGCGGTTCCGACCGACGCCGACTCGCTCGCCCTTGTCGTCGACGATCCGGACGCGGTCGAGCCGGCGGGTCGGATCTGGGCTCACTGGCTCGTCTGGAACGTCTCTCCGGAGACGGCGACGATACCGGAGGGCTGGACCGTTGACGAGGCGATCGAGGGCGAGAACGGCTTCGGCGAGATCGGCTACGACGGTCCCGATCCACCGGACGAACCGCACGGCTACCGGTTCAAACTGCACGCGCTCAATGCGTGCTTCGACCTCGAGGAGGCAATAGACGGGCGCGTCGTCGCCCGGACGCAGCTCACCGCCAGCTACGAACCGTGGGGACCAGCGGCGCCTCGACGGTGTCTCAGTACGGCGGCCGCTGCGCTCGGACGACCTCCGCGAGTTGCCCGTGTTCGTCGGCGAGCAGTTCGTTCAGGTCGTCGACGGTGATGATTCCGTTCAGTTCGCCGTCCGCGTTCGTCACGGGGAGCCGGCGGACGCCGCGTTCGCTCATCAGTTCCGTTGCCCGGTAGAACCCGGCGTCGTGATCGATCGTCTGGAGGTCGTCCGACATCACGTCCTCGGCGCTGAGATCGTCGGGATCGGTCCGTTCGGCGAGGGCGTGGATCGTCAGATCGCGGTCCGTGACGATACCGACGGGCTCGTCGCCGTCGACGACGACGACGCTCCCGACGTCCTCGTCGCGCATCGTCGCCGCGAGTTCGTGTATCGGTTCGTCCGTCGTGGCCGTGACGACGTCGCTTCGTGCGAGATTCTCGACTGGCATCGTTTCCACCACTCGTCGCTTCCAGAACGAGCTACATAGTTGCTTGAGGGTGTGCTCGTGACCCTGCGTGCTCCCTGACTTTCGCTTTCCGACGAGGGTTGGCCGTCTTCCGCATCGAAGCGAGCGTCGGTGGATACCGCCGTCCGTGCTGGCGACGGACCGTTCGCCGACTGCCGTCCGACAGTATCGCGTACTGCGGTTCGAACCGCCGTCGGCCCGTGTCGTGAAAGCTTCATCCGTCCGCTCGAGGTGAGAGAAGCCATGAACGCGGAGCGACTCAAACGACTCCTCGAGTTCTTCGTCATCGGTATCGTCTTCGGCGTTACCGAGGACGTCCTCGCGGTCGTCATCGCGACGGATGCGGCGGTGACCCTCGAGGTGATCGGCGTCGTCGTCCTGATCGCGATTCCGTTTGCGATTCTGTCGGAGCTTGTCGTCGACCACCCGAAATTTCTGCACTTCGATCGGCTGGCGGTTCGGCTTCGACGCGCGATCGTCTCGGACGAGTCTGCCTCGAGGGCGGTCCCGCCGCGAATCCACCGGGACGGCCAGGGTGACCATCTCCTCTCGCCCGACCACCATCACCACCGGTGCGATCTCTGCGGAGCGAACGTTCCGACGGGCGAACTCCTCCGGGAACACGTCGAGAAGCGACACCCGTCGGCGGACGTCGACTGGTGGATCGTCGCCGAGCCGGGAGGTCGCGAGCCCCGGTTCGATCGAACGGACGGCTGAGGAGTCACGACTCGAATCCACCGTCAGCTCGACCGCTCGACGAATCCTGCGTTCGGCTTCGAACGGTCCCACCCGCGGAGCGATTCGGGACCCCAGACGACCACGAGACAGACCGCGACGAGCGCCGTTCCGAGGTGGACGACGGGGTACACCTCGCCTGCGAACCCCATCGTCTCCCCGGTCAGATTACCGACGAAATGGAGGCCGATCACCGCGAGGACGCTTCGCCGAGTATTGTTGTACACCCACGTCCCGATGATCGCGGTAAGGACGATACTCGGGAGCCACCACCACAGCTCCGGCTGGAACGTCGTCTCGTCGTAGTAGCCGACCATGTAGACCAGCGGCACGTGCCACGCCGCCCAGACGACCCCGAGAATCAGACTCGCCACGAGCGCGCTCCAGCGTGCCTGCAGCTGATCGAACCAGTAGCCGCGCAGCCCGATCTCTTCGACTGCGGGAAAAACGAGCGCGACGGCCAGTAGCAGGGCGAGCGATCCCGGCTCGAGGAGTCGCTGCGGCTCGACGACCTCGAGCGGCGCGGACGTGAAACCGGTACCGACCGCGACCGAAGCCGCCACCAGGGTGAACGCCGGGTACAGCAGCACGATCACCAGCCACCAGCGGGGCCGAATACGGTCGGTTTCGACCAGTCGATGACGAAGGTCGCGGTAGCCGTCCCGGCCGCTCGTCAGCCACAGCAGGGAGAGCCCCGCCACCAGCGGGCTCGATCCTCCCACGAGGAAGAGGACGGCGTTCGGGAACGTCCAGACGGAGTCGCCCGAGAGCACGATCGGGAGCCACCAGAGGTACGCCCAACCGAGGTAGCAAACGGGAAACCCCCACGGCGTGAGGTGCCGGCCGAAAGCTGGGACGCGGCTCCTCGGCCGTCGTTCTCTCGGATTCACGTTCCCCATTCGCGGAGCCGACGGATGGACCTGTCGCGGCTCGCGGCAGCAGCGAGCCGTTCTCGGGAGCGAACAGATACGCCGTCGTGTCAGTGCAGTCGTCGTGCAAAACGGTTTACCTCGCTCGCCGTAGCCAGCCCACCCGATGCGAACTGCTCTCCCGACCGATCCGATCGGCGTCCCACGACGGAACCGAACCCTCTCCGACCGGCTCCCGACCCGCTTCGCGGAGCGTCTCTCGCTCGCCGATCCGTTTTCGGGGGACCCGTGCGGGTGCGGGCGTCGGACGCTGTTTGGGTTCCTCGTCGCTGCGGGCGGAACGGTCGCTCTCGGGGGGTGTACCGAGCCGGCGGCGGTTCACGACGCGTGGGGCGGCGTCGAGGAGATCGTCCTCGAGGGCGACGCCGACGGATGGCGGGGCCTCGAGCCCGACGCTATCGCCGGCGAGCGGAATCCGACGCTCGTCCTCTTCGAGAACCGGGAGTACGAGATCACCGTGAAAAACGGTAACGGCGAACCGCACGCCTTCGTACTCCGGGACGCTGACGGAGCGATCATCGAGCGACATCGGACGGAGCCGATCGAAACGCGGGGGGAGACGCAAACGCTCCGGGTTCGGGCGGACCTGGGACTCGCCGAATACGCCTGCGGGGCTCGCCCCGAGTCGATGGCTGGCAGGATCGAGGTTCGCACGGAGAAAGACACCGACGTCGACCACGACGGATAGCCGTCGTCTCGTCCCGACGGCTCCTCGAGTTGCGTTCCTGCCGGCAACCCGGACCACATCGCTCGCTGAGGGACGCTCGAAGCGGCTGTGGCCCGGTTTTCCAGCCGGAACGTAAATTACGCAGGTACATATGTAATCAGAACGGAGAATCCTCCTCGAGAGACGGTGACTGCGGCCAACCGGACGAACGATCGAACGCCCGGACTCGAGGGCCGAGCGGGTTCGGTTGGCGTTCACCTCGAAAACGGATCCCGGTCCCGATATTCTCGCACCGTAGGAACTCCTGCGGGGGACTTTACGCCCACCGCCCGTTGTAGAACCAACCGACCATGAGTGAGTGTCCGCTCCTCGACGAGAACGGGATCGTGCACCGGACCTGCGAGACGGACGACGTCCTTCGCACCCTCGCCAGCGCGCGTCGTCGCGAGATCGTCTCGGTGCTGGAGGCGTCCGACGAGAACTGGATTACGGTCGACGAACTGGCTCGAGCCGTCTCCGCGACGGGCGACGACGGGTGGGAGGGAGAACTGCACCACGTCCACCTGCCGATGCTCGGAGAGATCGGACTCGTCGACTACGACCGACACGGGAGGACGGTTCGGTACTACCGCTGTGACCTGGTCTCGAGCGTTCTCGAGGCGGTCGATGCGGAGATCTCGTCGATTCAGTAGCGACCGACGTCCCGCCGGCGGTCGGGTACGCACACTCCGTAGTCGATCCTCACCGGGCGAGGACCGTAGGTGGGTTTTTCGTTGCCAGTCCGCGACTAGTCGAACATGTCAGTCGACGAACTGCGGGAGTACGGACTGGTCGAAATGGACGACAGCGAGATTCGAAACTTCCTCTCGACTCGGAAGACGGGCGTTCTCGGGCTTCCCGACGAAGGTGCACCCTACCTCCTTCCGTTGTCGTTCGGCTACGACGGCGACTCTCACCTGTACTTTACGTACCTCCTCGGTTCGAACAGCCGAAAGGAGGCGCTAACCGAACGGGCCGAGGGCGCGAGCTTTCTCGCGTTCTCGGTCGACACGGCGTACAACTGGGAGAGCGTCCTCCTGTCGGGGCGGATCTCTACCGTCTCGGAGTCGTCGTGGAAGGGACTCGAGGAGGTGCTGGCCGACGCGTGGCGGCCGAGCCTCCTCGAGTCGGCGTCGCACTCCGGGGAGGTCGCCGTCTACGAGTTCCGGATCGACGAGCAGACGGGAATCAAACACCAGGGGCTTCCACCCGCCTTCGAGCCGGCCGACGAGTAGCGACCGACGGCGCCGACCTTCCGATACGAGCTGACGGTCGATGACCGATGCGCACCCCCGGCGCTCGAGCGGAGCTCCGATCGATCGACCGCGATCGCCGAGCCCAACCTGTCAACGCGCCCGGTGTTACCTATTTGGACCCCTTCGGTGTGGAGTCCGACGCCGATGCACGACACGATCCTCGTCCCGACCGACGGAAGCGAGCCGGCCGACCGGGCGGTGGACCACGCGCTCACGCTCGCGGATCGATACGGCGCTGACGTCCACGCTCTGTACTGCGTCGAAACCCACCGCTACGGCGAGCCTGCGCTGAGCAGCACCGAACTCGTCCTCGACGACCTCGAGGACCGCGGCGCCGCGATGCTCGAGACGGTCGGCGAACGGGCGGCAAGCGCCGACGTCGACTGTCGCTGGACCGTCTGTCACGGCCGCCCCTGGGAGGAAGTTCGCGAGAAGGCGGCGGAACTCGACGCGGACCTGATCGTGATCGGCTACCAGGGGCAGAGTCACACGCGGACGGATCGGATCGGCAGCGTCGCCGAGCGGATCGTTCGAACCGCCGACCGACCGGTGTTGACCGTTTGACCCCGCTAGTCCCGAATCGGATGGCGGACCGCGCCGCACGCGGCTTGCCCGTCCCCGCAACCGATACCAGCACGGTCGTCGTACCGAGACCGACGAGATGCACGCTCCATCGCTCCCGGATCGGTCGATCGAGGCGTACGCCGAGGTCACCGATCGAAACGCGACCGAGATCGAGGACGGGTACGACGTCATCGTGATCCACGATCCCCAGCCCCTCGGGACGATCGATCGGCTCGAGAAGACGATGCCGAACGCGGCGACCGTCTGGCGCTGTCACGTCGATCTCACCGCGCCCTCCGAGGAGCACCTCGCGTTCGTCTCCGAGTACGCAAACCGGTTCGATCACGCTGTTTTCAGCCGATCAACGTACGGCGGATCGGTCGACGTTTCGGGAGCGAGCGTCGTCCACCCCTCGATCGACCCGCTCGCCGACAAGAACCGGTCGCTCGACGAGGAGACGGTCGCCGCCGAACGCGATCGGCTCGAGCCCCTCTCGTTCGATGCACCGGTCGTCGCGCAGGTCTCCCGGTTCGACCCGTGGAAGGATCAGTTCGGGACGCTCGCGGCGTACCGTCGAGCCCGCGAGGCGGTGCCGGACCTCCAGCTAGCGCTCGCCGGCGGGATGGCCGGGGACGATCCGGAGGGGATGGAGCTGTACGAACGGATCGCCCAGGAAGCGGTCGCCGACCCGGACGTCCACGTGCTGACCGATCTTCCGGACGCGACGGTGAACGTCCTGCAACGGGAGTCCGACATCGTCGTCCAAAAGTCGCTTCGCGAGGGGTTCGGGCTGGTCGTCTCGGAGGCGCTCTGGAAGCGCACGCCCGTCGTCGGGTCGAACGTCGGCGGCATCCCGCTGCAGGTCGAGGACGGCCACGACGGCTATCTCGTCGACCCCGACGACGTTCCGGGCGTTACCGACGGCGTCGTCGCGCTGCTCGAGGACGAGCGCCTGCGAACGAGCCTCGGCGAGAACGGCCGGGTACGCGTCCGCGAGCGCTTTCTGCTTCCTCGCCAGCTCGCGGACCTCCCCGAGGTCCTCGCGACGGTGCTGGACCTCGAGTACTGACCGCCGCGCTGGTGACCTCGCCGTGGCGGGAAACACGGTGCCGACGGCCACCGCTCCGCTCAGTACCGCTCGAAGTACCGATCCTGCACCTTGACGAACATCGCCATCAGCAGCGCGAAGACGGCCGCTGCGACCGCGATCTGGGCCCAGTGGACGAGCGCGAGCGGTTCGACGTCGAACAGGAGCTGCCCGGTCGGCGTGTAGAGCACGAGCAACTGCAGCGCCATCGCGACGCCGACGGCGAGTACGAGCCACCGGTTCGAGCCGATTCCAAGACCGTACCGGAACCGGATCGCCTGGATGCGAACGATCTCGAAGACGACGAAGCCGGTGAACACCATCGTCTGAGCGAGCTCGCGGCCGACGTCGTAGTCGGGACTCCAGCCCAGCATCGCTCCGGTGACGTCGTACCCCGGAATCAGCTCGCCGTAGAAGTTCAGCGTGAACAGCGGGAGCAGACAGAGCGTCATGAAGAGCGCGATGCCGACGATCGAGGTCACGATCCGCTCCGTAATGACTCCCTCGTCCGGCGGTCGCGGCTCCCGCTCCATGATGTCGTCGGCCGCCGGATCGACGCCCATCGTCAGCGCCGGGATGCCGTCGGTGACGACGTTGATCCAGAGCACCTGGATCGGGGTGATGACGAGCCCGAGCCCCGCCAGCGTCCCCGTGAAGATCATCGTCACCTCGCCGCCGTTGCCCGAAAGCAGGTAGTTGACGAACTTGCGAACGTTGTCGAAGATGCGTCGACCGCCCCGTACCGCGTCCCGGATCGTCGCGAAGTTGTCGTCCAGCAAGACGATGTCGGAGGCCTGCTCGGTCACGTCCGTTCCGCGGATCCCCATGGCGACGCCGACGTCGGCGTTCTTGACCGCGGGCGCGTCGTTGACCCCGTCGCCGGTCATCGCCACCGTGTGTCCCTTGGTCTGGAGCGTCTGGAGGATGCGGGTCTTGTGTTCGGGTGAGGTGCGTGCGAAGATGTCGACGTCCTCGACGATGTCGGCGAGTTCCTCGTCGCTCATCTCCTCGAGTTCGGGCCCGGTGATCACGCGCGTCGATCGCAGTCCCACTTCCTTGCCGACCGCCCGTGCGGTAACGGCGTTGTCGCCGGTGATCATCACGACGTCGATCCCGGCGTCGAGACAGCCCGCGAGCGCGTCCGGTACTTCGGGCCGGGGCGGGTCGAGCATCCCCTGTAGTCCCAAAAAGACCAGCTCCTCCTCGAGGGTCTCGTCCGGGTTCTCGGTCTGTGAGTCGGGGACCTCCGGTCGGTAGGCAAACCCCATCACACGAAGGGCGTCCTCGCCGAACGAGTCGGTCTGTGCCTCGAGCTCCCGACGGCGCTCGTCGGTCAGCTCGACGATCTCGCCGTCGACGAGTTCGCGGGTACAGCGCTCGAGGACGGTCTCGGGGGCACCTTTCGTGTACGCGACCGTGTCGCCATCGGGCGTCTCGTGGACGGTCGTCATCCGCTTTCGTGCCGAGGTGAAATCGACTTCGCCGGTCCGGGGGTACGCCTCGTCGAGTTCGTCGTGGTCGAACCCAGCTTTCTGCGCGGCGACGAACAGCGCGATCTCAGTTGGGTCGCCGAGATACGTTCGCTCCTCCGTTCCGGCGTCGGCGGTCGCGTCCCCACCGTCGGCTTCGTCCCGTTCGCGGGTTCCGACGTCGACGTTGTTGCACAGCATCCCACAGCGCAACACTTCGGCCACGCGATCCTCGCCGACGGGGTCGCCGTCCCGGAGGAACTCGCCGTCGGTGCCGTAGCCGGTACCGGTCACCTCGTAGGTTTCGCGGTTGGCAACGATCCGCTGGACGGTCATCTCCTCCTCGGTGAGCGTCCCCGTCTTGTCCGTACAGATGACGTCGACCGAGCCCAGCGCCTCGACGATCGGGAGTCGACGGACGAGCGCGTTCTTCTCGGCCATCCGCCGGGCGCCGAGTGCCAGCGAGAGCGTGACGACCGCGGGCAGTCCCTCCGGTACTGCGGAGACGGCGATCCCGACAGCCGTCAGGAACACCTGTAGCGGCGCCGTGTCGCCGACGACGAGTTCGGTGATCGCGATGATCGAGACGATCCCGACGACGCCGACCGCGATGAGCTTCCCGAGTCGATCCATCTCGGCCTGGAACGGCGTGTCGCGATCCTCGGCTTCCTCGAGCGCGGTCGCGATCTGGCCGATCTCGGATTCGGGACCGGTCTCGACGACGACTGCCGTCCCCGAACCGCGTTCGACGACGGTGTCCTTGTAGAGCATGTTCTCGCGTTCGGCCAGCGAGGTCTCTCTGGCAACGTCACCGACCTCCTTCGAGACACCGACGCTCTCCCCGGTCAGTGCCGCCTCGTCGACGCTCAGGTTCGACTCCTCGACGATGCGAGCGTCGGCCGGAACGATGTCACCCGATTCGACGAAGATCACGTCGCCAGGTACGAGTTTCGTAGCGTCGACCTCGCGCTTCTCGCCACCGCGACTGACGAGCGCGTACGTCGTCGACATCTCCTTCAGCGCCTGGATGCTCTGTTCGGCCCGGTAATCCTGCAGGAAGCCAAAGAGCGTGATGAAGACGACGATACCTGCGATGACGCCAGCGTCGATCAGGTGTCCGACGCCAGCCATCACGACCGCGGCGACGATCAACACCCAGATCAGCGCCGAGGTGTACTGCTCGAGCAGGATTCGAAGCGGGGAGGTGCCCTCACTCGCCTCGATCTCGTTCGGTCCCTCGCGCTCGAGGCGGGTACGCGCTTCCTCCGGATCTAATCCATCTCGTGATGTCTTCAGATCCGCGTAGACGTCTTCGAGCGAGCGCGAGTGCCAGTCGCTGTCAGAGTCTGACCTGGCTCGCTCGTATTGCTCTGACTGTGACACGTATGGAGTCTGATTCTCGGTAGGGTAATAATCAGTTGTGATCCCCGAAGGTTGGGAACGCGATGCAACCGTCGCGATCCGTCCGAGGTACGGCGACCGATTGGCCGTCGGCGAGACGGTGACGAGTCAGCTCTCGTCTGCCCGTCGTTCGACCGATCGCACGCCTACTCCCGTCTCCCCACGATATCCGGCAGCAGTTTCCGCTGGGCCGACGCGAGATGTTCGGCGAGGCGATGCCGTACCGCGGCGACCACCTCTGTTACCTGACGGAGTTTCTCGGGCACTGCTGTCTCCGGGAGGCGCGGCTCCGACGGCGCGGCGACGACCAGGGTGTCGCGACCGTCGTCGACGCCCGCGGCTCGTTCCTCGAGGACCACCTCGGACGGTGGTTCTGGCGATTCGCGAACGAGGTCAGCACGCGCGACGACGGGTTCTACGCTTCGCTTGCCGACCTGCTCGCGGCTCTCGTCGAGGACGAACTCGAGACCCGCTCCCTGGAGCCGGAGTGGGCCCCCGACGGCCCCGAGGTGACGGAGTGGAGCGAGGACGCCTTCGGCGACGTCGGACGGGGCTGTGGCGGCTGCGGCGCCGACGCTGCGGGACTCGACGAGGCGACGTGGGGGCTACAGTCAGGTACGCCAGGCGACGACGTGTCGCTCGAGTAGCGATCACAGTAGGGCGCCCACTTTCGCGCCGCAGTGCTTCGAACGCCGGTCGGGGGACGTTTCCCACCGTACTGTGGTCCCCCAAACATGCGTTTCGTTATCATCGTTCTATTCGAAAGGATGGGCGCTAACAGCTCTCGGTACGAGTTCGCGTGTTCGCACTGCAGCGAGCGGGTCGTCGTCGACGCGCTGGTCCAGAAACAGCTGCTCGGGACGGGGTGTGTCTTCTGCGGGCGGAACGTCTCGGAGCGGGACTTCGTCCGCGAGCGGTGACTCCCGCCACTCGCGGACCGCAGCGGCTCCCAGTGTCGCGAGGACTCCGGCTCAGTTCGCGAACCGTCCGCCCACGAGGTAGAGGTAGCCGAGCGCGCCGGCCAGCGAGAGCCCGATTCCGACGGTTCGGACGGCTCCGAGCTGGCCGCCGACGCCGACTCCCTGAACCGCGGCGCCGACGGCCAGCAGGGTGATCGTCGCCGCGACGCCCCGCTCGTTCGCGCCGGGAACCCGCGCCCCGGTGACGGGGAAGAATTTGAGGGCGTACCCGACGATCGTCAGCGGAAAGAACCCGCCGAGAACGAGCGTCCAGTGCAGCGTCGTCGCATCCGCGATTCCCACGTCCTCGTTCGCGTCGACGCTGTGCCGATCGCTCTCACACACTGTGACGCGACCGTGTCCAAAAGAGGAGTCGGAAGCAGTTAGCCGGTTGCGCGGTGCTCGCGCCGCGCGGCGAGGAGGTGTCGGACCGCGCCGACGGTGAAGGCCAGCGCACCGAGGATCATCGGCGTGTCGCCGAGGGTTCTGGCCCACAGTAGCGTCTGGATGTGGTCCTGTTCGTAGAACTCGAGGCTGCGGGCCGCGGCGTAGCCGTCCTGGTAGGAGGTCTGGAGCTGCAGGAAGCCAAGCGGCAGCAGCGACGCGATAGTCATCACCGCCAGTCCGACGTTCGTCAGCCAGAACGCCCCGCGGAACCAGGTGGGTTCCCACGCTTCCTCGGGGGTGACGACCCGCATGACGTAGGTGCCGAGTCCGAGCGCGAGCAGGCCGAACGCGCCGAAGGTAGCCGCGTGGCCGTGGGCGACGGTCAGGTAGGTGCCGTGCTCGTAGTAGTTGATCACCGGGAGGTTGATGAAGAAGCCGAGCACCCCGCCGCCGACGAAGTTCCAGACGCTCGACCCGATGATGAAGAGCAGCGGCAGCGTGTAGGGGAACGACTCACCCTGGGCTTTCAGCGCGCTGTACTCGCCGAAGCTCTGGTAGAGGATAAAGAGTAGCGGGACGAACTCGAGCGTCGAGAACGTCGTCCCGATCGGCACCCAGATGTCGGGGAGGCCGACCCACCAGTAGTGGTGGGAGACGCCGACGATCCCCGCCCCCATGATCGCGAACACCTCGAAGAGGATCGCCTTCTCGGCGTCGCCCTTGTCCAGAAGCTCCATCGAGACCAGCGCGACCGAGACGACGGCCGTGACGAAGAACTCGAAGACGCCCTCGACCCACATGTGGACGACCCACCACCGCCAGAACTCCGTGACGGCGATGTTGGTTTCGGGCGTGTAGAGCATGCTCGCGGCGAACATCAGCGCGATCGAGCCGCCCGCGTAGGTCATGAAGTGGCCGAGCCCCGTCGGGGGTTCGTCCATCCGGCGGACGCTTCGCAACACGAGCCCCGTCCAGCTACCGAAGCCGACGAGCAACAGCACCTTCCAGAGTCGGCCGACCTCGAGGTACTCCAGGCCCTCGGAGCCGAGCCACCACCAGAGCTCGCCCTCGTCGGGCGAGGCGAACGCTCCCTGCGAGCTGAGCCAGACGCCCGCGAACGCGCCGACGGTCGTCGCGACGAGGACGCCGAGCAGCCCGGCCGTGGCCGCGGCCTGCAGGGGCGGATCGCTGTCCGTGAACAGCCCGGGGAGGAAGAGTCCGCCCGCGAGCCACAGCGCCGTGATCCAGAGGATCGCGAGGTTGATGTGCCAGGTACGACCGACCGAGAACGGCAACAGGGAGACGATGTCCATTCCCAGCGCGTCGCCGATGCCGTAGAATCCGGTCCGCTCGACGTAGTAGTGAGCCAGCAACGCGCCGACGAGCGTCTGGGCGACGAACAGCGCGCCGGCGACGGGGACGTACCACGCCGCGGCGTACTGAGTCGGCGTGATCGACACGTCGTCCGGCGAGGGGATGTCGACGACCTCGGTCGCCGGCTCGGCGAAGTCGAAGGCGTGGTAGGCCCAGGCGCCCGCGCCGCCGCCCGCGATGAGCAGGACGAGGCTGATCGTGCTCCAGACGAGCACCTGCCCGGTCGGGCGGTTCCCGGTGCCCGGGACGTAGGGCCAGTCGTTCGTGTAGGAGTGATCGGAGCCGGGTCGGTCGGTGTGGGCCATCCACGCCGTCCAACAGGCGAAGTCGGCGATCCGTTCGGCCTCGTCGGCCGAGTTGACGAACTCCGCCGGGACGCCCCGACCGGGGTCGCCCTCGTAGTAGCGCTCGACGTACTCCTCGCGGATGCGGCGGTGGGCGTAGGCCTCCGCGGCCGAGTAGCTCGCGAACGGCCCCTCGGGCGCGTCGGTGTCGAACTCCCGCTCGGCCTGCTCTACGACGCCCGCCCGCTCGTCGGGCTCGAGCTCCTCGACGGCGTCGACGCCCCGCTCGTGGGCGTAGTACTCGCGGACGTACTCGGCTTTGAGCTCCAGAGCGTCCGCGGTCAGATCGACCCCGAAGTACGAGCCGTTGCCCAGGATCGAGCCGTGGTTCATCAGGCCGTTGGCCTGGAACGCCTTCTTCCCCAGCCGTATCTGGTCGGCCGTGACGATCGCCTCACCGTCGGGGTCGCGGATCTCCTCGGGGATCGGCGGCGCCTTCTCCCGGGAGACCCACGCCCCGATACTCATCGCGACGAGGTTCGCGACGAATAGCGCGATCAGCGCCTTCGATCCCGCCGACCTCGAGCGAAGCGACCCGAGGTCGATCCCGCCGGCGTCGGCGGTCGTCAGCGACCCCGAAAACAGCTCGAGGAGTCGCCACCCGAGGACGCCGTCGCCGAACCGGTCACCGCTCGCTCCCACCGAGGCCAACATCGGCAACAGCTGGGTCAGCGCCTGCCCATCCCCAAGGTCGTCCGATAGGAGCGTCGTCGCCGCCAGCGCCGCCGCGGTCGCCACCGAGGCGGAACCAGCGGTCGCGTCCGGATCGTCGCCGGCGGCATCCGCCGCGAGGCTCGGCTGCGGCGGAGTCGGAGGCTCGGCGTCCGCACCCCGTCGCTCGGCCGTTTGCTCCGACACGGCCCGCGACGCCTCGAGCCCCCGCTCGAGCGCCCGGGCGACCTCGACGGCGTCCCGATCTAGGACGTCCTCGAGAACTCGATTCGGCGACCGATCCGTCTCGAGCTCCAGCGTCTCGCAGAACGTCCCGTAGGCGTCGGCGACGGCAGCCGCGGGATCGGTCGGCTCCGTTCCCGAGTTCGACTCCGACGCGGAGCCGTCCGCGTCGGCGATGCGCTCGAGCAGCTCCTCTGGGTCGAGGTCGGCCTCGGGCGCGACCCGATCGCGGATCGCCGCCAGCGTCTGGTCGTCGAGCCGCGTCGCGTCGAGTCGGTACCGACGCAGGAACGCCTCGAGCGCCCGGTCGAGGGTCGCGTCTCGGTCCGTCTCCGCCTGTTCGCGCAGCTCCTCGGCGGAGCGACCGACGACGCGGCTGCACGCCTCGTCGGCGACGCGCTCGAGGACGCGCTCGCGAAGCGTTTCGTCTGGGTCGGACCGACCGCGGCGTCCGTCCGCACCCCGATCGACGGCGGCAGCGGCCCGCCCGCTGACGGCTCGGCGGGCCTGCGCCGAGGCGGTGGCGACGGCGTCCGTTCCGTCCTCGAGGCGGTCGGCTACCGACTCTAGTCGATCTATTCCCCTCGTGCCGGTCAGTAACGCGTTCGCGAGCTCCATGTGCTATGTGACCATCCGCCTGTGTCGTCGTGTTCGAGTCAGTTGTATATTTGTGCGGCTGTCAGTCGCTGATCCCCGTCGAAAGCGCCCCGTCAGGATCCGGATCCGGATTCGTGCTCGGACGGATCGCTATCGGAGATTCGGGTTCGTGCCGACGGATCGTGGACGTCCCCGGAATCGAATATTTCCCGCTTCAACAGCTCTCGAGCGCCCGTTCGGCCCTCGGGAACAACACGTTGTTCTCCTTGTGGACGTGTCGGTGCATGTCAGCCTCGAGGAGCTGCAGGCGATCGAGCATGTTCCGGTAGCTCGTGCAGGCGTCCGACGGGACGGCGTAGCCGTCGCTCAGGGTTCGTATCTCCTCGAGGTGGGCGGCCGCGTCGTCGTGTTCCTCCTCGAGGTGGGCGATCGCCTCGCGGATCCGTGCTTCCTCCGGAGCGGTCGGCGGCGCGCCGTTCTCGAGTTTCCGGATCTCGGGGAAGACGGTCTCCTCTTCGTCGGCGATGTGGTGCGTGACCTCCTCCTGAAGCTCGAGAAACGTCGCCTCGATCGCCTCGAGTTCGGGGTGGGTATCGCCGTGGACGCGGGCCACCTTCCGGACGGTCCGCTCGAGGGAGGGGAGTTCGGCACGCAGGTAGTCGTGGTGCGTTTCGACGACGTCGTCGACGAGTTCCGTGATCGAGGCCTCCGCCGGGGCGAGTTCGTCGGTCGAGTCGGTCGTCGCCAGGCGCTCGACGACGGTGTCCAGCTCGAGGTCGTTTTCAGTACAGGCCCGTCGTAGCGAGGTATCGCCGCCACAGCAGTAGTCGATGCCGAGCGATTCGAAGACGGCCGCGAACTCCGGGTGGTCGCCGACGAGCCGTCCGAGCGAGGTTTCGGGGTCGATCGTTGTGGTTGTGGTCATAGTGGTGGGATCCGTTCGTCCGCGCTGTACGTGGAACGACCGGCCGTTCGTCGAAGCCGTTTCTCCCGAATACGTTCGCCCAGGTTGCGATCGGATCGTCGGCCCCGATCCTCGTTCGACCGGTATCGTTCTTTGGGTCAAATCCCAGCAACTGAGGCTGATCAACCCTTGTTATGTCTGTCGCCGACGTACTCTCGCGTATGACCGAACGCATCCTCCTCGCGTACGACGGCTCGGAACCGTCCGAACAGGCACTCGAGTACGCCCTCGACACGTTCCCGGACGCCGAGATCACCGCGCTGTACGTCGTTCCGGCACCCAGAGGCTACTGGGCGTCGTTCGAGGAACCGGAAGACAGGGTTCCAAACGCCGAAAAGGCCAAACAGCGGGGACGAGAGTTCCTCGACGAGGCCAGCGAAACGGCGTCGGCGCGCGACCGTGAGATCGAGACCGAGATGATCATCGGCGAACCGAACCACGTCATCGTCGGCCAGGCGGTCGACGGCGAGTACGATTCCATCGTCATCGGCAGCCACGGTCGAGAGGGCGTCTCCCGCGTTCTGCTTGGCAGCGTTGCCGAGACCGTCGTCCGTCGCTCGCCGACACCGGTCATCGTTGTTCGCTAACCGGTTGCGAACGCGACGACGGCGGATCTCGAGTCCGGGCGCTGGAGGAGAGCCTACAGCGTTCGAAACGAGGTCCCACCGCAGGAACAGCCGCGACGCGATCCGATGGGGCGGATCTCCCCGTCCTCTGAGAGCCGGGCGGCGACCGCCTTTCCACAGTTTTCACAGACCGCGGCCGTCTTCGATCGAGTATCCGTCGTCATTACCGATTCCGATGGCCTTGATTATGTTAAGCCGACCGAGAAGGCGACCGTAGTGGCGAGGCTGCCGCTACGGCAGTGACAACAGCGCCCCTCCGATTCGCGATCGAGCCGTCCTCGCGTCGAGGCACCGTCCCGGTACGCGTCGGCAGAGCTATCGACGCAACGTCAGCCGAATCGGTCGCCCGAGCACGGGTGAGTCCCGACCGTCGAAACCCATCTTTCGGCCCGGATGGGGATGTGACGAACCGTCCGCCAGTAACTTAATCTGGAAGCCGGAACAGTAGCACTCATGGAACCCGAGTCGTTCTTCCACGTCGCGATCAAGGTCGAGGAGCCGGAGCCCGCCGCGGAGTTCTACCGCGAGCACCTGGACGCAGAGGTCCTCGAGCGCCGCCGAGCCACGGAGTCGGACGACCAGTTCGCCGTCGACGCGGTCGTTCTCGGCATCGCCGACAAGCGCGTCTACCTCTTCGATCGGGCGCCCTACGAGGCCGCGGGACTCGTCGAGGAGCAGCCGCTCGGCTTCCTTCACTTCGGCTACGTCGTCGAGGACGGCATCGAGGAGACGTTCGCACAGCTCGCCGACGACGGCGTCGAGATCGTCATGGAGCCCGCAGTGTACGGCGACAAGCGGATCGCCTTCTTCGTCGCGCCCGGCGACGTACGGATCGAACTCATCGAGTACCTCGAGGACGACTCGAGCGAGTAGGCCGATCCCTTTTGCCGTCGCCGCGCGAACGCGACTCCATGGATACCGACGACTTCGACCACGACGCTCACATGCACGACGCGCTCGAACTCGCACGCGAGGCCGCTACTCGAGGGGATCGACCGTTCGGCAGCGTCCTCGTCCGCGACGATGAAGTCGTCATGTCCGAGTCGAACCGCGTGGTGACCGAGGACGACGTTCGACGCCACCCCGAACTCCACCTCGCCTACCGAGCGTGCCGGGAGCTCGAGCCCGAGGAGCGAGCCGAGACGGTGATGTACACCAGCACGGAGCCGTGTCCGATGTGTGCCGGTGGGATGATCCGTGCGGGGTTCGATCGGGTCGTCTACAGCGTCGGCGGCGACGAGATCGGCGAGTTCACCGGTCACGAGCCGCCGGTTCGCGCGGCGACGGTCCTCGAGGAAGTCACCGACGTCGTCGGTCCCGTGCTGAACGAGGAGGGCCGACGGATTCACGAGAACTTCGACTGGGGAACGACGGGAGACTGACGAGTGACTTCGGTCGAACCCTCGACCATCTCGACGTTCTGCGATCTGTAGCTCGATCGCTCTCCGCTGACTCCTCAAGACCTCATCTAATACTCTATTCTTACAAACATATCTAAGATTCTTGTATTAGATACTAATGCCAGTGTGGGGATGTGAACCTACTGAACCCCGCACGATATCGATGGGATGTTGGCTCTCGTCCGAGAGCCACGGGGACTACCTCCTGTACCTGATCTCGTTCCGGATATCCGAGACGGTGATCCACTGTTCGTCGATCAGTATCAGCAAACAGAGAACGACCGTGAGGAAGAAGACGTACCGTTCTACCACGTCAGCGGGTCCGAGAAGCTCTCCGGTGGCGTTCACCATCGTGTGAAAGATGATCGCTGCGAGAACGCTTTTGGCTGTGTTGTGGTAGATCCACGCGTAGATGATCTGCACAAACACCATTCCGCCAAAGAAGTAGAACGGATCCGGATCGATCGTGGCCGCGCCGTAGTAGTCCTCCATCAGCCACAGTGGTACGTGCCAGGTCGCCCATACGACTCCAGTGATCACGCCGACCGCGACGACGCCCCGGAACTCGAGTAGTCGATGGACGAAGTAGCCGGACAATCCGATCTCTTCGACCACTCCTGCAAGTAGCGTAAACGTCAGGAGCAGGGCCAGTGATTCCACGGCTATCGAGGGGTTCAATGGCTGATCCGACGCGCCGAGGAGTAGTACGAGACCTGCCGCGACGACCGTGATCGCGGGTTGGAGGAAAATGCAGATCAGGTACCACCTGGGGCCGATTCGACGCGTGTTGACGGTCCGGTCCCAGAGATCTCGCAGTCCTGACCATCCCCCTACCCGGTGGGTCAGTACGATTCCACCCACTGTTGGACTGAGTCCACCAACATAGAACAACATCACGTTCGGAAACGTCCAGACGCTCTCTCCGGACAGGATAATGAATCCCCAGAAAATCCACGCCCAACCGAGATAGATGACAACGAAAAAATAGGGATTCGTCGGGTTCGGTGCGATTGTAGCGAGTCGTTCAGTGATGCGCATCGGTTACTCTGTCTCGGAGGTATTGAGCTGGTTTGCTGGAACGCCTCCCACGTGCTCCGTGCCGGGAATCGTCTCGCGGGTCGAAAGCTTCCTGCCACCGTAGACGACCACGAGCAAAGCTGCGACGACGAGATAGACGATCGTCATCGACACGTCTACCGCGAGTGGCGTTTCGACTACCTGTATATCGATTTCATATGGGTAGAGCAGCATGCTCACGTTGCTGGCAGCGTGGAACATCATCGCCAGCAAAATGCTGCCGCCAGTACTGTTGTACACCCACGTGATCATTACCGAAAGTCCGATAGTCTGTAAGAGATACAACGCCGGTGGTACTTGCGAGTAGAAGGTACCCGGAACGAAAAACAGTGGCGCGTGCCAGACCGCCCATACGACACCGATCACGACGCTTGCAATGAGAGCGGTATATCGTTCTTGGAGTCGTGGCAGCGCAAACCCGCGCCAGCCGAACTCTTCGAGCCCACCCATGAGGAAGAGTTGGAAGAAAAAGTAGCCGACGATCAATCCCGTTCTTCTAGGAAGCAGTTCCAGCCGTGGCGGGTCGCCGGTCAGAATCACGTACAGCACCGTTGAACTGGCGACGAGGACGACAGGAAGTCCGACGATTGCGATCAGGTACCAGCGCAGGCCGGCCCGCCAGATGAGCACCTGGCCTGCCCACTGCCGGAGGCTTCCACCGGTCACCCACGTGAGGAATGCCGCAGCGACTCCCGGTCCTAACACTCCAAACGGGATTGGGAGACCGGCGACAAATTCGAGACCGTGGATCGTCCACGTGAACGCGATCGTGAGAAGAAAAAAGAGTGTAACCTGGTGGGATCGAGTGAACGCTTGCAGATCAGTCTTCATGGACGGTGCCTCCATTATGCGGCCGATCTACCGGGACGCCGCCCGCGTGCTCCCTGCCGGGGATCGATTCTTTGCTCGTCAGATCTCGGCCATAGACGGCCAGGATGAGCACTGCGATAACCAGCAGTAGGACGGTTCTCGACACTCCGAGGAGGTACGGAAATTCGGCAATGTCGAGTTCCCCTTCGTACGGGTAGAGCACCAATGTCGTGTTATAGACGCCGTGTAACAGCGCCGCCATCAGCACGCTTCCACCGGTGCTGTTGTAGACCCAGGTGAACAGGATCGATAGTGTCAATCCGTCCATCAGATAGATGATCGGACCCATCTGCGCTTGAAAGGAGTCGGGCTGAAAAAAGAGCGGAAAGTGCCAGAGCGCCCAGAAAACGCCGATGATGAGGCTGGCTAGCAACGCGTTGTACCGGTCTTGAAGCCGAGGGAGGGCAAATCCGCGCCAGCCGAGTTCCTCTCCGAGGCCCGCAGTCAAGATCTGATATGCGAGGAAGAGCAGAACGATCCACATTCGCTCCGGGAGGACTCCTGGAGCAAGTCCGTCGGTGTCGCCGGTTAGAGCGACGTATATGGCCGTCGATCCGCCGACCAAGACGACGGGAAACCCGACCAGCACGATCAGATACCAGCGGCCGCTGGTTCGCCAGATGAATAGTTGTCTTCCCCACTGTCGTACGTTCCCACCGGTTAGCCAGGTCACGATCGCCGCGGCGATTATCGGACCGTACACAGCTATCGGCGGTAAACTACTGTCAGAAACGAACTCTATCCCGTATACCCCCCACGAAAATCCGAGTGTTAGCAGGAGAAAGAGCGTTAGCTGGTGTGACCGGGCGAGTTTTTGCAGTCTTGCGTTCATTTTCCTGTCACCTCGCTGGATTCGATACCGTCGGCCGGGGTGAACGTCGTCTTCCTCTTCGAGGGCCAACAGCGACTTCCTCTGGTATCATCCGATTGGCTGGCACTCGGACAGAAATTCAGGCAGCTTCGTCGCATAGACGCTTATCCGGCCGGCTATCTAGCCAGCCCAGATCAGCAGTCATATACCTTCGGGCGAGCAGGGACTTGAGATACTGAAATATGGCACAAATCCCATCCAGGCATCACATTCATTGATGAAAATCGCCATTATAGTATTATATCTGACGAAATCTACGATATTATGAAGGTCTTTCCAGCTACAAGCTACGGCGACGTTTTTCGGTCAGTCCCCGTAACTACTCCTATGCCGTCGGATCGCTCGGAAGCAGCTCCGATTACCCGCCGCCGGTTGCTCTTCGCTCCCCTCACCGGAGCAGCCGGAGGGCTCTCCACACAGTTCGGCTCCGCCAGAAGAGATGGCTCATCGACTGAATTGCTCTCAGTACATCTCGACGAGCGCGTTCCGGGCTTGCTCGACCGATACGGCGTCCCGGGGGCATCGATCGCTCTGATCGAGGACGGCGAGGTAACCTGGAGCGGTGCCTACGGTAGCGCCGACCCTGCGGAAGGGCACCCGATGACCGAGGACACCCCGTTCCGGGTCCAATCCATTACGAAGACGGTAACCGCATGGGGAGTGGTAAAGCTCGTTGAGGAGGGAGAGCTCGCACTCGACGATCCAGTGGGCCAGCACCTCACGAGCTGGGAGCGGCCGGACACCGAGTACTCGTGGGCGGACGTGACCGTGCGGCGATTGCTCAACCACAGCGCCGGGATGCCGACGGGCGGGTACGAAAGCGTCCCACTGGACGAGGACCCGCCGCCGCTCCGGGAGGCGCTGTCCGGAAACACGGGCGGACCGACGGCGCGACCGACTGCCGAACCCGGCGAGTTCCGGTACTCGAATATCGGGTACGCACTACTGGAACTCCTCGTCGAGGACGTCACGGGTCGTGACTTCGCGGCGTACGTGGACGACGCGATCCTCGATCCCCTCGGGATGGACGACGCCACCTTCGTCGCCACTGAGCGACTCCGCTCGGAACTGGCCACGGAGCACTTCGTGGACGGAACGCCGGTACCCGCGACACAGAGTCCCGCCAGTGCCCACAGCGGACTGTACGCGACTGTGGAAGATATCGCCCGCTTCGTCGCCGCTGGCACGGAGACGAGCGGGGAACCTGCGGGGCGAGGCGTCCTCGCTCCGGAGCGCGTCGCGGAGATGCACGCTTCGACCGTCGGAACGGCGGGATTCTACAGCCTCGCAAGCGACGGCGCGGGGTTCGGTCACTTCGTCGAAACGCTCTCGCAGGGCGAGCGAGCGGTGATGAACGGCGGACAGGGTCCCGGCTCGTGGCACTGGTTCCACGCCGTCCCCGGGACCGGCGACGGGATCGTCGTCCTCACGAACAGCGAACGGAGTGTACAGCTGATCGCCGACGTCGTCGAGGCGTGGACGGATCGACGTGGCCTCCCCGCGGTGTCACTGACGCGCGCGAGGCGATGGATCCGCCTTCCGGTCTGGATTCTCGTCGGCGTTGCGGCCGGTCTCACCCTCCGACTCGGGTATGGAGTCGTCACGAGGACGCGGACGTTCGCCCCGCTATCGAACCGCGACCGGACCGCTCGGACCGTCCTCGGCGGCCTCGCGGTCGTCACGTTCGGACTCTGGTGGGCGCTCGGACGGGAGGCCGTCGCGTTCTTCCTGCCGGTGATCGCCGAGTGGATTGGACTGGCGCTGTCGGTAGTCGTCGCTCTCCTGTTAGTGACGGTTCTGTTCCCGCGAACGGAGAGGGATGACCCGACGTGACCGATAGCGATACCAGCGACGAAACAGCGGCTGCAGCTCTCGTAGCGTCCTCGGATAGGGATCCGGAGTTCTTCGAGCACTCGAACCCGGGCAGTTTTTCGCCATCGCGTTTGGCGTGTCGTCCCTCTCTTGGGCGGCTACAGAGCAGTACTGACGCGACTTCCGGCGACACGGTTCCGGCGTTCGAGCGAGCTACCGAGATGGCCGTTGTCCCGGTATCGGTTCTCCCGTACGTGGCTTTCGTGTACTGTAGCGAACGTCGAGGCGCGACGCTCGAACGCGCCAGAGTGGCTGCAGCGTCGGCCGCGGTCGGAACAGGCAAGTCGCCCCGACCGACAGGTCGAGACGTGCCAGCCACAGTCGTCACCGGATCGTCCAGAGGTATCGGGAAGGCAATCGCGCTTCGGTTCGCCGACGACGGCTACGACGTCGCCGTCAACTACCGCTCGAGCGAGGACGCCGCCGACCGGGTCGCCGATGAGATCCGCGAGCGGGGCCAGGAAGCGATCGTCGTCGGAGCCGACGTCTCGGAGTCCGATGCTGCAGCCCGGCTGGTCGATGCCGCTGCCGACGCGTTCGGCGGGATCGATCACGTCGTCAACAACGCGGGGATCGACCAGCACGTCCGGACCGAAGACCTCGAGCCCGCGGACTTCGATCGGATCATGGACGTCAACGTCAACTCGGCGTTCGCCGTTACGAAGGCGGCGTTACCACACCTCCAGGCGTCGGAGGACGACCCCTCGGTGACGAACGTCTCCTCGATCCTCGCCCACACCGGCGCGGGGATCGAGTGTCACTACGCCTCCTCGAAGGGGGCGTTGCTCTCGCTCACTCGCAGTCACGCGCGGGACTTCGCGCCCGAGGTTCGGGTGAACGCGGTCGCACCGGGCCACGTCGAGACGGACATGACGAGCGATCGGACGCCCGAGGAGAAACGCGAGGAGCTGGCGGCGATTCCGGTCGGTCGGTACGGAAAACCCGTGGATATCGCCGACGCGATCGCGTACCTCCGCGACGCCACGTTCGTCACGGGCGAAACCCTGAACGTCAACGGCGGCGAGCTGATGTCCTGACTCTCGATCCCCTCAGTACTCCCGCAGCCCCGCCTCGAGACGGTCGAACCCTTCGTGGAGGCGGTCCTCGGAGTTCGCAAAGGAGAGTCGCAGCCGTCCGGGCGCCGTCTCGCCGAACCCGGTCCCCGGTGCGAGGACGACGCCGTGCTCCCGAAGAAGGTACTTCGCGATCGAGAGGCTGTCGTCGTCGATGCCCGGATCGAGGAAGGCGTAGAACGCCCCCTCAGGTCGGGGACATGAGAGGCCGTCGATCTCGGCGACGCGGTCGACGACGAGATCCCGCCGTCGGTGAAACGCCTCGTACATCTCCTCGAAGGGCTCCTGTGGTCCCGTAAGCGCGGCGATCGCGGCGTGCTGGGCGACGCTCGAGGCGCAGGCCGTCGTCGACTCGTGGATCTTGACGACCTCGTCGATCAGGTGGTCGTCGCCCGCGAGCCAGCCCAGCCGCCAGCCGGTCATCGCGTAGGCCTTCGAGCAGGAGCCGACCGTCAGCACGTGCTCGGGGTGGCCGGTGTAGGACGCGATCCCCTCGGCCTCGCCGTCGTAGGTCAGTCCGAGGTACACCTCGTCGGCGATCACGTAGGCGTCGTGGTCCGCGGCGGCCTCGACGACCGCCCGGCAGGCCTCGGGGTCGAACACGCGACCGGTCGGGTTCGACGGCGTCGTGAGTACGACCGCCGCGGTATCGTCGCTCATCGCCTCGATCACGCGATCGGCCTCGAGGGCGAACCCCGACGCGGCCGACAGCGGAACCTCGCGAAACGTTCCGTCGGCCAGCAGCGCCTGGGTCTCGTAGTTCGGCCAGGTCGGTCCGGGGACGAGGACCTCCTCGCCGGGCGAGACGGTCGCCAGCACCGCGAGGTGGAGCGCCTCCATCCCGCCGGTGGTGACGACGATCTCGTCGGGCCCATGTTCGACGCCGAACTCGCCGGAGAGCGTGTCGCTGATCGCACGCCGGCATTCGGGAAGGCCCGCGTTGGACGTGTAGTGGGTCTCCCCCTCCCGGGCGGCGCTGGCCGCGGCGTCGATGACGTGTTCGGGGGTGTCGAAGTCGGGTTCCCCGACCTCGAGGCGAACGAGGTCGCCGTCGTGTCGCTCCGCGAGATCGAACATGACGCGGATGCTCGAGCGCTCGGCTCGACGAACCCGGTCCGTTGGTGTCGGCATACTCCATACCACAGAGATCGACGGCAAAAGGAGTTGGATGCCGGAAATCGCTGCGTCGACCGCCGCGCGAGAGAACGCGGTCGTGTAGTCCCGGCCGCTGATCGTTCCGACGGGGAGTGTTCTCGTCGGATCGGGACGTCCGCCGTCTCCGCGTCGCCGGTCAAACCCGGTCCGCGATCACTTTCATAGCCCGCGGACATACAACTCGAGGCGGGAAAGCTATCAAATACATATTCGTTGAATTCTCCGACGAGATGGACGACCTCACCGGGTTCCAGCGAGACCTCCTGTACGTGATCGCGGGCGCCGACCAACCCTCCGGCCAGGACATCAAATCGGAGATCGAACAGTACTACAGCTCCGAGATCAACCACGGCCGGCTATACCCGAACCTCGACACCCTGGTCAACAAGGGGCTCGTCGAGAAGGGCGAACTCGACCGACGGACGAACTACTACGCGATCACCGACGACGGCGAGCGGACGATCCGCAACCGTCGGGAGTGGGAACAACAGTACGCCGATTCGTAGGGTCGTCGCTCCTGCGGCTCTCGGGTCCGACGTGGACGGACCCCGTCAGTCGCGGGTGCCGACGATACTCGGAAGGAGCTTCCGCTGTGCCGACGCGAGGTGCTCCGCGAACGTCGCTCGGTTGATGTCGAGGGCGTCCGCGACTTCGCCCGCGGTAGCGTCTCGTGGCCGCTGGAAGTACCCCATCTCGAGTGCGGTTTGTAACACCTCGACCTGTCGGTCGGTGAGGCGGCCCCGATCGACGTGAACGAGCGTCGAATCGGGTCCCGTCGTCTCCGAACGAATGATTCGCTCGACGGACAGCCCTTCGTACCGGGAGCGAAGCTCCGTGAGCATGGGTCGGATCTCGTCTATCTCGGCGACGTGGAAGGTGACGAACAGCGTCCCCTCGCGCGCCTCGACGTCGGCGACCGGGCTGCCGAACCGTTCGATCGACACGCAGGGACAGTCCCGTCGGCAGTCCCGCTCGAACCGGTAGATTTCGCTCGAGGCGTCGGCGAACACCGATTCGATCGGAAGCGAGAGTTCGTCGGATCCGACGCCCGCGTCCTCGTCCGGGAGGTCGAGTACGAACTCCTCGACGGTGCGCTCCGACTCCGGTTCTGCCGACCAGGCGACCGACCGCCCGACCCCGCCGGTTGCCGCCGACGCGTCGGCGACCGGACAGCTCTCGGGAGCGGTGATCCGGAGCTCCACTCGAACGCCGTTTCCCATGCGAACTGGTGGCAACCCTCGTGGATAAAAACGAACTGCAAGCGTGTTCCGGCCACTGTTGTACTCCGTCGGTGACGTTATAAACACCCACAGCTCTGTGTGAGAGGGCGTTTGCCACCCCGTCGCCGAGAAGGGAGCACGGAGCGGCGTCCCTCGAGGAGCCACCGAGAGAACCACTATGACAGCCGAGAACCCAACCCAGGTATCGAACCCGTTCGAGGAGATCGAACTGCCCGACGGAACCGACCCGGTCTCGAAGGGGATCGTCCGAGGATTCGACAGGCGAGATCGGACGATTACGGTCGAGATCGCTATCGACGGTCTCGGCGAGAGCCTCGCCGAACGGATCGTCGAGCAGATCCGCGGGGCCGCGCTCGCGTTACCGGAGGCCGAACGCGTCCGGGTCCTGCCGGCACGACACGAGGACAAGGACGTCGAACTGCCCGCGGTCGAGTACGTGATCGCCGTCGCGAGCGCGAAAGGCGGGGTCGGCAAGACGACCGTCTCGGTCGCGCTCGCACGAACCCTCGCGGCCCGAGGGTACGACGTCGGACTGTTCGACGCGGACATCTACGGCCCGAACGTCCCGCACCTGCTCGAGGACGTCGAGGGGCCGGTCCTCACGAACGAGGTCGGCCAGCCGGTCCCCCTCCAAGGTGAGGACGGACTGGAGGTGCTCAGCCCCGGCGTCGTCGGGGGCGATCCGCCGACGGCGCGTCGCGGCGCTATTGCGTACGGTGCCGTCGAGAACCTGCTCGGCCAGGGTGCCTGGACGGACCGCGACGTAATGATCATCGACATGCCCGCGGGCTCCGACGACGTCGTAGGGGCGGCCCTCGAGCACGTGCCGGTCGACGGCGCCGTCTTCGTCACGACGCCGTTCGACGCCAGCGTCGACGACACGAGGCGGACGATCGAGCTGTTCGAGGAGCGGGGCGTCACGTCCGTCGCCGCGGTCGTCAACATGAACAGCTTCGAGTGTGAGTGTTGTGGCGAGCGAAACGCCCTGTTCGAGGACGTCGTCGACCTCGACGTCCCGGTCGTCCACGAGCTCCCGTTCGATCGCGACCTGCAGCGAAACCCGGGCGGTCGACGCGACTACGAGGCGTTCGACGGGATCGCGGGAACGGTCGGCTCGTTCCTCGACGAGGTTCTCGGCGCCGTTCCGGACGACGCGTTCGATCTTCGGGGGCTCCCTCGAGAGTGTCAGGTTCGACAGCTGAGCGACGAGCTGGCGACCGCGGCAGCCGGCGACCGCGTGCGAGCGGTCGTCGAGGATCCGACGTCGGTCCGCGCCGCGCTCCGCTCGGATGCGGAGGAGCTCCTCGACTCGATCGCGCGGACGCAGATCGGAACGACCGGGGCGATGCTCGAGCTGACCCGCCGCTAACCGACTCTAATTTCGAGGCTGATACCCGTCGCGAGCGGGCTCGAGCGACCGCCCGTTAAAAACCACCATAGCTCGGTGGTAGCACGGTGTTCCGT
>NZ_JARUKV010000021.1 GCF_029688865.1 Natronococcus sp. A-GB7
GCCGGAACTCGTATCCGGAACGGGGTCGATCGTAGCCGTCGAAGTCAACTACCGCCCCCGTATGGGAGCGGTCGGGACGGGATGGAGCGCCTGCCTCCGCGCCGGGATTCGGCCGGAGGGAACGCGGCGGGTGCGCCACGTCGTTCGCATTAGTGACGAGTGCCCGGTGTATATATAAGGCCGTCGTCTCGGCCGGCGAGTGAGCCACGTTGGTCGTTCCCGAGCGGGCAAGTCACAGGGGAGGGTCGGATCTTCCTGCGCTCGAGCGAGCGTGTGGTTCGATCGCGCTTCGGAAGGGAAGTCAGCGAAACGCGCACGGGACGGTAAGACGGATTCGAGACTGGCCCGATCCCGAAATCCGATCTCGAGCTGGGCACCCTCCAGAGGTGCGGTCGTCTATTTCGTCCTCCTCAACCGTGATCGGTACGATTTAGCGGTAACGGGCTGTAGGGTCGCGCATGGATCGTTCGGGGTTCGTCAGACTCGCCCTCGTCGCGCTTGGACTCGTCGTCCTGAGTTTCTTCGTTCGCGGGTTCAGCCAACTGCTGTTCGGTCGTGGCGTCGCGGAGGTGCTCCAGGCACCGTTCGCCGTGGTCGGGTTCGCGTTGCTGGTCTATCTCTTCGTCAGGGCGACTCTCGACGCGACCGGGATCTGGCCGATCGAACGCTCGGAGTCGTGATGGAAACGGTTTTTCGAACGCCGCGCAAAGGGCGGGATATGACAGTCGAGATGCGGGAGATCGCCGATCTCGGACCGGACGACCGGGTCGCGTTCTTCGAACGCGACGCCGGTATCGAGGCCGTCAGAGGAGACGTCCGGGAGATCGTCGACAGAGTTCGGGAGGAAGGTGACGTCGCCGTTCGGGAGTTCACGAGCGAGTTCGACGGCGTCGAGGTCGGCAACCTCGAGATCACCGACGACTGCGAGCGCGCCCTCGAGGCGGTCGACGACGAGCTGCTCGAGGCCATCGAGACGGCCGCGGCGAACGTCCGGGAGTTCCACGAGGCCCAGCTACCCGAGGACTGGCGCGAGGAGTTCGCCGACGGGCGTGAGCTCGGACGGCGATTCCGCCCGCTCGAACGGGTCGGCGTCTACGTCCCCGGCGGCTCGGCGGCCTACCCCTCGAGTGCGATCATGGGCGTCGTTCCGGCGGTCGTCGCGGGCGTCGACCACGTCGTCGTCGTCACCCCGCCCGCGGAGGAACTCAGTCCGGCGACCCTGGCGGCGATCCACGTCGCGGGCGCGGACGAAGTGTTCAGCGTCGGCGGCGCGCAAGCTGTCGCGGGACTGGCGTACGGAACCGAGACGATCACGAACGTCCAGAAGATCGTCGGACCCGGAAACAAGTGGGTCACGGCGGCCAAAGCCGAGGTTCGAGGCGACGTCGAGATCGACTTCCTCGCGGGGCCGAGCGAGGTCGTCGTCGTCGCCGACGAGACGGCCAACCCGGAACTGGTCGCGAGCGAGCTGGTCGCCCAGGCCGAACACGACCCGAACGCGGCGGTCGTGGCCGTCACCGACGACGAGGCGACCGCGGCGGCCGTCGCCGACGCCGTCGACGAGCAGGCGGGCGCACGCGAGCGCGAGGACGTGATCAGAGACGCGCTTTCGAACGACGCCAGCGGCGTCCTGCGTGCCCGCTCGATGAGCGAGGCGATCCTCTTTACCGAATCGTACGCGCCAGAGCACCTGTCGATCATCGCAGCGGACGACGAGTCGATCCTCGAGCGGATCGACAGCGCGGGTAGCGTCTTCCTGGGTCCGGAGACGCCAGTTGCGGCAGGCGACTACGCGAGCGGAACGAATCACGTGTTGCCGACGAACGGTTCCGCGCGGCTCACCGGGGGCCTCTCGGTCGAGACGTTCCTGCGATCGACGACCGTTCAGCGCCTTTCCTCGGAGGGGCTGTCCGATCTCGGCGAGACGGTGACGACCCTTGCCGACGCGGAGGGACTCGAGGCCCACGCCGAGAGCGTTCGACTTCGACTCGACCGGGAGCGGGACGCGTAGTCCGACCCTACGTGCAGTAGGCACCGTCGATACACGTCACCAATCTGTGATTGGTTTTACGTAGTTGCGGGTCACAGTACCAGAGGAGATGGAGCCGTGTCAGGTCGATCCGACCGATGCACGCGTCCTCGAACGAAACTACGATTACGCACAGAAGAACGTTCGACTGCTCTCGATGTGGTACGAGTGCGAGCTTGAACGGATGATCAAGCTGCTCGCCGAGAACGACGTCGAGCTCTCGGCGAACGACGAACGGCTGTTCGGGACGTACTATCGGTCGGTTCAGCAGCGCTCGCGCGTATAGAGCGAAACGGGGTATCGTGACTGCCGATGGGACCGAGAGCCGTGCTGATCCGTTCCGCCAACGTCAGTTTCGGCGTCAAGGTTAACACCGTTGCGCGGGAATGGTCCTACATGAGCACCGATAGCGCTGACGGCGCGAGCGCGGACACGCGTCCCGAGATTGAGGTAACGGAGTCGGCAGCCGAGCAGGCGCTGTCCCTGCTCGAGAGTGAGGGGCTCGATGCTGGGGTAGCTGGCCTTCGGCTGTTCGTTCAGCAGGGCGGCTGTGCGGGCCTGTCCTACGGGATGCGGTTCGACGACGCGCCCGACGACGACGATACGATCTACAAACACCACGAGCTACGAGTGTTCGTCGATCCGGCGAGTCTCAAGTACATCGAGGGAAGCATCCTCGACTACGAGAGCGGACTGCAGGCCGAAGGGTTCCACGTCGAGAACCCGAACGTCGTCAGCGAGTGTGGCTGTGGCGAATCGTTCCGAACGTAGCTACTCCTCGAGTTCGAACGCGACTGTTACTTCCGCCTGGTACTCCCGGTTCTCGGCGCTTGCGATCTCGACGCCGAGTTCGTCGACCTCGACCCAGTAGACGTTCTGGAGGGTGTTCTCCGCGCGGTCGATCGCGTCGTCCGCGGCGTCGTCGAAGCTCTCCGTACTCGTGCCGATCAGCGTGATCTTCTTGAATACCATCGCTCGTAATCGTACACCGCTGCGGGTATTCAATGTATGGTCGGTGATAGCAAGACGGCGGCGTCCGAGACAGTCTCAACCACCCCGCGGACGGTTCGTCAACGCTTTTGAGATCCCCGTCGCAGTACGAGACATGAACGGCTTCGACGATTCGATCGACGTCAGCGAAATCGGCGAACTGACGCCGCCGAACCGGACGCTGATGGGGCCGGGCCCCAGCGACGTCCACCCCCGTGTGCTGCGAGCGATGAGTACGCCGCTCGTCGGCCACCTCGATCCTTCCTTTGTCGAGATCATGAATGAGGTACAGGAGCTGCTCCGGTACGCGTTCCGGACCGACAACCAGTGGACGATCCCGGTCTCGGGCACCGGCTCGGCAGCGATGGAAGCGGCGATCGGTAACGTCGTCGAGCCCGGCGACACGATGCTGGTACCGACGAACGGCTACTTCGGCGGTCGGATGGCCTCGATGGCTCGCCGCGCCGGCGGCGACGTCGTCGAAGTCGACGCCCCGTGGGGCGAGCCCCTCGAGCCGGCGGCCGTCTCGGACGCGCTTGCCGAACACGACCCCGACGTCTTCGGGTTCGTCCACGCCGAGACGAGCACGGGCGTGCTCCAGCCCGACGTCGCCGAACTCACGGCGGCCGCTCACGACCACGACGCGCTGGTGATCGCCGACACCGTCACCTCGCTGGGCGGGGTCGAACTCCGCGTCGACGAGTGGGACGTCGACGTCGCCTACTCCGGCCCACAGAAGTGTCTCTCCTGTCCGCCGGGCGCGAGTCCGCTGACGCTGTCCGAGACGGCGATGGAGAAGGTTCTCTCCCGGGAGGAGGAGCCCCGGTCGTGGTACCTCGACCTCTCACTGCTCGAGGGGTACTGGGGCGACGAGCGCGCGTACCACCACACCGCACCCGTCACGAACGTCTACGCGCTGCGGGAGGCGCTGCGGCTGGTCGCCGAGGAGGGGATCGAACAGCGCTGGGAGCGCCACGAGCGCCTGGCCGGCGCGCTGAAAGCCGGCGTCGAGGGGATGGGGTTGGAGATGAACGCCCCCGAGGAGTACTGGCTGCCGAGCCTGAACGCCGTCCGAGTTCCCGACGGGATCGACGACGGCGAGGTCTGTACGGAACTGCTCGAGCGCTACGATCTCGAGGTCGCGAGCGGGCTCGGCGATCTGGAGGGGGAGATCTTCCGCGTCGGCTGTATGGGCTACTCCGCGCGACCGAAGAACGTCGTCTACACGGTGACGGCGCTCGGGGACGTCCTCGAATCGATGGGAGCGGACGTCGACCCCGGCGCCGGCGTGACCGCGACACGCGGGGCGCTGGAGGAGTAGCGTCGCTCAAAAACGTGGGCGCGCGGGGATCAGGCGGAGATGCGTGGTCCCGGCGGGACGCGTTCGACCTGATAGTCGTCGCCGTCGACGACGATGATCGCCCACTCGTAGTTCGGGTTCGTGCGCTCGAGTTCGCGCTCGAGCGCGTCGGCGTCCTCCGGTCGGGCGACGAAACAGTGGAACTGTCCGGTCGCGGACGGAAGCTTTCCGGGCTCGAGGACGGGGTTGACGTGGACGACCTTCCACTTTCGTTCGGCGCGGAACACGGGGCCAGTACCTTCGACGGTGTAACCCAGGTCGGCGAAAATCGACTTGGCCTGTTCGACGAGACGCATGTTAACAGGTCCCATTCAGTACAGAGTATGTGACCCACCCTCATAAATCTAGGTCTGGCACATGCATTCGGCTCGGGAGCAAAAAACCGCGAACTAATCCCGACGATCGAACAACGAGTGCAAACCGACTGTCGGGTCGAACGACAGTAAGCCGCGATTGTCGTCGGTAGTCGCCGAGCGTGGCACGTCGTCGCTCGAGTCAATCGCGGTTACTCGTGGGCGGCGTCCCACTCGGTCGGCTTTCGGAAGTTCCCACATTTGTTGCACTGGATACGGCCCATCGAGTCCATCGCGTTGTCGAAGCTCTCGCAGTTGGTACAGAACCAGCCGTACCGTCGCCGTGCCTCGGGCGACTCGTAGGCGACGAGAAACGGTCCCTTGGATCCTCTGTCGCCGTCCGTTTCCGAGACGTAGACGGTGTCGCCGTCGGCGGTCGACCTCGTTTCCATACCGGTCGATAGTGGCGCTCGGAGTAAAGGACTGTCTCTCCGGGACCGTGCGAGTTAGTCCCTTCCGTGTGAAAAATTGGCGTGTAGAACTGTCCCAACTGAAAGGTTTACCCGGGCGGATACCGTTCGAATGTGTGATGACGCTGGTCGTGGTCCCCGTCCGATACCCCCTGTCGAAACACTCCAGACGAACCCTCGAGCGCGCGATCGAGGTTGCTCGCGAGCGCGAGGCGGAGCTGACGATCCTGCACGTCGATCTCTACCAGAACGGCAAGAAGGTAAGCCGCATCGACCTCAAAGAGGCCGTCGAGTCGACGTTCGGTCGGATCGAGAACGCCCGGTACGTCGTTCGAACCGGCTTTCTCGTCGAGGAGAGCATTCTCGACGAGGTCGCCGCCGAGGAGGCCGACGCCGTCGTGATCGGAACCAAACAGGCGAGCCGGCTGCGCCGCCTCTTCCGTCGGTTTACCGACAATCCTGACATCGACGGCTACCTGCGAAGACATCTCGACTGTGAGGTCATCACCGTCGAGGGAGCTCGCGCGAGGTAACGACTACCTGTCGGGGTTGGCTGTGTCGCCGTCGGCGTCAACTGAAGGACCGACGTCCGGACGGACCGACCGGGGATCGTCGACGACCACTCTTGCGGTTCCGCTGTCAGCATCGAAGACGTGGTGACGGTGGGGGTAGGCGAACTCGATATCGGCGTCGGCGAAGCGTTCGCGGACCGCCGTCCGCACCGCCGACCGGGCGACCGCCTGCTTGTAGGGGTGTTGAACCCAGAAGAACAGCTCCAGCACGATGCCGTTGTCGGCGTACTCGCGGACGTTACAGATCGGGGCGGCGGCGTAGCGTGCGCTTCCGATCCGGATATCGGGCCCACCGGTGATGACGACGTCGACCGACCGCGCCGCCCGCTTGGCGTGGCTGCGGGCGGCCTCGAGGTCGCTCTCGTAGGTGATCTCGAACTCGAGGGAGAGCCGCGTTCGTTCGTCCTCCGCCGAGTAGTTGATCACGTCCCGCTGCTGGATCTCGGAGTTCGGAATGACGATGAAGGTGTTCTGGACGGTGAAGATCTTCGTGTACCTGATCGTGATGTCCTCGACGAACCCGGTGTGGCCCTCGTCGACGATCTCGATCATGTCGCCGATCTCGTAGGGTCTGTCGGCGAGAACGAACAGGCCGTTGACGAAGCTCCCGACGAGCGGCGCGAGGACGACCGCGACCACCGCCGAGATGACGGTCACCGACAGCAGGATCTGCGTGTCGCCGACGCCGAGAATGCTGGCGACGACGATGAGGGTCACGAACAGGACCGAGAACCTGACCGCTCGCAGGACCGTTCGCGTCACGCTCGGGCGCTCGATGCGGCGCGCGACGGTCCGACCGGTCAGCCGAACGACGAGCTTCGAGAGGTACCAGCCGACGACGACCACGACGGCCGCGAGGAGAAGCTGGCCGACGATTCCGGGAATCGCCTCGGGAAGTATCTCGTTGGTGCGCTCGAGGGCTTCCTCCTCCGGAACCTGTGCGACCTCCAGCATGGCAGCACACTCATGGCCGGCGTGGTTAAGGGTTCTGACCGTCATCGACGCCGAACGGTGACTCGGTTTTCGAACGCGGTAGTACTCGCGTTGTAATAAATCATTTATCCGTCCGAATCCTGCCATCGGGTATGGCACCAGACGAACTTCGCTCGACCGTCGAGCGAGTCGGGGATCGGTTCAACCTCGGCGAGTACGAGATCGACGCCTACCTGACCGTCCTCGAGCAGGGACAGCTGACCGCAAGCGAGATCGCGGATCGGACCGAGATTCCCCAGCCCCGCGTCTACGACACCGTCCGCAGCCTGAGCGATCGGGGGCTGGTCGAGCTGCGCGAGTCCCGACCGATGAAGGTCGTCGCGATCGATCCGGCCGACGCCTTCGACGAGGTCCAACACTCCCTCGAGCAGATGATCGACGAGCTCGAGGCCCGGTACACGGCGCCCGCGCGGGACACGGAGGCGGTGTCGCTCGTCAAGTCCCGCTCGACGATCCTGCGATATCTCGAGGAAATCATCGCGGACGCCGAGTACGAGCTCTCACTGTCGCTGACGCCCGATCTGCTCACTCGATTCGAAGACGAGCTCTCGGGGGCACTCGACCGGGGCGTGAGCATCGATCTGATCGTGACGCCGGCCGCCGAGGCTCCGAGTCCGGACGACTTCGACTACACCGCTATCGCGACGACGACGCGTGCCCGACGCGGGATCACAACGCCGGTGCTTGCCGTCGCCGACGGCAACTACTCCATCTACGCGACCCAGGACGCGCTTCGGGACGACAAGGACCGCTACGGCGTCATCTTCAACCGCTCGGCGCTCGGGTTTCTGGTGTCGGGCTTCTTCGGCACCGTGCTCTGGACGACCGCCGAGGAGACGCTCGGCGAGGACGCGGATCCTCGAAGCTATCCGCGGAAGTACGCCTCGATCCGGCGCTGCGTGAAGGACGTCATCGAGGAGGGAGGAGAGTTCTACGCGACGATCGTCGGCCAGGACGTCGCCGTCGGCGGTCAGCGAGTCGTCCGCGGCCAGATCATCGACGTCTCCTTCGAGGTCAGCGAGGAGGTCGCCGCGATCACCCTCGAGAACGAGGACGGCTCGGAGGTGACGGTCGGCGGCCGGGTCGCCGCCCTCGAGGACGTCGAGGCTCACGAGATCCACATCGGTCGACACCGACCGCCCGAACTCGAGGAGTAGCCACTCGAGTGGGGCTACCTCGGAGCGATCGAATCGCCGATTGTAACGGTATTCGCCGATTACGCGGTCCGTTCGTGGAGATTTTCACCGCATTGTGACCTTTATACGCCAACGATTAAGGTTCTGAGAGTGGTCCCGAACAGGGATGGTGCAAGACAGGTGTGAACACACAGCACCCACCAGCGTCTCTCGTCGATCGTTCGTCGCGGCGGCCTCGGTAGCCGGCGCCGGATCGGTCGGGATAGCGGGATGTCTCGGGCGCGGCGCGGAGGAGGGAGCTGTCGTCGTCTACGGCGACACCGACTTTCAGGACATCATGGATCCGGATGGGGAGCTACATCAGGCGCTCTGGGATGCGGGTCTCGACGAGGCTATCACCGTCGCGGTCCGCACCGGACCGGACGAGACCGAACAGCGAAGATCAGCCGCACAATCTGCGCTCCAGGCGAGCCGGTCCGAACCGGACATCTTCATGATGGACAGCGGGTGGACGATCCCGTTTATTCTGCGCGAACAGACGGTCGCTCTCGAGGATCAACTCTCGGGTGACACCGTCGACCTGATCGAGAACGACTACCTCGACGCCGCAGTCGAGACCGCTCGCCATCCTGAGACCGGCGAACTCCACGCGCTGCCGCTGTTTCCCGACTTCGGGACGATGCAGTTTCGACGGGATCTCGCCGAGGATGCCGGCTACGACACCGACGACTGGGGGACCGAGCCGATGTCCTGGCAGGAGTTCTCAGAGGTCGCGGCCGACGTCCGCGACGACTCCGGCGTCGACTTCGGGTTCACCACGCAAGCGGCTGCCTACGAGGGACTCGCCTGCTGTACGTTCAACGAGGTGATGAGCACCTGGGGCGGCGCGTACTTCGGCGGCCTCGACGAGCTGTTCGAAGCGGGCGACCGCAACGTTACGGTTACGGAGGAACCCGTCATCGAGGCGATCCGGATGATGCGGACGTTCATCCGCGGCCAGGAGGACGAGTACGCCCTCGAAGGCTACGAGCAGATCGCTCCGAACGCGATCGTCCAGTACACCGAGGAGGACGCTCGCGGTCCCTTCGCGGCCGGCAACGTCGTGATGCACCGCAACTGGCCGTACTCGATCGCGATCGCCCACGAGGAGGGGATGGGCGACGACGTCGGGATGATGCCGATGCCCACCGGCGTCGAGGAGGGGCAAGCCGAGTACGACGGGGTCGGCGGCACCAGCGCGGCGCTCGGCGGCTGGCACCTGACGCTGAATCCCGCGAGCGAGAACCAGGATGAGGCGCTCCAAGTAATGAACGCGTTCGCGACCGAGGAGGTGATGCTCACGGTCTTTGCGGTCCAGGGCTGGATCCCCCCGATCGTCGAACTGCTCGAGGAGGTCGATCCCGAGGAGACCGGTCCCGTCGCGGAGTACGCCGAGACCATTCGGATCGCCGGTGAGAACGCCGTTCCGCGACCCGTGACCGATATCTGGCCGGAGCAGTCGGCCCACATCTATCAGGAGGTCAACGGGGCCTACCGAGGCGTGAAATCGCCCGAGGAGGCGATGAGCGATCTGGCGGATCGACTCGAGGCCAGCGAGGCCGACATAGGTGAACAAGATGACCAGTGATACCGATACGGGGATCGGCAGCGAAACCCCCGAACGCGAACGAACGGGCAACGCCGTCGTCAACTGGATGGAGGGGCTGAGCGAGGCGGCCTACGCCTACCTCCTGTTGATCCCCTCGTTCCTGTTGCTCGCCTTCATCGCCTTCTACCCGCTGCTCATGACGTTCGTCATGTCGCTGCGGGAGGACCGAACCCGGGGTGCGGAGACCCTTGGCGGCTTCGTCGGGATCGAGAACTACGTCGACGTGCTCACGGGCGACGTCAGGCTGGCCCAGCAGTTTCTGGACGTGTCGCTGTCGGCGTCGTTTCCCTTCGTCGACTTCGGCGTGCCACTCCTCCAGCAGGCGCTGTTCGTCACTCTCGGCTTCGCCGTCATCAGCGTCTTCTTCGAGACGGTGTTCGGCTTCGGGCAGGCGCTGATCCTCGACCAGGAGTTCCGCGGTCGGCGCTGGGTTCGGGTCGCGATCATCCTCCCGTGGGCCGTCCCGATCGTTATCCAGGGGATGATCTTCTTTTTGCTGTTCCAGCCGGAGGTCGGCTTCGGGACCGACCTGATGCAGTGGCTCGGCCTGTTCGGACCGAACCCGCTCGCCGACAGTGGGGACGCGTTCGTCATCGTCCTCGTCGCCGACATCTGGAAGTCGACGGCGTTCATGGCACTGCTGATCCTCGCGGGGCTCCAGAGCGTCGACCGGAGCCTCTACGACGTCGCGCGCGTCGCGGGCGCCTCACCCTGGCAGCGGTTCAAACTGATCACGCTGCCGCTGATCCTGCCCGCCCTGCTGGTCGCGATGCTGTTCCGGACGATGGACGCGATGCGCGTGTACGGGTTGATCGAGTCGAGCGTCGGCTGTACGACGGTGCCGTCGCTGACCTGCATGGTCGTCGAGGCGATGTTCGGCGGCACGCGCATCTTCGGCACCGCGGCGGCCGTGGCGTTCATGACGGCGCTGGTGATCGGGCTGTTCATCTCGGTGTACATCGCCCTGTTCCGGGACACGGAGGCGGGATTCTACTGATGAGACCGAACGACCACGACGCGACGCGAGACGACGGAACCGGTTCCGGAGCGAGCGACGGCGGCGGCGGCTCCGCCGGGAACCGACGGGATCCGCACCACCGCCTCCCCGACGGCGGCCGGGCGCCGAGTCGGCTCGCCGACGGTGGCGCGACGCTCGGGGCCGGCGGCGACGCCGAACTCGATCGCGGTCCGTTCTCGCGGTGGGTCGACCGATCGATCCAGAACCCCCAGCGCGTCTACCGGGCCATGTTCTACGTCGTGGCGATCTTCTTCCTCTTTACGACGCTGTTCCCCTTCTACTGGCTGCTGATGGTCGCGCTCACCCCCGAAGGCCAGCTTCAGGACATCGTCTTTACGCCGAACGGGTTCAACCCCGGCGCGTTCGTCGAGGTGTTCCAGACCCTGCCGTTCCACTGGTACATGTTCAATAGCTTCGTCATCGCGACGGCCTCGACGGTGTTGGTACTGGTCGTCGCCAGCCTGGCTGGCTACGCCTTCGGTCGGCTCGAGTTCCCGGGGAAGACGCCGCTCATGCTGCTCGTGTTAGTCGTGTCGTTCTTCCCGCCGGCGGCGTTTTTCATCCCGCTGAACGACCTGTTCAACACGCCGGTTTCGGTCCTCGAGCCGGTGATGAGCGACGGGACGCTGTACAACACCCCGGGAGCGATGGTGATGCCGATCTCGGCGATCTTCATGCCGCTGGCGATCTTCATCCTCACGACGTTCTACGCCCAGATCCCCGACGGGCTCGAGGACGCCGCTCGGGTCGAGGGGACGACCCGGCTGGGCGCGCTGTTTCGGGTCATCATCCCGCTGTCGGCACCCGGCGTCGCGACCGCGGGCGTGTTGACGTTCATTGCGGTGTACAACGAGTTCTTTTTCTCGTATCTGATGACCGACGGCGAGCCGGCGAACTGGGCGCCGATCCTCGAGGGCATTCTGGGTTACCAGGGCCAGTACGAGATCCTGTTCAATCTGATGGCTGCCGCGAGCATCATCGGCGTGCTCCCGGTCGCGATCCTCGTGATCGTGGCCCAGGAGAAGATCGTCAGCGGGCTCACCGCGGGCGCACTCAAGGAGTAAGACACTATGGCACGAGTACGACTCGAACACGTTACGAAACGGTACGACGACGTCGTTGCGGTCGACGACATGAACGTCGAGATCGAGGACGGGGAGTTCGTCTGCCTCGTGGGTCCCTCCGGCTGTGGGAAATCGACCACGATGGAAACCATCGCCGGACTGACCCGCCCCTCGGAGGGGACGGTGTACATCGGCGACACCGACGTCACGAACCTCGCTCCCAAGGATCGGGGCGTCGCGATGGTTTTTCAGAACATCGCGCTGTTTCCCCACATGGACGTCTTCGACAACGTCTCCTTCGGCCTTCGCTTGCGGACGTTCGACGACGAGGAGGTCGAACGGCGCGTCGAACAGGCCGCAGACATCGTCCAGCTCGAGGGGATGCTCGATCGGATGCCCGACGAGATGTCCGGCGGCCAGCGCCAGCGGGTCGCGATCGCCCGCGCGATCGTCCGCAACCCGGACGTCTTCCTGATGGACGAGCCCCTGGCGAACCTGGACGCCAAACTCCGGGTTCACATGCGAACCGAGCTCCAGCGACTCCACCGCGAACTGGAGACGACGATCATCTACGTCACCCACGACCAGGCCGAGGCGATGACGATGTCCGATCGGATCGCCGTCATCAACGCGGGCGAACTCCAGCAGATCGATCCGCCGCTGGTCTGTTACAACGAGCCCGCGAACCTCTTTGTCGCCGGCTTTATCGGCTCGCCGTCGATGAACTTCGTCCAGGGCGAGGTCGTCGCCGACGGCCTCGAGACGAAGAACTTCGATCTCGAGTTCGACCCCGCGGGAGTGGCCGGCGTCGGCGTCGGCGACGACGTCACGCTCGGGGTTCGACCCGAGGACGTCCACCTCTCGAGGGACGCCGACGATCTCTCCCAACCGACCAGGGAGATCGAGGTGACGACCGACGTGCTCGAGCCGATGGGCGACGAGATCTTCGTCTACCTCGTGCTCGACGAAGGGGCCGAGCGGACGATGGAGGAGGATCCGCTGGACTCCCCGGACCAGCTCCTGATGAGCGTCTCGCCGGACACCGACATCAGCGAGGACGAGACCCTCGAGGTCGTTCTGGACGGGTCGAAGATCCACCTGTTCGACACCGCGAGCGGCGAGGCGCTCGTTCACGGGATCGCCGATCGCTCCGGGTCGGAGCCCGGAACGGCGCCGACCGAAGCCGAAGACTGAGTTTCGTCCCGTTACCGAGTCGACGGTTTCGACCGCAACCGGACGGCAGCGGCGGGCCGATAGACTCACTTACACAGAGGATAGCTATCAGTAGACACAGCGAAACGCGTTCGTGTCACGGGAGGCGTCAGTGAACGAACGACGGAACAAAGGAAATCGAATACCAAGCCCCGCACGACTCCTCGGATTCGAACCGCCGATCGAACCACCACACCCACAACGTATGACCACATGACAACAGCACGAGGCGACATCAGAACCGGTATCGTCGGACTCGGGAACATCGGTCGCTACCACGCCGAACGCCTCCTCGAGCTCGACGTTCCGCTGGTCGGCGGGATGGACGTCGCGGCCGACGCGCGAACCCGTTTCGCGCGCCAGTACGACGTCGACGTCTACGACGATCACCACGAACTGTACGACGCCGTCGACGCCATCATCATCACGACGCCGAACAAGTACCACGAAGAGTACGCTGTCGACGCCTTCGACCGGGGCCTCCACGTCCTCCTCGAGAAACCGCTCGCTCACTCCCTCGAGAGCGCCGAGCGGATCGCGAGCGCTGCGACCGGCAGCGACGGCTACTGCATGGTCGGCTTCAACAACCGGTTCGCGAACACGGTTCGGATCGTCAAAAACCGGATCGACCGCGGTGAACTCGGGGACGTCTCCCACGTCGAGGCGAACTACGTCCGCCGACGGGGGATTCCGGGGCGCGGATCGTGGTTCACCCGACGCCAGATCGCGGGCGGCGGTGCGCTGATCGATCTCGGCGTCCACGCCATCGACCTCTCGCTGTACCTGCTCGGCGATCCTCCCATCGCGGAGGTAACCGGCGTCACCCGCGGCGAGTTCGGTTCTCGAGAGGAGTACGCCTACCTGGACATGTGGGGCGACGACGCGGGGCCCGCCGGCTTCGACGTCGACGACTCCGCCAGCGCGTTCATCCGGACCGCCGACGATCGAACGATCTCGCTCGAGGTCGCCTGGGCGACCAACCGTCCGGAGAACAACGAGTTCGTCGTCCGCGGAACCGAGTCCGCGGCGGTGTTTGACCTCCTCGACGGCGATCTCTCCGTTCACTCCGCGAGCACCGCCGGCCCGGACCACCTCGAGGATACCTCGATCGAGACCCGACAGAACGACACTCACACCGAGGAACAGCGGACGTTCTTCGATTCGATCGCGGCCGGCGAGGTCGGCGACGAGAGCATCCAGCAGGCCCTGACCGTCCAGCGAGTGATCGACGGGATCTACCGCTCGAGCGAAACGGGTCGAACGATCGCGATCGGCGAGCAGGAGTAGGGCTCACTCGCGAAAGCAGCCGACGACCGTCTCTCCGGTCGACGGATCGGTCACGTCGACCCTGCCATCGCCGGAGACGGTAATGTCGTAGTCGGCGTACTCGAAGGAGAGCGACGCACCGCCCGAGGAGTCGCCCCGAAACAGCGCGTCGAGTGCCTCGGGATCGACAACGGTGTACAGCGGCTCGTAGGCCGGCGGCTCGACCGCCGTTACGTCGATCCCCTCGTGTCTGGCGATCGCCTCGATGGTCGCCCGCGTCGGACGGTCCGCTCCGTCGGCCGCTGACGGATCGCTCGGAGCGGTCATACGAGCAGTACCAGACAGCTGCCGATAAGGGTAGTGGTCCGTGTACGTTTCTGACAACCGTTCAGTACGGTCCGTCTACCCCTCGTCGCGAGCCCGTTCGAACGCTGCGATCGCTTCCTCCCGCCTGCTCGCGTGGTCGACGATCGGATCGGGGTAGTCGGGGGCGAGTTCGGTTCGCTCCTCGGATGCGAGCTCCGGCCACTCGTGGATCCGATCGGCCGGGACGTCCTCGAGTTCCGGGACGTGCTCCCGGATGTAGGCGGCGTCGGGGTCGTACTCCCGGCCCTGTTTCGTCGGGTTGAACACTCGAAAGTACGGCTGGGAGTCCGCTCCGGTCGAAGCCGACCACTGCCAGCCGGCGACGTCACTCGAGGTCTCGTGATCCGCGAGGTGGCGCCGGTACCAGTCGTACCCCTCGCGCCAGTCGACCAGCAGATCCTTCGTCAGGAACGAGGCGACGAGCATCCGAACCCGGTTGTGGACCCAGCCCTCGGAGCGAAGCTGGCGCATCCCGGCGTCGACGATAGGGTAGCCGGTCTCGCCCGATCGCCAGGCCGCCAGCTCGTCCCGGTCGTTTCGCCACTCGATATCGTTCTCGTAACCGCTGAAGTCCTTCGTGACGGTCTCGGGGTTGAACGCCAGCACGTGAACGTAGAACTCTCGAAACGCCAGCTGACGGCGAAACGCGACGACGCTCTCGCGGGCGTCCTCGTCGGGCGCGTCCTCGAGTGCCCGTTCGGTTTCGACGTACACCTCTCGGGGGCCGATCGTCCCCCACTTGAGATGCGTCGAGAGCCGGGACGTCGACCCCGCAGCGGGGACGTCCCGCTCGTCCGCGTAGCGGTAGATCGCCTCCGAACAGAACGTCTCGAGGCGCTCCCGTGCCGCGTCGCGACTCACCGTCGGGGGATCGGCGTCGGGTTCGTCGAACCCGAGTTCCGAAAGTGACGGGATCGGGTCGACCTCGCTCTCGCTTTCGTCGGCGAGGTCGGCGAGATCGGCGGCTGTCGGCTCGGGCTCGGGATCAGCTTTCTCCCGGTCGCGCCACTTCTTCCAGAAGTAGGAAAACACCGAGTAGTGTTCGCCTTCGTTCGGCGAGATCGATCCCGGCCCGTGGTGGAGTCCGTCCGTGACCGACTCGTGATCGATCCCCTCGTCCTCGAGGGCCGTCCGGACGGCCTCGTCGCGCTCGCCGGCGAGTCCGCTGTAGTCTTCGTTCCAGACTACCCGGGCCGCATCGCGTTCGGCTGCGAGGGCGGGAACCACTTCCCTCGCGTCGCCGCGAACGACGAGGAGCTCGGAGCCGCGGTCGCGGTACCACGCCCGGAGATCGGCGAGCGCCTCGAGGAGACAGGCGACCCGGATCGGCGACGCGTACTCGAGAACCGTCGGATCGAGGACGAACAGGGGAACGACCCGGTCAGCCCGGGCCGCTCGAGCGAGGCCACGGTTGTCGGTGCCCCGCAGGTCCTTGCGGTGCCAGTAGACGATCATAGCGGGTGTGACGCACCCGGGGGGCAAAGTCTGGGACCCTTACTCGATTGGGAGTCACTCGCTCCCTGGTCTCCCGACCCGATCGAGCCGCTTAGCGAGGTATCGGCGACCGGTGGAGACGATCCCGTCGACGGTGTAGTTGACGCCGATGTAGACGCTGACCAGGGCGAGGACGGTCCCCGCGACGACATCCAGGAACCAGTGGATGCCCAGGTACATCGTCGAGATCGCGACACTGACGGCGAGAAAGCCGGACAGCGGAACCCACAGCGGGTAGCGGTCGCGAGTCAGCCAGGCGAGAAAGAACACCGTCATCGATAGCGACGTGTGCAGCGACGGGAAGACGTTCGTGTTCTGGTTGACCTGGTTCGTGAGCGTTCGCGACTGCGGGAAGGCGTCGTACAACAGCGGCTCGAACAGCAGCGGATCGAAGTTACGGGGCCCGTAGGCGATAAAGAGGATGTAACAGAGCAGCCCGATCCCGTAGTTGGCGGTAAACGCGAGCAGCAGCGTCGACAGCTCCTCCATCTCGTCGAGCGCGAAGTAGGCGACGATCGGGAACAGCAACAGGAAGGCGTAGCCGTAGATATAGATGAAGACGAAGAACTCGGTCAGTGCCTCGGTCTGGATCGACTGGAGGAGAACGACCGGCGTCTCGCCGAGCAGTCGCTGCTCCAGTGCGAACAGCGTATGGGTGATGTTGTGGCCGATCACCCGACGCTCGAGACGCAGGACGACGTCCCGGGTGGACCACCGCAACGCGAGCACGACCCCGAGCGCGGCGATCGGCAGCAGGCACGCCTCCAGGCGCCACCGGTAACCCCGAACTGCGTCCACGAGGCGTCGGGGCCCGACGAACACGAGCGTCGCCGTGACGAGCATCGTCGTCACGACGAGCGCGAGTTCGAGGACGACCTGGGCGAGGGTCATACGGGATACGTACGTCACGGGAGACATTAATACGGCCCGGTCGGATCGTCGACCGCGTCTCACACCGACGACTGGACGCCGTTTTCGGAGCGACCACGGGCCCCGTGGCGGTCGATCCGGGTACTCGGTACGACACCCCGTCTCACTCGAGCAGGGCGCCGTCCTCGTACCGGTAGTTCTCGGCCTCGAAGAGCGACCGCGCCTGGTCGGCGTCGACCTCGCCGTCCGAGCCCGGGAACGTGGTGAGTTCGGTCTCCTCGTCGGCCAACTCGCTCTCGTGAACGCCGAACAGAGAACCCAGCGATCGGGCCGGCTCCGCGAATCCGTCGAACAGTTCGGCGGCGGCGTGCTCGCGGTCGAGCAGCCGCGAGAGGAGCCGGCGGAAGTGGGGATTGCCGAGCTGCTCGTGATGGCTGTTGTAGCCGACCATGTAGAACGCCTCGGTCTGTGTGGTCAGTACGGACCGGCCCGACAGCTCGCTGACCCTTCCGGTTTCGTCGGCCGGGAGCGGGGTCCCCGTGAGGTCGATCTCCTCTTCCTCGAGCAGGTCGACGACCGCCCCCGAGTTCGGCGCGATAGCGAACGTGATCCCGTCGAACTGAGGAAACTCCTCGACGATCGAGGGCCCGTCCTCGGCGTCGTAGAGGACGTGGTCGGTGAACGGAACGAGCTCCACCTCGGCGTCGTCGGTGACCGCTTCGAGTTCGAACAGTCCCGAACCGACCGGTTCCTCGTTGTCGTGGACGAGCGCCTCGGTCTGGCGTTCGCCGACGACGGTCGATCGGGGTTCCCAGACGTGAGCGGGTAACACCGGAATCTGAAACGCCCGGGGTGCCGTCTCTCGGTTCGCGGTTCGAAACGAGAACTCGGCCGTCCGGGAGTCGACCGCCTCCACGCTCTCGACGAGACTCTGCTGGCCCCGGTACTGGGGTGCGGGAACGCCGCTCTCGGTGTCGCCGAGCGACGTGTCCCGGAGGAACCGGTGGGTGAACGCGACGTCCTCGGCGTCGAGAGACTCCCCGTCGTGCCAGCGCTGGTCGTCCCGCAGGGTGACTCTCGCCTCGAGCAGCGAGCCGTCCCCCCACTCGACGTCCTCGGCCAGCCAGGGGATCGCCCCGTCGTCGGTCCGATACACGAGCGGATCGTAGAGCAGCGCCAGCAGCGCGGGAATCTGGTTGGAGTCGACGACGATCGGGTTCAGTCGGCTGGTGAGCGCCTCGCCGAAGACGCCGACCTCGAGCGGACGGTCCCACGGTCCCTCGTCGGACGGCTCCGAGAGGATCTCGAGGTAGTCGATCGGTCGGTACGGCGGGCCCGAAACGGTCTCCGACAGCGTCGCTCCGACGGCACCGATTCGAGACGGAAAGGCGACGACCGTGTACGGAACCGTTTCGGTAAGGTGTTCGAACAGCTCCGAGAGCACCCCGTCGCGGTCCCCTCCTGTGGTGGTAAGCTGAGCCTCGAGCAGATCGTCGGCGGTGACGTCCGAGAACTGAAACGGGTTCTGCCAGCCCGCTTCGGTGGCGTACCGGGAGTGTAACAGACCGCGAAGCGCGTCGTACTCGTCGATTCCGTCGTGTCTGGCGACGAAGACGTCGTAGTCCCCCTCCAGCAGAACGTCACGGTACAGCTCCGCCTTGGCGATCGGCTCGAACGTCGCGTCGATCCCGGCGGTCTCGAAGTTCTCTCGGAGCCGGCTCGCGATCTTCGCGGCGACGATGTCGTCGTCCGCGGGGACCGCCTTGATCGTCAGCGAGACCTGCTCCGGACCGGGGCTCTCGGCGCGGGACCAGAGCCTCTCCGTACAGCCGGCGAGCGAGCCGGCGATACCGGTGGCGGCCCCTGAAAGTACTCTCCGACGCGTCGTCGGAGAACCGACGTCCTCCATATACGGAACGGTATGGTACCGTCGTGTATAGGACTTACTCCCGAATCGACAACTCGAATATCGACCGTACGAGGGATTTACCGCGCCATATCCCGACCTGAACTGTTCCCGGCGGGCGGAGGAAACGTTAAGAGAGTTGATTGTGTACATCAGATCCGTCTCCCGTCGCGACTCCCGGTCGGGTTCGATCGCGGATCGATCGAACTCGTGGGAGCCGACAGCGTGATCCCGATGACAGACAGAAGCCTTCACCTTCCGGTCGCAGCACAGCCCTCGGTCGACTCGCTCGTCGAACTCGCGGCGCTCGGCGAGTCCCGCGGTTACGAGTACGCCTGGCTCCCCGAGACCTGGGGTCGAGACGCGGTCACCGTCCTGACGGCGATGGCTCGCGAGACCGACGAGATCGGGCTCGGCCCGAGCATCGTCAACGTCTACTCCCGGTCGCCGGCGTTGCTCGGCCAGACGATGACGACCCTCCAGGAGGTCGCCGACGGACGGCTCCGGGCCGGAATCGCGCCGAGCGGCCCCGCCGTCATCGAGGGCTGGCACGGCGTCGAGTTCGATCGCCCTCTCCGGCGGACCCGCGAGTACCTCGATATCATGCGCGCGGTGATGAGCGGGGAGACGGTCAACTACGACGGCGACATCTTCTCGCTGGCGGGGTTTCGGCTGCGCTGTGATCCCCCGTCCGAACCCGTCCCGATCGACGCCGCGGGAATGGGACCGAAGTCGGTCGAGCTCGCCGGTCGGTTCGCCGACGGCTGGCACGCGATCGTCTTCACCCCCGACGGGCTCGAGGACCGCCTCGAGGATCTCCGGCGCGGGATGGAGCTCGGCGACCGCGATCCCGAGGACGTCCGCGTCACGCTCTCGGTAACGGCCTGTGCGCTCGAGGACGGCGATCGAGCCCGCGACCTCGCCCGCCAGCACCTGGCGTTCTACGTCGGTGCGATGGGAACGTACTACCGGGAGTCACTCGCCCGTCAGGGGTACGAGGAAGCGGCCAACGAGATCGCCGCCGCGTGGGCCAGCGGCGAACAGGACCGAGCCGTCGATCGGATCCCCGACGCGCTGCTCGACGACCTCGGTGCCGCGGGAACGCCGGAGCGCGCCCGCGAGGAACTCGAGAAGTTCGCGGCTATCGACGGCGTTGACGATCTCGCGATCGGGTTTCCCCGCGGCGCCGATCGTGACGAGATCGAGGCGACGATCGAGGCGGTCGCGCCGGATCGGTGAGTCCGGTGTCCTCACTGCGACTACCGCGGACGAACGAGTTCCCCGCCGACAATAGCTGAAACGCGAACCGGAGAACCCCTCGATGCAGAGGTAGGTGGCTACGGGCGCCGGCCGTTGCGCTACCGGGGCGCGATCCCGTAATCGACGTGTACCTCCGGGGTACTCGCCGAGTCGGACATCTCGACGCCGTTCCAGTCGACGACGTAAACGTTGGCCATCTGGCCCGAAAAGCGAAACCGTTGGACGCCGACCTCGATCGTTCCCTCCGCGACTCCGCCGGAGACGACCGTCCCTTCTGCGACCGGATCCTCCGCGAGCATCTCGATCTCGCCGTTGACCGCGATCTCGAAGTTCGACGGCACCCCGCGGCCGACGATCGTAACTAGGTTCGGAAGCCGATCGTCCCGGCTCCCGGAAGCATCGTTCTGCACCGAAGTGTCGGATGACATAATTCCATAAGTTGAGCATCTCGGCATAAGCTTTCTTGTCGACTAAAAAGTAGCTCAAAATGAAAGACAACGTTTCGAACGAAACCTATCCTGGAGACAGCCAGTTTCGGTTATCGCCGCCTTCTGAGCTGTCTCGCGGCCACTATACGGAAGAACGTCTATCTTGCATCATAATAAGGATTTCTGATACGGAAGGGCAAGGGGAGGAACTCGCGACGCGGTATCGACAGCCGATAGCGGAACGTCTCGGGGAGGCCGGCGACGGGTGGTTACTCGAACGGGAGCAGTGTCGTCTCGATATCCGCTCGCCGCCCGTCCAGCACGTCGAACCGATCGCTCCGTCGGCGCTCGAGCCAGTACAGCAGCCGTTCGGCCCACTCGAGTTTGCGGGCCTTCGTCGGGTCGACGGACGGATCGTCGAACGTCCAGCCGACGAACCGGAGTCGGGCGGCCCCGAGGTGGTCCGCGAGGAAGGCCGCCCGGTCGCCGTCGGTAAAACCGCCGGGATTCCGAACCGAACCGCGGGGCGCGACCTGCGTCGTCGGCAGGAGCCACTCGCCGCGACAGTCAGGGACGACGGCCCGGAGCTGCGGGACGTTGTCGCCGTGGGCGTGAACCGCGACCGGTGTTTCCCGCTCGGTCAACCGCCTGACGGTGTCGGGGTTCTTGTCCAGATCGGTGATCATGCAGTCGACGTCGACGCCGGCCTCGAGAAGGATGTCGGCGGCCGTCGAGGCGGCGAAGACGATGTCGGCCTCGCGAGCGCCGTCGAGTTCGTCCGACAGGCTCGGGCCGGCCCCCGCGATCGCGACGGTCGCCCCGCTGGCCGCGTCGAGGCGCTCGAGGTCGAACGGCTCCGTGAGCGAGGCCAGGACGTCCCGCGCGCGCTCGTCGTCGCCGCGGTCGTAGCCGAAATCGCGGCGGATCGCCTCGTACACCGGTTCCCACTCGTCGAACTCCATACACGTACTCCACGCTGCTGGCGTATGTGTCTGTGCGTTCCACTGATGGCGTGTGTATCTGTGCGTTCCACTGACGACATGTGCGTCCGTGCGTTCCACTGACAGTATCTGTATCCGTGCGTTCGACGGAGATCGGCGTCGTCACTGGTCGACGTAACGCCACAATAATTCCGTGTTGTGGGCCGGGCGTCGCCTCCAAAGTACCCCTACCCGGGAGACCGCCCGGCGTCCATCACGTCCTTTCGGAGCCTCCGACATAAGCTTTCTCTTGATTTACCAGTTCGGTTGAACGGATCGGAGCGGATCGATACCGCCTGCTCTCGGCGAGAATCGCGTCGAGACCGCCGAGCGCCGAGCGGTCCGTGCTCCTCAGTCGGTCCGGCCGCCGAACGCGTCGGCGATCACGGCCGCGTCGCGGGTCTCGGCGACATCGTGGGTCCGAACGGCGTCGGCGCCGCGTTCGATCGCCATCGCAGTCGCCGCCAGGCTCGCCGGCAGGCGCTCTCCGGTCTCCCGACCGACGAGGTCACCGAGGAAGTTCTTCCGGTTGATCGAAACCAGAATCGGCCGCTCGAGGGCCCGAAATTCCGCCAGTCGACGGAACGTCTCCCGGTCGTCGTCGACGGTCTGGGCCTCGCTCCAGCCGCCGAAGGCAGGGTCGACGATCGTCTTGTCGGTGAGACCGTTCTGTTTCAGCGCCTCGTACACCTGATCGACGTACTCCGCACGTTCGGCCCACTCCGGGGACTTCCGGGCAGCCCAGTCGGTTTCCTCGACCGCGCCGGGGCGTTCGAGGTCGGGTGGGCTTGCCATCTTCCCGACGGCGGCGTCGTGGGCCTCACAGACGGCCGGCATCTGCGGATCCGCGAACCCGCAGATGTCGTTGACCATGTCGAACCCCCGCTCGAGGGCCGCGTCTGCGACCTCGTGATACCGGGTTTCGATCGAGAAGACGGCCTCGCCCTCGACGCGGTCGATCGTCTCGCAGGCGACGTGGAGTCGCTCGAGTTCCTCCTCTGCCGACAGCACCTCGAAGCGCTTGTTCGCCGACTCGAGGCCGACGTCGACGATGTCGGCACCCTCGCCGATCAGTTCCTCGTCTACGTACCGGGCCGCCTCGCCGGGGTCGTCGTAGACGCTCGGATCGTACGGCGACTCCTCGCTGACGTTCAAGACGCCCATGATCCGGGTCGGGTAGCCGTTGCCGATCCCGACTCCGGCCGCGTCGACGCTGTCCATACCCGGCCCTGAGGAAGCGAAGTAAAAAGGCATCGCGGTCCCGGCGAACGACGCGGTCGGGGCGTTCCGGTCTCGAGAGTGGAACGGACAACGAACGCGGTCCCGACGAGAGCAACGGGCTGCCGACGCCGATCGGTCGCCTACGAATCGTCCTCGAGCGGGGCGAGCCGCGAGTCCCGGAGCAACACCTTCTTGACGATGACGGGGTTCTCGAGCAGGCGGTGTTTCGCGTGGGCGCCACGGCCGCGTCCCCGTCCCTCGCGCTCGGACTGGATGACGTTCAGGAAGTTTTGCTCCTGCAGGATCTCCTGAACCCGCCGCTCCGAGAGCACGTCGAAGTCGAGCCGGCGGGCGACCTCCTTGTACTGGTTGTAGATGATCTTCGTCGGGAACTCCTTCTCGGAGCTGTTCTCGGTCAACAGCGTCAGCGAGTAGAGGATCGCCTTCGCCTGCTGGGGCGAGCCCTCGATGAGTTCGTTGAACCGATCGGCCTCAGTCTTCTCCTTGGCGTCGCGGACGTGATCGGCGGTGACGCGGTCGGCGTTCTGTTTCTTCGCGATGCGGCCCGCGTTCCGGAGGATGTCGATCGCCTTGCGGGCGTCGCCGTGCTCCTGGGCCGCGAGGGCAGCCGTCAGCGGGATGACGTCCCCTGAGAGCACCTCGTCGTGGAAGGCGTCGCGGCGTTTCTCCAGAATTTCGACGAGCTGATTGGCGTCGTACGGCGAGAAGACGAGTTCGTCCCGCGAGAGACTCGACTTAACCCGCTCCGAGAGGTGATCGGGGAAGTCGATCTTGTTCGAGATGCCGATGATCCCGATGCTCGAGTCCGAGATCCGGCGGTTCTCGCCCGCTCGCGAGAGCTTCCGGAGCACCTCGTCGTTCTCGAGCATGTCGATCTCGTCCAGGATGACAATGGTGACGTCCGTACAGCGATCAACGGCCTGCCAAAGCCGCTTGTAGTAGTCGCCGGTCCCCAGCCCACGGTCGGGAACGGTGATTCCGCTCTGTTCGGGATCGTTGACTAACTGGGCGATCGTCTTGACGATCGACGCCTCGGTGTTCTGTTCGCCACAGTCGATGAAGGCGTAGTTGACCGTAACGTCGTCGCGCTTTGCCTCCGATATTACCCGCTTGGTCACCGACCTCGAAATCAGGGACTTGCCGGTTCCGGTCTTCCCGAAAATAAAGAGGTGGTTCGGCTCACTGCCGAAGATAGCGGGGTTCAGGGCGTCCGCAACACGTTGCATCTGCTCGTCGCGACCGACGATCCGGTCCGGGCCGGGCAGATGCGTGATCTCGAGCAGCCGCTCGTCGGCGAAGATCGGATCGTCGTATCGGAAGAGCGGATCACGGTCGTCGTTCGCGGACATTGCAGTACCCTGTCCCTTCCAACCGGACTAAAATAAAGGTATGGAGATCGGTCGCGGATGTAAACCAAGCGCGTGAGTGTCTCTATACCGCATCTAAAGGCCGCCCACTCGATCCGACCGATATCGCCGGCCTCGCGCTTGTGAACGGGGCGGAGGCGTGGGAACCTCCGACGGGCACCCCCCTCGCGGATGTAACGGGTTCCGAGCCCCGCTACCCTGCAGGAACCTCCGGCCGCCTTCTCGGCCCGGAAGGGAAGAGGGGTCCCGGAAATCAGCATTGGCCGTCTAAGTGGTCGAGGGCAGCGTTATTGCCGGTCTCTGTTTCTGTCAACCGATTCGTGGGAGGACACACACCCCCCTCGCGGATGTAACGCCGAACGGGTGGGGGGTCTCGAGCTGAGGGCGGAAATTCGACGGTTTCTATCGCTGAGAATACACATTTACAACCGCGACGGAGGTGTGTAGCCGATCAGAACCCCCCCACACCTGTACGGCGTTACAAACGCGAAGGGGGTGTGTCCCCTCGGAACGGAACGCTCGACCCGGGTGAACTGGCTCGAGACGGTCGCAACCGTCGAAGAAGGAAAGGAGTGAACGGACGGAGGAAGTTCTCTCACGGTCGAGAACGATCACAGACGTCGGTTAGCAGTAGAGACGGCAAGTCGAACGACGTTCGGGAGTTGGCCTCGGCGTATTACTACTACTAGACTAGTTCTTCTTACTAGACTAGTTATCTCTTCTCCTCCACCCAACAACCTATACACCTATTCTACCTATTGTAACCATTCTATCTATTGGACAAGTTCTACAACCTACACCTATCTATACTATCGTAGAAATCCTCCAATCCTCCTCTATTCACCCCTCCGAACACCTCTATTCGCCCCTCCGATGACGTCGCTCACCGAGAGAAACACCTTCTCGTGACGACGCCGCCAGGCCGACTCGCTCTCGCTCCCACTCGAGCGCTCCCCCTCGAGTCAGCTTCCGGCTCGAGACGCGTCCGGGATCAGTCGACTTTTGCGAGCGGCCTCGCTACCGACGGTATGAACCGCCGACTCCAGTCTCGCCCTCGAGTCGACGCTCGCACTCGAGTACGCCGAAACAGCTTCCGCCGTCGACGGCCGAACCATGACTGAACCGATCGAAGCGACCACGGACGACCCGAACGCGACCTCCCCTGACCGAACGCCGCCATCGGTCGCCATCGTCGACGCGAAGACGCCGGGCAACGTCGGTACCATCGCCCGCGCAATGAAGAACTTCGGATTCGAGGATCTCCTGCTGGTCGATCCCCCGGAGCTCGACCCCGACGGCGAGGCGTACGGGTTCGCGGGACAGGCTCGAGAGGATATCCTTCCGAACGCGACCGAGCTCTCGTTCGACGAGCTCGCCGAGAGCCACCATACGATCGGCTGTACCGCGGTCACGAACGAGGACGACCGCAGCCACATGCGCTACCCCTACTCGACGCCGGCCGACCTGGCCGAGCGACTGCCGACCGTCGAGGCGCCGACGGCACTGGTCTTCGGCCGCGAGCGGGTCGGCCTCACCAACGAGGAACTCGCGCGGATCGACGAGATCTGTGCGATCCCCGCGAGCGAGGATTATCCCGTGTTGAACCTCGGTCAGGCCGCGACGGTGACGCTGTACGAGCTTCGCAACCTCACGCTTCCCGCCGACGGCACGCAGCTGCCTAACCTCGAACGCACCCGAGCGCCGGAGCCCACCCTCGATCGACTCTACGACCAGTGGGGCGCCCTGCTCGAGGAGCTCAACCATCCCGACGAGAAGCGCGACAAGACGATGCGAATGCTCCGGCGAGTGTTCGGTCGCGCGGATCTGACCGAACGCGAGGCGAACACGCTGCTCGGGGTTCTCCGCAGAGCGACGGAGCGCCCTGCCGAGGACTGAGATCCGTTCGTTATCCGGAAACGAACCCGTTCTCTATCGGACCACGAACCCGTTCCCTATTCGAAGACGGACCACGCTTCTCTCGAAAAACGCATCGTCGAGCGTGAATGATCGACGCTTTGCATTCTACAAATTCGGAGTTTGGCGGCTCTATCGGTCCGGAATCCTCCGGACGGGTTTCCGATCGGAGACGCGTTCTACCGACGTCCGCGTGTAGCCCCCGTCCTCGGTAATCGTCCCGGTCCACCCACAGTCCGGACAGGTCACAAGCCCCTGTCCGTCGACGAGCCGTCCGTCACAGTCGGGACAGTCCTCCGACCGCGGCGAGGGCGCCGTCTCGATGCTGCCGTCATCGCTCTCGAGACCGTCCGTCCCTACGTCGCTACTCTCGCCGACGCCGATCGGCCCCGTCGACACGAGACCCTCACCACACCGGACCCGGGCGATCACGTCCTCGGCCGTAATCGTCTCCTCGCCCGTCGAGTGTGGGTAGACGGCGACCAGTTCGTCGTCGGCGTAACACTCGAGACACAGCAGCGGGGTCACGAGGACCTCGCGGCGCTCGTCGGTCACCTGCGAGGTCGTCGTACGGGTTCGGAACGGCGGCTGGATCGAGACGTTCCGCCGGTCGGCCCACTGCTCGAACCGGTCGTAGGTCTCGAGGACCTCCTGGTAGGGACTGTCGTCGGACAGTCGCACCTCCTTCGGCCAGCTTCGCACCAGCAGTTCGTCGATCGTTCCTTCCTCCTCGCAGGCGCGCAGGCTCTCGACCTGACTGTCGATGGGCTCGAGCAACAACGGCGCCCGCACGTGGCACACTACGGTCAGTGTTCGTGTTTGTGCGTTCATACTGGGTCCCCTCTGTCGTGTGAGCTAGCCGACGTTACTTCGTATAAAACTTTGTGAGGGTGCTTCTCGAGGTGTTCGGTACCAATTATCGTAGGAAGCGCCTCGTTGTCGGTGCCGAGTCCTCAGTCGGCGCTCGACTCCGGACTGACCGCTTCGGTATCGCAGGGGACACCGCCGTCGGTTCTGGCCTCGGGAGGGGACGAGCGTCGAGTCTCGATCGAGTTTCGCAGCGTCCGAATTCCGGTGACCGGACGTCGAAGCGCCTCTGGTCGACGTTCGAGGACGCGAGCGAGCCGTCGGCGCTTGATAACGGCGAAGCCGGCGAGAATCGTCACCAGCCCCAGTACTGTCAGCGAGTCGACGACGTAGCCCAGCAGCACCCAGCTCACGCCGATCGCGACGGCGGGCTCGGCGTACCCCACCAGCGCGACCTGGGTCGGCCCGGCCCGGTCGAGCAGCTGGAAGTACAGCAGGAAGGCGAACACGCTCGAGACGAGCGTCAGGTAACCAAACGAGAGCACCGCGGTCGGCGTCACGTCGATCGCTGCGACCGACTCGCCCCGAAGGGGCGCGCCGACCAGCAACACCGCCGCGCCGACGAGCATCGCCCAGGCCTGCAGCGTCTCGAGGGGGAGGCCGGCGTCGAGCGGACGCGCCAGGACGGTCCCGACCGCGAACGCGATCGCGGCGCCGAAGACGAGTCCCGCACCCAGCAGGAGCTCGGTGTCGAGTCCCGTCGGCGAGGGACGAACGACGGCGACGACCCCGATCAGGCCGAGCACGAGGCCGACGACACCCGCGGACGAGAGTCGCTCGCGCGGCAGGATCGCCCCGGCGAACGCCGCAGTGAGGATCGGCGCGGTGCTCGCGACCGTCGCCGCGATTGCACCCGGAACGTACAGTTCGCCGACGTACAACAGCGCGTGGTAGAACGCGATGAGGAAGATCCCCGCGACGCCGACCGAGAGCCACTCGGCTCGGTCGGCGGGCCGGAGTCGATCGGTCACGAGGGCAGCGTAGCCGAAGACGATCAGTCCCGCGACGCCGTAGCGGAGCCCGGCGAACAGCAGCGGAGGGACGTACTCGAGGCCGATCTCGATCGCGACGAAGGAAGTTCCCCAGCAGATCGCGAGGATCGAGAACAATACCAGATCTCCGTATCCAGACCGAAAGAGCGCGTGTCGAATCATGAAACGTTCGAAATCCGTCGTCGTACTTAGACCCTTCTACAACGACCCTCTCGAAACCGGATGCAGAATCACACATATGAATTCGATACGAATCGAACCCCGAAAGGAAGGGAATCTATTAGAGGAATATACAACATCGGGGCTGCGAGTCGAAACACCGATCACGCTCTCGGCCGAACTCGAGGTATGGACGAACGCGACGTGCGCCTGCTGAAAGCGATCTCCGAGCGCGAGACGGGCAGCCCCGAGGCGCTCCACGAGGCGACAGGGATCCCGGTGTCGACGATCCACTACCGGCTCAACAACCTCCGCGAGGAGGGGATCATCGCCAACGACCGCTACGAGATCGATCTCGAGGAGCTCGGCCTCGACGTGACGGTCATCGTCGAGATCCACGCCGACTACAAGGGCTCCTACGAGGAGTTCGCGGACCGCCTGCTGACCGTCGAGGGAGTGACGAACGTCTACTTCACGATGGGTGAGACCGACTTCATCGTCGTCGCCCGCCTCAGCGAGAGCGGGATGGTCGAGCGACTGATCGCCGAGTTCGAACAGCTCGAGGGGGTCGACCGCACCGACTCGACGTTCGTGATCTCGGCGATCGAGGAACGGGAGGCGTTACAGAGCTACGAGCTGGAAACGCTGCTCGAGGAACTTACCGAGTAGCACCGGCTGGTGACGCCCGTCCGTCGAGTCGGAACCGTTCGACAGTCGGGTCGAAGCCCGGCATCGTCCGGGGCGCCGCGGAACTGTTCGACTGTTTCTCCCCATCGCAAACTCGGCGATGTCTATATCTGCTTTAATTATAAAGGAAAATTATTATCATTGGATCGTTTCTTGGTTCCGAGAGCATGGTAGATAATATCAACCGGCGAACGATCCTGTCGGGAGTCTCGATGGGGATCGGACTGGTGACGATCGGAACGGCGAGCGCGGACGAAACCCAGGCCCAGTACGTCGTCGCGAGCGGGAACCCCGGCCAGCTCGAGCGATCCGGGTTTACGGTCGTCCACGAGATCACGGGCGCAAACGTCTACCTCGTACGGGGTCCCGAGGACGAGGACCCGACGACCGTAAACGGCGTCGAGGCCGCCTTCGAGGACTTCGCCTACGGGTTCGATCGGCCCGCGGAGCCGACCGCGGCCGAAACCGAGGGCGATCTCGCGGACGAGCAGTGGGACAAGCATCTGATCAACGCGTTCGACGCCCACGAGTACGCGACCGGCGAAGGGACCAGAATCGGGATCATCGACACCGGCGTCGCTGACACCCATCCCGATCTGGGGAACGTCGACACGGACGCCAGCCGAGCGTTCGTCGGCTGGGAGGAGGGCGACCACACCGGCGACGTCCAGTACCACGGCACCCACGTCGCCGGGATCGCGGGGGCGACCGGCGAAACGGGCGTGACCGGCGTGGCCCCGGACGCCGAGATCGTCTCGCTTCGAACCTTCCCGTCGGAGGGGCCGCTCCTCGCGAGCGTAGGTGACACCTTCCTCGCGCTCGATCACGCGGCGGAGCAGGGGCTCGACGTCGTCAACATGAGCATCGGGAGTCCGCCCCAGCCGCCCCGGGAGAATCAGGAGGGGTACCGCATCGCCCGCCAGCGGGTCGTTCGCAGCGTCGCCCAGCGGGGCACGGCGGTCGTGGCGAGTGCGGGCAACGACAGCCAGAACCTCCAACAGGGCGGCTGGATCAGCCTGTGGGGGACGCTCCCGCGGGCGTCTTCGATCAGCGCGACCACCGCGGACGACGAACTCGCGGAGTTTTCGAACTACGGAGCCAACGAGATCTCGGTCGGTGCGCCGGGCGCCGACATCCTCTCGACGTTCGATCCCGACAACGAGGCGCTTCCCGGGGAACTGTACGCGAGCATCTCCGGCACCTCGATGTCCGCACCCCAGGTCGCGGGACTCAGCGCCCTCGTGCGCGAACTCGAACCGGACGCGAACGCCAATCAGGTCGAGAACGCGATCGAGCGCGGCGCGACGGACAACGGACGGGGCGGTCCCGAAACCGGCGCCGGACGGATCGACGCCCTCGAGACGGTTCGCTTGCTGCGCTGAGCGACCGCGTTCGGCTAAGGACCCATCGCCGACGCCGTTCCGCCAATCGACTGACGGCAGCAACGCTCCTCCCCCCGCCCGGGGGGATTTTTACACCGGGGCTGACTGAACTTCTACCATGGCACAACAGCAGGCCGAAGTCTCCGGCCCGCTCGACGCGTTTCGGCAGTTCTTCTCGCTCCAGCGGGACGTCCTGGTGCTCTCGCTTGCGATGTTCGCGTTCAGTCTGGGCTTTCAGATGACCAATCGCTTTCTCCCGGACTACCTGGTGTACCTCGGAGCCGGAGGATTCGTCGTCGGGCTGTTCGCCACTCTGGGCAACGTCATCGGCGCCGTCTACCCCTACTACGGCGGGGTCGTCTCCGATCGCGTCGGCTCGAGGTACGCCCTGACCGTCTTCGGTTTTCTCTCGACGTTCGGCTTCGCGATCTGGCTGGGCTCCGCCTACGTACCCGCGATCGATCTCGGTGTCATCGTCTTCGAGCCGTGGGTGTGGGTGTTCGTCGGTCTACTATTAGCGCAGTGCTGGAAGTCGTTCGGGATCGGCGGCCACTACGCGATCGTCAAGCAGGCGACCGAACCCAGTCGACTGGCCCGCGGGTTCGCCAGCACGGAGACGTTCCGGCGGACCGCCTTCCTGATCGCCCCGCTGATCGTCGCGGCGCTGGTCGCCGACCAGCTCATGCCCGGCTTCCTCTGGGTGCTCGTAATCGCGATCGTCTTCGCCGTCCTCGGGACGATCGTCCAGCATCTGCTGTACGAGGCCGACGCCGACTCCGTCGGCAAGGAGTTCGAGGGCGTCGGCCAGATCGTCGACGACCTGCAGGCGCTTCCGGACCCGCTGCGACCGCTGCTGGTCGCCGACACGTTCGTCCGCTTCGCCAACGGGATGGTGTACGCCTTCTTTATCCTCGTGATCACCCAGCTGCTCGAGATCGGACTGACCCTCTCTCTTCCCGTCGTCGGCACCATCGACCTCTCGCCCGCTGCCTTCTTCGGCGTGTTGCTGGGAGTCGAAATGCTGGTCGCGCTGTTGACGATGGCCCCGACGGCCAAGGTCGCAGAGTACGTCGGTCTCAAACCGGTCGTCGGACTGGGCTTTTTCGTCTACGCGATCTTCCCGGTACTGCTGATCTTCGGTCCCCAGTACGTCGGCGGAATCGACGAAACGTGGCTCCTGATCGCGCTGTTTGCCTTCTCGGGACTGCGTTTTGCCGGCCTGCCCGCTCACAAGGCACTCGTGGTCGGCCCGGCCGAACAGGGAGCCGGCGGCCGCGTAACGGGATCGTACTACCTGATCCGCGGCGCGATCGTGATTCCCAGCGGCGCGCTGGGCGGGTTCCTCTGGCAGTTCGTCGACCCCGAACTCTCCTTTACGATCGCCACCGTCATTGGCATGATCGGCGTCGTCTACTTCGCGATCTTCGGTCAGGAGTTCGAGGCCTACCAGTAGTTCGCCAGTTTTTCGCTCGATCCCGTTCTCTCGCTCGGTGAACGCGAACCGATGATCCCAGCTGTTCGGCTCTACACGCCAAGCGCACGGACGGTCCGTCCGAGGATATCCGGCCGATCGGCCAGCCGATGATCGAGCGACCACTCACCGGGGCCGACGATCAGGACGAACACCGACGTGACGAACATCGTGAAGTCGAGTCGCCACGCGTACAGGAAGCCCCACAGGCCGGTGAACTCCTGGCTCACGCCGACAAACGGCCCGATCGGCGTCCCGAGCAATACCGGGATCTTGGTGAGCAGTATCGCGTGCAACGCGGCGATCGCGAGCAGGAGCGCCGCGAGCCGACTCAGCAATCCGAGCAGGAGCAACGCGCCGCCGACGATCTCGAGTACGGCGACCGATCCCGCGACGAGTTCGGGCGCGGGAAAGCCAAGATCCGCGAATCGGCCCGCACCGCGTTCGCCCGGATTGACGAACTTGTTGAGCCCTTCGGTGAGAAAGACGAACCCGACGGCCAGTCGAACGAGCACGAACCACGGCGAGTTCTCCGACTCGACGAGATCTGCGATGCGCACGTATTTTGCGTGACGATACAGACTGATAGTAGTCGTCTCCTGTTCCCGGAACGTAGGAACTCGAGCGGAACGTATCCGCGGTCGGGAAGGTTGCGGTCGCCGTTCCTCCCACCGGTTTCGACCCGCCAGCGTGTCGGTCGCTCGGCTCGAGAGAGGAGCCCGGAACGGGTGGCCAGTCCGCTGCAAACGCTCTCGTTCTCAGTCGTTCAGTCGGTTCGGAACCGGGACACGAGCGCCCGGACCGTCCGGCTCAGGCCCGCTGCTGGATCTCCTCGCGCAGCAGCCGACTGACGAGGTCGCCGTCTGCCTTCCCGCGAAGCGCACCCATGCACTCGCCCATGAGTCCGGAGAACGCCTGCATCCCCTCCGCTTCGACCTGGTCTTCGTTTCGCTCGACGACCTCGACGACGGCCTCGCGAACCTCGCCCTCGTCGGCACCGCCGAGTCCTTCCGCCTCGGCGGCCTCCTCGGCCGTGCGATCGGGCTCCTCGGCCAGCGCCGCGAGCAGGTCGCCCACGCCCTCGTTGGGGAGGTCGCCGTCCTCGACCATTCCGAGGACCTCCTCGAGGTGCTCGTCGGTCAGGTTCTCGACAGGGACGTCGTCCCGTCGCAGCTCGGTCAGCGTCGACTCGAGAGTCGTCGCGGCCAGGGTCGGATCGATCCCCTCCGAGGTGACGTTCTCGAACAGCGGCATCCGGCGGCCGTAGGCGACCTGCTCGGCCAGCCCCTCGCCGAGGTCGAACTCGTCCTGGTAGCGTTCGACCTTCTCGGTCAGGAGCTCGGGTTCGGGCACCTCGCTCGGATCCGGCTCGACGGGCGGGACGTCAGTCTCGGGGTACATCCGCGCCGCGCCGGGCAGCGGGCGCAGGTAGCGGGTCGTCCCGTCGTCGTTCGCGCCGCGGGTCTCCTCGGGGACACCCTCGAGGGCCGTCCGCGCGCGCTCGGCGACCGCCTCGATCGCCGACTCCGCCGTGCTGGTGTCGTCGGCGACGATGGCGACCGCGTCCTCCGGGTCCGCACCGACGGCCTCCCGGAGCTCGGCGACCTCCTCGTCGGTGACGCCGTAGGCGGGCAGCTCGTCGGTGTGGAAGATCCCGCCCGCGCCGTGGCGCTTCGCGTGATCCGAGAACTCCGTCCCCAGACGGCGGTCGGGGGCGATCTCGCGGCCGACGAGGCCGTCGAACCCCTCGAGGAGAACCGCCATTACGGACCCACCGGAGCTCAGGGCACCGCCGATGACGCCGCTGTCGGTATCCTCGAAGACGTCGCTCGCGTCCTGGATCGCGCCGACGGACGCCTCCCGCTCCGCGAGTTCGTCGCGGATCTCGACGAGTTCGACCTGGCGGGCGACCTCGTTGCGGACGATGTCGTCGATGTCGTCGAGGCTCTGGACGCCCTTGATCTCGACGCGGGCGCCCTCGGCGATCGAGACGTTGACGTCCTGGCGGATCGTCCCCAGACCGCGCTTGACTTTCCCCGTCGAGCGAAGTAACATCCCGATCCGCTCGGCGGCCTCGAGGGCTTGCTCCGGCGACGAGATGTCCGGACTGGTACCGATCTCGACCAGCGGGATGCCGAGCCGATCGAGACTGTACCGGACGCCGTCGTCGGTTTCCTCGACGCGCTGGGCGCTCTCCTCCTCGAGCAGCAGATCCTCGATCCCCACCGCTCCCTCGCCCGTCTCGATCTCACCGCCGGTGGCGATCAGCGTCGAGCGCTGGAACCCCGACGTGTTCGAGCCGTCGACGACCAGCTTTCGCATGACGTGGGCCTGATCGACCGGGTTCATCTCCATCAGCTGGGCCACCTCGAGGGTCGTCTCGAGGGCCTCCCGATCGAGTTCGTGGGGCGGCTCGTCGTCCTCCTCGACGAGGCAGGTCGAGTCGTACGCGAGGTACTCGAACTCGCGATCGACCTTGCTCTCTTCGAGGGCCGCGTCGTCGATCTCGCCCAGCTCGCTGCGGGTGGGGTGGAGGTAGCGGGTGAACCGCCGCGTCGATTCCTCGGGTTCGCGCAGTTCGGTCGGACACTGGCAGAACAGCTTCGTCGCCGTGTCGAGTTGCTGGTGGATCTCCAGCCCGGCGACGAGTCCGAGCTCGTCGTAGTCGTACTCGGTCATTGACGGCCACTCTGGGGCGCGAGGGTAAAAAACCGTTCAGTCCGACCCGGGACGGGAACGGGTCGCCCGCCCGACCCTGTCGGCCCGTTCGTCCGCACGAACTCAGTCGTCATCGGCCTCGAGCTCCGTCCTCGACGGCTCCGGACGAGCTGCCGCCTCGGCGACCGCCTCGAGGACCTCTGTCGGCGACGCCACGACCCCCCGCCCCCGGCAGCGCTCGTACAGCGCCCGCGCTCGCTCGCCCGCGTGGTTTCGCTCGGCGAACGGGCGGTCCTCGAGGACGACGAGCGACTCCCGGCCGGCGAGTTCCTCGAGCAGCAGCTGGTTCCCGGCGCCGACCTCGAGGTCGGCGACGACCGTCACGTCTGCGGCCTCGAGCGCCTCCCGGACCGCCGTTCGATCGTCTGCCGAGAGCGGAGCGAACGGCTCGACCGTGATCGTTTCGAACCCTTGCCCGCGGGCGAGCTCGGCGGCCGCGTCGCCGCTCGCGACCGGGCCGACCGTACACACACAGTCGGCCGCGGCGAGTTCGGCGACGACGCTCGCGGCGGTCGAGCCGCCGCCGACGACGTGAATCCGATCGGGAACAGTCGTCTCGGCGTTGGTCGCCCGCAGCGCGGTCACCGTCGGTGTTCCCGTCACCGGACTCTCGGTCACGACCGCGTTGGCGTCGAACGCCGCGTCGAGGACGTCCCGGTTCAACACTGCCTCGGGCGGTCCCGACTCGAGGACTCCTCCTTCCGAGAGGACGACGAGTCGATCACAGTACCGCGCGGCCAGGTTCAGGTCGTGGATCGCGGCGACGGCGGTTCGACCCTCCGCGACGAGCTCGCGAACCAGCTCGAGGGTCTCGACCTGGTGGTTGACGTCGAGACTCGCCGTCGGCTCGTCGAGCAGGAGAACTGGCGTTTGCTGGGCGATCGCCCGCGCGAGGACGACCCGCTGGCGCTCCCCGCCGCTGACCTCGTCGATCGGTCGGTCGGCGAACTGCGCCGTGCGAGTGCGCTCGAGGGCGCGGTCGACCGCCGTCCGATCGCCCTCGCCGGGCGGCGAAAAGCGCGAGCGGTGGGGGTACCGTCCCATCTCGACGACGGTTCGGACGTCAAACGAGAAGGAAAGACGGGTGTTCTGGGGGACGACTGCGACCAGCCGGCTCGCGGCCTTCGAGGACCGCTCGCACAACGGTGCGCCGTCGACGTCGACGACCCCACGATCTGGCTCGAGCGAACCGCTCATCGCTCGAAGTAGCGTCGTCTTCCCGGCGCCGTTGGGGCCGACCAGGCCGACGAACTCGCCGGGCTCGACCGACAGGGAGACGGCCTCGAGGACGTCGGTGTCGCCGAGCGAGACCGCGACGTCCTCGAGTTCGACCCGCGCGCCGTCGGTCGCCGCGAGAGACCGCGCGTCGTCGCTCACAGCGCGTGCACCTCCCGGCTCGTCAGCAGGTAAAGGAAGAAGGGCGCGCCGACGGTCGCGGTGACGATGCCGACGGGGACGATCGGCAGCCCGAACGCGCCGACGCGAGCGACGGTGTCGGCGATCACGAGGAAGGAGGCTCCCGCGAGCGCGCTGGTCGGCAGCAGGATGCGGTGGTCGGGGCCGACGATCAGGCGCATCATGTGGGGAACGACGAGGCCGACGAACCCGATGACGCCGGCGACGGCGACCCCCGCGGCGGTGACGAGACTCGCCAGCGCGAGCAGGAGGAGCTTGGTTCGCTCGACGCTCACGCCGAGGTGCTGGGCGTCCTCCTCGCCGAGCAGGAGGACGTTCATCTCGCGGGTGTAGGCGCCGAGCACGAGGACGCCGACGAGCGTGACGGGTAACGCGAAGCCGACGTCGCCCCAGCTGCTTCGGTGGAGATGGCCCATCATCCAGATAACGGCCTCCCGGAGGTTCTCGCCGCTGTGGACGACCATAAACGAGATCACCGCGCCGAGAAACGCCTGGATGGCGACGCCCGCGAGCAGCAACGTTGCGACCGGGGTCCGCCCGCCCTCGGTCGCGATGGCGTAGACGAGGAAGGCGGTGACCAGGGCGCCGACGAACGCGGGCAGGTGGACGCTCCCGATCGGCACGAGCGCCGGAAACGCGATGGCGGCGACGGCGCCGACCGCAGCTCCCGAGGAGACGCCGATGATCGACGGATCCGCGAGCGGATTTCTGAAAAAGCCCTGCATGACCGTCCCCGCGGCCGCGAGCGCGAAGCCGACCGTCGCGGCCAGCAGGATACGGGGTAGACGGACGTCCGCGACGATCGTCTGGTGGGTCGCCGGCACCTCGTGGACGCCGACGCCGGCGAGGTTGAGGATCGCCCGCGAGACGGTCAGCGGATCGATCCGAACCGGGCCGAGCGCGGCGCTCGCGATGACGACGCCGACTAGTAGCGCCGAGAGCGCGACCGACCACGAGACGAGACGACCCGGGCGAAACACGGCTGAAATCTCGCTTGCAGTAGGCAAATATTTGTTGGAGTAGGTGCCACGATTCGATCGATGCGCAATTCAGTGATCGTTTTCGTCGCCGTACTCACGGCGCTGGCCGCGTTTGCTCCCGCCGCCGCGGCGGGAGGGGGGGTAGCCGACGTCGCACAGGAGGAACCGACCTGCGAATTTCCGTTCGAGGGAGAGGACGCCACCGGGGAGACGGTAACCGTCGATGAGGAGCCCGAGTCGGTCGTCGCCCTGCAGCCGAGTGACGCCCAGGTAATGCACGAGATCGGAGCTGAGGAGAAGCTCTCGGGCATGCCAGTTGGCGAGTACACCGCCTACCTCGAGGCCGACGAGGAGCTCGACATCACCGAGGACGACGGTGTCACGCCCGTCACCGAGGAGGTCATCGACCGCGATCCCGACGTCGTCCTCGCGGCGAACGCCCTCGAGGGTGACGAGCTGATCGACCAGCTCCGCGACGCCGGACTCGACGTCTACGTCTTCCCGACCGAGGAGTCCCTCGACGGCGTCGCCGAGAACGTCCGCCTGACCGGCGAGATCGTCGGCGAGTGCGACGGCGCCGAGGACGCCCTCGAGGAGTTCGAGGAACGCCTCGAGACCATCGAGGCGACCGTCGAGGACGAGGAGCACCCGCTCGCCTACTACGAGATGGGCGACGGCTTCACCGCCGGCGAGGGCACCTTCCAGGACGAGATCATCACCACCGCCGGCGTCGAGAACCTCGGCGCGGAGGCCGGCATCGAGGGCTGGGCGGAGATCAGCGACGAGGTCGTCGTCGAGGAGGATCCCGAGTGGATTATCTACGGCGAATCCTGGGGCGACGAGCCGCCCGTCAGCGAGGCCGTGATGGGCACGACCGCCTACCAGGACGACCAGTTCGTCGCGGTCAACGACCAGTACATGAGCCAGCCCGGCCCGCTCGTCGTCGAGGCGATCGAGGAGATCGTCGCCGAGGTCCACCCCGAGGCGTACGCCGAAGCGGCCGACGAGACCGAGGACGACGCCGCGGACGAGACCGACGATGCGGACGACGAGGCGGACGCTGACGACGCGGACGCCGACGACGCGGTCGACGAACCCGCAGACGACGCGGCCGAGGACGACGACTCGATCCCCGGCTTCGGCGTTCCCGCGGTCGTCGCCGCGCTGATCGCCGTCCTCGCCGTCCTCGCTCACCGTCGGTAACGTCGATCCGCTCGTTGCCGACGACCGAACCACCCGCGCTCGAGGACGCTCGTCCGCTCGAGTCGATCCCCCGAGCGCGGACCCGACGCTTTTGAAAAGTGTTTACCCGGAGGCCTCCCGAGTCGGGAGTATGGTCGAGAACGTCATCTGGCCCGCCTATCTCGATGCCGACCTCTCCCGGGCCGAGGGACGACGCGTCGCCGAGGAGCTGGCCGTCGAGGAGCCGACGGTCGACGAGATCGCGAAGGCCGTCCAGCAGATCGGCTACGACGCCACGATCGAGCGGGAGAAGTCCTACTCCCGGGAGCACTGGGCCGACCGGGGCCGGGTCGTCGTTCGCGGTTCCGACGACTCGAAGAACGACCTCGTCCAGGCCGTCGCGGCGTACGTCGTCGCGATGCGGGACTGATGCGCCGAGTCGGCCAGGTCGTCCGTACCGCCCAGGGACTCGCAATCTTGCGGGCGAACCCGGACGCCGACGACGACCGCCTCCGCGAGGAGATCGGAACGATGGTGCTCGACGACTCGCTGGAGTCGGTCGGCCGGGTCGTCGACGTCTTCGGTCCCGTCGATCGCCCCTACCTGGCGGTGACGCCCGACGACGACGTCCACCTTCCGGCGCTGATCGGGTCGGCGCTGTACGCGCGCTGACCCGAGACGATCGACCGAGAGGGTAACGAAAAGCACCAAGAGGAGCGGGTGCGAACGCCGCGGCATGGACCATCGGACCCGGGTGCTCGCGGCCGTCGGCGCGACCGTGGCGCTGTTTCTGGCCGTACAGCTCGGCGCACTGGCGCTGGTCGAGCCGTTCCACGACGCCGACCGACAGGCCGTCGAGGATCCGGAGAACCCGACCAACAGTCTCGTCTACTTCGCGGTGATCCTCGTCGCGACTGGCTTTATGCTCGCGACCTTCCGGTACGACCTCGAGTGGGTCATCAGGGGGCTGGTCATCGGCGTGAGCGTCTTCCTCGCCTGGTTCGTGCTCACCGAACTCGTTCCACCAGTGGTCACGGCGGGGCCGATCAACGTCGTCGCCGTCGGCGCAGCCCTCGGCGTCGGTGTTGCGCTTCTGTTGTACCCGGAGTGGTACGTCATCGATCTCACCGGCGTCCTGATGGGCGCCGGCGCCGCGGCGCTGTTCGGGATCAGCTTCGGCCTTCTGCCCGCCATCTTGCTGCTCTCGGCGCTGGCGATCTACGACGCCATCAGCGTCTACCGGACCGAACACATGCTCGATCTCGCCGAGGGCGTGATGGATCTCAAGATCCCCGTCGTGCTAGTCGTTCCGACGACGCTATCGTACTCCTACCTTGCCGACGGCTCCGAGGCGACCGTCGAGGACGACCAGGGGGACGAGGAGCAGACTCCCGAGGGGCCGGACTCGAGTCGGGCCGACGAGGGACCGACCGACGGGATGCCGACCGCGGGAAGCGAACCCGACTCGCCGACGTCGTCAGAAGCCGACTCTCAACCCGGACCCGACTCCGCCGACGCCGAGAAGCCGGCCGACGCCGGCCGCGACGCCCTGTTCATCGGGTTAGGCGACGCCATCATCCCGACGATCCTGGTCGCCAGCGCGGCGTACTTCCTCGAGGCGGGCGCGCTCGACGTGCCGGGAATCGCGCTGAACGTGCCGGCACTGGGGGCGATCCTCGGAACGCTCGCCGGGCTGCTCGTGCTCATGGGAATGGTTCTGAAGGGACGACCCCACGCCGGGCTCCCCCTGCTCAACGGCGGCGCGATCGGGGGGTACCTGCTAGGTGCGCTCGCGAGCGGCGTCTCGATCGCGACCGCACTCGGCCTCTAGCCGGAGAGGGGCTCCTCTTCCTCGCTGGTCTCGACGATCTCCACGTCGACATCGTCGCCGTGTTCGAGCCCCTGGACCATCACGTCGATTCGATCGCGCTCGGAGTCGATCGGCAGATCCTCGAGATCTGGGTAGACGCCAACGATCACGAGGTGGTCGTCCTCGTGTTCCAGCTGGGCGATGTCGAGCAGGACGTCGATCCCGTGTTCGCCGTGCAGTACCGCCTCGCCCGCGTAGGTCTCGAGCAGGATCGTCTCCCCGAGCGCGCTGACCGACCGCTCGCCGACCGACTCCTCGACCGTCAGCTCCTCGTACTGGTCCTGAATTTCCTGAACGATCTCCTCGTTGTCCATCTCGCCGACCGGGTTGAACTCCTCGCCGGCGACGCTGACCTGTGGCGTCGAGATGACGGCGAACACGCCGGCCTCGACCTCGCCGCCGAAGATGTCTAGCGGGAGGTCGATCGTTCGAGTGTACTCGGAGCCGTAGCTGGTCACCTCGATCTCCTGGCCGGCGACGGACTCGGTGGAAATGATCTCCTCGGTTCCCTGGTACTCGTAGCTGGCGTCGTCGGTCGCGCTCTCGGCGACGACCGCCGGCGCGGCCGAAAACGTCGTCGCGTCCTCGAGGAACTCGTCCAGACACCCGGCCGAGAGACCGACGCCGCCGACTGCTGCCGCAGCGACGAACTGTCGTCGATTCATCTACCCTGAAAGAACCGTTTGCTGGCTATAAGTGGCGCGGCCGACTCGAGGCGTCCGTTTCGTGATCAGCAGTTTGGCCGAAGAGTTTCGACGATCCCCCAACCAGTGATGGTTCTATCTCTCGACATGAGTGGTATGGACCGTCCGGCGTTGTGTCTGCAGTGCCGACCAACCACTTCGGGATGGAACTGAAAGGACTAGGGTCTTTCGCGGTGATACCGACAGAAGCAGTTCTGCTCGCACGAACACAGGGAATCGCCACGCCCTCCCCACCCGATTTCTGCTCACGGGCACTTCGTGCCCGTTTGCATGGTCCGTGGAACCTGCGGTTCCGCGCTACGCTCGGTGCGCTCGCTCATCCACTGTCAGAGCGCGCTCTGACAAGCCTTCGTTTACGCTGTTCACGAAGACCTCGCACAGTGTCGTCGACCGTCCTCACTGACGCTTGGACGGTCGACAGCGCGCGCCACCGCAGAGGGACGGTCGGACCGAGCTGATACGTAGTCTTCCTGTATGGAACGCAATGTCTACGGATCAATCGGCAGACCACGTTTCGCTTGTCAATCGACATCTGCCGACGTTCTGCGGAACGATCGATTTTCGATATAACAGGATGTGGTTTACGTGACGCAGGGCGGACGGTCCGAGGACGATCGCCGATCGCACCGCTCGAGAAATTCGCCGAACGAAACGCGCGAAACCGATCCGGCCTGAGAAGAAGTCGTCGACCGCTATTCGCCGGAGGGGAGCCGATAGCTCGCTCCCTCGTCGGTGTCCTGGACTTCGACCCCGAGCCCCTCGAGCTCGTCGCGGAGCTCGTCGGCTCGCTCGTAGTTGCCCGCCTCGCGCTCGCGCTCGCGCACGTCGAGCACGAGTTCGACGACGTCGCCGGCCAGCTCCGCGCTGCCGTCGGTCTCGCCGACAAAGGAGAGGCCGAGTACGTCGCCGAGCTCCTCGAGGGTCTCGACGGCCTGTCGCAGTCCCCGGTAGTCGGCCTGCTCGCCCTCGCTGCCCTCGAGGTGGCGGTTGATCGCCGCCGCGATCTCGAGCAGGGCCGACTGGGCCTCGCGGGTGTTGAAGTCGTCGTTCATCGCGGTGGTAAACGCGCCGCGAGCCTCGACGACCGCCTCGCGGAGTTCGTCGTCGGCGATCTTCGACCCCGCGTTCGGGGAGTCGATCGCCGCCGTCGCCGCCTCGTGGGCGCGCTCGAGGCGGTCCCACCGTTCCTCGGCCTCGGCGATCGTCTCGTCGGAGTACAGCTGCTGGCTGTTGTACGACCCCGCGGTTAGGAACGTGCGGACGACGTTGGTTCCCCAGCGGTCGACGGCTTCGTCGACGGTGACGAAGTTGCCCAGACTCGAGGACATCTTCTCCTCGTCCATCTGGAACAGCTCGCAGTGGAGCCAGTAGTTCGCGAACTGCTGGTCGGTCGCGGCTTCGGACTGGGCGATCTCGTTTTCGTGGTGGGGAAAGACCAGATCGCGACCGCCGACGTGGATGTCCAGGGTATCGCCGAGATGGGTCGTGCTCATCGCCGAGCACTCGATGTGCCAGCCGGGTCGTCCCTCGCCCCACGGCGACTCCCAGGTGAGGGCGGTCTCGCAGGCCTCGTCGGCGGGTGCGGCCCCCTCGTGGCGGTGCTCTTCGATCGCCTCGCTGTCGACGCCGTCGGCCTTCCAGAGCGCAAAGTCCGCGGGGTTTCGTTTCTCGGAGCGCTCGTCGGGGTCGCCCTGGGATTCGATCTCCTCGAGTTCCTGGTTCGAGAGCTTGCCGTACTCCTCGAAGCTGGTGACGTCGAAGTAGACTGAGCCGTTCGCCTCGTAGGCGTACCCCTTCTCCAACAGGGTCTCGACGAGTGTGACGATCTCGGGAACGTGCTCGGAGACCCGAGGGTAGACCTCTGCCCGCAGGAGGTTCAGCGAGCGCATGTCCGCGAGGGTGCGCTCGATGTACGTCTCGGCGACTTCCGCCTCGTCCTCGCCGAGGTCGTCCTCGCCGACGCGGGCGACGATCTTCTCGTTGACGTCGGTGAAGTTCTCGACGTGGCGCACCCCGTAGCCGAGGTGCTCGAGCCAGCGGTGCATGACGTCGACGTGGACCCACGAGCGGGCGTGGCCCAGGTGGGGCGGATCCGAAACCGTCAGGCCGCAGTAGTAGAGCAGAACGTCGTCTGGGTCCTGCGGCTCGAACGGCTCCGTCTCGCCCGTCAACGTGTTCGTCACGTTCAGGGTCATTACAGGGGTGTATCCGCGGGCTACAGTTAAAACGTGTCTTTGGCCCCGAAGCGTTACTCCCGGACGGGAACGGCCTCGAGGGCGTCCTCGACCGTTCGGAGGGCGTCGGCTCCCGCGAGCCCTTCCACGACGAGCATCATCGCTCCCTCTCCGACGCCGGCTGCGATCGGTTCGATCTCCTCGATCTCGAGTCGTCCCAGCGTCTTCCCGAGCGCGACCGTGTCGACGTCGCCCGTCGCGACGATCGCCGTCAGATCGCCGCTATCGGATCTGAACGACGTTCCGCCGATCGCGAACAGTGCCGTCTCGGGCTGGGAGCCGTCGATCGCGGCCGGCGTGATTCCGCGTTCCATCCTGACCCGGACCTCTCGCGCGTCGGTCCCGTAGGCCGGAAGCTCCTCGGCGTAGCGGCGGATCGCCGTCGCGACCGCGTCGGTCTCGCCGTCGACGTCGAGATACCGGGCTGCCGCGGTGTAGTTGACGACTCCGGCCCGCAGTGCGGCGACGAGAAACGGCTCCTCGTCGACGGCTCGACGCGTTTCGCTCGCGAGCGACATAGGTGTACAGCTGTGACACGCCACCCTGAAGGGATAAGCGTCGTGGTCGACGGCGACCGCGGCGTTTTTGCCGCGAGCGCTCCATCGATCGGGTATGAAACTCGACGACGTCGAAGCCGTGATCGAGTCCGAACTCGAGGGTGCCGAGGCAACCGTCACGCACGCGCGTGACAAACACGACGACGACCACCTCGCCGCGACGGTCGTTTCGCCGACCTTCGAGGGCGAGTCGCTGGTCGGTCAACACCAGCAGGTGTACGACGCCCTCGAGGACCACATGACGACTGACATCCACGCCCTCGAGCTGTCGACGTACACGCCCGAGGAGTACGACGACCTCGAGTAGTCGGCGTCAGCTGGCTTCGTGGCCCGCGTTCCCATCCGTCTCCGCCCGAGCGACGGTTCGAACCGTAGGATACTCGTGTTCGCTCGCGAGAACGTTCGTATGGAGTCGCTTCACCCGCGGATCAGGCTGCTGTGGATCGCACAGACGGCGATCCTGGCGGCCGTGCTCGGTGCCGTCCTCGTCGCCGTCGACCGGTGGCTCGTTCCCGTACCGACGGCCGGACTGGTCGGGATCGTCGCCGTCGCGGCGGTTCTGGGTATCGCCTACGCCGTCCGGCTCTACCAGATCTGGCAGTTCGAACTGCAGGGCGACGCCCTCTATCTCGAGCGCGGCGTCATCACGTTCGTCGAGACGGCCGTCCCGTTCGTCCGGGTCCAACACGTCGACACGCAGTTCGGCCCGATCGAACGCACCCTCGGGCTCTCGAGCGTCGTCGTCTACACGGCCGGCTCGCGCAACGCCGACGTCCGGATCCCCGGACTGACGCCGGATCGCGCCCGAAAGCTACAGGACACGCTCCGGGAACTCGCCGTCGAGAGCGAGGCCGACGACGCCGTATGAACCGCCTCCACCCCTTCAGTGCGGTCGTCTACGCGCTCCGCTACGGTTTGCTGTGGCTGTGGGTCCCGTTTTTCCTCGTCACCGCCCTCGCGGGGACTGTCGCGGCCGTCAGCATCGCCTGGCTGCCGGTGGTCACGGCGCTTGGCTTCCTCTTCGGCGCCGCGTACGGCGTCGTCTACTACTACCGCTTCGAGTACGGAATCACGCCGGACACGTTCGACGTCGCCTCCGGGGTCGTCGCGCGTCGCTCCCGCGAGATTCCCTACCGGCGGATCCAGAACGTCGACGTCCGCCAGGGCGTGTTACAGCGCGTCCTCGGGCTCGCGGTCGTCACCATCGAAACCGCCGGTGGCGGAAACAGCGAGGCCGCGCTCCGGCTCGTGAGCAAGTCGGAGGCCGACCGCCTCCAGCACCAGATCCGCCGGCGAACCGCCGGCGTCGACGCCGACGACTCCGACCGATCCACCACCGAGGCATCCGAAGACGGTCGACCGGTCGGCGATGAACCGCTCGACGAGCAGCCGTCTCGAGTCGATGGGACCGCCGAGGCGCCGCCAGTTTCCGAGACGCGACCCCGGCGCGAGCCGACCGAACCGAGCCGAAAACGGCTGTTCGCCCTCGATTCTCGAGAACTCCTCCTCTACTCGCTGACGACGCTACGACCAGCTGCCCTCGCCGCCGTAGGGTTCCTGTTTTTCTTCGCGACCGATACGGTTCTCGACTTCCTCGTGACCCTCTCGCAGCCGTTCGGCGGCCCGCAGGACCTCCAGACGGGCGATACGCAGAGCTACGGCGTCCTGACCGTCGTCTCGATGGTTAACGGGATCGTCATCACCTACCTCGTCAGCGTCGCCTACACGTTCGCGACGTACTACGACTTCCGGCTCGGTCGAGTCGACGAGGACTTCGTCTACGAGCGGGGGCTGCTCCAGCGCTACAGCGGTTCGATCCCGGCAGAGAAGGTCCAGTCGGTCACGATCACCGACAACCCGCTCCAGCGGCTGATCGACTACGCCGGGCTGTGGGTCGAAACGGCCGGCTACGGCCCCGACAGCAGCGGCGGCAGCCAGTCTGCCGTGCCAATGGCTCGCGCCGCTCACGTCCACCGGTTCGCGGAGAACCTCACGCACGTCGAGACGCCCGCGTTCGCGAGTCCGTCGCCGATCGCCCGCCGTCGATACCTCGTTCGGTACTCCCTGATCGCCGCCGTCGTCGTCGCCGCCGCCCTCGCGCTCGCGCAGGTGACGCCCCTCGAGCGCTGGTATCTCGCCGCGGTCGTCTTCGCGGCGGTCCCGCCCGCGGCCCACCTGCGGTACGTCCACCTCGGCTACTACGTCGGCGAGGACCACCTGGTGATCCGGCGCGGGTTCTGGCGCCGCCGGACGACCGTGATCCCCTACTTCCGGATCCAGACGGTCTCCACCCGACGATCGATCTTCCAGCGTCGGCTGGGGATCGCCTCGCTGGTCGTCGACACCGCCAGTTCCCGGACGCTGTTCTGGGACACCCCGACGATCTACGACGTCGATCTCGAGGACGCCCGCGGCGTCCACCGGACCGGCCGGAAGCGCCTGCAGTCGGCCCTGCGGGAGCGGGCTCGCGCCGACGACGCCGGCTTTTCGGTGGATTTTACCTAACCGCTCTCGAGGTGTCGGGTATGACACGCGACGACGAGTTCCGTACCGAGGAGGACAGTCTCGGGGAGATGCAGGTGCCGGCCGACGCCTACTGGGGCGCCCAGACCCAGCGCGCGATCCAGAACTTCCCGATTTCCGGGATCTCGTTTAGCCGACGATTCGTCCGCGGGCTCGGCGTCGTCAAGAAGGCCGCCGCACAGGCCAACCGCGACCTCGGGCTGGTCGAAGAAGACGTCGCCGAGGCGATCGTCGAGGCCGCAGACGAGGTCATCGCCGGCGAACACGACGACCAGTTCCCGGTCGACGTCTTCCAGACCGGCTCCGGGACCTCCTCGAACATGAACGCCAACGAGGTCATCGCCAACCGCGCCGCCGAGATCATGGGCGCCGAAATCGGCGACCGTGTCGTCCATCCCAACGACCACGTCAACTACGGCCAGTCGAGCAACGACGTGATCCCGACCGCGATGCACGTCGCTTCCCTCGAGGCCGTCGAGAAAGACGTCATCCCCGCGCTGGACACCCTGCGCGAATCGCTCGAGCACAAAGCGGAGGAGTTCGACGATGTCGTCAAAACCGGCCGCACGCACCTCCAGGACGCCACACCCGTCACGCTCGGTCAGGAGTTCGGCGGCTACCGAACGCAGGTCGAGAAGGGTCTCGACCGCGTCGACAAGGTTCGGAACCACCTCGCCGAACTCGCGCTGGGCGGGACCGCCGTCGGAACGGGCCTGAACACCCACGAGGAGTTCCCTGGCCGTGCAGCGGAGTACATCACGAAGGAGACGGGTGTTCAGTTCCGCGAGGCCGACAACCACTTCGAGGCCCAGGCCGCTCACGACGCGATGTCCGAGGCCCACGGTGCGCTCCGCGTCGTCGCGGGCTCGCTGAACAAGATCGCCAACGATCTTCGGCTGCTGGCCTCCGGCCCGCGTAACGGCCTCGGCGAGATCGAACAGCCCGAGAACCAGCCCGGCTCCTCGATCATGCCCGGCAAGATCAACCCCGTCGTCGCCGAGGCGGTCAACCAGGTTCACAAGCAGGTCGTCGGCAACGACGCCGCCGTCTCCGCGGGCGCCGCCGAGGGCCAGATCGACCTCAACCTCTACAAGCCCGTGCTGGCCCACAACTTCCTCGAGTCCGCGGAACTGATCGCGAACTCGAGCCAGATCTTCGCCGAGCGGTTCGTCGACCCGCTCGAGGCGAATCGCGAACACTGCGAGGAGCGTGTCGAACAGTCGATGGCGATGGCCACCTCGCTGAACGTCCATATCGGCTACGACAAGGCCAGCGAGGTCGCCAAAACCGCGCTCAAGGAAGACAAGACGGTCCGGGAGGTCGTCCTCGAGAAGGGCTACCTCGACGAGGAGGAAGCCGACGAGGTGCTCGACCCCGAGAAGATGACCCAGCGCGGTATCCTGGGTCGCGAGGAGTAACCCCGGCGTTCCGAGCGCGCGTTTCGTAGCTCACCCCCGGATCGACTCGAGTATCGACCCATCCATCACAATCCTGTCATAGCGTGACAGGGCCGACCGCTCGAGGGTGAGTTGTCGGGAACGTCTCGTGAAACGAAGCACACGGACTCGAGTACTATCGGCCACTGATCGTTCTTTCTTGTCTGTCGGTCGAACCCAAACCGACCGAATGAGGCCGAATCAAGCGCGATCCGGGCGCAAGAAAAGAACCCAAGCAGTTTTTACGGATGCTCGCGTCAGACGAAATATGCACACCTGTCGTAACTGCAACCAGTCGTTCCAGACCGAGCTCGCCCTCGAACTCCACCGGGATACCTGCGAGAAAGCCCAACTGTTCTGTCAGGTATGCGGCGACCGATTCCGCGAGCGGGACGCGACCGAGGACGGGTGGCACTACGAGTGTCCCACCGAGGACTGCGACGGAGAGGGACTCCGAGAGGACCTCTATCAGGTCGACGACGTCCGAACGGCGACACACTGACCGTCCCGATTCTCGGCTCCGTTCCGGTCCGCGTTCTCTCTGCTCCTGGCTCCCGCCCGATTCCGAGATCCGACTTTTTATTCGCGCCCCTTCCCTTCGGTTCCTCATGGAGCGACTCAATCCCCGGGTCCGCGTCGTCTGGCTGTTCTTGGCGGTGTTCCGGGCCGGAATCGTCGGCGGATTTCTCGTCGGCGCCGCGCTGGTACTCTCAGAGACGGGACTGTGGGCGAACTCGCCGGACCTGCTCGTTCCGGGCGCGATCGGTCTCGCGGTCGCCCTCGGACTCGTCCGCATCGTCGTCGCCTGGCGCCGCTATGCCGTCTGGCGCTTCGAGGTTCAGGACGACGGCCTCTACATCGAACGGGGCGTCTTCACCCGGATCAAGACGGTCGTCCCCTACGTCCGCGTCCAGCACGTCGACTCGAGGCGGTCGCCGATCGAGCGGACGACCGGGCTGGCGACCGTCGTCGTCTACACGGCGGGCTCGCGAAGCGCCGACGTCGCGATCCCCGGCCTGACGCCAGAGCGAGCCGAACGGCTCCGCGAGGACCTGCGCCGGCTCGCGATCGAGAGCGAGGGTGAGGACGCGGTATGAGGAAACTCCACCCGCTCTCGATCGCGGTCCGATCGATCTCGCGCAGCGTCAACGTCGGGCTCCTCTTTTTCATCGCGGGCGTCTTCGCCTCGCCCGGCGGTGCCGGGGGGACGCTCGTCTCCGTCGGCGGGATGGTGTTGCTCGGGATCGTCGTCGCGGTCGTCTACGAGGTCGCCTACTACGAGCGGTTCCGGTACGAACTCACGGGCGACACGTTCGACGTCGCCTCCGGCGTCCTCGCCAGACGCGACCGGGAGGTTCCCCTGCGACGGATCCAGAACGTCGACGTCCGCCAGCCGGTTCTCAGCCGGCTGTTCGGGCTCGCGGCGGTCCACATCGAGACCGCCGGCGGCGGTCAGACCGAGGTCTCCCTGCAGTACGTCGACGAGGAGGAAGCTCGACGACTCAGGCGCCAGCTCCGGCGTGGTGCGCGAGCCGAAGGTGACGAGGACGACGAGTCTGTGGCGTCGGAGACTGATGACCCGAGCGACGAGGACGAGGAGGAGCTCCTGTTCGAGATTCAGCCCCGCGAGCTGGCGATCCTCAGCGTGTTCACGATCGACCCCGGGGCCAGCCTGCTGGGCGGGATCGCGCTGTCCTTTCTCAGCGGGTTCGACCCGACGACGCTGATCCCGGCCGACCTGGTCGACGGCCTGCCCGGCGCAGAAGGCGGACTCGTCGCGCTCGCCTGGCTCGTCGTCCTGTTCTTGCTCGCGGCCTGGGTCGTCAGCGCCGTCCTCACGTTCAACCGCTACTACGGGTTTCGACTCACCCGCGTCGGCGACGAACTCTACTACGAGCGCGGGCTCGTCCAGCGCTACAGCGGCACGATCCCCCTCGAGAAGGTCCAGACGCTGACGATCACCGAACGGGTGCCGTTCCGGTGGTTCGGCTACGGCGCACTGGCCGTCGAAACCGCCGGCTACGCGCCCGGCCAGGGCTCTCGAGGAACGGAGTCGGCGATCCCGCTTGCGGGCTACGACCGCGTCGTCGGCCTGGCCCGCTCGATCGAACCGTTCGGCGAGGTCGACCTCGAGGCGCCACCCAAGCGTGCACGGGAACGGTACGGCGTCCGGTACCTGCTGGTCGTCGGTGCGTTAGTCGGCGCCGGCTACCTGCTCGCGACCGCGACGGCGCTCGAGCGGTGGTACCTCCCCGCTGCGCTGGTCGTCCTCGTTCCCGTCGCGGCCCACCTGAAGTGGCGCAATCGGGGCCACCAGCTCGGCGACCGCTACGTCTTCACCCGAACCGGGTTCTGGAACCGGACGACCAAGGTCGTCCCCTACTACCGCGTGCAGGCCGTCGTCCACACCCAGTCGATCTTCCAGCGTCGACGCCGCCTGGCGAGCGTCACCGCCGACACCGCCAGCTCGGCCTCGCTGCTCGGCCGTGCAGCGACCGCCTACGACGTCGACGCCGAGCGCGGGCTCGAGATGCAACTCGAGATCGAGGAGCGACTGCAGGAACGGCTTCGCGCCCGAAAACGAGAGCGGACCGTCGGGCAGTGGTTTCAACACGACCTCTCGAGCGACGAACCGACCGGTGACGATTCGGTGTAGCCACACCTGCCGTCCGCCGAACTCGTGCGCAACGGTTCCGGGTACGAACCGAAGATCTGCCCCGATTGGATATATCGAAATAGAGTTTAGATGTTGGTATTCCACCATCCGATGCGCGAAAACATCGACGAGGCGGGCGTAATACCGGAACCTCCGTCGGCGTGAGCCGTCGAGTCAGACGAGGTGACGAGCGGATGGCGGCGAGACGTCTCGATCGGTCCGAGCGGGAACGGCTTGAATCGGGCTTAGGGACCGAACGAGAACGAGCGTGTGAACTGCGGTTCGTCCAGATGCCTCGAGGTCCCCACCCCCTTGCTATCGCAGTTGGCGAAACCATCGATTCGTCTCTCGTCGCATGCTGTTACTTCTGTCGTCCCGCCTCGGAACCAACACCGCTACTCCGCCGAAGTTCGGGACCGGCTTCGCAATGCAGCCGTCCCGTAACCGGGCTCCAGTGACCTTACGCGGCTACTACGGAGTCGTTGCAGAGAACCAGCGCGAAAGTCCACGACTTCAGTCGTGGGAGGACGTCAACGAGGATCTACAACTCGAAACTCGCGGGGTGTACGGTGGTCGCGAAAAACGGTCGAACGGGAAAGATCTCGCCGTTTTCGCTCCTCTTCGGTCTATCGTAACGACTGGAACTGTTTGTATACAGATCGCGCAGCCGTCGTGCGATCGGGTACGCACTGATTTCCAGTGGTTACTGCAGTTCCCTCGAGCGAGGAGACACGATCACTCGCATCCCGACGTCCGTGCGAAGTCGAAACAAAACTCGTTCGACGTCACAGCGGTGCAGTCCGAACGTTTCGGTTGGAGCCGTCCGCGGAACGCTACGCGCTCTGCTGTCGAGGCGAATCGAAGATTCGCCGATCCTTGGAGGGCGAAACCCTCCGGGCGGTTGCACGAGACCGGAGGTCTCCTGCGAGAAAGCGCGGAAGCGGTAGCCGAGTTTGGGTCCTACCGGAAGGTACCTCCTCCAGACCGAGAAGTAGTTACGGTGGAACGGGCCGTCTATCAACCAGCTCCGAAGTCTGGGATGGTGGACGCACCACTCCGACTTCCGCGCTGGACACTCCTGAGAAGGGCCCCGATTAGAATACTGGAGACGTGGATCTTCCGTATGGGCCCGAAGTACGCGGGTTCGCTGCCAAGCCCGCGAACTCACTCGCGGAGAGCTGACGGAACAGGTCCTGACCAAGTATCCGACGGATCGAGCGTTCTTCCGCGAAACGGAACGTCAGTAGGTCAGCTACCCACGACTGAAGTCGTGGGCTTCCTGCTTGAACCTCTGTGAAACCGCTCCCAAGCTTTCGACGGTACGTCGAATACGCGGTCGGACGAACGTCCGCACGAAATCGCTTATCGACCGTTTCGAGCGGTACGTACCGTCCGATCAGCGCGCAAAACCTCTCTTCGTTCCGAGGGCGGCGATCTTCTGACCGCCGCGGGACGACGAAACGGAACGGGTCGGCAATCTTCGACCCGTCGACGGTGGCTGAGAGCACCTCGTATCGCGCTAGAGACTAAAACGACGAGGAGCCTCTCGTCCGACGAAAAAGGGACCGGAAGCGATTCGGTATCGAGACTCCGTACGTAGGGTTTGTCGATCTCTCAATAGGACGGGTAGTCCAGTGGAACGCCTCGAGTTCCTCTCGAGCATCGTCGTTCGTAGGACCCTTCGATCACGTTCGGACGGTAACCCAGTGGCTCATTGGCGAACTCGAGCGTTCGACCTGCATCGCAGCGCTGAGGAACGAAGTTCGACTACCGAACAGTTGCGTAGCTGACCGACGCTCGACCGATCGTCCCCTCGCCCTAAGCCGTTGATCGAAGCGACTACCGTCCACAGAAGTACCGCGATTCGCTCACCCCTTCCTCGAGGTCCAGCTATATCTTGATCTTTGGACCCATCGACCAGCGAATTATATCCGGAACTGCGTACCTACTACTATCTAAATACGAATTCGTGGCCGGTATACACCTCTATAACTAAGTCATGAACTCAGGATAAGATACCTTATCTCGAAGTACAACAAGATTGAAGGTCCGCGCGTCTGAGTAGTCGTGTATGGCTGACTCGAGGGATACGTCCAAATCATCCGTCAGAACGTACGTTCCAACCTACCAGAAAGAGGAGTGGCAGTCCCACGCCGACGACCTCGGAATGAGCCAGAGCGAGTTCCTCCGAACGATGGTCCAGGCCGGACGGCGAGGCTTTCAGGGCGACCGCGAGGAACCCGGTTCTCCGGACGCAGACCCTGGGGGTAACGCCCTCGAAACACGTCTCCTCGAGTTACTGTCTACTGACACCTACACGTGGGACGAACTCCTCGAAGCGGTCAGCGACGACATCGAGTCCCGCCTCGACGAGACGCTCGAGGAGCTCCAGGCCGAGAACCGGGTTCGCTACAGCGGCCGCCACGGTGGATACACGATCGTGGGTGACGATGGCGAGTAGCGCCGACCCCCCCGACGCGATCGAGGATCCGATCGCGTACTTCCTGGACGACCAGCGATACCACGGCAAGAGCGAGCGCACCCTCGAGGCCTACCAGCGAGTGCTCCGGCAGTTCGAGGCGTTCGTTTGCGAGCGCTTCGACGCCGACGCGGTGTCGGCGGCCGGTCGGCGCGAGTGTATGGCCTGGGTTCACTCGCTTCGGGAACGCTTCGAGTCGAGTACGATCGCGACCTACGCCTCCTACCTCAACCGCTTCTACGAGTACATGAATCGGGTCGGCGCGTTCGAGGCGAATCCGATGGTGCTCGTGATGGATGAGCTGTCCGAATCGATCGATACGAACCCGACCCGACGGGATATCTCCGTCCCAGAGATGCGTGAGTTCGTCGGCTCGATCGCCCACCCCCTCGAGCGCGCCGCGGTCGTCACCCTCCTGAAGACGGGGATGCGGGTGGGCGAACTCTGTAACCTCGATCTACGGGACTGCCACCTCGCGGTTCCGGAACTCGATCTCGAGTGGACGCCGCGGGTCGAACTCGAGCAACGTCCGGCCTCGCTGTTCGTCGACTCCGAGCCGACACGGGGCCGGACGGTAAACGGCGAGGAGCGGACGGCCTCGAACAAACGAAAGCGGGAGACGGTAATTCCCGTCGACGACGAACTTCGCCGAGCGCTGCTCGAGTGGCTGGCGATCCGACCGGATCCGGTTTCGCCGGCCGATCCCCTCTTTCTCGACACCCGTGATAGCTGGGGTGAGCGACTCGAGCCCGCCGACGTCCGATACGTCGTCGAGAAACACGCCCGGGATAGGGGCTGGTACCGAACGGGTGGCGGCGCGACCGAGAACGTGACGCCCCACTACTTCCGACATTTCTTCACGACTCACCTGCGCGATCGGACGGGGGATCGGGGGATCGTCAAGTACCTCCGCGGGGACGTCGCCAGCGATATCATCGATACCTACACCCACAACTGGGGCGATCAGGTTCGGACGGTCTACGAGCGGAATATCTACTCGCTGTGCTGAGCATCCGACGGTCGGATCCGGGCTGACGCTCGAGCAAGGGAGTCGGAGAACTTCGGTAGACGGCTCGAGAGTGGTCGCCGTCGACCGATCTCGCCGGCGTACGCACACCCGACCGCTATTTCGCTTCGGTCGCCGTCGACCCTCCGGAAGGCGAGGTAGCGGACGTCCTGCGGGGGTCATCGGGTTACCGCGGATCGGCCACTACGCTCGGGTCGAGTTGCATCCTCGAGGGGGGTCGGCGAACCGTTCGGATCGACGAGCACTGGAAGGGGTCCCGCCCGAGAGATCCTCGGACCGAGGCGTCCCGGTCGCGGACGGTCTCGGCTCTCGGAAACCACGAGTCGGCTGGTTGCTTCTCGTTAGATCGATGGTGCGTCTGAGTGGGTCGACGCCGAAGGTCGACGGGTCGCCGTCACCTCGGGGGCCGTCGGCCGGGAGCTCGAAGGCTCGAGAGACGCCCGTCACGTCGAACTCCGTGGGGCGTTTTCGCGTTCGATCGGGACTCGGCCGACCAGTTTCTCGGAAGCCGGGCGACTGCTCTCGAACAAATAAACCATATGCCGATATACGAAATTCCGGGGTCGATTTCAGCGGTCGAGATCGGAGATTCGGCCAGAGCAGACGCTCTCGAGCCGAGTATCGATCGCTTCGAGAACGAGAGAGTCAGTTCGGGACCGCGAGTTCGGTCTCGAGGGTGCCGTTCGCGAGCGCCGACCGCACCGTGGCGACGGCGTCGGTCACTTCCGACCCGTTCTCGAGCAACACCGTCTCGCTCGGGAACAGCTGCTCGCCCAGCACCAGTCCGTGCTCGCGGGCGGTGGAGCCGGTGACCGTCAGGTAGACCCCCAGCCCCGCGTCGGCGATTGCGGCCTCCTCCTCGCGGCCCTCCGTGGGGTAGCGAAAGTCGACGCCGTCGAGCGTTTTCGTTCCTAGCACGGCCTGTACCAGCCGTTCGTACCGGGGCTCGATACAGAGCGGTCCCTCGTAGCCCTCGAGGAACTCCCGGTCGATCGGCGCCTGCTGGGGTGCCGTCTCCGGGGTCGCCATCAGCGTGTGGTAGACGGTGTCGCCGAGGCCCGTGACGACGCGGACGTCGGTGTCGACGGGGTTGATCCGGGCGTTGACGTCGGCGATCCGATTCAGCGGCTCGGGCCGGAGTTCGACGACCTCCTCGAGGACCAGGTCGGCGCTGTCGAACCCGAGCGCGAACTCGTGGGTTCGTAGCGCGCGGAACGGCTCCTCGCGGCCGACGAGCTGGATCTCGGTGCCGCTCCCGTCTCCAAGCGGGATCGTGACGCTGTCGAAGACGATTCGGCGGGGTTTCCCGGCTCGGTCGTCCCGCAGAAGGGTGTACTCGGGCTCGGTCGGGTCGTCGACGGCGCTGTAGGTGGCGAGACGATGGTAGACGTCCTCCTCGGCGTCGAGGCGTCCCTTGGTGAGGGCCTTTTCGTGGCGGAGCGTCGAGGTGACGTCGTCCGCGAGGGTCGGCACGTCGAGGCGCGTTGCGATGCGGTCGAGCACGCACTCGAGCGGGCGACCTTTTCGCGGAACGGCAATCGGAATCGTCTCGCCCATCGACCGGTTCTCGGCCGTCGAGCGGTAAACGAGTTGCGTTTCAGGAAGGAATGCTAGAGGTTCACGCGGTCGCCGATCTCGACGAGCTCGAGCCGCCGCGGATAGTCGAAGCTCTTGGCGTGGTGGTGGAGCACCTTCGGATCGGACGTGAGTCCGCGCCACATATCCCAGTGGCTGGGCAACAGCGCCTCGAGCTCGAGGTCGGCGGCAGCCTCGACGATCTGGTTCTCGTCGTTGTACCACCGCGTTCGCTTGGGTTCTCGCGTCTCCTTGTCGGGGATCCGTCCGACGGTGCCGAAGGCGAGCGCGCCGAGGTCGATGTCGTACTCCGAGCCGAGCCGCTCGAACTCGTCGGACGGTTTGGTGTCGCCGCCGTGGAAGAAGGTGCCGGCCTCGTGTTCGACGACGTAGCTGACGGGGTGGGTCGCGTCGGGGTCGTTCGCCTCCTCGACGTGGACCGTGAATTCGCCGATCTCGATCGTCTCGCCCTCCTCGACCTCGACGAGCTGGTCGCCGTCGACGTCGTACTCCTCGGTCCAGGATTCGTCCTCGCGGGCGACGGTCAGGCTGTCGTCGGGTGCGTAGAACGTGGCTCCCGTGTTCTCGAGGATCGGCGCCTGACTCGGCCCGTGGACGTGGTCGGTGTGTTCGTGAGTCGCGAGGACGGCGTCGGTCTCGGCGATGTCCTCGGGATCGAACGGAACCGGGATCATCCGCACCGTTCGGGGCGGATCGCCCAGCCCGACGTACGGATCGATGAAGACGGTCGTCCCGTCGCTACCCTTGAGCACGAATCCGTTACAGCCGAGGTACCAGACGGCGACGCCGTCGGGTGCGGCGTCCTCGATCTCGCGGACGAGCCAGTCGTCCCAGTCGCTGGTTGTCATACTCGAGGATGTGCGAACCGACTGGGTAAGTGTTGTGTCTCTCGGCTCGGTATCGGTCGACCCGCCGGCTCTCGAGACTCTCTGACCGGCAGCTGTCTTTATGCTCACCTGTTATTAATCACGCACCTTCTATTGCCAGGCGAGAGTTAATGAAGGAATCCGTTCGTGTGGTGCTCGTATGTCGAACGACTCGATCCTCCCGACCGGACAGCGACGCGACGTGCTCCAGACCATCGGCGGGCTCACCGGGCTCGCGCTGATCGGTTCGACGTCGGCGGCCGGCGCTGGCGACGACGCCGACGGCGCAGAACACGGCGCGGTCGAGAACGGTCGGTACGCGCTTCCCGAACTCCCCTACGAGTACGACGCCCTCGAGCCCCACATCGACGAACGGATCATGGAACTCCACCACAGCGTCCACCACCAGGGGTACGTCGACGGCGCCAACGCCGCCCTCGATACGTTCGAGGAGATGCGAGCGGAAAGCGACTACGAGGACGTCAAGGCCGCAAAGCGGGACTACTCGTTTAACCTCTCGGGCCACATCAACCACACCATCTTCTGGCAGAACATGAGCCCCGACGGCGGCGGCGAGCCGGACGGCGAACTCGGGGCCGCGATCGACGAGCAGTTCGGGTCGTTCGAGGCGTTCCGCGAGGAGTTCACCGCCGCGGCCGAGAACGTCGAGAGCAACGGGTGGGCCATGCTGTTCTACGAACCGGTCGCCGACCTGCTGGTGATCGGCCAGGTCGAATCGCAAAACGGGCTGGCCCACCAGGGATCGATCCCGATCCTGACGCTCGACGTCTGGGAGCACGCCTACTACCTCCAGTACGAGAACGAGCGCGGGAGCTACGTCGAGGAGTGGTGGAACGTCGTCGACTGGGACGACGTCTGCGATCGCTACGAGTTCCTGACCCAGACTCGAGCCGACGAGGTGTCGGAGGGGAAGGCCCACGAGGACAAGGACACGGATTACGAGGAGTAGCCGACTTCGGGAGTCGCCGTCACGAATAGGGAAGTGGATACCGCGGCCGACTGCGAGTTCGATCGGTCGGTTCTCGAGATCCCGGACGTCGGCCCTACCAGGTGCCGTGGAACGTGTCGAAAGAGAGGTCCTCGAGCGGTTTGTTGCCGACGGCGATCTCGTACTCGCCGGGCGTGAGCATCGGCTTGTGGAACTGCGGGCCGTCGTCGGTCGTGATGCGGGGACAGCCGGTGTTGACGAACGCGTCCATATCGAAGTTCCGCAGGCGGTCGGGCGTGACCTCGTCCATCGTGATGAGGTAGGCGTCGTCGTTGTCTGCGAGGATCTCCTGGGCCTGATCCCAGCGACCCTGTCCGATCTTCGTACAGAAGATGACGCCCCACTTCTGGGCGTCCATCGCCTTGTGGACCGACGCGTAGCGCTGTTTCAGGAACTTTTCGGTATCGGCGACGGTGACGACGTTGTTGACGGGGTCGGCGATGACGACGTGTTTCTCTGGGTGTTCCATCGCCAGCCCGAGCGGGTGGAACTTCCCGCCGCCGACGTACAGCACCTGGTCGGCGGGGACGTCGGCGCTGGCGTAGTTACAGCCGAGCACTTGGCCCTCGTGGGTGAGTCGCTCGTCGCCGCGACGACTCTGGACCTCGTAGCCTCGCTCCTCGAGGAACTCGGTCATCTCATCGTAGCGGTTCATGTGTTGGGCGGTCGTGACGAGACCGACGCCCTCCGTCTCGTCGGGATCCTCGAGCGTGTCGAGGGCCTCCTCCATGATCGGTTGGACCTCGACGTTCGAGAACAGCGGCACGTAGATCACCTTGTCCGTGTTCTTCATCGGCGAGTGGCCGAAGTGGACGAACACGTCGGTGCGTTTCATCAGGTAGGTGTCGAGGTCGCAGGCGCCGTAACACGGCTGGCCCGAGAGCATGAACGTCACGTCGTCGCCGGCCAGCTCCCGGAGGTCGTCGGCCACCTTCGGCCCGCGGCGTTTCAGTCCCTCCGGGAACTGCAGGCCGACGGTCTCGGCGTCGCGTTCGTCGATCGCCTCGATGATTCGCTCGAGTTCGTAGTCCCACTCCCGGTCGTGCTTGAGGCTCATCCCCACGTTTCTGAGGTCTCCCTCACTGTACTCCGACTCCTGGCTCATTGTCTCCGGTTACGGCCACGGACGTATAACGGCGGCGCTTCCCGGACGATCGCCGATCACTCCGATTCGGAAACACTCTATATTTTATATATTACTGAACCAAAAAGTCATGGTGATGGAGTAAAAATCAGGGAGGCATGACAACGGAACAGTCCCCTGACGGCTACCTCCTCGAGCTCTACCGGCGGTACGTCGGCGAGCCCGAGGGGTACACCGACGTCTACGTCGGGTTTGGCCTCTTCTTCGGCGGAATCGGGATCGGAGCGACGGCCCTCCTGCTTTTCCTCTGGGGTAGCACCCACGAGGCACGAACCCTCGAGAGCGCCTACTACGACCTGCTCCAGCCGGCGTACGCGCTGGGGCTGCTGTCGCTGCCGGCGACGATGCTCGGCGTGGTCGTCCTGTTGCCCTCCGATCGGCGGACGCTGTACGCCGCGGCCGGCGGTGCGACGATTACGGCCCTCGCGGTCGCCGGCTTCCTGTACGCGTACCCGTATCACTGGTACTTCGTCGGCGACGTCGACTACACGGTCGAGGTCGTCACCGCGTACGCGGTCGGTCTCACCGGGCTCGTCGCCTCGACCGGCGCGGCGCTGGTCGGCCACTACCTCGAGCTGGCGCGCCGGGCGGAGTCGGCCGAAGCCGACGAGGGAGACGACGCCGACGACGGACTCACGATGGCGGACATCCGCGAGGACATCGACGCGGCGATGGCCAGCGTCGACCTCTCCTGGGGCGGCGTCGAGAAGACCGACCACAAGCGCCTCGAGTTCGACGACGACGGGTTCGACGACGTCTCGATGGATCCCGGGCAGGGGACGACGACGACCCGTTCGTCGGGGGTCGACGACGCCGTCGCGGGTCTGAAAGGACTCCAGGGCCGGGAGACGAAGACGACGGCCTCGAGCTCGACCGTCGACGACCAGACGGCGAAGCTGACCGAACTCCGGGAGCGAAAGCGGGAGGAGCGAAACCAAACCGATGCCGGCTCGAACGGCGTCCTGGGCGGGGTAGTCGCTCGCGTCCGCGCGCTGCTCGAGCGCTCGTAGTCCGCCGCTTCTTCCCGTACAGTTCATAAATCAATACATTCTCGCCATTAAACTTATAACCTGATAGGTACGTTCCCCGGTATGGCCAAAGGCCTAGACGTCGGCACGATGAACATCCTGTCGGCACAGCAGGACGGAAACGACACGGTGTTCGTACAGCAGCGCAACTCCTTCGTGGAGATCGGCTACTCGGATATGGCCGAGCAGATGCTCGCCCGGAGCGAGGTTCTGCATATCCGCAAGGACGACAAGGTGTACGTCGTCGGCGACGACGCCCTGAACTTCGCGAACATCTTCAACAAGGAGACCCGCCGCCCGATGAAACACGGGATCCTCTCGAACGACGAGCAGAGCGCGATCCCGATGATGAAACTCATCATCCAGCAGGTCGTCGGCGAGCCCGACCGCCCCGGCGAGAAGGTGTACTTCTCGACGCCCGCGGATCCGATCGACTCGGAGCTCTCGACGCTGTACCACCAGAAGACGATCGAGTCGTTCCTCGACGATATGGGGTACGACGCCGAACCGATCAACGAGGGGATGTCCGTCATCTACAGCGAGCTCGCGGACAACAACTTCACCGGGCTGGGGATCAGCTTCGGCGCCGGGATGACGAACGTCTGCCTGGCGTACTACGCGGTACCGGTGATGAAGTTCTCGGTCGCCCGCGGGGGCGACTGGGTCGACGAGCAGGCCGCCCGCGCGACCGGAACGCCCGTCGACAAGGTCACCTCGATCAAGGAGGACGACTTCGAACTCGACTTCACGACCGACGTCGGCGGCGTGGAGGGTGCGCTGTCGATCTACTATGAGAACCTGCTCGACTACGTCATCGAGAACATCGTCAGCGAGGTCGACGAGGAAGACATCGAGGAAGGACTCGACATCCCCGTCGTCGTCACGGGCGGGACTTCGAGCCCGCGCGGCTTCGAGAAGCTGTTCCGCGACCACCTGCGGGAGGCGAGCATCCCGTTCTCGATCAGCGGCGTCTCCCACGCCAGCGAACCGCTGTACAGCGTCGCCCGTGGTGGACTGGTCGCCGCCCGATCCGACGAGGACGTCGGTCTCGACGAGTCCGATCCCGAACCGGAACCGGAAGCGGAACCGGCCCCGCCGAGCGAGTGAGGCGCTGCGGGCTGTCTTCGCACTGAACGTTTTCTCGAGCCGGCCCGTTCGTGCTCCGGGCTGGCTCGGTACGCCGTTTTCGACCGAAAAGCGTCCGTTGGCGTCGTTCTCGTCGGTCGATCGCCGTCCCCGAGGCTCGCCGTTCAGCGTCGCTGTATTACTCTTGGGCATCAGAAATGTTTTTGTATGCAGGCCATGTATGCACTCGCAATGAGCACGACGTCCGGCCCCGAACTCGAGTCGCCGATCGACCGCTGTCGACCCGCAGACGTCACGCCCGTCACGATCGAGGCGACCGCACTGGAATCGACCGCACCGGAGTACCTCCGGGATCTCAAGCGCGACCTGCACGGCGAGGGGCTCTCGCCGACCGAACTCACCCTCGAGGCCTGTTTCGACGAGGACTGCTCGCTCGCCACCCAGGACGAGGTCGACCGCATCCGGAGCTACGTCCGCGCCGGCGCGTTCCTCGGCGTCGACTCGGTGACGGTGTCGGCCGACGCCGTCGCGAACGCCGAGAAGGTCCGTCCCGCGATCGCAGCCTGCGCCGAGCGCGCGGACCGAGAGGGAATCGCGCTCGAACTCGACGCACCCATTACGCTCGAGGGCTGACGCCGGCGTAATGTCCGGTCCCTCCCGGCGCACGCTCGCCCGTCGGCTCGAGTCGCTGGCCGACTTCGCCGAGCCGTCGGCCTCGCTCGAACAGTACCTGACGCCGCCGGAGATCGCCGCCCACATCTGTCACCTCGCCGGACTCCAGAACGACCTCGAGCGGCCCGTCGTCGATCTGGGCACCGGCACCGGAATGCTCGCGATCGGCGCCGCCCTGGCCGGCGCCGACCGCGTCGTCGGAATGGACGTCGACACTGACGCGCTCGCGCTGGCCCGGGAGAACGCCGGGCGTGTCGGCGTCGCCGACCGTCTCGACTGGCTCCGTGGCGACGCGACGCGGGTGCCGCTGGTTCCCGCGGAGGCGACCGTCGTCTCGAACCCCCCCTTCGGTGCCCAGCGGGGCAACCGCCACGCCGATCGAGCCTTCCTCGAGACCGCCCGGGAGATCGGGGCCGTCTCCTATACGATCCACAACGAGGGGAGTCAGTCGTTCGTCGAGTCGTTCGTTGCCGACGCCGGCGGCGCCGTCACCCACGCGTTTCGCGCCGAGTTCCCGATCGAGAGGCGCTTTGACTTTCACACCGAGAGCGAGCGCACGCTCGAGGCCGAGGTCTTCCGGATCGAGTGGGATTAGTCGTACGTCTCCTCGGCTGCGACCGGAACCTCGGTTCCGTTCGACACCGCGTAGATCGCCCCGTTCTCGCGTTCGAACGCGAGCCCGTCCGCGGTTGCCGACTCGTTCTCATCGGGTACCGGAACGGTCGTACTCTCGTCTTCGTCCGGTTCCGCCACCTCGAGCAGGAACTCGCCGTCTTCGGTCGCGACGGTCACGTTTCGGCCGTCGATCCGCGCGTCGGCGGTCGACTCGTTCGACTCGTGGGCGAGCTGGCGGTCCTCGCCGCCGCCCTCGATCCAGACCTGGTAGACCGTCTCGTTGCCGACGGGCTCCCAGCCGGTTCGCTCGACGGTGACGCCCTCCCGCCAGCCCGGCCCGCCGACGTACACCGTCTCCTCGCCGCTGAACGCGAGCTGCTGGCTCGTCACTGCGTCGAGCCAGACCTGGTGGCGGTCGTTCGAGACGATCACCCCGCTGGACTCCATCGAAACGGCCTCCTCGAGGGGACCGACGGCGACGGGCGAGACGAGCTGGTTCTGGGCGCCCTCCTCGTAGCTGACGGTGTAGCCCTCGATCTCGACGGCGGCGTCGGCGGTCGTCTCCCCGTCGATCACGAGGAGGTTCGTGGGGACGGCGACGCCGGCCAGCGACGCGGTGACGAGCAGGACGGCAAGAAACGCCGCTCGCCTGTGGTGGCGACGCTCGGTGCTCGCCACTCCGCCGGCGATGGCGGCGACGCGCTCGAGCCGAGCCCCGGTTCGGTCCGCGCTCTGCCGGGCGAGCTCGACGGCCCTGTCGGTCGCTGTTCGATCCGGTTCGTCCCGTCGGAGACGAGACGGGAGCAGCGGGGTTGCGGAGCCGGTGACGGCGACCGTGACGACGACCGCGAGGATCGCGACGACGACGACCCCGGGCCCACGCAGCAGGACGAACGTGTTCTCGCCGCCGAACCAGTAGATCGCCCACAGCGACTTGCCGAACCCGAACAGCAGGACGGCTAGCCAGAGGTGTAGCGGGTTCGGGCGTCGGTTCCGTCGCTCGAGTACCACCACGCCGAGAACGATTCCGATGAAGAAGCCGAGGCCGTGGCCCTGGATGGCGATCGTCGCCCACGACGGCGGTCCCGGAGGACTCGCCTCGGCGACGTGGACGCTGATCGGACTCTGTAGGGCTCGCAACACCGTCAGCAGCGCCCCCTGTAATCCGACCGTTCCGATCAGGGTCGCGATCGGGTAGTGGACGATCGCGAAGCCGGCGAACGCGAAGACGATCCCCGAGAAGCCGATCACCGGGCCGAGCGCGAAGAGGCTGGTCGCCAGCCCGACCGCGACGACGACGAGCGGGAAGACGACCAGCGCGCGCACTCGAGGGTCGGCCAGCCGCGAGTCCCGTTCGTCGTCTTCGGGGTAGTGCCCCCAGGCGTACTCGGCGATCGGCGCGACGATCGCGGCCCCGGCCAGATTTCCAAGCAGGTGGCTCGGGCCGGCATGAGAGAACGACGCGGTGAGCATCCCCAGCGGGGCGAAGTACGACCAGGCGCGGTAGGGGATCGTGACGGGATCGGCGAAGTCGGTGACTCCGTCCTGGACGAACAGGTAGACACAGCACACCCCGACGAGAACGACGATCGACCCCCAGGGAACGCCCCAGACGAGCCGAGCCCGTGCGGCCTCGCCCCAGGGCCGTTCCGGACGGTACAGTCGCCTGACGACCGCCACTGAACCCAGCAGCGTCGCCAGCACGACGAGTCCGAAACCGACCGCGATCGGATCCATACCCTGTGGTTCGACCGAACCCGTATAGGAATTGCTGCCGCGCAGGGGTCGAAAAGGAAAGGTACAAGCGGCCGACGACCCCACGAACGGGTATGGAACTGCGGGTCACCGAGAGCAGCGAGAACGAACTCTCGATCGAGATCGCCGGCGAGGACCACACGTTCATGAACGTGCTGAAGGGGACGCTTCTCGAGCGCGAGGACATCAGCGCGGCGACCTACGACGTCAACCCCGAGCAGTCGGGTGGCCAGACCGAGCCGATCCTGACCATCAAGACCGAGGGCGGCGTCGACCCCCTCGAGGCGCTCGAGGCGAGCGCGGTCGACGTCCGCGAGAAGACGACGGCGTTTCGCGACGCGTTCGAGTCGGCCGCGTAGACCGACTTTCGACTGCTCTCCTTGTCGTTTTGTGGATAGTGCTGTCTGCTCGAGCCGCCCGCCGTTTCGGGGACACCCGTAGAACGATCGCGGTCACATCCTCACTACGACAGACCGTGTCAGCAGGCGGCGTAGACGACGTGGATCGTCCCGTCGACGACGTGAACGTCGAGCCCCTCGCTCGGCGGTCCGGCCAGGATCGCGTCACCGTCGTCGGTGCCCGCCAGCGCGGCCGCGACGTCGTCGGCGAGTGCGGCCTCGTCGTCGTAGTCGTCGATCGACGACTCCAGTGCGAACTGGACGCCGACGAACTCCGCCTCGCAGTCGACCCCGAACTCCCCGGGATCGGCGGGGTTCGGATCCGCGTCGCCGTACTCGCTCGCGACGAACGCCCGATTCTGGTACTCCGCGAACGCCGCGAGGTCGTCGTCGTACGAGCTCGAGCCGTCGGTTCGTTCGGCCTCGAGTCGCTCGTGGACCGCGAGTTCGGTTTCCTCGAGGTCGATTCCGGCTGCCGCAGTACCCTCGCCGGGTGCGTCGGGCGGCGACGGCGAGCCGAGTCCCGGCAGCACCGACGGCGAGATGATCCCCGTCGCGAACAGCAGGACGACGACGCCGATCACGGCGAACACCGGCAGGTAGGGTTTCGCCACGTCGAGCCAGCCCGGCACCTCGAGGTCCCGATCGACGTCGTCGTAGCGCTGCTCGACCTTCTCGAGGTCGTGACCGTTACAGCGCGAACACGGCGGGTTGTTCTTGACGTGGTCCCGACCGCAGTTCCGACAGCGCCAGACGTAGGTCGTTCCGGTGTCGACCGTCTCGGTTTGTGGCGACTCCTCCTCGCCCTCTCGGACGACCGCCTTCTCGAAGCTGTTGTGTCCGCACTCGCGACACGGGGGGTCGTTCTCGTCGTGTGGTTCCCCACACCAGGTACACCGCCACTTCACTGGTAGAAGGGCACGACCGCGACGAGATAAGCGTACTGGATCGCGGGGTCTTCCCCCGGGACGGTCATCCCACCGGTGTGCCCACAACGCGGGAACAGCCTTTCGGCGCCCGCCGCCGTTCTCGGCGTATGCAACCGACAGAACGGGCGTTCCTCGAGCGCGCCCGCGTCGGACGGCTGGCGACGGTCGACGACGAGGGCCGACCTCACGTCGTCCCGATCTGTTACGCCCTCCCCGACGGGTCGCGACTCGTCTCCGCGGTCGACGAGAAGCCGAAGTCGACCCGAGAGCTCCGTCGCGTTCGAAACGTCAGATCGAACCCGCGGGTCGCGGTGGTCGTCGACCGCTACGTCGAGGACTGGACGCGGCTCGCGTGGGTACAGCTCCGCGGTCGGGCACGCGTCCTCGAGTCGGACGCGGCGGGCCACGACGCTGCCGTTTCCGCACTCGAGAGGAAGTACGAACAGTACGCCGACCACGACCTCGACTCGCGGCCGGTCCTCGAGATCGAGATCGGGTCGACGGTCTCGTGGGGGAGCCTCGAGGAGTAACCGGGAGCTATTCGAGTCGAACGGGGACGCCGCGCTCGTCCAGATACGCCTTCGTGTCCTCGATCGAGTACTCGTCGAAGTGGAAGATCGAGGCCGCCAGCCCCGCGTCGGCGTCGGCCTCGGTGAACACCTCGTACATGTCCTCGGGGCCGCCACAGCCCGAAGAGGCGATGACGGGGGTGTCGACGGTGTCGCAGACGGCCTTCGTCAGCGGCAGGTCGTAACCGTCCTTGGTGCCGTCCTTGTCGATCGAGTTGACGAACAGCTCGCCGGCGCCACGCTCTTCGGCCTCCGCCGCCCACTCGAGGACGTCGATCCCGGTCCCCTCGCGGCCCCCCTTCTTCGTACACTCGAACCAGCAGGACTCGCCGTCGACCTCGACGTAGTGCTCACCGTCCTCGTCGAACCGACGGCGGGCGTCGACGCTGATGACGATACACTGGCTGCCGAAGGCGCGGGCGCCCTCGGTGATGAGCTCCGGTCGCTCCAGAGCGCCGGTGGTGATCGAGACCTTGTCCGCTCCAGCGCGCAGCGTCTCCTTGATGTCGTCGGTTGTGCGGATCCCCCCACCCACGGTCAGTGGAATAAAGACCTCGTCGGCGACGTCGCGAACGACGTCGAGCATCGTTTCGCGACCCTCCGCCGACGCCGTAATGTCCAGAAAGACGAACTCGTCGGCGCCGGACTCGTTGTACGCCTTGGCCATCTCGACGGGGTCGCCGGTGTACTCGAGGTCCTCGAAGTGGACGCCGGTGTACACCGCCGGGTTCCCGTCCTCGTCGAGGTCGACGTCGATACACGGGATGACGCGTTTCGTCAGAGTCATTCGTTGCGCGAGGGTTGGCGCCCCGGGTAGTAAAGCCGTCTGGATCGGGCAGTCGCCGCTCCTCGTAGTCGTCGCTCCCCGTCGACGCGTGTAGGTGTCTTTAAGAAGCCGACTCGAGTAGACGCGGGTATGGCAGACGATAGCGAGACAGATCCGGCGGTCGATCACGACTCGGGAGCCGACGTCGGCCACGACCTCGAGGCCGAGCGAACCACCGCACCGATGGGCGACTACACCGCACGCGACGTCGGCATTGGCTTCGTCGTCGTGTTGATCGGGCTGCTGGTTACGTTCGGGATTCCCCTGCTCGCGATCTAGAAGACGTACTCGTCGTCGTGGCCCATCATCCCGTCGTCCTCGAGGCCGCCGCCCATTCCCTCGTCCTCGTCTTCCATCGGGCCGCTCGTCTTGTACGCCTTGATTCCCGTCGACAGGAGGTCCTCGATCGCTTCCTCTCGGTTGACGAACTCTCCCCGCTCGACCATCTGTGCGATCTGCATCTCGAGATGTTCGGGGATGGTGATCTCTACTTTCGGCATCTGATTCGGCTTTCGGCGAGGGGGTATTTAGCTCTGGCGGGGAATCTACGCCGACGTGAAAGAAAAGATCTCTCGGGTGCAACTATTGTTTCCGGTCCCGTGACGCCGAGAGGGGGTTCGTAGCGCCGGCTATCGGTTCGGCCGACGAACCGCCCACAGCGGTGGCGGGTTACTTGTTTCCCATCATCGAGTCGATAGCGCTCTTGAGCGTCGTCCCGGGCTGGGTGATCGACTCGAGCTGTCGGCGCATCTTCCGCTGGTTGAAGTAACTCGCGAACGCGAGGATCGTCGGCGGCCAGAGACCGACGAAGATCCCTCGCTCGTGGTCGCCGCGAACGAAGTAGTAGTACAGCGAGAGGCCGACCGATGCGAGGGAGGCCATGAACGCGGGACCCATCGCCTCTTGCCCGACTGCCTCGACCGACTGTTCGGACATCTCCCGTTCCGTCGTCTGTTGTTTGCTCTCCATACGGGAGCGTGGTCCACGAGACTACACTAAGGGGTAGCGAGGGTTTCGCGACGCAGTTCCGGATTACCGGACCGTTTCGACCGTTCCGCTCCGTTTCGTCGACTCCACGGTCGGGTGAATCGACGATTTCGCGCGGCCGTCCGGTCTCCGGCAACGTCAGACCTACGTGAACGGGCGCCCTGGATTCGCGTATGAGCGACGTAACCGACGTCACGGATCTCTATCTCGAGTTCGGCGACGAGCGCCTCCCGCCGGGCCAGCGCGAGACGACGGCGTTTCCGGTGCTCTCGAAGAGCGGGACGCCGAAGTTCGACCCCGATACGTGGGAGTTCACCGTCACGGGGGCCGTCGAGGACGAGCTCTCCCTCTCCTGGGCGGAGTTCCGGGAGCTACCGGCCGTGACCCAGCGCCAGGACTTTCATTGCGTCACCGGCTGGAGCAAGTTCGACTGCGAGTTCACGGGCGTCCCCTTCACCGAGCTTGCCGAACGCGCCGGCGTGCAAGACGACGCCGTCCACGTCATGTTCTCGGCGCTGGACGACTACACGACCGACCTCCCGCTCGAGGACTGTCTGCGCGAGGAGGTGTTGCTGACCTGGGCGTACGACGGCGAGGAGCTGCCGGCCGACCACGGCGGTCCGCTGCGGGTCGTCACGCCCCACAGGTACGCCTACAAGGGTGCCAAGTGGGTCGACGGGATCGAGTTCCTCACCGACCCCGAGCCGGGCTACTGGGAGCGACGCGGCTACTCCGAGACGGCCGATCCCTGGAACGAGGAGCGGTACAGCTAGGTTCTCTTTCGGTGAATAGTTAGGCTGAAGGCGGGCCAGTCCTGACGTTCCGTCGATGGACAGAACGTTGGACGGGCGACAATCAGCCGTCGACTCGCGGCCCGACAGCGCCGGGATGACGAGCCGGAGCCGCGACCTCGAGGACGTCTCCTTCGGCGCGGTCGTCGAGGCCGACGACGCCTATCGGGTGCAGTGGGCGACCCCCGACGGGCTCGAGGTCGTCGGTCGCGGGGTCGCCGCTCGCATTCGGGCGCGGGGGCCGGAGCGGTTCGACGAGATCCGAGCGCAAGCCGAATCGACGTTCGACGGCCTGGATCACCGGGGGCCCGCGGTCGCTCGTCCGCGCGCGTTCGGCGGGTTCTCGTTTCACGATGGCCACGAGTCCGGCGGCCTCTGGCGCGGATTCGAGGCGGCCTCGTTTGTCGTCCCCGAGGTGCTCGTCACCCGCAGCGACGACGGCACCTGGCTCACCGCGGTCGGCGACGACCCCGAGGAGGCGACGCGTCGCCTCGAGGCGTGGCACGACCGCCTGCTCGAGCTGCCGGCGATGCGCCCCAGCGGGTCGGGGCCGGGCGTCGCCGAGACGCGACGGACGACCCCGATCGAGTCCTGGCGGGCCCAGGTCGAGGCCGCGCTCGAACGGATCGACGCCGGCGAGCTCACGAAGGTCGTCCTCGCACAGGCGCTGTCGGTCGACCTCGAGGGACCGATCGACGTCCCCGCGACCGTCGAGCGGCTACGCCGACGCTACCCGAACTGCTACCGGTTTCTCGTCGGCGACGGGACCGGCGGCACGTTCTTCGGCGCCCCGCCCGAGCGGCTGGTGTCGAAACGCGGTAACCGGGTCGAAACGGAAGCGCTGGCCGGTTCGGTCCCCCGCGGCGAGACTCCCGAGGAGGACGACGAGCACGTCGAGCGGATGCTCGACAGCGAGAAGTTCCGCCGCGAGCACGGGCTCGTCGTCGAGGCGATCCGGGACCAGCTCGCCCCGCTCGCGAGCGAACTCACGGTCGACGACCGGCGGATCCGCCGGCTGGCGACGATCCAGCACCTGCAGACGCCGATCGAGGCGACCCTCGAGGCCGATCGACACGTCCTCGAGCTCGTCGAGGCGCTCCACCCCACGCCGGCGGTCGGCGGCGTGCCGCCGGGGACGGCCCTCGAGACGATCCGCGAGACCGAGTCGTTCGACCGGGGCTGGTACGCGGCCCCGATCGGCTGGTTCGACGCCGCCGGCGACGGCGAGTTCGCGGTCGGCCTTCGCTCGGGGCTCGCGACCGACGAGACCGTGACGCTGTTTGCGGGTAACGGGATCGTCGCCGACAGCGACCCCGAGGAGGAGTGGGAGGAAGTCCAGCTGAAGTTGCGCCCGATCCTCGACGAGCTCCGATGAGCGCGCCCAACCGCGCGACCCTGTGGGGTCGCACGCTCGTCGACGAGCTCGTGAAGGGCGGGCTCGAGGCGGTCTGTATCTCGCCGGGAAGCCGATCGACTCCTCTGACGGTCGCGTTCGCGAACCACCCCGGTATCGAGGTCTTCTCGCACCTGGACGAACGGTCGGGAGCCTACTTCGCGCTCGGCCGCGCCCGACGCACGGGCGAGCCGACGGCACTGGTCTGTACCTCCGGGACCGCGGCTGCCAACTTCCATCCTGCGGTCATCGAGGCCGACCAGGCCAGGGTCCCGCTGCTCGTGCTGACCGCCGATCGCCCCCACGAGCTGCGCGACAGCGGCGCCAACCAGACGATCGACCAGGTCAAGCTGTACGGCGACGCCGTCCGCTGGTACGCCGAGCTCCCCGACCCCGAGCCCGACGAGCGGAAGGTCCGGAGTCTGCGGACGACCGCTGCCCGCGCGCTCGCCGAGACGGGCGCCACGCCCGCGGGCCCCGTCCACCTCAACTGCCCGTTCCGGAAACCCCTCGAGCCGACTAAGACCGACGCGGTTCCCGACTCGTTCGCCGACACCCTCGCCGGACGAGGACGGGAGAGCGCGTTCGTCGAGGCCCACACCGGGCGACCGACCCTCGAGGACTCGAGCGACGCGGTCGCCGACCTCGCGGACGCGCTCGCGGCGGCCGACCGGCCACTGATCGTGGCGGGACCCGCCGATCCAGTCGACCTCGCGACCCTCGAGCCCGCGACCGTCCTCGCGGTCGCCGAGCGCGTCGGCGCCCCGGTGCTGGCCGACCCCCTCTCGGGGCTGCGGTTCGGCGAGAGAGTCGCCGACGGACCGGTCTACGGCGGCTACGACGCCTACGCCGACGTCCTTCCGGAGCCCGACGTCGTCGTCCGGTTCGGCGCCTCGCCGACCTCGAAACCGCTCCGGCAAGCCCTCGCGGCGGCCGACGCCGACGGGTACCTGCTCGACCCCGCCGGGGAGTGGCGCGAGGCCACATTTACCGCGACCGACCTGCTCGCCGCGACGCCGGAGTCGGTCCTCGAGGGCGTCCGCGAGCGCCTCGAGGAGTTCGGCGAGGACGTCTCCGTCGGTGCCGACGACGAGTGGCTCGAGCGTTTCGAGCGGGCCGAACGCGCCCACGGGGTGGTTCTCGAGGACGCGCTCGAGGCCGAGGCGCTCGAGCGCGACCCCTTCGAGGGGGCCGTTCTCGCGACCGCGTTCGCCGAGGCGCCCGATCCCGCGACAGTCGTCGTCGCCAACAGCATGCCGATCCGGGACGCCGACCGATTCGCCCGGCCTCGAGCGGCCGACCTCACCGTCCTCGGGAACCGCGGCGCCAGCGGGATCGACGGCACCACGAGCACGGCCCTCGGCGCCGGCAGCGCGACCGACGACCCGCTCGTGCTCGTCACCGGTGACCTCTCCTTCTATCACGACTCGAACGGACTGCTGGCCGTCGACCGCTGTGGCGTCGACGCGACGATCGTCCTGCTGGACAACGACGGCGGCGGGATCTTCCACAAGCTGCCGATCACCGACTTCGAGCCGCCGTTCACCGAGCAGTTCGAGACGCCCCACGGCCTCGAGTTCGATCCCCTCGCGGAGCTGTACGACCTCGAGTTCGAGCGCGTCGAACCCGCGGACTTCGCGACGGCGTACCGACGGTCGCTCGAACGCGAGGGGACGCAGGTGCTTGCCGTCGCGTTCGATTCCGAAGCGAACCACCGTCGGCGGGACGACCTCTCGACACGGGTCGAAGCCGCGGCCGCTGACGCGTTCGACCGCGATCCGTAACGCGGAACAGGGAGACGAACCCGCTCGAGGGACGACGGACACACCGCATTTCGGTATACGGAACCCGGTTGCGGTTGCGACCAGAGGGGGTTCGCGGCAACCGACGACTCCGATCCTCCAGTCGAGAACGTGGACCGTTTCGAGCACGGAACGAGCCGATCTGTGAGCGGATCGAGTACAAACGGGTGTCCGCTAGACACTCAGTAGTAGTCGGCGACCCAAAGACGGGACGAATAGCATGAATCTGCGTTCACCGTCTCCGCGACGCGCAACGCTCGGGATCATCGTCGGAGCTGCCTGGATTGCCGGGTTGTTCGTCGCTGCACCGCTGGTCGGAGGCTTCGGCATCGTCCCGATCGCCGAATGGATTATCATCCGGTCACCCGGGTGGCTATCGACTACGGCGATCGAACTGCTCGGGTTCTACGCTCAGCCGGCGCTCGTCATCGGACTCATCGCTGCGATTCTCGTCGCGGCCGCAATCGCGGCTGTGCTCTGGCCAGCGAACGCGGGCCGCTTCACTCCGGTCGTTCTCGCCGTTGGGACGGTCGCGACCGCGTTACTGTTCCTCGCGACTGGAGCTGGCATCTCGGTCGGGTTCCTCGGCGGGCTCGTGATCGCAGTCGCTTCCCCGTACGTCGCGGCTCGGATTCTGACGGCGTCTCCCACGGTGACGACCCGTCGGAGATTCCTCCGGCGAGTTGGCGGCGTCGCAGTCGCCGGAGCGGTCGCTACCGTTGGACTCCGAACACTGTTCGGTCGGTTCACTGCTGACGGCGATGATCGAGCCGAAGAACCGTTGGATCGACCGGTATCCCGACCCAGCGGTGACCCGGAGTTCGATTTCGACGGGATGCCCGCTGCGGTTACTTCTCCCGACGATCACTACACCGTGGATATCAGCGTCAGTAACCCGACCATCGATTCGGAGGCGTGGACACTCGATATCGACGGCGAAGTCGCACAGCCGTACTCGCTGACGTACGACGAGTTGCTCGATCACGACGAGAGCGTCGAACAGACGACGACGATGCTCTGTATCTCGAACGAGGTCGGGGGCGATCTGATCGGGACGGGTCACTGGACGGGCGTCCAACTCATGGATCTTGTCGAGACGGCCGCTCCGACTGACGGTGCGGTCGACGTCGTAACACACGCTGCCGACGGGTACAGTGAGGCGATTCCGCTCGAGCTCGTCGACCGCGAGGATATCCTGATCGCGTACGGAATGGGCGACCGAACGTTACCGACCGACCACGGGTTTCCGGTACGGTTGCTCGTCCCGGGCCGGTACGGGATGAAGATGACCAAGTGGATCACCCGGATCGAAATCGCCGACGAGGAACACGAAGCCCACTGGGAGGAACGCGGCTGGGACGAGGAAGCGGTCGTCAACACGATGTCGTACGTTCGCGGCGCGGAGCGTGACGGCGATCGGGTACTGGTGGGCGGAGTCGCGTTCGGGGGGCTCGAGACGGGAGTCGAGGAACTCGAGGGCGTGGAAGTCAGCGTCGACGGCGGCGACACGTGGAACGAGGCCGAGCTGGAGACCCAGTTCGCCGAACACGCGTGGCGGCGGTGGCGATACGCGTTCGAGGCCCCCGACCGGTCGGAGTTCGAGGTCGTCGTCCGTGCGATCGAGCGGGATGGAACGGTTCAGACCGACGAAGAGACGGACCCCACCCCCGCCGGGGCGACCGGCTGGCATCGGCAGACGCTCCGGATCTAGACCCGAAATCGCCAACTCCGAGCATGGAACGGGTCGTGTCGGCCCTGGCTGATCGACGGTCGCACACGGCGGTCCGAGAGGACGGATCCGTCCCGAACGGGCCAACTGCGAGCCGACTTTCGCAGCAGTCTGTTCGCTCCGAGCGTGCCGATTCGGTACGGCACTCCCTCGAGGGACGACTCACCGACCGACAGCGCGAGGTTCTGCGGATGGCGTACCTGAGCGGGTACTTCGAATCGCCACGGCGGAGCACCGGCCAGGAGGTGACGGAATCGCTCGGGATCTCCCACCCGACGTTCGCACAGCACCTCCGGGCCGCCCAGCGGAAGCTCTGTGACTCGCTGTTCGAGTAGCGACGCCGACGAACGGGTTCACTATCTAGGTACCGCTTGGCGACACCGTTCAGTGACTAGATCGTATACGTTTCCCCGGGGACCCTCATGTGGAGAACGAATGGATTGCGATCGCGATTCGTATTCGAAAGTATGGGGGATCCAGGGGCTTCCGGGGGAGGAAACGATACTCGAGGCGCTGGCGGATCCGATACGGTGGGCGACGATGGCGAGCTTGCTCGAGGGGGAGTCGCCGCGTCCGGTAGCCGACCTCGCAGACGAGGTTGCGGATCGAGTTGTCGACGGAACGGAAGATCGAACACACTCGAGCGAGCGCGTTCGGGAGGCGCTCGTTCACGTCCACGTTCCGACGCTCGCGGAGGCCGATCTCGCCAGCTACGATCGCGCGGACGGCCGAGTGGCACCGGGGGAGAACGCCGACCGGATCGTCGAACTCGCCCGGGAGCGGGACGGGTTTCCCGAGGCGCTGCCCGCGCTCACCGATCCGCGAGGTCGAGCCGCGCTCTCGCTTCTCGCGAGCCGTGACGAACCGCTCTCGCTCGAGGGGCTCGGCCGGCGACTCCGCGAGGAGCGTGCGGTCGAGATCCCGCTCGAGACGCTGCTGATCGAACTCCACCACCGACACCTGCCGAAGCTCGCAGCCCACTCGCTTGTCGACTACGACGCGGAGCGCCACACGGTGCTGCCGCTCGAGAAGGCGAACGAACTCCGCTTCGTCGACGACGAGTAGCGACCAGTGGCGGGTCGGCGGCCGAGTCTCCGTCGACGCTCGAGTAGCCCCGAAGACGGATTTTCTTCCCGAACAGGAGGTCGTAGTTTCCGAAACGGTTTTGCGTACGACTAGTGAGTGTCCGGATGGCAGAAAAGTCATGTCACGAGATGACACACCACGGCGGACGGCGGGACAGGCAGACAAGCAGGCGAGCTCCTCGAGGCTTCGGCGTCGGGCGTTCCTCTCGAGTGCGGGGGTCGCCGCGGGGGCGCTGGCGTTCGGGATGCCGACGGTCGCGGCCGACGACTACCAGCCGGTTACCGACGTTCCCGGGTTCAGTTGCGATCAACCGCAGTTCACCTGCGGACGAGAGGTCACAGCTGCCGACGGGATGGTCTCGACGGTCGACCCGATCGCCAGCGCCGTCGCGGCACAGGTACTCCGGGACGGCGGAAACGCGATCGACGCGGCCGTCGCGATCCAGTACGTCCTGACCGTGACCCAGCCCCACGGGTCGGGGATCGGTGGCGGCGGGTTCATGGTCGTCTACGACGCCGACTCGGATACGGTCGAGTGTGTCAACAGCCGGGAACGCGCCTCCCAGACCGCGTCACCGGAGCTGTACCACTACGAGGGCGAGTACGATCAGGACATCGAGACCGGCGAAGCGATGGGGACGCCGGGGACGGTAAAGGGAATCGAAACTGCCCGCCAGCGCTACGGGACCTGTTCCCGCCAACGGCTGATCGATCCGGCGATCCGGCTCGCACGCGAGGGGTTCACCGTCGACTGGTTCCTCGCCGAACAGATCGCGGAGAACACCGACAAGTTCAACGACGCGGCCATAGAGACCTACAGCGACGACCAGGGCAACCTCTACGAGGAGGGCGACACGATGACCAACCCGGATCTTGCACACACCCTCAAGTGCATCCGGCGCCGGGGCGCTGACGGCTTCTACGACAGCGCCGTCGCGGAGGACCTGGCGGCGACGATCCGGGAGTACGCCCGCGATCCCGACCAGGTCGTCGACGAGGACGACCTGGCGAAGTACGACGTCACGATCGACGACCCGGTCCGCAAGGAGTGGTACGACGTCGAACTCGTCGGCCAGCCGATGCCCAGCTCCGGGCCGACGGTCGTCGCGATGGTCCTGCGGATGCTCGAGTTCCTCGATATCGAGGAGTACGACATCCGCTCGGCGGAGAAGTACCACCTGATAGCCGAGTCGGTCTACTCCGCCTGGGCCGACCGGATGGAGTACATGGGCGACGACGAGTTCGTCGACGTCCCCGTCGACGCACTGCTTGCCGACGACTACCTTCAGTCGCGGGCCGACCCCATCGAGTTCGGGCAGACGGTCTTCCCCGACGACGACGAGATGGGGCCGGGTCAGCCCGGCGAGACGACCCACTTCTCGGTCATCGACAAGTGGGGGAACGCCGTCTCCTACACGTCGACGATCGAGCAGTTCATGGGGTCGGGCAAGATGGTTCCCGGCCGCGGGTTCCTGATCAACAACGAGCTCACCGACTTCGACGCCGAACCCGGCGGGCCGAACGAGCCCGACGCCTGGAAGCGTCCGCTGAGCAGCATGAGTCCGATGATCGTGATGCGCGACGGGAAACCGGAGTTTACGGCCGGATCGCCCGGGGGGTGGGCGATCGTCAGCGCGACGTTCCAGTCGATCCTCCACCGCTACACCTACGGGCTGAGCCCACTCGAGTCGATCACTGAGCCAACCATCTACACCCATCACTTCGGCGGGATCGAGTGGGACGAGGGCGTGCCACAGGAGGCCCGCGACACGCTCGCGGAGTGGGGTCACGAGGTCGACGACGAGCCGGGCGATATCGGCAACGTCCAGGTCATCGCCAGCGAGGACGGCCTGCTGACCGGCGCGGCCGATCCGAACCGCGACGGGCAGGCCGTCGGCTTCGACCGCGCTCTCGGAGAGGGACGGGACGACTGACGGCCCGGACGTCCTCGATCGGATAACACCGACCGTGTGGCGACTATCACCTGGCGGAATTCTTTTGTGGAGATACGCCGTCCATTCGGATATGAACGCGAGTGACGGGCGTTCACGAGTGCTCGCCGCTCTGGAGGAGTCCGTCTGCTCCGATACGGATATCGAGTTCGTCGTTGCATTCGGCTCACAGACGACGGGCGAATCGACTCCCGCATCTGACTTTGATATCGCTCTCAAATTCACAGACGATCTCTCCTCGCACGAACGGTTTCAGAGGCGGTGTTTCCTCTCCGGAGACCTCCAGCAGGAAGACGCGCCGTTTGTCGACCTTTCCGACATCGAAGAGCTTCCCCTAGATGTGGCCCACGATGCTGTCAACGGCGACTTTGTCTGTGGTGACAAGCAGGCATTTCGACAGTTCAAAACGGACATCGAAGCGGCGTTCTCCCGACAGCGGGACGCTCTCCGCCAACAGCAACACGACGTAATCGATCGGATCGCGGAGGGCGGACTGCGTGGCTGATGAACGGGTCGTCTCGATCAAACCCGAGCAAATCGAGCAGTACCACGGCGAACTGAGGGAGAAACAGGAAACCTTGTCCCGGAACGATCTCCTCACGGATACGACCGAACAACGCGCAGTCGAGCGGATGTTCGAGAACGCGATTCAGGCGTGTGCCGATCTCGCTCGACACATCGCCTCGCACGATTTCGATTTCGAGGGCAACACGTCCAAGGGGGCAATCCGCGTTTTCGGAGACGAAGGTGATATCGACGAGCAAACGATGAATACGCTCGTCGCTGCCGTTGGATTCAGGAACGTTCTGGCCCACGAGTACGGACGCGTCGATTATTCGGAGGTCTACGAGACACTTCAGAGTGGATTGAAGATCTATGACACGTACAGTCAGCAGGTCGCTCAGTGGATCCGAAACAATCCATGAGGGAGTCGTAACGAATCGATCGATCGTTTGTTTTCTCTCTCGAGGACGAATGGACGAACGTTCCTCCTGACCGACGACGCGAACCTATTTGGCGCGACGGCGACCACACTCGAGCGATGGTTTCGGAACTCTTCGACGAGGAGCGCTGGGAGCCGATCGAGGACGTCGATCGGGACTTTCGCGACATCACGTACCACCGGGCGGTCGACTCGGGAACGGTCCGGATCGCCTTCGACCGACCCGAAGTTCGAAACGCCTTCCGACCGGGCACGGTCGACGAGCTGTACGACGCCTTAGAGCACGCCAAACGCCAGACCGACGTCGGCTGCATCCTGCTGACGGGGAACGGCCCCTCGCCGAAGGACGGCGGCTGGGCGTTCTGTTCGGGCGGGGACCAGACGATCCGCGGGGAGGACGGCTACCAGTACGAAGGTGACGAGGAACGAGCCTCCGAGCAGGGACGGCTCCACATCCTCGAGGTCCAGCGGCTCATCCGCCACATCCCGAAGGTCGTGGTCTGTGTCGTCCCGGGCTGGGCGGTCGGGGGCGGCCACTCGCTGCACGTCGTCTGTGACCTCACCCTCGCCAGCGAGGAGCACGCGAAGTTCCTCCAGACCGACCCCGACGTCGCGAGCTACGACGCGGGCTTCGGCTCCGCGTACCTGGCCAAACAGATCGGCCAGAAGAAGGCCCGCGAGGTCTTCTTCCTCGGGAAGACCTACAGCGCCGAGGAGGCCGCGGAGATGGGGATGGTCAACGAGGTCGTTCCCCACGAGGAACTCGAGGAGACCGCCCTCGAGTGGGGCGAGCGCATCAACTCCAAGAGCCCGACGGCGATGCGGATGCTCAAGTACGCGTTCAACATGACCGACGACGGGATGGTCGGCCAGCAGGTGTTCGCCGGCGAGGCCACCCGACTCGGGTACATGACCGACGAGGCCCAGGAGGGCCGTGACGCCTTCGTCGAGGGCCGCGAGCCCGACTTCGACGACTACCCCTGGCACTACTGACGAAGGATTGCCGCCATCGGCGACGACCGTCTCCATACCGTCGCCGACGGCGGTCGAAACGGACGGCGTGAGAAACCCATATGGCGCCCACGCCCCGACACTGGAGTAGTGTCTCTCCCCGCTCGATCCGCGCTCTCTCGCCGCGAGTACGTTCGAGCGCTGGTCGCCACCGGCGGAGCGACGGCGCTGAGCGCCTGTCTCGACCTGTCTGACGGCGAGAACGAGGACCCGGTTCCCGCGGGCGTCGACGACCCGTCGTCGCTGCCCGAGCGCCAGCACGCCTGGGACGAGTCCCTCCCGGCCGACGGGGACGGAAACGTTCGCCCGGCCGAACACCACGTCCTCGTCGCGCTGTCGCTGAGCGACGGCGTCGCTACCGGAGATGGCGTCGACCCCGACGCCCGGGAGACCGTCGAGAGCGCCCTGCGAACGCTCGAGCGGGCCTACGAGCACAGCAACGACGGCTTGCTGTTTACGATCGGCTACGCGCCGGCGTACTTCGATCGGTTCGAAGAGTCGCTGCCGGAGTCGGTCGACCTCCCCGAGCCGGAACCGCTCCGCGAGGGTGAGACGCCCGCGTTCGACGAGTTCGACGCCCTCCTGCACCTCGCGAGCGATCGTCCCGAGGTCGTCCTCGAGGCCGAGGAGGGGTTGTTCGGCGAACGGGAGTCGGTCAACGGGGTCGAGCTCGAGGCGGAGCTCTCGGGCGTTTTCGACCGCGAGACCGACAGCCGTCGGACGGGGTTCGTCGGCGACGGGCTGCCGGCCGAACGGACCGACGTCCCCGGCGTCCCCGAGAGCGTTCCCGAGGACGCGCCCTTCTTCATGGGGTTTCGCTCGGGGTTCGCCGACGGCCAGGCGAGCGAGGACCGCGTGACGATCGAGTCGGGACCGTTCGCGGGCGGGACGACCCAGCAGGTGTCCTCGATGGAGATCAACCTGGAACAGTGGTTCGACCAGGAGAACCACTACCAGCGCGTCTCGAAGCTGTTCAGCCCCGAACACGCCGACGAGGAGGCCGTCGGCGAGGTCGGCGAGGCGCTGGGCGCGACGAACGGACTGACCGACGAGCGAATCGAGGCGACCGAGAGCGACGCGCGGGAGCGCGGCGTCGTCGGCCACGCCCAGAAGGCTGCGCGGGCTCGAGAGGACGGTGAGCCCCCGCTCCTGCGGCGGGACTTCAACACCGTCGACGGCGACCGACCCGGCCTCCACTTCCTCTCGCTGCAGCGGGAGATCGCCGACTTCGTCCGGGTCCGCGAGGCGATGAACGGAACCGACCTGGACGTCGCGACGGCGAACAACGGCATCCTACACTACCTCTTCGTCGACCGACGGGGGAACTACCTCGTCCCGCCACGATCGCTGCGGGCGCTCCCGACGGCCGATCCGAGCGGCGATAGCTGATCACGGTGCGACACATGAATCAGGAACGACACGACACGCGACGAACGATCGACCGCCGGACGCTCGTCCGGCGAACGGGCGCGCTCGCTGGAGCGGTCGCGCTCGCGGGGTGTACCGGAACCGACGGCGAAAACCGCGACGCGGACGACTCGAGCGACGGGAACGAAACCGACGACGACGTCGATGCCGTCCCCGAGATCGTCGAGGTCGAGGATCCGCCCGAGGCCGTCTACGTCCCGACCCACCGCGAGCAGATGCGCATGCTCGAACCGATCGAGGACGGCGACGTCGCGATCGCGCCGATGCTGTCGTACCCGCATCCGTTCTGGATCGTCGCCGGCGGCGACGAGGACTCGGTCGAGCGCGTCGAGCCGGAGGAGGGCCACGGCGTCCACATGATGTTCACCGTCTGGGACCGGGAGACGGGAACCGTCCTCCCGGTCGACGACGGGGCGGAGCTCCGGGTGTTCCAGGACGGCGAACGGATCGGCTCGCCGCTGTCGCCCTGGACGATGCTCTCCCAGGAGATGGGCTTTCACTTCGGCGACAACGTCTCCCTGCCCGGCGACGGCGGCTACACTGTCGAGGTCGAACTGCCGGCGCTCTCGACCCGGAAGACGGGCGCGCTCGAGGACCGACTGACCGAGGCTACGAGTGCTAGCTTCGAGTTCGAGTACGACGAGGCGTTCCGCGAGGAGGTCGTCGGCGGCGTCGAGTACTTGGACGAGGAGCTGTGGGGCGAGCGGGGCGCGCTCGAGCCGATGGACCACGGGGATCACAACCACGAACACGGCGACGCGGACGATCACGGCCACGAACACGGCGACGATCACAGTCACGGCGACCACGCCGACGAGCACGACCACGACGACCACGAGAACGCAGACGAGCACAGCCACGACGACCACGAACACGCAGACGAGCACGATCACGCCCACCACGAGGTTCCCTACTCCCAGCTCCCGTCGGTCGAGGAGTACCCCGGAACGCTGCTCCGCGAGGACGGTGCCGACGGGACCGAACCGGAAGACGACGCCGACCTCCCCCGCAGCGGGGACGCGGCGGTCGTCGCGACGCTGCTCGAGTCAGAGTCGCGGCTCGCGGGCGACGAGCGGTACCTGCTGGTCTCCCCGCGAACGCCGTACAACCGGGTGCCGCTGGCGGACGCGACGCTGACCGCGACGGTCGAGCGCGAGGACGGATCCGCCACCGACGCCGTCCTCGAGCAGACTCTCGACGGCGAGTACGGGCTCCACTACGGGGCCGACGTCGCGGCCGAACCCGGCGACGACGTGACGGTATCGTTCGAGTCGCCCCCGCAGGTCGCCCGCCACCAGGGGTACGAGACGGCCTTTCTCGAGATGGAGTCCCTCGAGCTGACGGTTCCGGAGGAGGCGGAATGAACGCCGATCGAACCCGGCAGGTGATCGCGCTCGCGCTGGCCGCGCTCCTCGCCGTCGGCGTCCTCGTCCCGGCGACCGCCCTGGCCGGCGACAACGCGACCAGCTTCTACTTCGACGACGACGAGATCGCGGCCGAGCCGGGCGAAACGGTCGAACTGGAGCTGATCGCCAGCGACCACGGCGACCTCCACGGGAACGGGATCGACGAACTCGAGACGACTCTCGCCTACGAGAGCGACGTCTTCGAGGTCGTCGACGTCGAACACGGCCCGATGCTCGCCGCTGGCGACTCCGACGCCGAGGTCGAGGGCTCGAGCGCCGTCGACCAGGAGGCGGGGACGGTGACGATCGAGCAGGAGCGAACGCCATCCGGCGACGGCGCGACGGCCACCGACGTCGCGGCGACGATCGGCCTCGCGGTCGCCGAGGACGCGGAAGCGACGAGCGAGACGATCGAGGTCGCCGACGCGTCGACGACGCTGGTCACGGACTACCCCCAGGCGTCGTTCGAGTACGACGCGACGATCCACGTCGACGGCGGCGACGGAGACGCGGCGGATGACGGGGCCGACGACGCCGAGGCCGACGGCGTGACTCTCGCCGAGGACGCGAACGGTGACGACGACGCGGGAGCCGACGAGGATAGTGGGGCTGACTCGAGCGATGCCGATGGGGCCGACGAGAACGGGACGGGCGACGACGCTGCCGACGCCGACTCCGCGCCCGGCTTCGCCGTTCCGGTCGCCGTCGTCGGACTCACGCTCGCGCTCGCCCTCCTCGTCGCTCGACGGCGGAGCTGAGATCCGGGACCGCCTCGGGAGCGACGACGGTTCGACCGCGAGCTGAACGTCCGGTCGGCGACAATGCCAACGTTGACACTTCCTCGAGTCGGAGTAGTCGGACAATGAGTACGGCGGAGCTCGACATCTCGCGGACGAAGGCGTGGGTGATGGCCGCACGCCCGCAGACGTTGCCTGCGGCGGCGGCGCCCGTCATCGTCGGAGTCGGGATCGCGATCCACGAGGGCGTGTTCGCCCCGCTACCGGCGCTGATGGCCTTCGTCGGCGCGGCGCTGATCCAGATCGGCACCAACTTCGCGAACGACTACTACGACGCGATCAAGGGGGCCGACACGGAGGACCGGGAGGGGTTCACCCGGGTCACCCAGTCGGGGCTGATCCCGGCCGAGCGGGTCAAACTGGCGACGATCGTCACCTTCGGGCTGGCGATCCTCTCGGGGACCTACCTCGTCTACGTCGGTGGCGTGCCGATCCTCGTGATCGGCCTCGTCAGCGTTCTCTGTGGCTGGGCCTACACGGGCGGTCCCTACCCGCTTGGCTACCACGGTCTCGGAGACCTGTTCGTCTTCGTCTTCTTCGGACTGGTCGCGGTGGTCGGCACGTTCTACGTTCAGGCCGCCGCCCACGTCGAGCCGTTCATCACGACGCTGCCCGAGGGGACGGTCACCCGCGAGGCGATCCTCGCCAGCCTCCCGATCGCGGGACTCTCGACGGCCATCATCGTCGTCAACAACGTTCGAGACAGGGAGACCGACGCCGAGACCGGGAAGCGAACCCTCGCCGTTCGGCTGGGGTACCGGTGGAGTCGCGTCGAGTATGTCGGTCTGCTCGGATTGGCGTATCTCACCCCGCTGTGGTTCTGGCTCGGCGAGGGGTTCGGCCTCGCAGTTCTGTTGCCGCTGGTCACCCTCCCCTACGCTGCGATGGTCGCTCATACGATGTTGACCCGCACCGACGGCGAGGCGCTCAACCCCGCCCTCGAGCAGACCGGGAAGCTGCTCGCGCTGTACGCGGTCCTGTTCGCCGGAGGGTTGATGTTCGGATGAGCACCGACGCCGGGTACGACCTCGAGTACCGCTCGTTCTCGCTGTCGCTGGCCGAGCCCCTCGAGACGGCGGGTGGAACGATCGACTCCCGCGACGGGTTCCTTATCCGCGTGACCCGGGAGGACGGCGCCGTCGGCTACGGCGAGGCGACCCCGCTGTCGGGGTGGACCGAGTCGCTCGCGGACTGTGAGGACGCCCTCGAGCGCGCGCAGACGGCGCTCGATTCCGACGAAGACGACGTCCTCGAGGCGGTCGACGAGGCCGTCGCCGCCCGGTACGGGGTCTCGCTGGCGCTGGCCGATCTCGAGGCCTCGAGCGAGTCGACCCCGCTGTACCGGTACTACAGCCCGGACGCGCTGGTCGCCCGAGTGCCGGTGAACGCGACCGTCGGCGACGGGTCGACCGAGGAGACCGTCGCAGCCGCGCGGAACGCCGTCGAGCGCGGCTTCGGCTGCTGCAAGCTCAAGGTCGGTCGCCGGAGCGTCGAGGCCGACGTCGAGCGGATGCGACGGGTCCGAGAGGCCGTCGGCCCGGAGATCGAACTTCGCGCCGACGCGAACGGCGCCTGGGACTACGAGGAGGCGCTCGAGGCGGTCGAGGCCTTCGACGACCTCGAGGTCTCGCTCGTCGAACAGCCCCTGCCCGCGGGCGCTCTCGAGGGTCACGCCGACCTCCGGGGGCGGGGCGTCGGCATCGCTCTCGACGAGGGACTGCTCGAGCACGGCGTCGACGCGATCTGCGAGGCTCAGGCCGCCGACGCCGTCGTCCTCAAGCCGATGGCGCTGGGCGGACTCGACATTGCCCAGCAGGTCGCGACGTGGGTCGCCCAGCTCGGCATGACGCCGCTGGTGACGACGACGATCGACGGCGTCGTCGCCCGTGCCGGCGCCGTCCACCTCGCGGCGTCGCTGCCCGATCCGCCGGCCTGCGGGCTGGCGACCGGCGACCTGCTCGCCGAGGACCTCGGCCGAGATCCCGTCCTGTTCGAGAACGGCGCGGCGGTCGTCCCCCAGGCCAAGGGGCTGGGCGTCGAGGGGGTGTGGACGGAGTGACGCCCCTCGAGTGGCCCACTCGCGACCTCGCGAGCCACCGCGTCGCGTCGACGCCCGGACGGACGGCCGTGATCGACGCCGACGCCGGCGAGTCGTGGACGTTTCGCGAACTCGACCGACGGGTCGATGCGGCCGCGCGCGAACTCCGGGAGCTCCTCGAGAACCCCCACGAGGAGCGTCTCGGGCTCCTGCTGGATACCCGGCCCGCGTTCGCGACGCTGTTTTTCGCCGCGATGCGACTCGGAACGACCGTCGTCCCGCTGAACGTCCGGGAGACGACCGCCGAACTCGCCGGAAAGGCCGAACGAATCGGGATCGACGCCGTCGTCTGCGAGGACGATACCGAGTCGGCCGCCCTCGAGCTGGCCGACGCCCTCGAGGGCGCTCCGACTCCGGTTCGTTCGGTCGACGAACCGATGTCGGGTCGGGTGCGGACGCTCGCGGTCGGCGAGAAACCGACCCCTGACGAGTCCCGACTCGCCCTCGAGCCCGCCACGCTCGAGCCCGACGACACCCAGCTGATCCTCTTTACCTCCGGCACCTCCGGCGAGCCGAAAGGGGTTCGGCTGACTGTCGGCAACCTCGTCGCCAGCGCGACCGCGTCGGCGTTTCGCCTCGGCGTCGACCGCGAGGACCGGTGGCTGTGCTGTCTCCCGATGTACCACATGGGCGGGCTCGCGCCCGTCGTCCGCTCGGCGCTGTACGGCACTCCCGTCGTGATCCAGCGGGAGTTCGACCCCCGGGAAACGGCTCGAACCCTCGAGGTCTTCGAGGCCACCGGGATCTCGCTGGTGCCGACGATGTGCAAGCGGCTGCTCGAGGTCGGCTGGGAGCCCGCCGACTCGCTGCGGTTCGTTCTGCTCGGCGGTGCGCCCGCCTCGAGCGAACTGCTCGAGCGCTGTCGCGACGCCGGCGTTCCGGTCCACCCGACCTACGGGATGACCGAGACCGCCTCCCAGATCGCCACCGCGACGCCCGCCGAGACCGCGGTCCACGAGGGAACCGCGGGCCAACCCCTGTTGTTCACCGACGTGACCGTCGTCGACGAGTCGGGCGAGCCGGTTCCGACGGGTGAGATCGGGGAGTTCGTCGTCTCCGGGCCGACGGTGACGTCGGGCTACCTCGAGGCCGAGCGCACCGAGGCGGCGTTCGGCGACCGCGGGCTCCACACCGGTGACGTCGGCTACGCCGACGCCGACGGCCGGCTGTGGGTGCTCAACCGCTGGAGCGATCGGATCGTCACCGGCGGAGAGAACGTCGATCCGGGCGCGGTCGCCGACGTCCTCCGGAGCCACCCCGGGGTCGCCGACGCAGCGGTCGTCGGCCTCGAGGACCCCGAGTGGGGCGAGCGCGTCGCCGCGCTGCTCGCCGCCGAGGAAGGGTCCGTCGACCTCGAGTCGGTTCTCGCTCACTGTGACGACCGTCTCGCAGGGTTCAAACGGCCGAAGACGATCGCCGTGGCCGACTCGCTACCGCGAACCCACTCGGGAACCGTCGACCGCGAGGCCGTCGGAACGCGACTGCTCGAGTCGGGGATCGACGTCTCCAACTGGTCGCGCTCGACGTGAGCGGGTTCCTGGAGGATGTTCTCCGTCGGAACCGCTCGTAACGCTCGCGGTGAATGCGCGTGATTTGGTAGATACGGCGGCGTACGCTGGAGGACGGCGAGCGGATAGCGAGCCGTCGTTCGATATCGTGCGAGGGATGAGCGAGCGAAGCGAGCGTAGCGCGGAACCGCAGGTTCCGCGAACCATGCGAACGGGCAGTGCGCGGCGCGTAGCGCCGCGACTGTCGGGACGGCGGAGCCGTCCCGCAGCGCCCGTGAGCAGAAATCGGGTGGGGAGGACGTGGAGACTCCCTGTGTCCGGAGGCGGCAGAGCGCTTCGGTTAGCCGATACACCCAACGGCCTGGAGCGGTCGGGCCGTACTCGGTACACAACGGCTCGATCGACCCGAGTTCACGGTAACTCGAGGTCCGAACGCTCGTCCCCCGGGATACAGTCTGCCGAACGCGAAGTTAAGACCCTCCCGTTCTTACCCCCGTCCGTGTGTACGCTCACGCTCGCCTGGCAGGTCTTCGACGACGCGCCGGTCGCGGTCGCCGCTAACCGCGACGAATCGCTCGAGCGCGAGTCCGTTCCGCCAGACGTCTACCGGGAGGATCCCCGAATCATCGCACCCCGCGACGCCGAGGCCGGCGGCACCTGGATCGGCTCCAACGAGTACGGCCTGTTCGTCGGCGTTACGAACCGCTGGGGAACACCCGACCTCGCCGGCGAGCGCTCCCGCGGGTTGCTCGTCGCCGACGCGCTCGAGGCCCGCTCGGTCCGCGAGGCGGCCGCGATCGTCGAGAGCGAAGTCGAGACCCGGGAGTACGACGGCTTCTACCTCGTGCTCGCCGACGAGCGCGACGCCGTCTGCCTGCAGTGGAACGGCGCCCTCGAGCGAACCGACTTCGAGCCGGGGGTCCACGTCGTCGTCAACGCCGCGGTCGACGACGACGTTCGCCTCCCGACCGACCGAACCGAGGTCGCCCGCGAGCAGGCTCGAAACGCCCGCAGGGTGCGCCGGGAGCTGACCGCCGATCCCGAGGAGCGCGTCGACGACTGGCTCGAGCGAGCGGGCGGCGTCCTCGGCGATCACGACTACGGCGTCTGCGTCCACGGCGACGGCTACGGCACCCGCTCGTCGTCGCTGATCGCGCTCGGCGAGAACTCACGGTACCTGTTCGCGCCGGGACCACCCTGCGAGACGGCCTACGAGCCCGTCGCCGTCGCAGCCTCCAGCGGTGACCGCGAAGGGCACATTTAAGCGGCTCGCTCCACCTGATACAGGTATGCACGCACTTGCGCCCGTAGCGGCGAGCACGGGGTGGTCGCAGTGAGCGTCTCCGAAACCGAGGCCGAGCTCTCCGCGGACGAACGAGCCGGACTCGAGCTCGTCCGCGACAGCGGCGGTATCCACCAGAGCGACTTCTGGAAGGAGCTCGACGTCTCCTCGCGAAAGGGGAGCCGGATCGTCGAGTCGCTCGTCGAGAAGGGGCTGGTCGACCGGGAGGATACGATCTACAACGGGCACAACACCTACTACATCACGCCGATCGCCCGCGACCTCGATTTCACCCTGTTGATGGCCGGCGACATGCTCTCGCCGTTTATCGGCGAGGACGAGGTCGATCCCAACAGCGACGCCTTCTCGCAGTGGATCATGAACCTCGCCTACGAGGAGTGACGACCCTCGAGCGATCAGCTACCTGTTCCGTTCGAACCGTTCGATAAGCACGAACGGCTCCGTTTCGGAGCCCGTCGCCGACGGCTCCCCGACGATCGACTCGAGCAGCCGCCGGTGAACGTCCCGGGCCGCCCGCCGTTCCGCGACCTCGAGACCGTGGCGCTCCCGAATCCCGGTCCAGAACCCCGGCTCGAGCCACAGCACCGTCTCGTCGTTCGACCGGTAGAGAACGTCTCGCTCCGGGAGCGCCCCGTCGATCGCGAACTGCCGGCCGCCGAGCTGGACCCGGGCGAGCACGGCGACGAGCTGGGGGCGCGAGACGGGGGCCTCGAGGGCGACGTCGTCGATAGTCTCGCCGAAGTACGCCGCGACGAGATCGCAGGCTCGAGCGAACTCGTCGAACCGAACCGTCTCGTCTGCCGTGAGCTTCATTGGAATCAACCGGCGACGCGCCGATATGTCACCGGTTGTCAGCGGATTAACAAAAGGCTGCGGGCCGATCCCGATCGCTCACTCGAGGGCGCTTGCGGTCCGGATCAGCCGCTCCTCGCCGAAGGCGGGCCCGACCAGTTGTAGGCCGACGGGGAGGCCGTCGGTCTCGCCCGCGGGGACCGAGATCGCCGGCAGATCGGCGAGGTTGACGGGGACGGTGTTGGCGTCGGCGAGGTACATCTGGAGGGGATCCTCGAGGCTCTCGCCGCGCTCGAACGGCGGCACCGGCATCGTCGGCGAGGCGAGCACGTCGGCCTCCTCGAGGGCCTCGTCGAAGTCCTGTTTCACCCAGGCGCGGGCGTCCTGGGCCTTCTTGTAGTACTTGTCGTGGTAGCCAGCCGAGAGGGCGTACGTGCCCAGCAGGATCCGTCGCTTGACCTCGTCGCCGAACCCCTCCTTGCGGGCCTGCGAGAACGTCTCGTTCCAGTTCCCCTCGCTCTCGACGTCGTGGCCGTACCGCACCCCGTCGAACCGTGCGAGGTTCGAGGACGCCTCCGACATTGCGATCACGTAGTAGGCCTCGACGGCGTGTTCGGCCGACGGCAGCGAGACCTCGCGGTACTCCGCGCCCTGCGACTCGAGGTCGGCGACGGCGTCCCAGAACGTCTCGACGACGCCCTCGTCGGCACCCTCGAGCAGCTCGGTGGGGACGCCGATCGTGAGTCCGTCGACGTCGCCCGTCGCGGCGTCGGCGTAGCTCTCGCCCTCGAGTTGCGGCTCGCGTGTCGTCGCGTCGCGGTCGTCGCTGCCGGCGACGACGTCGAGCAGCGCGGCGGCGTCCTCGACGGAGTTCGCGAACGGGCCGATCTGCTCGAGACTGTTGCCGTAGGCGACGAGCCCGTAGCGCGAGACCAGTCCGTAGGTGGGCTTGATGCCGACGACGCCACAGAAGGCGGCGGGACAGCGGATCGACCCTCCGGTATCGGAGCCGAGCGCGAGGTCGGCTTCGCCGGCGGCGACGGCGGCGGCGGAGCCGCCGGAGGAACCGCCCGGGACGCGACCCGGCGCGGCCGGGTTCTCGGTCGCGCCGAAGTACGACGTTTCGGTCGTCGACCCCATCCCGAACTCGTCCATGTTCGCCTTGCCGACGATCGTTGCGCCGGCCTCCTTGAGCCGCGAGACCGCGGTTGCGTCGTACGGCGGGACGTACTCCTCGAGCATCCGTGAGCCACAGGTCGTCCGGACGCCTTCGGTGGAGATGTTGTCCTTGACGGCGACGGTCTGCCCGGACAGGGGGCCGTCGTCGGCGCCCTCGATTCGCTCCTCGGTGATGAAGACGTTCTCGCTCATGAGACGTTCGGCCCCTTGAAGTAGCCGTCCTCGGTCTCGGACGCGTTTCGAAGCGCCTCCTCCCTATCGAGGGAGTCCCGTTCCTCGTCGGGTCGCATCACGTTTGTGAGATCGGCGTCGCGGTCGACCTCGGGTACCTCGTCGAGGCTGTCGAAGTACTCGAGGACGTCCGCGAACTGTCGGGTGAACTGGTCGACCTCCTCGTCGGTCAGGTCGACGCGAGCCAGCTCCGCGACGTGGCGGACCTCCTCGGCACTGACGGCGTCGTCGCTCATACCAGACCCCACCGGCCTCCGGAGAGTAAGGGTTTCGATACCGCGGAAACGGCGACCGTCGCCACCCGCCGATCGTAATGACGTATTACCGTTCGAGCGCGCCGAAGACGATCGGAGTACTTAACTCCGTCGAATCCTTGGAACGGGAACGGAACGGTCTCCGGCCGGCACACCGGCCGGATTCTCCCACGATGACAGACTCACGAATCCAAACCCGGAGCGACGAGCGACGCTCGAGCGAGCGTGAGGAGTCGACCGAACAGGACGAGCGCGAGCGGTGTCCCGAGTGCGGCGGCAGACTGCGCTCCGACACCGAGCACGCCGAGACGGTGTGTCAGGACTGCGGACTCGTCGTCGACGAGGGTGAGATCGACCGCGGTCCCGAGTGGCGCGCCTTCGACGCAAGCGAGAAAGACGAGAAGAGCCGCGTCGGT
>NZ_JARUKV010000022.1 GCF_029688865.1 Natronococcus sp. A-GB7
GTGTAATATAATCTGTTGTCAAGACTACGGGCTTCTATACGCTCGTGCCAGGCTAACTTTTCCAGTCGAGATGCAACCAACACAGCCCGAGATAATCTAGCAGAATCACCCTCGGTGAGCAACGGTTCAGGAAACACCTCTGGCTTTTCAGCTGCAAGATGTTCCGTGATTTCTGATAGCTTATAGGCCATTTCTGAATTCTTCTGGAGGAACCTCTCGATCTCTACTTCTAAAATATCGACTTGCTTGCTCTTGTCCCACTGATTCGATTCAATATCGATCGGCATAGTATCACTATCCTCTATCTGCGGTATATTAATTCTAGTCTAGTAACAGAATTAATAGGAACGTCCAAATAAGTTAGCCACAGGAGACTTTCATAGATGGTTTTCACCGTTTTGGCATTTTGATGTTTTACTCGAGAAATATAGACCAGTAGTGAGTCATCCCGGAACGCCCTACTGAGTTCCTTTAGTGGGCCAATGAATTTGAGACCGACTCGAGCACCCACTGTGGTTGCAGTTCGTCTGCGTGACTACGGCCCGCTGTAGGTACTGACGCCGCTTGCCCGGGGGAGCAAGCGGTCGCTACCGCCGTTCTGGAGTCGTTGTTCACCATGCATCACGCTGATTAGCTCACCAATTTCACCCATGTATGCTTACAATGATAGAATCATCACATAAGTCCTATTGTGTTTTCAATACAAATTCAAATATCATAAAATCATATCTAACTGACGAGAGGTCCCTCACCATACGACGACTGCTGCCGCAACCGTAGTATGCCCTCTTCGTGCAGGCAGTCGTGCTACCTAGCCTAAGATGCACGCGTCTACGAGATTCCCTCCTGTGTCATCACTCAGAAACGGTGAAGTCGCGGGGGCTTGTTCCCATGGTACTTCACATCGTGGCGATATTGATTCCCTTCGGGAACAGCTCAGTGACGGACAAGCGTTCATCGAAGAGAGTGGGTTCGATCATCGGCTCATGGGTATGTTCGGCCAATCAGCAGCTTCAGCCGAAAAATCGAGACGCTCCTCAAGTTCCTCAAGCGACAGCGGACGTGAATTCGTCCGCTACTGCCCGTCGAACTCTAGAACAGCGATCCGACCGTTACTGCTGGCAACGACTAGGTAGTCCAGTATGCCGAACTCAATCTTTGTCGGTGGTTCATCACTGATCACCGGATCGCCGAGAAGAGAATCGAGTGCCTCGGGATCAATGGACTCGTACAAAAGATCAAGTTCGGTCGGGCTGACACCCTCAGCTACTGCAAGTGCTCGAATGACTGCCTCGCTTGCTTTCTCATTGCACGAATATCGTGTCTGTACCACCGGTTCGTCGCCGTCCCGAGGGTCATGTTCGTTAGCCATTTCGTTCCCCGTTCTAATTGTTTCATATACCCCCTGATCTCGAAGACTGCGCTCTATACGGAGTTTGGAAAGTAACCTGACAGTGGTGTAAGAGGTATTTTATTCTTCTGTTTCCTCATGCGGTTGGCAGCCGATTAACTCCGGTTGTTCGAAAGTACTGTTTCTACCGGCAGAACACATTTGCCTACACTTGATCAAATTCGTCTTATGACAACGACCACACCAGAACTTGAAGACGTAGTAGAGACGGTTGATACAGTCGGTCCACCTGGTACACCGGTGACGACGCCAGAAGTCGCCGACAGGTTCGACTGCACCCAGCGGACTATCTACAACAGACTCGAGACGCTTGTCGATGACGGCGTCCTACAGACAAAGAAGGCCGGGGCCAGCAGCCGTGTATGGTGGCGCCCCGTCGAAAGCGATCCGCCGGGTAGCGAATCCTCACGGGGTCGAGAACAGGTACGCTCCCACTCAGTCTTTGATTCGACAATGGTCGGCGTCATTGTCTGGGGAGACGACATGATGATCACTGACGCGAACGACGCTTTTCTGGAGATGACTGGTTTCGAGTACAAGGAGGTACTGGGTACGTCGTGGCGCGAACTCACGCCCGAAGAATTCTATCAGGAGTCAAAACGACACATCGAACAAGTCGAGCGGACAGGGCCCCAAATCCTACCGAAGAGGAGATCCCACTCTATATTCTATCCCTTTGTTTAAGAGTGAATTCTTGATCTAAATGGTGAGATAGATGTCTAGTTTTATGTGCTATGTTCACAAGCATAACATATGAACGTCATTAGAGCAATGCACCAGGTGCTGTACAACAGTAGAGTTACGATGTACGAATGTCGTGATTGTGGGCAGAATTTCTCTGGGGGCGTTACGGAGTGTCTCAACTGTGGATCGGAGGAGATTGCTGACTACGAACTTAGACAATAAAAAGCAATGTTACGATGATGGTCCGTTGTGTACTTTGATCGTACTCACATACCGCTTTTTACTGTGGAATCTAATTATACGATATGACAAATGCTCCTAAAGGGCAGAGAGGAATTGCCGTCTGTGTCCAGTGTGGAAGAAAGTATGCGGCAAAGACACTCTCGGATGGGGGTGTCAAGCCTATCGGATCACCTAGTGGATGCAAGTCTTGTGGATGTACTGAGTTTAGCCCCTTTTCCCTAGCCGAGACAGATCCTGGTTCCGAAAAAGGAGATCTCCACGGGTGAGTGTTCCTCGATGTTCAACCCTTTGTGAGTACTTATGAGATGAGTATCATCGACAGTGCTTCAGAACACAGACCGACTTGAAATTTCAATAGTAGGACTCTGAGTTAGACTACCGCTGCCTCGAGGGCCCCGTGAATGGATGTGGCTACTTGTGTGTGACATTCTAGAATGTGGCCTCGTCTATCTCTTCCCAAGCTCGCGGATCCGTTGGGCTAAGATGATGGCCAGCGAGCATCCGTGAAGAGCTCGACCGGCGATCATCATCGTCGAAGTAGTGCCTCGTGTTCCCGCATTCGGCGCAAATCGTTTTCGTCCAGACCAAGTCGTTCGCCGAGACCGACTACGGTTCGTTCGCGTACTCGTACTGCCGGCCAGGATAGTACTCGCGGATCTCGTCGCCGTCTTCGTCCTGGACCTCGTAGGCGTACGCCTGCAGACTGAGCGACGGCAGGTCGGGCTCGATGGCCGGATCGCTTGACGGGCTCTTTTCGCCTCGGGCGGCGTGCTCGGGACAAGTATGAAGCTCCGGCAGCCTACTGACTTCCTGATCCTCGAGGAACTCGAAGAGAAAGGACGCAACGTCGCGACAAACTTAGCGCACCATACCGGAAAGTCCCGCAAGAACGTCAACACGAGACTTCCCCTGCTTGAAGACTACGGTCTTGTTCAGAAGATCGGACCGCTGAGCAGTCTGGTCTGTACGAGATTACGCGGTTAGGAAAAGCAGCGATTATCCACCAAGCCGAGTACGACGACGCTGACGACTTCGAATCACTCATCGAATATCCTTTGGTCACTGTTGATCGGCCTATGAAATCCAATCGGAGGTTGGGACTGTGGCCTTATCCAGAACCTGGTTTGAAAGCTGACTTCTCACCGAAAGTAGAGAGCGTATATCATGATGGCAAGGCCGAACGCAAGGCTTCCGCCGACAACGACGATCAGTGCGAGTGACTGATCGGCGCGCAGGAGGGCAAGGATGAGTATCGTGTATGCTGCGTATATTATCGTAAGAGCGACGCCAAACCAGAGCCACCGGGTCTGTTCGGAAGCATCCGTCTCCCCTCTCTCATCAGTGCTCATTCGTAGTGCTTCTCGTATTCGCACCCGACTCTCGTGTAGCTTACCTACCACAGCGGGTGTCCTGGCCCGGCTGTAACGCACGAACTTCGATACCGCCGCCGCTATGCACCTACACGATGACCGCCGTTCGAGACGCCCGCGTCAATCGGGGGCACCGAGTACTGGGTTCAAGGCGCTGCGAAGTGAGCGTATTGCCAGCATGTCTGTTCAGGGCTCCATCACGTTCGTACCGAGCGTCCACTTCTCGCCAACACACTGCCGCCGGGTCCGCGAGACGATTCGCGCGGAAGCCCCCGATCTCGTCGCCGTCGAACTCGACGAGTTCCGGTTCGAACACCTCGACCGCGGCCGACGACCGACCTCCGCCGATGTCACACAGGTCTTCCCGTCGACACCGGCAGCTGCCACCTACGGAGCCATTACAGCGCTCCAGCGAACCGTTGTCCGGCTTTCCGGGCTTGACCCGGAGACGACCGACATGGAGGCTGCCATCGAGACGGCAGCTGAACTGGACACCGAGATCGCACTCATCGACGAGAGGATTGCGGAGACGCTCGCCGAACTCAGCGCGCGGGTGGGCCTTGAGACGCTCCCGAAGTTCTGCCTGCGGATACAGCGGGTGGGACCACAAACGCAGGCCGCCCAGATCGAGGCGCTCACGCGGCCGGTCGGCGAGATCGAACACGGCGACGATGTCCAGCCCGCAATTGACCAGTTGCGGCAGTTGCTTCCCGAGGTTGCCGAGGTCATGATTGACCGGCGTGACCGAGCGATGGCCCAACGACTCCACCGGCTTCGTCGCGAGGGCAACGACGTGGTCGCGGTCATCGGCGCCGGCCACCACAACGGGATCCAACACGCCCTCGAAGAACTCGAGGAAGGGGATATCGACCCCGATCCGGAAATCTCGCTTCCGATCCGCTCGTCCATAAAAACGGTCGTTCGGATTCCGATCGACTGACCCTCGGCGACAGTGTCTCGGCCATCCTCGTCGGCGGACGACTAGCGGTTTCGCTCCTATCGCTACTTCTGGTGGTTCGACGGCGGCACTATCTCTCCACCACATGTCAGTTCCAAAACTCGCCTCCCATACTACATAGACCTCCACCTACGGTCCTGCTATGGCGACGAAGACGAGACAGATGGCCTCTATCACTCGAATTTCGTGTTGACGTCGCGACCACCGAACTCGCGTTGTTCGACAGCACGGTACGCCGAGAGGAGACCACGGTCCTGGATGCCGCGGATCCGTGCTATTGGGAGATAATGCTCAGACGAGGAGAGAAACCGCGCCGGATCCTCGCCCATGTCCTCGTCGATTTCCGGATACTGCGGTCGGTCAGACGTCGCCGCTTGTATCGGGACGCTCACGTCCGCTTGACCACCCCGTTGAAGACGTAGATCCGACCAGTGTTCTCGAGTTCGTCGAACGAAGCGAGAACCGTCTCACAACTGTAGCCTGTTTCATCGATGATCGCTTCGATCAGGAACTGCTTCGTCCACGTGCCTCGAGAAAGCCGAGTGAGGATCTCTTCTCCCGGAGTTCGAGTGTTCGCTTCCGTCGGTGTGTGTTGGGAGTCCATTGAACTTGTTCACCACAGGCCGACGGCGGGTCGAACTCCCCCGTTCTCTCCGAGAGAGAGCCGAGAGCGAACACACCCGCCGCTAATCGTTTGATGATTAACACTACTACTGCAACAAGATTTTAGCCGAATGAAAGGGCGGTGGGATACCTCGTTGGAAAGAACCCATCTCTACCGCCCCCCTCCCTCGGTGCTTGTGGTGAACTTGTTCACAGCCTCTGGATCGCTGTGAAGTGCTTCAAAATCGATGACGATCGCCTTCGTCTGTTTCCCGTCGTCGATTTCGATGCTCCCGAACTGACGCTCTCTGGCTTCGCTCCGCGTGAGGATCCAGTAGTGTTGTTCAGGAAGATCCTCGATTAGATCGTAGGCGTAGCGTCGTGAGACGCCGGTTACCGTCACGATCTTCGCGGCGTCCATCACGACTGCGGGCTGCTCGCCGGTGCGATTGTTCTCGGCGCCGGCGACAATCTGGCGGACCTTTCCGTTCTTGCTGCTCGAGCCGTCCTCGAGGACGTCCATCCGTGCTTCGAGGGAATCGAGGCGGGCGCGGAGTTCGTTGTTCTCGTCTTCGAGTTCGCTAACGCGGTCGTCAGTGTTCTCGAGCCAACTGGAGAACGCATCCAGTCGTGCCTCGAAGTTGTTAACGCGATCGCGAAGCGAGTCGACCAACTCCTTCACGTCCTCGGCGCTGCGAGGGGCGACGCTCATCGAACCACCTCGTGAACACCGAAGGTACGCCGGCAGTTGCGACACTCCCAGCGTGAGCGATCGTCCTCGAGGCGCCAAGCCTCGGGCAGGATCCAGCCACACTCGGGACAGTCGGGCTCGTACGCGCTCGGCGATCAGCCGATCGACAATAGACGCGCAGATGAGCGACATCCGAAGGATGTGTTCGGTACTGGGATCGACGACAGAGAGAATGTACCAGCCGCCGGCATCGACGAGTCGCTCGTGGTTCGCGCGCGCGATCCACCAACTGGCCTCTGCGCGACTCGTATCGAACCCAGCAGGACTTACACTCGATCGGATCGCCGGTGTCGACGGACCGAGCAGCGACGCTGAAGGGCTCTGTCGCGACGAAATCGCACCAGTCGTCTCGTCGGCCGCGGTCATCAGCAATCGGCTTGAGTGGCCACTGACGGCAACTCTCGTCTTCGACGTCCAGGCCGCGCGCGCGGTTGTCGGTGACGGACGCGGACGTCATGCTCCACCCCCCGCTGCCGCAGCTCGAGGACGCTGTAGAGTCCTATCTGCTATATCGTTGTGACTACGTGTTTTTGCTCGAGGCCCGCAAACACCCGCTTCTAGGGGTGTTTTTACGCGGGCATGTAAATAATCTGATGAGTGCCCCCGGGGAGGGCACTGCAGTTCGACCGAACGGACGGCGGACCGGAAGAACGGGTCCCGGAGACGAACGTCCTCACTGTCTGGCCCGATGGGCCGCTGTATCTCAGCGGCGATATCGAGATCGTAACCCCGGACGAGACGACGGCACTCGAGGACACGCGCGTCGCGCTGTGCCGGTGTGACGCGTCGGAAAACAAACCGCTCCATGACAACAGCCATCTCGAGGCTGATTTCCGGGTGCCCGGAGCAAAGAACGCCTCCGGTCGGGCGCGCAACCGACGACGGCGTACTCGCGGTTGCTCCGAGACTCGACGGACTGGTTCGGCTCCAGGGCCAGTTCGAAACTCGCGACGAGGACGGGACGGAGACCGTTCGTGATTCTTCTATCGCGCTTTGTCGGTGCGGTGCCTCGGAGAGCAGGCCGTTCTGTGATAGATGACACGACGGGGTCCGCTTTTCCAGCGACGCGTAGTTACGGCCGTTCGATCTCGAGGCTGTAGATACCGGATGGCCACCGGAGGCCCCGACAACAACCCACCAGCAGTCGAGAGATGACCGCATCGTCCGAAAGGACCAGTATCGAAGAGATGAAACGGGATACCAATGGAGGAAACGCACGAGTCCTACGACGACCTCGCGGCCGCGGACTGGCTTCACCTGACCGACGACGAGCAGGTTCAGTGGGCGGGGCGTCCGTCGTGGCTCACGATCGCAGCCTCAGTCGCGTTCGGCGTCGGTCTCGCGGTGGTCGGGATCGTCCTTACCGTCTGGCTTTCGGGGGTTATCACCGGCGAGAGCGTCCCGTCGTGGGTAGCCTATCTGCCGTTGGTGCTGGTCCTGGCGGGCGCCGGACAGGTAGGCGCGACGTACCTCAACTGGATCCGGCTGCTGTACGTCATCACCGACGAGGAGATCTACGTCAAACACGGGCTCATCTCTCGAGACGTCACGCAGGTTCGTCTCGACAGGGTCCAAAACACCGCGTACAACCAGTCGGCGCTCGAGCGAACGCTCTCGTTTGGCGACGTCGTGGTCTACACGGCCGGAACGTCGACCGACGACGTCACTTTCCGCAGCGTTCCGAATCCGGAGCGAGTCAAGCGAACGCTTACGCACCTGCTGAGCAAGAGCCGGACGCCCCAACCCCGCGACGATCTCTGAGAGGGCGACCGCGGTTCGCACTCGCGGGACCGCCCGGGAGCCGAAACGCGAGGAGTTTTACCCTCTAATCGATCGGACCTCCGGACCGACGCCTGCTCGATCGCGAACCCGCCCTGACCGGTCGGACCCGGCCGGAGACGGCTACGTGTCGGGACGAAAGAGGGCGCAGTTCGGACACCAGACGGAACTGTCGGCCCGAGCGATCTTTCGTCCACCGCACTCGGTACACGGGTCGGTCGCGTATTGAACCATGTAATACGAACGACACCACGCGGTAATATGCTTTCCGTAAGACACTCACACACACACGTCGAACCGTCTCGAGTCCCTACCGAGCCGGCGGGACGACGCAAGTGAGAGCGAGGACGTGACGGCGGACGGCGCTTTCGACCCTCGACGCGGACCGAGTCCGTTTCCCGTTCCGAACGGATCGAGTACGTCGGCGGGTGGAGTCGGAGAATTCATCGGAAACACGGTGTCGGTCCCCCGCAGTCCTCGATGGTCCGGCTCGGACACCTACCGTCCCGCGAGTCGTTTCAGGTGGGTTCCTCCCTCGGTACGTCGCCCTCCGACGGATCACCGGTCGGGTAGCTCTCCGCTTCCTCGGCGTCGGCCTTCGCCGTCAGTTCCCGGAACTTCTTCGAACGGCCCTCGAGGAACTCGACCGTTTCGCTGTCCGGCGTCAGCTCGCGGGACTCGATCAGGAACGTCGTGATCACGACGGTCTTTACCCAGGGTCTGAGCACGCCGAGGTAAACCGTCAGGCCGATCGCGGCGATGCCCAGCCAGCCGAGTATCTCGAACGTCGGCGAGAGGCTCCCGAAGACGGTCGCCAGCGGCGTCAACGCCAGTAACATGACGAACGCCGCCACGTACATCGCGAGGATGATAAGCAGCGTCGAGCCGAGGATCGACTTCCAGGTCTTCGCGTAGAGGACGACGCCATCCCGGGCCGCTCGCCAGTTGTTTTCCTCCTCGGCGATGAAGACGTAGGCGATGATCGCCTCGTCGATGTACGACGCCGCGAGCCCGATCGCCTTTCGAAGGACGGTGAGGATGTTCTTCAGCGTCGGAACGAAGCTCACCAGATTCGATAGCGAAATGGCGGTGTTGTTGAACTGCCGGATCGCCGCCTTCACCAGCTGATCCACGACGAACAGGGCGTTGGCCTCCTTGAAGTGCGATTTCACCTGTCCGGTGCCGAACGCGAGCTGGTTTCGCGGCGTCTCGCCCGTATCGACGATGTGAGCGATGACGGCGACGTGGCCAGCCGCGACCATGTAGAGGACGTACCGACGGGCAAAGCGCATCGCGGCCAGGAAGATCAGGGTCGCGACGAGCAATCCGATCCCACCGATCGGTCCGGAGACGGTCCCCGCGTCAAGCAGCGTCAGCACCAGCCAGCCGACGACGCCGAAGTAGACGACGGTAACGAGCCCGAACAGCAGACCGACGGCGATCCGTAGTGCGACGAACGGGAGCGTCCTGAGGAAGACGCGCGTCGCCTTCAGGAAGTACAGCACCATCGCTACGCCCTCCGTTGGGTCGCTGATGACGACGAGGACTCCCTCACCGAAGTCGGCGTGCGGTTTCGCACCATCGATGTCTCTCGTGTTAACATGCTATCTCCCAGGTTACCTCCCCACCGTCGGGGTCGTATGCCACGTCGTCGTTCATCAGGGACGAGGGCTCGAGGTGGATGCTGCCCGACGTGCCGCTGCCGAGTTCGAACTCGATCTCGTCGACGGTCGTCCGGGCGTCGTACGCTTCCACTTCGCCGATCGTCTCGTTCGGGTCGCCGGTCGGAAACGAGAGGTGGACCTCGACGACATCGGATTCGGCTGGATCGTGACGTTCGACCCAGAACTCGATCTCGTCATCCACGTCTCGGTGGCGAATCATCTCGTTTTCCGGTGGAAAGGTCCTGCTCGCCTCGCACGAAGCGTCGTCGTAGGTGTACGTCTCGCCGAGGAACACGATTTCGGCGGTTCCGACGCTCCCGTCGCTCCCGTCGTCGTTGCTCACGTCGCTCGACCCCTCGGTTTCGTCATCGTCGTCCGTCGACTCGTCGCTCGCCACCTCGGCCTCGTCGCCGTTGCCCGCGGTATCGTCCTCGTCCCCGCTAAGGCAGCCGCTCACGACCGGAATGCTCGCGACCCCCAGTGCTCGAAGAACCGTTCGTCGATCGAACACCGCTGTATCTATTTGCCTCGTTGTCGTCATCGTCTTCGTGATTCGGTTGTTTTCATCCGTCTCTCAGCTCCCGTCACCCGGTGCGTCGTACTCGAGCAGCTCCATCTCGAGCAGTTGCGCGCCGCTCTCGTCGTGGTACGCGACGAACGCCGGAAACGCCAGGTCGGGCGAGAGACAGCTCTCGTGGACCACCGCGCCGTCGATCTCGGTCGTGGTCACGTAACACTCCCGTCCGACGTAGGAGGCGGTGTCATCGACCGCGTACCGGAAGCTTCCCTCGTCGGTCGCGACGCGCCACTCGTAGCCGACGTAGACGCCCTCGTCGGCGACAACGTACGGCGAGTGCAGCCCCGAGCCGATGAAGATCGCGGCCGGCGTCGTCATCAGCTCCGAGAACACCTCGTCCTGAGTGCCGGTTACGGTCCGAGCGAACTCGTCTCCGCTCTCGAACGCCAGCTCGGTGTCGACGGTGAGTCGATCCTCGCCCGCGTCCTCGACGATCCAGCTGAAGGTTCCGGGACCGTCCTCCTGGGAGTCGAGACGATACTCGTAGCGCTCGCCCGGTTCGAACTCGTACAGCCGCCACTCCTCGTCGGTTTCCGGCGGCTCTTCGGGCGTCTCGACGTCTATCCCCGTTCGATCCCGAAACTCGTCGCTTGCCCGGTCGCTGGCCTCGCTTCTCGCTCGGTCCGTGATGTCGTCGACACTGAGACAGCCGCTCAGCGCGGTGAGTCCGGCGACCGCCACGAACGAGCGCCGGCGCACTCCCATCAGACGTACCTCTCTGCGATCTCACCGGCGACGGGGAGGGCGTATCGCTCACCCGTAACCGCCTTGTACGTCAGCAGTACCCAGAGGATGAACCCGAGCGGAGCGAGCACCAGGAACGTCAGCATCGAGATCGCCAGCGAGAGCATCCAGCCGACGAACGGCAGGAATTCGAGAACGAACCCCATCATGAACACGCCCATCCCGACGGCGAAGAAGCCGCCGAAGACGACGATGCTCTGTGCGGCATGGAAGCGGACGAACTCGTTTCGATCCTCGAGGAGGTAGAACAGCACCGCAATGAACGGTGCGAACAGGTAAACGAGCGCTCCCGCAACGTTCTCGCTGAGGCCGCCGACGACGGTGCTGTCTTCGGCATCCACATCCGAATCGGCAACTGTCGGCTCCGCGTCGGAAGATCCCGGCTCCGTCGCGATCGCGTTCGAGTGATCGGTTCCCAGCTCCCCATCGATTTCTGTGTTATCGGTTGACATGTAATTGCCTCCTGATTCTTCCCCGGACCGTCTCTCGTCGACGAACGTGTAGGGAAGACGTTCACGCTGCGTTACTCTATTGAATCTTCCCACTGAGAAGCGTTATCACATAATACGACGTACCGATCCCGTTTTAGGTATGATAACGATCGACCTCGCACAGTTCTCGTCCGACATATGAAGGTATTCGATTCTTATCCGTGCGTCCTCGAGCCGTTCGTTACAGGCTTCCGAAACGGCGAAACTCGCGCTCGAGGGGGGCTGTTCTACGGTGGCCCCGCTGTCGGCCGAGATCGGTATCGCAGTCGCTGACAGTCAGCGCATGCCGGGTTGCACGACTGTTGCACAATCGGTATGCAACCGATTTCAATTGTTGCTACGTTCGGGCGGTGAGAAAGTGGCTCAATCCGATGGAGCGTTTCGCTCTCCGGTATCGGAGGTGTGTGCTTCGCTGAAAACTTCGAGCACGGCCTTGAGCGTCGCCAGGAGGACCGGTCCGAGTATCAGTCCCAGGAAACCGAAGAGATAGAGCCCGCCGATCACCCCAACGAGAACGGTTCCCGGATGCACGCCGGATCCGATATCGACCAGGAAGGCTCGCAGGTAGTTATCCACGATCGAGAGGACGGTAACGCCGTACGCCAACAGGAGCAGTGCACCGACGGGGTCGCCGATGAGGAGAAGATAGCCGACGATCGGCATCCAGACCAGCCAGATTCCGATCGCGGGCAGGAAGGAGACGACGACCATCACAACCGACCAGAACGCGACGTTCGAAACGCCAATGAGGTAGAGTCCGATTCCGCCGAGTATCCCCTCCGCGAGCGCGACGAGGACGTGACTGATCAGTACGGCCCACGTGACGCCCTCGATCTCGGCGACCAGCTCCGTTCGAGTCTCGTCTTCGATCGGTGCGACCGCACCGATCCAGCCGACTAACCGCCGCCCGTCGACGAGGAAGTAGTACAACAGAAAGACCAGCACCAGAAGTCCCAGACCGACGCGAAAGCTCGTATCGATCAGTCCGATCAGCTCCTGGAGGACGAACTCGGCGCCTCGCTCGAGGAGCCCTTCGACCTCCGTGTTCAGGAACTGCTCTCCTTCGGCGACGATCGCGTCGTCGATCCCCAGCTCGCGGGCCGTCTCCTGAATCGTCTCAGTGATCGCTATGTCGTCGACCTCCTCGAGGAAGGAGAGAACCGTCCGAAGAACGATGCCGGAGACGATGAGTAGCGGCAGGATGGCGGCAACGACGCCGAAGAAGGTTACGAGACCCGCCGATATCCGCGGCGAAATCGTGAGCGCCCGTCCTCGAATCGTGACCGTTCGAGCGGCGAGGCGGTCGTGAACCGGAAATAGAATGAACGCAAGCAGCGCGGCGGCGATGATATACTGTAGTAGCGGGAGCAAAAGCAGGGCGCTGATCCCACCGAGAAGGGCGACGAGAAACAGCATAAACACGACGCGGAGATCCATACCCACCCATTCCGAAACGACCTATTTAGCCGTTAATACTTCAGCAGGTGATCGGAACGATACTCCGATATCGGCCCGCTAGCGTCTCGTCGTTCTCGTCTCGGATTCGAGGTCTTCCAGGTATCGGTTCGGGACGTAGGGTTGGACGCCCGTCGGTATTCGCCGAGCGACGACAGCCGCGAGATCCGCGAGACGACGCCTGAGCGCGGTGTAAACTGCCGCGACGGCGACGGTACTGAACACGAGCCACTGGAACACTCCCTCGAGCGTGTACAGAAGGGGGAGCGCGAGCGTTACCGAGAGCATCAGATCCGCCGGCGAGCCGTCGTATCGAACCAGGCGACGTGGCGGAATCCAGGTCCGACGGTAGTGATCGTACACCGCCCTGTCGGACGTCCCCTCCCACGGGCGCAACTCGAGTCCGCTCCCGAGGACGTCGGTCGCACAGTGGAGGGCGGCTGCGAGCAGAAAGACGGCGACGGCGACGGTCACTCCCGTCGGAACGAGTACCGCGACGCCGATCGCGAGGACGGCAAGCACGCTGTAGTACACCGGAAAGTGGAGGGTTTTGCGGTGGCCGGCGTACATATCGAGGTCGGGAAATATCCCTCCGACCAGTCCCGCGCCGAGCGCCAGGGGAGCAAACTCCGGAGCGACGACTAGCAACGGCAGCGCGAGTGCCATGCCGCCGAGAGCGTGAGTCGGGAGCATCATAGTGTCCCTCCTAAAGGGACAGAAAGGCTTCAATGTATCGGGTAACCTGTTCGACCCGTCTCGACGGAAAAGCAGTACCGCCTCCAAACTCCTATATGAGGGTGGTGAGAAGGGAGCGGACGAGATGCCTCTCGATACGACGCTGGCCGAGTTGGTGCTTACAATCGGTCCGCCGGTGCTCGTGTTGTTGTACTTCCTCGAGGGGCTGTGGATCGGGAAGCTCCTCCACCCGTCCGTTCTCCTGATTCTGTATCTCGTCGTTACGGAAGCCGGACTGCTGGTTACGGCCGTGGTTTCCGCCCTCTGTGTCGTTTCTGCGACGGCGGGACAGTGGGTTCTGTACGAGGGCTTCAGAGGTGAGCACGAGGACAGAAATCAAGCCAGTCGCGTCGTTCAATACATCGACCGGATCCCGATCGTCGTCAGACGTCGCCTCGGTCGCAAACGGATGTCGTTTATCAACCGCCAGTTCGACCGGTACGGCGGGAAAGCGATCTGCGTCTCGAACGCGACTCCCGGGCTCCGAGGGCTGATGACGGTCGTTGCCGGGTTGAACGGCTACCCGCGGCACCGATTCGTACTCCTCTCGGCGATCGGGAACGCGATATACATGGTGATTCTCGTCGCGGTCGCGAACGGTCTGTTGGAGGCCATCGACTTCCTCCCGGAGTACGATCTCCTACGAATCTGATTCGTCGACATCGAACCGGCTCTCGAGTTGCTCCGCGAGACTCTCGGAAACGTCCGTGAGGTACACCGTTCCCCACGTCGCGACGATGATCGCACCGAGCGTGTTGAACAGCATATCGACGATCGTATCGTCGATTCCGTGTTGTGCCAGCACGGGCTCGATGCCTAACAGGAGCGCGCCTTGATCGACGAAGAACTCGAAAATCTCCCAGACGACACCCATCGAGAGCACGAATACGACGGTGAACGCGAACAGCGCCCACCGCGGAAGGTGAATATCCCGCCCGTGGAGGTGGATCGCTCGAAGGGTGGCGTAGCCCGCAGCCGCGACGACGGTTGCCGACAGCGTGTGCGTCAGGTTATCCCAGCGAGCGATCGCGTCGTACAGTCCGGCGGTACCGAGCGCGTGTAGAAAGACGGCGCTCGTCACCCACAGTGCGAGTCCGGGTTCGACCGCGATGTGGTAGTCTCGGTCCAGTACCGCCGGGATGAAAGTGATGATCAGCGCGATTGCGGCGTTGGTCACGACGGGGAGTTGGAGGTTCCAGATACCGTAGACGAGAACGCCGACAAGAACGAACTGCATCAGTCGCACCAGCCGGATCTGTCGTCGCTTCGCGATTCCCAATCGCTCGCTGAGAACGACTCCCTCGACGTCTTCGTCCTCGGTTCGGGACGTCGAGCAAGCGGCCATTCGAGGCGATGCACGCGCGCCTGCGGTACGGAAGTACCAGTAGAAAATCGCGCCCGCGAGGAGTCCGGCGATAGTCGCATAGATGAACTCGATCATCACCGCCGCGTTGATCGCGTCCTGGGTCCGCCCGTCGAGCAAGAACGACGTTCCGAACAGAACGTCCGAAGCCCAGCGAACGATGTTCAACAGGCCGCTCATAGCGAGGGTAAACAGCACGGTGAGGGTGATAGCAAACCACGGAACGAGGCGGAGCGATGTGAACCGGTGTAGTTCGACCGCCATCAGCAGTCCCAGCGTGGCAAGTGCCAGACTCGGGACGACGGTCGTCAACAGCGGTCTCGGTGCGAACGCCTCCCAGAGGACAGGTAGACATATCAGTCCAACGAAGTACCACGGCGGCATCAGCGTCGGATCGCGGAACTTGACCGCCGGAGCCGTGATTACGACGATCGCAATGCTACTGAACAGTACCGATTCGTACCGGGTAAGGAAGAATCCGCCGACGAAGGTCGCACCCAGTACGGCGAGGAACAGCCACGAGAGTGCCGTGTTTCGCGAGGACTCGACGAACAACGCCGTGAGCCTGTCGACTTCACTCATCGATACTCGGGTTCGGACGACCTTCACCGCACGGTGACTCGTGAACGACCATACTGACACCACCGTTTTTCCGACCTAAAGAAACCTCGTTTCGAACCGTCCAGGATCGTTCGGTCGACGGTTCGAGGCCGCCGGCCGCTACTCGTCGTAAAACGCCGCGAACACCTTCTGCTGGGCCGCACGCAGGTGCTGCAAGTACGTCGAGTGAGAGATTCCTAGGACGTTTGCGATATCCGTTGCGGACGAGCGACGCGGCTGCTCGAAGTAGCCGTGGCGGTAGGCCGCCTCGAGTGCGACCGCCTGCTTTTCGGTCAGCGCGCTCGTATCGACCGTGAGTCCTCCGGCGTGATCCCCCCACTCTCGTTCGGCGAGTGACTGTACCGACACGTTCCCGTACCGGTCCTCGAGGCGGTCGATCAGCGCGCCGAGGTTCTCCCTCGAGGGGAGCTCGATCCGAAGCACGGCGTGGTCGGCGGTGACCTGCGTCGATCGAACGCGCGCGTTGAACGGAGCGAGCGTCGACTCCGGAGTCTCCCCGCTGACCGTCAGTCGGAACGAACCGGGGTCGGTCTGTCGGACCGGAACGATGGCCCGGACGATCGGATGATCCGCGGCGGCGTCGCGAAACATCTCGGAAGCGCCGCCGTGGAGGGTGACGTACTGGACGACTTCTCCACCGCCGTCCGAGTAGGTGCTGTGGACGGTCACCTCCGGCATGGACGCGTCGCCTCCGGCGACGGCAGCGATCTCGCTCAGGTAGTGCGTTCCGTCCCGGAGTTCGATCCGAGCCCCGACCCCGTGGTCGGCCGCAAGCGCCTTCCGGGCGTCCATGTGGTGGATCGCGTAGCCCACGGTCGCCGTGAGATCGCGGAGGAACTCGCGCTCGGCGTCGTCGATTGCGTCGGGTTCGGTTTGGTAGGCCGCGAGGACGCCGTAGGTGACGTCCTCGTAGCCGACCGGAAGCGCGATCGCCGTCCGAAACCCACGCTCGAGGGCCAGTCCCCGCCAGTCGGTCGGAAACAGCGCCTCGAGATCGGGGATCAGCTGCGTCGTCCCGGTTCGGGCCGCCCAGACGCTGGGCTCGCACTCGTGCTCCGCTCGCTCGAGCGAGAGTTCGACCTCGTCGACGTACCCCCGGTCTCCGGCGACGGCGCGTGGCTGGAGCGTCCTGTCGACGACCGTTCCGAACCAGACGAGGTCGTACCCCTGGTCGGCGAGTTCGGTGACGACGGCGTCCTCGAGCTCCTCCCGGCTTCGCGACGCGACGAGCGCCCGCTGGAGGTGTCTGTTCAGGTTTCGCTCCCGGCGGTGGCGCACCTCCTTCAGTCGTTTCGCCGTAACGTCCCTGATCGAGAGCATCGTTGCCGGGGTGTCGTCGTACACGAGTTCACACCCCGTGTACTCGCAGTGAGCAGTCCCCTCACCGGTCACCAACCGAAAGCGGTGGACGTCATCCGTGAGGATTTCCCTGTCGATCCCGCGAAACCGTTCCCGGTCGGCCTCGTGGACGAAGGTTTCGACGAACGAGGTGTCGACGAGGTCGTCGACGCTCGAGTCGGTGAGTTCGGCGAAGCGCTCGTTACAGAACAGGATCCGACCGTTTCGGAGGATCACGATCGCGTCGCGGCTCTGCTCGATCACGGTCCGGTAGCGCTGTTCACTGTCCTCGATCGCTCGCCGCAGTGTGTGGCGTTCGACTGCGTTCCGGATCTTGCCGGCCAGAACGGGTGTCTGGTCGATCTTCGGATCCTTCGGTAGGTAGTCGGTTACGCCGGCGTCGATGGCCCGCGTCGCGATCGTCTCGCTTCCTTCGCCCGTGACGAGGATGACCGGCAGCTCCGGACGATGCTCTCGAACACGCTCTACAAGTTGGATCCCGTCGGCTTCCGGCATCCGATAGTCGACGACGAGACAGTCGTGGTCCGCCCCCTGAAGCGCGGAGAGCGCCTCGTTCGCACCGAGGGCCAGCTCGACCCGGAACGACGGATCGTGCTGCTCAAGTTCGTCCGTCATAAACGTCGCCCACCGCTCGTTGTCGTCGACGAGCAGCACCTCGATCCGCTCGAGGGACGGTTCTATCCGGTCGTCGTCGGCTGCACGTTCAGTCATCCGACCACCCGGTCGGCTCGCCAGACCCGTGTTCGATCCCGATCATCGGTCCTGACACCGCTGGCTGGTTGCAGTCTTGGACGCACGATCGCTTTCGGTCGTCGTCCCCTCCTCACTCGGTGACCCGAAGTCGTTCACCGCGACGGTCCGTACGGTATCCGGTTCGCGGTCGCCTCCGGCGCGTGCCAGTCGGACCGTTACGACCGATCCGGTCGGTCGGTTCTCCGCGACCGAGAGTTCGGCTCCGTACCCCTCGATCAGCGATCGAACGATGTAGAGCCCGTAGCCCGAGCCGTCGTACTCCGAAAGCGGGGTCTCCCCGGTAAGCAGATCCCTCGGCCCCTCGGGGAGCCCGGGACCGTTGTCGGCGATTGCGACGAGGATTCGCTCGTCGGACTCGGTCACGGTGACGGTCACTTCGGGCCGAGGGTCGTCGCTGTGGACGACCGCGTTCGTCAGGAGGTTGTAGAACACCGACGAGAGCATCTCGTCGGCGTACACCGTTGCGTCCGGGAGGTCGGACGCCATCTCGACGCGTGCGTCCTCGAACGCGGTCGCCACGGCCTCGAGTTCCGCCTCGAGAATCGGGGCGAGCTCGGTCGGTTGCGGTTTGCGCTCGCGCCGATCGATCGTCCGCAGGAGGTCGCCGACGGTCTCCGTGAGATCGACGACGTGCTCGCAGTTCCACCTGATGCGATCGGTGTACTCCGAGAGCCGGTCGTGGACCTCGGGATTGTCCTCGCGCAGTCGCTCGAGTTCGGGATCGACCCGCCGCAACAGCCCCAGGACGAGCCCCATCTCGTTTCTAATGTCGTGGCGAACCAGTTTGTTCAGCAGCTCTCCCTGCTCGTTTCGTAGCTCGAGCGACCGTTCGTAGCGCTTCTGTGCGGTAACGTCTCGGAGAACGACTACCCGCCCCAGGGTCGCCTCCTGCGAACGCAACGGCTGCGAGCGGAGTTCGAGAAACCGATCGCCCTCGGACGTCGTAACCTCGATCGTCCGACCGTCGGCCGCCTCGTCCAGCTCCGGCAGGACGGCGTCTACGGGCGCTCCGGTAAGCGGCGGGGAGACGCCGAGTAGTCGACCGACGCTCTCGTTCGAGTGGACGATCCGCCCGTTCGAATCGAGAACGAGGATGCCGTCGGGCGAGTTGCGCATCGCGGTCGTGTACGCGATCGGCGGCAGATCGAGCAACCGGTATCGAAACGTCGCGATCCCGACCGCGACGACCGAGAGGCCCGCCGCCGCGGGGACGAGGTTCACGCCCTCTCGACCGAACGGCGGAACGCCCGCGACCGTGAGGAAGCTCGCCCCGACGGGAGCGACGACCGCGACCGTCAGCAGGGCGGCCTGCGGGTAGTACGTTCGACCGGTGCGGACCGACTCGTACAGTACGACGGCGAGCGTGAGGGTGGCCATGAGCGCGGCATAGACGAAGCTCAACGCGACGTGGGCCGGGCCGCGATCGGCTCGCCAGACGACCAGCCCGTCTGCGTCGACGATCCGCGTCTCGATGATCGCGACGTCGTACGGATTCGTGAACAGGAGTGCGACGAACGCCACGGGCACGACGAACACTCCGACGGAGAGCGAGGGCGTAAGCCAGCGGGACCGGTCGGTGTACGCGAGCGCGAACAGCAACAGAAGGGGACCGACGGCGGCGCTGCCGACGTGAAGCAGCTGATAGCTCCGAAACTGGACCGTGGGGTCGGTGCTGAGGAGTTTCAGCGCCGAAAACCCGGTCCAGATCGCGATCGCGCCGGTCATGGCGGCGAACGCGAGCAACGTCGGCGATCGTCCGCGGCGCCGAACGCGGGCAACCGCGTACGTACCCAGCACGACCGAAAGCGCCGTCGCAAAAAGGATCGGGTACGCGTAGACGGTATGTTGCCACGCCATACCACTTTCCTCGAGCGAGACTGATATAACGGTACCGGAGACTCTTCGGTTCTCGGTTAGGTCGCTCCGCGGAGATTCCAAGCGGGAACGATCCCGATCGCATCGATCGGATCACCGCTCGTTACAGCTGCGCCCGGATAGCCGAAATCGTCTAGACGTTTCGATGATGGACGTTCTCGAACAGTGTCATTACCGACAAAAAGTCAAAGAAGATATAGTAGCTGGAGCGGCGTGATCGCTCGAGTCGATCGTCCTCCGACCGGAGTGTCGACTCAGATGCTTCTGGAGAGGGTGATAACACCGTTCGCCGCCTCTCGTTTCGACTACTGGCTGCGTTTCGTCTGCCCCGCTCTGGAGAAAGCATAATTTATAAAATAATAGTATCCATTTGTTGATACTGCCTGTCGACGGGTCGATCGTCGGTACGCGCCGAGAGAAACAAAAAAGGAGACGTGCGCTCAGTAGACGTCGAACACCGACGGGAGCAGGTCGGGCATGACGTAGACGAACAGCAGCGCCCAGACTCCGACAGCGATGGCGTAGTACAGCAGTGGAATCAGGTTCAGCCGGATCACGCGCCCCTCCTGGCCGACGAGACCGACGGTCGCCAGCGCGGCGACGATGTTGTGGATCGCCACGAGGTTACCGACTGCCCCGCCGACGGCCTGCGTGCCGACCATGATCTGGCTCGAGATGTCGAGCTCGTGGGCGGCGGTGAACTGGAACCCACCGAAGGTGATGTTCGAGACGGTGTTCGAACCGGCCATTGCCGCCCCGAGACCGCCGATGAGCGCCGCGATAGCCGGATACACCGGTCCGACGACGTTCGCCGTCGCGATCGCAAGCAACTCGATCATACTCTGGTCGAACGCCGCACCGGGGGCGTCCCCGGACAGGAGCATCACCTGCACCATCGCGATGACGAACACGAGCGCGATGAACGGCGAGACGAGCTTCTCTCCGGCCTCGAGCCAGGCGTCTTTGACCTGGCCACCGGTCATCCCGAACAGCGGGATCGCGATGAGCGCGCTCAGGATCAGCCAGAAGCCGGGCACGTTGACCCATGCGATCTCCGAGCCCAGACCCTGTCCGAAGATGTCCTGCCATGCGAGGATGATCCCGATGGTGAACTCTCCGATCGGGGTCGCGATGTCGACGCCGATATCTGCGTCGGTGATGACCTCCGCGATGGGGTCCCAGACCCGCGTGATCACCAGCAGCACGACGAGGAAGATGTACGGCGACCACGCCTTCAGTAGCGACATCGAGGGTCCGTCGTTCGCACCGGGGCCGTTGACTTCCTCACTGCCGGGTTCGATCGCACCGACCCAGTGATCGGGCCACTCCTCACGGGGCGGGAAGTCCCACGTCTCGTCGGGTAGGAAGTAGCCCGCACGCAGCAGTGCCACGGTGATCGCGCCGCCGACCATCGATCCGATCAGGGCCGGGAACTCGGCTGTGAGGAACCACGCCGAGACCCAGTAGGGGATCGCGAAGGCGACCCCGGCGAACAGACACAGCGGTGCGACCTCGAGTGCGGGCTTGATCGAACGTTCGTCCCGCGGGCCGAAGAAGTAGACGACCATCCCGACGGCGAACAGCGGCATGACGAAGCCGACCAGCGCGTGGTAGGTCGCCGCCCACGCCGCGACCTCGTTCGAGTACTGGGCGACGGACATCCCGCCATCGTTAACGATCTGGTCCTCGTAAATCGTGAGCGGATCACGGATACCGACGATGATGGGCGTGCCGACTGCGCCGTACGTGACGGCGATGATGTGCCCGATCAGCGCCGCGATCACCGCGGCCAGTGCTGGGAAGCCAAGCGCCAGCAACAGCGGCGCGACAACCGCTGCCGGCGTCCCGAAGCCCGCGGCACCCTCGATAAACGTCGCGAGAAAGAACGCTAATAACACGATCTGTACCCGACGATCGTCGGAGACGGACGCGAAGCCCTCGTTGATCCGGTCGAACGCACCGGCCCGCATCAACGTGTACAGCAAAACCAGTGCGCCAAAGACGATCCACAGGATCTCGATAGCAGTCATCACGCCGACGATCGATGCACCCACCAGATACCCTGGCGGATTGTTCCACCAGACGAATCCGACAGCGAGGGCGACGAGCCAGGCGATCGGCATCGCCCTCGTCGCCGGCCACAGCAGCCCGACGAGCAACACCGCGACGATCAGAAGCGGTGACGCTGCAACGATGACGTCCATCACCATCCGTCTCGTTCACCCCGGTTGATCCGGCGTTCGAGCCCCGTGCTTCCGTTCCCCTGTTCGATTCCGTGTCGCCTCACTCCGTCCTTTGTCATTATGAACGTCCCATGATCACATCTATCATAAGGTATAATAAATGGTTCTATTTATAATCTGATTTGTATATGTCTGCAACAGGACATGAAACCCCGTCACCACCTCGACGGGGCCGAACGAGGAACGGTCGTCTGCTGAACAATACTGAAGTGCTACTCCTGGCTGACGTTACCGTGCCGGAAGCAGCTCGTTGACCTTTTCGATCGGGTGCGGCGGCTTTTCGGAGGATCCGTCGCGGTCGCCGATCTGGCTCCGGCACGAGGCGCCGGGCGCAACCGGGTTCCCTTCGCTGTCGTCGATCTTCTCGAAGAGTCGCTCGCCGATCGACTTCGAGAGATCGTAGTGTTCGGCCTCGTAGCCGAAGGAACCGGCCATTCCACAGCAGGTACTGTCGAGCGGATCGACGGCGTACCCCGCCCGCCGGAGGACGCCGACGGCGTGGTGGTCCTTGCCGGTCGCCTTCTGGTGGCAGTGGCCGTGGTAGGCCAGCGTCTCGTCGGTCTCCTCGAGCGGGAGGCCCTCGACGAGCCGGTAGGTGTCCATGTACTCGGTGATCCCGTAGGAGTGGCCGGCGACCTTCTCGGCGGTCGCGGAGGGTGCCAGGTCGAGGTACTCGTCCTGGAACATCACCGCGTCGGAGGGCTCGAGCGAGACGATCTCGTACCCCCGGTCGACGTACTCGGCGAATCGCTCGATGTTCGCCACCGCGCGCTCCTCGGCGTCGTCGAGCATGCCGACCGAGAACGCCGCACGGCCGCTCGGGCCGACGTCCTCGGGGACGGTGACGTGGACGCCCGCGGACTCGAGGACGCGGACGGCGGCCTTCCCGGGACGGGGGTAGTTGTAGTTCGTGTACGTATCCGGGAACAGCACGACCTTCCGATCGGTCTCCTCGGGGTCGACCCGCGGCCCTCGCTTTGCGAACCAGTCCTGGAGCGACTCCTGTTGGAAGCTCGGCAGCTCTCGCTCGGGGGCGATACCGGCGACCTTCTCCATCACGACGCGGCTGCCGGGAAGCTTCGTTCCGAGGTTCGACAGGGGGGCGAGTGCGCTGCCGACCTTCGAGAGGGTGTCGATGTTGCCGAACAGCCGCGAACGCAGGCTGACGCCCTCGCGTTCGTAGTACTGGTACTTGGTCTCGGCCTTGAGCTTCGCTAAGTCGACGCCGGTCGGACAGTCGCTCTTGCAGCCCTTGCAGCCGACACAGAGGTCGAGCACCTCCTCCTGGAACCGCTCGGTGTACATCTCCTCCTCGGGAAGGTCGCCCGAGATCGCCGACCGGAGCATGTTCGCCCGCCCGCGGGTCGTCGCGATCTCGTCTTTCATCCCGCGGTAGGTCGGACACATCACGTCGTCGGTCTGGCGGCAGGTGCCACAGCCGTTACACAGCTCCACGAGGTGGGAAAAACCACCCTCATCGGAGAAGTCGAGCTTCGTCTGGGGCTCGATCGAGGCGTAGGCGTGCCCGTAGCGGAGGTTCTCGCGCATGTCCGTCGGGTTCTCGTCGGTGTAGACGACCTTCCCCGGGTTCATCCGCCAGTCGGGGTCGAACACCGACTTGACGTCCTTGAACGCCTGCCAGAGATCCTCGCCGTACATCTTCGGGTTGAACGCGGTCCGGGCGAGGCCGTCGCCGTGCTCACCGGAGAACGATCCCTCGTGTTCGAGGACGAGGTCGGTAACGGCGTCGGTGATCGACTGCATCGTCTGGATGCCGCCGTCGTCCTTGAGGTTGAGGATCGGCCGGATGTGCAGGGTCCCGCTGCCCGCGTGAGCGAAGTAGGCGGCGGAGGTGTCGTGGTCCTCGAGGACGTCCATGAACTTCTCGACGTACTCGGCGAGCTCCTCGGGGGGCACCGTCGCGTCCTCGATGAACGGGTACGGCTTCGGGTCGCCCTTGAGGCCCATCAACAGCGGGATCGCGGCCTTTCGGAGCTTCCAGATGTCAGCCTGGTCGGCTTCGGTGTACGCCTCGAGTGCATCGAAGGCGTCGCCGTTCTCGACGAAGTGCTCGTTCGTCCGGCCGATCGCCTCCTCGAAGTCGTCGTGGAGCTCCGAGTCGTACTCGAGCATCAGCGCCGCCTCGGCGCGTTCGGGGATCGGCTCCTCGTACTGGGCGAACTGCTCGGACTCGCGAGCGAGCCGGAACACCTCGCTGTCCATCAGCTCGACGGCGCTGGGTTCGAACTCCAGCGCCTCGGGGACGGCCTCGAGGGTCTCGATGAGGTCGTCGAAACAGTACAGCACGAGCGCGGTCTCCTCGGGGAGGGTGACGAGGCTGATCTCGGCCTCGACGATCACGCCGAGCGTCGACTCGGCGCCGACGAACAGCTTCGAGAGGTTGATGACCTCCTCGCCGTCGTCGTTCTCGTAGACGACCTTGTTGAGATTGTAGCCCGAGACGTTGCGCTTGAGATTGGGATACCGCTTCTCGATCTCCTCCCGGTTGTCCTCGACGAGGCCGCGGACGGTCTCGTAGATCTCGGCCTCGCGATCGTTCTTCGAGACGATCTCCTCCCACTCGGGGGAGTCGAGGACGACCTCGCGGGTGTGGATCAGCGAGCCGTCCGCGAGCACGACGTCCAGCTCCTCGGTGTAGGCGTCGGAGATGCCGTACCGGACCGAGTGAGCGCCCGTCGAGTTGTTCCCGATACCGCCGCCGATCGTCGCGCGGTTCGACGAGGCGGGGTCGGGCGCGAACTTGAGTCCGTGCTCCTCGGCCGCCTCGTCGAAGTGGTCCTGGACAACGCCGGGCTGGACCCGCGCTCGCTGGCGATCGGCGTCGATCTCCAAAATGTCGTCCATATACGTCGTCATGTCGAGCACGATACAGCCCGGCCCGACGGCCTGGCCGCCGAGCGACGAGCCCGCGCCTCGGGCCATGATCGGCACGTCGTGTTCGGCCGCGACGCGAACGGCGTTCTGGACGTCGGCGGCGTCCCGGGGCAACACGACGCCGGCCGGTTTGGCCTTGTAGATGCTGCCGTCGGTTGCGTACAGGACCTGGGCGTACTCGTCGAACCGAACCTCGCCTGTGACGACAGATCGAAGGTCCGCGGCGAGATCGACGTACTCCTCGACGTCGTCGTACTCGTGGTCGAGTTCGTCACGGAACTCCTCGTAGTTATCTAAGCCACCGTGTGGCTTTTCAACAGCCATTACTCGTCCCTCAGGGATCGATTATGATAAATCCTGTGTCTGTCCTCCCCACGCAATCCGGTAAACACCCACACGAACTGGCGGTTCCCGCAAGGATTGCCTCTCGAGGGGGCCCGGCGATCACTCCTCGGGCTCGACGACGAGGATCCGGAGGTCGTTGACGTTCGTTCCGGTCGGTCCGGTCCGAACGATCGCGTCGGCGTCCTCGAGCACAGGAAGAGCGTCGTTGCGTGCGAGCGCACGTCGCCCGTCTCCCGTCGGGACGTCCCCGGCTGCCGCGATCGCTCCGGCGGCGTCGGTCGCGCCGTCGATCCCGTCCGTGTCGACGCTCGCGACGACGACCGCGTCGCTCTCGAGTTCGACGGCACCACTGAGCGCGAACTCCTGATTCGGGCCCCCTTTGCCGTGATTCTCGGCGAGCGTTACGGTCGTCTCCCCGCCGGAGAGCAAGACCGCGGGCGGCGAGATCGGATCGCCGGTCTCGGCACACTCCTCGGCGATCGCGACGTGGGTGATCGCGGACTCGCTGGCCTCACCCCGGACTCGCGAGGAGAGGACGAGCGGATCGTACCCCCGATCGTTCGCCACCTCGCGGGCCGCCTCGATCGCGGTCCGGCCGCTTCCGAGCACGTGGATCCGCACGGACTCGAGCAGCGGATCGTCCGGCGAGACCGTCTCGGGGTTCTCGCCGCGCTCGCCGGCTGCCAGGTACGCCGAGACCGTCTCGGGAACCGACAGCTCGTACCGCTCCAGCACCTCGAGGGCGTCCGCGTAAGTAGACGAGTCGGGGGCGGTCGGGCCGCTGGCGATCACGCTGAGGTCGTCACCGACGACGTCGCTCAGGACGAGCGTCGCGACCGTCGCCGGCGCCGCTCGGCGGGCGAGCTTGCCGCCCTTGATCGACGAACAGTGCTTGCGAACGGCGTTGATCTCGTCGATCGAGGCCCCACACTCCAACAGTGACTCGGTGACCGACTGGAGGGCGGCCAGCGAGATCGATCCGGCTGGAGCCGGCAGGAGGGCGCTCCCGCCGCCGGTGATACAGGCCAGCACGAGGTCGTCCTCGCCGGCCCGGTCGGCGATCTCGAGCACCCGCCGGGCGCCCTCGACGCCGTCCTCGCTCGGGATGGGGTGGTCGCCGGGGTGTTCCTCGACGACCGACGTCCCGGCCGGATCGTCGGTGACGACGACCCCGCCGGTGAGCGCGTCGCCGAGCGCGTCCTCGAGGGTTCGGGCGAGGTGGCCCGCGGCGTTGCCGCCGCCGACGACGAAGACGTTCTCGTAGCGGTCCAGGTCGTACTCGGTGCGCTCGTTCCCGGCGGCGTTCTCGACCGCGAGTACGCCGTCGCGGACGGTCAGCGTCTCGTCGACGATCCGCTCGGGATGGGCGGCCTCGAGGCCGGCGACGAGGCAGTCGAGTGCCACCTCGTGGGCACGCGATCGCTCGAGCGCGTCGCGGTTCGCAATCGTAACCATACGTCCCAATGAACGGACCGCGGTATGTAGCTTTCCTGGATCGGCCGCGGCTCCCGCGCCGCCACCGGTTATGCATTATTATTGGTGGTAAAAACAGCTTTACCGCACCGTACGATACATGATGACATATGTCCCTCGAGGACGAGTCACTGGAGTACCACGAGGAGGAACCGCCAGGAAAGATCGAGATCGCGACGACGAAATCGACGAGCACACAGCGGGATCTCTCGCTGGCGTACTCGCCCGGCGTCGCCGGCCCCTGTCGTGCCATCGACGAGCGACCGGACGACGCCTACCGGTATACGGCGAAGGGGAACCTCGTCGGCGTCGTCTCGAACGGCTCCGCGGTGCTAGGACTGGGCGACATCGGCGCGCAAGCTTCGAAGCCGGTGATGGAGGGGAAGGGCGTCCTGTTCAAACGGTTCGCGGACATCGACGTCTTCGACCTCGAGTTCGAACTCGACGATCCCGACGAGATCGTCGCGGCGACCGCGGCGATGGAGCCGACGTTCGGCGGGATCAACTTAGAGGACATCGCGGCCCCGGACTGTTTCGAGATCGAGGAACGGCTCCGCGAGCGGATGGACATCCCCGTCTTCCACGACGACCAGCACGGCACGGCGATCATCTCTGGGGCCGGGCTGCTCAACGCCGCCGAACTCGCCGGGAAAGGCCTCGAGGAGCTCGAGGTCGTCTTCTCCGGAGCCGGTGCGAGCGCGATCGCGACGGCGCGCTTCTACGTCTCGCTCGGCGTCCGGAAGGAGAACATCACCATGTGTGACTCGACCGGGATCATCACCGAGGAGCGCGCCGCTGCCGGCGACGTCAACGAGTACAAACGCGAGTTCGCCCGCGACCTGCCCGAAGGGGGACTCGCGGACGCGATGGAGGGTGCTGATGTCCTCGTCGGGCTGTCGGCGGCCGGTATCGTCTCCCAGGAGATGGTCCGCTCGATGGCCGAGGATCCGATCATCTTCGCGATGGCCAACCCCGACCCCGAGATCGGCTACGAGGAGGCGAAAGCCGCCCGCGACGACACGGTGATCATGGCGACGGGGCGCTCGGACTACCCGAACCAGGTCAACAACGTGCTCGGCTTCCCCTTCATCTTCCGGGGGGCACTCGACGTCCGGGCGACCGAGATCAACGAGGCGATGAAGGTCGCCTGTGCCGAAGCGCTCGCCGATCTGGCGAAACAGGACGTCCCCGACGCCGTCATCAAGGCCTACGGGGATCAGCCGCTGCGCTTCGGTCCCGAGTACATCCTGCCGAAGCCGATCGACCCTCGAGTACTCTTCGAGATCGCGCCCGCGGTCGCCGAGGCGGCGGTCGAGAGCGGGGCCGCCCGCAGCGAGGTCGACCCCGAGACCTACCGGGAACGCCTCGAGGCCCGGCTTGGCAAATCCCGCGAGATGATGCGAGTCGTCCTCAACAAGGCGAAAAGCGACCCCAAGCGGGTCGTCCTCTCGGAGGGGGAAGACGAGAAGATGATCCGAGCGGCCTACCAGATCCAGGACGAGGGGATCGCGACGCCGGTGTTGCTCGGCAACCGCGACGAGATCGGCACGACGGTTACCCGACTCGGTCTCGAGTTCGATCCCGAGATCGTCGATCCGTCGACCGGCGACTACGACTCCTACGCCGACCACCTCTACGGGCAGCGCCAGCGCAAGGGGATGACCCGCAACGAGGCCAACGAACTCGTCCGGAGCGATCCGAACTACCTCGGCAGCGTGATGGTCGACGTCGGCGACGCCGACGCCATGCTGACGGGGCTGACCCACCACTATCCCTCGGCGCTGCGTCCGCCCCTCGAGGTGATCGGCACCGGCGACGACGCCGACTACGCCGCGGGCGTCTACATGCTGGCGTTCAAGAACCGCGTCGTCTTCATCGCCGACGCGACGGTCAACCAGGACCCCGGCGCCGACGTCCTCGAAGAGGTGACTCGCCACACCGCCGACGTCGCTCGCCGGTTCGACGTCGACCCCCGTGCGGCGATGCTGTCGTATTCGAACTTCGGCAGCGTCGACAACGAGCGCACCCGCCCCTCCCGCGAGGCCGCCCAGCGGCTGCAGGCCGACCCGACTGTCGACTTTCCCGTCGACGGCGAGATGCAGGCCGACACCGCCGTCGTCGAGGAGATCCTCAACGGCACCTACGAGTTCTCCGAACTCGAGGAGCCCGCGAACGTGCTCGTCTTCCCGAACCTCGAGTCGGGCAACATCGGCTACAAGCTGCTCCAGCGGCTAGGTGGCGCCGAGGCGACCGGGCCGATGCTCGCGGGGATGGACAAACCCGTCCACGTGCTGCAGCGAGGCGACGAGGTCAAAGACATCGTGAATCTGGCGGCCGTAGCCGTCGTCGACGCACAGCGAACGGAGAACTGATCGAAGCCTTCCTCTCAGGCGACGCGGTTTTTCAGCTCCTCGTCGGACTGGTAGCGCTCGACGTTCTCCGCGACGAGTTCGGCGATGTCGAGGTGGTACCGGTTCGTCGCCGACCCCTTGTGCGGGAAGACGATCACGTCGTCGAAGCCCCACAGCGGCGACTCCTCGGGGAGCGGTTCGGTCTCGAAGACGTCCAGTCCGGCGCCGGCGATCTCGTCGGCCTCGAGGGCCTCGACGAGCGCGTCCTCGTCGACGACGGGCCCGCGGGCGACGTTGATCACGTAGGCGTCCTCGCGCATCGCCTCGAACTCGGCGTCGCTCAGCATATCGTCGGTGGCCGGCGTGTGCGGGACGGTGAGGACGACGAACCTGGCGTCCTCGATCGCGTCGTGGAGCCGATCGGGTGAGAAGATCTCGGAGACGCCGGGCACCGGCTCGTCGGAGCGACGAACGCCGACGACGTCCATGCCGAGGGCGTCACAGCGGGTCGCGGTCGCCTCGCCGATCGTTCCGAGGCCGACGACGCAGACGCGTTCGTTCTCGAGGGTGAACGGTCGTTCGTACGGCGGCTCCCACCACTCGCGGTCGTTCTGGTGATCGCGGTAGCGATGGCCCAGCCGCGCCAGCGAGAGCATGCAGTTGAGCGCGACCTCGCTGACCGTCGAGCCGTGGATCCCCGAACTGTTCGTGAGCGGAACTCCCTCCCGTTCGTACTCGTCGGTGTCGAACTCGTCGTAGCCGGCGCGAATGCAGTGGACCCAGCCCGCGTCCAGGTACTCCGGTTGCGGGACGTAGGTCGCCACCGCATCCGTCGGACCGTACTCGCGGCCGTCGCCGACGAGTTCGGCGGGGATCGGAAGGTCGTCGAACGCCTCGACGAACGCCTCCGGCGGGATCACGTTTTCGACCGATTCGTGGACGTACAGCTGCTCGAGCTCGTGGCGCTCGGTCATACGCTACTCCTTCCGTGGAGGGGAATTGAATGTTGCGTATTATTCAGCACCTCGAGAGTGTGAACACAGTTGGCACGGGATCCAGGCCGTGGCGGTCGCGTCGCCGCCACCGCAATCTTTTTTGAGCAACGTTGCGCGTGTTGCGGTATGGAGTACCAGGAAGTGGAGGCGACGCGGGAGTTCCTCGCGCGACTCGAGACCGGACAGGACTGGCGCGACGAGATCGAGAGCCTCGCCCGGGCGGAGGACGTCGAGGCGGGCTGGTTCAACGCAATGGGAGCGGTCCAGGACGCCGAGATCTGGTTCTACGACCAGGACAAGGAGGAGTACCAGTCGGTCTCCTTCGACGAACCGCTCGAGGTCGCCGCCTGCGTGGGGAACATCGCGAAACTCGACGGCGACGTGTTCGCCCACACCCACGCCGTCCTCTCCCGACGGGACGGCGAGACCCTCGCGGGTCACCTCGAGGGTGGGACCGTCTTCGCCGGCGAGGTCCACCTCCGCGCGTTCGAGGAGCCCCTCGTCCGGAACTTCGACGAGACGACGGGCCTGGACCTCTGGCTCAACGAATAGCGTCGAGAAAAATCGACTTCTTTGCGGTGGTCGTGACGACGCCGAGTGATCCGCTAGAGACGGCTCCGGAGATCCTCGACCACGTCCTCGGTCCCGCTCGAGCCGCCCAGGTCGGGCGTTCGCGGGGCGTCCGCGTCGGCCAGCTGGTCGGTGACGGCGTCCCAGAGGGCGTCGCTGGCTTCCTCCTCGCCGAGGTAGTCGACCATCATCGCGCCGGAGAGGACCGTCGCGATCGGATTCGCGACGCCCTCACCGACGATGTCGGGGGCGCTGCCGTGGACGGGCTCGAACATCGAGGGATAGGCTCGGGTCGGATCGATGTTAGCCGAGGGTGCCAGCCCCATGCTGCCCGTAATGATCGCGCCGATATCGGTCAGAATGTCGCCGAAGAGGTTCGAGGCGACGACGACGTCGAACTCCTCGGGACGGCGAATGAAGTCCATGCTCGCCGCGTCGACGAGCAGCCGTTCGACGGTGACGTCGGGATACTCCTCGCTTACCTCCTCGACGATCTGATCCCAGAAGACCATACTGTGGGCCTGGGCGTTGGACTTCGTGATACTCGTCAGGTGGCCCTCCCGCTCGGTCGCCGCGTCGAAGGCAGCCCGAACGATCCGTTCCGTTCCGGTTCGGGTGAAGACCGCGCTCTGGATGGCGACCTCGTGGTCGTGGCCGGGGTGTTCCTGGCCGCCCATGTTGGCGTACTCGCCCTCCGTGTTCTCCCGGTAGACGACGAACTCGATGTCGCCGCCGTCGTACCCCTCGAGTGGGCTCTCGACACCGTCGAAGAGGATCGCTGGCCGCTTGCAGATGGACTGGTCGAACCCCTTGCGGATCGGGAGGAGAAGGTTGTTCAGCGTGACGTGGTCCGGGACGTCGGGATGACCGACCGCCCCCAGCAAGATTGCGTCGTACCCCTCGAGCTCCTCGAGGCCGTCCTCGGGCATCATCGCCCCCTCCTCGAGGTGTCGCTCGGTCCCCCAGTCGTACCGCGTTAGTGAGAGTTCGAACCCGTGCTGTTCGGCGACGTCCTCGAACACCGGTCGAGCCGCATCGACGACCTCGGGACCGATACCGTCACCTGGAATACTCGCTATCTCGTATGCCATGTGGAGTGATACCGCCCGACCGTCAAAAAGACTCTGAAAGGGTCAAGGATTCCTCGTCCGCCCGGCGAGCGCCCCCGCGTTCCGCGACGTGTCGATCGGTAGCATCCAGTGAGTTTAATACGGTGGTCGACCGGGAAAACGGTATGGAGCTCATCCATATCAACATCAACGTCGCCGACGCCGACGAGACGATCGCGTTCTACGAGCAGTTCGGCTTCGAGGAAAGCTGGGAGTTCGAGACGCCCGACGGCGAGACGCAGAACCGGTACATCGCCGACGAGAACGGCGTCGAACTCCAGCTGTCGGACACCGAGGGCGAGGAGAGTTTCGAGGAGGGGTCGTCGTGGGACCACCTCGCGATCGGCGTCGACGACGTCGACACGGTCTTCGACGAGATCGACCACTACGGTGTGGAGAAGGAGCCCGGCGACCAGCCCGAAGCGGGCGCCCGAACGGCGTTCGTCTACGATCCGGACGGACGGAAGGTCGAACTCGTCGAGTCGCTCGACTAACCCGGATCGGTACGCACTCGCCACGCCAGAGCGGTCTAACGACTGATTTTCCTTCCCTTTCCCTCCCGGCGGAACTCGTCTCCGTAGACCAGCTGCGTCGACGAACCGAACGACGATCCGGCTCGGAATGACAAACCAGTATAGTTTGCCCGTTCGGGTTCTCTATTTCAGAATATCCGGCGCCAGCGGGGACGAAACCGAAGTAAATTACAAAAATACTGCTGTAAATATACTGATATCCTCTCGTAGCTACGGAGTGGTAAAAGAAGAGAAGTCGACTCGGGTTCTCTATCTCAGAACGAATCCGGATCGTCGAGTACTCGATCGTTCGGTTCGCGAAGCGGGTTCGGCTGCTGCGCCAAGCCGAGTTCGGCGAGTCGGCGAACGAATTATTTTCTGTGAAAGAACAAGCGTACACTACCGCTTGCGGCCGGGGCGGACGAATCGACCCGGCCGTTCGGATGGTGAAGACGCCGTCGCAGCCACGGCGCTCGCTCCCCCCTCGAACGTCGCCCTACACCCGGCTCGATATTCCCATCCGTAGCGTCGCACCGAACCGTCACGCGGGATCGCGGTCGAATACGGCACGTTCGCGCCGCAGTCGGCCGTCTCGACCGCGAGGCGTTACCAAACGATTTTAATATTAGAATGCAATAGAGCCAGATGGATTCATGAGTACGCATACCGACCGTCTTCACGACCGGAAGTTCGTGCGAACGTTCTTTACTACCCCGACTGCAGTGGAAGGAGAGGACGACTCCGCCAAGATGCTCCAGAGCGCATCGCAGCTTCGCGGCATGCAGGCGCCCGACGTCTGGGTCCCGGACAACGAGGACGCGACCGCGCCCTCGATGCGACCCGAGGGCGTCGAGAACATGATCGACGTGATCTCGGAGGAAGGCGCCGACTTCCCCGGCGAGATCCACCCCCGCGTCGTCTGGCACCGCGAGAGCCCCGCGACGCGATACCAGGGCTTCCAGCAGATCCTGAAGCTCGCCGACCCCGAGAACGGCGCCATCGAGCACCTCGACGGCTTCGTGATTCCGGAGGTCGGCGACATCGACGACTGGAAGAAGGCCGACGAGTTCCTCACGATCGTCGAGAACGAGCACGACCTCGAGGAGGGGAGCCTGGCGATGTCGGTCATCGTCGAGAGCGGCGAGGCCGAGCTCGCGATGGGCGACCTCCGCGAGGAGATGGGCAAGCCGTCGAACAACCTCGAGCGCCTGTTCATGCTGGTCGACGGCGAGGTCGACTACACGAAGAGCATGCGCGCGATCACGCCTACCGGCGAGCTCCCGCCGTGGCCGGAGCTGCGACACAACACCTCCCGCGGCGCGAGCGCGGCCGGCCTGATCGCGGTCGACGGTCCCTACGACGACATCCGCGACGTCGAGGGCTACCACGAGCGCATGACCGACAACCAGGCAAAGGGGATGCTCGGCATCTGGTCGCTGACCCCCGGCCAGGTCGTCGAGGCCAACAAGTCGCCGCTACCGCCGAAGAACGGCAGCTGGCAGCTCGAGGTCAACGACCGAACGATCGAGCTCGAGGAGGAGGACGGTCGCCACGTCTACAGCGGTAACGAGGTCGAACTCGAGGAGACGGGCGACGACCAGTACACGCTCCGCGTCGGCGGCGACGAGCTCGAGCTCGACGGCGAGGAGCTCTCCGAGGAGCTGCTCGACATGACCTCCTACATCCCGAGCCTGGACGACATCGTCGACTCGATGGAGGAGTTCGAGGCGGCCAAGGAGGCCGGCAAGGGCGCCATCGCGATGGAGCGATCTGGCACCCTCGTCATCGACGGCGTCGAGGTCGAGGTCAGCAACGACCGCATGTGGGACGAGGCGACCTACCAGGCGGCCCAGACCCCGATCACGCTGTTCCAGGACGTCTACGAGAACCGTCCGGACCAGCACGAGGACCTCGAGGAGCTCTACGGCGAGGACCTCGTCGAGCGCGCGAGCCTCGTCGGATAGCCGGGTTCGGTACCCCGAACCGGATCGTTTCGTTCTTTTCGGACGCTCGTGCTCGAGGAGACGGATCCCTACTCTCAGCCTTCCGGCTCGTCCCGGCCCCCTCCGCGGTGACGAGCGCTCTCGAGTACGGCCGACGGTGTCCGCAGTTCGTACCCGCAGGCGATGGCGGCAGCGAGCGTCGAGCGTCCGACAGCACCGTTCGACGCCGACACCTGTAGCACTACCCCACCCTCGCGGACGGGCAATTCCACCGCTTCGAGGCGTCGGCGTCGAACTCTCGAGCTTCGGGCTGCTCGAGAGGACGGACGAACCGACGGCCGGTCTCGACTACCGACGAGTGATCTGTTCTCCATATGAGAACACTATCTTCGCTCAGTCCCTGGTCTCCGCGTGCAGTACAAGGAGACGTTTTCGGGGCTTGGATGCCGTTTGCGTCGACTTCTACCGAAGCTGGCGGTCTCGGTCGACGACCGTGTTCGTCGATTTGCCACTCGGAGGCTCGGAATCCGCCGATTACGGCGTTCTCTATAAGAGACCAACCTTTATTGGCTTCCACCGACTGGTTTCGCGTATGGAAAAACGGGCCAAACATCCCGTCCGGACGACCGAAAAGTCGCTGACGCTCATCGACGAGCTCAACCGCCGCGGGGGCGCGCGGATCACGACGCTGGCGGACGAACTGAGCATGGGCAAGAGCGCGATCCACAACCACCTCAGCACGCTCGAGGAGCACGGGTTCGTCGTCAAGAACGGGAACACCTACGAGCTGAGTCTGCGCTTTCTGGATATCGGCGGGCAGCTCCGGAGCGAGATGGACGTCTACCGAGTCGCCGAACCGCAGGTCGAGGCGCTGGCCGAGGAGTCCGGGGAGCTGGTCCACTTCGTCGTCGAGGAGGGCGGTGAGGGGGTCTACCTCTGTCGCTCGAAGGGCGACCGGGCCGTTGACCTCGACACCTACGTCGGCTGTCGTCACCCCATGCACAGCTCGGCGTTCGGCAAGGCGATCCTCTCGCATCTCCCCGACCAGCGGGTCGAGGAGATCATCGACCGCCACGGGCTGCCGTCCGTCACGCCGAAGACGATCACTTCGCGGGACGAACTCTACGACGCGCTCGAGCGAACACGGGAACGAGGGTTCGCCGTCGACGACGAGGAGCGACTCGAGGGGCTGCGCTGTATCGCGGCGCCGATCAGGTTCGACTCCGAGGTCATCGGTGCGATCAGCATCTCGGCGCCGACGGCCCGCATCGACGACGACTGGGAGGAAAACGAGTTCGTCGAGCAGCTCTGTCGCACCGCGAACGTCATCGAGCTGAACAAGTACAAGGTGTAGCTTACGCGAGCGACGCCTCGAGTTTCGCGATCGGGTGGGGCGGTTTCTCGTCGTACTCGTCGCCGATCTGGGTTCTACAGGACGCTCCCGGAGCGACGACGCCGTCGCCGTCGCTCTCGTCGATCTGTCCGAACAGCTGCGTGCCGATCGCGCGGCTCATCGAGTAGTGTTCGGCCTCGTAGCCGAAGGAGCCGGCCATGCCACAACAGCTGCTGTCGAGCGGGTCGACGCCGTACCCCGCCCGCCGGAGGACGCCGACGGCGTGGTGGTCCTTCTTCGTCGCCTTCTGGTGGCAGTGGCCGTGGTAGGTCAGGCGTTCGTCGACGGGCCCGAACTCGAGGCGGTCGTCGAGTCGATGGACGTCGAGGTACTCGCAGACGCCGTAGGCGCTTTCGGCGACGTCGGTCACGTCGTGGCCGGTGACCAGATCGGGGTAGTCCGACTGGAACATGACCGCGTCGCTGGGCTCGCAGACGACGACGTCCCAGCCGTTTCGAACCCTCGGGATCAGGGCGTTGACGTTCTGCTCGGCCTGCTCTCGGGCCGTCTCGAGGAAGCCTTTCGAGTAGGCGGGGCGGCCGCTGCTGGTGGTTCCGGACGGGAGGTCGACGTAGACGCCGGCGGCCTCGAGGAGCCGAACCGCGGCCTTGCCGATCTCGGGATCGTTGTACTCCGTGGTGACGTCCGGGAACAACAGGACCTTGTGGTCGGCCGTCTCCGGATCGACCGGCGACTCCCGGCTCTCGAACCAGTCGGTGAACGTCTCCCGGTGGAACGTCGGCAGGGACCGCTCGCGGGCGATGCCGACGGTTTTTTCCATCACCATCCGGGCGCCCGGCAGCTTCGTCGCGTAGTTCGACAGCGGCGCGGTGGCGCTGCCGAGCTTCGAGAGGGTGTCGATGTTCGCGAACATGCGTTCACGGATCGAGGCGCCGTTGCGCTGGTGGTACTCGTGTTCGACCTCGACCTTGAGCTTCGCCATGTCGACCTCGCTCGGACAGTCCTTGGCACACCCCTTGCAGCCGATACAGAGGTCCATCACCTCGGTGACGAACTCGTCGGAGAACGCCTCGTCGGGCTCTAATTCGCCAGTCATCGCCTGACGAAGCATGTTCGCTCGCCCGCGAGTGCTCGTGATCTCTTCGTCGGCCGCCCGATAGGTCGGACACATCACGCCACCTGTTCCTTCTTGGCTGGTCCGACAGCCGCCACAGCCGTGACAGAGTTCGACCATTCCCTGGAACCCGTTCTCGTTCTCCCAGTTCAGTGCGGGCTCGAAGCCGGCCTCGAACTCGCTGTCGGGGCCGAACCGGAGGTTCTCGGTCATATCGTGGTCGCCACAGACCGAGCCGGGATTGAGCAGCCAGTCGGGATCGAACGCGGTCTTCAGGTCGCGAAAGACGTTCCAGATGTGGTCGCCGTACAGCTTCCGGTTCCACTGGGTCCGGGCGCGGCCGTCGCCGTGTTCGCCGGAGACGCTGCCGCCGTACTTCACCGCGAGGTCCGTCGCGCCGTCGGCGATCGCCTCCATCGTGTCGACCCCCTCGGCGGTTTTCGTGTTGACGAGCGGTCGGACGTGCATACAGCCCGGCCCGGCGTGGGCGTAGAAGCTGCCGAACGTCCCGTTTTCCTCCATGACCTCCTGGAAGTCCGCGACGTACTCCGTGAGGTGCTCCGGCGGGATCGCGATGTCCTCGATAAAGGCGATGTGTTTCTCGTCGCCGGTCCGGGAGAGCAGGATCGGCGTCGAAGCCTTCCGCATCTTCCAGAGCCGCGACTGCTGTTTCTCGTCGTAGGCCGTCAGCGCGTCGAACGCGATCTCGCCCTCGCGGTCGTCGATCAGCGCCTCGACCAGTTCGCGGCCCTCCTCTTCGTCGTCGGCGTAGAACTCGACCAGCAGGAACGAACTGGTTCCCTCGGGGAGGATACCGACGACGTCGGCGAACTCCTCGGTGTTTCGCGCCAGGTCGAGCAGCACGTCGTCTAACACCTCGACCGCCGCGGGGTCGTGTTCGAGGATGTCCCCGACGTCGTCCATCGCATCGAGCAGACTGCGGTAACAAAGCACCGCGACCGAGGTCGTGTTCGGGATCGTCTCGAGGGAGACCTCCGCCTCCGTGACGATCCCCAGGGTGCCCTCGCTGCCGACCAGCAGCCGCGCGAGGTTGACGGTTCCGCTCTTGGCCTCTTCGACGAGCATGTCCAGATTGTACCCGGAGACGTTCCGCTTGAGCGTCGGATAGGCCTCCTCGACCGCGTCGCTCTCCTCGTCGACGATCCGAGCGACTTCGGCGTAGATTCGCTCGAGAAGCTCCCCCTCGGGATCGGCCCGCTCGCGCAGTTCCTCGAGGTCGATCTCGCCGAAGCGCTCGACGGAGCCGTCGGCGAGGACGACCTCGCAGGACTCGACGTAAGCGTCTGTCTTACCGTACTTCAGCGAGTGCGCCCCGGTCGTGTTGTTCCCGATCGCACCCCCGAGGGCGCTTCGGTCGGCGGTCGACGGATCCGGAGCGAACTTGAGCCCGTGGGGCTCGAGGGTCCTGTTGAGTTCGCCGACAGTAATCCCAGCCTGGGCTCGGGCTCGTCGGGCATCGGGGTCGGTGTCGGTCACCGCGTTCATGTAGCGGGTGAAATCGAGGACGACGGCCTCGTTGACGGTCTGTCCGGCGAGGCTCGTTCCGCCGCCCCGGGGAAGCACTGGAATCTCGTGGTCCGCACAGTAGCGCATCACCGCGGCGACGTCGTCGGTCCCGGTCGGGTAGACGACGCCGATCGGCAGCATCTCGTAGGCGCTCGCGTCCGTCGCGTACAGTTCGCGAGAGTACTCGTCGAAGCGGACGTCGCCGTCGACCCGTCGCTCGAGCGCGTCGACGAGATCGATTCGTTCGGTCGTGTCGTTCTGGTAGTCGTACTCCGCGCGACGATCCGTCGCCGGGTCTCCGTCGATCGGTCTGTCGTGTGTAGCCATTGGATATCTGGTGTTGGTCGAAGCGGTTTCTGTTGCAAGCGATGCCGAAACCGGCTCGGGAAGGCGACGAGGGGGCGTCTACTCGTCGATCCGGCCGCCTCCGAACGGTCGGACTGCTCGCCGCACCACGATCCGGTCGGTCGGGAAACGGGGAACAGTCACCGGTCGTTTGCTAATCGCTTGCATGTTTCGTGTGTGGTAACTGCTAGTCGAGGGAACTCACATAACTGTTGTGCCACTCGGCTGCGAGCACAGTCGTGTTCGTGGATCGCACCACTCCAGCGCGCCGTTCCACACGGACTTCTGGGGGTCGTTTCAATCGGCGTACCCGTCGTTCGCCCGGTAGACGACGAGGAGATACGCGGTGACGACGAGAAACACCGTCGCGTACAGCACCGATCGGACGTACAGGGAGTAGGCGAACGCCGACACGTTGAGCACGATTCCGCCCAGTACGAGTCCCCGCTGGAGTCGCGGCATAGCCGCGGATACGGGTACTCGAGTATTAAATTCGGCGGTCGGATCGACTCCTCGGGGACCACCGCTACTCGCCGTCGTCCCCGACGGAGCCGTCCGTCGCTTCGTCCGCGGTCTCGAGCTGGTAGACCGGATACCGCCCCTCCTGGGGCCAGCCGACCGCAGCGAGCTTACACGGCTCGTCGAACGGGTTGTAGACGAGGTGGGCGCCCGCCTTCCCCTCGTCGAACGCGATGATATCGTCGGTCTCGAGCGTTACCGTCTCGTCGGTCGTCTCGGCGCGACAGGACCCAGAGACGACGTAGAACAGCTCCTTCTGGTTCTCGTGGTAGTGGAAGTGATTCTGCGAGAGTCGCTCGCCCGACTCGAGGACGGCGACGTTGAAGTTGAACGCCTCGACGCCGAGCGCCGGCGAGGCCTCCCACCGGCGTCCCGGTTTGTCGGGATTCGTCTCGAGCTCTTCGAGCGTGACGTGTTTCCAGCCGTCTTCCATACCCTACCGGTCGCACGCCGACACTTAGCCGTTGTGGTAACGGCCGTCTGCTACCTGCTACGAGAAGAAATTCGGGAGTCAGTTCCTGCCGAGGGTTCGTTCGACCCGTCCCTTCAGGAAGGGGCCGAACAGGATCAGGAAGATCGCGACCGACAGCAGGAACGACAGCGGCTGGTTGATCGGATCGATGAAGATCGTGTAATCGCCGCCCGAGATCTGCAGCGACCGGAAGAAGTTCTCCTCGGCGATCGGGCCGAGCACGATCCCGAGCACGAACGCGATGATCGAGTAGTTGTTCCGGACCATGTAGAAGCCCAGAATCCCGAGCGCGATGACGGCGCCGACGTCCCACCAGTTCTGGTTCAGCGTGTACGCGCCGGCGTACGAGAGCACGATGACCATCGGGATGATCAGGGTCGTATCGAGCTCGGTGATCTTACTCGCGTAGGGAATCAGCGTCAACCCGACGAGGAGGATGAGGATGTTGCCGAGGAACAGCGAGATAAACAGCGCGTACGTGATCTGAAGCTGTTCGCCGAAGAGGACGGGGCCGGGCTGGAGTCCGTGCATGAGGATCCCCCCGAGCAGGACTGCGGTCGATCCGCTGCCCGGAATGCCGAATGACAGCGTCGGAATGAGCGATCCGCTGACGGTCGGGTTGTTCGCCGCTTCCGGTGCGATGACGCCACGGGGATCCCCGTCGCCGAACCGCCCATCCTTGGTCGAGGAGCGGGCCTCTTCGGCGTAGGCGACGAACGTCGACGTCGTCGCTCCGGAGCCGGGGACCATCCCGATACCCATTCCGATCAGCCCCGATTTGAGGGTCGTAACCGGATACTTGAATACCGTCGTGATCCCGTCGCGAACGCTGCCGGCGATCTCGACGTCGCCCTCGGAGATCTTCTTGCGGGCGGCGAGTTTCATCATCTCGGCGAACGCGAACATCCCGATCAGTGCTGCGACGAAGTCGATTCCCTCGTAGAGTCCGAACTGGCCGAAGGTGTACCGCGGACGCGGACTGAGGATCGCGGTCCCAATGGTCGAAATCATGAATCCGAGCGCGCCGGCGACCAGTCCCTTGACGATCGACCCCTGGGTGACGATCGTGATCAGGGAGATCCCGAGGATCGCCAGTAGGAAGTACTCCGGCGAGCCGAACGCCAGCACGACCTCGATCAGGATCGGCGAGAGGAGGATTAGTGCGATCGCGGCGAGAAAGCCGTTCAGCGCCGACGCCGTCGTCGCGATGGCGAGTGCGTTCTTCGCCAGCCCGTTCTGTGACATCGGATACCCGTCCAGTGTCGTCGCCGCGGCTGACTCGGTCCCAGGTGCGTTGATCAGGATCGCCGCGATCGAGCCGCCGAACATCGCGCCGCTGTAGATCGCGACCAGCAGAATGATCGCCGCCGTCGCGTCGAGTGGCAGCGTCAGCGGCAGCACGATCGCCATTCCGACCGGTGACCCGATACCGGGGAGCGCTCCGAGGACGATCCCGAGGAGGAGTCCAAGCGCCAACCACATGATCATCTCGGGGGTCGTCGCGATCGACAACCCCTCGAAGAAGGCGTCGACCGCCATCTACAGCCCACCTCTCAGGAGTATCGGCGCACCGTCGAACAGCATCGGCACGAGCGGACTGAAGTCGAAGAGGTGTCCCTGGTCGAACGGCAACACGAGATACGTCATGAACAGGTAGATGACGGCCGTTCCCGCGACGGCCAGCCCGACGCTGACGACGGGATTGACGCGGAACCAGAGGGTGTATCCCGCGATATACAGCGGTGTAACGAACAGGAAGCCCGCGGCCCACCCCGCGACGAAGTACAACACCGCCGTCGAGACCATGAATATCGTCTCGTCTACTTCGAACCCGTACTTCGCACCGAGCGTGTCCTTTTTGTACTCTTCCGCTTCCGGTTCGGTATCCTCGAGTTGCTCCTGGTCCGTCTCGGTCTGGTCGACCACCTCCGAGTCCTCGGAGCTAGTGATGCTGACGCTCTCGGCGACGAACCGCCGAACGGGTCCCGGGAGGTAGTTCTGCAGTAACAACAACAGCGAGCCGATAAAAACGGCCGCCGCGGTTAGCTGAGGAAACACGCGAGCGTCGTCCGGGTAGCTCTCGATCACCGGCTCGATAATAAACACCGCGCTCACGACGAGGAACGTAACGAGCATTATTCGCTCCGGCGTTACTTTCCTCTTAATTGACTCTGAATTACTCATTATAATATAACAACGGCGGGGGTAGTTACGAGTGCTCTTCGATCAGATCGACGATCTCTAGCTCCTCCATCTCCTCGAACGCGTCGTCGATCGACGCGTTCGCCTCCTCGGGACCTTCGTAGAAGATCGGGTTTCCGGTATCATCCGACCACTCCTCGTACCGTTCGTCCTGAGTCGCCTCTTCGACCCGCTCGGTCAGTTCCTGGATGACGCCGTCGGGCGTATCCGGCGGGGCGTACAGGCCCCGGGTAACGCCGGAGATGAAGTCCATATCCGGATACCCCTCGTCGGTCACCGACGGGATGTCGGGGTACACCTCCGTCCCCTCGCTCCAGAACGTACAGACCGGGTAGACGCCGCCTGCGGAGACGTCCGGCTCCGTCCCCGCGTCCGTTCCGATCCCGCAAGGAACCTCGCCGGAGGTCACCGCCTCAGCGATCGGGCCGGTACCCGTGTACTGGACCCGATCCTCCCACTGCCAGTCGTACTCCTCGGCGTACCCCTCACCGTGTTTCGCCAGCAGGGTCATGATGTCCTGCGGACTGCCGGGCTCCTGGATACCGATCGAATTCCACTCGCCGGAGTTGTGCATCTCGCGGACGTCCTCGAACGTTTCGACCTCGCCCTCGTACTCCTCGTTGACGATCAGACACCACGTCGAGCGACCGATGTTCGCGATTCCCTCGAGCTCGCGCTGATCGAAGCCGGGGTCGTCGAGCATCTGTGGCGGCACCTCGAGCGGGGTTGCGCTCCCAGCGATCGTGTGTCCGTCGGGATCAGAGCCGTACAGTTCACCGAACCCGTTCAGACCGCCGCCGCCGGGAACGTTGTCGACCTGGATATCCTGATCCATCGCGTCGGTAAGCGATTCGACGATCCCGCGAGCGTAGACGTCAGTGCCACCGCCCTCGTCGTACGGCACGATGTATCGGATCGTTTCAGCGGGCTCCCAGTCCTCGTCGTCCCCCGCGTCGGGGTCGTCGTCCTGTAGACAGCCAGCCATCGATACGGCAGCTCCCGCACCAGCAATCCCGAGGAACCCTCGCCTGGTCGTTGCCTCCACCGTCAAACGTCGTTGAGTTGGTTTTTCGGACATACGTATCGACCACAGACCCTGGAATTCGTTACACGACTCCGTGAGTCAGGGTCACACTACCATGATCAAACAGTACAGATATAAAGCTTTCTCTTGTGTTGGGGCTTGATCTGTACATAATACAAAAATGAACAAATTTAATGTTAGATTTAATATCTAAGGGGTCGTCCGATCGTGGCTACGAGTTGCCCGACCCTGCGAGTAACTGATTTATGGGTGGAGGCCGTCGTCGGATCCATGACCGTCGTTGCAGCGATCGATCGTTCCGACAGGGCCGCCGCCATCATCACTGAAGCACACCGACTCGGCGAGGCGTTCGGCGAATCGGTCGAGGTCGTCCACGTTCTCACCCGCGACGAGTTCGTCTCGCTCGAGCGAACGAACGTCAGCGAGACGGGGGGGACGGTACCGGTAGACAACGTCGTCGAGATCGCCGAAGAGATCGCCGCGGAGGCGATCGAGGACGCCGGTGTCGAGGCGACCCCGGTCGGACTCCTCGGAGATCCGGCAGACGAAGTCGCCAGCTACGCCGACGGGGAGGAAGCGAGCTACCTGGTCGTCGCGGGACGCAACCGCTCGCCGGTCGGGAAGGCGCTGTTCGGGAGCGTCGCTCAATCGATCCTGCTGGACGCCTCGACGCCGGTCGTCTCCCTTCGAGCCGAGTGAGTCGGAGCGACCGGCGCCGTAATACAAAATTTTTTGCGAGAGACCCACTAACGGGGTGGTATGGTTAGCTACAGCGCCTACGAAAGTATCACCCTCGACGTCGACAACGGAGTGGCGACGATCGAGTTTCACCGCCCCGAGGTCTACAACGCGCTCAACAACGAGGTCATGCTCGACCTCAGCCGCGCGTTCGACGAGATCCAGCTGAACCGCGACATCGACGTCGTCGTGATCACCGGCGAGGGCGAGGACGCGTTCTCCGCGGGCGCGGATATCTCCCAGTACGCCGGAACCGCAGACGAGCACGATCCGCTCCAGCGGGACCGCCAGGAGCTGTTCTACGAGATGTACCAGAAACCGTACGACTGCCACGCGCCGGTGATCGCGAAGATCAACGGCTACTGCGTCGGCGGCGGGCTGATCTTCGCGATGTACTGCGATCTGCGGATCGCCGTCGACGACGCGAAGTTCGGCGTCCCGACGGCGAACATCGGTCAGATACCCACCGGCGGCTCGACCTGGCGGGCGGTCGAGCTGGTCGGCGAGGCGAAGGCGAAGGAGCTCGTCTACACCGCGGGGATGATCGACGCCGACGAGGCCGAGCGGATCGGGCTGGTCAACCACGCCGTCCCGCGCGAAGAGTTAGACGAGACCGTCGACGGGATCGTCGACGGAATCCAGGACACCGGTCGCGGGGCGGTCAAGAACTCCAAACGCGCGATCAACGGCGCGGTACGTGCGGGGAGCCTCGCGGGGGCACGTGAACAGGAGGCCGAGATCTGGTGGGAGCAGTTCGCCACCGACGAACGCCGCGAGCTGGTCGACGAGTTCAACGAGGGCCAATGACCGAAGGACCGCTTTCCGGCGTCTCGGTCGTCGAGATGACCGGCCACCGCGCGGGGCCGTTCTGTGGCGCGTTGCTCGCCGACATGGGCGCAGACGTCGTGAAGATCGAACGACCGGGCGTCGGCGATCCCGCCCGGTCCCAGGGGATCGGTCCCGACGGTAAGTCGGGGTACTTCATGGCGAACAACCGCAACAAGCGCTCGGTCACGCTCGATCTCAAGACCGACGCGGGAACGGAAGCAGCCCGGGAGCTGATCGCCAGCGCGGACGTCTTCGTCGAGAACTTCGGCTACGGCGTCACCGACAAGCTCGGCATCGGCTACGACGAGATCAGCGACCGCAACCCCGGGATCGTCTACGCGAGCATCAAGGGGTACGGCGAGACCGGTCCCAAGCGAGAGCAGCCGGGACTCGACCTCATCCTCCAGGCCGAGGGCGGGATCATGAGCGTCACCGGGCCCGAGGGCGGCGAGCCCGTCAAGGTCGGCCAGGCCATCGGCGACCTCACTACGGGGATGTTCGCCGCGATGGGCGTCCTCGCACGACTCTACGAGCGCGAACACGTCGGGGATTCCGACGCGTTCGTCGGCAAGTTCGACGTCGGTCTGTTCGACTCGATCGTCACCCTGCTCAACGAGTATCTCACCGAGTACTCGATGGACGGTTCCGTTCCCGGCCCGCAGGGCGTAACCCACCAGACGTTGGTGCCCTACCAGCGCTTCGAGACCGCCGACGGCGCCATCGTCACCGGCGTCCCCAGCGACGACCGCTGGGACGACTTCGTCGATCTCGTCGGGGTGGAGGAACTCGGAGAGTACCCGACCAACGACGACCGCCAGGACAACGCCGAGCGCGTAACGGAGCTGATCCAGGCCGCTCTCGAGGAACGCTCCACCGAACACTGGCTCGAGCAGCTGACGGACGCGAACTTCCCCTGCGGTCCGATCAACGACGTGGCCGACGTCGTCGCGGACGAGCAGACGAGCGCCCGGAACCTCGTCGTCGACCACGAAGACCCCGACTGGGGTGAGTGCCTGCTTCCGGGCCACCCCATCAACTATCCCGACTACGACGCCGTCGTGCGCACGCCGGCGCCGCGGCTCGGTGAGCACACCGAAGAGGTGTTCGACGAGGTCGCGGGCGACCAGACGACCCTCGAGCAGTGGAGCGAGGACGGCGCGTTCGGCAACTAACGCGCTCGGCCGTTCTTTCGGATACAACAGCGAAAGCCGATAGAAGAGCGTTCGGCGGTGCCGTTCTACTCGAGGTCCGGCCGCGAGAGCTCGGTCTCCTTCGAGGTGACGATCTCGAGCAGCGCGGGCGTACCGGACTCGGTCTGTTCGATGGCACGCTCGATGGCCGGTCCGACCTCGTCCGGATCCTCGACGCGTTCGCCGTAGCCGCCAAGCGCCTCGCCGACGTCGGCGAAGTCGCCGGAGAACGGCGTGTCGTAGGAAGCCATCTCGTAGTTGTTCAGGTGGATCGTCAGGATCGGGATGTCCTCGCGGGCGGCCGTCTCGAAGTCCAGCCCGGTCATTCCGATCGCGCCGTCACCCATGAGGTTGATGCAGTGCTTGTCGGGGTGAAGCAGCTTCGCGCCCAGTGCGAGCCCGAGTCCGTAGCCGAGTTGGGTCGTCTTCCCCCAGCCGATGTACGACAGCGGCTCGGTCGACTCCCAGAACGGTGCCAGGAAGTCCCGCGGGTTGCCGGCGTCGTGGGTGATGATCGTGTCCTCGGCGTCGAGGACCTCCGTGAGCTCGTGGATCACGCGGTAGGGGTTGATCGGCGTCTCCTCCGACGTGAGCTTCGGCCGCCACTCGTCGAGCCACGCCTCCCGTGCGTCCTCGATCTCGCTGACGACGTCGTCGAAGCGGTCGCGGGAGTCGCCGACCTGTGCACCGACGGAGTCGACCAGCGCGTCGAGGGTCAGCTTGGCGTCGCCGACCAGCGAGTAGTCGGATTCGACGTCCTTGTCGATGTCCGTCGAGTCGAGCGTCGAGTGGACGATCGTCGGCCCCTCGGGGACGGTGACGCCGTAGGCGGTCTCGGTGAAGCTACAGCCGACACCGAAGAGCACGTCGGTCTCCCGCATGAAGTGGGCGAGCTGTCCCGGTTCGCTCTTGCTGGCGGCACCCAGCGACAGCGGGTGGTCCTCCGGGAACGCGCTCTTCCCGTTGAGGCTGGTCGCGACGGGTGCCTCGAGCGTCTCGGCCAGCTCCCGTAGCTCGTCCCACGCCTCGGCGTAGTGGACGCCCTGGCCGGCGAAGATGACGGGGTTCTCGGCCTCGAGCAGGACGTCCGCGATCTCGTCGACGCCGTCCGGGTCGGGACCGGACCGGTTCGACGACGTGGGCTGATACTCGAGGTCCTCCGAGAGGTCGGTGTAGAAGACGTCCTTGGGGACCTCGACGACGGCCGGACGCGGACGACCGTTCCGGGCCGCGCTGAACGCGCGGCGCATCGTCTCGCCGACGGCGTCGGGGTTCGTCAGTTGCTCGCAGGACTTGCTGACGTGCTGGTAGTTGACCAGCGAGCTGAACTTGGGATCGACGTCGGTCTTGGCTTCGTCATAGCCGGCGGGGATTGCGACGATCGGGGCCGACTCGCCGTAGGCCTGGGCGACACCGCCGAAGGAGTTCTCCGTGCCGGGACCGTGCTGGCACGCGAACGCGCCGACCCGGTCGCCGGAACTCAGCCGACCGATGGCGTCGGCCATGTGGACGGCGGTCCGTTCCTGTCGGGTGATGATCGTCCGGATCCCCTCCGCTTCGGCCGCACCGGTGTCGAAAAGCGGGTTGCTCGGGAATCCGAACAGGTACTCTACTCCTTCCTCTTTCAGGGTACGCGCGATCGCTTGATTGACATCCATAGTGTTTGCTCCAGGTAGGGCTACCTACTCCTACTCCCGAGCACTATCATAAATCCTTCGACGCCTGCAGTCGGTTTCGGCCGAATGCGGAGCTATCGCTCCGAAAACTCGCCGTCTCGCTCGGGACGCGAGCCGACCGCCGACACCCCGTCCGACCCGACAGCGGTACCGCTCCCGAAGGGTCAGCACCCTCCGTGCGGCGGAGCTAACCCGACAACGCTCCCTTCCGTCGAAGTTCCTCGATCTCCGCCTCGGAGTAGCCAAGCGCCCGGACGACGGCCTCGGTGTCCTCGCCGAGCAGCGGCGGCGCCTCGTCGAACCCGCTCTCGGACTCGGCGTAGTTCAACGGGTGCTCGAGGATCGGGATCTCGCCGGCCGCGGGGTGAGAGAGGCTGTCGACCGCGCCGCGCGCGTTGACCTGTTCGTTGTCCAGCGCCTCGTCGACGCTGTAGACCGGTCCGACCGGCAGGCCGGCGTCGTCGGCGAGGCGTTCGACCCACTCGTCGGTCGAACGCTCGGTGAGCGTTTCGGCGAGTTCCTCCTCGAGGGCGTCCATGTTCTCGACCCTATCGGCGTTGGACTCGAAGCGGGGATCCGAGGCGAGGTCCTCGCGGCCGATCTCCGCACAGAACTGCTCCCACAGCTTCTGGTTTCCGCAGGCGACGTTCAGGTAGCCGTCGGCCGTCGGATAGCTCTGGTAGGGCGCGAGGACGGGATCCTTCGTTCCCATCCTGGTCGGCTCGTCGCCGACGAACGCCTTCGCGGCCTGTTTCGTCAACCAGGGCAGCGCCGCGTCGAGCATCCCGAGTTCGACGCGTTCGCCCTCACCGGTTCGCTCGCGCCGGTAGAGCGCGTTGACGATCCCGAACGCGGACCACATCGCGGTGATCAGATCCGTCTGCGGGAGGCCGACCTTGACGGGGTCGCCGCCCTCGGGCCCGGTGACGCTCATCATCCCGCTCATCCCCTGGATCAGCAGATCGTAGCCGGGACGGTCGCTCCAGGGCCCCGAGTCGCCGAACGCGGAGATCGAACAGTAGACGAGTTCGGGGTGGTCCTCGGAGAGTTCGTCGTAGCCGAGGCCGAGCCGTTCGGCCGTTCCCGGCCTGAAGTTCTCGACGACGACGTCGGCTTCGTCGATCAGCTCCCGACAGATCTCGTACCCCTCCTCGGATTTGAGGTTCAGTTCGACGCTCTTCTTGTCGTAGTTGACCGTCCAGAAGTACGGTGACTCGCCGTGTTCGGACGCCGCCCGTCCCTCCCCCTCGTAGTCGGAGATATCGACGAACGGCGGTCCCGAGTGACGGCTGTCGTCGCCTACCTCCGGCCGTTCGATCTTGATCACCTCAGCGCCCTGGTTCGCGAGCATCAGCGTCGCGAACCCGCCGGTTACGAACGTCGTCAGATCGACTACGGTGATATCATCGAGGATCCCACGGCTAGCTCTGGCTCCCATACACCAAGCATGCGAGAATACCGTATTAAATCTTGTCGTTAGTTACTCATTCCCACTGTACAGCGTAAACAAGACGAGGACGATCCCCGCGCCGACGAGCGCGAGTGCACCGAGCGTTCCGAGAAGGATCGTCTCGCTCGCGTAGGTGAGCAGGGAGCCGGCGAGTGCGGCACCCGCCGCGCCGAAGCCGAACATCCCGAGGTAGGCGTAGCCGTAGGAGAGGCCATGGACGTCGGCGGCCGCGTACTCGGCGATCACCACCTGGTAGATCGGCGCCGTCGCATAGAGGAAAAAGCCGAGTGCGGCACAGACGAGCAGGAACGGAGCGAGCCCCCAGCCGACGGAGGGGATGAAGACGAACGCGAGCACGCCGAGTGCGAACAGCGTCGAGAAGAACGCGTACTCCGTCCGAACGTGGTCGGTGACCCGACCGCCGGCGTACTGCCCCAGAATGCCGATCATCAGGATCCCCGTGTAGATGTACTGTGCGGGCTCGGCCTCCTGGCCAAATATTTCGTAGGTGCCGAACTGCGGCAGTCCCCCGATCATGTCGGGCAGGAACGTGAGCAGGCCGCGATAGTAGATTCCGTAGATCATGATCGCAGCGAACGTGAGCAGGAACCCGGTCGTGAGCAGCAGCTTCGAGTCGTCGACGATCGACTGAAGATCCATCGACGACCCGTCGTCGTCGGTGTCGTCAGTTCCCCCGTCAGCTGCGGTCGCGGCGTTCTCGTTGAACTCGATCAGCGAGCCGAACGCGACGACGGCGACGGCCGGGACGGTGAGCGCGACGACGACGAGCCGCCAGTCGAAAAAGAGGAGCAGTGACGCGGTCAACAACGGGCCGAACGCGGTCCCGATGTTGCCGCCGACGCCGTGGTAGGCGAACACTGTTCCGCGATTTTTCGCGCCACGGCTGATCAGCGACAGACCGGCGGGGTGGTAGACGCTCGCGGCGACGCCCCAGATGACGATTGCTACCATCAGCACGTAGACGTTCGGGGCGAGCGCGAGGAGGAAGAAGCCGCCGCCCATCCCGACCACCGATGCGACGATCAGCCGACGCGAGCCGTAGATGTCCGAGAGCAGTCCGCTCGGGATCGCACCGACGCCGATGAGGCCGTAACCGATACTGACGACGATTCCGAGGACGAACGGCGAGACGTCGAAGACGTCCAACCAGATGACGATAAAGATGGGGATACTCAACTCGTAGGTGTGAAAGATGCCGTGTGCGAGCATCGTAAACCCCGTAATCGAGCGATCGTTCTCATCCATCGCCGTTCACCACTTCCTTCCAGCGAGAGGACGAACCTGGCATGACATAACGGAGCGTGTCGGATCTACTTAACCGATTCCCTGTGGCGTTCGCTCTCGAGCAGGGCGTACTGGCGTAGTCTGTCCCAATTATTCGGATAGGCCGGAAGAAGGCTCGGAGCAGCTGTATGGAGGGTGTGACGACGGTTATATAGATATCAAACGCCAATATAGCATCCGAGCAACCGGGATACAGACGGAGAACGCCAGAGAGTGCCGAACGAGGCCACTTCACACGTCCGACCGCTGACCCCCCGATACGATTACGAAAGTACGGATGTAATTCCGTAGTACAGCCCCGATCTCGGATGATAATATATGGGAGTTATCTCGGAAGACGGCCGAAACGAGAGTCCCTATTCACGAAGCAAGCATCGCTAATCCCGTTCCGTAGGATCTGGAGGGAGACCGGTCCTGGAGACCCATCTCCGCAAAGAAAGGCATAATTTATAATGTCCCGGTCCCCAGGATCGAGTATGGCAAACAAACCCAAATCGGGGGCACGCACGACCGAGACCTCCATACGGATCATCGACGCGCTCCGGAAGCTGGGGGAGGCGACGATCCACGAACTATCCGAACATCTCGGACTCGCTCCGAGCACCGTACATCGTCACCTCGTTACGCTCCGCGAGCACAGCTACGTGGTGTGTACGGACGGGCGCTACCGGATCGGGTTCCAGTTTCTCACCATCGGCGGTCACGCCCAGCGGACGACGACCGCGTACCCGATGATCAAACAGAAGGTCGACGCGCTCGCGGCGGAGACCGGAGAGCGCGCCCAGTTTATCGTCGAAGAACACGGCGAGCGAGTCTATCTGTACACCGAGGTCGGCCAGAGCGCGGTGCAGACCGGCGCCCACATCGGAAAGCGCGGCCCGCTTCACACGAGTGCCGCGGGAAAGGCGATCCTCGCGAACATGCCCACAGACCGCGTCGACGAAATCGTCGCGACCCACGGGCTACAGGGCGTGAGCGAGAACACCATCACGACGCGTGCGGAACTCGAGGAGGAGTGCGAACGGATCCGAGAGCGCGGGTACGCCTTCAACAGGCAGGAAACGACGGAGGGGGTTCACGCGGTCGGCGCGGCGGTGACGGACGCCGACGACGAGGTGATCGGCGCGCTGAGCGTCTCCGGACCCGCCCACCGCGTCAAGGGAGCGCAGCTCACCGACGAGCTTCCGGAGCGGGTGCTCGGTGCAGTCAACGAACTCGAACTCCACATCGCTCACTCGATCTAGCCGTTAGCCGTCGGTCACCGGTCTCACTGTTTGCCCGAACTCGTCGGCGTCTCTCGACCCCGCTCGGTTCCGACGGGAACGATCCGGGGCGGCGACTCCGCCCCGTCGGTCGGCTCGAGGACGACCGAGTCGCCCGCCTCGAGGCCATCCTCGAGGCGAGCGATGATACTCGCGTCGCCGTCGAAGGAAGCGAGGCCGAGCCGGTTCGGGGCACTAACGCCGTCGGGCGTGACGTGGACCGCCGTCACCGCTTGCACGGTCCCAACGCCCGAGTCGCGAGTCCGTAGTTCGTCGGCGCCGCAGTCGAGACAGCGGCGTTTCTCGTAGAAGGTTCGCCGACCGCAGTCCGGACACTCGAGGACGCGCGTCATCCGCTCGCCTCCACGATCGTACAGACGCTGTTGTTCCCGAACCCGGCGACGTTGATAGCGAGTCCGTACCGTGGAGAATCGACCGCACGGTCGTTCGGAACGTCGCCCCGAAGCTGCCAGACGAGTTCGACGAGTTGGGAGATCCCCGTGGCGCCCAGCGGATGGCCCCGGGCTTTCAGCCCGCCACCCGGGTTGACCGTCAGGTCTCCGTCGCCGTCGATCTCGGTCCGTCCCTCCCGCGTTAGTTTCCACGCCTCGCCCCGATCGGCGAGTCCGAGTTCCTCCATCTCGAGCCACTCGAGGATGGTGAAGGCGTCGTGGATACACGCGATGTCGATCTCGTCGGGGCTCGTCCCCGCCGCGTCGTAGGCCGCTCGCCCGGCGGCCGCGGCGCTCTCGATCCGTAGCGGATCGGCCCGATCCGCGACGGCGTGGACGCCGACGGCGCTCTCGCAGGCCGTGACCGACACGTCCGCGTCCGCCGCCGTGACGACCACCGCGGCGGCTCCGTCCGAGGTCGGACAGCAGTCGTAGAGGCGAAGCGGCGTCGCGACCTTCGGCGAGTCGAGAACGTCCGCGATCGTGACGTCGCTCTCGAACTGCGCGTACGGGTTTCGACGGGCGTTCGCGTGGTTCTTTACCGCAACCCGTGCGAGGTCGCGCCGAGTCGCGTCGTAGGTCTCGAGGTACCGTGCGGCCGCGAGACCCGCGAACGAGGGGAGGGTGATCCCCTGATCGTACTCCTGGCTGTGCGTGATCCGGCTGATGATCTCCGTCGAGACCGACGTGTCGGCGACGGACATCTTCTCGCCGCCGACGGCCAGTGCGACCTCGGCTCGCCCCGCCCGAACGGTGTCGACCGCGTCGAGCACCGCACTCGCCCCCGTCGCGCTGGTGTTTTCGATTCGACGTGCGGACGCCCGACTGAGGCCGAGACTGGCGGTCAACGCGTTCGCCAGCCCGGAGGTGTTGTTGAACGCTTCCGCAGCCATGTTCCCGACGTGGACCGAGTCGACGGCGTCCGGTTCGATGTCGGCGTCCTCGAGCGCCCGTTCCGCGGCGGTTTCCAGCAACTCGGCGATCGATCGGTCGTCGGAACTCGCAAACGTCGTCATTCCGACGCCAGGAATCCCGAAACTGGCCGGTGATACCTCTGGCCGACCCGGCAGAGAGCTATGACTTTCCATCTCGCTGCATGAGATAACAAACCACACCGACTTATAGATGTCGTTGCGAACGCCCGAAAACGGGACGAACGCCCGCCATCGTCCCGAATTCGGTAGCGCTCGGCTCCCGGGGGTAGCGTCAGCTTCCCAACCCCGTTTCCGGTGAAGTACCCGTTCAGCCGGGTTTCCTGTTCGGTCGGTCGGGATTAGACCCGCGATCGCTGGCTCGAGTAGCGTAGCAGTCCCTCCGCGGGCGATCAGACGCGGCCTCGCAGTCACACCTGCGTTCGCGGAAACTGTTCGTATCGGTCGAGAGTCGTTTCCGTCGATACCGGGGTTCCACTCTTTCCCGAAGGAAGACTAATTTATACATTCTGTTATCTTCTATTACAGATGGGGTTGTGTTGTAATCACTATACTATAGCGTGCGACACTCGAGTCAGTCCCGATCAGTTGCCGGTAGCCGCTCCCTCGTTGGTCCCCTGCTCGAGATGTTTCGGGTTCGAATCCGAGCCGTCGAATCGGGTTCTGGGCCCCGATATCGCCTAGTTCGCTTCTGTCGCACGTGAGATCACGATCGAACTGCTCCGCACTCGCAGGTGAACGATCGTGCTCGCATCCCGTCTGTGATCGAGTTGAGACGAGAGTCAGTATAGCAACCGTTCGAAAATCCAACCAAACTGTAACCTGTTAATATAATAATATAGTTATGTTTGGCGTGGCTTTCTAACCGGTTCGAGTTCCAACGAAATCGGGCAGTCCGCGTCGAGTGTCGTTGGCCTCCGCGACGAGGGAAAAAACGGCTCGGCCGCACCGAGAACGAACCCGACGACGAGGCGGACGAGAGTACGATGGTGACGAGGACGACGAGGAGAACGTGGACGAGACGGACGACGGAGAGAGCGTGCTCCGAGTGATCCGCTCGGAGGGTAGCGTCTGCCCGACAGCAAGGGAAAGAATAAGGACGGATACACGACTCTGATACGGGATGAGCAGCGATCGGGATACACGCTGGGAGTACAAGGCCATCGAGCCGCCGACGGAGTTGACGAAGCGCGAATCCGCGAACCCCGAGGAGCGGTTGAACGAACTGGGCGCCGACGGCTGGCGGCTCGTCGAGACGGTTTCCTACGACGGCGGCGGTACGAAGTTCCTGCTGTTCGAACGGCGGCTCGAGGACTGATCGCTACCGATGAGGGATCTGACGACCGCCAACACGATGCGCGAACGGGCCGCCGAGAACCGCTACAAGCTCTGGGTGCTCCTCAATGCGAACCGATGGCTCCTCACCGGGATGCTGGCGGCGGGCGTGTTCTCGCTGTTGATGCTCTGGGGCGTCTCGAGTTCGCAGTCGATCCGCGCGGTGATGGCCTCGGAGGACTGGGTGAAGATGACGTTTCAGGCGCTGATCGGCGCCCTCATCACCGGGACGACGCTCGTGGTCTCGATCAACCAACTGGTCCTCTCCCAGGAGATCGGTCCGCTGGGCAGCCAGCGAAAGCGGATGGATCTCGCGATGGATTTCTACCAGAACACCGACGAGCTACTGGACTTTCCGAGTCCCGCGAACCCGGCGCTGTTTCTCAAGGAGCTCATCGACGCGACCAGCGATCGGGCTCGGCGGTTCGAGCGGACCGTGCAACGCAGCGACGACGAGGATCTCCGCGCACAGACCGCGGAGTACGTCGACGACCTCCTCGAGAACGCGTCCGTGGCCGGAGAGGGACTGGACGGTACCGACTTCGGCTCCTACGACGTGATGAACTCGGCGCTGAACTACAACTACGACCGGAAGATGTACGATCTCCGCTGGCTGTTGGCCGAGTACGAGGGCCAACTCTCTGAGGAACAACGCGAAGCGGGGGTTCAGACGCTCGAGGCGCTGACGATGTACGGACCGGCGAGAGAGTACATCAAGACGCTGTACTTCCAGTGGTCGCTCGTCAAGCTTTCCCAGGGGATCCTCTACCTGGCCGTCCTCGCGCTCGTCGTCGCCGGCGGGATGCTGTTGTTCGTCGACGAGGGGACGATGATCGGATCGCTGTTCGGCGTCGACAACCTGCTGTGGATCGTCGCCCTCGCGTACACGATCTGCGTGCTGCCGTTCCTGCTGTTCGTCTCCTACATCCTCCGCCTGGCGACGATCGCGAAGCGAACGTCGGCGATGGGCCCCCTGGTCCTCCGGGGCGACTGAGATCGTTCGTCGAACCCCCAATCGCTTCGCCGTCAGTCTCCCGCTCGAGCGTCCGACAGCTGGCACCGAACGCAGCGGTCGCCGGGGAAGCAAGCGCCGTTCTCGTACGGACAGTCCGATTCGTCGACGTCGACGGAGAGCTCGCGTTTCGCGTCCTCCCACGCGGTTTCCCAAACTTCGATATCCATCTCCGCGGAGGTGAAGACGACGTTCTCGTCGCGATCGACGATCTTCGCGGCCGCTACCGAGTTTCGGTGGTCTTTCACCGCGTCGACCGCGTCGGCGTACGAGTTACACCGGATCGTCCTCGTTTCGTCGCCGTCGTTCAGCAGGCGAACGGTTACGGAGCCATCGACCTCCTCGGTCGGTTCCAGTCCTCCCGTCATACTGCCGGAGTCGAGTTGCCGACACAAAAGGGTGCCCTCGGGGTCCGACGAACTCGGCGTTCGGGTCCGACCTCGCCCGGCGTGTAAGCAATCCAAAGAGCCATCCGATACTTTCCCGTCACTGAACGGTATGGTCACCGCCAGATCGGTCGCCCAGTGGGGGCTGGGCGTGCTCGTCGCACTCTTTGCGCTCACCGCGCTCTCCGCGATAGAACTCTCGGCGCTTTCGATACTACAGGGAGTACTCGCTGCCCTCCTGTTTCTCGGCGCTGCGGCGCTCATCGTTCCACGAACGCGGGCCGCGATCGTCGGACGGACCGATCGCTCCCTCTCGTCGGGCGTCCTCGCCGTTCTCGTCGTGGTTGCGGTTCTGACCGGGATGCTCGTCACGCCGCTCGACGCCGACGACGAACCCCCGGTCGACGCCGACGCCGAGGACCTCGAGGCCGCCGATACCGACGGCCAGGCGGACGACGGCGGAACGCAGGCCGACGAGACGAACGACGCGGACGGCGAGGTGGAGTCAGACGACGGTGAAGCGGACGAACCCGATAGCGAGCCGGGGTCAGCGGGAACGGACATCGACGACGGCGGGAGCGGAGCGGGAGATGCCGACGACGGCTCGAGCGACGAGTCGGGAGCAACTAGCGCGAACGGCGACTCGGAGACCGAACGGACGACCGACGTCGACGGTGAACTCGAGATCCACCACATCGATGTCGGCCAGGCCGATTCGACGCTGCTCGTGACTCCCGACGGCGAGACGGTGCTGATCGACACCGGCGACTGGCGCCAGGACGGCTCGGACGTTATCGCCTATCTCGAATCGCAGGGCGTCGATCGGGTCGATCACCTCGTGGCGACCCACGCCCACGCCGATCATATCGGCGGTCACGCCGCCGTGATCGAGCACTTCGAAACCGACGGTGACGGCATCGGAGCCGCCTACGACTCGGGCGTCGCCCACGACTCCGCGACCTACGAGAACTACCTCGACGCGATCGAGGCACACGACGTCGATCTCTTCGAGGTCGAGGAGGGCGACGAACTGCCGATCGACGGGCTGGAGGCGACCGTGCTGAACCCGTCCGCGGACGAATCCGGCGACGACCTCCACTACAACAGCGTCTCGGTCGCGTTCGAGTTCGGCAAGTTTACCTACCTGACGACGGGCGACGCCGAAGCCGACGCCGAACAGCGGATGGTCGAAGAACACGGCGGCACGCTCGAGGCCGACGCGTACCAGGCCGGTCACCACGGCTCGTCGACGTCGTCGAACGGGCCGTTCATGGACGCGGTCGACCCGGAGATCGCCGTCATCTCGAGCGCCTACGACAGCCAGTACGGCCATCCACACGAGGCGGTACTCGAAGACTACGCCGAGCGGGGAATCGAAACCTACTGGACGGGGGTCCACGGCGACGTCGTGGTGACGACCGACGGCGCCGCCGTGAGCGCCGAGACCGAACGGGAGTTCTCGACCGACGCGGCTGACCTCCGGGAGGAACGACCCGACGAGCAGGCCCGCGTCGCTACACCACAGGTTGATACGGCTACGGCCGGTGTATCCGGGTAATGACCGCCGACGGCTCGTTCACCTGCGTCGTCGATCGCATCGTCGACGGGACGACGGCCGTCGTGCTCCTCGAGGAGGACGACGACGTCGTCGACCAGCTCGATCTCGACCTCGAGACGCTCCCGGAGGAGTGTCGACACGAGGGGGCGCTGTTCGACGCCGACGTCTCCGACGAAGCTCTGGTCGACATCGAGTACCGACCCGAACGCGAGCGGGAGCGACGGGAGCGACTTCAAGAGAAGTTCGATCGGCTCTCGAAGCGACTGGACGAACGGTAGGCAGGCGACTGTTCGACGCCGTACGGTTCGCGACCGCGATCACGGTCGGCCGAACGGCGGTCTTCGACTGCGTTCGGATCGTCGATTCGAAAACGGGGACGGCCGTTTGACGGTCGGCTCCTCGTTCAGTCCGCGCTGTGGGCCGGAATGGATCCACACTCCGGACAGCCGACGTGTTTCGTCGTTCTGTAGTCGAGCGCAGCACTGCATCGGGTGCACTTGTATTGGGTTTCAGTCATCGAGCGCTGGTAATCCGCTCGAGCATATATACCTTGTGCGACGTCTATAACGGTTGATTCGGCAGATACTGGAGCTCCTCACCTCACGGTCAGCCGGCACGTTCGTCGGCGCCGACGTTTTCCCGACTCTCGAACGACTCGGGATCGGGCTCGATGTTGGCGAACTGGACCGCTCGCGTCCCGAGCGTCTCGACGCGCTGGCGAATATCGTCGTCGACGAGTTCGCGCCCCTCGAACCGGCGATGGGCGTTCGGCACCGCCGCCTGATGGGGCAACACCCAGGCGTCGAGGGCCCGGCAGACGACCCGCAGGTGGTCGAGCGCCCCGATGGGGAAGCTCCCGCCGGAGACCGCGAGCAGCCCGACGGTCTTGTTCTCGAACTCGTCGAACCCGCAGTAGTCGAGCGCGGTCTTCAGCACCGAGGAGTACGACCCGTGATACATCGGCGTTCCCAGGAGGATGGCGTCCGCTTCCCGAACGCGCCGGGCGAGCTCCGGCGTGTCGCCGGCCTCGTCGTCGTCGGCGTCGAACAGCGGGATCTCGAGTTCCCGGAGATCGATCAGTTCGGTGCTCGCGCCGGCGGCTGCGGCAGCGTCCAGGGCGTGTTGCAAGGCGGGGCGGGTGTAGCTCTCTTCGCGGAGGCTTCCGGCGATTGCGACGACGCGAGTGTTCTCGTCCATAGGACACGTTCGGCAGTGTGGGTTAAAATCACTCTCCCGGACGCGGCGGCCCGGTCGGTCCGCTACTCGTTCGTCGCTACGGGATCTTCGCTCGCGGCCTCGAGCAGGAGAATCGCCCCGCCGAGGAGGGCGACGTTCTTACAGAAGTTGATCTTGTTCGCCTGGCGCTCCTCGCCCTCCATCGTCCAGAAGTCGTGGATCCCCGGCGTCGTCCCGAGGAAGAAGACGATCACCGCGCCGGCGGACGCTCGAGGGTACTTCCAGAGGACGATACCCAGATTGGCGACGAGGAGCATCCCGGTGACGAACGGGACCAGCCGATCCGCGGCAGGGACCCCCTTCTCGCGGGCGATCTCGACGCGTTTCTCGTTGCTCCGGAAGCCGTCGACGGCCATGTACGCGAGCGTCGCCCCGTACAGCAGCCGGCCCAGTCTCGAGGGCGGAGACGAATCGGCCATCCTCAGATCGCCTCCATTCGGCTGACGTTCGCGCCGAGTCGTCCGACCGTCTCGTACGCCCCGTTCTCGTCGCGTCGCATAAGTCGGCCCTCGACGTCGTCTCGCTGGTCGGGGACGTCGAACAGCCCGGAACCACAGAGGACGTCGCCGTCGTGGACGGTCCACGTTTCGATCACCTCGTGGGGTTCGCCGGGGAACGGCACTCGCTCGAAGTCGCGACCGAAGTTCGTCGACTCGAACAGCGCGACCTCGTGTTCGTCCTCGACCCACGCCGGCGGCGCCTCCTCGCCGCCACAGAAGAACAGCCGTCCGTCGTGAACGAAGACGCATCTGATGTAAGAAAAGTCGTTACCCTCGTCGAGCCGGGTCCAGGAGCCGCCCGCGTCGGTCGTCCGGTAGAGCCCGCCGACGCCGACCGCGTGGCCCAGACCGAGGTTCTCGAGGTCGTGGTCCAGATACCCGGTCGTCGCGAGCCAGACGTCTTCCGAGATCGGCAGCACCTGGTGGACGTCGTCGATGATCGTCTCCCGGCGGTCGAGCCAGGTCTGACCGCCGTCGTTGCTCAGGTGGATCCCACCAGCTTCGACGCCAGCGATGAGTCGTTCCGGACGACCGGGGACGGCCTCGAGCGCCCGCAGTCGCGCGTAGTGGGGGTCGATCGGCGACTCCCAGTGACCACGGGAGGGCAGTTCGCGAAACCCCTTCAGCTCCGCCCACGTCTCGCCGTCGTCGACCGAGCGGTAGATGTAGGGATCGTTCGTCCCCGCGTAGAGCGCCCCGTCCGCAGTTGCGAGGATCGACCACACCTCGCTCTCGCCGGCGTGCCAGAAGCGGTCGCCGAGGGGGACCTCGAGGTCCTCCCAGGTTCGGCCGCCGTCCCTTGAGCGGTACGCCCCCGTCGACGACGCGACGAAGGCGCCGTCGGCGTGATCCCACGTCTTGACCGCCGTGACGACCCCGCAGTCGAGCACCCGCTCCGCTTCGTCCCGATCGAAGGGGATCCCGTCGACCCGGTAGAGGCCGTCGTCCGTCCCGATCAGCAGCGTCATGTGTGTCACGTTACTTCGACACATAATAAAGTTTTACCAGCCTGTAAAACGCTAAGTGCTCGGGCCGACGATAGGTACCCGTCGTGACGACAACGGCCTCGCTCACACCGTTTGCGGTACACCCCACCTGACCCATGCCACCGACACACTCGACGAAACGGCCGACCGACGCAGCGCACCTCGACGACCACCCGGAGCTGCCGACTGAGCTCCTCAACCTGCCCTGGATCGACGTCCACAACCACGCCCACACGCTCTCGTGGGACGATCGCGAGCGGTACGCGCTCTCCGGCTGCGAGTCGATGGTGATGGTCGCCTCGGGCTACCACTGGACGCCCTACAAACCGGTCAGGACCGACGACGTTCGGTTCCTCTGGGACGACGCGATCAACCGCCGCGCGGCGATCGAGCGAAACCACTTCTTCGAGGCTAACCACGGACTGGGGATCCACACGGGCGTCCGCATCGAGGATCCCGACGAGGCCCTCGAGGCGATGGCCGACTACTGCACCCTCGAGGAGGTCGTCGCGATCGGCGAAACAGGCGTCACCCCCTCGCAACACGTCAGCAGCTGGGATCTCGACGAGCAGCGCGCGATCGTCCAGGCCCAGATGGAACTCGCCGATACCCACGACCTGCCGGTGCTTCTCCACACGCCGAACACCTCGAGCGACTCGGGTCGGTCGTACCGGGACGGGATCGGGACGCCGGGCTACGAGAAGAACCCCGGCCTGGGACAGGAGCCGGTGATCGACGCCGAGAATCCGGCGCTCGAGGCGGTGAAGATCGACGTCGAGGCAGCCCGAGACGCGGGCTTGGACGAGGAGCGGGTCGTCGCCTCCCACGCGGACGGGAACAACACCGAGTACCTCATGGAGGAGACCGACTGCTACCTGAGCTACACCATCGGCCACTCGTGGCTGATCGGCGTCACCGCGGCGGACGTCGCCGACGCGATCGACGAGTACGGCCCCGAGCGGATCATGGTCGACACCGACTGTGCGAACGTCCTGCGGACGGATCCGTTCGCGCTAAAGCGGGCCATCTTCGAACTCTATCGCTACGGGATCGACGAGGACGCGATTCGGCAGGTCGTGCTGGAGAACCCCCGCGACGTGTTCGACATCGGTCAGTGATCTTCGCAAAGAGAATCGACGACGTTTACGAGTAGTTGGTACTACGATTTCGATATTCGGTCTCGGTGCCGAATCTGAGGCCGCTGATTCGCTACGTAGAGATGCTTGCTGAACGCTGTGGCGGAATGTTAATATGACGGTAGTACCTCTCACTTCCGAGATAGTCGATATGCTCAAAGAGTCGACGGCGATAGAGAATATGTGGGCCAGACACTCCAACCCGAAGAGCGGGTGGAGTCGAATGGCAGCAGCGTTTGTGGCCGTGGGCGCACTCTACCATCGGCAATGGAAGTTATTGGGGCTCACTCTCCTGTTCTTACTCATCAATCCGGTGTTATTCCGCGAACCAAGTGAAGAGTTGGATGACTGGATGTACAAAGTCGTACGTGCTGAAGAACGCTGGACTAATGACGGGCACCGCCTCATCGGTCTCGGCTATCCACAGATCCTAAACACCGTGAGTATCCCCATCGGGCTCTATAGCCTCTACGCGGCGTACAAACGCAAGCCCGTCTCAACGTTGGTTTTCACACTCGCATCACAAGGGCTCAACCAATGGTGTTTGAAGGAGATTATCGAGTACTACGAAGAAGTCGATTCGCAGTAAGAATAGATCCTATATTGATCCTCCGCTCAGAACAATACGTGCTTGACCTGTACGTACCGTTTCACCAGATAGCCGCAGAGAGGATATATGCCCTATTTCATAGCCTCGGGATCCGGCTGGCGATCCCGTTTGGATCTCACGCGAGCGGAGAAACCCATTTTCGAAGTGACGTCGATCTCGTGGTCGAACTCGAAGACGCCCAACCGACCGATCCGGAGTACAACGAACGCTTCTTCGGGCAGAGTGCCGATCTCAGCGAGACACTCGAGACTAACGAGATAGATCTCGTGGATCTCCAGAGAGCCTCTCCGGAGCTGGTAGCGACGATTTTGATCACGGAATACTCCTCGTGGGTAATGCGGATCATGCAACTGCCCTTCGAGACCAGCTGGCGGAGACGGTCCCCTCAGTCACCGCGTGAACGGTTCGATGCGGCACTAACCAGAATCGACGAACACCTGAACGGATCTGCCGTGACAGCAACGGACGGCGAGACGCACGACGAATGACGGACGAACCCTTCCCACCGGATCGCCTCGACAGGATCCTGAACGCTGTCGAGACGATTGAGGTCAGCCTGGGTGTCCTTGCTGCGCGGCAACTACGACGCGAATCTTCGGATCAACTCGAGAAATCGTCTCACTGCTCCGCGAACTGACTGATTCACCATCCGTTGCTGCTCGAGGAAAACTGAAGCGAAGGTCGTGTTACTGACTACTGCTAGTCGAACGCGCAGGTGTTCGTCAGTTCGCCGAGCCCCTCGACGCCGATCGTCACCTCGTCGCCGTCCTCGAGCAACACCGGCGGCTCCCGGTAGACGCCGACGCCCGGCGGCGTGCCGGTGAAGATGAGGTCGCCCGGCTTGAGCGTAAACGCCTGGCTACAGAACGACACCAGCTCGTCGATACCGAAGATGAGGTTCGCGGTCGTCGACTCCTGGAGTCGCTCGCCGTTGACCTCGGCCTGGATCTCGAGGTCGTGTGGGTCGTCGACTTCGTCAGCCGTGACGAGTTCGGGTCCGATCGGTGCGAAGCCGTCGAGGCTCTTGCCGCGGACCCACTGGCCGTCGCCGTGTTGAAGATCGCGAGCCGAGACGTCGTTGCCGACGAGGTAGCCGGCGACGTGCTCGAGGACCTCGTCCTCGTCGACGCGCCGGGCTTCCGTCCCGATGACGGCGACGAGTTCGGCCTCGTAGTCGACCTTCTCGGTGAGGTCGGGATCCCAGCTGATCGTGCTTCCGGGACCGGTCACGGTCGTCGGGAACTTCGAGAAGAGGACGGGTTCGTCCGGAATCGGGTTGTCGCCCTCCTCGGCGTGGTCCCGGTAGTTGAGTCCGACGCAGACCACCTTCTGCGGATTCCGTACAGGTGCGTGTCGCTCGAGGTCGTCGTGCTCGTAGACGCCGGTTCCCGTCTCCAGAGCGTGCTCGACGGCCAGTTCGGCCTTCCGCTGCCACTCCCAGCCGGCCAGCAGTTCGGTGCTCCGTCGGGGCAGGTCGACGCCGGCGGCGGCGCCCGCCTCGGCGAGGTTGACGACCGTTGTGTCATCTATTCTGGCGCCGCACCAGGGCTGTGCTCCGTCCGTCGTCGTGTACTGTCCGAGTCGCATATGGGTGAATTGGTGAGGGTGGGTTACTCGAGGTCGACGCCGGCCTCGTCGAGCAGCCGTTCGCCCGAGGCGACGAAGCGGTCGAACTCCTCCTCGACGAGCGGGTTTCGCAGTTCGCCGTCGCGTTTGACCGGTTCGCCGTCGACGAGGACGGTGTCGATGTGAGACGGGTCGGACTGGAAGACGACGGTCTGGATCGGGTCGTGACACGGCGCGGTCATGAAGTCGTCCGTACGGATCATGACGATGTCCGCGCGCTTGCCGGGCGTGAGCGAGCCGATCTCGTCCTCCATGTTCAGCGCCCGCGCGCCCTCGATGGTGGCCATCTCGAGGGTCTCTCGGGCGGTGGTCTGGACCTCGGTGACCTCCGCGTCGCCCTCGAGGATCGCCTGGTTTTCGAACATCCGCTGGACCTGCAAGCCGATCCGCATCTGCGTCGCCATATCGCCGCTGATGTCCGAGCAGACGTCGACGCCCCACGCCGGCCGGCCGCCGGCCTCGAGAACCTTTCCGGTGACGGGGATGCCGTGGCCCATCTGCATCTCGACCTCCGGCGTCGCCGAGAAGGAGACACCCTGCTCGACAGCGTGGTCGACGTCCTCCTGAGCGAAGTGGTTCCCGTGGGCGACGTTGACGTCCGGTCCGAGCATGTCTTCGATCGCACCGAAGCCCTGATAGTCGTCGCCGTAGACCGACGAGGGCCAGCACGCGGCGCCCATGTGGAGCGTGGCGACGACGCCGAGTTCGCGGGCCAGTTCCAGATCGGCGCGGGCGGCCTCGTCGGTACAGAAGTCCGGCCCCCGGAGCCCGAGCGCGAGCTCGAGCAGGTCGTCGTCGCGGATGTTCTCGTCGTAGAACTCGCGGATCTCCCGTTCGGGGAGGGTGACGTCGCTGTCGAACCACCATTTCGCCGCGTCGTCGCCCGGCGGTCCGTAGGTGTACACCGCGCGCAGTCCGGTATCCTGCAGCGCGTCGACGGCCCGTTCGGCGTGCTCGATCGAGTTGGGGTACGACCAGTCCAGGGCCGTAGTCGTCCCCGTGTAGAGCTTCTCGAAGGCGCCGAAGAGGCCGCCGAGGTACATGTCCTCGGGCTGGTAGAGGCCGGCGATGTTGCCGAGCATGTGATCGAAGTAGTCGCCCATGAGCGACCAGTCCCCGGCGATACCCCGTACCTGGGTCTGAGCGAGGTGGATGTGTGAGTCGACGAACCCCGGCAGGACGATGTGGTCGCTGGCGTCGATCTCCTCGGCGTTCGACGCGCTCAGCCCGCGTCCGATCTCGACGATCTCGCCGTCCTCGATCAGCACGTCGGCCTCCTCGAGTTCGCCGATCTCGGGATCGAGCGAGACCACGGTGCCGTCTCGGATGAGTGTTGCTGTCATGCTCGGTCTGACAGACTGACCGCGAGGACAAAAGTTTACCGTCTGGTAAACTTCTATCGTCGGAGCAATCGAACTATATATCGTTCGAACGGAGTAATCGTATGAGCGAGTCCGACGGGAGCGCCTCCGACAAGGATACCGAGGAGGTGATCATGGAGGCAACGTTCCGTGCGCTACGCGAGCACGGGTATGCGGATCTCAGGATGCGCCACATCGGTGACGAGATGGAGCTGACCCGACAGGTGATCCACTACCACTTCGAGGGGAAGTACGATCTCATGGCCTCGTTTCTCGAGTACGTTATCGATCAGTACGAGGGAAGCGTCGACATCGCGCAGGACGCGGACCCGCGGACGGAGCTCGAGGCGAGGATCGATCAGTGTCTGTTCGGTCCCGAGTTCGGGGAGTTTACCCACTGGGACCGGATGAAGGTGTACCACGAGCTGTACACGTACGCCCAGAACGACGAGCAACACCGAGAGATCTTCAACGAGCACTACGAGCTGATTCGCGGCAGCATCGTCGAGGTCGTCGAGGACGGCATCGAGCAGGGCGTCTTCCGCGACGTCGACGCCGAGCGGATGGGCCAGCTCGTCACCGACGTGATCCACGCGGCTCGCGGACGGCGGATCTCGCTCGGCCACGACGACGCCCCCGACGAAGCGCGGCGGGCGATCCACGAGTTCGTCCTCGACCCACTGTGTCTCGACGCGGAGGCCGACCGGTACTCCTGATCTGTCACGCGTATCGCCGACGACGTCGAGTTCACGAGCGACGCTCCGAGCGTCGGTCTTTCGATACTGTTATTCCGTCGTTGGATAACAAACGTGTATGCGACGACGGACGCTACTCGGGGGCGCCGGGGCGACGCTCTCGATCGCGCTGGCGGGCTGTGGTGACGACGAAGCGTCTCCCGACCAGAGCGACGAGTCCGACGCCAACGACTCCGACGCCAATGACTCCGACACCGACGACTCCGGCAACGAAAGCGACGAACCGACCGACGACACCGACGACGAGCAGGTGTACGAGGACGACTCCATCGAGGGGGATATAACCCTCTCCGGAGACGTAAGCGAGTCGCTCTCGGCCCGGCGACATACGTACACGTGGGCCGACGAGCCGCCGACGGACCACTGCCACGTCCACGCCGAACTCGAGAACGAGGGTGACGAGGAGCCGACCCTCGACATGGAAGCGCGGATCTACGACGACGACGGTGTCGAGCTCTCGAGTACGCGCTACACCGACGAGACGGCCCCCGAGCCGGGGGACGCGGAGGTCTACTCGTTCTCGCTCAGCAACTGCGAGGAAACCGCCGCGTACGAAGTCGAGATCGGGGACGTCGAGACGGACGACGAGAGCGAGGACGTGGACGAGTTGGTGATCGACGACTTCGAGGAGTACGACCAGGGCCGTCTGGTCGGTCCGTGGACCCTCGACGGGGCCGGCGACGCCGACGTCTCCTCGAGCGCGGCTCTTCACGAGGACTCGAGTCAGGGGCTTCGACAGGACGGCGACTCGAACGTCCGCTCGTTCCCCGATCAGGGACTCCCGAACTACCCCGAGGACGGTCGCGAGGTCTCGGTACTCGTGCGTCCCGAGTCGGGTGCCTCCCAGCCCTGGATCCTCGTCGGGATGGAGGAGGACGTCTGGTCGACGCAGACACCCGGCTGGCGGCTCATCGTCGACCCGAGCGGCGAGATCCGTCTCGGTCGAGAGACCGGCAGCGGCGTCGAAATCCTCGAGGAGGACTCGACGGTCCCGAACCTGGCGGACGAGACCGTCGACTGTCGGTTCGTTTTCGACAGCTCCGAGGGCGTCGAGTTCCGGGTCCAGGATCTCGAGGGGACGACGCTCGGATCGGTACGCACGAGCGAGACGGACGGTATCGACGACGAGATGAGCATCGGGTTCCGTTCGACGAGCGGCGCCGACTGGGACTGGCTGCGGCTCGTCGACGAGTAACGATAACAGCGGGCGATCTCTACGGAGTCCTGGCGATCGCGATCCGCTCCTGCGGGATCGACGCCTCGAGTCGGTTCCGTCGCGCTCGAACCGCTGTGATCCACGTAGCCGCCTTCTTCGCCGCTTCGAGACTGGTGTCGATAGGAACGCCGAATCAGTCCTCGCGGTCCGCCTCGAGTTCGAACTGCTCGTTCTCGGCGACCTTGTTGAGAACGATGCTGGTGTTCGACTGTTTGATGTCGGGATCCGTAACCAGCGCCTTGATCTGGTCGTTCATGTCGTCGGTGTCCTTGAACTTCCCGATCGCGACGATGTCGTAGTCACCGGTGACCTCGTAGACGGACATCATCTGCTGGTGATCTCGCAGCGTCTCGGTGATCTCCGCGAGCGCGCTTCCCTCTGCTTTGAGCTGCATCACCGCGGTCACGTCGTAGCCGGCGGCGTCGTAGTCGACGATCGGTGTGTACCCCTCGATGACGCCCTCGTCCTCGAGATCCGACAGGTGGTTCGAGACCGTTGTCACGGAGACGTCGAGTTCTTCGGCGAGGCTCCGGAGGCTGGCGCGACCGTTTCCGAGCAGTTCGTTGACCAGATCAGTGTCCAGATGTTCGTAGGTCATTACTCCGAATATTTTTCTCCACATACTAGGATGTTACGAAAACTGAGTCGACGAATTCCGGAAAGAATCCAGCCGAGTTTATAAACGACGATTTGCACCTTCCGAAAACCGCTCGTCGACGAGTGCCCACGGTCGAGGCGTCCAATCGGACTGCGAGACGCCGGTATCAGGTCCAACTCGCTGGTAGCGGCGAGTCGCCCGAACGAGACCGATGGCGGTACCTCGAGATCGATGGATAGCCACCGAACGACACGAGACCGTCCACAGAAGGACTTCCCCTAGGGGAAGACCGAGTGCATGGGTGCAGGGTCGATACCGCTGCGTGCGTAAGCAACCGACGGTATAATACAACCGTTACGATTTTAGTTGAATAATAACTATTGCTAGTATTATTTGCTTGTGTCAGTTGATACAGGGTCGAACTCCGGAGGTCGTCTCGAGGCGTTCCCCGTCGCCCGTCGTACCGGGGATCAGTCGGGCACACGGATCGAACGGGCAGTGTACCGTACGCTGCCCGTTCGTTCGGCGGAACCGATCCGAACGGAGTAGGTCCCATAGCCGCTTTCCGGGAGTTACAACCCGACCGACGCCGACCGTCGAGACACAGTATGACCGACGACACCGAGACACAAGACGAAGTTCCCGAGTCGGAGCGACGCGTGGTCGCCGGCTGGCACGGCCGCTACTACGAGGATTTCGCGGTCGGTGACGTCTACAAGCACCCCTTCGGCCGGACCGTCACCGAGACCGACAACGTCTGGTTTACGAACGTGACGATGAACCTCAACCCGATGCACTTCAACGAGGCGTACGCCGCCGGGACCGAGTTCGACGAGCGCCTCGTCGACGGCACGTTCGTCATCGCCCTCGCCGTCGGAATGAGCGTGATCGACGTCTCGGTGAACGCGACCGCCAACCTCGGATACGACCGAATCCGCCACCACGCTCCCGTCTACCACGGCGATACGATCTTCGCGGAGAGCGAGGTCCTCGAGAAGCGCGAGAGCGACTCCCGCGACCACGTCGGGATCGTCACGACCCAGCTCCGGGCGTACAACCAGGACGGCACGAAGGTGCTCTCGCTCGAGCGGACGCCGATGGTGCTCAAACGAGCACACGCGGACCCGTCCGCCGCACAGCCGCCCGGCTGGCCCGAGGAAATCGGCACCCAGCCGGAGGACGCGTGAGCCGAGATCGCTCGTCGGCGGAGCCGAACCGGAGCGGAAACGCGACGCTCGAGCGGCTGGCCGACGCGACCGCGGCCGCGGGAGCGGACGCCTTCGTCCACGTCGGCGACCGGTTCGACGACGACCTCCGGTACCTGACTCGGTTCGCCGGGCCGGATCGGGACTACGCGTTCGTCCACGTCGACGGTCGCGCGACGCTGTGTGCGCCGCGGCTGTTCGCCGAGCAGGCCGAGCGGGAGTTTCCGGGAACGGTCGTCCCGGCCGGCGGGTCCTCGGCCTCGAGCGCGGCCGAACGGGCCCTCGAGATTCTCGACGAACGGTTGTCCTCGCCGCTCGAGGACGCGCGCGTACTCGCCCTCCCCTCGATGCCCGCCGGAGCGACGCGAGCTATCGCCAGTGCCGTTGACGAGGTAGCACTCGAGCCGATCGAACTCGGCCGAGCGTACAAGACGAGCGCAGAGCGGGACCGACACGCGTTCGTCCAGCGGGCAGCCCAGCGAGGGATGGCCAGGGCAGAGGCGGTGCTCGCGGGGGCGACTGCCGAAACCGCCGAGGACAGCCGGTACGACGAACTCCGCTGGCGCGGCGACCCCCTCACGACCGAACGACTTCGCCGGGAGGTGAACGCGACCCTGGCGAGATCGGGAGTCCGGAACGCTGGAAACACGGTGATCGGCGCCGGAGCGACCTGTGCGGACCTGCACTTCGCTGGCGAGGATCGAATCGACCCGGGCGAGACGGTGTTGCTCGATCTCTCCCCGCGCGGTCCGCAGGGGTACTACGCCGACCTCACGCGGACGTACGTCGTCGGCGACGTCGGCGAGTGGGAACGGCGCGCCTACGACGCGGTCGTCGAGGCCCAGGACGCGGCCTTCGATGCGCTTCGCGGCGGTGCCGGAACGCGCGCGGCCGACGTTCACGAGGCGGCGACCGGGACGCTCGCCGAGTACGGGTTCGAGTCCGGCGACGTCGACGTCGGGATGTACCACGGCACCGGCCACGGCGTCGGCGCCAGCCTCCACGAGGCGCCGTCGCTCTCGAGCGAGGAGCCGCTCGAGGCCGGCCACGTCGTCACCGTCGAACCGGGGGTGTACGACCCCGACCGCGGTGGAGTGCGACTCGAGGACCTCGTCGTCGTCACGGCAGACGGCTACGAGAACCTAACTGCCTACCCCTGTGAAATCGAGCCGAACCCCAGTCGAGACGAGACTCTTCCAGAACACTCCAACTAGCTATAACTCCATTTCACTCGCTTGGAGCGTCGTACCCCGTCGAACCGTAATTACAAAGACAGTTGAGACACTGAGCGTGAGAGTACAGCGATCCAATGAGTGACCGATCCGACGACGATCTCGAGGAGCTGGGGATCGACATCTCCGTTCGCGGCCCCGACGGGGAGGAACTCGAGTACGACGACGTCTCGGCCGACGAGGAACTCGAGAGCGGCGTCACGCCGGCCGGCGGCAACGAGGAGCGCTCGCTCGAGGACGTGAGCAAACAGTCCACGCGGGACTACCCCGACGACTGGGACCGGCGCCGACAGGAGGTCTACCGGCGCGACGACTACCAGTGTGCCAACTGTCGGCGCCGCGGCGGCCCCCACGGCGACGTCGAGCTCCACGCCCACCACATCGTCCCGAAGTCCCGCGGCGGGGTCCACGAACTCTCGAACCTGATCACGGTGTGTGAGGCGTGTCACGCCGCGGTCCACAACAGGGACGCGGTCGCGCCGACCGCGATCCCGCCCGAGGAGCGGGGGAAAACTGCCGGCGGCGAGCTCGCGGAAGCCGTCGACGAGATCAAGTCGGCGCGACGGCAGTACCGCTCGTGGAAGCGGCTGTTCAACAAGTTCTTCTGACCATCGAGGGCGACAAGCAAAGTAGCTCCGCTCGAGACACCACGGTATGCCACGCGTCCGCGTCCTGAGCACCGGCGGAACGATCGCATCGACTGACGGCGACGGCGGCGCCACCCCCTCGAAGGACGGCGACGACCTCGTCGCGGCCGTCCCGGAACTCGAGGACGTCGCGGCCCTCGAGGTCGAATCCGTCTGTGACGAACTCAGCTTTCACCTCTCCGCGTCGAACGTCGCGTCCCTGGCCCGAGCGGTCGAGCGGGCGGCCGAGGACGGCGTCGACGGCGTCGTCGTCACCCACGGCACCGACACGATGGAGGAGTCGTCGTACTACCTCGACCTGGTGAGCGACGCCGACGTCCCGGTCGTCTTCACCGGCGCGCAGCGACCCGCGGACATGGCCGGTGCGGACGGTCCCGCGAACCTCCTGCAGGCGGTCCGCACTGCGGCCGACGAGCGATTCACCGAAGGGGCGTACATCGCGTTCGGGAACCTCGTCCACGCAGCCAGATGGGTGACGAAGGCTCGAGCCGGACGCCCCGAGGCGTACGCCTCGCCCGACTCGGGTCCGGTCGCGGAGCTCACGGCCGACGGAATCTCGCTGCGCCGCGACCCTCGCAGCGAGTCGGTCTCGCTGCCCGCGACCGAGCTAACCGCTCGAGTCGAGATGATTCCCAGCGGGCTGGCCGTCGACGCTCGCCAGCTCGAGCGCGCCGTCGACGACGGCGTCGACGGGCTGGTTCTGGCGGCGAGCGGCATCGGGAACACGACGCCCGCAATCGGCGACGCCGTCGCCGACGCAGTGGATGCGGGCGTCCCCGTCGTCGTCGCGACGCGCTGTTTCGACGGCGCGGTGAGCGCCCGCTACGGCGGCCCAGGCGGCAGCCGAACCGTCCGCGAACACGGGACGATTCCGGCCGGCGATCTGCCGCCCTGGAAGGCCCGGATCAAGCTCGGGCTGGCACTTTCGGCCTATGACGAACGCGAGGCGGTCCGAACGGCGTTCGAGGAGCAACTCGGCGTCCCGACGACGGAGTAGCGCTCGCTCCCGATAGCGGCCGTGACGACGAACTCGTCAGTCTCTCTCCTGGCGGTTGCATCTCGAGGTCCGTGGTTGCTAGTAGTCGCCGAGGACGCCGAGCCGCCTCGCCCGGCGGGTCGCGTACTGGAACACCACGTACCCCAGGACCAGGTAGCCGACCGCGACCCCGACGAGGAGCCCCAGGTCGATCGGCGAGAACTCCCAGAGCCGGATCCCGTCGACCATCGCGCGCTGGAGGAGGGCGCTGCCGTGGGCGAGCGGGAGGAAGCGCATCCAGCCGAGGTCGAACGCGGGCGCGGAGATCAACACGATGAACCCGAACTGGAGGAGGTTAAGCCAGTTGCCGATCTGTTTGTAGAGGACGGTGATCCCGCCCGCCGCGAGGCCGAGGCCGAGCACCGAGACGATAGTGAGCGTCGCGACGGCGACGATCGTCAGGAGGTTCAACTCGAGCGTTGTCCCAGTGACGACGATCATGACGACCAGGATCACCGTCGAGGTGAGGAAGGTCCGAACGATCTTCGCGACGCCCTTCAACAGCGCGACGGGCGCGAACCCGAACGGCGTCATCACGTGGCGCTCGAGGGTCCCCCACTGAACCTCGCTCCCGATGTCGTTCGAGATCGAGGAGTAGGCGCCGACCGAGAGCGTCCACAGGAAGTAGCCGACGACGATCCCCTCGATCGAGTCGGTGAGCGCCTGCCCAGCGACCATCTGTCCGCCGTAGAAGAGGACGCCGAAGAAAAACAGCGAGACGACGATTCCGCCGACTGCGTTGGCGGGGTAGCGGACGAAGAGCAGGAACTCCCGGTAGAGAACGGCCCGCGCGAGGTGGCGGTAGCCCGCCTTCCGGGGCGTTTCGGCCGCCTCGGCTCCCCGCGCGGTCATCGCTCGTCCTCCTCGAGTCGCCGCGCAGTCCGCTCTCTCACCTCGGCGCTCGTCAGCTCGACGAACACGTCCTCGAGGTCCGGCTCGACGGTCCGCACCCGCTCGAGGGTGACGTCCGCGGCGCGGAGTCGAGCCAACAGCTCGTACAGCCCGTCGCTGTCCGTCGTGACGTCGATTCGCGCGCCGATCTCGAACTCCTCGACGTCGATCGCGTCGAACCGGTTTCGCAGCTCCGAGACGATCGGGCCGATTAGATCGGCGCTCGAGATCTGGACGCGGTGGCGGTCGGTTCCACGAAGCAGCGCGTCGACGCTGTCGTCTGCGATGATCCGCCCGTTGGAGACGATCAGCACCCGATCGCACACCGTCTCGACGACGTCCATGTCGTGGCTGCTGAGGACGACGGTGAGGCCCTCCTCCTCGACGAGACGTCGCAGCTCCCGCTGGAGGGTGCGCGAGCTCTCGACATCCAGTCCCAGCGTCGGCTCGTCGAGGAAGATCACCTCCGCCCCGCCAGCGAGGACGGTCGCCAGCGACACCTTCTGTTTCATCCCCCGCGAGAGGTCGCGGACGGGGACGTCCGCCTTCTCGGCGAGTTCCAGCTGCGAGAGGAGGCGGTCGTGTCGGCCCCGCACCGAGTCCGGATCGACGCCGCTGATCGTGGTGAAATATCGCAGGTTCTCCCGGACGGTCAGCCGCCAGTAGTCGTTTCGAGCGCCCTCGAGCATCGCGTCGACGAACGCGTACGCCTCGCGGGGGCGGTCGTAGACGTCGATCCCCTGGATCCGGACCGTTCCCTCGTCGGGAAACACCATTCCGAGGATCGACTTGATCAGCGTCGTCTTTCCGGCACCGTTCGGCCCCAGCAGTCCGACGATCGAGCCGGTCTCGATCTCGAGCGAGACGTCGTCGACGGCCGTAATCGCGTCCGTCCCGTCGCCGAACCGCTTGCTCAGCCCGGTGACGGAGACGGCCGGGGTACGACGCGCCGGTAGCGATCTATTGGTATCGTCGGTGACGCGGTCGGTCGGCTCGGCCCCCGTACCTGACCGTTCGACCGAGCCCCCCGAGACGGAGTTCGCGGCCGTCTCGTCGATCTCGGTACCTGTGCGCTCCCGACTCGCGGATCGACCGTCGTCGCGCACTGTCACACCCCGTAGAGGTGGCGAAGCTACAAAAGCTCGAGGCACCCTCCCGGTCCGGGCCGCTGCTCACCCGCCAGCTCCCGTTCGGCCGGCCAGAGCAGGTCAGCAAGTCGATCGAGCGATCACGGCGAAGGAGAAAGCGTTTCACCCCTTCGCCCCGGAGCGGTGAGTAGATGAGCCGAGAACGACGGGACCGGTCGGTCGACGTCATCAACGGGAAGCTGGTGTGGCCGTTGATCGTCCTCTCGGTTCCGATCGTCATCACCAACCTGCTGATGGTCGGCTACAACCTCGCCGACACGTTCTGGGTCGGCCGGCTCGGCCAGGCGGGCGTCTCCGCGCTGTCGTTTTCGTGGGCGATCATCTTCCTGGTCATCAGCTTCGGGATCGGCTTCAACGTCGCGGGGACCGTCCTCGTCGCCCAGAACAAAGGCGCCGGCAACGTAGAGCGGATCGCCCGGGTCGCCGGCCAGACCGTCACGTTCGTCTTCGGCCTCTCGATACTGATCGGAATCGTCGGCTTTCTGCTGACGCCAACGATGCTCCGACTCGTCGGCGCCGAGCCGGGTACCCTCGAGTACGAGTACGCCCGCACATACACCCGAACGGAGTTCGCGGGGATGCCCTTCATCTTCGCCTTCTTCGTCTTCCAGTCGCTACTGCAGGGGTGGGGCGACACGCGCACACCGCTGTACCTCATGACGTTCAGCGTCGCGCTCAACGTCGCCATCGACCCCTTTTTCATTCTGGGCTTTCAGGACAACGTCGTCTTCGCCTGGTTCGGCCTCGAGGCCCTCGAGGCACAGCTGTTCGCGCTTACGGGCTTCGACGGGTGGGCGGTCCAGGGTGCGGCGTTCGCGACGATCCTCTCTCGGGGACTCGCGGCCGCGATCGGCATCTGGCTGTTGCTCTCGGGGCGGGTCGGAATCGAACTCTCGGCTGGCGACTTCCGACCGGAGCTCGAGACCGTCAAACAGCTCGTGACGATCGGCCTCCCCGCGAGCGTCGAGGTCAGCACCAAGGCGTTCAGCGTGACGATCCTGACCGCGCTGGTCGCGCTGGCCGGCCCGACGGCGGTCGCCGGCTACGGCATCGGCACGCGCGTCACGTCGATGGTCGTACTGCCGGCGCTGGGGCTCGCCCGCGGCGTCGAGACCGTCGTCGGACAGAACCTCGGTGCCCAGCAGGTCGACCGCGCCAAGCGCGGAGTGTACGCCGCGGCCGGGCTCATCGCCGGCTGTTTCCTCCTGTTCAGCGGGTTCGTCTACGTGCTCGCCGATCCGATCGTCAGCTTCTTCATCACCGGATCGGGAGCGGCCGAGGTGACGGCCGTCGGCGCCGAGTACCTGCGGATCGTCTCGCTCTCCTTCGTCTTCCTGGGCGTGTTCTACATCGTCCAGGGAGCGTTTCGCGGAAGCGGCAGCACTCGGACCGCGATGGGGTTCGCGATCGTCGGCTTCATCGTGCTCCGCCCGCTGCTTGCCTACGGCCTCGCCGAGCCGCTGGGGATGAGCGCGACCGGGGTATTCATCGGGGACGCGCTGACGAACGTCGTCATCGTCGTGTTGGCCGGCCTGTACCTCCTCCGGGGGACGTGGACCGACAGCGTGGTCGAGGCGGAGCCGGATCGAGAGCCCGAACCGGGCGCCGAGGAGCGACCGCCGACCGCGAACGGTGGATTCGAGGAGGACGACTGACGAGACGGCCGTCGAGCGTTCGACAACGGTCGATCGTTACGCACCGAGCAGGCAGCTGAAAGCAGCAGTGTTTACCGTTCTACTGAGTATCAGAATATATGTCTGTTCTCACGGCAGTAAAAAAGCGTCTCTCGGGAGATGCTGCCGTGGTCTACGAGTGTCGGAACTGCGGAACGGTACTCGAGGCGAGCGAGTGGACCTGTCCGTCCTGCGGGTCGATCGAGGTCGCGGAGTACGACAGCGTGGAGTACGACGCTCCGTGAGTGGATCGGGCGCTACGGGGCCCCGTGACTGAGAGGCGGCTCCCGTCCCGCAGGGGAGCGGTCCCCCGAGGAGTCGCCGATCACGACGTCGACGGTTCGTTCCGAAGCGGCGCCTGTAGCTCCTCGACGTCGACGATCACCACGTTGTTCGTCTCCTCGATGGCCGTGATCTCGCCGACGACGACGAGACTCGAGACCGGAGAGGGACCGACGACGATCGGGTCCCCCTCCTCGAGGTCGCGGACCGACTGCTGGAAGTGGAGCTGCGCCCGGCAGAGGTCGGGGTGGTGAACGTTCGTGAAATCGATCTCGTCGACCGTCGCGTCGACGCGATCGTACTCGCGGGCGAGGGTGACGGTTTCCGCGTCGTCTAACTGCCGGCGACCGAGGATCCGGTAGGCGGCGTCGGTCGGCTCGTACCCGCCCTTCGGCCCCGCGATCCCCTCGGCGAGCCCGATCGAGGTGAGCGTCCGCATCTGATTCCGGACCGTGCCGGCGTTCCGATCGGTCTCGTCCGCGAGGGCCCGAGCGTTCACCGGTTCGCCGGTCGCCTGATACTCGTTGATCAGCGTCGTTATCGTCAGTCGCTGACTGCTGGTCAGATCGATTTCGCTCATACCTGCACAAACGGTCGTTCAGTTATACGGATTGTGGTTATCAGTTCGCTAACACCGGCGAAGCGACCACAGTCAAAGAGAAAGACGAGACTGTGCGAGGGGAGACCACCGGTGCCGATCCTTCGGTCGGGGCCGGCTCCCATGATTCGGACGGACTGCTGTACCGATGTTCCGGCGCAACCGCGACCCGGGCGGCGGTTGCGCCGGAACTGACCTACAGCGAACCGTATCAGGCCCTCTTCCCGCGAGTCGTGGTACTCCGACCGTACGTGATCACGTAGGCGGTCACTGACGCAAGTGCCAACAGCGGTAGCGAGTACAGAACGAGCGTGAGCGGATCCGGCGGCGAGACGATCGCCGCGAACGAAACCGCAAGCATCGCCAGGAGCAACGTCGTCGACAGGAACTTCGAGAACGTTTTGGAGTGCATACTGGGAACACTGCTGTTATTTCACCAGATCCTTTGTGTCGTCGACGATCCGATCCGAACGGCGGACGGGCTCGAACCGGGTTTCCGGATCCCCCGCGTTCAACTGGTTTCGGGGAGACGGAGTCCCATGACGGACCGATTACAGCCGTTGCTGGCGAGGGACGACCGCTCGGTCGGAAACTGGATCTCGATCGGCCACCCGACCGTCGCGGAGCTCTGCGCCCGAGGATTCGATTTCGTGGTTATCGACACCGAACACACGGCTCTCGACCTCGAGACCGTAGCGAACATGCTCCGGGCAATCGAGGCGCTCGACGAGGCGGTCGCGTCGATCGTTCGCGCCCCGGAGAACGATCGGGCCCGGATCAAGCGGGTGCTCGATCTCGGCGTCGACGGACTGCTGGTGCCGAGGATCGAGACGGCCGAGGAGGCCCGACGAGTCGTCGACGCGATGCGATACCCGCCGGAGGGGAGTCGCGGTGTGGCTCCCGCTCGAGCCTCCGACTACGGGCGGACGTTCGGCGAGTACGTCGAGCGCGCGAACGAGGAGCTGACGACGATCGTCCAGATCGAGACCGAACGCGGCGTCGAGCACGCCACGGAGATCGTCGAGGTCGACGGCGTGGACGCGATTATCGTCGGTCACGGCGATCTCTCGGCGTCGCTGGACGTCTTCGGCCGGTGGGACCACGAACGGTTCCAGTCAGCACTCGAGTCGATCCAGGAGGCCGCCCACGACGCCGGGAAGCCGGTCGGAATGCTCGCGACCGACGACGAGGAGATGCGGCGCTGGGTCGACGCCGGCGTCGACTTCGCGATCGCCGGCGCGGACCTGTGCTACCTCGCGGACGGGAGCGACGCCGCACGCGAGGCGTTCGAGTCGATGACCGCGGACGACGGCCCCGATTGAGTTCGGGCGAGGAGACGGCCTCGCGGGAACGAATCGCCGAGAGCGGCCGCTCTCGGCCCAACGACTATAGTCACCGCCGATCATGTCCTCCCATGGTCGAGGCACACCTTCGGGAGCTCGACGGCGAGCAGATCCGGTACAACGACGACACCTGGGAGTTTACCGGAACGATCGACGTGAAACAGAACGGAAACCGGATCCACGCGGCCGCGAAAAAACCCGAACGGGTCCGCGGAAACACCGGCACGCTCAATTTCACGCTCGACGATCCACCGGCCTCTCTCAATCCGGGAAATCTCGGCGACCTCCGGTGTGAACTCGAGCAGGGGGCGGACGGCCCCGTCCTCGTCGTCGATCGAAACCACACGGCCGATCGCTACACGCTGGACAGTCTGAGCTACGACTGAGCCGGCCGAGCGGCTTTTTCGACACCTCGGTTCGACTCAGTCGATTCTGACGATCGGTTCGTCGTCGAACTCGATGCGGATCGTATGTCCGGCGTACGGGAACTCGACCGTCCCGATCCGCACCGCTTCGCTCTCGGAATCCGCGAAGATCGCCTCGAGCGCGTCGGGATCGACCGCGTCGAACAGCGGCGGGAGCGCCATCGGATCGACGTTCTCGAGCGTCGCGACCCCGACGACGATCCGTTCGTGTATCTCGTTACCGACTTTGGTGAGTGTTTCAGTCATCGTTCTCCGGAACCATATTATTTCGTAAATACTTTCGTCTAATTATTTCTCGGTGTACTGGGAGACCCACTCCAGACGGTCCTCGATCGCACGCTCTCCGGTTTCGGTCAGTTCGTAGTAGTTCGTCCGGCGATCGAGTTGCCCCTTCTCGACGAGTTCCTTGTTGACGACCGCATCGAGGTTCGGGTACAGCCGACCGTGATTGATGTCGGCGCTGTAGTACTGCTCGATCTCCGCTTTGATATCCTGGCCCGACGGCTGTTCGGCACCCGCGATGACGTACAGGAGGTCTCGCTGGAATCCCGTGAGGTCGTCCATAGTATGAGAAGGTCTACAGGTGAGGGGTTTGTTATGTGCGTCTTAGAGACTGTTTGGGATAGTAAACGTTGTCTCCCGGCGATGACGGTAACATCGTCGCCCTCGAACGCGACGAGACAGCCCTCGTAGGTACTCGTCGCCGTTGATATCGCCGGCGAATTGCGTCGTTCGGGACTCGAGCGGCGATACTACCGATCGAAGGGGGAGCGTATGTCGGTCGTTCGGGGTCGACAGATATCGGTATCGTCCTCCCTGAAACCCAGGTCTCGACAGCTCCGGTAGCCGGCAGCTTCCTCGAGAACGGAGCGGCTAGTTACGTCGACTCGACAGTACGGAGTAGCTGTCGACGATCGGAACGAACGCGAACGGTTGCTCGGGCACGACCCGGGGCGCCGCTGTGAGTCAGTCGCCCGCTCCCATCGAGTCGTCTTCGGCCGTCCGGCGAGCCGTCTCGGCCAGGCGGTCCGACAGGTGGCGGGCCTCCTCGGCGGTCAGCGTCGCGTCGACGTGACCCGTTCCGTGATCACCCGCCATCGCGTCGACGCTCAGGACGACGTCGTCGCCGGACCGGCGAACCGAGACGTCGGCCCGATCGGGGTAGTCCCGCGGCGGACCGATCTCGAGGTCGTTCTCGCCGCGCGTGACGCCGAACTGGATCTCTTCCGGTCGCTCGAGGTCGAGCGTCTCGGTCTCGTCCGAGTCGGGCTTCTCGTCGCGGTTGGAGTCGGTGACCATGCCGGAACGTAGATCGGCCGGCGACTTGGCTGTACTGCCAGTCGGTGGCTCGGTCGCGGCTCGTGACCGAACGGAGCGGGCCCGATCGGGTTCGGAACCGGAAGGGATACCCCCCGGACGCGACCGACGCCATCCGCGTCCCGCATCCCGCCGAACGGTTCAGTCGACGGGCCCGAAATCCGTCTCGGCGACGTCCTCCTGACAGAAGAGACACCCCCTGCCGAGAAGCTCCGCTTGCACCATCGAATCGACGACGACGTCCTCCCGACAGCTCGGACACACGAACTCGTACCGATCCGAATCGGGTCCCATACTCGAAAGAGGGAAGGAGCGCACATATCGGACGATCCACAGTACGGTGGGTAGTGATCCTGTACGTCGGTCGACTGGGGTTGACCCCCGCCCGATCGACGGACGAAAAAAGGTCGCGGCGGTCGCTCAGAACATCCCGTACGGGAGGAGGTAGAGGACGATCGTCAGGAACGGGAACAGGGCGAGCAACATGACGGCCGCGTACCCGAACATCTCGCGAGCCTTGATTCGGGTGATGGCCAGCAGCGGGATCGCCCAGAACGGGTTCAGCAGGTTCGTGTGTGCCTCACCGACGGCAAAAGCCATCGTCGCATGCCCGAACTCGACGCCGAGCTGGTCGGCGGCCTCGAGGATCGAGGGTCCCATGACGATCCACTGGCCTCCGCCGGACGGAACGAACAGGTTGAGGATCGCCGCCGCCAGCCACGCGAAGATCGGGAACGTCTCGGGGGTCGAGAGCCCGATGATGAGGTCGGCGACCGCACCGGCGAGACCCGAATCCGCCATCATTCCCTGGATTCCGGCGAAGAAGGGGAACAGCAGGATGATGCCGGCCGCCGCCGACGACGCCTCGCCGAACTTGTCACGGTACGTAGAGGGGTTCGTCCAGACCAGTATCCCGGCCATCAGGAACGCGAAGTTGATCGTGTTGAGGTCCCACAGTTCGATCCCCTCGGTGACGAGCACCCAGACGACGTACCCGATGCCGGTGATCGCGAGGAGTCCGCCGAGAACGCGGCTGTTGTTCAGTCGCTCGGCTGGAACCGTCTCGTCGGTCTCGGACGCGTCCGGTTCGACGACGTTCTCGCCGCCGTCGGTACTCGTCTCGTACAGTTCGTCCTCCGGGATGTACTCGGTGATACCTCGAGCTCGGTCGCCCGACGGCGTGATGAGGTAAAGTACGGTGACCGCAAAGAGGATCGAGAGCACCGTCAGCGTGATCGTGTACGGGTGGAGGATCGTCTCCGTCACCGGAACCGGTTCGGAGACCACGGCGAAGGCCGTCCCCTCGCCGACCTCCGTCTCGTCGGTGAGCAACAGCGGCGCGGACCCGGACCACCCCCAGTGCCAGGTCAGGCCAAGCCCCATGTAGCCGGCGACACACAGCAGCGGATAGTGGACGTCGATCCCCTTCTCGTGTGCGACCTTCCCCATTTCGCGGGCGAAGATCGCACCCAGAATGAGGCTAAACCCCCAGTGAATCCAGGCGACGGCCATCGAGAACCCGGCGACGAGCACGACCGCCTGCGCGGGAGTGCTGGGGAGTTTGGCGAGCCGGACGAGGAGCCTGTTGGCGGCCGGGTGGTACGCGAGTACGAACCCGGTCATCAGAATCACGACCATCTGCATCGAGAAGTCGAGAAAGCCCCAGAACCCGCCGAACCAGAACTCGATCATATCGACCGGTCCGACCGCCCCGCCGCCGTTCGGCGGCTCGATCGTCCCGGTTTGATTCAACACGAGCCCGGCCGCGAAGACGAGATACGTGAGCAAGATCGCGAACAGGAACGGGCTCGGCATCCACCGCTCGACGATGCTCGAGAGTCCGTACCCGAACCGTTCGATAACCGAACCCCCTGTATCAGTTTCGGACATACAGACTACGTGTACGCAACTCGGATGATAAATAACATGGTTCGAATGCTGTTCGGATCGCCGACACGTACGGGGGTCGATACAGGTCGTCCGCGTCGCCTGTCGCCCCCCTCGAGGGCGGCGCTGGCCACTCGAGTAACCCCGATTCCAACCGAGGGAACCGTGTCTCGGCTCGGCCGATCGCGTCCGCTCGGATCGGCGGTCGACGATTCGGAGACGCGAACGTGACACCGTCGGGCCGCCGATGTGCTTACCTTGTCGAAGTGCGAACAGGTATCAATGGAAGATCTGAGTTCGTACGAGGTCGGCGACACCGTCCGCGATATTCGAGGTGACGGTAACGAGTACGAAATCGTCGAGAAGGAGCTGTCCTCCGTCGGGAAGGTCAACGCCGTCGTCGTCAAACCCGTCGGCGAAGACGGCAGGGAAGCGCGGGTCAGGATCCCCCAGTCGAAGTGGAGCGACACGTGGACGGCGTGATCGGCAGGCCAACGGCGACCTGTCCCACCCTCCCTCGGTCGTCCTGACTCCGTGTTTCAGCGTCCGAACGGGGTCGGCTATCGCATCCAATCGCCGGTCCTCACTCGAGCGACACGTTGTCCGACGAGAGAGACCGGTTCGAGCCGTCGGCATCCGATCCGCAGCCGCCACAACCGCGGCCCGCGTCGCCGAAGACGTCCTCGCTCCACTCCGTCACCGCCGGCGCGTCCGGCACCCACTCCGGCTCGAGCGCCAGCGTCTCGAGTTCGTTCTCGACGAGGGCTGCGAGCAGGTCGGCCAGCGCGGCGTAGAAGCCGTCGTCGTGCGCGCTGACCTCGTCGGCGAACCGCCAGAACCACCGACCGAGGTGGTCCTCGAGGAACGAGCCGCGGGCGTCGACGACGATCGCGACCCCCCCGTCGTCGCCGCGCCGTCGCAGCCGTGCCTCCCGGAGACAGCAGTGGCCCAGAAACTCCGTCAGGTAGCAGACGTGATCGCCGCGGTACGGCATCGCCTCGCCGACCTCGAGCCCGAAGGCGTCGTAAAACCCCCTGATGTCGGCGAGCTGACGGACAGTGGTCAGCAACGGTCCCGGCAGGTAGGTCAGCTCGTACGGCGAGACCGACCGTCCCTCCTCGACGCCGAACAGCGACGCCCACTGACGACCGAGTTCGCGTTCGGTGCTCTCGGCCGCGGCAGCACCGACGGCCTCGGCCGTCCGTCCGACGGCACCGTCGACGGTCGCGGCCGATTCGACGATCCCGTCGACGTAGCTCCCGTCGGCGAGCGCCGCCTCGAACTCGTCGTTCGGGCGGTCGAACCCGAGCGCGAGCAGCGAGTACAGCCGCCCACGGGCGGTCGCCGTCTCGGGGTCGCCCGACGGGAGCGGCGTACTCGAGTCGCCGTCCGCGCTGCGGTCGTCGGCCCGTTCGTTCGAGTCGTCGGTCCGTTCGCTCGGCGGTCCGCCGAGGATAGTGAAGTTGCTCATGATCAGGTGATGTCCAGTCGGTAGACCTCCTGCCCGTCGACCTCCTCGACGCGGTCGCGTTCGGCCTGTGGCTCCGTGATCGGGACCCGTCCCACCTCGTCGCCCTCGTAGTAGCCGATCGCCTCATCGCCGTCGACCTCGAACTCGGTGAGCGACCACTCGGTGCTGCCCATCAGGTTCAACAGCCCCTCGAGGCCCGGCTCGTCGCCGTCGCCGATGGCGCGGTACGTCTCGAGGGCGTCCTCGACGCCGGGGCCGAACAGCTGCTCGAGGTAGTCGATCGGCGCCGTCGTCGGCGGGATGTAGTAGACGTTAGGCTCGAGGCCGAACTGCGGGTACAGCGGCAAGGCGACCTCCTTCTCGTGGACGAGGAAGTCCATCGGGTTCGCGGGTCCCTCGAGCGGGTCGGCGTCGTCGGCCTCCTCGGGGGTGTTGATGTAGCCGTGGAGGCGGATTTTCCCGAGGCAGGTCTCGAAACACTGCGGCGCCCGCCCGTCCTCGGTCTTCGGGTAACAGCCGACGCACTTCTGGGAGATATTCTCGGCCGGGTTGAACTGGGCCTTCTTGTACGGGCAGGTCTCGTTGCAGACCAGTCGAGCCTGACACTCCTCGCGATCGATGAGGACGACGCCGTCCTCGGGGCGCTTGTAGATCGCCTGAACCGGACAGCCGCCGGCGCAGCCGGCGTACGTACAGTGGTTACAGATCCGGGGGAGATAGAAGAACCAGATCGGGTGCGTGTCGTCGTCGAAGTGCATATCCGACTCCATCTCCGTGCCGGCGGTTTCGTCCTCGCCGAGGTTGGGGTAGCGCCAGTCGTCCTGGATGTCCGGCATGAACCCGGCGACTTCGTCGTTGATGTTCTCCTCGGTCGGATGGTTGTCGGGGTCGTCCCAGTCGACGTCCTCGGTCTCGAAGATGGTGTCGCCCTCGTAGGTGTCGCCGTCCCACTCCATCGCACCCATATCCTCGAGGGTGCGCTTGTCCCAGCCGACGGGGTGGCCACCGTACGGTTTGGTCTCGACGTTGTTCCAGAACATGTGCTCCTGGCCCTCCTCGTGGGTCCAGGTCGTCTTGCACGCGAGCGTACACGTCTGGCACTCGATGCACTTGTTCAGGTCGAACATGGCCGCCCACTGTCGTTCGGGGCGGGCCTCCTCGTAGGGGAACTCGACCTCGCGGTTCAGCTGCCAGTTGTCTACCTGTGGCATGATTACTCACCTCCGGTGTCGACAAAGTCGCCGTCCAGGTACTGCTCCATCGCGTCGTCCTCGTAGCCTGGTCGCAGCCCCATCTCGGCGACCCGCCAGAGTCCCTCGCCCTCGAGGCCGCCGTCCTCGGCGTGCTCGACCCTGACGAACGCTTCCTTCGGAGCGCCGTTGGCGCAGTGGACGTCTCCAGCGTAGCCGGTCTCGATGTTCTGCCCGCCGTAGTTCTTCCGTGCCATGTCGTCGGTCAGCAGCGTCGGTCGGAACCACGTCCGGGTCGCACTCTGGTGGCCACCGTACCGGTACAGCGAGACGTAGTCGGTCTCCTCGTTCCGTGCCTCGCCGTCCTCGCGCTCCTCGTGACCCTCGACGCTGCCGTGAGTGGCCTCGTTCAGGTTCATCCAGCTCTTGATGATCCCCTGTGGGAGCGCCGGCTGGTAGCGCACGCGCATCATCGCACGAGTCACTTCGTAATCGTCGTCGTCCTCGTCCCAGTCGCGGTAGGGACGATCCCTGGGATCGGCGTCGACCCAGACGTAGTCGCCGTCCTCGAACCCCTCTTCCTGGGCGTCGGCGGGATTCATCTCGACGTACGCCTCGCCGACGTACGGTCGGCGTTCGTCCTCGCGGTCGAAGTCGCCGAAGTTGCCCCACCAGACCGCGATGTTCGGCAGGGCGTTGGCGAACGTGTGGGCGCCGTGGCGGTACTTCGGCGTCATGTAGTTGTAGCGGTACCCCTCGTCTAACTCCGTCAGCGGATGCTCGGACTCGAGGAACTCCTCGGTCTCCATTACCACGTTGCGCACCTGGCGGAGGTCGCCGTCGCGCTGGTCGGGATCCCAGCCGCGGTCCTCGGGCGTTTCCGGGTCGATCAGCGGGTGATCGCCGTCGTCGACGAGGACGTTTGGCTCGTTGGGCGTTCCGTCCATCACCTCCCGGAACACCGGGATGTTCTCGCCGGCGTCAGCGAAGTGCCCCTCCTCGCGGAAGAACTCGAGGCGACCGGTCTTCGTGTACCAGGGGTCGTCGTCCTGGATCTGGCGTCCCCCCTTGAACTTGGGGTAGGTCCCGGTCATGATGAGTTTCGGAACGCCGTCCGCGGCCTCCTCGAGCATCTCGTCGAGGTCGTAGCCGGCGACGGTGTTCGAGTTGTCGATGATCCGCTGGAGGTACGGTCGCGCCTGGTGGTCGTCCTCGTCGATGAACGCCCAGTAGTCCTCGAACCGATCGTCACCGGTGGCTTCCGCCAGCGCCTCCGCGACGCCCGCGTAGATCTGGGCGTCGTTCCGGGTGTTGTAGATACGCTCCTCGAGACCCGTCTCGGGCATCGTCATCACGAACGGGTTCGTCACCGAGGCCGTGATGTCGTGGACGTGGTGTTCGGCCCACGAGTCGACCGGGAAGACGATATCGGAGTACTCGCAGGTCTTCGTCCACCACCACTCGTTGGTGAAGACGGCCTCGATAGCCCCCGTTCGCAGCATGTTCTGGATGATATCGTAGGCGCCTTTCGCGTTGCCCAGAATCGAGTTCGAGCCGGCCGTCCAGAGGAACTTCGTCGGCGTGAACATATGCGAGTCGCCCATGTAGTACTCGCCGTCCTCCGGATCGTACTCGCCCTCGTCGTTGAACTTCAGCGGCCGATCGCCGTGGGAGTACCAGTGGGTCGACTGCGAGGTCCGGCGGCCGTCCTCGCTGGCGGGCTCGTCGGGGTCGAGTTCGGGGTCGAACGGATCCTCGTTGATCCACTGACTTCGCCCGTTGAAGTACGCGCCCCGGTAGTTCCCGGCGTAGCTGCCGACGTTGCCGCCGAAGTGGCCGACGTTGCGCGTCAGCGACGTCAGCAGGAACGAGGCGCGGCCGAACAGGTCCTGGTTGGTGTAGTGGTTCGGCCCCATCCCGGTCAACAGCAGCGCCGACTCGTGGGTCGTCCCGAACGCCTCGGCTAGGCTCTCGACCGCGTCGGGATCCGTGCCGGTGACGTCCGCGACCGTCTCGGCGTCCCACGTGTCGGCGAGGTGTTCGGCGATCAGATCGAAGACGGTGCGGACCTCGATCGTCTCGCCGTCGCCGGCTTCGCCGGCTGCCAGCGAATCATCCTGATTCGCGCTGTCGATGGTCTCGACCTCGAAGGGACCCTCGAGGCTCGCGGGGACGTCGAAGTCATCGCCGACCTCGTCGCGGCTGACCGCCACGTACTCTTCGGCCTCCTCGTCGCGAACGACAAAGTCGCCCCAGTCGGTCCGCAGGTCCTCGGTGAGGACGTTCTCCCAGACGTCGGTCACGCCCTCGCTCGGACGCTCCTCGTCGTCCTCGACGACCACAGTCTTCTCCAGTTCCGCGGGCTCGTAGCCCTCGATCACCTCGCTCGCGCGCAACAGTCGACCCTCGTCCATCCGCACCAGCAGCGGCATGTCGGTGTGCTGGCGGACGAACTCGGCGTCGTACATGTCCTCCTCGATGATCTGCCGGGCGGCGCCGAGCAACAGCGCCGTGTCGGTCCCGTTTCTGACGGTGATGAGTTCGTCACATTTCGTCGCCGTGGCGGTGTAATCGGTGAAGACGCCGGTGACGTCCGCTCCCTTCATCCGGGCCTCGGTCAGCCAGTGAGAGTCGGCCATCTTCGTACAGATCCAGTTCATCCCCATCAGGACGATGTGATCGGCGTACTCGGCGTTCGACAGGTCGAAGTCGACGGTCTGCTGGCCGGTGACCATCGTGTGGCCCGGCGGCAGGTCCGTGTGCCAGGAGTAGTTGTCTAAGCCGACGCCGCCGACCGCCTCGTCCTCGTCGACGTCCCGGACGTTGTGATCGACCAGCGCCATCTGGTTCGCCACCCGGTACATCCCCATCAGACGGATCAGTCCCAGGAGCGGCATTCCGCCGCGGAACTTCATCGTCTGGATCCCGGCGCCGCCGGTCTCCTCGACGACCCGCTCGTCGTACTCCTGCTCGAGGAGCGACTGCTGGCCGGCCTCGCCGCTGTAGTGGTCGGCGATCTCGAGGATCGTCTCCGCGGCGAGCTCGTAGGCCTCCTCGAACGAAACTTCTTCCCAGCCGTCCTCGCCGCGCTGGGCGTACTCCTCGGGCATCGAGCCGTCGTCCTCGCGGGGGAAGCCGTCCTCGACCCACTCGAGGAACCCCTCCCGGACCATCGGCGCGTGGACGCGACGGTCGCCGTAGAAGCGTTCGATCATCGCCAGCCCCTTCTGACAGACGCGGGGATCCCAGCGGTGGGAGGCCTGGTTCCCCTGTAGGTCGGTCGCCTCGCCGTAGCCCATCGACGGCTGGAGGCGCGTGATCGTCCCATTGGTGACCTGGGCCTCGAGGTAGCAGTTGTGGGTGTCGTTTGGCGTACACGTCAGCATGAACGTGTCGTCGACGTCCCAAATATCACGGTAGAACTCCTCCCAGTCGCGGTCCGGGTACTCCTCGAAGACGTTCATCGGCGCGTCGTCCGGATCGGCAACGCCGGGCAGCGAACAGCCCGCGAGTCCGGCGAGCGCGGCGGCCGACCCCGCCTTGAGAACGGATCGGCGAGACGGGTGCTTCCCGGCCTCCACCCTCGGGTCGCTCTCGCTGCTCATCGGCCCACCTCCTCGCCGGACACGCTCGAGCGTCCGAGCCGTGCAGCCACGTGGCGGGCCGCGTCACTGTCGTTGAAAGCCGATCGACGATCGCGGGTGTCCCACTGATTCTGGCGCCCCTCCCGGGGCACCTGGCGGCGCGGTCGCCGCGACGGCCGGAACGCGACGCCCGCAGCGTCCCTCCGTCCGCTGGTGGCCGTGTGATTCCTGGGCATACGGTTACCCCTCTGATCGCCG
>NZ_JARUKV010000023.1 GCF_029688865.1 Natronococcus sp. A-GB7
CATTCATTTATAGCAGACACAGGTATAATATAATACAGCGTTATCCTGCCGTGATATCTGTCCAGATCTCGTCATATCGCTCGATGACGTCGTCTGAACGCGGCCAGCTATGGTACGACCGGTCGAGTTCGTCTTCGGTGATGACGAGGTCGTCGATGAAATCCTCAGCATCGCCTTCTTTCTCCCACTCGTCGTCCCACTTTTCACGAATGGTGTCTCCAAACTCGCCGTCAGTAAACGCCTCATTCTCCATTGGCGGACGATACACGGTTGTTTCGACAAGTTTCTCCATTCCTTCGTCTGAAAACAGAAAGTCCGTGTACATCGTGCTTGTAACCGGATGCGGTCCGCCCGTCGGAATTGCGACTTCGTTTGGACTTACAAGCGTTCCTTCCTCCGGAATGAACCAGTCAACGTCCGCGCCGTGATTGTACATCGCTCTGAATGCCCGACCGTCCGTATGGGTTCCGAGAGCAGCATCGCCACTCATGAGCAACTGCATCTGTGTCTCGTGTTCGTCGGCGTAGTTGAAGACGAGGTCGCGCTGCTGTTCGAGCACTTCTCTAATTTCCTCGAAGTCGTCGGGGTCGTTCGGATCTTGTCCGGTGTAGAGCGCACCGACTTCACAGAGGAAGCCACTGAGGTGCGCCATCATCGAAATTTCGTCGGCGAACTCTTCATCCCAGAGGATGTCAATCGACTCCGGCGGATCTTCGATTTCGTTGGTGTTGTACAGGACAACCGGACCGAGTACAATGGCATGAGGAATGCCATATACACCTCCCACTCCATCGTCGCTCCAGAACAGATCCCGGTGCAGATCAATATACTGGTCAGCTACATCCACGTTCGGCAACTCGTCAACTGGAATCGGTTCAAGGGCATCTTCTTCGTTCGCCCGATGAATCCACTCGGTGTTCAGCCCGACGTGATCAATCCCGTGATTGTCCGGGTTCGATTGGACGTTCGTGAACCAGTCTGACGGTGTTGCGTATACCTCCGTTTCGTAACTGCTGATATCGTACTCTTCAGCGAAAGCTTCTGCTCCCCATTCGTTCCATTCCCCATACCAGTTCCAGGCGTGGAGTCCGTCTTCGTACTCCTCCGGAGGCCAGTCATCGAAATCGATTTCGACTGGTCTTGTGTACTCTTCCTCCTCCCCGCCCAGACATCCAGCCAAGCTTGCTAAACCGGCCGCTCCAGCACCTTTCAGTATGTTCCGTCGACTTGTCATTGTATAACTAACCACACGTTTGTCGCTTTCCCCCTTAAATTTTTGGGCGTAAAAAGGATTTCACGAGTGAGCCGATAGCAAACTAAGTAACCTCAGCCCCATCCATGAAAACCGATAACAATATTAGCGAATTGTGATCCGTTCAACGTCGGTAATTATCACTGCCAGTGCAACCATCAGCACTGCAACCGCTAAGAACACGATACTGATGACATTGATTTCAGGGGTCATCGTGTGTTCGATACGGCCCCAAAGGTACACTGGGAGTGTCTCCATGCCAGTGCCACGGACGAAATACGTGTAGACAAACTCATTGAACGAGATCGTAAATGCGAGTAGTCCCCCAGCGACGACACCCGGGAGAATATTGGGCAACGTCACCCGTCGAAACGTCGTAATTGAGTTTGCCCCGAGGTCCTTTGATGCTTCTTCTAGCGTCGTATCGAATGAGAGAAACGATGGAAGGATAATGAGCGCTGCAAACGGGAGAATACGAACAATATGTGCAATAACAACCTCCCAGTACGAACCGGACCCGCCGAGCATACCAAATAGCAGCGTCAATGCAATACCGACAACGATCAGTGGCACAATTAGTGGAAGCGCAATGAGAACGGTTATAACTCCCTTTCCCGGGAAGTCGTACTTGGCGAACGCATACGAGTACATTATCGCAAGAGCGACAGCGATCGGTGTCGCAACGGCACTCACTTGGAGCGAAGTGAAGATTGCGGATCTCGCTTGACTGTTCTCCACGAATATATGATAGAACTCTAGCGTGAGATTTTCGGGTGGGAAGGTAAGAACGCTATCGGAAAATGACATTAATGCGACGACGATAATCGGGAGCCACAGAAACAGGAAAAGAGGGATCAGCACGAGTAATCCAACCTGCTTCCCATGGTCCTCAAGGAACCGTTCGAGTGGACGGATAATGGTGTTGACGTTCATTAGTTTTCACCTCCGGTATCAGGACGTTTCAGAATCTTGTCTTCGACGCCGGCGAGCACGGCCAAGAGCAACGACGCGACCACGGCGAGCGTGAGGAATACGCCGAGTGCCGCTCCGAAGTTCCAGTTGAAAGCTTGGTTGAACTGATTATCGATCACCATGCCAATCATTACTGACCCCGTTCCACCCAATAGTGCTGGCGTAACGAACGCACCAAAGGCCGGGACGGCAACGAGAATCAGGCCAGCGTAGATTCCGTTCTTCGTCATTGGCAATGTGACAGTGAAGAACGTCTTCAGCGGGCCAGCACCGAGGTCCTTCGCCGCTTCGATGAGGTCTTCGTCCATCGTCTTTATCGACGCGTAAAACGGTAGGACGGCTAACGGAAGCCAGACATATATTAGCCCGACGAGGACCGCCTCATGTGAGAACATGAACCGTTGGGACCCCTCGACAACACCGCCGGTGTTTAGTAGCCAGTTGAGAACTCCATCCGCTTGCAGGATGTTGATCCAAGCGTACATCCGCACAATGTAGTTAGTCCAAAACGGCAGAATGACGAGCAACAGAAGTAGCGTCGTCTTTCTGGAGAACCGGACCATACTGTACGCGAGCGTGTAGCCAAGCGTCACGGTGAAGATGGTCGTTGCAACGGTGATTAGGAATGTATCCCCGATAATCCCTAAGTAGAGCGGATCAAAGATCCGGCTGAAGTTTTCCATCGTGTAGTCGGCCGGAGGCAGTCCGGTGAGAAACGCATACCAGACCATGATGAGTACTGGGACGATGAAGAACGCCACCAGGAGTCCAGCTGTCGGCCCTGCCAGCAACAGCACTTGCAGCCGCGGTCGATCACGAATGTAATCGAGAACTGACTGTGAGTACTCATTGAATTTGGACGTCTCCGTTTTCGTCGCCATTTTATGCTACCTCCTTGCTAGGGAACACAAGACAGTCATCCGTCTTCCACTGCACGTAGACGTCTTCACCGATCTCGAATTCAGTCCTCGTATCCTGTTGTTCGATTACCAAGAACTCCTCATCTTCCGTGTCGACTATGTACGCGATGTTGTCCCCACGGTACATCCGATTTATCACCGTTCCACCGATCTCGAATGCTGTTCCATCTCCATTCGAGGACGTTTGTTGGAGGGTAACGTTCTGCGGTCGGACGCCGATGTCGACCGCCTCAGCGTTGAGGGCTGGGGTTGTGGTTTCCATTACCGGTACCCGGACTAAAGTTCCGTTCGTTTGTACTTCAACTGTATCATCGTTCGCTTCGACGACCTTAGAGTACACCGAATTCAGGTCCCCAATAAATTGTGCGACGAACTGCGACTCTGGATCACGGTAGATCTCTTCTGGCGTGCCGATTTGCTCGATCTTCCCCTCGTTCAAGACAACCATACGGTCGGAAACAGACATCGCTACTTCCTGGTCATGAGTCACGTACAGAAACGTAATCCCGGTTTCCTCCTGTATCTGCTGAAGTTCGAACTGCATCCGCTGGCGGAGTTTACGGTCGAGAGAGGCGAGCGGCTCGTCAAACAGTACGACACTCGGTTCGTTAACCAGCGCTCTCGCCAGTGCAACACGTTGTTGTTCGCCGCCGCTCAGCTGATCGATGTCTCGATTGCCGTAGCCTGCGAGGTCGACTATTTCAAGCATCTCCGTGGCACGGCGTTGTTGTTCGTCTTTCGAAACCCCCTTTTGTTGGAGTCCGTACTTGATGTTCTCGGCGACGGTGAGGTGTGGGAACAACGCCAGATCCTGAAACACCATGTTAACTTCCCGCTCGAACGGCGCCATTCCGACCACCTCCTTGCCGAGAATTTCGATCGACCCACTTGTCGGTGATTCGAATCCGGCGATCATTCGCAGAATTGTCGACTTCCCGGACCCGCTCGGCCCTAGTACGGAAACGAACTCCCCCTCTTCGATGTCGAAATTTGCACCCTCAACGGCAGTAACGTTACCAAACTCCTTCCTCAAGTCTTGAATTGATACGATTGACATGGTATTTCTCCTTGCTATTTGCTGTCGTAGGTCTTAATGTTTATCCAGCGGTAACCGCGGTCCAGATTTCGTCGTAGCGTTCGATGACATCGCTCGATCGGGGCCAGTTATGGAACAGGTTGTCCAGTGTCTCTTCAGAGAGAACCAGATCGTTAATGAAGTCCTCCGCCTCGCCGTACTTCTCCCACTCGTCATCCCACTTCTCACGGATGATATCGCCGAGTTCACCATCAGTAAACTCTTCGTTGTCCACTGGCGGGCGATACAGAGATGTCTCGATCATTCGTTCCATCCCCTCGTCGCTGAAGAGGAAATTCAGGTACATAGTGCTCGTAACTGGGTTCGGGGCGTTCTTAGGAATAATAATCGTGTCAGTCCCCCACGTTGCACCTTCTTCAGGAATAAACCAGTCGACATCGCCACCCTGGTTGTACATCGCCCTGAACGCTCGTCCGTCCATATGTGTGCCGACTGTCGCATCACCGCTCATCAAGAGTTGCATCTGCGTCTGATGATCATCGGCGTAGGTGAAGACGAGGTCGCGCTGCTGTTCGAGCACTTCTCTGATTTCCTCGAAGTCGTCGGGATCGTTCGGATCCTGTCCCGTGTATAAGGCGCCCGCCTCACACAGGATCGCAGGCTGATGAGCGATCATCGATATCTCGTTAGCGAACTCTTCATCCCAGAGGATGTCGATCGATTCGGGTGGGTCTTGAAGTTCTTGCGTGTTGTACATCACGATCGGACTGATCACGACCGAGTGGGGAACACCGTAGAGACCGCCTACCCCCTCGTCGCTCCAGAACTGCTCTTGATGGGCATCAAGATATTGATCGGGAATCTCCACGTTGGGCATCATCTCGATCGGGATCGGCTCCAGCAAATCCTCTTCGACGGCCCGATACTGCCACTCTGTGAAGGCACCTATCTGATCGATACCATGGTTTTCCGGATTTGACTGAAGATTGGTGAACCAGTCACCTGGTGCTGCATACGTTTCGGTCGAGAAACTATCGAGATCGTGTTCTTCGGCGAACGTTTCGGTCCCCCACTCATTCCATTCAGCATACCAATTCCAGGTATTGAGCTCGTCGGTGTACGATTCCGGCGGCCAATCCTCAATTTCAACCGGCCGGACGTACTCACTGTTGCTGTCTCCTCCGAGACAGCCTGCGAGACTACCTATCCCGATCGCTCCGGCGGATTTAAGGACATTACGCCTGTTTATCATGGTGACATTCATCGGAACCATCTTCGACTACTCACTTAAAATTTTCCTGGACGAGTGTGCGCTCATACCATTTTCTCTCCCGAACATTTGATCTGAAACAGAACCTCATTCATTGGTCGGTCAGCCCCGGGATGCCACTTTTTTATTGTTTGTTCTCTCGGTCGACTATGGCTTTCGACTATCCGAAACAATAATGAGGTCCGGAATAGATATGAGATACGTAATGACGACTCACACTCGGGCGAAAAACCCAGTAAAAGGGGTTGAGAGGGCGTTCCACATACTCGAAACAGTAGAGGAGCACCATAACCTACGGTTGACAGACATCGCAGCCGAAGTCGGTTTGGCACGAAGCACCACCCACCGCTACCTGAAGACGCTCGAATCGATGGGCTACTTAGTCCGAGATGATAACCAATACACGCTCTCCCACCAGTTTCTTCGATTTGCAACACACGTACGTACACGTGACCCGAGATACAGCTTGATTGATGAGAAAGTACAACAGCTCGCACAGGAAACGGGTGAACTCGTCCAGTTCATAATTGAAGAACACGGACAGACAATCTACGTTCTTCAGAGCATTGGTGAGAACGGCGTCCAGATCAATACGAAACTGGGAAAGTCTGACCCAGTTCACACTACCGCCGCCGGGAAAGCAATTCTCTCGACGTGGTCAACGGCGGAGGTTGACAATCTTATTGACGAGTACGGACTTCCGGAACTGACGCCCCAATCAATTACCAGCCGAGATGAACTCTTTGAGGAGATAGACCGAATTCAAACCCGGGGATACAGCGTCAACAATCAGGAGAACGTTGACGGGTTGAAGGCCGTCTCCGTCCCCATTATGGACTCCAGGGACAGAGCACTCGGATCACTGAGCGTGTCTGGACCGACACACCGAATGAAAGGTGACTGGTTCACGGACGAGCTTCCTGATTTACTCCTCGGTATAAGTAATGAACTTGAGCTAAACTTCAGGTATTTACAACAGTCCAGTCCCAAATAAAGGAATTAATATTGTATGAGAGCTAAAACCCTCCGTTTTTAATTCACTTATCGATACACTACTTTTCACTGGTGAAAATTTATAAACATAAGCATCGCTTTACTGAAGTACTGATGTAAATATTCACTAGTTGCCGACCTGTATTCACCTCTCAGTAGTAATCTATTCTCATACATTTTTCCGTATATTCGAAATCCACTAACCGCTCAGGATATACGGATACCCGGCAGAATGAATCTCATAAGATAATCAGAGTTTCCTACCGAGGAAATTAGACCGCAATTCACCTAGAACACCGCTGCAGGCACGTCTATATCTTTCTTTGTTATCACCGAGTCCAGAACGCGGTATGGATCACAAGGGAGGTGGTCCCTTGATATGCTGGCGTCACTCGGTTACTTTGTGCTCTGGCAGGAGTTCGCCGTCCCGAGCGACGACTGTACCATCCTTGATGACGTATCGGCGAGTCGCTTGCGAAATGATGGCCCACTGGGGCGACGGCTCGTCAAATACCACGAGATTAGCGGGGTTCCCTTCTTTGAGGCCGTACTGTTTTTCGATATCGAGTGCCGTCGCTCCCTGTTCGGTAATCATACTCCAGAGCCAGCCGAGTCCCTCGTTTGTGTCGAACCACCGGTAGTCGTCGACGAACGTCCGATCGCCGTGGAGTTTGGTCGACTCGACAAGTGCACCCTCCAGCGAGTCGGCGTTACCGTGCGGGAAGACGAAATCCCGGTCGTTGTCAGTCCCGTGAGCGAGGGTAACACCGCTTTCCAGGAGTTCGCGGACTGGCATTGACGGCCTGGTACTCTGATAGCAGGAGACGACGCTCGTCTCTCGTGCATTGAACTCGTCGATCAATCCGTCTATCTGCCACTCCGGGAGGTGGGAGAGACAGAAGCAGTGACTCGCGGTCACCCTGCCGTCGTACCCGTTCTTCTCGGTGTACTCAAGGAGGCGTTCGAGGGTATAGCCGCCGAGCGTTCCGCCGTCTTGGATGTGCACGTCCAGTCCGACATCGTGCTCACTCGCGATGTCGAACCACGCTTCGATGGTTCCTTCGATGTTCTTGTTGCTTCCCGCCGGATCGCTCCCGCCGACGAGTACCGGCTCATTGATCGATCCGCTGTGCTTCCCGAGTTCGATCGCGTCGCTGAGGATCCGTTTTCCTGCCTCGTCAGGAACGTGTCTCGCCGCGGGGACGAGTTGGATGTCCGCGAGGTGACTCGCCTCGTCTCGTGCCGCAGTTACTGCCTCCATATTCTGTAGCCCGAACGTCTCGTGATTCACGGTGACGTGACTACGAATATAGGTGGTTCCCGCGGCGACTGCCATTTCGATGTTCTGTAACGCACGTTGCGTTATCTCTTCGACGGATGCGTCGGCGAAGTACTCCTCTTCGCGAGCCATGATCTCGGCGAAGTCGAACGATGATTCGTTCCCTTTCGGCCGCCGTTCGCCACACGCGGCGAACGACTTGTCGATGTGCATGTGGCTGTCGACGAATCCTGGTCCGACGAGGTTCTCTTCGGCATCGATTTCGGTGTCAGCACCCGCATCGATCTCCTTTTCGAGCGTAGCGATCGTTCCGTCTGCGATCCCGATGGCGAGTGTCCGGTCGTGTTCGTTACTGTACGCGTTGCGGATGATAATGTCGTATTCTGCCATCGTTTCTCCTCTAACGCTGTTGAGTGCGTTACGTCGTTACGTGGTTGAAATACTGTATAAGTGTTTGGGGAGAGAACACTGTTCACGGAATCGACGCGTAGTGAACGAGTTCATCAGCGTGGTGTCTCCACCGCTAGACACCACAAACCGTTGGGAGCGCTGTATACGAAGACGGTTCGCGAACCGAGTTTTCAGGAAAACACGGCCAATCGTTCTCGGCCGAAGAGGAAGGGTGGTCGGCGCCGATCCGATCAGCGGCCCGCTCGCGGAGTTCGCGTCGCTTGCGTGCACGTAAGCGTCCGAACCGGACCGGTGCGACAGTCAGTCTTCGCGAACACCACACCAGTCCATCGCCGTCAGCGCGAGGATCTGAGCCGTTTCGACGAGGGAGTCGATTTCGGCGAATTCGTCCGCAGCGTGGGCGTTCTCCCCGCGCGGCCCGACGCTCGGACACGGGATGTCGTAATACCGATTGTAGAACCGCTCGTCGTTCCCGGCGAGTCCGCCGCGGTAGTCGACGTCGCCGTCGGTCGTTTGCCTGGTTTTCTCGCAGACGAGTTCGAAGAAGTCGCTCTCGAAATCGACCTCATGTGGGTTCGTGTTCCAGCCGAACCACTCGATTTCGGGCGGGTTCTCCGCGAGCCACTCGTCTTCGTCGACGACCTCGGAGATTGCCGCTTCGACCTCCTCTCTGATGTCCTCGCGTGTCTGCTCTGCGCTCGGCGGCCAGCCGATCCGGTACTCCATCACCGCTTCCCCTGGGACGGTCGACGTCCACGATCCTGGGACTTCGATGTTTGTCAGGCTGAGGTTCGTCGTACTGCCTTCAGCGTCCGGATACTGGTTGATGGCGGGGCCGTAGTCCTCAATACGCTCGTTTCGCTCCTCGTACAGGTCCATCAGTCGCTGGTAGATCTTGAACGCCTTTCCGACGGCGTCGACGCCGCGGAATTGGAAAGCCGTGTGCGCTGCCGCCCCTGGGACCCGCACCCGGAAGTATCGAACACCGGCGCTCGCGACACCGAGCGTCGGGACGCCGGACGGCTCGGTGATGACCGCCGCATCGGGCTGGTAGCCGCGTTCGAGCGCGGAGAGTACGCCGCCGACGCCGCCGGCTTCCTCCTCGATCGTCGTCTGGAGCGTCAGATCGCCATCGAGCTCGACGCCTAGTTCTGTGAGGGCCTGGTAAGCCATTGCCATCGCGGCGACGCCGCCTTTCATATCGTACGTGCCGCGGCCGTAGATCCGCCCGTCCTCGACGGTTCCCTTCCACGGCTCGTACGACCAGTCGGAAAGTGGCTCGGGCGAGACGACGTCCACGTGCCCACTGAATGTCAGCGACGGTCCGTCACTGTTGCTGAAGTCGGTTGCTGCGATGTTCTCCCGCCCCTCGTACCCGTACTCGGTGTACGTGTTCGTCTCGAAGAACGCCGGATGCTCTCGCAACGTCTCGATATCCGGTTCCCAGGCGTCGATTTCGAGCCCTAGTTCTTCGAATTTCTCGCGCATCACCCGCTGCGCCGGTTGCTCCTCGCCGGGAAGCGATTGAGCAGCCACTAACTCCGAGAGAAAGTCGACCAGTTCGCTGCGATTCGACTCGATGTGTTCACATACTTCTGCTTGTGTAATTGACATCAGTCCCCGAAAACGAGGAACATCTATTTATATATTTCACAATAGGTGATATTTGCTGACCATTCACATAGGCAGGGCCATCACCGTTGCACTCCGGTCTGCAACGCGGCGATGTCGCTCACTCGATCGGCACCGCACCGGCGAGGTCGGCCAGCGCGCCAGTGAGAATTTGTGTCGCCCGGGTACACTCTTCCCACGCGGTCCACTCCTGCGGTGAGTGTGAGATTCCGTCCTTCGACGGGGCGAACAGCATTCCAACGTCGGTCACTGATGCGAGCTGCATGGTATCGTGACCGCCGCCGGACGGCAGCCGTCGCGTCTCGATACCGTTCCGGTTGCTCGCATCGGCGAGCGCTCGTTGACACCGCTTGCTCATCGGCACCGGCTCCACGGTCCGATACCGATCTAGTGCCGTATCGACACCTCGCTCCCGTTCCAGACGCGCCAAACTTTGATCGGTGAGTGCGACGATTTCATCCATCACATCCAAATCGACGTCGCGGATATCGACACTGAGCGTTACGCTCCCTGGAACGACATTGCGCGCGTTTGGGGTGACCGTTACCTCGCCGACCGTCGCGACCGCGAACTCGCTCTTTGTTGCGACGAGTTCAGTCGCGATCCGTTCAATGTCACGGATGAACTCACTCGCAGCGACGAGACAGTCGGTTCGACCGTCCATTCGGGTACTACCGGCGTGGTCGGCTTCGCCGCTGATTTCGACGCGGCAGTTCGTGATACCAGTGACCGATGTCACGATTCCGGAAGAGACGCCGGTGTCTTCAAGCATCGTCGATTGTTCGATGTGGAGTTCGAGCCACGAATCCCACTCGCCGGCATCGATTCGCTGTTCGCCACGAAAGCCGATGTCCTCGAGATACTCGGAAAGCGTCGTCCCGGTATCGTCCTCAAGGGTGAGCGCTTCCGACGCAGAGAGTTCCCCGGCCGCAACCGACGATCCGAGCAAGCCACGGTTGAACCGCTGTCCCTCCTCTTCGGTGAATGAGACGACTTCGATCGGCCTTTCGAGCGTGAGGTCGCTCTCTTGGAGCGTCCGAACCGCTTCGACGGCGGCGTAGACTCCCAGCGGCCCGTCGAATAGCCCGCCCTGCGGAACCGAATCGAGGTGGCTCCCGGCGGCGACCGGGTTCGCGTCCTCCGGACAACCGTCGGGTTCCCAGCGACCAGCGATGTTCCCAACCGGATCGACACGAACGTCGAGGTCCAGCGATCGCAGTTGCCCGACGAGATACTCACGGGCCTGTCCGTCGGCCATTGAACCGGTCAGCACCGTGCGTCCGTTCCCGCCCCTCCTCTCCGTGCTCCCGAGCGTTCCGTTGGTCAGGATATTCTCTCGGAGCCTGTCTTTGTCAACTTTCACACACGCTTTTCTCTCCCGATTTGTTATAATACTTCACATGGTCCCACCGGAAAGCTATCTCGTGGCGGTTTGCGTCGTCCGCTTCTCCCATTGCGGTCGGTCGCGATCGACGAACGAACCGGTGCCGGCACTGCCAACGAGTTCACCGTCGTCGACGATCACCCGTCCGCGAACGAGAGTGGTCGTCACCGTTCCGGTCACCTCACGTCCCTCGTAAATCGAGAACGTCGCGTTTGACGCGTTTCTGCTCGACGTGACCGTCTGGGACTCGTTCGGATCGAACAAGACGATGTCCGCGTCGGTACCGGGTTCGAGGGTTCCCTTCTGTGGCAGTCCGAAGGTTTCGGCCGGGTTGGTACACATCACACTAACCAGAAACGGATAGGAGTAGCCGCGTTCGACCACGGCCTCCTGATGGAAGAGGGGGAGGCTCCACTGGACACTGTTCGCACCGTAGGGGCTGTTCCACCAGTTCTCTACCTCTTTGAACGCTCGGTGGTAGACTACGTGGTCGGTGGACACCACGCTCAGGGTGCCTTTCTCGAGGTAATCGAACATCGCTTCCCGATCGTCGTCAGTGCGTATCGGTGGCGCGACTATAGGGAGCGTTCCCTGTTCCTCATACACCGAGTCGTCGAGCACCGTATAGTGGGTACACGTCTCTGCCCGAATACGGCTTCCGTCGCGGCGGAACCGTTCGATTTCTTCGGCGGCTTTCCGACACGAGGTGTGAACGCCGTAGTATTTGACACCAGTTTCGTCGGCTAGTCGGAGTGCAGCGGCCGCACCCATGGCCTCGGCGTAATCCGGTCGCGAGTCGGGGTAGTGAATGGCGTCACCTTTTCCCGCTTCCCGGAGGCGGTCGAGTTGCGCGGTACAGACCGCCGGCTCTTCCGTATGGACGATCGCCACGGCGTTTCGGTCAGCGATGTGGCGGAAGGCACGATCGAGGAACCCCGCGTTCACCCCGACGTCATAAGTCGACATGAACAGCTTGAACGACGTGACGCCAGCGTCGACCGCGGTATCGATCTGCGCTAGCGTCTCAGGATCATCGCGATGAAGGACACCGTGAAGCCCGTAATCGACGTACGCTTGGTCCGCTTTCGCCTTCTTGTGTTCGATGCCATCGTAGAGGTTGCTGTTTTCGTTCGCGATACTTCGGTCAGTCCCTTGCCAAGCGAAGTCGAGGACCGTCGTCACCCCGCCAAGCGCAGCAGCGGCGGTTTCGCTCTCGTAGGTGCCCGCGCGATTTCCCGGCACCTCGTCAATGTGAACATGTGGATCAACTACCCCGGGAATGATCAGTTGGCCCGTCGCATCTATCCGGCGGCGTGCGTCCGGAAGTACCTCTTCGTTCCCGATAGAGACGATGATCCCGTTATCGATCGCAATACTAGTTTGGCGGACGGTAGTGGCCGTCACGAGATGTCCGCCAGCGATCACAGTCTCAACGACCATGAGCCCAAATAATGCGTAACTGTTATTTAGTTGTTTAGTCATCTCGTGAAATCAGATCAACCCGTGAAAAGATTGTGTTCAGCTCAACCGATTGTGTCCACACCGGTCCGGGCGATGAAACGCCGGTTGCAGTCCGGTCTCGGCTGGTGACTATCGGCGTAGGTACTCTCAGCAGGCTTCTCTTCCTGTCGAAATTCATATTAATACTGACCGAATATTTAAATAAGGTGCCGTGATGAGTTGTGGTGTGATAACACGATGGTTAACCGACGCGACGTCATCAAAGGTGCGAGTGCAGCTAGCATAGCGGGTCTGGCCGGTTGTCTCGGTGGAGACGATGGCGGGACGGACGTCAGACCGGTTGAGATCGATTTCGATAACTGGCCGCCCGACGAGTACGGAGACGGCCTCAACGCGTGGAACTGGTACGTCGAGTGGAATGAGTGGGGAGCCGAGGATTTCGCCGAGGAGTACGATCTCAGCAACTACAGCACGGAGGCGTACTCGACGCCGACAGATTGGTTCAGCACCCTTCAGGCGAATCAAGAGAATCACGGCATCGATCACATCGGGGCCTTCACGGAGTGGGTTCACCGCGCTCGGGAAGAGGATATGATCGAACCGATTCCGATCGACGAGATGCCGAACGTCGATGTGGCTGATCAGTATCTCGACCCACATCGGGAAATGTTCTGGAGTGATGACGGCGTTGGAGGCGTCTACGGTCTGCCACACTCGGTTGTGATCAGTCCGATCGTGATGTACAACACCGATGAAGTCGAGGACCCGCCCGAGTCGCTTGACATCCTCTGGGACGAGGAGTACGCGGATCAGATTTCGATGATGGCACACCACGGCGGGATACTCTGCACTGCCGGCGCCCTGTACACGGGGCAGGATCCGAACGATCCGGACGACTTCGACGAGATACAAGAAGTGCTCGAACAGCAGCGCGACCTCGTCTTCAACTACGCCGACGAACACGAGACGCAGATGCAACTCGTAATGAGCGGTGACGCGGCGATCGGCACCCACACCGACGGACGAGCGTTCAGGGCGATGTACAACCATGGCGGCGACGTCGACTGGTTTATCCCTGAAGAAGGCGCGACCTGGGGAACGGACGTGATCCTGTTGCCGCGGAACGCCCCGAACCCGGTCACGGCGACGATGTACATCGACCACCTCTTCACTGACCTCGGCTGGGAGAAGTTCGTCGAAACGACCGTGTATCGCCCGCCGTTCGAAAACGACGAGTTCACCGACGGCGCGCTCGGAGACACCATCCGCGAAAAGTGGGACGACGAGTGGGAGAAGCATGGCGACGCTGAGGATTTCATCGACGACCTCGTCATCACCGACGAGGAGTTCGACCGGATGTATCACAACTGGCCCCGCTCTGACGACGTCATTGATCGGTACGACGAGATCTGGACTGAAGTTACCGCTGGATAGGACGTGTGTCGCTCTTTTCACCGGCAAATCGATCTCCGACAGCGCGAGTGCCGTTCAGCGAGGTATACACGGAGACGGAGGCCTGGTCGACCGTAACTCACTCCGTGGTGCCACACCAATCGATCGCCGTCAGCGCGAGCGTCTGTGCGGTCTCGACCAGCGAGTCGACCTCGACGAACTCGTCCGCGCCGTGGATGTTCTCTCCGCGGGGCCCGACGCTCGGACACGGGATGTTGTAGTAGTTGACGTAGAACCGTTCGTCCAATCCCGCCAATCCGCCGACCCACGTTCCTTCCTCGCCGATGACGGATTCTGCGTTGTCGCTGGCGAGTTGTGTAATCTCCGCGTCGCGGTCAACTTCGTGAGCCTCCGCGCTCCAGCCGAACCACTCGATTTCGGGCGGGTTCTCTGAGAGCCACTCGTCTTCCTCGACGACCCCCTGAATCGTCTCTTCGATCTCCGCACGCACTTCTTCGCGTGATTCACCGGGCGGCCATCCAAGCCGACACTCCATCGTCGCTTCGGAGGGAACCGTCGACGGCCAATCACCGGAATCAAAGATTCCGACGTTCAGGTTGGTCACGCTCCCTTCCGCCTCCGGTCGCTCGTTGACCGCAGGCTGGAAGGAGATGCGCTGTTTGCGCTCGGCCTCGAGTTCTCTGAGCGCTTCAAAGATCCGTGTCGCCTTCCAAGCCGCGTTGACTCCGTTGAACGCGTGTGCAGCGTGGGCCGCTCTGCCCGGGACGATCACTCTGAAGTAGAGCACGCCCGCACTGGCGACGCCGATGTCCGGAACGCCGTATGGCTCCGTGATGATCGCCGCATCGGGTTGATAGCCGCGCTCGAGTGCGGAGAGCGCACCACCGGTCCCACCGGCTTCCTCATCGATCGTCGACTCGAGGATCAGATCACCGGCGAGTTCGATCCCGAGTTCGTCGAGTACCTTTGCCGCGTGAATCCCGGCGGCGAGACCGCCCTTCATGTCACAGGACCCGCGGCCGTAGATGCGATTGTCTTCGACCGTCGCCACCCACGGATCATAGGTCCACTTGTCCTCGTCGACGGAGACGACGTCGATGTGACCCATGAACCCGAGCGAGCGTCCGTCCCCCGATCCTTCGATGGTGGCGGCGACATTCGGCCGACCTTCGTAGCCATACTCCTCGTAGATTTTTGTATCAAAGTAGCCGGGGTGGTCTTCCAGTTTCGAGACGTCCGGTTCCCAGACGTCCGTCTCGAGTCCGATCCTTTCCAGTTCGTCGATGATGACTTCCTGCCCGGCCGCTTCGTTCCCCTCGTGGGTCGGCTGTTCGACGAGCGATTCGACGAGCGCTATTAGTTCGTCACGCGTCTCTTCGACCCGGTCTATAACCTCACGGCGCTGTGCTTCGGACATAACGTTGATATCTGTTGACATCGACCTAAAGGTATCGGTGAAGAGGGATCAAAGCGCCACGGGCGCGATCGCTGACTGGTCTTCGGTCTATCTCGCGGATATCCGTTGCGTCTCAGTCAACTCCTGTCTCCCATGTAGGATAAAATATAAACCAGATACCGTGATTGATGGGAGCATGAAGTCTGAGGTGTGTGACCATATCGAACAAAAACGGGGTCGGATGCTGGACCTGCTCGAAGAACTTGTCGCGGCGCAATCCGTTTCGGGGCAGGAACAACCCGGCCAACAGCTCGTTTACGACCGTCTTCAGGAACACGATCTAGAGATCGACACCTGGGAACCGACGGTGGACAATCTCAAAGACCATTCCGGCTTCTTCGAGACGGTTACGTACGAAGAGTTCGGCTACGATGGCCGCCCGAACGTCGTTGGTAAACGGACAGGTACTGGAGATGGGCCGAGCCTCGTGTTCAGCGGCCATATTGACGTCGTAACCCCCGAACCGGTGTCTGACTGGACATACGATCCGTGGGATCCGACGATCGAAGACGGCAAGATGTACGGTCGCGGGACGATGGACATGAAAGGTGGCATCGCCGCGTTCATCCACGCGTACGAGGTCCTCGAAGAACTGGACATCGAGCTTCAGGGCGACCTGTTGCTCCAGACGACGATCGAGGAGGAAGCTGGCGGCGTCGGCGGCGTACTCTCCGCGCTCGAACGCGGCTACCAGCCCGATGCGGCGATTATACCGGAGCCGTTCGGCGTCCCGAACATCGGCATCGCGGGCGCAGGGGTATCGTATTTTCGGGTGACGGTCCCCGGAAAGGCCGCCCACACCGCCCGTAAGTATCGCGGAGTGAACGCGATTGGGAACGCGATGGACGTCTATCACGCGCTTGAAGAACTCGATCAGAAACGACGCGAACGGATCTCGTACGAACCCGCCGTCGAGCAGGATCCGAAGGCCGAAGGAAGCGAGACTAACCTGAGTGTCAGCGTCGCGGAGGCAGGCGACTGGGTATCGAAAGTGCCCGGTGAGGCGGTGTTGACCGGCCGCATCGGCTGGCCGCCGGGCGAGCGGAGCGAAGAGGTTCGCCAGGAAGTGATCGACGCCATCATGGGTGTTGCCGAGGATAATCCCTGGCTGGCCGAGCACGAACCGGAGATCGAGTGGTTCGGCTGGGACGCCGATCCGCACGAAGTCGATACCGATCAGCAGATCGTCCAACTCGCGACGGAGCACGCCGAACAGGTTACCGGCGGCGAAACCTCGTACGTCGGTGGACTCGGCGGTGTCGACGAACGATTCTACGAGCTTTACTATGACATTCCGGCAATTTCCGTCGGTCCGCGTGGTCAGGGCGGCCATGGTGCAGACGAGTTCGTCGAGGTCGACTCGCTGGTCGAGACCGCACAGACGCTCGCGCTGACGGCGATGGAGTGGTGCGGAACTGAGTCGTAGCGAAGGGATTCGGCGGTCTCCGTACCCGGAGCTGTACCCCTGTCGGCTCATGGTTACACGGAAAACAGAAAAATTCCACGACTTCGGTCATGCGGAGAACGTCAATTCGAGGTATGAGGACACAAGATGAGGCAGCTCGCGCCGAGAACGAGTCTGATTTCTGCGCTTATCGAACCGATCGTCTCATAGCCGTTCTCGAACCGTTCGACCGAGTGCCGCTATCCCGCGTTCGAGCTCGTCGAGCGGGACGTAGCTGAACGAGAGCCGCAAACTGTTGCTCCCCTCGTCCGTGGGGAAAAACATCGACCCAGGTAGATAGGTGACGCCGTTTTCAGCTGCGTCGTGCAGCATCTCCTCGGTGTCGATGTGTATCGGGAGCGTGACCCAGACGAAGAATCCGCCCTCGGGTTCGGTCCACTCGGCGGCCGGCGGCATGTGCGTTTCCAAGGCGTGGAGTATTCGATCGCGTCGCTCCTCGTACACGTCTCGTAACTCCTCGATGTGCTCGTCTAGCTTTCCCGTCGTACAGTAGTGAGCGACGAGACTCCGCGTGAACGTGTTCGTTCCGCCGGCGTTGAGTTTGCGAAGCGCTTCGACGATTTCGTTGTTCGCGATGATCCAACCGGTTCGGACGCCCGGAGCGATCGTCTTAGAGAAGGTACCGATGCGGACGACTCGTCCCGTGTCATCGAGGGCTTTGAGCGTCGGCAGTTCGTGCTCAGTGTATCGAAGATCACCGTACGCATCGTCTTCGATGAGTACGAAATCATATTCATCGGCCAATTCAAGCAGTCGGTTTCGGCGGTCCAATGAGAGCGTGACTCCGGTCGGGTTCTGGAAGTTCGGAATCGTGTACAGTAGTTTCGGGATCTCGCGACCTTCTCGTTCGCGCGTACGCAACTCCTCAGCGACGGCATCAACGTCGAGTCCGTCGGTATCGACGTCGAAGCTGTCGATCTCTACGCCGTGGTTTCTGAAGACGCTGATCGCTCCCATGAACGTCGGCCCCTCTACGATCAGTGAATCGCTTGGTTCGAGGAACGCCCGACAAACGACGTCGATGGCGCGAGTTCCCCCGTTGGTCAGCAATATGTTCGATGGATCGCAGTCGATGTCGCTGCTTTGGGCGCGTTCGACGAGAAAATCCGTGAGCTGCTCGGTGTAGCTGCCGCCGCCGTACTGAAGAACGTGCTCGCCTTCGTCTGCGAGCACGGCCTCAGTGACTGTAACGAGATCGTCCGACGGAAGCGAGGACGGGTAGGGGAATCCATACCCCAGCGACACTGCGTCAGAGGCTGATACCAGCCGCCAGTCACCGTACCCCGTGCTTCCGATCTGGTCTTGCACCGTCGCCGTAAAAAGGTGGTCGAACGCACCCGATCTGTCGGACTCTTTCATACACTTGCTCTGCGTACTTTCTATCGTGTCACTCATAATCAAGATACTCATTCGTTGACTATTTCTGATGAATACCGGACTCGTCCCGTGCGTCTCACTCGAAGACAGGAAGGAACTCCCGAAGATCGCGAGCAGTCACTTCCCGACCACCGGCCTGTCCGGACGTACGGACCGACCCAAACTTATTTAGCCACTTGTTTGGTGCTAACAGATATGACAACCGCCCGAACAGGGGCCGAGTACGTCGCCGAGGCGTTGGAACAGTATGGAGTGAAACACTTCTTCGGTAATCCTGGAACAACTGAACTCCCGGTCGTCCAGGCGCTGAGCGAGAGTTCAATCGAGTACGTCCTCGGTCTTCACGAAGACGTCGCCGTCGGAATGGCTTCAGGCTACGCCAGAACGCGGCGCTTTCACTCCCACCACGACGACCAGGTCAACCCGATAGGGATCGCCAACCTGCACGTTGCTCCAGGTCTCGCACACGGGATCGGCAACGTTATCGGCGCCTATTTCGCCGGGTCGCCGTTGCTCGTGACGGCCGGCAATCACAGCACCGACTTCCAGCATGAAGAGCCGATTCTCTCCGGCGATCTCGAGGCGATGGTACACCAGTACACGAAGTGGAGCGCCGAAGTCAAATCCGTCGATGCTCTTCCGACGATGTTACGCCGCGCGATCCGCTACGCACTCACCCCGCCGACCGGTCCTGTCTTCCTCGGCCTTCCACTGGACGTGATGCTGGACGAGACGGACCGTGAGGTCGAACGCCTCGGGCCGATTCCGAGTGCCGGACGCGGCGACGCCGAATCCATCGCGGCCGCCGCCTCCGAGATAGCCGATGCAACAGAGCCAGTGATCATCACCGGCGACGAAATCGCCCGATCCGGACCGGAGGCCGTCGATGCAGCCGTCTCGTTCGCTGAGGCGAGCGGTGCCCGAGTTCACGGTGAGTTCCTTCCCGGAGAAGTCAACTTCCCAATGGGACACCCTCAGTGGGGTCATCACGTCCCCGGGACGGAAAATCAGTTCGCCGAACTCGTTGATACCGACACGGTCGTTCTCGTCGGCTGTTCGTCGCTGACAACGTCGATCCGCCATGAGGAACCGCTCTTCGCGCCGGAGACAACGATTATTCAGATCGGACCGAATCCGCGCGAACTCGGCAAAAACCGCCCGGCCGATATCTCCGTGCTGGGTGATCCCGGCGCCGTCATGAGCGAACTGGCCGTAGAACTCGAATCGCGCATCTCGGCGGACGAACGGCAGACGCGAATCGAGACCGCTCGCGAGGCGATCAAGGCGTTCAGCGAACAGCAACGACCTGCTGGCACGAACGATGATGATCCTCGTGCGTCGAAAGATGAACTCGGACAGGCAATGTTCGAATCCGCGTCGGACGCCTTCCTCGTCAACGAAGGCGTTACGAGCGGACGAGCAGTTCGGTGGCACGTTCCATACGGCCCCGAAGGAAAGATCGCGAACAAAAGCGGTGGGCTTGGATACGGACTCCCGGCGGCGGTCGGCGCGGCGATTGCTGAACGCGAACGACCCGAGTCGCGGGATGTAGTCGCGTTCATCGGCGATGGATCGTATTTCTACTATCCACAGTCGATTTACTCCGCCGTTCGGTACGATGTCGATCTCACCGTCGTCGTCGCGGATAATCGGAACTACCGCATTCTTAAGGACAATACTCTTCGGGTACTCGGTGGCAGCGAGGACGAGCACGATTTCGTTGGGATGGATTTCGAACCGGCCCTGAATATCTCCAAAAACGCAGAGAGCTACGGTGCAAACGGCCGGATAGTCAAATCTGCGAGTGAAATCACCTCAGCAATCACCGATGGCCGGCAACAAGACGGCACGACGGTATTAGACGTACTGGTTCACGATTAGTTTATAATTGTTCCGTCACACCTTTGTTCTTCACCGTTTACTCCAAGGATGGCTCAACGTCGTTAGCAACGACAAACGAACCCACCAGCTCGAGGACCAAGTAAATAACAACTCTACTCCGTACTAGGCCAACCACCAGCCCGTCCGATAATGAGGTCACCACCGCCTCAGACGAGGGTTCCAGTACAGGTTGTGCGACCTCACACAGTCCAGTAACCACCAACCCAGGGCGACTGAGCCGACTACTTTTGTTTTGAACGGCGCTCTGATTGCCACCCAGTACTCATCACGGCGACGGTGTCCTGGCCATCTCTGAGGGATTGTAGAGACATACTTTTTGTGAACGTCTATAACGATTACAGCACCTGGAATCTGGGGTACCATTCACAGACGGATAGTCTCGAAGTAGTCAATGCCAATGGCAGCGAGAGGTGTGTGGTTAGCGTTCCGACTCTGCTGAATATCGGCAATCGGGATTCGAGAACTCGTTTTTGCTGGTTGATCCGGCTGTCCCCATGTACGAACTACGCCTACAGCGCCGATTGGCCCGATCACTTCGGCTACACGCTTGGCCTTTCGAGGTAGAGTAACGGTGGCCAGTGAGTGGATTGATAAAATGATCGGACCGCTCGAAACCGTGCTCAAGAATGCTTGTGATGTACGCGTCGAGTTCTGGCCGGTGTATTTATACAATAGTATGATGTGTGTGATGGTATGGCATCCGAACGACCGAAGCCGGTAGAGGAGCGCTCCTCAATGCCGGTTCCGCACTGGTACACCGCGGACGAAGAGGTGGCGACGCTCATTGACGGGAATGGTGTCACCGTCTCCGACGCCGACGGTACGGACTATCTAGACTTCCAGTCACAGTTGTACTGCGTCAACGCTGGCCACAGCAACCAGCAGATTATCGACGCAATCGCCGAACAACTCTCCCGAATTCCGTATGTTTCCTCCGGCAAGCACAACAACACGCGAAGCGAGTTAGCGGCGCGCCTGCTTGAAATCGCCCCAGATCCGATGGCAAGAACCGTCTTCTCAGTCTCCGGCAGCGAGGCAAATGAGACCGCAGTGATGATCGCCCGGGAGTACACCGGTTCGCCGACAGTGCTCACCCGCTGGCGGTCATATCACGGAGCAACCTACGGGGTGGCTAGCTTGACCGGCGATACGGATACCCGAACCGCTATTGAAGCCCACGCGGCGACCACAGGGAACGCTAAGTTCTTGCCGCCGATCCCATCTGCGTTTGGTGGCGCGACAGGTGAAGAACTCGCCGAAAGGGCTGCGAACCACCTCGAATTCGTTATTCGTAATGAAGGACCAGACTCGATCGCTGCGCTCCTGACTGAGATCGTCGCTGGCTCTAGTGGGGGGTTTACCGCTCCACCAGGGTATTATGAACGGGTCCGGGAACTCTGTGATGAGTACGATATTATTTTGATTGCCGACGAAGTGATCACCGGTTTCGGTCGTTGTGGCGAATGGTTCGGCGTTGACACCGAGGATATCAACCCGGATATGATGACATTCGCGAAGGGCGTCACAAGTTCATACGTTCCCCTCGCAGGCGTCATGGTGAGAGAAGAGTTCGCAACCCATCTTGAGGATGATGGCTTCGACGTTGGGCAAACTTTCGCCGGCCATCCGGTCGGGTGCGCGGCTGGATTGGCCGCGATCGATGCGTACGAGGATAATCTCCTCGAAAATGCACGGGCAATAGAACCGCGACTGAAAGCCGGCCTTGAGACTATCGATGAGCGGTTCGATGTCGTCAGCTCTGTCCATGGTCGGGGGCTTCTCTGGGGTGTCGAGTTCGCCGACCCCGGCACCGGCGAGCCGTTGGTTGATCCGCGGGTGTGCGGCGCGGACAATCCTGTCAAACAGGTTCTGAAGCATGCTAGTAACCAAGGTGTGTTGTTCGGACTTGGCCGTCCGGGAATTCAACTGCTCGTCGCCCCGCCGCTGTGTGTTGATGAGACCGAGATCGACAAGGCGATCGCCGCGCTCGAATCCAGCATCAAAGCAGTGTTCTGAGTTAGCGGTTCGGCTCGTTTCAGTGGCGGTTCCGTAGCTCAGTGACTCCTCAGCACGATTCGTTCGAGTGGGATAAGCCTCTTTATCGCCATCACTGAGATCGTCATCGCGACAGCGGACCTCGCAATTCAATTGTAGTGAAGTCGGATGTGCTCCCCGCTGTATAGTCTACAGGAAGTCTACTATGACTAATGAAGGGATGTTAAGAGATTAGTTCGAGAGCTATCTAGTCATTTCAGCGTACACTTCTGAATCCGTGATGGCGTCGTCCCAGTCGGTGTACTCGGCTTCATCGTGAGTTTTCTTATTGATGCTCGGGACGAAAAGCATCGCCGTTTTCGTAGAGTCGTTTAAATAACTTGCCTCGTGCCCCGTACCGCTGATTATAGTGGGGTGTGACGTGTCTACTTTACGTGCTGCTTTGATCGCGGCCTTAATAACCATCGGCGAAAACTCGGTATGTGTGATTTGCCAGATCTCCTTGAGATCGTAGTCGGTTCCCTCACGTTCGCAGGAGTTCTCCACGACGGCATCGTTATAATTTCCGACGCCAGCCGTGAAGCGGACCTCCGAAGGGATGATCTTAATTGGACGGAGCAAACATCAAGTTTGCCGACAGTTATAGCCATATCCGTTGCCAACTGATTCGGGAACCGGCGAACAGCTCTAACAGTATCTGAAGCGGTGAAGAGCGCGTCCTTGCGCGAATGCATCGAAGAGGGGCCTGCGTGGTCGGAGTCACCAGAGATTGTCGACTCGAGCCCAGCCATCCCGTAGACGCCTTCAACGACTTCGACGGTGATTTCCTTTCCTTCCAGCTTTGGACCCTGTTCGATATGCAGTTCGAGGAACGCGTGATACTCCTCATGCGGTTCGCACGGTTTGTTCACGTAATAGCCGATTTCCTCCGGTGCCTCCTCCACAGTAACGCTGTCACTGTTGGTCTGAGCAAGCATGTCCTCAATATCGAATTTGCCGGCGAATCCGTCAAAACGGGTTTAAACCTTCCAGAGCCCGGCTTAGTCGTCTTTCAAAGCGCTCACCTTTTCAGCTACTTCCTCAGCTGTCTCCACTTCAGAATCTCCAGAGAGTAGATAGAGTACGATTCCCAGGACGCACCATCCGAGGACGATCAGCCATTCGTACGGCCAGAGTAGTGCAGATTGACCACCAGGGAGATAGAGAAAAATGAAAATTGCCGTCGTAATGAACGCAACTACTCCCACAAACAGCCCAGCCGGAACCTTATAGGGACGTTCCATTTCTGGCTCGCGATATCGAAGAACTAGGAACGAGACAACAACTAAAAACCAAGCAACGACAATGCCGAGTCCTCCAGCGTTAACAATCCATGTCAGCATCTGTTCACCGAAAAACGGTGCCAGTACGGACAGCCCACCGACTAACAGGATGGCATTGCTGGGGGTGTTGTACTCTGGGTGTACTTTTGAGAGAAACTCTGGAAGCATACCAGATTCCGAAAGAGCGAACAGTGCTCGGCTGCCACCAATAATGAAAGCATTCCAGCTTGTAAGGATTCCTGCCACACCTGCAAGTGCCATAATTTGGCCGATAGTCTGGCTATCATAGAGGACAGCCATTGCCTCTGCAGCTGGGAGGGGGCTTTCGACGAGCTCTGCACCTGGAAGCGCGCGGCTGGATCCCCAAATAACTGCTATATAGAACAGTGCTGCCATTCCAACAGAAAGGAGAATCAAAAGACCAAGCGTTCGTGGCGGTATGTCCGCTTCTTCTGCAGACTGCGGAATAACGTCAAATCCGACGAACATGAACGGCGTCATCAGAACAACAGCAAGAATACCAGCAGTTCCTGCACCAAATGAACTGTCAGGAGATGGTTGACCACTAGTAACTGCGCCAGCAATGAGTACGACACCTGCAAACGCAATAACGAGGGTCATGATTATCTGAAATTGCGCTGCTATTTTAATTCCGATATAATTCAGATACGTGACTCCTACCGTTCCAAGTACTCCCACGAGAATCCAGGTCGCATAGACGGGTTCACCAGCTACACTCCAGAGTGGAAATGTGTTGAATCCGGGGACAATAAACGCCATCGCAGACGGTAACGCAACTGCTTCAAAAGCAGCCACTGTAACATAGCCAAATATGATCGCCCAAGTACAGACAAACGATCCTATCGGACCAAGTGCGCGTAGGCTGTAAACGTGCTCTCCACCGACTAGTGGCATTGATGAGGCTAATTCGCTGTATATGACTGCAACTATACAGACGACGAACCCACCGATGAGGAACGCCGTAACGGCACCTATTGGACCACCATCTTGGACCCAATCACCAGTGAGGATAATCCATCCCCACCCAATCATAGCACCGAACGACAAGATTAGCATCTCTTTTTTTCCAAGTGTTTTTTCTAAGCCACTTTGTGATTTTCCTGACATATTTAACCTATAGCCTATTGGTAAATGAGGTATGAGGACGACCATCAATATACTTTTCGAATATTGTGAATTCTATCCTAACGGACCCTCTGCGAATGTACCAGATCCAATTTCAAGATGTATAATTGAATACTGTTTACAGTCATCTACAATGTGGCATATAATTAAAAAGCAACTATGGAGAAATCCAATAAAGGGTCAGCGATAGCATCTGTACAGGTGTAACTGTAAGACTACCCGAGAGGAATTGCAACAAAGCCAGTCGAAGTGATAGAGGGACTCAATAGATACATCTGTACTTCCACGAGAAACAGAAATGAGACTACTTCATCACATTGTCCACAAAATTATGATTTTCCAGTTCAACTGTGATACCGCACAGTACCTGCTGAAATGCTATTCCCGCACAGAAGTGTTCAATTAGACAGCACTACACTACCCGAGGAATCACTAAGCTGGACAGCTCTAAAATTCTCATTCTCTGTGATTGCTATCATAGATTTCTGGTCGTCGATCATCAATATATCGGAGGGTTTCAGCGCCTTCCGCTTGTAGCTCAACGGCCGCAGTCAACTCGGTGGTGATATCTTCGCCGCCTGAGACAAGAGCCTGCCCCGCTCATTGAAAATCGCGCTTTTGCCAAAGAATTCAATACCCCGTTCTTCGCCGACTCGATTACAAATGATATGCGGTCGAATATTTTCGAGCGCTCGGACTGCCCCAAAGATTGGCTGGTCAGATTGGAACGGCCGCATGTTTGCGAGTGGCGTAATCAGAATTTCAGCACCAGCTAACGTCAACTGTCGTGCAACTTCTGGAAATTCAACATCATAGCAAATTTGAATACCAAGAGAACCCGCACTGGTTTCAAAAACCGGAAATGATGAGCCGGCATCAAAGACCGTTCCTTCCTTCCCATAAAGGTGTGTCTCATGATATGTTCCGATGTGTTCCCCTTGATCGATGATAGCCGCAGAGTTATACTGCTCCTCGCTGTTTTTAGTCACGGTACCAATGACTACAGTTGTCTCCGTTGCAGCAGCAGTAAGCTTGTTGATAGCCTCCTCTGCTTCTTCAACTACGGCCGCTTCTAGCTTTCCTACGTGGTATCCTGTGAGGAACAACTCAGGGAAGACAAGCAAATCGATTTTGTCAGCTGTCGCTTTCTTTATCGCTTCCTCGGCGATGCGAGTATTGTACTCGATATCTCCAAGAGTAGGTTGAGTCTGGACAGCTCGAACGTCAATAGTGCGTGTCTCCATAGTCTCTCCAATGTTTTCTTTTGACTTTATATTATCACAAAACCGGAGCCTCGGCTGTTATGGTGGTTTATCTATACCTGAGCCGGAGATATACAACCAATAGCGAAGCTAAACACGGCTAACATCGGTTACCTCATCTAATACAGCCAGATATCACCCAACTACTACCGTTCCCGAAGTATACGATTCGGCTAGCGAGGAGACTATCAGTTACGGATTCTTTGCACTGGTGACTGACTTGGCTTCCAGACAACATATGTGAACATTCGATCCATCTGGCCGGCCAATTCATAGCCTTCGCAATTGATCAGATGATTCCCTGATTGGTGAGTTGGGTAATCTCTTCCATCTCGAAGCCTAGCTCCTGAAGAATATCTTCCGTGTGTTCACCAAGTAGTGGTGGGTGAGTCTCAATACTAGCTGGAGTCTCTGAGAAATGCATTGGACATCCGGCCATCTCAAGAGAATCAATAGTCGGATGCGATATTGTTTGACGCATATTTCGTGCTTGCACCTGTGGGTGGTCAAACACCTCCTCTAAATCACGGACGCGGCTTGCTGGAACGCCTACTTCCTCCATACGAGCAACAATCTCAGCAGTTGTATACTGAACAAACTCCGCTTCGAGGATTTCGTCAAGCTCTGCCCGGTGTTCGACTCGCTTTGAATTCGTTTCGAACCGCTCAATATCGAGTAGGTCTTCTCTGTCGATAGCACGACAAAACCTTGGCCAGATCTGCTCAGATGCAGAAGCAACTACAGCATACCCATCGCTGGTTTCAAAGGCCTGATATGGTGTGATCGTCGGGTGTTTACTTCCCATCCGTTGTGGTGGGTCGTTCGTTGCGAAATAGTTTGAAGCCATATAACTCATCCACGCGACCTGCCCATCGAGAAGACTTACGTCGATCTTCTGGCCACCCCCATCGCCGAGCTCGCGGTGTAAAAGTGCGGCAAGGATAGCCTGAGTAGCATACATTCCGGCTCCGATATCAGCAATCGCGACGCCAACCCTAACTGGTGGACCGCCTTCCTCACCAGTAATACTCATCATACCACCCTCTGCTTGCATCATGATATCATAGGCAGGACGGTCCTTGTATGGTCCCCATTCTCCATATCCAGAGAGTGAACAGTAGATAAGCGAGGGGTTCTCTTCGCGCAGTGTCCCGTAGTCTAATCCCCATTTCTCCATCGTTCCGACCTGAAAATTCTCTACCAGAACATCTGCTTCGGTTGCAAGCTCACGAAAGATTGCTTGTCCCTCTTCACTCGCAAGATTGAGCGTCAGCGAGCGTTTATTCCGGTTGACACTCACATAATAGGCACTCTCCTCGCTGTCACCAACGGTTGGAGGATGCCAGCCACGCGTTTGGTCACCACCATCTGGCCGCTCGATCTTGATAACATCTGCTCCAAGATCACCAAGTTGCATCGTACAGAAGGGGCCAACAAGGACCCGTGACGCATCTAAAACAGTAATTCCTTCCAGCGGTCCTTCCTCACCAGCTGCGTCGCGTGCTTCGCCGACCATACTTATTCGTAGGCAGCGAACCCAGTTAGGTCCTCTCCGAGGATGAGCGTATGAATATCGTGTGTTCCCTCGTAGGTATAGACTGTCTCTAAGTTAGCCATATGTCGCATTGGCGAATAATCGGCCGTGATTCCATTTCCGCCGAGTACTTCTCGAGCAATACGCGACTGATCACGAGCCATTCGGACGTTATTGCGTTTAGCTAGCGAAACATGTTGTGGTCGAAGTTCACCCCGTTCTTTCAGGTCAGCAAGTCTGTGGGCCAGCAACTGAGCTAGTGTAATTTGTGTTGCCATCTCCGCTAGCTTGTCCTGTTGGAGTTGAAACCGAGCAATTGGGCCACCAAACTGCTCGCGGTCGGTCGCATACTGACGGGCAGTCTCAAAGCAGTCTCGCGCTGCTCCAACTGCACCCCATGCAATGCCGTAGCGAGCCTGTGTAAGACAGGAGAGCGGCCCCTTCATCCCCTTCACGTCTGGCAGCAGATTTTCCTTCGGAACCCGAACGTTCTGAAGGGAAATTTCGCCAGTGATTGACGCCCGCAGAGATAGCTTTTCATCGATTTTGTTTGTCGTCACACCATCCCGATCCGTTTCGACCAAGAAACCCCGCACCGGTGTATCTGGATCAGACCGGTCTCGAGCCCAGACGATGGCAACATCGGCGATTGGGGAGTTCGTAATCCACGTCTTTGATCCGGATAGGATGTATTCATCTCCGTCTTGTTTGGCATACGTCTCCATTGCTGACGGATTCGATCCATGCTCCGGCTCAGTCAATCCGAAACAACCGACGGCCTCACCTTGGCCGAGTTTGGGAAGCCACTGTTCTTTCTGCTCTTCAGAGCCGAACGCGTGAATTGGATACATAACGAGTGCACCCTGCACCGAGGCCATCGACCGAAGTCCAGAATCACAGGCCTCGAGCTCCTGCATTAGCAACCCGTATGCAGTCTCACTAACATTGGGTGACCCATATCCGTCTAAGTTTGGTGCATAAAATCCCAGCTCGCCCATTTCTTCAATAAGATCGGTTGGGAACGTTCCATCGATCCAGTGCTCACCAATGGCCGGTTGCACCGACTCTTCAACGAATTTCTGTGCTGTGTTTTGTATGAGCTGCTCTTCTCCCGAAAGGTCTTTTTCCAGCTGAAGATAGTCGAGCATCGACTATCTGTTTTATTTATAGTGAATTAAGCTTATCGAACGCCTTTCAACTACACCCCTATCTGAGGACAGTGGTTCAATAGCGAGTTAGTATATTAGACTATATACGAAATCACCTACAAAATAATAAAAATTTATATAGGTCTTCAGCTACTAGTCATTGTGATCGTGATATGATACGGTCTGGCGTGGATATTGGTGGCACCTTTACAGACGTGATCGTGTTTAACGAAGAGACCGGTCAAATAGATATTGAAAAAACGCCGTCAACCCCAGCAAACCCAGCAGAGGGAGTGATAAACGGACTGCTAAAGGCAGATACTGAGATCGATGATTTAGACTTTTTCTCCCATGGATCGACTGTCGGCACGAACGCACTCATTGAACGGGAGCTTCCCAAAGTAGGTCTCATAACGACTGAAGGTTTTCGAGACGTCCACGAGATTCGTGATGGAACGAAAGACAACCTCTGGGATGCATACGAAGACGTTGCAGAGCCATACGTGCAACGTCGTGACCGACTTGAGGTCCCTGAGCGCGTTAATGCTGCTGGAGATATTGTTGGTGAATTAGACGAAGACGCTGCTCGTGAAGCGGCCCAAATTTTCAAGAAGCGAGGGATTTCAACTATCGCGATCTCGCTGATTAACGCCTATCTCAATGGAGATCACGAACAGCGAGTAGCTGAGATCGGAGCTGAAGAGCACCCTGATGCGTTCGTCTGTACATCTCATGAGATCTTGCCGGAGATGTTCGAGCATGAACGGACGAGCACGACTGTTATCAATGCCGCGTTAGTACCAGTCGTTCGAGATTACCTGACTGATCTCTCATCCCAACTTAGTAACCGTGGATACAACGGCGACGTCCTAGCGATGCATTCTGGTGGCGGTGTCATGACGACAGAGGCCATAGCGTACTACGCTGCTCGTATCGCTAACTCTGGTCCTACTGCGGGCGCAATCGCAAGCCAATATGTAGCCAGCCAGTGTGGTTTCGAGAACGCGATCGGGTTCGATATGGGCGGAACCAGCGCAGACGTCTCGCTCACCTATCAGGGTGATATCGAGATGACTGATGAATGGGCCGTCGAATACGGCTATCCGATTATGTTCCCATCTACTGACATCGAAACAATCGGTGCTGGCGGTGGTTCGATCGCCTGGATCGACGGAGGAGGGTCGCTTCGGGTCGGACCAAAGAGCCAAGGTGCAGATCCAGGTCCTGCCTGTTATCTTCGTGGCGGAGATAAGCCGACTACGACGGATGCAAACGTTATCCTAGGGTGGGTTGATCCTGACAAGTTCCTTGGCGGCGATATGGATGCCACAGCAGAACCCGCAAAAAGGGTCATCGAACGTGATATCGCAGAGCCACTGGGATTAGATCTCACTGAGGCAGCCTCCGCTATCGAGCGTATCGCTGTTGCGAACATGTGTAACGCGGTTCGGCTCGTGTCGACCAGCAAAGGCTACGATCCACGTGATTTCGCACTCGTCGCCTTTGGGGGTGCAGGACCGCTACACGCAGCCCATGTCGCCCGGGAAATGAACGTCCCACAGGTTATCATTCCGTTGTATCCAGGTATCAACTCGGCACTCGGTTGCCTATTAGTCGATGTCGAACACGACCTATCACAGACGCTTATCGAAGACGCAACTGAGGACTCTATCGATGGTATTGAACACGCCTTTGCTGAAATGGAGAGTGAGATCCGTGAACGGCTCGCTGAAGAGGGCGTGGATGATGAAGAGATGCGTATGGATCATGAGATCAAAATGCGCTATACCGGCCAATGGCGTTCGCTCGAAATCTCCTGTGCACGGCCGATCGATAGTATAGAGGAAATTCGAGAGCGGTTCCATCGTCAACACGAGCAAACGTATGCTTATTCAGACGAGGAACAGCCCATCGAAATCTATGGACTCCATGTCACTGGTCGTGGTCTCGTTGAGAAACCCTCGTTCCCAACAATAGACACTGAAGAGAGCGCAGAGGCTCATCGTGGTACTCGAGAAGCGTACTTTGAATCGGCTGGAAGCTACGTTGAGACCGATATTTATAATCGCGATGAACTCGGTGCCGGTGTCTCACTGAAAGGACCTGTGATTGTAGAGCAGATGGACTCCACAGTCGTTATTCCCCCAAATTCGACAGCTGAAGTCGACGAAGTTGGAAATATAATCATTACGGTGTAATAATGTCACAGACTGACCCACAATCCGATATCGACCTCGATCCGGTCACCTTCGAGGTTCTGCGCAGCTCGTTCAAAAACCTCGTCGATCGAATGGCCGAACAGATCCAACGAACCTGCTATTCGTTCGTTATCTACAATCGTGACTTCAGCAACTGTCTGAACGACGCGAATGGAAACACTGTGATGCAAGGGTCCCAAGACATTGCAGTTCACGTTGGGACGCTCCATTACACCTGTCAAGAAACCCTAGAGTATTTCGAAGGGAGGATCGAACCTGGTGATGTCTACATCATCAATGATCCGTACCTGGGAGGAACACATATTAACGACGTTCGGATCTTACGCCCTGTCTTTCACGAGGGTGAACTCATCGCAGTAACTCAGTCGAACGGCCACTGGGCTGACGTCGGTGGTCCAGCACCTGGCTCTTTCAATATTGGAGCCAACGACCACTTCGCAGAGGGACTTCGTATTCCTCCGATGAAAATCTGGGATGCTGGTGAGTTTCGCGATGATGTTGCAAATTTCATGACGACAAATATGCGGCTTTCAGAGGACCGTATGGGTGATTTACGGGCTCAGGCTGAAGCAACCCGCATTGCTGAGGAACGGCTGCTCGAGCTTGTCGACAAATACGGCGTCGATACGGTTCTGACTGCCTTCGACGAATCGAAGAACTATGCAGAACGCATTATGCGTGAGCAGATTCGTGATTTACCAAACGGAACATGGCATACTCAGGACTACATTGACGCAGATGCTGACCAAAGCGACGGATACGTTACCGTTGATGTCGAAATGACCATCGACGACGACGAGGTCCATTATGATCTGTCCGGCTCCGATCAATACATCGGGAACTTCCTGAATGCGACCTTTGGAACATCGTTTTCGGGAGTTGTGGCTGGGACAAAGATGTTCTTCCCGGAAGTGCCGCTGAATTCCGGAATGTACCGGGTTGTCAGTGCTGAGCTGCCTGAAGGAACGGTGGTCAATGCTCCCGAACCGATCCCTGTTACTGGCTCAGTCGCTGGAGCGTACGAAAAGGTAATGAACGCCATTTTCGAGCTTTGGTCGGAAGTACTACCAGAGCGGGCGATGGCCTGTGCGTTTAACCTCGAGTACCTGCTTGCTGGTGGTACCGACAAGCGTCCTAATCACGAAGACAGCGAATTCGCCTGGTACGATTGGATGGCCGGGGGATGGGGTGGTCGGAATGGAAAGGACGGCGCGAACGCGACTGCACCGGTATTCGGTGCTGGGCTCGCAGTGCAATCTCTTGAAGGCCAAGAACGTGATGCACCTCTTCTTACAAGCCAACATTCGATTGTAACTGATTCGGCAGGCCCAGGAGAGTATCGTGGCGGTTGCGGGCTTCGAAAAGGTGGACAAATGCGTGAGTGCGAAAACAGCGTGATCTCCTACTGTTCCGATCGGGCTCGATCGATCACGTGGGGGATCAACGGTGGACTCCCAGGTGTCCCTCACGGCGTAACGCTCACACGAAACGGTAATGCCGAAGAGATGGGGACGGTATTCTCAAGCGAACCCATTAACGAAGGCGACAAGTTCGTTCGACCATCCTCAGGCGGTGGCGGATTCGGTGACCCTCTCGACCGTGATCCAAAGGCTGTATTAGAAGACGTCAAAGACGACTACGTGTCTCTCGAGCGAGCAGCGACAGACTACGGTGTCGTGATCGAAGAGATTGACGCCGACCTCTGTGAATACGAAATTGACTCTGATGCGACTGACGAGCAACGAGACTATATCCGAAAAAACCGAGAAGCGTGGTTACGCGAGGACCCTCAGGCCGTCGTTGATCAGTATCACGATGATGAATTAGACCGCCTCGATCTCATCCGTCGGTACGGAGTCATCCTTGATTGGGCAGAGGGGACACTACTTGAGGAGACAACTATGGAGTTCCGTGAGATGCTTCGACAACGAGCAGTCAGTGACTGGACCTAGATTCCATTCCTCTTTTCACAGAAGACAAGCCACAGACAGTAAGTGGTCGAACCCCATCCGGAATTTTAGTCTGGAATAGAACCAAAGGCAAAAACTATGTGAGTTGATGTCTACAGTCCAATATGGCTACTGGACCGCCAATTGAAGAACTTCACTTCGACAACGCACCGTCAGTTAATACTATTCCAGGACCTGATTCGAAGCGATTACTCGAGCGACAACAGGAAATCGACAGTAGTGCTGTCGCCTATCCTGAACGCATTCCAATTGCCCTCGATGAAGCCCGTGGAGCTACAGTTCGTGACGTAGACGGGAATACGTTCCTCGATTTCTTTGCAGGGATTGGGGTTCTGAACGTTGGTCACTCGAACCCCTACGTAGTAGAAGGCGTCAAAGAACAGCTGGAAACATACACTCATACGATCGACTTTCCGACGGAGGCACGGCTTGATCTTATCGACCGGCTTCGGGAAATTGCTCCCGGGAATCTCCAAAATGCCAGTAAGGTCGTATTCGGAGGACCCACTGGAAGCGATGCAATTGAAGGATCGATCAAACTCGCGAAACATAATACTGGTCGGCATGGTTTGTTAGCATTCGAAGGATCGTATCATGGGACAACCGCTGGCGCTCTCACACTTACTGCTGGAAAACAGTACAAGGAGGGGTATGGTCCCCTGCTTCCGGATGCAGTTCATATGCCATATCCATCGGCGAGTGAGAACGGAGATGTCGACTGTGACCAAGCGCTTGAGGCTACCAAACGAAAGTTCGAGAATCCATATGGTGGCCACGAAACTCCGGCTGGAATTTGGGTCGAACCGATTCAGGGTGAAGGTGGAGTAGTCGTTCCACCAGCAGAATTCCTCCAGGGGTTACGGGATATCGCTGATGACAACGACGCCCTCCTGATCGTCGATGAGATCCAGACTGGTATTGGACGAACAGGAGAGTGGTTTGCCTCAGATCACTTTGACGTAACCCCCGACGCGATTACGATGGCAAAAGCGCTTGGCGGTACCGGGCTTCCGATTGGAGCAACTCTCTACCACGAAAAGTTTGATACTTGGGGATCTGGCGGTCACGTAGGAACGTTCCGAGGAAATGTTCCTGCGATGGTCGGAGGGCTTCGAGCGATTGAGTATATCGAATCACACGGCTTGTTGGCACACGCAACCGAGCTTGGTGCTTATCTTCGAAACCGGTTCGAAGAGATTGCTGCAACAACATCTGAGATTGTAGACGTACGGGGCAAGGGACTCTTCATCGGTGTTGAGTTTGTCGACGAGGCTGGAAACCCCGACAAAGGACTCGTCACAGCCGTTCAGGAACAATGCTATGAGAATGGAGTGCTGGTTTGGAATGCTGGTCGATACAAAAGCGTTCTTCGCCTGATTCCGCCACTTGTTTTGACTGAAAAGCAAGCCGAGATTGGTGCAGACATCATCTGTGAGGCTATCGAAGACGTCACTGGAACTTAGAAACTTTCCCAGTATCTACTCCGTCTTATTTTCTCATCAAGTGTTATAGTATAGAGAGTAGCATGTCTTTGTCATAGTCACGAATCATTCCGATGCTAGTATCTTCTTTGATTGTTGTGATCGCAAACTTTGAACTTGTCCGGCTGATTTCGTCGATTGATTCATACTCTTCTACGAGGCCCTCAACCATATCACGCGACGTAAGCCGTGAAATGACCACAAAGTCTGTATCACCCATTGTAAAATAGACTTGGTTCACGCCATTGATTTCGGCAAGCTTTTGGCCGATTTGTTCGTGATATCCTTTACCGAATTCTGCCCATACTTCCGAAATGATCGTTATCTCGAGTCCGAGCTTCTCCCGATCAATCTCAAATAAATCGTTTTTGATAATACCACTCTCTTTCATATTTTTAATCCGATAATGGACTGTTGACTTGGGGATCCCTGTAACTGCGTGGAGTTCCTCAGTACTGGAGGACTCGTGCTCTGCAATGGCGCACAAAATATCGATATCTCGCTCATCTAGTTCTTCACTCATCAATTTCCAGTGTGTGATGTAACCACTTGATTGTAGGGTGATGATAATCAATCTAATTTACACAAGTTATTGTCATTTGTTCAACTTCTCTCTATTAGCTGGTATTCAGGTGCGTCGAATAGATAATCTTGAGAGCGTTACAGTACCGGAATCGGTGTGAGCACCAGCGTGACGAATACGTTGGCACTGCCGGTGGTTACTACGGTACGTATCGACATTGAATCCGTCTCCATCTCGAACGGCCTGGCTGCGGGAACGTCAATCTTCCACGGGATCGCGGTCATGGCGGCGCCGCCACGGTCGGCTTTGCTGGCTACCTCGTCTGGACCGGGTCTCTGCAGCGGATTCTCCCGTGAACCCCCAGCCACCGCATGGTACGTGGCTGGCAGACTCCTGTATCTACGGCGATAACCCAACCCCATAGAGGCTCGACGCCGATCGCCTTCCTTGCGTACTTCGCCGCGCTCGAGGTCGCCCCCGTCGTACTCGTTATGCCGCTACGCCGAGGGGGGGCGGCGTCGCCCCGATCCCGAACCACGAGCGGTCGATCACGGACCGTCTTGTCGACGACGGAAAGGTGATCGACGTTCCTGCCGAGAGCATCTGTATCCACGGCGACAACCCCAACTCCATAGAGGCACTCGAACGATCCACAACCGCTTCGGCGCAGAGGGGATCGAATTGAAGCGACTCGACGCCCTATGACACCTTTCATGGCGCTCACGGCGGAGTAATCGGCCGGCGATCGCGACTGACCGACGATCAATTCTTGAAACCAGTTCACGGACGCTGGCTCGCCGCCGGCGATCAGAGATCAAATCGACGGGGATCGGGCTACTCACGCGGGAACGGACGCGTCTAGATGGTCCAAGCAGGTTAAAACCAAACACTCATTATATTTGATACGGAGGGGCAAGAAGTATGTCACTCACCACCGCGGTGCGGCGGTGATTGTCCAGTCCCGACGAGATTCTCTACGAGTGTCGACACTGTGGAACGACGGTTGAACCGACCGATCGGCGATGCACGACCTGCGGATCGGATGAGATCGCGGAGTTTGATCCCTCAGAGTACGACGCGCCGTAAGGCACTCGGCCTGATCGAGAGACGGGGAGCAGGCATCGCTTCGAAGATGTTCCGGGAACGTGCCGAGAATGTGCCTGTTCCCCGTCGTCTGGTCCCCGGTCCGCCGCACCTACGTGGTTGTTCGAGAGCAAATGTTCTGCAGTGGCGTTAATAATCCCCAAGACATCCTTCTATGTAGATGACCGACGGAGCACAATCAGGTGGTTCGCGTATCGAATCGTTCGAGCAACGCCATCCGGACGCGAACGTCGAACTGGCCTACGCCGGGATCAAGACGTTTCTGAAAGGCGACACGCGACCCGTCGAGGATCTTGAAGGGGTGGACGTGGGTGTGCTCGGAGCGCCGTACGACGGGGCGGTGAGCAACCGGCCCGGAAGCCGGTACGGACCCGAGTCGATCCGCCGCGCCAGCGGCTGGTGGGCGTACCTCTCGGGATACAAAGGTGGGCTCACCAACATGTATACCGGGGCGCAGGTTGACTACGACGACCTCGAGGTCGCCGACTGCGGCGACGTCCCGGTGTTCCCGATGGATCGAGAGGCGACCGCCGAGAGCATCACCGCACACGTCGCCACCGTCGCCGAGCAGGCGTTTCCCGTCCTGCTCGGCGGCGATCACTACTGTACGTTCCCCGCGTTTCGCGGCTTCGCCGAGGGGAGCGACGCCGACGCCGTGGGGCTCGTCCAGATCGACGCCCACACCGACACCGTCTCGGAGAGCGCGGTCTTCGGCGAGCACTTCCACGGCTCAAGCACGAACCTGATCGCCGAGAGCGAGCACACCGCGTACGAACACGTCAGCCAGGTCGGCATCCGCGGCTACGAGAGCCCCGAGTTCTTCGAGTTCGCCGACGAGACCGGCCTGAATCTCTACACGATGGCAGATATTCACGATCGCGGGATCCAGGCGGTGATCAAGGACGCGGTCGCGGCCGCCGCAGTCGACACCGACGCCGTCTACGTCACGTTCGATATCGACGGGGTCGATCCGAGCGTCGCGCCGGGCACAGGAACGCCCGTGCCCGGCGGGTTGAGCGCGACGGACGCGCTGGCGGTGATGCAGGTCCTCGGCGCGCACGACGCCGTCGGCGCGGTCGACATGATGGAGGTCGCTCCGCGCTACGACCCAACCGAGGGCACTCACCGGTTGGCGGCTTATCTGCTCATTACGCTGCTCGAGCGCCGGTTTGCGGAACAGTAGGTACTGCGGCGGTGAACGCTAGGGGTTGCCGTCACTGGTGAGGAGAGTCACGCCAACGAGCACGAGCAGATTCGTGCTAATCCCGTACAAGATAGGGACGGTCGAGTCGAGACCGTAGACGTTGAGGCTGAGCAGGATTACGGCAATGCTCGTCCCCATCGCCGCGATGACGCCGGTCGAGGTAGCCCGACGCCAGAAGAACGCGGCCAGCACCGGGACGAACAGCCCGCCGGTAAGCAGCGCGTAAGCGATGTTGAGTGCGTTGATCACGTCCTGGATCAGTACGGCGATCGCGATCGCGACCACGCCGAATCCGAGGATCAACACTCGCGTCCACCGGATGAGTGATTCCTCCCCATCGTAGTCCAGCACCGGATCGAGGATGTCGTTGACCAGCACCGTCGAAGAGGCGAGGAGATTGCTGTCGGCAGTCGACATCGTCGCGCTGATCGCTGCCGAGAGCAACAGCCCGGCGAGCCCTGCCGGCAGCAACGAGAGTGTCAACGCCGGAAACGCTCCGCCGCCGTTCTGGAGGTCAAGTGTCACGAGTGCAATCATGCCGAGAACGGCTGCGACGATACCGTAAGCGACCGAGTAAAAGCCGGCCAGGAGCGTACCGGTGCGGGCGGTCGCGTCGTCTTGGGCGGTGAACACGCGCTGCCAGATGTCCTGGCCGACGATCATCCCGAAGAAGTAGAGGACGAATAGCGTGAAGATCTCTCGCGTACCGACCCCGACCGGTGACGTGTGCCCGGCGTCGAGTTGGTTCTCGAGTCCCTGCCAGCCGCCGACTTCGAACAGGCCGAGCGGTAACAGCAGGAAGAACACGCCGACGGTCATGATGACAAACTGGAGGAAGTCAGTGATAGTGACCGACCACATACCTCCAGCGGTGGTGTAGGCGATGATCACGCCGCCACCGAGGACGATCGCGAGCGGCAAACTCACGTCGAAGATGATGCGGAGGATTTCACCGATTGCCGTCATTTGTGTGACGACGAGCAACAGGCAGTTGACGATGACGATCACGGCACTGACGTACCGTGCCCCCTCGCCGAACCGGTCGTGGAGTGCCTCGGAGAGGCTGACCGCGCTGAGTTCCGAGAGCCGAGTCGAGAGCAGGATGCCGAGTGCGGTGATCCCCAGCCCGATCCAGATGACCAGCCACGCCCCCGAGAGCCCGTCCTCGTAGCCGAGTTCGGTCCCGCCGATCGTCGAGGCGCCGCCGAGGATCACGGCCGCCATCGTCGGGCCGTACATCCACAGCGGCAGTCGCCGCCCGGCGACCCAGAAGTCCTCTTCTGTCTTAGTCATTCGGGCGCCGTAGTAGCCGACGCCAAGTAGTACAACAAGATACGCTCCGATCGCGAGATAGTCAAGTGATTCTGGCATTCGCTCGTATTCGCCATGGAAACAACACCGAAAAATAATTTGGCATAGCGGATGGTCTGGCCACCGTACGAGGAGCTACTATCCCGCCACGGGGAAACCGAGGGTGTGACGCTCGACATTAACGCCGACAGGTATCGAGAGTCGTTCGAGGCGTACTCGGAGATCGGCGCGACTGCGAACGATGGGTTGCATCGGCTCGCGCTCTCGGAGGCCGATCGGACGGTGCGCGACCGGTTCGTCGACGATCTCGAGGCGCTCGGGCTCGACGTCCGAGTCGACGAGGTTGGCAACGTGTTCGGTCGACGCGACGGAACCGATCCCGACGCCGAGCCGGTCCTGATCGGATCTCACCTCGACTCGCAACCGTACGGCGGCCGGTTCGACGGACAACTCGGCGTGCTCACGGCGCTCGAAACGATGCGAACGCTCGTCGATTCGGACGTCGATCACCGGCGACCGATCGAGATAGTGAACTGGACGAACGAGGAAGGATCGCGGTTCAAACCTGCGCTGATGGGGAGCGGGACGTTCGTCGGCGAGTTCGACGTCGAGGAAACGCTGGCCGCCACGGATGCCGACGGAACGACCGTCGAAGAGGCACTCGAGGAAATCGGCTACCGGGGAACCGAGCCGTGCGAACCTCGCGAGGGAATCCACGCCTATCTCGAACTTCACGTTGAACAGGGTCCCAAGCTAGAGGAACGCGACCGCTCCATCGGAATCGTCGAAGGGATTTTCGGGATGGCGTGGCTCGAGGCCACGATCCGCGGCGAATCCGACCATGCGGGTCCGTCGCCGATGCACGCCCGACAGGACGCACTGGTCGCGGCTACTGACGTCGTCTCGGGAGTACGTCGACTCTCGAATCGCCTCGCCAACGACGTCGTCACGACGGTCGGAGAGTTCGAGGTCTCGCCGGGCTCGATCAACGTGATCCCGGATAAGGTCGAGTTCACCATCGACGTCCGCAGTTACGACGACGACGTGGTAGCCGAACTCGTCGACCGCGTTGACGCGGAGCTTGACGCTGCCTGCGCCCGTGAAGGGACCACGTACGAGCTCGAGGAGCTCTGGCGGATTCCGCATACCGAGTTCGCGGAGTCGGTCCGCGAGGCCGTCCTCAAGAGCGCTCAGGCGAGAGACGCGTCCCACGTCGAGATGGTCGGCGGCGCGGGGCATGACGCCTCGTACCTGAACGACATCACCGATGCGGGGATGATGTTCGTTCCCAGCGTCGACGGAAAAACCCACAACGAGGCCGAGTTCACGGAGTGGGACGACGCGATCGCGGGTGCGCGAGTGTTCGCGGACACGACGCGGCGACTCGCCCGATAGCACGTGAACGATGAAAGCCTCGATCCCTTGTGTCTATTGTAGGTCAAAGTCCGAAGAGACTTCTTCGAGACCTTGGAGCAGTATCTGTATGACATCTAGTGAGCCATCAATCTCTTCGATTGTGGTTCATCCTCTCGGTCAAGCACCAGCTGCTCGAGCCACTGAAGTTGAGCTTGGAATCATAATTCGCTCGAGCAGTTCGGACTGGGGGATGATCTTCAAGGACGGCTGGTGGCGACATACGGACGAGCTAGAGGGGATGATTTACGAGCGGCCGGATGACCGCAACGACGTTCGGATTGAATTTCGTCACCGATTGGGTCGGAATCGTGATCTCGCGGTTGGTAAGCAAACGCTGAGGGTGTACTTCCGAAATATGGGCGCGAACGATCAGGCGTTTATCGATGCGTTCGCGGATTCGTTTGACGAGAACGAGCCTGTGATCGATGATCTGCTTCCCTTGTCTGCGGAGGTTACGGGCAACAAGCGGAATATGATCGAGGCAACGTACGATATCGATGTTGACGCTCACGAGGACTTCTTCGATGCGTACGTTGCTGCGTTGCAGGAAGCGTTCGTTGACCTAGTGGTCGAGAACGAGGAGCTGATTGCGACTATTGACGAACTCTATGATGAGTCGATAGAGCAGGTGTATGGCGTGTCAGCCGGTTCTCGATGAGATGCGACTCGAGGGGTTTTGAGAATCGATACGGCAGTTGGTTGTGCTTAGTTTGTGGAATACTATATTTAATATAGCACTCAGGTCGGAGGGGTGTTTTCACAGACGGTACATAGCTCCTTTTTCCACTCGGAGCAACTTTCGAGCCACAATCTTCGCTTGAGGACCTGTGCTATAGTAACAACTGAAACGAGTTCCACATGCTCACAGACAGCGTCTAGAGACCGGGCCGTTCCGTCCGGCAACCGGGCGTACTCTCGTGAGCGGGTGTGCGACCGCTTTCAGTGGCTACTATAGTTGGTTCTCGAGTTCGGCTACAGAATCTTGATCTCGCTCTCGGCTTGCTCCACAGGTGATGCCGTTTCCCCTGGATAGCCGCAAACACCGAACTCTGGGTTTCTCAGAATCGCTTCAGCTGAAGTCGAAAGTAGCATGGGAATGAGTTCGATATAGAACGAATTGCCTCAACCTATATTAAGACAGGGCACGAAACGTATTGTATGACTCGAGACGAATCGAATTCAGGGAGCCTGATGGAACGCCAGACAACAGGCGAAGACCGGGTTCGGATGGTTGTCCGGCAACTTTCGGAGCCACGGACAGCAAATTGGATCGCTTCCGAAGCGGGCTGGTCACATGAGCCGACTAAACGCGTCCTCGAACGGCTCGTCGACGATAGTATCCTCCACCGTGACGACAGCGGCACCCATACCACGTACTACCCCGATTACCGCCGCCAAGCAATGCAGGAAGCGATGCGGCTGCGAGACAGCGGACACACTGTTGAAGAGCTCACAGATCGTCTCGGCGAAATGAAGGCACAAATTCGGGACTGGAAAGACGAGTTCGACATTGACTCACCGAATCAACTTCGCGGGACGCTTGCCGACGACGCCTTAGATCTCGACGAAGAAGACCGTCGCCGCGAGATCGCACGCGAGTGGGAACATCTCCAGCGACGAATCCAAATCGTGGGATTCGCTATTCGCGAATGGGATTTCCTCGAACCAACGACGGTACCTGCTGAGGCCAGCAGCTAACGGATGTCGGTCCCCCACCCTGGCGGTGACCCGAACGCGAATCTCTACGCGCAGCTGAAACGGGATGTCCTTGACCGTGTCCCACAGATCATGGGAGTTGAGTATGTTCCGGATGATATCGAGGCTAAGCAGTTGCGAGCAATTTTCGATCCGGACCGTCTTCACCCACCAACGGGGCCGGAGTCGCCGGAACTGACCATTAAATGGTATCGACAGGACCCACACGATTGGTTCCGTATCAACTACATTGACCCAAACACGGATTTTCATGCTGGCTGGCACCAAGATGAGGACCATCCCGATCTCGGACGGGCGCATTTCCAGTACTCAATTGCTGATGAAGCGGATCGATGGGGAATTACATTTGACCTCGAGACTCCGTCGTTGATTCTCTGGAAAATCGTCGAAGAACTCCTCGAGGATATTCGTCCAAACTACCAGTAGGCTAAGAATTTCCGTTTGAGGACTTGTGCTAGCTGGTTCTCGAGTTCGGCGGCCTGCAGAATCTTGATCTCATTCTCTGCCTGTTCCTCGAGTAACACTGTCTCGCGTTGCAGGTCGTAGACGACGGGCAGCCAGAAGATTAGAAGAGTTCGTCGAGAGGTCGGTCTGCACCAGCTTCGGTCTCGACGTTTTCGTCCGGTTCAATAGGGGGCGCATCGAAGAGCTGGTCGCCACCGCGTTCTCGGACAGCGAGCGCGTCATCAATAATGGCCTCTGTTTCGTCGTCTATTTCTGGGATTTTGAGGGCTTCACTAACGTCTTCTGGCAGTTCTGGTCGCGGTGCATCCTGATGCCGTTCAATTTTCTCAGTCAGATAGAGATTTTCCTGTAGGGCACGCAGAACCGGGACGTACCGGAGGTAGCTGTACTCATCTAAGAGGTTAATCCCGTAACTGGTGAACCCCCAGAACTCCCGTGGCTCGTTACGCTCGGTCTCATCTCCACGGTATTTGTACTTCGCCATCACCTGCTTCTCTGCAAGCCGGTCAAGATGCTCTCGGATAGTGGAGCGATTCTTGGGCACGAGGTATTCGAGCTCGTCGAGTGTCGCTAGGTACGTTGGATGTCCAAGCACGGCTTGGATGATGTGGTAGCGGGTTTCCTGCGTGAGGAATTGGTGTGCCCGTCGCTGTTTCTCGATCGGCATGATGTTATCACCTCCAAATGGGTCTGTCTTGCCGCCGATCGGATTTCCTGAACCCCCCGTACTATTACTCATACGTGTCTATTCCGTCTCCATTCACGTAACTGTTCGGGACGACCAGGTTGGCAAAAGTGGTACTTTCCCAACTCGCACATGAACGCTTAAGACGAACACTTCTGTAGACAGTAGTATGAGTGGACCACGCGTTCCACGCAATTCATACGCCATCTATCGGGCTGTCAACCGTATTTTTGAAGGAATTAGCTCCCCACCGCAGGGGGACTACCACGAAGTCGTCCGCTATATGAACGAAGAACTCCCCCGGTTCGAGCAAGCCAATAGTAGCTACCTGGTTCTTGGAAGCTACCGCGGCGCGTACGGACGACGCCTTCGAGAGTTCGCTAACTGCCTCAACATGCCAACGAACGCCGAATCGATCGTTCTCGGGGATACGATCAACTTGGACACCGCGGTTGTCCCCGAATTCGACATTAAGATCAACCTCCTTGGTGAGGCAGCAGATTACATTGCTGGTGTCTATGAGAAGGAAAGCGGTGGTGAGAGCCCGGAACTCGGGGTTGTTAGAGCACTCTTCGTGAATAAGACATTCGTGTTCCCGCGCGACTATACTGGCCTTACCCGTGATAGTCTGGAGACACGAGAAGACGTCATCCAGGCTGCTCTGGCGGTATACTACGCTGACTTCGATCATATTGATAATGAGCAGAGAGTTGCCGAGAAAAAGAAAAAGGAAATCGCATCACTGCTGGCAGCCGCGCAAGAGGAAGGCATCGACATCAACGAGCGAGAACTCACCGATCTCATCAAAGAGCGTCAAAACGACATTGATGAGCCGCCCGCCGAATATAGCTGGGTTCATCTGAGCTTCTTCAAACGGTTTGAAGCGATGACTCAGTGCCATCCCTGGACGACGATGACCGAACTGCGAGGTCATGCTGATGAGATGCCGGGGCCAGAACGCCCGCGATGGGAAACTGAATTTGATGTAGGGATGTTCTGCGACGAGTAGCCGCATTCACGGACTACGTACCTTTCTGATCGTGGGAGCGAATGATCAGGCGTTTATCGATATGCTCGCAGATTCGTTCTACAGGCGGAGCAGGCCGAGTGCCTCGGGGCTTGACCCCGAGGCGGTTCACTGGACTCTGAATTACATGTGACGACTCCGCCCGCGAGACGGGAAGCGACGGCGCGACCTATCAGGAGCCGTCGCCGGAGACCGTTATCTCGCCGACAGCCTCGAGCTGAGACTGATCGAGGTAGACCGACATCTCCTCTTTCGCGACGAACTCGACGGTCTGGCTCTCGCCGTCCTCGTCGAGAAACGGCGATCGAACGTGGGTGTTCCACTCGTCGCTGTCGTCGCCCTCCGCGACCACGAAGTTATGGCCTGGAAGCTGTTCCCCCGGTTCCATCTCGCCCTCGTCGAGTCGCCGTCCGATCGCGTTCTCCCACTCGACCGCGTAGGTCTCATCGGCCTCGAGTTCGAGGGTGGGGTTGGTCTCGTCGGCGATCTCCTCGGGTTCGACGCCCCGCCAGGCGTCCTCCTCAAGGACGAGCTCGAACGTTTCGACGGGATCCTCGGTCTCGAGCTGGGACATCGCGACCGTCAGCTCCTCGTCGTCGCCGTCGATCGTTACCTCCTCAGTGACCCGCTCGTGGCCGTACGTCCAGACCTCGAGGGAGTACTCGCCGTCCTCGAGCAGGTCGAACCGGGCGATTCCGATGTCCTCGTCTGGCCCCGGACGGGAGGCGATGTTCGAGAACGTGTGTCGATCGTCGAGGTACACCTCAGCCTCGAACGGGTCGCCGTCCTCGTCCTCGACGAGCACCTCGAGCTCGTGGGTCTCCTCGGGATCGATTAGCTCGACCGGCCCCCGCATCTGTGCCGGGTGCGGATCGCAGTAGTACTCCTCCATTTCCGGCTCCGCGGTGAAGGTGAGCTCCTCGAACTCGCCGGCTTCGTCGGTGAACTCCGTCGCCTCGAGGATGTCACCGTCCTCGTCCTCGATCATGAAGTTGTGGTTCGCGCCGTCACCGTTAATCCAGACGACAGTGTTCTCGACGCCCTCGACCAGCCGCAGGGGCGGTCCGGTCGCCCCGTCGATCTCGTCGGGTTCGAGGCCGATCCAGCCGCTGACGATCCCCTCGAGTATGAAGGTTCGACCCTCGACATCGTTCTGGATCGCCGGGCGCGGTTCGTCGAGCTGTTCGAGGTAACCGGGCGTCGAGCCGGCGACGGCGGCGGTTCCGGCCGCGGCCGTCCCCTTGAGGACGCCCCGTCGCGAAAGTTCGTCGGTAGTGCGTTCCTGTGACATGATGTAATCACTCCTCCATCGAGAACACGGCGAGGGTATCGCCGCGGGGGCCCTGTCGGAGCCAGCCGCTGCCGCCGACCTGTACGGCGACGTACTGCCGCTCCTCGTCGGGGTCGTACCAGCTCATCGGCGATGCGCTGATCGGCACGTCGAACTCGTACTCCCAGAGGCGGTCGCCGCTTTCGCCGTCGTAGGCGACGAACTCGCCGTTCTGGGTGCCATTGAAGACGAGCCCCGTCGAGGTCGACATCGAGCCGCCCCACATGTAGTGGTCGCTCTCGATCTGATCCTGCCAGACAACCTCGCCCGTCGAGGGATCGACCGCGCTGAAGTGGGTGATGTAGCCGTTCCAGTCGTCGGGCATCTCGTCCGCGGGGTCCTCGAGGCCGCCGCCCCAATAGGGCTCGCCCTCGTCGTAGGTCTCATAGCGCCAGTACAGGTCCTGCGGGAAGTTCTGAGCCACGAAGTACGCCAGACCCGTCTCGGGACTGTATGAGGGCGGCTGCCAGTCGTTTCCGCCCGGCGCGCCAGGTACGAACGGCACGTACTCGTCCTCGCTAATGTGGGAGATCATTCCCCACATATTGATGTGTTGGCAGATCTCCTCGCTTCGCTCGTAGAGATATCCCTCGTCAGGATCGAGCATGTACGTCCAGCCGGTCTTGCCCGCTCCGATCACGACGTCGGTTTCTTCGCCGTCGATCTCGATGTCGCGGACGAGGACTCGCGGCGCGGCCGAATCGTAGTCCCAGACGTCGTGGGGGCTCTCCTGGAATCCCCACTGAATCTCGCCGCTCTCGAGATCCATCGTGAGCGTCCCGCAGGTCGGGAAGTTCGGCCCCGGTCTGACAGTGCCGTCGAAGTCGGGACCGGGGTTGCCGATCGGGGTGTAGAGCTGGCCCCGTTCCTCGTCAATCGTCGGCGTCATCCAGCTTGTCCCGCAGCCGTTGTCGCGGCTCGCGCCGATCCACTCGTCCTCGGGGAGCGTGTCGGAGTGCCACACTTCGTCGCCGTTCTCGGCGTCCAGTGCCGCGAGAAAGCCCAGCACGCCGTACTCGCCGCCCGCGCTGCCCGTGTAGACGGTCCCTTCGTAGACCACGGGCGCCCACGTCGCGGAGTAGCCGACCTCGTGGTCCGCGGTCTGGGTGTACCACTCTTCTTCGCCGGTGTACCGATCGAGCGCGACGACGCCCGCGTCGAGCGTCGTCACGTACACCCTGTCGCCGTAGACGGCGGCGCCGCGGTTGTTGTCGTCACAACAGAGGATGACGTCGATCGGCGGGGCGTAGGTGTAGCTCCAGAGAACCTCCCCCTCGCGGGCGTCGATCGCCTTCACGTGGTTGGGGCCGTTGGTCTGGTACATGATCGGCGGATCGCCAGGGACGACGATCGGGGTCCCCTCCATGCTCGACCCGGTGCCGACTGAGAGCTCGTACTCGAGCTCAAGCTCGTCAACGTTGTCGGGGGTGATGACGTCGGCGGTGGTGTTTCGCTGCTGCTCGTAGCCACCACCGTACATCAGCCAGGATTCGGGATTCTCGCTCGTTTCGCTCAGCATCTCCTGGTCGACGTCGAGTTCGGGGATTCGGTCCGTGTCGTGCTGTTCGGTCACTGACTCGTCGGGCAGATTCGTCAGCGTGTAGCCGTCCTCGATCTCGGTGAGTTCGATCTCCCGTGCGGCCTCGACGGCCCTGTCGTTGCGTAGTGCCATTCGTGTTCACCTCAGTTCGCTGGGCGCGCGCATCTCGTCGGTGATGTAGAAGACGTCCCGCATCAGGTCCTCTTGACAGATGATCTGGATCGCGGCGGTACCCATAAATGCCCCCGTCACCGTTTCATCGGCGAACGAACGACTCGTCGCGAGGTCGGCGACGGCGGTCGCCGCCGCGTAGATCGAACCCAGCAGTGCCTTTACGTACCAGACTGCGTCGTCGAGGATTGGCTCCGTGACGAGCGGTTCGTACTGCCAGAGGTGGCGATCGAGGCCGCGGATCCACAGCAACGCCCCTCCCATCGTGCGCTGGTACAGCGGCGGAACGATACTCGTGTCGAACTCGACACCGTCTGGGATCTGGTTGGCCGGCACCCAGCGGGCGAGCCGGTTGTTGTTGGTCGCGACCGCGGCGAGCAGTGCCGTCCGCTCGGTTTCGTCGAAACCGACATCCGCGAGGACATCAGAGAGTTCCTCGGTGCCGACCAGTGCTCGCGTCATCCCCTCGATAGTGTCCGACTCAAACCGCGGCAGCGTCTCGTCGAGGCGCTCGAAAAGGCCGACCTCGAGGAGATGCTCGTAGAGGCGCCATCCGGGTTTGGCGACGGCCGTATAGGGTCCTTCCGGTCCCTTGGGAACTCCACCGTCGCGAACCGTCGGGAGGCGGTCGATCGCGTCCTCGAGGTTCGCGAGGACGTCCGCGACGAGCGCCCCGTCGAGTTCCTCCTCGAGCCCGTCCCGGATCGCCTCCCCCGTCGAGGCGAGGGTCGGATCGGGCTCCGTCTCGATGCGGCCAGCGAGACGATCCCACGTTACCACCTCCGCCCGCTCGACGTCGACCTCGAGCGCGGCAGCCAGGTCGCGTCGCTGTCCGACCGTTACGTACTCATCGATGGGTTGCATTGTCATGGTAACGACCAGCAATATCTGCCACCAATCGAGTAAATAATACTTATCGATGATTTCCGCCACCACAGTCGCTGCCTAAGTTCACAGTTGGGTAGCAAAAAGAAAATTCAGGGCAGGTTACCAGGGTCGGCCACGGGCCGCGGTAGGCGACGGCTACTGCCGGTCGTGAGCCGCGATCCCGACCCCGGCCGTCGGGAGCGAAGCCGTGGCCGCCGGTAGGGTCGGCTCCGCGAGGGGTCGCCCGAGCCGTCCTCACAACAGGAGCGCGATCACCGCGAGGATGATGAAGATCAGCACGATCCACATTGAGACGCCCGCGACGCCGCCGGCACCGACTGCGGTGGCGACGAGACCGTTCGAACTCGAGGTTTCAGACAATTCAGTACCGAATGTAGGTCGGATACGAGCCATACACCGGTTTGTCCGTAAGGAGGAGTGAATGGGTGGACATTAGGCTACGGCTGCATAAGGCGATATTCAGCATCGTCTAGTTTAGCGTATCCAGTGTTAGATTGCTTGATGAGAGTGTCTACGAGTGTCTTTCCGCATTCAAAGTTACTGGTCTACCTCTCGAGGATCTTCGATCAGTCGGTATTCACCGATTGGCTGGTATCGGATTTCGGAGACGATGTCAATCGACTCCGCCCGAAACTCGAGCGATCGCTCGAGACGCCAGCAGCGCTCGCTGAGGACGCTCCCGAATTTGCAGTCCGTGTTTCACTTTCAACAGTCGACCGGACAGCCTATGCAGCAGCTGCGACGCGAATCCTCCAGGCCAAGAACCTGCGACTGACTCGAGAGACTGTTTCGTTGCTTCACGCATTGACCAGTTCGCCGTACGCCGCTGCTCAAGCACCCCAACAATTCGCCGGCAAAGACGATCGCCGAGAGCTTCGACCGGATGAACTCCGCTATGCACTGGGAACGCTCGAGCCTGAGCAGTTGCTCTCTGATCTTCCGCCAGCAGTTGGTCGAATCGTTCGGACACTCCTCACAGCCGAAAGCCGGCTCTCACAACGTGAGCCTGCTGACCGAGCGGACGTCTTAGCACGAACGATCCGAAACTATCGCGATCGTCTCGAGGCGCTCGATCTCATCCGTGTCGGCGAAAACGGGTATCGGCTGGCATTGTCGTTCCAGACTGCCACCGAACGCCGCGATCCCGTTGTTCCGGCTGTCCTTGGGGAGATCGAAACGTTCCTCAATGCAGCTGACGCACTCCTCGAGACGCTGCTCTCACCAGATCGTTACGGTGATCCTGATGATCCGCTTGGGAGTGTACTGTTTTGGCCACCGAACCCGTTACGATTACTCAAGCATTCGACGGCCGGCCTATGGATGCGACTAGCCGCTGTACTCTCAGCGACAAATTGTCCCGAAGACAAGCAAGCAATCAGGATAGGGGTGCTGATCAAACAGCGATCGCTCTCCAACACCGTTCGTTGTCTGTAGTTTGTCCACGACCGATTCGAAAGCGATGCAAAGAGTCCCCTCAAAAATCACTCGCAGATACAGTCTTGTGTCCGAGTCAGTTGAACGATCTCGTTATGGAGCTGTCTGCCAAGTCTGTAGATCATTCGAGCACGGTATTCACCAGCAACACCGGTTCGATAATACGACTCCGACCGATTCTCGAGCCAGAGTGCCTCAAGTCGATCAGCGATATCTTGCGAGAAGAGTCCTGCTTGGACACCCAAGTCGTAGACCTCAGTATGGCGCTGCCCGGCTACGTCGTATCCCTTTTCTTCAACATAGAATTGAATCGAACGCTCGATGGAGACGAAGCAGGCCTCGATGATGACCGTGAAATGGCCGTTTCGATCGAGCAAGAAGCCTGCAGCATCGAGGAGGCGACATGCTTTTCGCAACTGGAGAACCGCTGCATCGGAGACGTGCTCGAGTCCGACCTCAGGATTGGTGGGCTTTCTCTGGAAAGCGTCCTCTGCATCAGCAAGCGCCGTTTCCAGTTCCTTTGAAGTCATTCGTTTTCCCCTCCAAAGAGATCCCGTTTCACCTCATGCAGTATCGCACTCTCTTCGAGGATGATTCCCTTTTGAAAGATCGGCTGGAGATCTTCGCCTCGCCTGCGAGCGCTCTCGGGAGATTCAACGAACACCTCAAATTCGTACCGCTGTCCTTCGATCGGTTCCGACTCGAGTTCTCTCATAATATCAGAAATCGTTCGTCGAGCAGTCACTAGCTCAGTATCATCGTCAACGAGTACAAAAAGATCAATATCACTCACACGATCGGCCTCTCCGCGCGCTACGCTCCCAAAGCAAACAATCCCAGCGACAGATGCGATCGTCTCGTTAGTTCTGTCTATAAATCTCCGAAGCGGTTCTCGGAATTCTTTCTGCGGGATTTCGAGAAACGGGTCATCAACTGCTTGGAGGCGCTGTTCGTTGATTCGATAGAAGGTTTTGTTGCCACTATCGCGTCTAATCACTAGATCCATTGATTCAAGTAACGAAAGAGCCTTCGAAACACTAGGACCGCCGAATCCAGTCATCTCTTGGAGGTCACGGTTTCCAAACTCAGTAGATGGATTCTGAGCGGTGAGCTCAAGGATATCATCCATTGCTTTGTATCTGAAAATCTGTTCCTCTGGTAGCGGTAGCCGCAGTTTGATATCCATTATTATGCCTCATGTAACGCGTTATACTACATATAACGCTTTCCGATCTCAGCAGTAGGAGAGATCTGATCGTAGCCGGAACTCTAGTCATTGGTTCTCTGGCCGTTCGCGTGGAAGACGTGCATTGTGCCCCCGGCTCAAGCACTCGCTTGAGACGCCAACAGCACTCGCTGAGGACGCTCCTGAGTTCGCGGTCCACGTTTCCCTTTCGACGGTCGGCCGGACGGCCTACGCGACGACTGCGGCACGAATTCTCCAAGCCAAGAACCTCCGACCGACTCGAGATATCGTTTCGTTGCTTCACGCATTGACCAGTTCGCCGTACGCCGCTGCTCAAGCACTGCAACAACTCGCCGACGAAGACGAATGCCGAGAGCTTCGACCGGACGAACTCCGCTATGCGCTGGGAACACTCAAGCCTGAGCAGCTACTCTCCGATCTCCCGGCGACAGTTGGCCGAATCGTTCAAACACTTCTCACCGCTGAGAGTCGACTCTCACAACGAGAGCTTGCTGATCGAGCAGACGTCTCGACACGGACGGTCCGGAACTATCGCAACCGACTCGAGGCACTCGATCTCATCCGTGTCGACGAGAGCGGATATCAACTAGCGTTGTCGTTCCAGAGTGCCACTGAGCGACACGATCCCGTTGTTCCGACCGTTCTCGAGGAGAGTCAGACGCTCCTCGACGCAGCTGATGCACTGCTCGGGACGATTCTTCCGCCTGACCGCTACGGTGATCCCGACGACCTGCTTGGAGGTGCGCTGTTTTGGCCACCGAGTCCATCGCGATTACTCGACCATCCAACGGTCGGCTCCTGGATGCGACTAGCAGCTACACTCACAGCGACAAAATTCACCGAGGACAACCGGGCCGTTCAGATGGGCTCTTCGCTCGAGCAGCAGCCACTTTCTCACACGACTCCGTAACAACGAGTCTCGTTCGATCCCCAATCTACTACCGGCGTAGTCGCTCTTGAAAGAAGCCGCGGAGAGGCAGTCTCCACAGTTCCGGAAGTCAGTGTTCCGCTCGCTCGATCACCGGCCGCAGTCACAGACGCCGCCTTCACGGATCTGGTCGGTGACGTGTCGGTGGATTTCGCCAGCCAATCGACGCATCGCTTCGGCCTGCCGTTTCGTTGGATGGCGGCCGCCGTAGTAGCTGTCCGTCCGATTGTTGCCGTACAGGTCCTTGAGTTCACGCGTCAACTCCCGCGTGAAGAGACCGAATCGCGCCGCCTGATCGTAGCAGCGGCCGTGTGAGTCCGTCTGGAAGTCACGCAGCTCGTCACTACCCTCTGCAATGGCGAATGCCTCCAACGACCGCTCGATAATGCCGAAGCACAACTCGACGACGGCAGTGTAGTAGCCATCGCCCTCGATTTCGTCGACGACGGCGACGAGACGGCACCCTTTGGTAAGCTGTGTCTTCCAGTCAGCGTCCGTATCGATTTCCGGTTCTCGTATCGGGACGCCATGGCCCTCTTCGTTGAAGGCATCGACGGCCACGTCGAGCGCCTCCCTGACGGCGTTCGGATCACTCATCGGCATCACCGTGCAGAACCATCTTTCGGACGGTGTCGAACTCGTTAGTTCGATGGATGGCGATGCCGTCACGGAGGATTTCTCGAAGTTCGTCTGCGTAGTTTGGAATGGCTTGCAGGCCCTCGACGTCGATCTCGAAGGCGTAGCGTTCACCGTCGAACGCGTCCTCTTCAAGGGATTGTCTTACGCGGTTCGCCCGCCGCTGGTTGCCCATCCTGTCCTCGCGCACCAACACCCAGAGGTCAATGTCGCTGCGACGGTCAGCCTCACCGCGAGCGACGCTCCCATATAGGACGACGGCGAGGACGCCGTCGAGTTCGTTCAGTAACGCCTCCATCGCCGCCTTCACCGGCGCGTGGAACTCCGACTGCGGGATTTCGAGGTAGGGGTCATCCGGTAGGGTCAGCCGGTCGCGGTTGATTTGCACCATGCGACGCGAACCGTCGCGTTCTTCGACGACGAGGTCGTTGTTGGAGAGGACGTCGACGGTCTTGGTGATTGTCGGCCGCGTGTAGTCGACCGCCTCAGAGATGTTCGTCATCGAGAACGATTCGTCGCGGTGGCGCATTAAAAAGACGAGGATATCGTCTGTGGCACCCCCCTTGAATAATCGATCGTCTTGAAGGGGTAAATCGACCGATATCCGCGACCTATTGATCAGGTTATCGTTCGATCTTGTTTGCATCGTAAAGGGATCCTTTGCACAAATACTTAATCTTTATTATGGTATGGGAGGGGAGTTATTCCACGAGGGCCTCGAGACTGAGACACTCAAACGTCGTGTTGGATCACAGTCCGAATGGATCGACAACCTCGAGGATTTCGTCGAGAAGAACGAGCAGACCCGGACGGATCTCGCAAAGAATGCCAACAAGGCGAAGTCGAAGATCCTCCAAGCCAAGAACTTGCGACCGACTCGAGACATCATCTCACTGCTTCAGGCGTTAACCGGCTCACCGTACACCGCTGCTCGAGCACTACAGCAACTCGCTACCAAAGACGAACGCCGAGAGTTTCGGCCGGACGGGCTCCGCTATGCGCTGGGAACGCTCGAACCCAAGCAGTTGCTCACTGATCACCCACCGACGGTCGGCCGAATCGTTCACACCCTGCTCACCGCTGAGAGCCGGCTCTCACAACGTAAGCTCGCCGACGCGACGGCGATCAATTTCGACAGGATGTACACCCGCGACCTCATCGACCGCGCCGAGATGACCGGCGAGCTCCCGAAAGACGCGGTGAAGCGCACTGACGACGGGAGCAAGCAGGCAAATGGCCAGGACACGTTGGCCGACATCACGCAGGTCCAAAGCGTCGGACAGGAGAACATCAGCCTGCAGCACGCGGCGATCGCCCTCGCGACGAAAAAGAGCGACGCGACGGCCCGCCAGGTGAGCTACCAAGGCAATTTCAACGCGCAGGTCGCCTCCGCTGAGGCGCTGAACGTCTCGGACGGCCACTGCAGTGGGTCCGCGGTGCTCCATGGCACCGACGCGAACGGCGACAAATCCTGGGCGCTGGCCTACGAGAACGGCGATACCGACGAGCAGACGGCCGCCGCCGAGATCGATCAGCTCCAGTTCGTCAGCCAGCTGAACGTCAACGAGCAGTTCACCGCGATCGCCTTCGCCGCCGACTGCGGCAAAGCGACGGCCGAACAGTTGAACTACCAGGCCAATGAGAACGTCCAACGGACCGAGGCGCGCGCGGTCGGCGAGGGCGATGGCGAAGAGAAAGACGGAAAGAAGGAGAAGAAGAACGGCAAAGACAAGAAGAACGAAAAGAAGGACCGAAAAGACGGAAAGGAGAAGAAAGACGAGAAGGAAAAGACAAAGCACTAAGACGTAGACGACCGATCATCGTTCGAACATTTTGAACTCTCCGGGCAGACCGTAATCGTCAATCCGTTTCCTTTCGAACCCTTCTCGAGCGGGAGCTGTGGCGTCCAGCGTTCGCCGTCGCTTGCCGAAATCAACCGCGACAGACCCGGGTAGCTACGTTTGGTACCCCGCTACGTTGAAAAGCAGCCGATTCAGTCCCGATCGGTCTCGTTCCAGTCGCAGCCCTAACATTTCTGCCTCGTGACGAACTCCGTGACCGAGGGTATGTAGCCGACCTCGAGGATTTCACCGCAAAACTCTCCACCAGCGAGTTCGATGGCCACAATCAATTCCGTGGATTTCACTTCTCGGAACGATTCTTTCACCCAATCGCTACGGCAATCCTAATGATCCGCTTGAGAGTGTACTGTTCTGGCCACCAGATCCGGAACGATTACTCGAGCATCCAATGGTCGGCCCATGGATGCGATTAGCAGCTGCACTCACAGCGACAGAATTCACCAAAGGCAACCGGGCCGTACAGATGGGGTCATCACTCGAGCAGCAGCCACTTTCTCACACAACTCCGTAGTATCTGGATCGTCGTTCTATCTCCGACCTACCACCACGTGCAGTTAACCAACGGAGACCCTCTATTGTACCCGACGTTGGTTAAGCGGGCAATCCTGTGATCGAAACTAATCAGCTATGTACAGGTCAAGCAGGTAATAGAGAAGCAATCGACCTCACTGATAGCCGTCAAAACTCGCGTGAGGAATATAGAGGATGAGTTCAGCACGACTGCATCGTTTGTTTCACGGCTGTAGTAGTGATTCGAGGGGCAGTGAATTCATATACTGGCAGACACAGTGGCGCTTGTTAGAAACATCCATTATTTTATCTAGCCATACCATGAAAGAATGGCGGACCCTTTTCCCTTCCTCCTGCCTTACAAACTCCAGCATGGATTCGCCTGTCGGACAGAATACCGAATTGCAAAACAGAGTCCGGCAGCAGGAAGTTGCCGCCGAACTCGGCCAGCAAGCGCTCGAAACCAACGATCTCGAACGGTTGATGCACGAAGCTACGGTTGCTATCGCCGAGACACTTGATAGTGACTACGCCAAGTTGCTGGAATTACTCCTTGGCGGGGATGAAATGTTCCTTCGACAGGGTGTCGGCTGGCGCGATAGTCTCGTTGGTGACACAACGGTGCCGACGGGTGTAGACTCTCAGGCGGGTTACACGCTGCTCTCTGAGAAACCGGTCATCGTAGACGACCTTCGGACCGATGAACGGTTTTCCGGGCCTGAGTTGCTCACCAGCCACGATGTCGTCAGTGGCATCAGCGTTATCATTGGCTCTGTCGAGGAACCATGGGGTGTCCTCGGAGCACACACAACCGAGCGCCGCGAGTTCACCGACCACGACGTGAACTTCGTTCAGAGCATCGCTAACGTACTGGCAGCGGCAATTACGAAAGTAAACGCGAAGCAACAGCTCTACGAAAGGGAGAAGAAACTCAAAGAGACGTTCGACCGCATCACGGACGGCTTCATCGGAATAGATGCTGATTGGACCATCACATACATCAACGACCGCGGGAAGGAACTGATTGGCTTCGACGGCGAGGGACTGGTCAGCAGGAACTTCTGGGACGTGTTCGAGCCGGCGCTCGGAACGACGTTCGAGGAGCGATACCGTGAGGTGGTTTCGGCCCAGGAGCCCACCTCTTTTGAGGAGTACTACCCGCCACTCGACGGCTGGTTCGAGGTTCACGTCTATCCGTCCGCCTCGGGTCTATCAATCTACTTCCGCGACATAACTGAGGACCGGAAGCGCGAACGTGATCACGCACTGTTCCGCACGTTATTTGACTATTCCACCGATGCCGTCTTCGTCGAAGACCCCAGGACCGGAGAAATCCTCGACGTCAACGATACCGCCACCCGACAGCTCGGCTACCCTCGTGAGGAACTACTGGATCTCACGGTAGCCGACATCGACACCGAACTTCCCACGATGGAGGACTACCAGGCATTCGTGACGAACCTCAAAGACGATGGGCACACGACCTTTGACGGGACGCACCGGCGGAAAGACGGCTCCACGTTCCCGGTTGAAGTCAACGTGTCGTCCATCGAACTGGATCAGCTAGAACGGGGGTACGTCCTCGCGCTCTCGCGCGACGTCACCGAGCGCAAGCGCGCCGAAGAACGCTTTCGTGAGAACGAGGCGGCGCTCGAACGGCTCAACGTCGCAACCCAGGAACTGATCGACGCTGATCCCGAAGAAATAAAGCTCCGAACCGTCGACATCGCCCAGTCGGTCCTCAACGTCGAGTACTCCGGGCTTTGGCATTACGACGAGACGATCGGCGAGCTTAACGAATACGCCAGTCAAACGAGCCCCAACATCGACCCTGATACAGTTCACCTACCCGCTCATCTTTCCGAGCGGGTCTGGCAGACGTTCGTCAGTGATGATGTGGACATCGAAAACGACGTCGAGAGTAGTGAGAGCGAGGCGGGGGCGTCACCACTGCAGAGTCATGTGCTCGCCCCATTGGGGAGACATGGCGTCATTTGTGTCGGCTCAACGCAGTCCGACACGTTCGACGATAGGTTAGTTGACCTCGTAGAGACGGTCGCCACCACGGTCGAGACCGCCTGGGACCGTGCCGATGGCGAAGCGAAGTTAAAACAGCAGAACGCGGAGTTAGCCCGGGTTGATCGGCTCAACATGTTGATCAGGGAGATTGATCAAGCACTCGTCCGAGCGGAGACGGTCGAATCTATCGATGAGGCCGTTTGCGAGCGCCTGGCCGAGTCCGCCCTGTTCGAGTTCGCCTGGATCGGCGAGTTCGACCCCGGCGACACGGTTGCCGCTCGGGAGTGGGCGGGGATTGATGGAACCGCTCTGGAACAACTCACTACGAGCGAGGAGTCTGTATGGTGTGAGAGCCAGGTCACCGCCGCAGTTCGGACAGGCGAGGTTCAAGTCGTCGCTGACACCGCAACAGATCCACGGGCGTCGCCGTGGCGCGAAGCCGCGCTGGAAGCTGGCGCGCGGTCGTGTATTTGCATTCCACTCGTGTATGACGAGTCTATCTACGGTGTCTTGGTTGTGTACGGCAGGACGCCACAACCCGACGAACGGAACGTGGACGTCCTCTCGGAACTCGGGGAGACGATCGCCCACGCGATTCATGCGGTCGAAACCAGAGTGACTCAGCAAACCGACAGCGTCGTCGAACTCACACTCCAAACGATGGCAGAAATGCCACTCGTTCGGCTCTCCCTGGAGACCGACTGTGTGATCGAGTTTGAGGGAGCGGTTCCGAGAGACGACGGGGACATGACTGTGTTCTTCACTGCGAATGACGTGTCTCCCGACGAGGTCATGGCTGCCAGTGAGCAATCACTCGTCATCAAGGAAGTATTTCCTTTACCTCAACAGGATACCGGTTCCCAATTCAAAGCACGGTTGGCTAACTCGACGCTAGCCAGCAAATTCCTCGAACAGGGTGCGACGATCCGCTCGCTAACCATCGATGCGGGGACGGCTACTGCCGTCGTAGAGTTGCAGGAGGCAGCCGACGTCCGTGAGTTCATCGAGGGTGTGAAGCGTCACGTTCCCGATCTCGATCTGCTCGCTCGCAAGTCTCGAGCCAGGCTACCCGACACGGAACAGCAGCTCCAAACCACATTCGAGCAGCACCTCACCCCCCGTCAACAAGAGATACTCCAACTGGCCTACCGGAGTGGATACTTCGAATCACCTCGCGTCCAAACGGGCAAGAGACTCTCAGACGAGCTGGACCTCTCGCAATCGACGTTCAACTATCACCTCAGAGGGGGCGAACGCAAACTCCTGGCGATGGTGTTCGATCCCGACCCAGACGCGTAGTTGAATACAAGTCGCTATTCATCCCATTATTGCCTTCTGTACTCTCTTTTTTATTCACGTATCATCTCGACGTGTTCCTTGTATATTGGTGATTGGGGGGTTGAAGGAGCGTTTAGTAGGGAGAGCACGGATTGCGACAGATAGGCGTTCGCAATAGTGCGACGTAATCTCGGGTGCTGGCGCATTTTTTCGAGACTATTCTTTCATTGGTGTCCCCCCGATTGGGGGTATGACCTGCAACCAGGAGGTGCGTAGTTCTGGCGAACACGAATCAGGGGAGCCGTCTCCCGGCGCGAACGTGCCAGCGGGACTATCGGGAGTGCTCAGCGTTCTGAGTCACCGGAACAACCGACGAATATTTTTCCAGCTCCTGAAGCAAGACGAACCGATCTCGGTCGATGCACTTACAGCATGGGTCGCATCGGATGGCTCATCGCTTGCGACCGCCGGTACCGTGAGAGCTGAGGAACGTAACAAGGAGGTCTCCAGATAATGATGACCGAAAAGAGACATTCACCGCCGTCGATGGACACCGTTTTAAATGTCTTAGAAAACCAGTATCGTCGTCGCGTGCTCGTCGCGCTGCTAGAACACAATCCGCAGGACGCCGAGGACCCAAAAACGCCTTCGGACAGTGAACTCGCAGATGAGGACTTGGAAACGCTTCGGATTCACATGACGCATACGCACCTTCCGAAACTGGAAGTGTCAGGATTCATCGAGTGGGAGCGGGACACAAACTCGATACGGAAGGGGCCAAACTTCGACGAGATTCAACCACTGCTGGAGTTAATGCAGAACCACGCCGATGAACTACCCGACGGCTGGCTGTGACTGTAGTGGGCTAATGACAGTTGAAAGCTAAGTTTCCCTCCCGTCGCACTCTTCGGTGGTGAACTTGTGAATAACGCCATGTATCTTGCACGCCTCGCTCAACTCATACTCCAAGTGTCACAAACGGCGTGCAGCATTCAGGGGATGTATACAGCAAACAATTTGTCCGCTCCGGTATAACCGATCGTATGGAAGTATTGGTTCCCTTCGCGGTGCAGCCAGTTGGCGAACAGGCGGTCAGGACTGCAATCGGACTGTTCGGCAGCGACGATCGAATCCAGATTATCGCCGTCCACGTGACCAGTGGAGAGAACCCTTCTGCCGAGATAGCTGCCTCCGAGGTCGAATCCATGGGAGCGCGACAGGCCGCCTCCGTCGAGGCCGAAATCCACCAGGTGGAGTCCGGAGCCAATTCCAAATCGGCGGTTCGTGATACGATCGAAGAGATCGTAGAATCCCGCGATATCGACCTTGTCGTGCTCGGATACGAAGAAAAATCGATTTTCGAACAGCTGTTCGAAACCGACACGACTGAACGGATGTTAAAAACGCACAATCTCCCTGTCCTTCTCGTTCCGTAGCACGACCGCCCCGTAAGCACAGGTCTCGTTGCGGTCACACTCCAGCGCGGACTGCCGAGACGAAAAGGCAAAAGCGTCTTTTATTTGTTTGCTACATTCGCGCCCTGTATCTCGCACGCTCCCCTCAAGCTATCCAGCAGCTAGCAGAATGGTCGTGTGACATCCAGAGCATATGTCATCATAAAACCACGCAGTCATCTTTGAGAGCGTCAGAACGTATCGGCAGGGAGACGTTCCCTATTGTCGCTGAGCAATCGAACTATCGGTTCGATCTCTTTCCAGTTTAGCCCCTTTACGATATTTCGATTGTCCCTGTTCCACACGATGTAATCCATCTCGTCAAGTTTCGGGAGATGATTGTGAAGAAGCTCCAACTCTCGTTTCTCGTTCTCTCGCGTATCGTTCTTCGTCACAACCTCTGGTTGCTCCACTGGATTGTGATCCAGTAGTTCCAACAGTATCTGCCGCCGCGTTTGATCTCCGAGGGCCTTGGCAATGTTGTCGAACCCTATGCGTAGTCTCACGTTCCTATACAGGCGTGCCACACGTGTTCTTTCGGTGCATGGTGCACAATCTGCCCTAGTAGAAATTTAGGGTGGGCCGTGCGATATACGCGCCTTCTATGCAGCACCAGTCGCCACAAATACACCTATCCTGTTATTATCTGTATGTCGACTCTAGAGGGTCAGCACAGTAAATACGTGTACGTACTCACTCCCAGACGCCGCGGTAGTCCTCCATGAACGTTTCTAGAGCGGTCGGTTCACGTCCCAGCAGTCGAGAGACGTCATCAGTCACCCGATCGGCAAGTCCGAGTCGAGCCGTCGTGTAGATTCCACCCATGACGAGAGACTTCGAGAGTCCACGATCGGTTCGGAGCGAATGAAGTAGAAATCGCCAGAGCGACGGGGCCGTGTACGTCACCTCGTGCTCAAGGGTTGCCGAGAGCTGTCGACAGACATCCTGATACCCCAGCGCCTCCGGTCCAGTTAGATCGTACTCGCCGGTCGTTCGCGTGAGGAGAGTCTCTGCAGCCACCGCAGCGACGTCGCGTGCATCGATGAAACTCGTCCGACCGGTACCGGCCGGGACGATCAGCTCGCCGGATCGGATCTCTTCGCGGTGGGTCGTCGAGAGGTTCTGCATGAAAAACGACGCCCGGAGGAACGTCGTCGAGAGGGGTGCCGACTCGAGCCACGATTCGATCCGTGCGTGTGGGACGAGACGGTTGCGGTCTGCCCCGATGACCGAGAGGAAGACCACGTGATCGACGCCGGCCCCAACCGCGGCAGCCAGCGCCGGGGCGATGTCGCGACGAACGCGAGACAGGGCGGGCGGGCGAACGAGAAACATGGAATCGACTCCTTCGAAGGTCTCTCGATAGGTCGACGGGTCGGTAAAGTCGAACGTGACAACCTCGTCGGCGGGTCCGTCGAAGCGGTCGGGGGATCGCACCCCTGCACGAACCTCGAGTGGGTCATCGGCAAGCGCCGCGCAGACTGTGCTTCCGACCGTCCCGGTCGCGCCTGTTACGAGCAACATTACACCGCCTCCCAGTCGACGAGGACAGCGATGACGACTGCTGCCGCGACGACGTGCATCGCCCCGAGAAACGCGACCCGTCCCGTGGTTGCGCCTTCGAACGTGGCTGCCTGCTGGAGCGTGAGAAACGAGAGTGCCGTCACGAGAAGGGCCACGATAACGAACCGACGGTCGGCTGCATCTCCAAATGCACGCTTGAAGCCTTCGTAGACGACGACACCCCCGATGGCACCGACAGCGCTGGCAATCGCAACCGGTGGCACAGCGAACGGGTCGAACCCGCCAGCACCGACAGTCATGAGGGCGAGTGTGAGAATGACGAGGTTTACACCGACTGCGCCGCCGATGACGAGGACGACTCGGTGTCGGTTGACAGCGGTCATGCGGGCCCCACCTTCGGCATCTCTCGAACGTACCGATTATCCTCAAGACAATCGAGAATGAACCGGGCGACGTCGCCACGATCGATCGCGTCGAATCCGAGATCGATCTCACCGGCGCGGTACGTTCCCATCGGGTCGTCCTCGCTCAGCCGCGGCGCACGAACGACCGTCCACTCGAGGTCCGTCTCGCGGATGGACTCGACGTGGGATTCGGCGTCCTCGAGCACGTCTCTGGCGAGCAGTTTCAGGAAAACACCCATCATCTTCCCGCCAAGCGAGACGGACTCTCCGTCCTCGCGAACGCCTGCACCGACGAGCGTGACGAATCGTGAGACGCCAGCCGAGTCCATCGCGTCGATGATGTGGTCGCCGGCGACAGTCAACAGATCGTCCGGAGAGCCCTCACCCTGACCGAGGACACTGACGACGGCGTCGACGCCCTCGACAGCTTCGGAAACGCCGTCGCCTGTGTAGGCATCTCCCTCTACGACGGTCACTCGATCGCTAGCGAACGGAATACGATCCGGCGAGCGAGCGTGGACGACGAGCTCGTGACCACGCTCGAGCGCCTGTTCGCAAAACGGGCGACCAGTGCGGCCGGTTGCACCGAAAACGGCGATTTTCATACCCGGACGTACGGCGTCAAAAGAGATATACTTCCAACTTCGAAGCTTCGAAGTAGCGGGTGGGAAATAGCTCGTAGCTCCATTTGCTCGGGAAACGATCTTGGCCTTCGAGGTCATCCAGTTGGGTATGGACGACGATCGTGTAACTCGGTTGGACGCTGGACGGTCGCCTGAGGAAGCCCGCAGACTCCGCCAATCGCTGGAGCCGAGTGAACGCGAGCGGGTCGAACGAACGGTCGCTGACCTGCTCGATCTCCTCGGCCGGACGCACACGATGGCGGTGCTCTCCGAGTTCGCCTTCGCGAGCGGGCCGTTACGGTTCTCCGACCTCGAGACCGCACTCGAGGTACCGGCGAACACGCTCTCGACACGACTCCGAGAACTGACCGATGCCGGGCTGCTCGACCGAACGGCCTACGACGAGGTTCCGCCACGAGTCGAGTACGAACCGACGGACAAAGCTCGAGCGATCTTCCCGGTGTTTGGCCACCTCCACAGGTGGGCGATGTCCTACGAGCTCTGAGATCGTTCTACCCTGCAGGAAAAAGCAATCACTGACTATCCGCGTCCACTCGACCGATCAAAAACTACACAATTGGTGACCGAGCAGTTTTACGAGCACGATAGGCGATACTTCAATTACTGAAGCTACCACCGAGTTTCGAAGTCGGACGTACTTCTTGCTCGGGCCCGTATCCACTGTATGTCGAACGAACAATCGGTAGCGGATGCTGAAACTCTCCGTGCACACTCACGGGACTCGAATGTAGGTCGAACTGGGTTCGCCGAGGGGACCTCGATCGACATCTCAGGTCTCGAGGTCACGTACGGCGACGGAACCGAAGCGGTCAGCGGCGTCGATCTGACGGTCGGCGACGGCGAATTCTTCGGGTTTCTCGGCCCCAACGGCGCGGGCAAGACGACGGTGATCAAGGTGCTTGCGACGCTGCTGTCGCCGACCGCCGGCGAGGTCCGAGTCAACGGCTTCGACGTGCGAACCGAGCCGCGAAAGATCCGGGAATCGATCGGCTACATGGCCCAGGAGACGAGCATCGATCCGGAACTCACGGCCGAGGAGAACATTCGATTCGCGTGTGAAGCCTACGGCGTCCCGCGGGGCGACCGCGACGAGCGAACCGCTGAACTGCTCGATCTCGTCGACCTCGAAGCGGTCGCCGACAAGCGCTCGGAGGAGTTCTCCGGTGGGATGAAAAAGCGACTCGACGCCGCCACTGCGCTCGTCCACCGCCCGCCGCTGGTCTTCCTGGACGAACCGACGACCGGTCTCGATCCGACGGCGCGCAATCGGCTCTGGGAGTACTTCCAACGGATCAACGAGCAGGGGACGACGATCTTCCTCACTACGCAGTATCTCGAGGAGGCCGACACGCTCTGTGAGCGGCTGGCGGTGATCCTCGACGGCAAGATTGTCGCCGACGGATCCCCCGCCGACCTCAAGCGGCAGGTCGGTGGCGACGTCCTCGATATCGAAATGGGTGATGGGCCCGAGGCCCGGGCGCGCGCTGCAGCGATCGCACGTGAGTTCGATGACTTCGATACCGCAACCGTCGAGGAGACCGAGACGGGAATCAGCGTCACCGCGCAAGCCGCTCGTCAGTCGGGAACGGACCTCCTCGTTGCACTGCGAGACGCGGGGCTGATCGTCACCGGATTTAATGTTCGCGCGCCGACGCTGGACGACGTGTTCCTCGCGATTACGGGCGAGCGTGTCGACACCGACGGTGGTGCGGCCGCGACGGAGGAGTCCACATGAGCACGCCGACCGAGTCGGGGATCGCCGACCGCGAGGTGGCGAGATCCACAAACACGTTCGCCGGGGACGTCTGGGTCAACTTCAAGCGGTGGAACCTCAAAGCCGTCCGGAACCCGTTCGTCCTCGTTGTCTCGCTTGCACAGCCGTTTATTTTTCTCGTACTGTTCACGGAGGTGTTCGGCAACGTCGCCGGCGGCGCCGTCAGTCAGGGACTTCCGGGTATCGACTACACGACGTTTCTCGTCCCGGCGATCGCGATTCAGGTCGCACTCGCGTCGGCAGTCACCTCGGGAATCGGGCTGGTCAACGACATCGAGAACGGTATGTTCGAGAAGGTGCTCGTCTCGCCGATGAACCGAACCGCCGTGTTCGTCGGGAAGACCCTCGCAGAGGTGTTCCGCATCGCCCTCCAGATAGCCATCATTCTCGGACTCGGTGTGCTCCTCGGCGCGGAGATTACGACCGGCGTCGTCGGTGCTGTCGGGATCATGGCTGTCGGAATCCTCTTTTCGTTCTGGTTTATCGCGTTCTCGAACATGCTCGCGGTGCTGACTCGAGACCAGGAGTCGACGATCATCGGCGCGAACCTCCTGCAGTTCCCGCTGTTGTTCCTCTCGAGTGCCTTTCTCCCCCTCGAGGTGCTCCCGAACTGGATTCAGCTGTTCGCTCGAATCAACCCCGTCACGTACGGTGTCGATGCCGCACGTGCGATTATGCTCGACGAAGACGTGATGACCGTCCTCGAGGTGACGGCGTTCGGCGGCGCGCTCGACACGATCGTCCCCGCCGTCGCTGTTCTCGTCGGTCTCGGGTCCGTGTTCGGTGCCGGAGCCATATATCTGCTCTCGAGGGCCTCGAGTTCGGACGTTCGGTAACGAGCGTTCCGTGACCCGACACCACCTCGCGTACTGCTTCTGCCCCGCCGATGCGTAGCCGTCGGTGGCGCGATTGATGCGGACGACCGCCGACAGCGGTCCGTGGGCATTCCGTCTCGAGAGCCATCCGTTCTCACTCTCGAGACTCGTTTGTATTCTCCTAGAGGTCCGTGCGTTCTCCGTCGAGCTCTCATCACGGGATGCGTCTGCCGTTCAGTCGTCCGCCGGAGGCAGTTCTGGCGTACTCGTGCCTAATTGGCACCACTGAGAATCGTGCTCAACTCATTCGTCACGGCAAATATAAGGTAGCCGATATGCACTGTGGATTCAGCACGGCTCCCTCAATACCTCTATTAGCTGATAGAAAAGCCGGCGTTAGGTTTGCATCTGCAGGTAACGCGGACTCTTCTCGAAGAGTACTCTAACCCAAGAAGAGGCAATCACACTCACTCAAAAAACACGTCATGCGATCTCGTCGATGAATTCGAATCCGTTTCGATACTCTACCTGACCCTCGAACCCCTGTGCATCGAGCGCAGCAACAACACCACGTCCAGCGTCAGTGTCCGTCGTCACGAGGTACAGAAAATCCACGTCAGTCTGAGTGAGAAGGTGTACTGAAACCCCGGCGAGCGCAGTATCAGCCTTCTCGATCTGATCCTCTGGTCGATTCGATGCCCGCGCAATGTAGCCACGTACACGATCCATGACGGCAGAGACAGTCGTCTCAGTGTAGTCGAGTGGGTCCGCCACTCTCATCCACCCTGCCTCGAGCGCGCTGTTGATTGGTGTCTGACCGGGAGTACTACGATCAGGAGCACCACCAAGTTCCTCGTAGACGCGTTCAGGAATCACGAAAGTGATCTCGTGCCGCCGGGCGAACCGCTCGAGAGCACTGTACTTGGGATTCTGTTGGCGACCACATGCGATCAAGAAGCCAGAATCAGCAACCCATGCTACGGAGTCCGATGAGTAGTCGTCATCTCGATTCATCGAACTCACTCAGGGTGGCTCTCAGCCGGTGGATGCTCACGGGCGTTGCGCAAGTGCTCGAAATGCGGATCAACCTCCTGCATGTCGAGAACCACATCACGGAGCGCCTGTAGGATGGCGATTCCAAATGCTGGCTGGACTCCTAACTCGCGGGCAGCGACACGCTCGCTCATTCCGCCATCGACGTACGGAATCGCGTACGTCAGTGCGGCAGCAAGTTTTCCGAGCCCATGTTTCTCGATTACGAGAGCAAGATCCTGATCTCGCGAGGAGCGTCCAACGGCTTCGATGAGTGTCGGGGTAATGGTATACTCAGCACCATCCAGATTTGCGGTCAGCAAAACTGGAACTGCAGTATAGGTATGGGTTTTCTGCGATTCGTCACGCTCAAGAACACCAAGGTCGACAAGCGTTCCGGTGTCCGAGTAGACCGTCGTTCGTGGAATCTCGAGGTCAGCAACGATCTCGTCGATGGTAGCGTCCCCAGTCTGGAGAAGATACGTATACAGACGGGCCAGCCGCGGCTCTTCGAGCAACTGTGCAACTGACATGAATCCGTTAATTGCACGCTCTGGATCCCCTGCTGCTTTCGACATACAATTCATGATTCGTGTATTAGGTAATAACGGTTGGGATCGGTTGTATATTGAGAGTGAGCAGCGAGCCACTCGCCAACTCCGAGTGAGTCCGAACTCGACACGAATTCGCTGGACAAGCCCACGACCTCAATCGGCATTGCGACGGCAATTCAGTCGAAATACGGTGCGTTCGCCTGCTACCGCCAGCTGTTCGAAGCTCGCGAAGAGAAGCGACAGAGTGCGCTCTCACCGACTGTCGACGCCGACGACCCACTGGGGACGCTCATTGGCTCCCTGGTCGTTCGCGGTGAAGACGTCCATCGACTCCGCCCGAAACCCGAACACTCGCTCGAGACGCCAGCAGCGCTCGCTGAGGACGCTCCCGAGTTCGCAGTCCGTGTTTCCCTTTCAACGGTCGACCGGGCTGCCTACGCGACGACTGCGGCACGAATTCTCCAGTCGAAGAACCTCCGACCGACTCGAGAGACAGTCTCGTTGCTCCACGCACTGACCGGCTCGCCGTACGCCGCTGCTCGAGCCTTGCAGCAACTCGCCGGCGAAGACGAGAGACGAGAACTCCGGCCGGACGAGCTCCGCTATGCGCTGGGAACGCTCGAGCCTGAGCAGTTGCTCTCTGATCTCCCATCGACGGTTGGTCGAATCGTTCACACTCTTCTCACAGCTGAAAGCCATCTCTCACAGAGTGGGCTTGCTGACCGAGCGGACGTCTCGACACGGACGATCCGAAACTACCGCGATCGTCTCGAGGCGCTCGATCTCATCCGTGTCGACGAAAAGGGGTATCGTCTTGTACTCGAGGAGAGCCAGACGCTCCTCGACGCAGCTGGCGTCCTTCTCGAGACGATTCTCCCACCAGATAGTTACGGTGACCCTGACGATCCGCTTGGGAGTGTACTGTTCTGGCCACCGAATCCATCGCGATTACTCGAGCATGCGACAGTCGGTCCATGGGTGCGGCTAGCCGCTGCACTCACAGCGGTAGAATCCACCGACGATAACCGGGTCATTCAGATAGGGCCACCGCTCGAGCAGCAGCCACTTTCTCGCGCGACTCCGTAGCATCTGGATAATTGTTCTATCTTCGAACTTCCACCACATTCAGTTAACCAACGGAGACCTTCTATTGTACCCGGTGTTGGTTAAGTAGAATCTTGTGATTGGTATCAATCTGCTCTGTACAGGCGAAGCTGATACCGCTGCGGTCGGCCATCAAGCACAGCACCCGCGAGCGACCAACGGGAGCGAGCGGCTTTTTAGCGTAGATTTTTGGAGGAGTGGTGAGCGAGCAACGCGAGCGAACCCGACGAGAAAAAGGTACGTGTGCATCTGCACGTACCGATTCAAGCAACTCGAATCTATGGAAAGGTTACCATTTCACGACTCCATCCCTAGGTGAGTTCGCGACCCCGAATCGCATTGTGTATCTGGTGGCCGTCGGGCAAGAAATCACAACACGGCCTCAGTCAGGCTCATGTTGTACACACGAAAAGGGCTAATTATGCTGGCTCACAACGTACACATCATGAGTAGCGACAAGAAGCGCGTTTAGTTTCGGGCGCCACACCGACTCATTGATCGAACTGATGCACTCGCGGACGTCCTCGGAGAAGACCGGACGGACATCCTCGTGACTGCGCTCCGGGAGTACCTTCAGGAGGCCGCTCACGACGATGCGCTCACCCAAGAGATTGCAGCCGCCTACTACGACGGCGAGATTTCGTTCGAGCAACTCAAAGCACTCGTCGGCGCCGAAGAGGCGGCGAATCTCCGGGTGTTAAAACAGCAGCTGGACGAGGACTTCATCGACGAGGTTGCCGACGCATAGATGTCGCGGCTTGTCGCAGACTCGTCTGGCCTCATTAGTCTCGGAATCGCTGCTGACGACGATCCCGATCCACTCTCAATTTATTTGACCCAGTACGAGGTTGTGGTCCCAACAGCGGTCATCGAGGAACTCCGAGAGGTCGCCTCATATGATGATGCCCACGGTCATGTCGCAACCGCTGTGCTCGAGCGAGATGAGATGCTCGAGATACGGTCGGTCGACCTCGACGCCGAGTTTCCGCTCGATGACGGTGAGAACGCTGCTGTCACCCTCTCGAACGAACTTGCTGCCGCACTATTTCTCTGTGATGAATTTAACCAACTCGGCTTGATCCACGCGTCGCTCGCTGATACCCGGCTTGTAACGACGCCAACCATGCTCTCGGTTCTTGTCCAAACCGAGCAGCTGTCAGGTGCCGAGGCCCGGATACTCCTCGACAAAATCAGTGACGCCCGCAGCTGGGACGCGAACAGCTACGTACAGCGGGCCCGCTCGTTGCTCAAAGAACCCTGACAATACCACTCTCTCATTAAGCAGGTGACGGAACCAAAAGTTGTGAGTGGCCCCGTCGAACACAATATATTAGTAGTTGCTTGTATAAGCTAGTGCTGATATGAGTGAGGATGTGATCGCGGACGGAACCACAAAAAAGGCCAACCCCTGCTGTGCACCGCCCGGAGACGTCGACCCAGACGCGATAGCGACAGACCTCCAAATACTGACCGCCATGGGGAACGACACGCGATACGAGCTGCTTCGCCGAATCGCGAATGCTGATGACGGTGTCTGCGTCTGTGATCTTGAAGCTGCAGTCGGTGTCAGTCAGAGTGCTGTCAGCCAAGCGCTTTCTCGCTTGTACACCGCAGGATTAGTCACACGCCGCAAGGAAGGATCTTGGCGGTACTACGAGCTGACTGACACAACTGCAGCTCTCCTGGAAACACTTGATAACCTGCGAGATACCCATGAGTAACGATACTGATACGGTGACGGGTGACCGCGACCCCGAAGAGATCCGTGAGATAGTGCGCGAACGATACGGGACTATCGCTTCGGACGGCCAGGACTGTTGTGGCGATGTCGGCATCGATGTCACCGAAGGCAGTGAATGCTGTGACAGCACCGCAGACGTGACGGGGAGCGAACGTCTTGGCTACGACCCCGACGACATTGCGTCGGTCGCTGACGGTGCAGACCTCGGCCTCGGGTGTGGCAACCCGAAAGTGTTTGCCGAGATGGCACCGGGCGAGACAGTGCTCGACCTTGGTTCCGGCGCCGGCTTCGACTGCTTCCTCGCTGCACAGGAGGTCGGCCCGGACGGCGACGTCATCGGTGTCGACATGACACCGGAGATGGTCTCGAAAGCGAGGGAGAACGTTGCGAAGAACGACGCCGGCAACGTCGAGTTTCGCCTCGGCGAGATCAGCCACCTTCCCGTTGCAGACTCGACCGTTGATGTCGTCATCTCGAACTGCGTCGTCAACCTCGCTCCCGAAAAACAACGTGTACTCGACGACACCTACCGTGTTCTCAAGCCCGGCGGCCGCGTCGCTATCTCAGACGTCGTCCAAACCGCGCCGTTCCCCGACGATGTCAAGATGGATCCGGATTCGCTGACTGGCTGCGTCGCCGGTGCCTCAACCGTCGACGCTCTTGAGACGATGCTCGACAGTGCCGGCTTCGAAGCAATTGAAATAGCGCCCAAGGACCAAAGCACCGAATTCATCAGCGATTGGGACGCAGACCGCGACCTCGGTGACTATCTCGTCTCTGCCACTATCGAGGCCCGGAAACCAACGCATGACACCTGACTGATCAACACGTACTAGCAGTCTTGACCACTTCTCGAGGGGATCGGGACGAACGAGCGCTCAGGTAACTGGTCGTCCGAGCAGCTGATGTCGATTACGCCTGCGCTATGGTTTGCTCGGATAGTCCCAAATAGGTGCCGTGTCAAACGCCGAGAACGACACTGAATACCGACAGCTGGATCGAAAACAGATTCCGACGGGCCGACGAGGACTAGGTTTTCGAAAGCCCTGCCAATCGCTCCCCCCTACTGGTCATAACTTCCGCGATCCATCGAGAGCGACAAGGAGGGCTTTGGCACGCGCTGTCGCCCGATATTTCCGCCACTTCCCGTCTTTTCGACGAGTGACGAGTCCGGCATCAGTGAGTTGAGACAGAGCATGACTGATTGCGCTATCGCTGACGTCGAGTAGTGGAGCAAATTCACAGACACAGAGTTCCTCGCCAGCGACGTGGAGGATACGAACGATCTTGTACCGGGTTTCGTTCGCGAGTGCTGATAACAATCCAACGTCCTCGTCCAGTGCAGGCCCGCCTGCCGCCGCGTCGATCTCTTCAAGTTCCGCCAGGCGTTGGCATACCTCCTCGTCACCACACCCACCTCGTTCATCGGCAAGATATCGCTGTAGCCGCTCAGTCGATGGCATACACATCGATTGAGCAGATAGTGGATTAAGCATTATGGAGTGGCTTGCGAGCTAAACATACCCAGCCACTTTATGATTTTGTAAGATGGGTTTGGACGAATTCGTAGCATCAACACTCGGCCTCGGCGTATTATGTACCCTAAGGCCACCCAAAACTCAAACATCCGTTGAACTACGTCTGTACTGAATCGAAGAACTTATACATCGATTGAACAACTGCTTAATCGAATGCGAGAAAAATCAGTCCGACTTATGATCGATGGTAGCCGCATTGTCGACCAAACAATTGAGCAAGCGGTCCATTCCAATCAATGACTGAACTCACCCTGTATGAAGAGGCGATGTGTTGCTCCACGGGCGTCTGCGGTCCTGATCCCGACGAGGAACTTGTTGAAATCAGCGCCGTTCTCGACCAACTCGAAGCGGAATTCGAGGACGTCAACGTCTCGCGGGCGAACATGCAGCACAACATCGACCAGTTCCTCGAGACACAGCGCATCTACGATCTGGTCGAGGAACACGGCCCCTCGATCCTGCCGATCACCGTCGTCGACGACGAGATCGTCGCCAAGTCCGAGTACCTCTCGTACGACGAACTCGCAACAGCACTCGAAACGACCACTCCGACACAGGAGGCCTAACGCATGAGCACAACGCCCACCGACGCGCGAGCAGTCATCGAGCCGACAAGTGACGAGACCGAGTTCGTCTTCTTCAGCGGCAAAGGCGGCGTCGGCAAGAGCACCGTGAGTTGCGCAACGGCAACCTGGCTCGCTAACAACGACTACGAGACGCTGTTGGTGACGACCGACCCTGCGCCGAATCTCTCGGACATCTTCGGCCAGGAGATCGGCCACGAGGTCACCGCGATCGACGACATCGAGAACCTCTCGGCAATCGAGATCGATCCGGACACCGCAGCCGAGGAGTACCGTCAGGAGACGATCGAACCGATGCGCGAACTGCTCGGCGAGGACCAGATCGAGACGGTTGAAGAGCAGCTTAACAGTCCCTGCGTCGAGGAGATCGCTGCCTTCGATAACTTCGTCGACTTCATGGATAGCCCGGAGTACGACGTCGTCGTCTTCGACACCGCCCCCACGGGACACACCATCCGCCTGATGGAGCTACCCTCCGACTGGAACGCCGAACTGGAGAAGGGCGGCTCAACCTGTATCGGACCGGCAGCCTCGATGGAGGAGCGCAAACAGGACTACGAGCGTGCCATCGACACGCTCCAAGACGACGAACGAACCTCATTCTCGTTCGTCGGCAAGCCCGAGGATTCTTCGCTCGACGAGATCGAACGCAGCGCGAACGATCTCGGCGAGCTCGGAATCGAATCCCAACTGCTGATCATCAACGGTTACCTCCCTGAGTCAGTGTGTGAAGATCCGTTCTTCGAGGGAAAACGCGCAGACGAGCAGGCAGTTATCGAGCGCGCACGGATGAAGTTCGACGCCGACGCGATGGCAACGTACCCACTCCAGCCTGGCGAGATCGCCGGACTCGATCTACTTGCAGATGTCGGTAGCGTCCTCTACGGTGGTAATGAGGCGACCGTCGACGTCGGAACGGCGACCGATGTCGGCTCCGAGGCGGCGATCGACTTTGATTCGATGGCTGACACTGCAGCGGTCGCCGATCAACTTCAACCGGGCGACGAGACGCGGTATCTCTTCTTCACCGGGAAGGGCGGCGTCGGCAAGAGTACGATCGCCTCAACGACAGCGACGAAGCTCGCCGAAGCGGGCCACGAAACGCTCGTCGTCACAACCGACCCGGCCGCTCACCTCGAGGACATCTTCGGCGAGCCGGTCGGCCACGAGCCGACCTCTGTCGGCCAGGAGAACCTCGACGCGGCGCGGATCGACCAAGAAAAATCACTTGAGGAGTACCGTACGCAGGTCCTCGACCACGTCACCGAGATGTACGAGGACAAGGAGGACACCCAGATCGACGTGGATGCAGCGATCGCGAACGTCAAAGAAGAGCTAGAATCGCCGTGTGCCGAAGAAATGGCCGCTCTCGAGAAGTTCGTGAGCTACTTCGACGAGGACGGGTACGATGTCGTCGTCTTCGACACCGCTCCCACGGGGCACACACTGCGACTGCTCGAACTCCCCTCCGACTGGAAGGGGTTCATGGATCTTGGTTCGCTGACAAAGGGCGCTGCACCCGCGAAAGGCGACCAGTACGACGAGGTCATCGAGACGATGAAAGACCCCGAACGAAGCACCTTCGCGTTCGTGATGTACCCCGAGTACACCCCGATGATGGAGGCCTATCGGGCCGCCGCGGATCTCGAAGATCAGGTCGGGATCGAAACCTCGCTGGTGGTCGCGAACTACCTACTCCCCGAAGAATACGGCGACAATGCTTTCTTCGAGAATCGCCGCGCACAGCAGCAAGAGTACCTTGGCAAGATCAGCGATCGATTCGACGTGCCGATGATGCTTGCCCCGCTGCGCCAGGACGAACCGGTCGGATTGAACGAACTGCGCGCGTTCGGTGAGGAGATCACTGGGCTAGACGATGTCACCAAGGAGACGGAACAGGAGGTGACGCCGTCGTGAGCGAAGCTGTATCTGAGGGGGAAGCCGTCGAAGAGTCGCTTCAGGCTTTCATCGAGACGCTTTGCGACTCAGAGACCTATCAGCAGTTCGTAGACGCAAGTGAGCAACTCGAAGCGGATGATGATGCGCAGTCACTGCTCGAAGCGTACCAACAAAAACAACAGCAGTTGCAAGGAGAGAAGTTCGACTCGTCGGTCATGAGCGAACTTCAGGAACTACAGACTGAGATCTCGGACAACGAGACGATCCAACAGCATCGGACAGCGCAAGAGGAGCTCGTCGTTCTCCTTGAGCAGACGAACGACGTGATCAGTGAACAAATCAGGCAGGAGTTCGCGCAGTCACTCGGAGGTGGGTGCTGTTGAGCTCTTCCGACGAAGAAGTTTTGGCCGCCGCCGAAGCGCTCGGTGAGGACCTCGATATGGCGCAGTCGGAAGCGACAGCGGCCGAGTTCGAGTCGCTGTTGATCGAGTGTAATGAAACGATCAGTGCCGAAATCGGTCTCGAGTACGGCGCTGTCTGCGACGCTGGGAGCGACTGCTGCTAACAACGGTTTGAGTGGCCACTTCAGTAGTTGCATGGAAGTTAGACGAGCTTTGACGCCGACGTGACAATGTCTCCTCGCTGAGGACGCTCCCGAATTCGCGGTCCACGTTTCCCTTTCGACGGTCGACCGGACCGCCTACGCATCGACTGCGACGCGGATCCTGTAGGCCAAGAACCTCCGACCGACTCGAAAAAACGAGAGACGAGAACTTCGGCCAGATGAACTCCGCTATGCGCTGGGAACGCTCGAGTCAGAGCAGTTACTCTCCGATCTGCCGCCGACAGTTGGTCGGATCGTTCAGACACTACTCACCGTTGGGAGTCGTCTCTCACAGTGTGAACTCGCTAACCGAGCAAATGTCTCGACACGGACGATCCGGAACTATCGCGACCGACTCTGGACATTCGGTCTCATCCGTGTCGACCAGAGCGGGCACCGACTGGCGTTGTCGTTTCAAGCGCTACCGACCGTCACGACCCTGTTGTTCCGGCTGTCCTCGAGGAGAACCAGACGCTCCTCGACGCAGCCGATGCATTGCTCGGGACGGTTCTCACACCAGATCGCTACGGCGATCCCGACGATCTACTTGGGAGTGCGCTGTTTTGGCCACTAGATCCGAAACGGCTACTCGAGTGTCCGGCGGTCGACCCATGGATGCAACTAGCAGCTACACTCACAGCGGCAAAATCCATCGAGGACAATCAGGCCGTTCAGATGGGGCCTCCGCTCGAGCAGCAATTGCTTTCTCACACAACTCCGTAGCAAAACTGTGTCTCGTTCTCTCTCCGATCTACTACCGCGTGTAGTTAACCAACTGAAGTCCAGCTATTGCAGTAGACTTCGGTCTAGCATCGTCGCGGTATGACGGTTCAAAATCACTCATAGTAGTCTAGCCGTTCTACTACGTCTGCAAACGCGACGTTTTCTTGCACTTGGTTGATTTCTATCCGTACTCGTTCTCCTTTCTCTGTGTCCGGGACGATCACGATGTATCCCCGCTCCACACGGCTGATTCCATCACCTTGCTCACCTATACTCTCGATATCTACGGTTCGGGTCTCTCCTTCTCCGACAGGAGGTTCTAGCGAACTATGCTCCCGTTCTAGTTCTTGGTCTGTCTCCTCTTTGGGGTTCGTGGACCGAGACAGCATAGCAACTCGATACACACTGTTTTCGTTTACATCACCGAGCTGGAGTTCGTGCGCGGGGACCTCAATGACATATGATCCATCTCGCTCTTCAACCTGTCCAGAGAACATGCAAAGAAATTGATCGGGAATATTCATCAAGAGTAGCGTGTCTTAGAGACAGAGACCTGAGTGCTTGAATCTATGGGATGGCCTATTTCACCTCTGTTTGAACAGCTGAATACGGTGCGTTCGCTTGCTGCCGCCATCTGTTCGAGGCTCGAGAAGAGAAGCGACAGACGGCACTCTCGCCGACCGTCGATGCCGACGACCCATTGGGGATGCTCATTGACTCTCTGGTCGTTCACGGAGGCGACGTCCACCTGGACTCTGCCCGAAACTCGAGCGATCGCTCGAGAGTACGGTCTCATCGCGGCCGAATTCCCATATGTAATCCAAGAACCAACCCGTTCATGTGCCCTCAGAGCTAGGCAAACCTTCCGTAAGCGTAGGCTTACGATCGCAGTATCGCATAAAAGACAGACGATAACAGCGCTGTATTCCGTGATGAGGTTTGACCACCTGAACGCACGTAAATTAAGCGCCTGCTACACGCGTTAATAATATACGCTGCTCTGTAGAGCTACAGGTTATGACTCGTTCGTCCCCATTCTCCGGCAATTCATCCTCTAACTCCGAGTCGGCTGGATCAGATGCTGGCGACTCACTATACTCAGAATTGCCCACGACGCGCCGGCGATATCTCGCGATAACAGGCGTCGGGCTCTCTACGGCCACTGCTGGGTGCACATCTACCGGTTCCGACGGATCAACATCAAACTCCGAAACCTCGGAGCCAACCGACGAAACGTCCGACGACACGGAGGTCGCCGAGACTGGCACAGAGAGCGACGAAGACGAAACGGAGACTAACGAAAACGAACCGGAGGAAGACGAGCCGGAAACCATCGACGACCTCCCGCTGTTCGACGCACATACGCACGTTATCCCGACGGAAGCTCGAGGTCGTGACCCTCTCTTCGCCGAGCAGCTCGTCGAGTGGATGGATACCAACAGTGTTGATCGAGCCATTGTCCTCGCGTTCGATGCTCCCGAAGCGTATCCGGTTCAGGCGCCGAGCGGGTGGGTGCTCGACGAGGTCGATTCGTATCCCGATCGGCTCGTTCCCTTCTGCACGGTCGATCCGCGAGACAGTGACGGAACGGACGCTGCCGCCGACCGCCTCGAACACTATATCGACCGCGGTGCTCGTGGATTCGGCGAGCTCAAAATTGAGATGGATATCGACGACGATCGCCTCGAACCGCTATATGAGCGCTGTGCGACCTACGAGTTGCCGATCCTCTTTCACACCGATCGGCAGATGATGCAGGACGAGGTCGGCCTCCCGCGACTCGAGGACGTACTGGCGTCGTATCCCAAGGCCGATTTCGTCGCACACGCCCACGGGTGGTGGTCGCATATGTCTGCGGACGTCGGGCCGCAGGATCTCGGGCGGATCCCGGAGGGACCGATCGAAGCTCCCGGCCGTGTCTGGGACTTGCTCGCGGAGTACGACAACATCTACGGTGACATCTCTACGCTTGGGGGATGGAACGCGCTCACCCGTGACGAAGCGTACGGACAGGCTTTCCTCGAGTCGCACCACGATCAACTCCTCTTCGGAACCGACTATCTCTTTCCCGGTCACCAGATTCCACACTTTGCCCTGTTCGAACAGTTTGATCTCGAGCTCAATGCGTGGGCGGATATTCGGTATCGAAACATCGAGAATCTGCTTCGCTGAACCGACGTTCGAGGGCGAAGGAACGCTCTAAATGGAGTGATCACGTTAGGTTCACATCTCGACGTAACGATCGGTGAATCCATCGAAATCAAGCCTCGGCTAGTGATCCTATGAAGCAGATATCTCGGTACGGACGATTCGGAACTACTGTAGTCGATTCAACATACTCGCTTTCATCCGTATCGGCCAGAACGGGTATCGGCTGGTGTTGTCGTTTCAGACGGCCACCGAACGCCACGACCCTGTTGTTCCGACCATCCTTGAGGAGAACCAGGCACACCTCGATGCAGCCGATTCACTTCTCGGAACGATTCTTCCACTCAATCGCTACGACGACCCCGACGACCCGCTTGGGAATGCGCTGTGGATCCATCACGATTACTCGAGCATCCGATGGTCGGCCCATGGATGCGATTAGCAGCTGTACTCGCAGCGACAGAATTTACCGAAGACAACCGGGCCGTTCGAATAGGACCATCGCTCGAGCGGCAGGCGCTTTCCCTGCCCCTCAGTGAACCGCCATCGGGGTCAAGTGGTTCGGGTTTGATCTCTCGTCATTGCGGAAGACTTTGTCTTCCGTACAACCCCGAGGCACTCGCCTTGCTTATTCGAGCATTCAACGGTTGGCTTATGGCTGCGGATTGTTGCTGCACTCACCGCAAGAGACTCTCTTGGGACCAAGCGGACCCTCCAGTTAGGTCCACCGCTCAAGCAGCAGTCGCTTTCTCGTGCAACTCCGTAGCAGCTGAACCTCGTTCTATCTCTGATCCACTACCGTGTGTATTAATCAACAAGAGCCCATCTATCTAGCCTCTAAATTTGAAATAGGGAAGTAGATCTGGCTATAGATCTATCGAACAGACGGGGATTTATCCCTCTATAGATATGGAATTATCCTCATGGAGCGCCACACGCGCCAGCGTAGTCCAAAGTCGGATCAACAGAGCGACGAATCTACGCGGACTGAAGAGGCTACAAACAAACAAACATGCGATGAATGTGGCTCGGGCGCTCTGACGACCAGTGAAGACCAAGGTGAACTCATTTGTGAGGAGTGTGGATTGATCGTTGAAACCACCAATATCGACCGTGGACCAGAATGGCGGGCTTTCAACCATTCAGAACGGCAAAACAAGTCTCGTGTTGGGGCTCCGACTACTAAGACGATGCACGATAAGGGCCTCACAACACAGATCGATTGGAAAAATAAGGATGCCTATGGTCGCTCAATTTCGTCAAAAAAGCGAAACCAGATCAATCGCCTGCGGAAATGGCAAGAACGAATTCGAACAAAAGACGCTGGCGAACGCAATCTCCAGTTCGCACTCAGTGAGATCGACCGAATGGCCTCTGCACTGGGTGTACCTCGGTCAGTTCGTGAAGTCGCGAGCGTAATCTATCGACGTGCGCTGAGCGAAGATCTCATCCGTGGACGTTCCATCGAGGGTGTTGCGACAAGCTGTCTGTATGCTGCCTGTCGGCAAGAGGGAATTCCACGCAGCTTAGAAGAGGTAGCTGGTGTTTCACGCGTTGAAAGAAAGGAAATCGGTCGAACATACCGCTATATCTCCCAGGAACTCTCTCTCGAAATGAAACCAGTTGACCCAAAGGAGTACGTGCCTCGATTTTGCTCTGCTCTTGATTTGAGTGAAGAGGTGCAATCAAAAGCCAGGGAAATTATTGATACAACTGCAGAACAGGGTCTCCTCTCCGGAAAATCCCCAACTGGATATGCTGCCGCTGCAATCTATGCTGCTTCGCTACTGTGTAATGAAAAGAAAACACAGCGTGAAATTGCAGGTGTTGCCCAGGTAACAGAAGTTACAATTCGAAATCGGTATCAAGAACAAATTGAACTCATGGGCATCCAGTAGTTGAGCTATAGTAGAAATTAGAAATAGTTACTCATTTTTGGGATCGAGAGTTGGTCGAGGGCGGTGTCGATCGCTGTTGTAAGTTCAGCAAGTGACTCAAAGAATCGGTTGCTGAGAGCTTCTTGGAGTTGTCTCCAGCACTCTTCGACCGGGTTTAGTTCGGGAGTGTACGCCGGTAACGTGACGAAGGCGAGGTCGTCACGGGCCGCCAAGGCCGTGACGGCCGACGCCTGAAAGTACGGTGCTCCATCTAACACAACGATCAAATCATCTTCGAGCTCTTTACATAATTCGAGAATGAAATGTTTCGCGTGGTCAGCGGTTACGTACTCTTCGAATCGAGAGAAAAAGCGATCACCGTCCTCGGTGATCGCGCCCAAGAGACACGTCCAGTCGCGTTGCCCGGACAATTCGACGGCCGGCCGCGTGCCGCGCGGAAACCACGCGGCACGCGGCTCAACTTGCACGGATTTCTTGGTTTGATCGATACAGACTACTGTGGCGTCCATCTCCCGCCGCTTTTTTGAGTTCTTCACGAAACGTTTCTTGCTCGTCAGCATCAGCTTCAGCGGCTGTGCGGCGTGGCTTTTGATAGCTCAATCCCGCTTCTTTGAGCAACCGCCGGCAGCTCGGGATTGAGTACTCGACATCGTATGTCTCGTCAAGATACTGCTGGACGAGCGCCGGCGTCCACGCCGGCGCGTCAACCCCAACTTCTTCAGGTGATTCGTGGACAGCTTCTTCGAACTCTTGTTGTCTTTTTCTGAGAGCTTTCGTTTTCTCCCAGATCGATGAGCATCAGTCACAGCCTGCTCAAGCGACTCGTCAGTGTCGAGTCGCTTGAGCCAGCTGTAGATTGTTCTTCGACCGGTGTCGTGCCACTCGGCAAGTTCGGTCTGTGTGATGCCGTTTTTGTACGCAATTGCTGCTAACAACCGTTGTGTCGGCTTGTTTCCCTCGACATTGTCGAGAGCATCCTGGAGTGCCTCGACAGAGATTTCGTCAAGATGGTCCATTAGACCACTCAGCGTTCCTCGGGCGGAAAGTTCTAATGGATACTATAGTTAGGTCCTCAGCGAGCAATAAGGCCTTTTGGAAATAGTTACTAGACATCTATATTGGATTCTCCTTCGTCCAAAAAATGGAATCTACTCTGACCACTCTTAGCCGAAATCTGTATGTAGGTGACTAAAACTAGTATGTTTATAAGAGGATAGTATGAATTGCTGTGGTAAGAGACGACAATGAGCAGAGAGGGGGTCATATTCGAAGAGACGTCGAAATTGATTAACGCTATCCAGTACTCTCTCACATCCAGTGAGCTTTCATCCCAAAGCAACTGGGAGAATCTCTTGCTTGGAATTACGTATCTCACCATACTGGCTATACTACCGCTCGCTGTTTTCACCGATCTCTTTTGTCTTCTCATCGGTGGGAAGAAAATCAAGAGAGCAAATAAATTAGAATTTTAAGAGAGTGAACCGAGCATGTAGTAAGCTCATAACAAAACAAGACGGGGATACAACAAGCGGCTTTTCAAACAGGCGTCCTAACTCCGTTAGAAATGCCGGCAACTCATCAACTCATCTTTGTCCAATAGACGGGGTGCAAAATACGACATCTCCATTGTCGTATACTATTCCCTGTGTTGGCCGGCAGATGCGCTCTTGAGCGGGATTTTCGAGATATCCAACTCCAGTTTCGGTATCAAAGAAGGTAGCCTCCTCGTTTTGAGTTGTTCGATAGAGCGTGTAATCGTGTGATGCTGATTCATTTTCCGGGAGTTCTATTGTCGTTGTCGGTGGATACGCGCCTGTTCGCTCTACTAGTGTCTGATATGGATGATCAGTATAAAGCGCCTGATCAGGACGAATCTCTCCACCAGTTGGCGACCCAGTCATTACACTAATTGTATCTACTGCCGCGAGTTCAGACTGATCGTATGCTAGCCGCTCATGTTGATCCGAAAAGACGGGGTTATCTGGATTGCTCTCGGCCGCAAGCATCATCCCACCTGGGTACAACAACACGACAATCACAAGGACAGCAACGACTGGTTTTGGAGAGAGATTGAGACTGAGTGTTCGAAGTCCGATTGCACCAAGAATCGCCATTAGCGCATAGAGGAACGCAAACCATCGGGTCGGGACAAAGTTACGTATTCCAAACATCGGAAGTCCAAGAACAAAAAAGAGCATGACACCTGCACCGAGCATTAGGGTAAATACCGACTGTTCGGCCCGGCGACGATGAACAACGTATAGACCACCGACAAGAGTAAGCCCAAATAGTACTAGAAAGCCAATCTCATTGACGTACGGGACGATTTGGTCAAGTAACGTTGTTTCGGTCTCTGGAACAGTAGTTTCTCCTCCACTTGAGGCACCCGGCGAGGCAAGCTCAAGAAATCCTGCACTTTCAGATAACGTTACGCCAAACCAGCGGAGAACAGTCGCTAAGAAAGAACTCTCTCGGTATGGCGTGAGCGACCAGACGAATATTGCTAGTCCAAAGTTGAACACGAGCAATCCAATTAGATTGACTGGCTCTTTCGTCCGAAATGAGTTCAGATCGAACCGTGCGAGCTCAGGTGGATCAACCATGAAAACAACTTGTGCAAGGAAGGCGGCACCAAGCAGAACCAGCACGATAAACGTTGAAACTTGATGTGTAAGGACGACCGCGATCGAGAGAACCATCAAAAGAGCAAAGTCCTGATCAGTATGGTCGATTCGCATCACGCGAATTAGCGCATAGACGATTGCCAAATAAAATACAAGCCCCATGCTCGTCGGGATCAAATGAATGCCCCACATGACGGTATAGTTCGCGACCGAAAATAGTGCTGCAGCAAAGGTTGCCCATCGCGTTGGGACAAGCAAATTCGCTGCAGCGTACACAATCAGAATCGAGAGTGGCATCGCAATTCCCACCGAGAAATAGAGTCCGATCCGTAGTGGCACGCTGTACACAAGCGAGGATCCCACGACGAACAGATGGAAGAACGGCGAGCCAAAGTGCTTGTCATACTCAATTGCCCCTACTGACTGTTCGGTATGGATCGCCTGGGTGAGTTCAGTCATGTGGGTCCAGACGTCGATTCCAATATAGCCCGGTGTCGCGTACAGCGCAGTAAATCGGAAGACGAAAGCAAAGATGACGAGTTGGAATAGAATTAGTCCACGGTGAAAGTCCCGGTCGCTCGTAAACAGGATCTGACCGAACAGTAACGTTCCAACGATACTCGAGATAGCAAAGAAGAGTGGTGTTCGTATCCCCTGCAAGACAGTTACGAAAACCATCGTGGCCATCCCGACCGTAGTAATACTGGGAAGCAACATTGTTGCAGGCGTCGATAGCGTCGGCAGCGTCCGTTCGCCTTCATCTTGATGGACAGCAAGCAAATACAGAATACAACCGAACCCAACAACGATTGGTATTGTGTTGATATAAACCTGTGAGGTTACAAAACGAAGTGGAAACAACAATAACGCAGCGATTATTCCAGCAACAGCTGCCGCTGTATCGAATCGAAATGGCCGCATGTTTGACAGAAGTTCCCAATATACCATTCTGCTTTAGATATATTTCAAAGAGTGTTAGTGATAAATATGCCGTATCTCGATTAGTGTACGTAGGACACACTGCGGAACGGTACAGAACTCAGCTAGGAATCACTATTACCGAGTCGAACAGTACGGTATGCAATTACACAACTACAAGAAATAGACGCGATCGAAACACAGGTCTCGTTTCGAGATGCACGACAACAGGTCTGCTCACTCTCCGGGGCAGGTACGGAAGTCGTTGACTCCCTCTCTTAGTAGCTCACAACCTTTCATTTGTCTTTCCAGTAGCTATCGAATATAGCCGGATCGGCGTCAATCTCCTAATTCATAGGGATCAGCAGAGACACTCATAGATTTGCGGTGGAGAGATTCGAGCACACGGTTGCTTCGCCGGTGTCAGCAGCTGAGCTCGGTAATCTTCTTGGCTACGGTGAAGGTTGGCATCCTCGAGAGTTCATGCGTGTCTCTGAGCAGGCGATCAACTCGCTACTGACGGAATACAACTCTGTCGAGGAGACATTTCAGGATCTCCGGTCTGAGGAGTCAGTTGCGGGTCCTTCTGAGCCGGAGACTGAGACTGAACAAGCGAGCGACGCCGATGACGGGCGGGTGCATACGGAGATTCAGTGGTATCTCGTGCAGTTAGGCCAGCAGCACGGGTACGACGTTCATGTTGCTATCAACGACAAGAATCGGACGTACCAAGGTGAGCGGTTGGGTGAGGACTGTCTCGAGGAGTTAGTGTTGCCAGGGTTCAGTGATGCCGTGACCAATATCATCCGCTATGTCGACGTGATCTGGCTCGAGGGGGACGCGATCGTTGCGATGTTCGAGGTCGAGAGTACAACGAGTATCTACAGCGGGATCTTGCGGATGACTGATTTCGTGACGCGAGTGCCGAACTTTGCTGTAGATATGTATATTGTCGCGGCGGAGTCGGGCTCCAATGCAGTTCGGAAGGAGATGACGCGGCCGACGTTCGAGACAGTGCTCGAGCCCGTTTCGCATAGCTCGCTGCAGTTTTTGAGTTTCGAGGACGCGCGTGAGCGCTACGAGACGCTCGAGTCTATGACATACTATCAAAAATCTACTATTTCACGACTCCACCTCTGAGTGAACTCGAGCGTGAACTCGCGACCTCGAAGCACATCGTGTATCTGACGACCGTCTGGCGAGAAATCAAACACGATCCTGGTTAGGCTCACATTGTACACACGAAAAGGGCTAAATATGCTGGCTCACAACGTACACATCATGAGTAGCGACAAGAAGCGCGTTCAGTTTCGGGCGCCACACCGACTCATCGACCGAACTGATGCACTCGCGGACGTCCTCGGAGAAGACCGGACGGACATCCTCGTAACTGCGCTCCGGGAGTACCTCCAGGAGGCCGCTCACGACGATGCGCTCACCCAAGAGATCGCAGCCGCCTACTACGACGGCGAGATTTCGTTCGAGCAACTCAAAGCACTCGTCGGCGCCGAAGAGGCGGCGAATCTCCGGGTGTTAAAACAGCAGCTAGACGAGGACTTCATCGACGAGGTTGCCGACGCGTAGATGTCGCGGCTTGTCGCAGACTCATCTGGCCTCATTAGTCTCGGGATCGTCGTCAGTAACGATCCCGATCCACTCTCAATTTGTCTGACCCAGTACGAGGTTGTGGTCCCAACAGCGGTCATCGAGGAACTCCGAGAGGTCGCCTCATATGATGATGCCCACGGTCGTGCCGCAACCGCCGTGCTCGAGCGAGATGAGATGCTCGAGATACGGTCGGTCGACCTCGACGCCGAGTTTCCGCTCGATGACGGTGAGAACGCTGCTGTCACCCTCTCGAACGAACTTGATGCCACACTATTTCTCTGTGATGAGTTTAACCAACTCGGCCTGATCCACGCGTCGCTCGCTGATACCCGGCTTGTGACGACGCCGACTATGCTCTCGGTCCTTGTCCAAACCGAGCAGCTGTCCGGTGCCGAAGCCCGGACACTCCTCGACAAGATCAGTGACGCCCGCAGCTGGGACGCGAACAGCTACGTACAGCGGGCCCGCTCGTTGCTCAAAGAACCCTGACAATACCACTCTCACATCAGTTGGCAGATGCCGGTCAATGCCCACTCGGGGTGCGAATCTTGCAAGAGGGATCTGCAGAGAATCGACCGCAGTTCGCTCCTCTCATTGACTGGCTGCTTCAAACTGAAATAGTCCTTAGTTGGAATTAGTGAAAACTCGGCAAACGATTTCGAAGATCGTTTCCTAAATTTATTCTAATTTTACTATCTAAAAACATATCTTTATATGTACTCTTAGTCAATATTTCATTCATGAAGCAATCGACACGGCGTCAGGTGCTTACACTCTGTGGATCGGCCACCGCGATTGGCATTGCGGGATGTCTTGGAGACGGCGACGATACCGAAACCGACGACCATAACGATGATAGCGGCGACGATATCGATGATACCGAAACCGGTGATGATAACGATGGAAGCGGCGACGATACCGGGACCGAAGACGATGGCGATGACAGTGGAAACGGTTCCGTGGCAGACTTGACGCTTGCCGATACGCCCCATACTGGTCGATACGAGTTCGAGGTCGCGGACCTAGGTATTGAGCAGTTTGTCTGGGAAGTTCAGGAAATAGATGGCGACGAGGCAACCGTTGATGTTACGAGTGACTTAGGGTCGGACTTCCTAGAAGAAGAGACGATTACGGTTACGCCAATTATTCCGGACGGCTTTTCTGATGGCCGCCCGCTCAACGAGGATCTCGATATCGACGAGCTCACAAGCGCTCGGTTTGGCGATTTGTGGTACCCGATCAATGATTTCGCAAACGTTGATTTATCCACACTTTCAGTCGGAGATACGTGGGAAGAAACGGGCGGGCTCAACTATGAAGTGACGGACACCGACAGTCATGCGGGGCTTGATTGTCTGGTTGTTGAGCGACGAATTATCGATGAGTTGGATTTCGAATACTGTGTCTCGACTGAGCATGCGATGATTCTGTACAGTGCTGATTTTGACGAAACAGGTGAAATCCTGCACGAGCTGACGCTCACTTCCTACGACGGGTAGCCGATCCCTCTCTCGGTCGCACAATTTCGTGATTTCAATAGTGCTGATATCGCAGCTGTATTTTCAATCGGGCTCGGAGAGGGTCTCACTGAGCCTGCTCCTACTGTCGCCCACTCCTCCGGAGATCTGAATCAACAATCCGGTCTTGACGGCGACGTCAGACGAATCAACCCATCAAGCAGCGAATGCAGTCGCAGTCGAAGACATCGAAATTTTTGTTGGTGCATCGGATGGCTGAAAGGAGCGTGAGCGACTGAGCAATTGTAGTGGCGGTCGAAGACCAGTACCGCCCCGACGCTTTCAGACGAGCGAGCCCCGGATCGAGTCGCGCAGAGGAGCGACGTTCTGGTCCCTGTACGCTTGAGTGAAG
>NZ_JARUKV010000024.1 GCF_029688865.1 Natronococcus sp. A-GB7
TTCGGGTGCTGTCCAACACGTTGCCGGCATGAAAGGCTCGGACACGATCGTCGCGATCAACACCGACCCCAACGCTCCGATCATGGACATCGCCGACTACGCGATCCACGACGACCTCTTCGACGTCGTCCCCGCGCTCACCGAAGAGTTCCAGTAGCCGACCGATCCTCGAGAGCGGTTTCGACAGGGACGTCCCTTACTGCGCGGGACTCGAGCGATCGTCGACAACCGTCACCTACTTTTTCGCCCTCTCCTAAGCGCGGGTAATGGAACTTCTGGAGCGCCGACGGGCGCTGATCGAGGAGCGTCTCGTCACGGTTATCGACGGGGTCGAACCCGAGACGCTCAACGAGGAAGTTCGCCACGTCGCGCTCTCGGGCGGCAAACGCGTGCGACCGATGGTGACCCTTCTGGCCTGCGAAACCGTCGGCGGCGAGCCCGAGGATGCCGTCGACTTCGGCGTCGGCATCGAACTCGTCCACAACGCCTCGCTGGTGATCGACGACATCATCGACCGCTCGGATCTTCGTCGAGGTACCGCGAGCGCCTGGGCCGAGTTCGGCCACGGGCCGGCGATCATCACCAGCGACGGCCTGCTCGGGGAGGCGTTCGCTCTCTTTTCGGCCGACCCCAAGGCCACCCAGGTCGTCGCCGAGTCGATGGTCGAACTCGGCGTCGGCGAGGCGACCGAACTCTCCTCGCAGCCGACGAACGAGGAGGAGTACATGACGCTCGCGAGACGAAAGACCGGCGCGCTGTTCCGGGCCGCGGCCGAACTCGGCGCGATCGCCGCCGACTCCGACCCCTTCACCGTGGAGGCCCTCGGCGAGTACGCCGAACGCGTCGGCGTCGCCTTCCAGATCCGCGACGACGTCCTCGACGCCGTCGCCGATCCCGATGAGCTCGGGAAGCCGACCGGCCACGACGCCGCCCTCGAGCGTCCCTCGGTCGTCCAGGTAACCGATCTCAGTCCCGCGGAGGCCAACGCCCGTGCCCGTGAAGAGGCCGATCGGGCGATCGACGCCCTCGAGCGGGTCGACGCCGTCGACCGCGAGGCGCGGGAGTACCTGCGCGAGCTGGCGGAGTTCGTCGTCGAGCGCGAGCAGTAACCGCTTTCGTACGAAGTACTATCCGTCGGTTTTGGAGCGTCCGCAAGGAGGGATCGTAGTCGCTCAAAATAGTCACCGCAGACCGTCTCAGGCGCTGTCGGGACGATGTGGCTCCTCGCCGTCGTCCTCCGAGAAATGTGACTCAGCGACCGCGAACGCGAGCGTGCTCACGATCCCCAGTAGCGTGCCCGCCGTCAGCGCCGTCGCGAGGAAGGTGAGCCCGACGGCACCGAGGAAGTAGGCGCTCACCGCGTAGAGCACGATCGCGATCGAAACGACGTAAAACGGCGCGTTGAGGTACCGCCACTCGAGGCGGCCCGCGATGTACTCGTCGGTGATCTGACCGAGGCTCGTGGTGACCCCAGCGGCAGCGAACCACTGGACCGAACCGTACAGCAGTGCCGAGAGCATGACGGGGACGCCGACCTCGCCGGCAGCCTCGGCCTGGACCCGTTCGAGTTCGTTCGCCCCGCTGACGCCGCCCAGAACGAGCAACGCGGTCGCGACGACGTAGGCGAGGATCGTCGTCCGACCGGCGTACAGCGATCGTCTGGCCCCCTCGACGGCGTCGTCGAGCCGCTCGCCGAGGCCGAGCCCTCGCGAGATGAGGTAGAGACCGAGTAGCGTCGAGGTCACTCCCAGGACGACCCCGGGCATCTCGAGGACGGTCCCGATCAGCGCCAGCGGGTAGATCAGCAGGAGGATCCCGATCGGAATGAGGACCGTCCCGCGGGTCTCGGGATCGTTCAGCACCTGCTTGAACGTGTAGTACATCGACTCGAGGTTCTGGGCCTGTCTGACGACGACGCGGCGCACGCCGTCGATGGGGACCCGCGAGCGGATGACGGGGATGACGGACTCGTCCTGTGCGCCGTCGGTGACGACCAGCGCGGTGACGTCCTCGGCGGTCGAGAGGCTCGCGAGGACGGTGTCGACCTCGTCGCCGACCTCGCGGTTGGCGTCGACGTCGCCGTCCTCGTTGCCCGTGACGATGGCGACCTCGACGCTCTCGCCTCGAGACGAGAGATCGTCGTAGATGTGAACGCCCTGGAAGGCGACGTTGACGTCGGAGTCCTCTGGGTCCGCGGTCGCCAGCGCGACGGCCGCCTCCTCGACGGCGTCGCGGCCGATCACCGGCGTCGTAAAGTCGGTCTTGCGGCCGAGGTCGTCGTCGAGGTCGACACACAGGACCAGCAGCATCGACTCGTGGTTGGATACCGCGGTATTTGCATCTTCTGACCGACAGACGGGAACGGTTCCGGGCCGCCGGCACGGCCCCGTGGGAACGATATGCAGGCTTGCGAGCGTCGTTTCGCACCGCTTTTGAGGCTCCGCCGGTTAGGTACCCTCGAATGATATCGAAGGGCTGTGAGCAGTGCGCGAAAGGCGGCAAGATGGTGCTGTTCGTCTACGGTTACTGCGACCAGCGCGACTGCTTTTACTGCCCGCTCGGCGAGAACCGCAAGAACGTCACCGACGTCTACGCGAACGAACGGCAGGTCGAACGCGACGAGGACGTCCTCGAGGAGGCCCACCGGATGGACGCCCTCGGGACCTCGATCACCGGCGGCGAGCCCCAGGAGGCCTTAGAACGGACCTGTCACTACCTCGAACTCCTCAAGGAGGAGTTCGGCGAGGATCACCACACCCACCTCTACACGGGGATCACGGGCGGCCGCGAGAACATGCGCAAGCTTTCGGAGGCCGGCCTCGACGAGATCCGCTTCCACCCACCGTACGAGCTGTGGGGCGAGATGCACGGCACCGAGTGGGAGGAGATCCTCTACATCGCTCGCGAGGAGGGGCTCACCCCCGCATTCGAGATCCCCGGGATCCGGGCCGAGGAGGAGTTCCTCGAGTTTCTCGACGAGGGCGCCGCCGACTTCTGTAACGTCAACGAGTTCGAGATGTCCGACGGGAACTACCGCCGGATGCAAGAGGAGGGGTACGAGCTCAAGGAGGGCCACATGAGCGCCGTCGACGGCTCCCGCGAGCAGATCCTCGAGGTGATGGGCGACCACGAACGCGTCTACTTCTGTACCTCCGTGTTCAAGGATGCGGCCCAGCACCGCCGTCGGCTGAAGCGGGCCGCCCGCAACGTCCGCCGGGAGTTCGACGACGTCACCGACGACGGCACGCTCGTCTACGGGAAGACGTACGCCGATCCCCGGCGATTCGCCGAGCTGGGCGTTCCCGAGGAGTTCTACACGGTCAAGTCGAACCACGTCGAGATCGCCTGGTGGCTCTTAGAGGAGATGATCGAGGAGGGCGACCTCGAGGACGGGGAGATCGTCGAGCAGTATCCGACGTACGACGGGCAGGTCGTCGAGCGGACGCCGCTGGCGTGAGTACCGCGAGCGAACAGCGTGAGCGAGGGGATTTTTGGTGGAGATTTTTGGAGGAGTGGTTCGCGACCGAAGGGAGCGAATCCGACGAGAAAAAGGTCCACGCGGCAGGTCGTCGAACGGACACCACTGGCGTAAGCCGCATTTGTGGCCGGGAGCGTGACTCGAGCGACAGTGAGAGTCGCGCGACCCGGGGGAGGGCAGGCAGTCGACCGGCGTGTGGCGAGCGACCACAGAGAACGAACGCTTCTACCGAGTGCCTCGGGGCTCGAGCTGTCTCACAGGAGCTGTTCGGGCTCGGGCTCGAGTTCGAACTCGAGTCGGTCCGAACGGATGGACGAGAACTCGGGAGCGTTTTCGATCCCGGAGTCCCCTCTCGGCGTCTGCGAGTGCTCTCTGGTCCTCGAGGCCGGTTTTCACCAACGTGGGACCACCGGTGCCACGAGGCGTGCGAACGGCAGGGTATCGCGGACGAAGTTGAATCATACCGACCGCGCACTCGAGCCGAAAACGGGCCGTCAGTCGAGTTCCGTCGGATCGACTTCCGGGAGCGTGATGAGGTTCTCGCGGCCGATCCGGAGCTTCTCGATCTCCTCGTCGGCGGCCATCTGCGAGAGCAGCTGGGAGACCTTGGCGTTCGACCAGCCGGTCTCGGAGACGATCGACCCCTGTTTCATCCGACCGCCGTTTCGCCTGAGCAGCCGGAGAACCCGCTCCTCGTCGCTCAGGAGCACCGGGTCGACCGTCTCCTCCGCCTCGGTTTCCTCGACGTACGCGAAGGTCTGGCCCGACGACTCTCGAGTAGAGGGTTCGGGACCGCCAGTCGGCTCTCGAGCCGTCCCGGTGTTGGAAGCGCCCGATTCGGCCCTCCGATCCGGGGCGTCGATCGGGCGATCTCTCTCGGTCGGTGCCGACTGTTCGTCGGATCGGTTCTCGGCGTTCGACGGGAGGAGCCCGGAAACCCACAGCGCCGGCGACCACTCCGAGTCCGAGGACCACCGCGCCAGTGCGTAGCTTCCCGATCCGATCAGGACCGCGAGAACGAACGCCCCACCGAAGAGCAGTTCGGCGCTGGCGGAGAAGAGTCCGGCGCCTCCCGACGAGCCGTCGTCGGCTCCGCGGAGGAAGGTCGCCTCGAGTTCGTCCTCGTCGAACTGGTGGGGCCCGTCGACGACGAGCGCGCTATCCTGTGGGCTCACCGAGAGGTTGTAGTCGTGGAAGCCGTGGTTCGAGGGCGCCTGAATCACGAGACGCTGCTCCTCGGCGAGCGCCGAGAGCCACGGACCGTCGTCGCCCTGGAACGCGTCCCCGACGTGGATCTGCGTTCCGTCGACCGCTGCGAACTCAGTCCAAGTAAACGAATACGAGAGGACGCCGACCGTCGACCCCGACTCGTTCGATCCGTCCTCGACGGAACGTAGCTGTGGATCGTCCCAGCCGGCGTCTTCGATCGACATCTCCCGGTCGGTCGCGTCCGCGGCGGTCTCGACGTGGGGTTCGAACAGGCTTCGATCGTAGATGCCCTCGCGTTCGTCCGTCGAAACCGTCTCGGCGTACTCGAGGAACGCCTCAGCCTCGCTCTCGTCGGTCAGGAGAAACCGGCTCTCGATCGTCCAGACGGCGTCCCCGTTCTGGGAGACGTTGATCCGGATCTCCTGGGCCGGATCCGCGGCCTCGAGCATCGACCTGTCGTCGACCGCGGACTGTGTCGTCTGTACCGAGGGCGTGTTCGCTGGTCCCGGTGCAGTCGCTGTCGATCCGGCGGCGGCCGCTGCGGGGACCGATCCGGCAAGTAACACCACCAGTACGACCGACGCGACGATCGAGACCCGCATACATACCACCGACATTCTCAGAGTAAAAAACACTTTCTATGGGAAAATAAAAAATCACAGCGGCGTTTGAATCGTTTCCGCCCCTCTCGAACGGTCCCGAAACGGCAGTTGGCCGATCGTATTTTATATCATGGGTTCTTATGCTGTATTGATGAAGAGTGCGATGGCCGTCGTCCTTGCAGGACTACTCGTCCTCTCGGTGCCCGCAATGGCCGTTTCCGCGGCCGACGGGGAGCCGAACGAGACGGACGGGATAGTTTTCGAGACCGACGAGCCCGACCAGGGAGCGACGTTCGTCGAGGCGAACGGAACGACGAACCGACTCGATCCCGGTGAGGAGCAGCGAAGCGAACGGGTCGAGTACGGCAGCGGTCTCGGAACGTCGCTCATGGCCGCGGACGACGAGCTCAGAGTCGACTACGAACAGGAAACGCTCGTCCGAAGCGGATTCGACAACGCCTCCGACGAGGAGCGCGAGGAGAGGGTCCAGGCGGGGTACGATCGGTTACAGGAGCGGATCGACGGACTCGAGGAGCGCGAGCGGACGGCGGTGCGGGCCCACGCGGCGGACGAACAGTCGACGGCCCAACTGCTCCAGACGTTCTCGCGGAACTACCACGAGTCGGCGACGATCGAACGCGCACTCGACGATCTCGTCACGTACGCGAACGAGATCCCCGGCTACTCGCTCTCGACTCGAGACGACGCGAGAAAGCTGGAAATGCACCGGAGCGATACCCGATCGCAACTCGAGACGACGACGAGTCAGTCCGGCGACGACCGAAAACCGTTGGCCGTTCGGACCACCGAGACCGGCTACACCCTCTCGTTGTTGGACCGGAACTACGTTCGGGAGACGACTCGGTTCGACAGCCGAAACACTACGCAGTCGAACCAGTTCGACGATATTACCGACGCACACGGGACGGCCCAGGAGCTGTACCCGTGGGTGTTCGGAGCCGACCACGAGAGTCACTCCTCGGACGCCGTCGAGAGCAGGACGGGACAGCTGTACCGGATTCAGGCGATCCACGATCAGGGACACCTAACCACGTACCTCGACGGCGGGACGGGCACGGCTTACCGAGAGGTCCAGACGCTCGATTATCGCCAGTTGCCGACTATCAACAGCAGTCAGTGGCACGACGACGGACTCGTGCTCTCGATCAACGAGACCGCGGCGAACGGTCCGGCCGAAGTCGTCGTGACGGACGCCGAAACCGGCGAGCCGGAGCCCGCCTCGGTCTCGGCCGACGGCGAAGACGTCGGCGAGACGGATTCGGACGGTTCGCTGTGGCTCCTCCCGCCCGACGGCGAGTACGACCTGCGGGCGGAGACCGACGACGGTAGCATCGAGGGAACCGTCTCGAGTAGCGACGCTCCGAGCGACGACGAGTAGTGGCCGGGACCGACTCCTTATATACGAAGGCGAGACCAGAGAGCGTCGTGTTACGGGGAACACCACGCCGAGTGTACGAGTCCAACGACCGTGGGATCAGCCCCGTGATCGGCGTAGTGCTGCTGATCGGCGTTACCGTGGCGCTGGCGACGGTCGTCGCGGTCGGGGCCGGAGGGTTGAGTCCGGAATCCCCCAAGAACCCGGTAGCGTTCGACCTCGCGGCCGACGGCAGCGAGGAGACGATCACGGTCGAACACGTCGCCGGCGATCCGATCGACGTCGAGGAGCTCACGCTGACGGTCGCAGTGAACGGTGAGCAACTCTCCGAGCAGCCGCCGATTCCCTTTGCCGGCGCCGCGGGCTTCGACCAGGCACCGAGCGGCCCGTTTAACTCGGCAAGCGAGTCGACCTGGAGCGCCGGCGAACGCTCGACGCTCTCCGTCGCGGGAACCAACGAGCCGACGATCAGCTCCGGTGACACGGTTTCCGTAACCCTCGCCGTCGACGGCCAGCAGATCGCCGCGCTCGAGACGACGGCCGACTGACTACTCGGGGGCGCGAGCGACGGTCGTGATCGCGACCTCCGGCTCGTACTCCGGCCCCATAAAGGCGTGTTTAACGTCCTCGAAACCGGCGGCTTTGAACATTCGGTCGGCCTCGTACTCGTCGTAAAACAGCATCATCGCGTCGGCGAGACGCTGTGCGATCGGGTTCTCGGGATAGTTCGGCCCGACGACCAGCACCTGGCCACCGGGTTTGAGCACGCGGCGAAACTCCCGAAGTGCCAGTATCGGGTTCGGCCAGTACTCGATCGACCCCGACGACCAGACGACGTCGAAGCTGTCGGTCGCAAACGGGAGCCGTTCGGCGTCGCCCCGGTGGAAGTGAACCGGTGGCGCTCGCTTGCCGAACTTCGCGTAGGCCTGCTCGAGCTGGTGTTCGCTCTGGTCGATCGCGTACACCTCGTCGACCTGCTCGAGCAGCCCCTCCGTGGCGAAACCGGTGCCACAGCCGACGTCGAGCACCGTAGCGCCGGGCTCGAACTCGAGCAACTCGAGGGCCTCGCTCCGCATTCGTTCGTTCCAGATAAACGGGTTGATGCGGTCGTACACCTTCGAGAGGTACTTGTAGAACAGCCGAGCCCGAGCCTTGTTCTCGAGAACTCCCATTGAAAAGAGGTTTTGATCCGACGGCAATATGTCTGCTGTTCCCGGTCGATTCGTCGTCGGACAATCGCGGACTACCGCCGACCGACGCCGCGACCGAGCGGGATACTTTCGCAACTACCATATACGCGTTGCTGCAAACGTTCGTTTGCTTAGAGTATGCCGAGGCCACAGGTTCTCGAACGAATTAAGTCGGCGGAAGAGGAGGCCGACGAGATCGTCGCACAGGCAGAAGACGACCGCGACGAGCGGATAGCCGAGGCCCGGAAACGTGCCGAGGAGATTCGCACGGAAGCGGAAGAGGAGGCGCGGGATCTCAAGGAGCAGCGCCTCGAGGAGGCGCGCGACGAGATCGACGAGGAGTGCGAGCGCGTCCTTCGCGAGGGAGAACAGGAGCGCGAGGCGCTCGCCGAGCGTGCCCAAAGCCGGGTCGACGAGGTGACCGACTACGTCGTCGAACTGTTCCAGGAGGACGTTCATGCTCAGACCTGAGCGGATGAGCAAAGTCTCGGTGACCGGTTCCAAGGGCGTCATGCCCACGGTCATCGAGCGTATCCACGAACTCAACCTGGTTCATCTCTCGGACTACGACGGCTCCTGGGAGGGGTTCGACAACGGCAACCCGATCGAGGGGGCCGACGACGCCTCCGAGAAGCTGGTTACCGTCCGCGCGCTCGAGAGCTCGCTCGAGCTCTCGGAAGACGACACCGCGCCGGGAACGATCGACGACGACTGGGAGGCGCGACTCGAGCGGATCCGAACGCGGATCAACGAGCTCGACGACCGCCGTGGCGAGCTTCGCGAGCAGCACCGAGACGTCGAAGAGCGGATCGATCGGGTCGCCCCCTTCGCCGAGCTGGGGATCGACCTCGATCTGCTCGGCGGCTACGAGTCGGTCGACGTCCTCGTCGGCGAGGGCTCCGTCTCGGACGTCGAGGCGGCGCTCGATTCGGCCGAGGAGATCCGGGCGTACGAGACGTTTACCGGCGGTGACGTCGTCGCTGTCGTCGCCGAGCCGGCCGAGGGCGCCGACACCGACGCGCTCGTCGACGACGCGCTCGTCGGCATCGAGTTCGCTCGTCACCCCGTTCCCGAAACCGAACAGAGCCCCGAAGACTACGTCGCCGAGCTCGAGGCCGAGCGCGACGAGATCGAGGGTGAACTCGACGAGATCGACGCGGAGCTCGCGGAGATCAAGGCCAAGGAGGGCTCGTTCCTGCTTCGCGTCGAGGAGGAGCTCACGATCGAGGTCCAGCGCGCGGAGGCGCCCCTGCAGTTCGCGACCAGCGATCGAGCCTTCATCGCCGAGGGCTGGATCCCGGCCGACGAGTACGAGCGCCTCGTCGAGGGGCTTCGCGACGCCGTCGGCGACAGCGTCGAGATCGAACAGCTCGAGGTCGCCGACTACGAGGAGCACGAACACGGCGCCGAGGCCCACACGGGCAGCGGCGGCGACGACGGTGACGGCAACGGCGGCGAGCCGAGCGCCGACTCCGAGACGGAGCAGCCGGCACAGCGCAAGGCCGCCACCGACGGCGGCCAGCCACAGTCCGGTCAGGGCAAGGGCGCCGTGACGATGGACGAGGAGCCCCCGGTCATCCTCAACAACCTCACCCCGGCGAAGCCGTTCGAGCTGCTCGTCAAGATGGTGAGCCAGCCCAAGTACAGCGAGCTCGATCCCACGCTGCTCGTGTTCCTGACCTACCCGTTCGCGTTCGGGTTTATGATCGGGGACATCGGCTACGGGATCCTCTACATGCTGATGGGTTGGGGCTGTTGGAAGCTCTTCGACTCCGACGCCGGCAAGGCGCTGGGTACGATCGGTATCTGGGCCGGCGTCTTCACGATCCTGTTCGGCTGGCTGTACGACGATATCTTCGGCGTCCACATGGAGTACTTCGTTCCCGAAGGTATCCACGGCGTGATGCAGGACTACCTGTTCGTCGCGAGCCTCGATAAGGGGCTGCAGGCGACCGAGTGGGCGATCTTCTGGATCATCTTCAGCATCGGCTTCGGCCTGATCCACCTGAACATGGGGCTGATCCTGGGCTTCATCAACGAGCTCAGCCACGGTCTCAAAGCCGCCGTCTACGAGCGTCTGTCGTGGATCCTCGCGATGAACGGGCTGTTCATCTGGATCTTCAGCCTTCACCTGGTCGAGGAGAAACCGGACTTCCTCGTCGGCGCCACTGAAGAAGCCGTGCTCTACGACTTCTTCGGCTTTGCAGGGCTTCCCGAGGTCGTCGGACTCGTCGGACTCGCGATGTTCCTCGTGGGTGGTGTCCTCGTCGCCGTCGGCGAGGGGATCGCAGGCGTCTTCGAGGTCCCCGCGTGGGCCTTCGGCCACGTCCTCTCGTACCTGCGGATGGTCGCCGTCCTGCTCGCGAAGGGTGGGATGGCGTTCGCAGTGAACCTGCTCGTCTTTGGTGGCTACACCCAGGACGGCTACACCGTGTTCAACCTCCCGACGTACGACGTCACGGGGTACGAACAGGACTTCGTTGGACTGGTCCACGTCGGCGACACCGCGTTGATCTCGGCGATCGGGATCCTCGCCGGCATCGTCGTCTTCGTACTCGGACACATCCTGGTGCTCCTGCTGGGGATTACCGCGGCGGGAATCCAGATGCTGCGCCTCGAGTACGTGGAGTTCTTCCAGAAGTTCTACCAGGGCGGCGGTGAGGAGTACGAACCGTTCGGTCACGAGAGCAGCGAGGAAGCGGCCTCGGCCTCGGCACAGCCACAGGCCGACTGAATCGACGACCGCGTTCGCGGTTCGTTCTTCCTTCGAACTCGACCTATTTTGGTGTCCGGCCCGAAAACGGTGAGACACGTTGGCACCCGTCTAGAGGTCCGATACGACGGGATAGAAGCTTGGAACTGTTTCGAGAGTTTTATGGGGTGCGCAGAAACAGATACGGCTGTTCGGAGCAATCGAACCCACAGCAATTCAGACACCTATGATCGAAACCCTACCAGAACTCGCCACCATCGTACTGCAGAACGGAGACGAAGCGCCCTTCCTCACCGACGTGGGTGCCGCCGCACTCGCAGTCGGTCTCGCATCGCTCGCCGCAGGTTACGCCGAGCGAGGTATCGGCGCTGCTGCCGTCGGCGCTATCGCCGAAGACGACGACATGTTCGTTCCGGGTATCGTCATGACCGTTCTGCCGGAAACGCTCGTCATTTTCGCGATCGTCGCCATTTTCCTGGTCCAGTAAGGACCTCCCCTTCCCCTTTACAATGAGTTTGGAAACAGTCGTAGAAGACATTCGGGAAGAAGCCCGCGCGCGTGCGGAGCGTATCCGCGACGAGGGCGAGACTCGCGCCGACGAGATCGAGGCGGCCGCCGAGGAGGACGCCGACGAGATCCGCGAGAACGCGCGACGAGATGCCGAGCGCGAGACCGAGCAACTACGTGAACAGCGACTCTCCAGTGCGAAGCTGGAGGCGAAACAGAAGCGCCTGGAGGCCCGACGGGACGTGCTCGGCGACGTTCGCGAGAACGTCGAGGAGGAGCTCGCCACCCTCGAGGACGGTCCGCGGGAAGCGCTGACCCGCGAGCTGCTCGAGGCCGCAAGCGAGGAGTTCGACGACGGGCACGACGTCAACGTCTACGGCCGCGCCGACGACCAAGAGCTGCTCGAGTCGATCCTCGACGACTACGACGGCTACGAGTACGCCGGCGAGTACGACTGTCTCGGCGGCGTCGTCGTCGAGAGCGACCGGTCCCGGGTCCGAGTGAACAACACGTTCGACTCGGTGCTCGAGGACGTCTGGGAGGACAACCTCCGGGAGATCAGCAACCGCCTCTTCGAGCAATGAGTGTAGGCGCCTCGAATCCGGAATACGTGAACGCTCGCGTTCGGTCGCGCCGAGCCTCGCTGTTCGCGGACGAAGACTACCGCAAGCTGATCCGGATGGGGCCGAGCGGGATCGCACGGTTCATGGAGGAATCGGAGTACGAACGCGAGATCAACGCCCTGGGAGCGCGCTTTTCGGGAGTCGACCTGATCGAGTACGCCCTGAACCGCAATCTCGCAAAACACTTCAAGGACCTGCTGGACTGGTCGGAGGGACGACTGTACGACCTCATCGCACAGTACCTCCGGAAGTTCGACGTCTGGAACCTGAAGACGATCATCCGCGGGGTCTACACCGACGCCGATCCCGAGGCGATCCAGACCGACCTCATCCGCGCCGGGGATATAGACGACCGGACGCTCGACCGACTGGTCGAGGTCGACTCGATCGAGGACGCGATCGACGTCCTGTACGGGACGATCTACTACGAGCCCCTCAGCGCGGCCTACAAGGAGTACGAGGAGACGGGCGCGCTCGTTCCCCTCGAGAACGCGCTCGACCGGGAGTTCTTCGAGCACCTGCTCGACGGCTTCCGTCGACCGAACAGCTACGAGCCCCAGGAGGGCCCCGAGGCGATGTACCTCGAGTTCCTTCAGGCGGAGATCGACTTCCGGAACGCCCGAAACGCGCTCCGACTGGCGCGAAGCGGCGCCGACCTCGATCCTGCCGAGTTCTACATCGAGGGCGGCGTGCTGTTCGATCCGGGCGAGCTGAGCCGGCTCGTCGCCGACTACGACGAGCTGGTCGACCACATCGCCGAGAACAAACGCTACGGCGATCGGCTCTCGGTCGCCCTGGATCGACTCCGCGAGGCTGACAGCCTTATCCAGTTCGAGCACGCAATAGATGCTGCGCTGCTCGAGTACTCGGACCGGCTCTCGAGTATCTACCCGACCTCCGTCTCGGCCGTGTTCTCGTACATCCTCGCGAAGGAACGCGAGGTCGAGAACATCCGCGCGATCGCACGCGGCCGCGAGGTCGGGCTCACCGAAAGCGAGATCGAAGACGAGCTGGTGATCCTATGAGCCAGGAGATCGCAGTCGTCGGCAGTCCGGAGTTCACCACCGGGTTCCGACTCGCGGGCGTTCGACGTTTCGAGAACGTTCCCGACGACGAAAAGGAAGAATCGCTCGACGACGCCGCGACGGCCGCCCTCGAGGACGAGGGAGTCGGGATCGTCGTCATGCACGACGACGACCTCGAATACCTCTCGCGGGGCGTTCGCCAGGACGTCGAAACGAGCGTCGAACCGGTCGTCGTCACCATCGGGAGCGGAACCGGCGGCGGCGGACTGCGCGACCAGATCAAGCGCGCGATCGGTATCGACCTGATGGAAGAGGACGAACAAGAGTAAACTATGAGCCAGGCAGAAGACATCGAATCCGTCGACGAAGGCGGAGTTATCGAAAGCGTGAGCGGTCCGGTCGTGACCGCCGCGGACCTCGACGCCCGGATGAACGACGTCGTCTACGTCGGCGACGAAGGACTGATGGGCGAGGTCATCGAGATCGAAGGGAACCTGACCACGATTCAGGTCTACGAGGAAACTTCGGGGGTCGCTCCGGGCGAACCCGTCCAGAACACGGGCGAACCGCTCAGCGTCGACCTCGGACCGGGAATGCTCAACGCCATCTACGACGGCGTCCAGCGCCCCCTCGACGAGCTCGAGGAGAAGATGGGCTCGGCGTTCCTCGACCGCGGGGTCGACGCGCCCGGCATCGACTTCGAGCGCGAGTGGGAGTTCACCCCATCCGTCGCCGAGGGCGAGATCGTCGAACCCGGCGACGTCATCGGGAAGGTTCCCGAGACGGCGAGTATCACCCACAAGGTGATGGTGCCGCCGACCTACGAGGGCGGCGAGATTACTTCGATCGAGACCGGCGAGTTCACGGTCGAGGAAGTGATCGCCGAACTCGACTCCGGCGAAGAGATCACGATGCACCAGGAGTGGCCCGTCCGCCGGGCCCGTCCGTCCGACGAGAAGGAGACGCCGACGGAACCGCTGGTCTCCGGCCAGCGGATCCTCGACGGCCTGTTCCCGATCGCGAAAGGCGGGACCGCGGCGATTCCCGGTCCCTTCGGCTCCGGGAAGACGGTCACCCAACACCAGCTCGCGAAGTGGGCCGACGCCGACATCGTCGTCTACGTCGGCTGTGGCGAGCGTGGCAACGAGATGACGGAAGTCATCGAGGACTTCCCCGAACTCGAGGACCCGAAGACGGGCAAGCCGCTGATGTCCCGGACGTGTCTCATCGCGAACACCTCCAACATGCCGGTGGCGGCCCGCGAGTCCTGTATCTACACGGGGATCACCATCGCGGAGTACTTCCGCGACATGGGGTACGACGTCGCGCTGATGGCCGACTCCACCTCCCGGTGGGCCGAGGCCATGCGCGAGATCTCGAGCCGGCTCGAGGAGATGCCCGGCGAGGAGGGGTACCCCGCCTATCTCGCCGCGCGGCTCTCGGAGTTCTACGAGCGCGCCGGCAAGTTCCAGCTGATCAACGGCGACGAGGGATCGATCTCGGTCATCGGCGCCGTCTCCCCGCCCGGCGGGGACTTCTCGGAGCCGGTCACCCAGAACACGCTGCGTATCGTCAAGACGTTCTGGGCGCTCGACGCCGACCTCGCGGAACGACGCCACTTCCCGTCGATCAACTGGAACGAGTCGTACTCGCTGTACCGCCAGCAGCTCGACCCGTGGTTCCGAGAGAACGTCGCCGACGACTGGCCCGAGCGGCGCCAGTGGGGCGTCGACGTGCTCGACGAGGAGGGCGAGCTCCAGGAGATCGTTCAGCTCGTCGGCAAGGACGCCCTGCCGGAGGACCAGCAGCTGACCCTCGAGGTCGCTCGCTACCTGCGCGAGGCCTGGCTCCAGCAGAACGCGTTCCACGACGTCGACACCTACTGCGATCCGGAGAAGACCTACCGGATGCTCGGCGCGATCAAGACGTTCAACGACGAGGCGTTCGAGGCCCTCGAGGCCGGCGTCCCCGTCGAGGAGATCCAGGACGTCGACGCCGCACCCCGGCTCAACCGGATGGGCGTCGCCGACGACTGGAACGAGTTCATCGACGAGCTCGAATCGGACCTCAAGGAGCAGATCAGAGCACTGTACTAACATGAAAGAGTACCAGACAATCACGGAAATCAGCGGTCCGCTGGTGTTCGCCGAGGTCGACGAACCCGTCGGATACGACGAGATGGTCGAGATCGAGACGCCGCAGGGCGAGACCCTGCGCGGACAGGTCCTGGAGTCGAGCGACGGGCTCGTTTCGATCCAGGTGTTCGAGGGAACGGGCGGGATCGACCGCAACGCCTCAGTCCGATTCCTGGGCGAGACGATGAAGATGCCCGTCACCGAGGACCTGCTCGGGCGGGTACTCGACGGCTCCGGGAACCCGATCGACGGCGGTCCGGAGATCGTCCCCGAGGACCGCGTCGACATCGTCGGCGAAGCGATCAACCCCTACTCCCGAGAGTACCCCGAGGAGTTCATCCAGACCGGCGTCTCCGCCATCGACGGCATGAACACGCTGGTCCGGGGTCAGAAGCTGCCGATCTTCTCCGGTTCGGGGCTACCCCACAACGAACTCGCACTGCAGATCGCCCGTCAGGCGTCGGTGCCCGAAGAGGAAGAGGGCGACGACGACGAGGAGGGCTCCGAGTTCGCGGTCATCTTCGGCGCGATGGGGATCACCCAGGAGGAGGCAAACGAGTTCATGCAGGACTTCGAGCGCACGGGCGCACTCGAGCGCTCGGTCGTCTTCATGAACCTCGCGGACGACCCGGCCGTCGAGCGCCAGGTTACGCCGCGACTCGTGCTCACCACGGCCGAGTACCTCGCCTTCGAGAAGGGGTACCACGTGCTGGTCATCCTGACGGACATCACCAACTACTGCGAGGCGCTGCGCGAGATCGGTGCGGCCCGCGAGGAGGTTCCGGGTCGGCGTGGCTACCCCGGGTACATGTACACCGACCTGGCCCAGCTCTACGAGCGTGCGGGCCGGATCGAGGGCAAGGAGGGGTCGGTCACGCAGATTCCGATCCTCACGATGCCCGGCGACGACGACACCCACCCGATTCCGGACCTGACCGGCTACATCACGGAGGGACAGATCGTGATGGATCGGGACCTGAACAGTCAGGGTATCGAGCCACCGGTGAACGTCCTGCCGAGCCTCTCGCGGCTGATGGACGACGGGATCGGCGAGGGGCTGACCCGCGAGGACCACGGCGACGTCTCCGACCAGATGTACGCCGCCTACGCGGAGGGTGAGGACCTGCGCGACCTCGTGAACATCGTCGGTCGCGAGGCCCTGTCCGAGCGAGACAACAAGTTCCTCGACTTCGCCGACCGCTTCGAGACGGAGTTCGTCCAGCAGGGGTACGACACCAACCGCTCGATCGAGGAGACCCTCGATCTCGGCTGGGACCTGCTCTCGATGCTGCCCAAAGAGGCTCTCAACCGGATCGACGAGGACCTCATCGAGAAGTACTACCGCGAAGAGGAAGCCGAGACCGCCGAAGTCGAGGCCTGAACGGCCGAGACGTCGCGAGCGCGGTCGCGGTTCGCGGTTCCGATTTTTCGACGCTGCCCACACGTGCAGCAAGCGTGGATCGATTGCCGACGGAGCCGTTCGGCCGTCGGACTCGAACGAACCGACTGCGGCTACGCGGAACTGTGCGAGCGGGCGGCCGAGAACGCGGTCGACTGCGTTCTCGGCTGGACCCCGGGTCCCATCCGAACTCTCCTGCCACAACTGGTCGTTTCGAGAGAGCGGACCGTCGACTCCGCAACCGTTACCCGACTGGTCGTCGGCATCGAACGTATGGCACCCGTTCGGGCGTCTACGTTCAACGTCCGATACGACGACCCCGCGGACGAGTACCCGTGGGACGAGCGGCGCTCGCGAGTTCTCGAGACGATCGACCGGATCGGCCCGGATCTGCTGGGCTGTCAGGAGGCACTCGCCCACCAGTACGACGACCTGCGGGACGGCCTCGAGGCGTACGACTGGCACGGCGTCGGTCGCAGGGACGGCGAGCGCGCGGGGGAGTTCGTCCCGGTCGCGTGGCGACGGTCACGGTTCGAGCGCCTCGAGACGGGTGCGTTCTGGCTCTCGGAAACGCCGGCCGAACCGAGCGTCGGGTGGGATGCGTCCCTGCCCCGGGTCGCCACGTGGGTTCGCCTGCGGGACCGGGAGAGCGACGAGACGGTCTGGTTCTGTAGCGTCCACTTCGACCACAGCGGCGAGCGGGCACGCCTCGAGTCCGCACGACTGCTGCGTCGGCGGGCGACGGACCGCCTCGAGCGGGGAGACGTGCCGGTCGTGACCGGGGACGCGAACTGTACGGTCGGATCAGTGCCCCACCGGACGCTGACGACGGGCCCGCTCGCGGATGCCCGCCGTGTCGCGAACGAGCGGTCGGGTCCTGCCGGAACGTTCCGTGGCTTCGACGACGGTGTCGGCGATCGGATCGACTACGTGTTCGTTCCGTCGGCCGTCGACGTGCGGCGGTATCGAACGATCCCTCCGAACGAGGCGACGCCCCGATCGGACCACCTGCCGGTGGTCGCCGACCTCGAACTCGAGGAGTGACGTGTCCGGTCGCGTCGGGAGTGCGAGCGCGAGAACCCGATCGCCCGAGCCGGCAAAACTGTAAACAGTTATCCGACTGGGAGCGCAAATCCTCCACAAGATGGCCAAGGACGTCAAACCGACCCGCAAGAACCTGATGGAGATCGAAGACCGGATCGAACTCTCCGAACGCGGGCACGGGACCCTGGAGAAGAAACGGGACGGGCTGATCATGGAGTTCATGGACATCCTGGACAAGGCCCAGGACGTCCGCGGCGACCTCGCCGACGACTACGAGGACGCCCAGAAGAAGATCAACATGGCCCGGGCGATGGAGGGCGACGTCGCGGTTCGGGGCGCCGCGGCGGCCCTGCAGGAACACCCCGAGATCACCACCGAGTCGAAAAACATCATGGGCGTCGTCGTCCCCCAGATCGAGTCCTCGCGAGTCTCGAAGAGCCTCGATCAGCGCGGCTACGGGATCATGGGCACCTCCGCGCGCATCGACGAGGCCGCCGAGGCCTACGAGGACCTGCTCGAGAGCATCATCCTCGCCGCCGAGGTCGAGACGGCGATGAAGAAGATGCTCCGGGAGATCGAGACCACCAAACGCCGCGTCAACGCACTCGAGTTCACGATCCTTCCCGACCTCTACGAGGGCCAGGAGTACATCGAGCAGAAACTCGAGGAGAAGGAACGCGAGGAGACCTTCCGCCTGAAGAAGATCAAGGACAAGAAAGAACAGGAGGAAAAGGAGGCACAGCAGGCCGAAGACGACGTCGAGGAGACCGAGGAGGCCGCGACCGGCGACACCGCGGGCACCGAGTCCGAGGAGATGGGGCAGTCGACCGCCGGCGGCGTCCCCGGCGGCGACTGAGCCGCGATGGCCTGTTCGGCGTGTGGGTCCGACGCGACGATCGCACTCTCCCTTTCTGCCGAGTATCGCGACTACGCACCGTCGAACGCCACGGCGATAGGCGTCTGTACGCGCTGTCTCACGGTCGATCCGATCGGAAGCGACGCTGACCCGACTATCGAACCCGACTTCTCCCGGATCAGCGACGCCTTCCCGACCCGTTCGGAGCGAGCGGTTCCGTTGCTCCTCGCGATCGACCTGTCGTCATCGCTGGCGACCAACCGGTCCGCAATCGAGTCGCTACTCGAGGACGTCGAACGCGCCGGCACGGACCCGCTGCTGGCGATCGATCGACTGCTCGCGGATCCGACCCTCGAGCCAGCGGTCGACCTCGAACGGCGACGCCACCAGCTCGAACAGCTGCTGTACTAGAAGAGCGATCTCGCGGGGTTACTTCGCCGTTGGCGTCACGTTGTTGCTGACGGCCTGCTTGACCTGGAGTGCCGCGCTCGCGGCCAGTCCGCGGGCGACCTCGTCGCGCTCGTCGGCCGAGATGAGTTCCTCGGTCGGCTCCTCGAGATCGGGCTGGAAGCCGGCGCTGACGGGGTGGCCGATCGGCGGCTGGACGGCGACGGTTACCTGAAAGCCGGCCTGGCCGCCGGCGACGTCGGCGTCGACGACGTACTCGTTGGGCAGGAACTCGCGGGTTCGGGCGGCGATCCGCGACACGTCGCGACTGAGCGTCCGCCGTTGCGTACTCGAGAGCTCCGGAACGTCCGCCGCGGCGCGCTGACCAGCACCGGTCTCGCCCGGCAGCCCTGCATACGGCGTATTTCCGTTCATGAGAAGTTGTATCCTGTGCATAGGGGCCACAGGTAAAAAGCGTTCGCCTTCGGGCAGCTCAGCAGATCGGCTCGCTCTCGCCGTAGACCGCAAGCGCCAGCGCGGTCGTGTACGTCCCGGCGTCGGCTCGGCTGCTCTCGACGACGACGCTCGGCTCGTCGAACGTCCAGTCGCGCAGCTCCTGGCCCGCCTCAAGCCCCTCCCGAACGCGTCGTTCGACGTCGTCGCGGTCCATCTCGCCGGCGGTCTCGTAGAACAGTCCCGGCCCGTCGTCGACGGACTGGTTCCAGGCGAGTGCGGCACTCGCCCGACCCGGTCCGGCGGTAGTCGCACGGGCCTCGACGACGGTCAGGCGCTCGCCGGCGGGGCCCAGATCGGGCGCGGTGCCGACGGCCTCGACGGCGGTAGCGGCCGGAATAACGGACGACACCGCGACGAGGTTGTAGTTCTCGACTCCTGCGTCGGCCAGCGCGGCGTCGTAGGAGGCCATCTTCGTGGGTCCCGAACCGGTTCCCCAGACGACTCGGATCATGCTCATGGCCGGGGTAGGGCTCCCGCGGCGTAAGGCGTTGCGATCCGGAGCCGAACCGAGTGTGTACCGTCTCGTCCGGTGGCCGGAAGGAGGGCTCGAGCTGAGGCGGGGCGCACCCGACTCGACGGAGGCGTAAACCCTTCCTCGCTGTTCGAGAGAGAACTCTCTCGAGACGGTTCGCTTCACGAACCCGCGCAGAATAACAGATCGGTGCTACTGGTAGAAGTAGCCCGCCGACGAGATCACGTCGCTCGAGTCGTCCTCCTCGATCTTCTCGAGGGCGTCGAGGAAGTCCTGTTGGCGGACCTCCTCGCGGTCGTTTCGGATAGCGAACATGCCGGCCTCGGTCGCGAGGCTCTCGATCTCGGCGCCGGAGTAGCCGTCGGTCTCCTCGGCCAGCGCGGCGAAGTCGACCTCGTCGTCGACGTTCATGCCACGGGTGTGGATCGCGAGGATCTGCTCGCGGCCCTCCTGGCTGGGTTCGGGGACCTCGATGAGCCGATCGAACCGACCGGGACGGAGGATCGCGCGGTCGAGCATGTCGAAGCGGTTGGTGGCGGCGATGATGCGGATATCGCCGCGGGCCTCGAAGCCGTCCATCTCGCTGAGCAGTTGCATCATCGTCCGCTGAACCTCGGCGTCGCCCGACGTCTTCGATTCGGTGCGGGTGGTGGCGACGGCGTCGATCTCGTCGATGAAGATGATAGCTGGCTCCCGTTCGCGGGCCATCTCGAAGAGGTCACGAACGAGCCGGGAGCCCTCGCCGATGAACTTGCGGACGAGCTCGGAGCCGGCCATCTTGATGAACGTGGCGTCGGTCTCGTTGGCGACCGCCTTGGCGAGCATCGTCTTCCCGGTCCCGGGCGGACCGTGCAGGAGCACGCCACTCGGCGGGTCAATGCCGACCTCCTCGAACAGTTCGGGGTTCGTCAGGGGCTGCTCGACGGCCTCGCGGACCTCCTGGACCTGCTCGTCGATCCCGCCGATGTCGGTGTAGTCGACCTCGGGACGCTCGGTGATCTCCATCGCCTGCGCGCGGGCGTCGGTCTCGGCGTCGAGGATCGACTGGATCCCGAAGGAGTCGTTGACCGCAACGCGGTCGCCCGCCTCGACGCGCTCGAGCAGCCGCGGGGAGACGTCGGTCAGGACCTCCTGGTTGTTGCCGTGCTGTTTGACGATGACCTCCTCGTCGATCACGTCCTCGACGGTCGCGATGTACAGTGAGGAACTCTTCAGCGTCTCGTTCTCGCGTTCGACCCGGTTGGCCTTCTCCTGGAGGCGCTGTCTGCGGCCCTCGGCCTCGTCGAGTTGCTCCGTGAGCTGGTCGTTGACGTCGACGAGGTCCTCGAAGTGGTCGCGAAGCGCATCGAGCCGCTCGTCGTCGGGGAGATCGGGGTCGATCTCGCGGTGGGGTCGGTCGGGGATAGACGGGCTTCGAGACATCTGTTATGGGTCGATTAGTTTTCGACGATAAATGTGCCTTTGGGTCGCGGTGGGATTGCGCGGCGGATTCCGTCGTCCGAGGGCGGACACGACGTTGTCCACACTCGAATCAACACCCCGTTACTCGAGGTCGAGTTCGGAGACGGGGTACTCGAACAGTCGCTCGTCGGTTTCGGCGCAGGTGATCGCGATAACGTCGTGGGAGCGACAGCAGGACTCGACGGTCTCCTCGCCCATGACGACCTCGCCCCCGCCCGTCGGACAGGTCTCGAGGAACAGTCGCAGGCTGTTGAGCAGCTCGCCCCTCGCTCGCGGGTCGTAGGCCGCCCAGTCGTCGTCCCACGACTCGAGGACGCGGGCGGCGGTGACGTCGGCGACGAGGGCGGCCCGTGACGGCCACTTGCCGAGCAGCCGTCCGTCCCGCCGGAGCGTTCGCGCGTCGTCGCCGTGGCCGGTGATCTCGAACGCGCCCTGCTCGGCGTCGAATCCGAGGGCTACCGCGGCGTCGGTCCCCTCGAGCGCGTCGGTATCGAGGCGACCGATCTCGTCGCTCCAGGCGGTCTCGAACGGCTCGGTCAGACAGAGGTCGTCGATCTCCTCGCAGGGTTCGACGACGCTCTCCTCGAGGAAGTAGCGCTCGGGTTCAGGTGGCTGCGGTCGGTCGGGCTCGTCCCCGGTGTCGCTGATCGGAGGATCGCCGGCCGAATCCGCGCTCGGCCCGTCGGCGTCGGCCTCGGCCTCGGGACCGACGTCCTTCGGACTCGTCTCGTCGACTCGCGACTCGCCCGCGACGAGTCCGCCGTGAATTTCGGGCTCCGTTTCCTTGCCGAACAGCCGGAGCACCCGTTCCGGAAGGTACCGCTTGGTCAGTTCGGGCGTCCCGGGGACGAGATACCCGCGAAGGTAGATCGCGGCGGCCGACGCTCCGACGACGGCGGCACCCGCGATTCTCGACCTGCGTGCGACGGCCGTCCCGATCGCGCCGGCGATGGCGAGGTTGAGCACCGTACACGGCGTACACCGGTTCTCGCCGGTGTACTCCGGTTGCCGGAGGCGATCGACGATGGTCTCTCGCATTCTTCAGTAGCATCTCCCGGCGATCGTATCGCTCTTTCGGTGGGTTCGATCCGCGAGGCCGCGATCGACGGCCGTCGGTCGACTCCGTTCGGCCGACGGCGGCGGGGTAACGGTTATATGACCTGTCGAAGTATTTTCACTATGGCTCGTTTCCAGCGCCGTCTCGCACTCCCTCTCGGGGTCGGAATCCTCCTCTCCTCGGCCGGGTTTCTCGCGCTCGCCGACCCGTCAGGCTGGCCGTCGATCGTCGGCGCGGTCCTGCTCTGTCTCGCCGGCCTCGCGTTCGTCCTCTCGAGCGCGACCGACCGACTCCGGATCGCCGGGCGAGCGGTCGGATGGCAGCAGGCAAACGGCGTCGGGACGATACTGCTGGCGATCGGCTGGCTGCTCACCGCGGTACCGACTGTCGGCTCGTCGCCGCTGTTCGGAGTCGTAGTGGGAGTCGGTGCGCTGTCGCTCGCCTTCTTCGGCGTCCAGACGCTAACCGACGGTCCGCACGTCGACCTCGAGCGCGAGCCCTCCCGCGGGCGACTCGTCGGCGTGCTGGCGCTGGTGGTCGTCTCCGTCGGGCTCGGGGTCGCGGTTGCGATCTGAGCCGTCGGGATCGGTCGTCCCGCCCGTGACGTCTCGAGGACGAAACGGTTAATCGGCCCCACCTGCGTTCGTCCGAACGTGAACCGGGAACGCCGACGGCCGCTGATCGTCGCCTCGCACGGAGTCGCCGGGATCGCGCTGGTCGGCTACGGACTTCTCGCGGGCGAAATACTCGCCGTCGGCTTCGGAGCGGTACTGGTCGCTATCGGGGTCGCGTACCTCCGGCTCGATCTTCGAACTGAACGGTAGCGTCGAAAACGGCCTACGCCAGCAGGTCCTCGAGCTCGTCGAGCCGTCGGCCGTAGGTCTCGAGCGCGCGGTCGACGGGTTCGGAGGAACTCATGTCGACGCCGGCGATCCGCAGCAACTCCAGGGGGTACTCCCGGGAGCCCCGCCGGAGGAAGTCGAGGTAGTCCTCGGCGGCGTCCGGATCGTCGTCGATGCCGTCGACGATCGCCAGCGCGGCGGAGATCCCCGTCGAGTACTGGTAGACGTAGAACGCCCGGTAGAAGTGAGGGATGCGCATCCACTCGCGGGCGATACGGTCGTCGGTCTCGGCGGGCTCGTAGTACCGTTCCTTGAGCCCGCCGTAGATCTCGTCGAGGCGGTCGGCGGTGAGCGGTTCGCCCGCCTCCTCGAGTCGGTGGGCCTCGTGTTCGAACTCGGCGAACAGCGTCTGACGGTACAGCGTCGAGCGAACCCGCTCCAAGAACTCGTTGAGGACGTGCTTGCGGAAGTGGGGATCCTCGACGGTCTCGAGCAGGTGGTTCGTCAGCAGGGCCTCGTTGACCGTACTCGCGACTTCGGCCACGAAGATCTCGTAGTCCGAGTAGACGTAGGGCTGTTCCTCCTTCGCGAGTTCGGAGTGCATCGAGTGGCCCAGCTCGTGGGCCAGGGTGTACATCGAGGCGATGTCGTCCTGGTAGTTCATCAGGATAAAGGGCTGGGTGTCGTACGTGCCCCCGGAGTAGGCGCCGGACTGCTTGCCCTCGTTCTCGTAGACGTCGACCCATCGGGACTCGAGCCCGTCGGCGACGCGGGACTGGTACGCCTCGCCGAGCGGCTCGAGGGCGTCGACGACGTACTCGGCCGCCTGATCGTACCCGACGTCTGGGCCCTCGTCGGCCGTCAGCGGCATGTACAGGTCCCACATTCGCAGCTCGTCGACCTCGAGGGCCTCCCGTTTGAGGTCGGCGTGGCGGTGGAGCTTCTCGAGGTTGTCGTTGACGCTGTCGACGAGCGTGTCGTAGACCTCGACGGGGACGTTCGGGCCGTCGAGGGCGGCCTCGCGGGCGGTGTCGTAGTCGCGGGCCCGGGCCATCTTGACGTCGGCCTTGACGCTGTTCTTGTAGGAGGCGGCGACGGCGTTGCGGACGTCGCTCCACTCCTCGAAGTAGGCCTCGTAGACCTCCCGTCGGAACGCACGGTCGGGCCGCTTGAGCAGGTTCGTGAAGTTGCTCTGTGTGATCTCGACGGGCTCACCCGAGGGGTCCTCGACCGTCGGGAACGACATGTCCGCGTTCGAGAGCATGTTGTACACCTCCCCCGTCGCCCCCGTCACCTCGCTCAAGTCGGCCAGCAGCGCCTCGACCTCCGCCGATCGCGTGTGGGGTTTCATCCGCAACACGTCGTCGACGTAGTGGTCGTAGGTCTCGAGTTCCGGCTGTTCGTCGACCATCGCGTCGAACTCCTCGCGAGTCAGCGCCTGGAGCTCGGGCTCGATGAACGACGCCGCGGACTGGGCGTCGGCCGCGAGCGACTGCGCCCGGGCGGTCATCGCCTGATACTCCTGGTCGGTGGTGTCCTCGTCGCGTCGCATCCGGGCGTACGAGAAGACCGTCGCGACCTCCCGCATGATCTCGTTGCGAAGCTCGAGCACGGCGTACAGCGTTTCGGCGTCGTCGGTCGCCTCCCCCTCGTAGCCCGCGAGTTCGTCGACGCGCTCGGTGACCGCCTCGTAGGCGTCCTCCCAGTCGTCGTCGGTCGCGTAGATGCTCTCGAGATCCCACGTGTACTCCTCGTCGATCTCGGAGCGCTCTGGAACGGAACTCATGAACGAACGTTCGGAATGAAGCTGGTAAAGGGTATCGAAGCCCCACGTCGACCACCCGACGGCTTTTGATCGTCGCCGCGAAACGGCGGGGTATGGACGACGCCGACGGATCGACGACTCGCGAGCACGACCCGACCCTCGAACGAGCGCTCGGCCGCGCGTGGACCGACGACCGTACCTGGAGGCTGCTGAGTCGACTGACCGCCCTGCCCGACCGAATGGGCGGCTCCTCGGGTGAACGGCGGGCCGCGGAGATCGTCGGCGACAGCCTCGAGGAGGCGGGGCTCGCGGACGTTCGGATCGACGAGTTCCCGATGCAACGCTGGCAGCGGGGAACGACCGAGTTCGCGGTCACCGACGTCGGTGACGAGACCGACGCCCCCGCGGGCGACCGCTCCTTCGAGGCGATCGCCCTGCCGTACTGTCCGCCGGGCGACCTCGAGGGGCCGCTGGTCGACGTCGGCTACGGCACCCCCGAGGAGATCGACGAGGTCGATCTGCGGGGCGCGATCGCGGTCGCGAGCACGACGACCCCCTCGGATCGGCGGTTCGTCCATCGAATGGAGAAGTTCGGCCACGCGGCCGCCGCCGGCGCCGAGGCGTTCGTCTTCGCCAACCACGTCCCCGGGCAGCTGCCGCCGACGGGCGCGCTGAAGTTCGACGCCGAGGCCGCGATCCCCGGCGTCGGCGTCAGCGCCGAAACCCACGACTGGCTCGTCGAGTACGCAAAGCGGGACGCTCGAGCCCGACTGCGCGTCGACGCCTCGACGGCGGACGGCACGAGCCGGAACGTCCACGGGACTCTGGGTCCGGAAACCGACGAGGAGGTCCTCGTCCTGGCTCACTACGACGCCCACGATATCGCCGAGGGCGCACTGGACAACGGCTGCGGGATCGCGACCGTCGCGGGTGCGGCATCGATCCTCGCCGACCTCGAGGACGACCTCGAGTGTCGGGTCCGGATCGCCGGCGTCGGCTGCGAGGAGATCGGGCTGCTGGGCGCCGAGGCGCTGGCCGAGGACCTCGACCTCGAGTCGGTCCGGGCGGTCGTCAACGTCGACGGCGCCGGACGATTTCGGAACCTGAAGGCGCTCTCCCACGCCTCGGAGCCGCTAGCGGAACTCGCCGAGGACGCGACCGAGTCGGTCGGCCAGCCGATCGTTCACGACCGGGATCCCCACCCGTTCAGCGATCACTGGCCGTTCCTGCGGGCGGGCGTCCCGTCGCTACAGCTCCACAGCGAGCCGGCCGACGGCGGCGAGCGAGGGCGAGGGTGGGGTCACACCGCGGCCGACACCCGCGACAAGGTCGAACCCCGCAACCTCCGCGAACACGCGATGCTGACCGCGTTGCTGATTCGTGAGCTGACCGGGACCGAGGTCCCGCGGGTGTCGGCCGACGAGCTTCGCGAGCGCTTCGAGGACCAGAACTACGTCCCCGGAATGCGGGCGGCCGAGGTCTGGCCCTCGGCGTGGGAGTAGCCGACCCGCTTCGGCGGGCGAGCATATGCAGGCTGTAGCGGTTTGTCCGCAGTTGGCAAAGATCGAAGGAGAACATGACATTCGATCCACCAGTTACGTGTCCGATCTGCGAGGAGGTTCTGGAGCTAGATCGCGATCTCGAGGATCATCTCGTCGAAAAACACACGCAGCGGGAGGTCGCTGGGTACGTCGTCTCCCGGGAGGATCGAACCGAGCCCGAAGCGCTCGTCAGGTGACGGCCCTCGAGCGGATCCGTTCTCACCCTCGCATCTCCGCGTCGACGGCGGTTCGGACGACTCGCGCAACGCCCAGCATGACGAGAAAACAACCGGCGAACGTCAGCGTCGCGAACAGGAACAGCCCGACGGCGATCGGACCGCCCTCCGACTGGGCGAACAGCGTCGAGATGACGAATCGGTAAGTGAGAGCGACGAGCACGACGCCCGCGGCGACGTAGATCGACGCGCGCCAGTAGGCGCCGTACTCCTCGGGGGAGAGTTCCATGCTCCGTCGATCGAACGCGGGGGCCAAAAACGCTCTCCCGCGTGCGGTCGAGCGGGAGCTACCGCAGGCCGTCACGGAGCTGCCCCACCACCCGCGAACCGGTCCGGCGCTCGATGCGGCGACGGTCGAACACCGCTCGAGCGCTCGCCGCAGCGTCCTCGTCGACCTCGAAGGCGAGATCGGGATAGTCCACGGCGGAAAGCACGAGCGGTTCGGGCGGAGCGGGGGCGATCCCCTCGTGGCCGGGCAACGGCTCGGGCTCGAGTGCGCGCTCGAGGTCGCCGAACGACCGCTCGCCCGTCCCGACCGACCGCGCGAGCGAGACGAGCCGTCGAACGAGCTCGCGGGCGAAGCCGCCAGCGGAGACGTCGACGACGAGGTAGTCGCCGTCCCGGCTCGCCTCGAGGGTCGGCGAGCGCTCGGTGTTGCGGTCGTCGGGCGTGAGGTTGTGGAAGTCGTGGGTGCCGGACAGCGCGTCGCAGGCGGCCCGAAACCGGTCGCCGTCGACGGCGGCTCGAGCGGGCTCGTTCCCCTCACGGCGATTCGCGGGCGGTGCGTACAGGTGATACGTGTACTCGCGTCGGGTAGCGTGGTGGGTCGCGTGGAACCCGTCGGACGCGTCGGCGGCCGCCCACGCCCGAACGTCGGCGGGGAGCTCGCCGTTGAACGCTCGCGGCGTCAGCCAGTCGGGCGCCTCGAGGGCGACCGTCTGGGCGAGCGCAGAGACTCCCGCGTCGGTCCGCCCGGCAGCGGCGTAGCCGACTGGTTTCCTCGCGTCGGGATCGAGAACCCCCAGATCTCGCAGCGCGTCGAAAAGCGCGTCCTCGACGGTCGGCACGTCGGGCTGGCGCTGGAAGCCGTAGTAGTCGCTGCCGTCGTAGGCGATCCGAAACGCGCGCAGGTCCATCGACTGGACCCAGCGGTCCCGGGATGTTAGCCTCGTCGAACCCGACACGGGTGGCTCGAGCCGGTCGATCGACCGCCCTCCACTCGCCGGCTGAACCCTGTCCCCCCGGTTCGGCAACTCGTTCGCGAGATCCTCAACCATACCAGGCCGAGGGCTGTCCGCACAGCACCGAGGTTCGCGAGACCTCACCGACCTCGGCTGCGCGTACGTCGTCCACAATCCGCGCCTCCCCGGCGACGAGGGCGGCGACGCGCTCAACGAGCGGACCTACCACGAACTGACCGTGCTGGGAGACGACGAAATCCCCTCCCTCGTCGACGCGGACCGCAACGAGGCGTTCTCCGAGAACGAGGCGATCGTCGCCTTCCTCGAGGAACAGTACGGCTGACGGGCGGCATCAGTCGTCCTCGAGCGCGTCGACGAGCCGACACAGCTCGGAGACGGCGGCGTCGACGAGCGCCGCGCCGGTCTCTGCGGTCGCGACGGTCGGATCACCGATGTTCCCGGTAGGTGTCAGCTCGTCCATATCCTCGGCCGTGAGCGACCAGCCGACCTTGTTGTCGCCGAGGGCGTCGTAGTCCGTAAGCGGCAGCGACTCCCGAGGCGGGTCGACGCGTTCGGCCCGATCCATCCGGACGAGTTCGGGGAAGAGCTCGAGCATGATGCTGGTCTCGAACTCGGAGGCGTGAAAGGAGACCTCGCCGGTACGGATTTCTTCGGCGACCTCCGCGAATAGTTCGACCAGCGGCGCGTGAAACGCCTCGATTCCGTGCTCGGACCGCAGCTCCCGGACGACGATCTCGAGTTCGGGATCCTGAGCGAGGTAGTGGCCGTTGAGCAGGACGACGCTCTCGATCCCCCAGCGGCCCGCGGAGGCACAGACGTCGGTGACGTACCGCTGAAACGTCTCCGAGGAGAGCGTGAACGTGCCCGGCTTGAACGTGTGGTGGGGGCTGACGCCGTACCAGATCGGCGGGGCCAGCAGGGCGGGGCTGCGCTCGGCGACTCGTTCCCCGATCGCCTCGGGCATGTAGACGTCGACGCCCAACGGGAGGTGGTGGCCGTGTTGCTCGGTCGTGCCGACCGGGAGCAACAGCGTTGACGTGGACTCGAGTGCGTCCTCGATCTCTCGCCAGGTCATCTCGGCAACGCGGTACGGATCCTCGGTCGTGCGGGCCGAGTCGGTCGTGCGGGTCGAGTCGTCGGTCATACGCTGCCTTCGCATCCGAGGCCAAAATCGGTTCGGAGCGCGGACCGGGACGACTCCGCGACGTTCAGTCCTGCTCGTCGCCCATCGTCGGGTGGATCTCCTCCCAGTCGCTCGGCCGAACGGGGCCCTCGAGCAGCGGGTCGTCCGTCTCGAGCATCCACCCGATGAGCTCGTCCCGGAGTCGGTTTCTGACGTCCTCGTGGTCGGGATCGTCGGCGAGGTTCTCCCGCTCGTGGGGGTCGGCCTCGAGATCGTACAGCTCGACGTAGGGACGTTGCTCGCAGTAGTACTCCTCGCGGACCTCGCTGCCGGCGGCGCTCTCGTAGATATCCTTCGTCAGATAGACCCCGGGGAGGTGCCAGAAGTTCCGGACGTACTTGTACCGCTCCGTCCGAACCGCCCGGATCGGGTTGTACCGATCGTGCCAGGTCATCCCTGCGAACAGCCGCTCTCGGGGCTCGTACTGTTCCTCACCCTCGTCGACGAGACGGCCGCGAAAACTCCGTCCGGCGACGTTCGCGGGACTCTCGGCGCCGGCGAACTCCAGTAGCGTCGAGAAGACGTCGACGTTACTGACGAGGTCGTCGACGGCGTCGGGCTCGAGTTCGCCCGGGTACCGCATCGCCAGCGCGGCGCCGATGCCGGCGTCGTAACAGCAGCCCTTCGCCCGCGGGAACGCCAGCCCGTGTTCTGTCGTGAAGACGACGAGCGTCTCCTCGGCGAGGTCCGCCTGCTCGAGGGTGTCGAGCACTGTCCCGACGCCGTCGTCGAGCGCCTCGAGCATTCCCTGTACTTCGGCGATGTCGCTGCGAATCCCCGGTCGGTCGGGGAGGAACGGGAGCGGCTCGACGCGCTCCGGATCGGGCGTCTCGTAGCGGTCGGCTTCGAACCTGAACCCGTCCTCTTCCTCGACCCGGTGGAGTTCGAAGAAGCCGACGGAGGCGAAGAAGGGGGTTTCGTGCTCGCCCGCCGAGAGCACCGACGCGACCTCCTCGCCGACCTCGCGGGCGCGGGCGGTCTCGTGAACTGACGGCGGCGTATTCGCCCGCAGCGGCTCCTCGACGTGTTCGTGATCGTAACCGAGTCGGTCTGGGTACTCGGTAATATGCTGGAGACCGAACCGGTGGGTCTCGTAGCCGGCCTCGCCGAGTAGCTGCGGGAGCAGGCGTTCGTCGGGGCCGATCTCCCAGTCGCCGTGGGCGAGCCCGAGCATCCCGTTCTGGTGGGGGTGGCGTCCGGTCATCAGGCTCGAGCGACTCGGCGAACACTGCGGGGCCGTCACGAAGTGTCGGTCGAAGCGGGCCCCCTCGTCGGCGAGCCCGTCGATCCGCGGCGTGTCGACGGCCGCGCCGTAGCAGCCGAGGTAGCGCCCCAGATCGTGGCAGTGCATCAAGAGGATGTTCGGCGGGGCCATCGCTCCGGCGTACGCAACCGGAGGGAGTAAGCGTTGGGCCGGCGACAGCCTGATCGGTCGGCGGCGGAGACGGTCACTCGACCCGATCCGAACCCCTGAATCCCCTGCATTAGCCGGGTCTGGCGCCTTCCCGACGAGAGGCGGAGGTGATCTATCATGAGCGAACCCAACGAGCGTGACGGAGAGTCACACACGAACGTTCGGAACGTCGTTCTCGTCGTTCTCGACACCGCTAGAGCGAAAAGCGTCAGCCCGGAGACGGCACCGACGCTGACGACGCTCGCCGAAGAGGGGACGAGCTTCGAGAACGCGTTCGCGACCGCGCCGTGGACGCTGCCCTCACACGCCTCGATGTTCACCGGCTGCTACCCGTCCGAACACGGCGCCCACGGCGGGCACACGTTCCTCGACGACGACTTCCGGACGCTGGCGGAGGCCGTCTCGGAGGGCGGGTACGAGACCGTCGGCGTCTCGAACAACACCTGGATCACCGAGGAGTTCGGCTTCGACCGCGGGTTCGACGACCTCCGGAAGGGCTGGCAGTACATCCAGTCCGACACCGACATGGGTGCCGTCGTCAGGGGCGAGGACGTCCGCGAGAAGCTCCAGGCGACCCGCGACCGACTGTTCGAGGGGAGCCCCCTCGTCAACGCGGCGAACGTCCTCTACAGCGAGGTGCTCCAGCCCGCCGGCGACGACGGCGCCTCGCGGTCGGTCGACTGGATCGGCGACTGGCTCGAGGGGCGGGGCGACGACCCCTTCTTCCTGTTCTGTAACTTCATCGAACCTCACGTCGAGTACGACCCGCCGCGGGAGTACGCCGAACGCTTCCTTCCCGACGACGCGAGCTACGAGGAGGCGACTGCGATCCGACAGGACCCCCGGGCCTACGACTGCGAGGACTACGACCTCACCGAGCGGGAGTTCCGGCTCCTTCGCGGACTCTACCGGGCCGAAGTCGCCTACGTCGACGACCAGCTCGCGCGGCTTCGCGAGTCGCTCGAGTCGGCCGGCGAGTGGGAGGACACCCTGCTGGTCGTCTGTGGCGACCACGGCGAGCACATCGGCGAGCACGGCTTCTTCGGCCACCAGTACAACCTCTACGACACGCTGATCAACGTTCCGCTGGTCTGTCACGGCGGCCCCTTCACCGGCGGCGGCAAACGGCGGGAGCTGGTCCAGTTGCTCGATCTCCCCGCGACGCTGCTCGAGACGGTCGGAATCGACGACCCGGAGCTGCTCGAGCAGGGTCACGGGCGGTCGTTCCACCCCGACAGCGATAGCGGGCGACGGGACGCCATCTTCGCGGAGTACGCCGCCCCCCAGCCCTCTATCGATCGCCTCGAGGCGCGCTTCGACGAGATTCCCGACCGCGTGCGGGCGTTCGATCGCCGACTCCGGGCGATCCGTACCCGCGACGAGAAGTACGTCTGCGGCGACGACGGCTTCGAGCGCTACCACGACCTCGAGGGTGATCCCGACGAGCGGACCGACCTCGCGGCCGACCGCCCCGAGCGCGCGCGGGAGCTACGGACGCGACTCGAGGAGCGCTTCGACTCGCTCGAGACGTCCGAGGCGGGCGGGGAGGTCGAGATGCAGGCCGGAACCAGGGAACGGCTGGCGGATCTGGGGTATCTCTAACGGCGGGTGAGCGGAAGCGTTCGGCGCACTAGTCGTCCAGTCGAGATGAACGGTGACCGTCCACGACGGTACGCGGATCGCGTTCGCTTCCGGCTCGGAGCGTAAACGAGAACGTCGCTCCCTCACCGGGTTCGGAGTCGACCCAGATCTCGCCTCCGTGGCGCTCGACGATCCGCTGACAGAGCGCCAGCCCGATACCGGTCCCCTCGTACGCCCCGTGACTGTGGAGGCGGTCGAATACCGTGAAGATACGGTCCTGATCCTCGGGATCGATCCCGATCCCCTCGTCGTCGACTGAAATCACCCAGTCGTTGTGTCTCCGGTCGGCGCTCACGCGTATCCGCGGCGGCTCGTCGCCGCTGTAGGTGATGGCGTTGTCGAGCAAGTTCTGGAACAGCTGTCGGAGCTGGCTGGCATCGCCCTCGAGACGCGGCAGCTCCTCGACCGTAACTTCGGCGTCGGTTTCGACGATCCGAACGTGGAGATCCTCGAGCACGTCCTCGACGACGGCGTTCAGCTCGACCGATTCGGCTGGATCGCTCAGCGTATCCACCCGGGAGTACTCGAGTAGCCCCTCGATCATCTCGCGCATTCGGTCGGCGCCGTCGATGGCGAACTCGAGAAACGCTTCGCCGTCGTCGTCGAGGTCGTCTCGGTATCGGCGCTCGATGAGTTGGAGATAGCTCGACACCATACGCAAGGGTTCTTGCAGGTCGTGGCTGGCGGCGTAGGCGAACTGTTCGAGGCGCTCGTTGGACACCTCGAGTCGTCGCTCGAACTGCTTGCGCTCGGTGATATCGGCGAGGGCGCCAGGGAACGATACCGGAGTACCGTCGTCGTCGTACTCGACGTGGCCGCGCGCAACCACCCACCGGAGGTCGTCGTCGTCGTCCCAGACGCGGTACTCCTGTCTGTACTCTTCGCCCGATTCGATAGCGTCCTCGACCTTCCGTTCGACACGTTCGCGATCGTCCTCGTGGATGGCCGAGGTGAACTGGTCGAACGAGATGCCCTCGGTGGCCACCTCGGGATCGATCCCGAACGTCTTGGCGAACGACGCACCCGTGACCATCCGGTCGTCGGGAATGTTCCACTCCCAGGTTCCGACGGCGCCGGCTTCTGCCGCCGCTTCCAGCCGCTCTTTTGCATCCTCGAGATACCGCTCGCGTTCGACCCGCTCGGTCACGTCGTTCGCCGTCCCCAACCATCGGATGATTTCGCCGTCCTCGTCCAGGAGCGGCGTCGCACGCGAGACGATCCAGGCAACTGTGTCGTCATTGCGAACGACTCGGTGTTCCAACTCGAAGCTGCTTTTCGTGCGAATGGCTCCGTCGATGGTCCGCCGAACGCGCGGCCGGTCTTCGGGCGGAACGTACTTATCGACCCACGACGGCCCTTGCTCGTTGACGTCCGCGATGAAATCCGCTCCCTCTAAACTGTGCACCTCGCTCCAGTCTGCGTTCGTACTGAACACCGCGTCCGACGTGGTGGTGACCAGCGCCCGGAAGCGTTCTTCGCTCTCGCGCAGCTGTTCGTACGCCTCGCGTTTTGCCTGTTGGAGTAGCTCCTGTCCGCGCAACACGATATCCGTGGCGAGCTGTGACTCCGCCGTGTCGGGTTCCTGTAGCAGCTCCTGCTCGCCGTCCGCCTGGAGTTCCTGGACGATCGGAGTGACGTCCTCGACACTGTGGATAATGTAATCGATCTCGCCCGTCGTGGTGAACACGGGCGAATTAGTCGGGCTCCACCAGCGCTCTTCGAACTCGTCGCCGTCGGACGTGCGGTCGGGGATCGGATAGTGCGTCACCGGCATAACGTCGGCCTCTCCGGTTTCCGCTACTCTCTCGAGGGATTCGCGCAGGTTTTCGACGCCCTCGGCTGGATCGTCGGGATTGTTCGGAAAGATCTCGAACAGCGACTTCCCCAGGATCTCCGCTCGATCGGTCATCGTCGCGTCCAGATAGGCATCGCTCACGGCCACGGCTTCGTAGTCGCCGGGCTGTACGATGAGATAGTTGCCGGGGACGTTCTCGAACAGTCGACGAAAGGTCGCTTCGGTGGTTTCGGTTTCCCCCCGATTACGTTCATCAGTTTCGCGAACGGTTCCGACCGCTCCCTGTGCGGGATCACTCGCGTCGAGCACGTTTACCCGCAGTTCACAACGAACCCGTTCCCCTTCGGCCGTTTCCAGGGTGAGCTCGAGCGGCTCGCCTCGCTCGGAGTCGTTCGCTCGGAGACGGTCGATCTCGCGTTCGATCGTCTCGCTGCCGTCGCCGAAGAGCGCGGACACGTGCTCGCCGAGCAGTTCCTCTCGTGTGTACCCGGTCATCTCGACGATGACGTCGTCGACCGAGGCGAGGTGGCCGTCGGCGTCGAGTCGATAGATCCCGTCGTCGACCGTCTCGACGAGGGTACGATAGTGCTGGAGGGCCTCGGTGTCATCCATCTCTCCCCAGAACGTCAGTTCGGAAGACCCGGCCCGGTCGTTCATATATTTCCTAGAGACCCTCGACTCGGATAAGGCCCGTGTTCGGACCGTTCCCCGCACTGTTCGGCAATCCGAGATCGAACGGTACTGCACCGAAAGATATTTTCTATGACACGATCGCGTGCTCCGCCGGGGTGGCGACAGCGCTCACGGCTACCGTTATACTCCTTCGTCCTCTTATCAGAAGACGTGTCCGATACCCGCGCGGAGACGAGCAGTTGTCGGCTCTGTGGCGCCGACGTCGGCGACGGTGAGCGGTTCTGCTCGAGGGGCTGCCGGGAGATCCACGAGACCCTCGGCGAGCCGCCCGAGGACGGAAGCGACGAGCAGCCCGCCGACGCGACGGGCTCGAGCGCCACAGCCGACGACGCGGCCCGCGCGTTCTTCCGGATCGACGGGATGTACTCCGCGCTCTGTGAGGCCTACCTCGAGTCCGTCGCCGAGAAACGGGAGGGTGTCCGTGAGGCGACCGCAAGCTACGTCACCGAGACGGTGCGGGTCGACTACGATCCCGCGCTGACCTCGGCCGACGAGCTCCGCTCGGCCCTGACCACGACCGGGTACACGGCCTACCGCCGGGACGGGGTCGCCGGCAGGGACTCGTCGGCGGAGGGCGACGGGGACGGCGGGGACCGCGGGAACGACTCGAGCGAGACCACCCACCGCTCCCGGGAGATGACGGGGCTGCGCAAGCGGCGCAGCGAGGACGTCCTCGAGATGCGCTACGTCGTCGGGATCGTCTTCGGCTCCTTTCTGCTGGTGCCGTACGTCACCATCCTCTACCCGGTCTACCTCGCGGACATCGTCGACTGGCGGTTTCTCGCACCGTACGAGGGGGCGTTCGCGACCCTCGACGGGCTGATACTGCTGCCGCTGTTCCTGTCCGTCACCGGCGCCGTTCTCTACCTGAGCGGGATGCCCCTGCTCCGGGGCGCCTACGTCAGCCTGCGGCTCCGCCGGCCGAACACCCAGCTGCTGGCCGCCGTCACCGTCGTCGCCGCCTTCGCCTACGGCACCGTCGCGCTCGCGCTCGGGCGCAACGACGTCTACTACGACCTGACGATCCTGGTCGCAGCGACGGTGATGGCGGCGCTGTTCTACGAGGCGACGGTCAAACGGCGGGCGCTGGCCCGGCTCACCGACCTCACCGTTTCGGACGTCGGCGAGGCCCGTCTCCTCGAGGCCGACGGGACGACCCGGACGGTGCCGACCGAGCGGCTGGCCGCGGGCGATCGGCTGCTCGTCCGCGAGGGCGAGCGGATCCCGGTCGACGGCCGGCTCGCGGAGGGGAGCTGCACGGTCGACGAGGCGGTCGTCACCGGGGAGTCGCTCCCGGTCTCGAAAGGGGCGGGCGACGACGCCGTCGGCGGCTCGCTCGTCGTCTCCGGTGCAGCGGTCGTCGACGCTGCCGACAGAACCGAGAGTAGCCTCGAGCGCCTCACCGAGACGGTCTGGAACCTCCAGAGCGCGACCCACGGGGTCAGTCGGCGGGCCGACCGCCTCGCCGCGCGTGCGACCCCGCCGGTCGCCCTCGCCGTGGCAGGCGTCGGCGCGGCCGCGCTCGCGCTGGGCTGGGACGCGCCGATGGCCGTCACGGCCGTTCTGGCAACCGCGATCGTCGCGACCCCGTGGGCGCTCGGCCTCGCGGCCCCGGTTTCGGTCGCGACGAGCATTCAGGAGGCGCTGGATCGGGGGATCGTCGTCTTCGACGAGACGGTGTTCGAACGGCTCCGGGAGGTCGACGTCGTCGTCTTCGACAAGACGGGAACGTTGACGACCGGCGAGATGCGGGTGCTCGAGGCCGACGCGCCACCGGAGCTGCTCCGGGCCGCGGGCGCACTCGAGGATCGGGCGGCCCACCCGGCCGCGACCGCGATCCGAGACGCCTTCTCCGGCTGGAACGAGTCCGGAGACGGCGAGGACGGAGCCGACGCGGGGGAAACGGCCGTCGGGGACGGTGCCGACACTCCGCCGACCGTCCGGGAGTTCGACTCCCACGAGACCGGCGTCGAGGGCGTCGTCGACGGACGACGGGTGCTGGTCGGTCACCCGGACCTGTTCCGCGAGCGGGGCTGGACGCTCGAGGGTGATCTCGCCTCACGGGCTGCGACGGCTCGCGAGCGCGGTCGGCTCCCGGTCCTCGTCGGTACCGACGGCCGGGCAAGCGGGATCATCGTCGTCGGGGACGAGCCCCGCAGCGAGTGGGTCGAGAGCCTGACCCGGCTCCAGGACGCGGGCGTCGAGGTCGTCGTTCTCACCGGCGACGACACGGCTGCGAGCGCGTTCCTCGAGCGGCGGGCCGACCTGGCACACGTCTTCGCGGACGTCCCGCCGGCCGGCAAGACCGCGGCGATCGAGCGGCTGGCGGCGGACCGACGGGTGGCGATGGTCGGCGACGGGACCAACGACGCGCCTGCGCTGGCCGCGGCGGATCTGGGGATCTCGCTGGGCGGGGGCACCGCGCTCGCCGCCGACGCCGCCGACCTCGCGATCCTCGGGGATGATCTGGCCGGCGTCGAGCGGGCGATCGCGCTCGCTCGAGCCGCGGGAGATCGCGCCACTCAGAACCTCCGGCTGGCGCTTTCGTACAACGCGATCGTGATTCCGATCGCACTGGCCGGACTGTTGAGCCCGCTGATGACGGCGGCCGCGCTCGCGGTAACTGTCTCGCTCGTCGCCGCGAACGCCTCGCGGCCGCTGCTCGACCGGTAGCGCTCGAGCGTCGTCGCCGCTATCGGGTTCGCCTCGAGATCGCAAAGCGGCAACCGGGCGGGGCAAGGCCAACCTACAGGACGGAACGCCCGCATCTCGCGGACGAATGGCCGACGATACCCTCGGGCGACGACGGAGCTACGGGATCGTCGTTGCCGCGACGCTCGCCTACACCTGCCTGATGTTCGTCTGGTTCTCGCTGCCGGCGTACCTCTCGACGATCATCGCGGAGCTCGAGCTATCGGGGACCCAGGCCGGCGTCGTCGCGGGCGCAGTGCCGCTGACCTACATCCCGCTGGCGCTGTTCTCGGGGCTGGCGGTCGATCGGATCGGTCCCGGACGGAGCCTCGCGGCCGGCGCGGCGATCTTCGGCGTCGCGCAGGCGGGCCGGAGCGTCGCCGAGGGGTTTCCCTCGTTGCTGGCGCTCACCCTGCTGCTCGGGGTCGGCGCGACCGCGATCACGTTCGGCCTGCCGAAGCTCGTCTCGACGCTGTTTCCGCCGAGTCGGACGGGGTTTCCGTCCTCGATCTACCTCGTCGGCGCGTCGGCGGGGACCGCGCTCGCCTTCGGGGTCGGACGACCGATCCTCGGCCCGTGGCTCGGCGGCTGGCGTCCCCTCTTTCTCTGGAGCGGGCTCGTCGCGGTCGGCTACGGACTCGGCTGGTACCTCCTCGCTCGACGACTGCGGATCGACGAGCGTTCCGCGGCCAACGACGCGAGCGAGCGGACGCCCGGCGACGAGAACGGGTCGCCGCTCGAGTCGATTCGGCGGGATCTCCGGCTGATCCTCACCCACCGGGAGCTCCAGCTCGTGGTCGTCGTCGGCACGATGTACCTGCTGGCGAGCCACGGGATCCAGGGCTGGCTCCCGACGGTGCTCGAGTCCCGGGGCATTTCGCCCGGACTCGCGGGCCAGACGACGAGCCTCTTCGTCGCGGCCTACGCCGTCGGCATCTTCGCGGTACCGGTGCTGGCCGACCGCTACGAGGCGCGACCGACGGCCCTGATCGGCTGCGGCGCGGTGTTCTGTACCGGGATGATCGGCGTCGTCCTCGCGGACGGGATGGGGATCACGCTCCTGTCGGGGATCGTCGTCGCCGGGATCGGCGTCGGCGGGCTCTCCCCGCTCGTTCGGGCGATCCCGCCGGCGCTCGAGGGGATCGGGGCGCGGCTGACCGGGACCGCCGTCGGCTTCATCTTCGCGGTCGGCGAGATCGGCGGCTTCCTCGGCCCGGTACTGATCGGGACGATTCACGACCTGACGGGCTCGTACGCCCTCGGACTCGGCGTGATCGCGACGGCGGGAATCGTGGTGGCGTTCGCGGGCGCGACGCTGCGTCGGCTCGCCGACTGAGAGCGTGCGTGGGACTGCGCCCGCTTTTATCGGCTGTTGAGCGCAGTTCCGCTCTGTCTCCACCTGACTCGTTTTCGACTCCGCGTCGGGACCGCCGCCACTCGTGGACGGGATTCCGTCTCGAAAGGTGCTAAAGGGGCTCCGGTTCGTAACGTCAGTATGGCCAGTATCCGTATCGGCTCGGCGTTCGGCATTCCGATCAAGCTCGGCGTCTCGTTTCTCCTCGTCGTTCCGCTGTTAGCCTACCTCATCGGCGTCCAGATGGAGCTTACTGTCGAGTTGCTCAACGACACCTTCGGCGCGGGGATCGATCCGGCTCCGCTGACCGACGGCGTGACCCCGTGGCTGCTCGGGCTGGCGGCCGCGCTGGGGCTGTTCGTCAGCGTCTTCTTCCACGAACTGGGGCACTCGATGGCCGCGCGCCGCTACGGCCTCGAGACCCAGTCGATCACGCTGTGGTTCCTGGGCGGACTCGCGCAGTTCGCCGAGATGCCCGAGGACTGGCACAAGGAGTTCGTCATCGCGATCGCGGGCCCGATCGTCAGCGTCGCGGTCGGAGTCGTCTGTTACGTCGGCTTCGTCCTGTTGCCCGCCGAACTGCCGGCCGCGCTGTTCGTCCTCGGCTACCTGGCGATACTCAACGTCGTGCTGGCGATCTTCAACATGCTGCCGGGGTTCCCGATGGACGGCGGCCGGGTGCTTCGGGCGCTGCTCTCGCGGAACCGCTCCCGGCTCGAGGCGACGCAGATCGCCGCCGGCGTCGGGAAGGGGTTCGCGCTCCTGCTCGGGTTTGCGGGGATCATCACGTTCAGCATCTTCTGGATCGCGATCGCCTTCTTCATCTACATCGCCGCCTCGAGCGAGACCCAGCAGATCTTCATCGAGACGGCCTTCGAGGGGCTGACCGTCGCGGATCTGATGACCCCGGCGCCGAAACTCGACACGGTCTCGCCGGATCTCTCGCTCGATCGGCTCCTCGAGCGGATGATGCGCGAGCGCCACACCGGCTACCCCGTCCTCGACGACGGTGAACTCGTCGGCATCGTCACCCTCGAGGACCTCCAGGAACGAGCCGACGACGACGATACCGTCGTCGCGGACGTGATGTCGACCGACCTCGTCACCGCCGCGCCCGCCGACGAGGCGACGACCGCGCTGCGGACGATCCAGCGGGAGGACATCGGACGGGTCCTCGTCGTCGACGCCGACGGCTCGCTGGCGGGGCTGATCTCGCGGACGGACCTGATGAAGGCCCTGGAGATCGCCCAGCGGAGCCGGTCGATCCCGGCCGAGCCGCGTTCGCTCGAGCAGTGAGCGTCCGTCGCGGCTACGACCGCGGTCCTCGCCGGCGACGGTTCGACTGCCGGGCGTAGCTCTTTGGGGCGCGTGCTCGTGGTACGAGCGAACGCGGCGTACGATGAGCACCATGGACAGTCACAATCCAGCGACCGGCGAGCGACTCGAAACGTACGACGACCACGACGAGAGCGACATCGAGGGGATCCTCGCGAGCGCGGACGACGCTTTCGAGCCGTGGGCCGACACCCCGATCACCGAGCGCCAGCAGCTGCTCGAGCGGGCCGGCGAGCTCGTCCGGGAGCGCGAGGACGAGTACGCCGAACTGATCAGCGAGGAGATGGGGAAACCGATCGCCGAGTCCCGCGCTGAGCTCGAGAAGTGCGCCTGGGTCTGTGACTTCTACGCCGAGCGCGCCGACGAGTTCCTCGCCGACGAGGCCCTGGGCAGCGAACCCCACTCGCGGACGTTCGTCTCCTACGAGCCGCTGGGAGCCGTCCTCGCGGTGATGCCCTGGAACTTCCCGTTCTGGCAGGTGTTTCGGTTCGCCGCACCCCACCTGACCGCTGGCAACGTCGGGCTGCTCAAACACGCCTCGAACGTTCCGGGGTGTGCGCTGGCGATCGAGGAGATCTTCGAGGACGCGGGCTACCCCGAGGGCGTGTTCTCGACGCTGCTTGCCGGCTCGGACGCGATCGAGGACGTGATCGCCGACGACCGTCTCGACGCCGTCACCCTCACCGGCAGCGAGGGCGCCGGCCGCGCCGTCGCCGAACAGGCGGGCGGCGAGCTGAAGAAACACGTCCTCGAACTCGGCGGGAGCGACCCGTTCGTCGTCTGTGCGGACGCCGATATCGAGGCCGCAGCCGAGACCGCGGCGACCGCCCGGACGATCAACTCCGGCCAGTCCTGTATCGCCGCCAAGCGCTTCATCGTCGTCGACGAGGTCTACGACGAGTTCCTCGACCGGTTCGTCTCGGAGATGGAGTCCCTCGAGATCGGCGACCCGCTCGAGTCGGACACCGACATCGGTCCCCAGGCCCGCGAGGACCTCATGGACGACCTTCACGAGCAGGTCGAGGCGAGCGTCGAGGCCGGCGCGTCCCTCGAGTGCGGCGGCGAGCGCCTCGACCGGGAGGGATACTACTACCCGCCGACGGTTCTCTCGGAGCCCCCGCGTGACAGCCCTGCGGCCGACGAGGAGGTGTTCGGCCCGGCTGCGGCCGTCTTCCGGGTCGAGGACGAGGACGAGGCGATCGAGCTCGCCAACGACACCCGCTACGGGCTCGGCGGCTCGGTCTGGACCGAGGACCTCGATCGCGGGGAGCGACTCGCTCGCGAGGTCGAGGCCGGCTGCGTGTTCGTCAACGAGCTCGTCAAGTCCGACCCGCGCCTGCCCTTCGGCGGCGTGAAGGCGTCGGGGCACGGCCGCGAGCTCGCCGAGGCGGGAATCCACGAGTTCGTCAACCGCAAGACCGTCTGGGTCCAGTCAGCCGGCGCGGACGACGGCGTTCCCGACACCGAGTGACGACGGCCGTCCCACGAAGGTATCACACTCATGCGTCCCGGGCGAGTCGAGTGAGCCGTGCCAACAGCATCCGATCTACTCGTCGACTGCCTCGAGGCCGAGGACGTCGAGTACGTCTTCGGGCTCCCGGGCGAGGAGGTCGAGGATCTGCTCTTCTCGCTTCGCGACTCCTCGATCGAGTTCGTCCCGACCCGCCACGAGCAGGGCGCGGCGTTCATGGCCGACGTCCACGGGCGGCTCACGGGCGACGCCGGGGTCTGTCTCTCGACGCTCGGCCCCGGCGCGACGAACCTCATCACGGGCGTCGCCGACGCCCAGCTCGACAAGAGCCCGGTCGTCGCGATCACCGGCCAGGGCGGACGTGAACGGCTCCACAAGGAGAGCCACCAGGCGCTGGACATCGTCAACGTCTTCGAACCGATCGTCGAGTGGAACGCCCAGATCGCCGAACCCGAGATCGTCCCCGAGTCGGTTCGCAAGGCGTTCAAGCTCGCCGAACTCGAGAAACCCGGCGCCACCCACCTCGAGTTCCCCGAGGACGTCGCGGGCGAGGAGATCGACGCGGAGCCGATCCCCGTTCGAGATTCGGTTCGCCGCCCGGATCCCGACGACGCGTCGGTCGAGCGGGCCGCGACGCTGCTCGAGGACGCCGAGCGGCCGCTCCTGCTGGCGGGCAACGGCGCGGTCCGCACTCCGGCGGCGGACGGCATCCGCGCGCTCGTCGACCGCCCCGAGCTGCCGGTCGTCGCGACCTACATGGGGAAGGGTGCGATCTCGGACCGCGAGCCCGCCTCGCTGCTGACCCTCGACTCCGGACCGAACGACGAGGCCGCGCGGGCGATCGAGCGGGCCGACTGCGTGATCGCGGTCGGCTACGATATCGCCGAACACGACCCCGAGGGGTGGAACCCCGACTGCGAGAAGCAGGTCGTCCACGTCGACTACGAGCCTGCGGAGGTGTACCGCCACTACAACCCCGATGTCGAGATCGTCGCCGACGTCGGCGCGGCCCTGGAAGCGATCGGCAACCGGCTCCCACCGGAGTCGTGCTCGCTGTGGTGTCGCGACGCCCACGATCGGATTCTCGAGGCGACTACTCGAGCGCCCGAGGACGACGATCCGGTGACGGTCCGTAACGCCCTCCCCTCGCTCCGGGAGACGATGGCCGACGAGGACGTCCTCGTCTCCGACGTCGGCAGCCACAAGATGGCCATCGCGCAGTCGTACCCGACCTACGAACCGAACACCTGCGTGATCTCGAACGGGCTGGCGAGCATGGGGATCGCCGTTCCGGGCGCGCTCGCGGCCGACCTCGCGACCGATTCGAACGTCGTCGCGGCCACCGGCGACGGCGGCTTCCTGATGAACGCCGCCGAGATCGAGACCGCGAGCAGGCTCGACTGCGGCTTTACGATCGTCGTCTTCGTCGACGACGACTACGGGCTGATCTCGGAACAGCAGATCGAACACCGTGGCGAGTACACCGGCACCGCGCTCTCGAACCCGGATCTGGTCGCGTTCGCCGAGAGCTTCGGGATCGACGCCTACCGCCCCGAGGGCTGGGACGAGATCGACCGGACCTTCCGGGAGACCGTCCCGTCGGACGAGCTCTCGCTGATCGAGATTCGACTCGAGGCGTAGTCCGCTCCAAGGTCGCAAAACGAGCGAGTCGGCCGCGGGCGACGGTTCCTCGCGGGAGCTACCGCTTCGGACGCGGCGTTTCTCCTGCAAACCCTAGCCATTACTACATCGGAACTTATGAGAAATTATGGCGATCGAGGCGGCCTTCGACGTGTCGGGGGAGCGGTTTCCGCTGGCGTGCGTGTTCGAGGAGCTCGCTGACGCGACGGTCGAACTCGATCGGATCGTCCCGACGAACGGGGAGACCATCCCCTACTTCTGGCTGGGCGATCCGAACGTCGAGTCGTTCGATCCGAACGCGGTGTCACACCCGGATCTCCGGGCGATCAGCGTCGTCGAAACCGTCGGCGAGGAGGCGCTGGTACGGGTCGAGTGGGATCCCGACCGAAAGAACCTCCTGACGGTGTTGCTCGAGTCGCCGGTCGTTCTCGTCTCCGCGGTCGGAACGAGGCGGCGCTGGTCCTTCGAAATCCGGGGCGACGACCGCGAGGCCCTCGCCGCGTTCCAGTCGGCCTGCCGCGAGGCGGCGATCCCGATCGATCTCACGCGGCTCCAGCCGCTCTCGTCGCGCACGGACGAGAGCGACGCCCTCACGCCCGCCCAGCGCGAGGCGGTGCTCCTGACCTACGAGTGCGGCTACTTCGACTCGCCGCGACAGGCCACCCAGGCGGAGCTCGCCGCGGAACTCGACATTACGCGCCAGTCGGTTTCCTCGCGGTTACAGCGTGGACTCCGGCGGCTCGTCGGAAACACGATGTTCGACTGAACCGACGCGGCGCACATAGAAAGGATGCTGCACACGCAGCAGTACGTTCAACCGTTCGAAACGCTGCCATACGGTAATGGCAGACGGGTTTGAGTTCATTTTATCCGAACACTCGTGGGGAAAACTGAGCTGGCAGCCGCGGCGAACGAGGGCAGCGGTCACATGCGAGACGTCGACGAACGGGGACGAGCGGTCGATCGTTCGAGGAGAACGATGATCCCCTCCCGGGAGGTGCTCCTGGTGGAGGACAATCCCGGCGACGTCCGGCTTGTGCGGGAGGCGTTCGCGGCGACCGACGGCGATCACGAGCTTCACGCGGTGCCGACCGGCGAGGACGCCTTGCGGTTTCTCGAGCGACGAGCCGAGGACGGCGACGAAGCGCTGCCCGACCTCGTCCTGCTGGATCTGAACCTACCCGGAACCAACGGCGGGATGATCCTCGAGCGAATTAGAGAGTCGCCGGAGCTCCGACGGCTCCCCGTTATCGTGCTAACGAGTTCGGAGGCCAGCGAGGACGTCGAGGCGTGTTATCGACGGGCCGCCAACGCCTACCTGACGAAACCGATCGCACCCGACGATCTCGTCTCGATGATCAGGAGCGTCGAGGCGTTCTGGTTCGATCGCGTTCGGCTTCCGCCGCAGTAGACCGACCCGTTTCGGCGGTATCTCTTTGCCCGTCGGCGCGTTCAGGGCGGAACGTGTTCCACGGCGAGGAGTTCTGGCTCGTTCGCTTCCTCTTCCAGCGCGGGCTGGCGCTACTCTACCTGCTCGCCTTCCTCGTCGCCGCCGTCCAGTTCCGGCCGCTGGCCGGCGAAAACGGCCTGTTCCCCCTCGAGTGGTACGTCGACGGCGTCGAGTTCCGGGAACGACCCAGCCTCTTTTATTTCGTCCCCAGCGACCGCGCGATCGGGGTCGCGGCCTGGACCGGGGTCGGCCTCTCCGCGCTGGCGTTGTTCGCCGTTCCGTACCAGCTTCCCGACGGGTACGCGACGCCCGCCTCGATGGCGCTGTGGGCGACGCTGTGGCTATTGTACCTCTCTTTCGTCAACGCCGGCCAGCTCTTCTACGGCTACGGCTGGGAGTCGATGCTGCTCGAGACCGGCTTTCTGGCGATCTTCCTGGGCGCCGGCTCGGCCTCCCCGCCCGCGGTCGTCTTCCTCCTGCTCCAGTGGGTACTCTTTCGCAACATGTTCGGCGCGGGACTCATCAAGATCCGCGGCGACGACTGCTGGCGCGACCTCTCCTGTCTGGACTACCACTACGAGACCCAGCCCATCCCCAACCCGGTGAGCTGGTACGCCCACCACCGCTCGAAGCTCTTTCACCGACTCGAGACTGTCGGCAACCACGTCCTCGAGCTGGCGATCCCGTTTCTCTACTTCGCACCCCAGCCCGCCGCGGCGCTGGCCGGCGCGGCGACGATCGGCTTCCAGGGCTGGCTGATGGTCACCGGCAACTTCGCCTGGCTGAACGCGCTGACGATCGTGCTGGCGATCGCGACCTTCAGCGACGGGATCCTCGAGGCGCTGCTTCCGGTGACGGCGCCGGCGACGACCGCGACGCCGCTGTATCTCGAGGCCGCGGCCGTCGTCGTGGCGGTGGTCGTCCTCGCACTGAGTGTCTACCCCGTCCGGAACATACTCTCCGAACGACAGGCGATGAACACCGCCTTCGACCCGCTGCACCTGGTCAACACCTACGGCGCGTTCGGATCGGTCACGCGCGATCGCTACGAGCTCGTGATTCAGGGGACCGGCGACGAACGAGTTACGGACGATACCGAGTGGGAAACGTACCGGTTCCGGGGAAAGCCGACGGATCCCGAGCGACGGCCGCCCCAGATCGCCCCCTACCACCTGCGGCTGGACTGGCAGCTCTGGTTCGCGGCGATGTCGCCGACGCCGCGTCGCAGCCCGTGGGTGTTGCGGCTCCTCCGACGGCTGCTCGAGGAAGACGACCCTACGCGCTCGCTGCTGGCCGAGGATCCGTTCGCGGGCACTGATCGGTCACCCGAGCGGATCCGGGTGCTCCGGTATCGCTACCGGTTTACGACGCCCGAAGAGCGCGCTGAAACGGGCGCATGGTGGCACCGGGAACGGGTCGGCACCTACGTCGATCCGGTTTCGCTCGAGGAACTGCGCGTTCGGCGGTTCGGCCCGTAGGGCGAAGTCCGCGCCGAAGAAACGGACGGACGAACGTGCTCGAAAGCGCCCGGGGTGCCGACCACCCCGTTTAGTGAGATATTTACGCGAAACGCCGCATGTGAGGGCGTCACAACCGACACCGATGAAACGGGTAACCGCCGACTAACGTCAGGAAACAACCACATAACAATACTCGTGACTTCCATCGTTAGTAATATGAGCGAGGAGATCACCGTCGGACTGACGGACGGACGGGAGATCACGGTCGACGAACTGACGGTACTGGATCGGGACAACGGTTCGTGGATCCGGTGTGTGCGATCCGAGCCGAGTCGGCGGATGGAGTTCGACGAGACGACGACGTACTACCACCTCGAGCACGACGTCGACTACGTCGTCGCGGACGGCACGGACGACCGGGAGGTAGACGCCGTCGTCGACCGCCAACCGAACCTCGCCGCAGCGCCGACCGACGCCGCTCGCCGATGATCGAGCTTCCGAGCCTGAGCGTCCTGCTGATCGGTAGCGGCGCGTACCTCGTGGCGGTCGCCGCCGTCCTCCGGTCGCTGGGTCGAACACGGACGCCCCGCTGGCGGACCGAGCGCTCGAGCGAGGGTCCAGTGGAGAACGAGGTCTCGCCGTAGCTCGCCGTCGGGCCTGGAACCTCGAAGACCGGTCGAGCGCGCCGCCGCCTACTCCTCCCGCCGGACCGGTGGGGTCTTCGAGAGGTACTGTCCCCAGAAGTCGCGGTTGTCCGCCACCCGTCGGTACCCCTGCTCGCGGAGGCGCTCGTAGTCCTCGAAGTTCCGGAGGAATCCGACAGCTTCTCGCACGACCCCGGCGTCGTCGACTCGAGCCAGCCCCTCCTCGAGCGAGGCGCCACAGGAGTGGACCGCGTCGTCGGTCACGAAGTGCGAGCAGTTCTCGTAGTCCTCGGGCAGTCGCTCGCGTAGCTCCGGGGTGAGGTCGGTGAAGCCGACGATGCGGACGTCGGTTCGGTCGTCGAAGAACTCCGCCCACCACGTACAGAAGCCGCAGTCGTCGTCGAAGACGAGCGTCGGTTCGGTCATCCTATCGAAAATCTTCGACGTCGGATCACTTAGCTTCTCGGCCGACGAGCCCGAGATACTTGGCTCGGGCGACCAACCGGTCGGTATGGAGCGATTCGTCGGTCTGATCGTCGCCGGCGGGCTCGCCCTCGTCGCCGGGCTCTGGCTGCTCGCGCTCCTCGAGTCGGGAGCTATGGGCTGGCTGCTCGGACTCGCGCTGACGGCCCTCGGAACGGCCGCGTTAGGCGTCGGGATCGCGAGCGAACTCGAACCCGAGATCGAGCTCGGACGGGAGCCGTAGACCGGTAGTCACCGTCACTCGAGGAAGGGCACCGAACCCGGACGGCTCCGTGAGAGCGCGATCCGACGCTCACCGTGTCGCTCGAGCCGACAGTCACCGTGCCGGAACGTTCTTGGCGCCGACGGCCGATCCCGAACCATGAGCGTGCGGTCACTGACGGAGCCGGAGGTGCTAGCCGGCGCCAAGGGCCGGCTCTTTCCGGACGGTGACGGGCCCGCCTACGCGGTCGCGGACACGCAGTTCGCCCGCGAGGAGTGGCTCCCCGGACGAGCCGTCGACCCGGAGATCAGAGACCGGCTGGCGCCGTTCAACCACGTCCGGATCGGCGGCGGCTACCCGGATCTCGTCGGCGTCGGGCGTCTCGAGCCGGAGCTCGTGGCCGTCGACCGACTCGGCGACGAGCCGCCGCTGGTCGCCGTGGAGGCGAAGGGGTACGCGAGCGACGGTGTCGACACCCAGCGCGGGATCGTCCAGGCGTACGACCGCCTCGGGGAGGCCAACGCGGCCTACCTCGCGGCGCCCGCATCGGCCGTCTCCGAGACCGACCGAACGCTGGCGCGGGAGCTGAACGTCGGCGTGCTCGGCGTCGAGTCCGACGGCGGGGTGGCGCCGCTCGAGGTGCCACGCGTGGTCGGGAACAAGACGACGACCGAGGCGACGGCGATCCGGTTCCAGGCGAGCGCGCAGGGCGTCGCGAACCAGTCGTTCGGCCTGAACCATCCGAAGAACTATCTAGGGTATCCGCTGGCCCACTACGCCGACGGCGACACCGAGACGCTGCTGGCGACGTACGACGTGGTCGGTGCAGTCGACGACGCCCGACGGGGCGCCGCGTTCCTCGGACTGCTCGAGGAGGCGCCGAGCGGAGCGGAACTCACCTCGCTCGGCGAGGAGGTCGTCCGGTTCGCGAAGCGAAACTACGGGTCGGTCGAGGAAGCACTCTCGGAGTTCGAGGCGTGGTACCGCTCCCGGAAGCGGTTCGTCGACCTGGCGCCGGCCTGGGGACAGCTCGCCCGTCGGGTCCTCTTCGACTACCCCGCGACCGAGCTGCTCGTGACCGAACTCCAGGGGCTCCACCGGGACGGGAGCCGCGAGCCGTCGCTCGTCGGGTTCGTCACCTACCTCCACGAGCTGCATCCGACGTTCGCCGTCGAGCTATTCGTCCGGGGCGACCGTTCGGTTCGGCGCCGTGCGCTGACGACCGACGGCGACCTCCGCCGGGAGCCCCTCGAGGACGGCGCGACCTACCACGCGCCGACGGTGTTCCAGCTGAAGACGATGCTGTACCACGTCGGGATCCTCACCGAGCGCGGTCGCGAACCACACCGACTCGAGCCGACCAGCGACGTCTGGGCGCTTCGCGAGTCGGTCTGAGACGGACCGGTAGGGTGCTCGTACCGCGACGGCCGGCCCGTCGATCGGCGCCACACCGTTCCCGTCCGCTGGAACCACCCTCGAGAAAGCGCCGTCTAGGGACGGTTCGCCGGCCCATACTTATGCCGTCGAGAGTGTCACCGGCGATTATGCGCTCAGCCGGGTGGACGGACGGACGGTGGGGATCGAACGCGAGGACGAACCGATCGGGTGGTCGACCGTGACGGACGAGTATCCGATCGCGACGGGCGGCTCGTTTCCGGGCAAGGAGCGGGTGCTGGCCGAGTTCGAACGGATGCTCGACGGCGACGCGCGGCTGACGATGGGCGAGCACTGCGACGCGTTCGAACGCGAGTTCGCCGACTACGTCGGCCGCGAACGCGGGATCGTTACCAACTCGTGTACGTCGGCCCTCGAGTCAGTTTTCCGCGCGCTCGAGGGGCGCGGCGAGGAGGTGATCGTCCCGATCCAGACGTTCGCCGCGAACGCCTCGTCGGTGTTGACCGCCGGCTACGAGCCCCGGTTCGCCGACATCGAGCCCGACGATCACAACATCTCGCTCGAGTCGGTCGCCGAGCTGATCGGCGACGACACCGCGGCCGTGGTCGCCGTCCACTTCGCGGGCAACGTCTGCGAACGGACGGCCGAGCTCCGGGAACTCTGTGAGGCCCACGACGCCGTCCTGATCGAGGACTGCTCGCACGCCCACGGCGCGACGATCGACGGCCGACCCGCGGGGAGTATCGGGCACGCCGCCTGCTTCTCGTTCTACGCGACGAAGGTGCTGACCACCGGGGAGGGCGGAATGGTTCTAACCGATGACGCGTCCCTCGCGCGACGGGTGGCGGCGATTCGAAACCGGGGGCTCGACCCCGACGCCGACGATCCTCGGTTTACCCACCTCGGAAGCAACTACCGCCTCTCCGAGTTCGCGGCCGTCCTCGGTCGGAGCCAGCTCGAGCACGTCGAGGAGTTCGTCGCCTACCGCAACGAGATCGCCCGGATCTACGACGATCGGCTGTCGGAACTCGCCGAGCGGGGGATCGCCGAGCCGATCTCGCCGCCGTCGACCGTCCGCTCGAGCTACTGGCGCTACCCCGTCGCGCTCGAGCCCGGCTGCGACCGGACTCGCGTTCGGGACCGCCTCGAAGCCGAGGGGATCACGATCGACTGGGCGTACGATCCGCCGCTACACCGCCAGCCGTTCGTCACCGACCGGTACGACACCGACGGCGTCGCACCCGAGGGGACCGCGGCGATGGGACGGCACGTCTGTCTCCCGATCCACCGGGACCTCTCGCTCGAGGACGCGAAACACGTCGGCGAACGGGCCGTGAGGGCGATCCGTCGGGCGCGATCGGAGCCGACGACCGCAAAACGGGGCTACGAGAGTCGGTAGACGCCGGCCTCGTACGGTCGCAGCTCGAGCGTCTCGCCGAACGACGTTTCCTCCTCGTAGTTGCCGATCAATCGGTTCGCGACCTCGCCCTCGAGGTCGAGGTCGACCTCGGGCCGGCCGTCGAAGAAGTTACAGACGACGAGCAGCCGTTCGTCCTCGAGGCTGCGCTCGTAGGCGAACACCTCGGGATGGTCGGCACACAGGAGTTCGTACTCGCCGTAGACGAGCGTCTCGTGCTCCTCGCGGAGGGCGAACAGCTCGCGGTAGTAGTGCCAGATCGAGTCGGGATCCGCGCGGGCGGCTTCGACGTTGATCTCGTCGTAGTTGTCGGTGACGCCGAGCCAGGGCTCGCCGTCGGTGAAGCCGGCACGAGCGTCGTCGGACCACTGCATCGGGGTCCGGGCGTTGTCCCGCGAGCACTCCTCGAGTACCGGACGGACGTCTTCGAAGGAGTCGTACCGATCGCTCTCGAGGGCCTCCTCGAGGAAGTTTTGTGCCCAGACGTCCTCGACGTCGGACGGGTCCTCGAAGCTCGTGTTCGTCATCCCGATCTCCTGGCCCTGGTAGAGAAACGGCGTTCCCCGAAGGGTACACAGCACCGTCGCGAGCATCTTGGCGGACTCCTCGCGGTACTCGCCGTCGTCGCCGAACCGGGAGACCGTTCGGGGCTGATCGTGGTTGCTGAAGTACAGGCAGTTCCACCCCTCGCCGGCCAGCGCCTCCTGCCAGCGGCTGACGATCTCCTTGAGCTCGAGCAGGTCGAGGTCGACGGGATCGTACTTCCCGCCCTCGCCGCGGTCGACGTTCATGTGCTCGAAGTGGATCGCCATGTTGAGCGCCCGATCGTCGCCGATGTATGCCGCAGCGTCCTCGGCCTCCATCCCGACCGTCTCGCCGACGGTCATCGCGTCGTAGTCGGCCAGAGCTTCCTCGTGCATCTCCCCCAGGTAGGTCTCGAGGTTCGGCCCGTTGACGTAGTGTTCGGCGCCGACGGGGAGACCGTCGGTTTCGGGGTCGCCGTCTGGCAGCTCCTCCGGCTTGGAGATGAGGTTGATAACGTCCATCCGGAAGCCGTCGATCCCCTTCTCGAGCCACCAGCGCATCATCTCGAAGACGTCCGAACGAACGTCTGGGTTCTCCCAGTTCAGATCGGGCTGGCTCTCGTCGTAGAGGTGCAAAAAGTACGCCTCGCGCTCGTCGTCGTAGCGCCAGGCCGACCCCCGGAAAAACGACTCCCAGTTGTTCGGCGCCGGGCCGTCGGGCTCGCCCTCGCGCCAGACGTAGTGATCCCGGTACTCCGGATCGCCGTCCCGCGAGCGGACGAACCACTCGTGTTCCTCGGAGGTGTGGTTGACGACGAGGTCCATGATTAGGCGCATGTCCCGGTCGTGAAGCTCCTCGAGCAGGCGCTCCCAGTCGGCCATCGTCCCGAAGCGGGGGTGAATCGCCCGGTAATCCGCGATGTCGTACCCGTTGTCCGCCATGGGTGACTCGTAGACGGGGTTGAGCCAGACGACGTCGACGCCCAGCGCCTCGAGGTAGTCGACCTTCTCGACGATCCCGGGGATGTCGCCGACGCCGTCGCCGTCGCTGTCGTTGAAACTGCGCGGATAGATCTGGTAGACGATCGCTTCCTTCCACCACTCGCGTTCGGACATGGGGACGGCTACCCGCCGGCGGGTATAGTAGCTGTGGCTCTCGGCTCGAGAGAGTGGCGAAAACGGACGGCGTCTCGGTCGTCGGGCTACGCTTCGTCGGCGTCGTCCGCGTCGGAGTCGGCATCGGGGTCGGTCTCATCCTGTCGCGATCCGTCCTCGGGAATCTCCTCGGTTTTCTCGTCGTCAGTCATACGTCGGAACCACTGGACCGACGGTTCTGAAGCTTCGCCCGGAGTTCGACGGGTCGGGGCTCGGAGTTTTAGTCGAAAGCAGTCGATGTCGGGATCGCGACCTCGAGAAGCCTCATGGGAAATCAGCCAGATGGAGTGGCTTCCGAACAAGTCATTTTAATAAAGGTTCCCTGACCATCTGTCACACAGTAATGGACGAAACGGAGGTGGCGGAATACGCCCGACACAGTCAGACGATTATCGACGATGCACCCCAGATGGACGAAGCTAATACGAAGGCTGCTGTTCTGCGTGATTTTTTGGATCTCCTTGGGTGGGAGATACCTGCTAATACTAAGCTGGAATACTCTGTTAAAGTTGGCACACGGTCCTACAAGGTTGATTATGCGCTCCTCCTCGAGGGGGCTCCGGTCGCATTTTTCGAAGCGAAAGGAGTTGATACGGCTCTGAGCAGTAATCATCGTGAGCAACTCGGCACCTACATGAAGAACGAGAACGTGAATTGGGGAATTCTTTCGAATGGCAAGCAATATCAGTTCCTCCGTCGCGAGGTCGTCGATACGAACGTAAAGGTGCAGGTCCTCGCAGAGGCCGATCTCAAGCGATTGTCCGAGCAGATTACTATCCTGCGAGCGTTCACCAAAGACGCGATTCAAGCAGGCGATTCGGAAAAAATAGCTAACCGTATTGAGGAACTGAAAGCTGCTCGAACAAGCCTTGAGAAGAACAAGGATGATCTCTCAACTGCTATTACTGAAATACTGACCGAGGATGTTTCGGACACGATCTCTACGTTGGCAGAGCCGAGAGCGAAGGAGATGATCGACGACCTTGTTCAGGAGATTGACGCCGAGATCAACACAGACCGAACTCGGTCACAAAGTGAAGAAGTCGATACGTCATCAGTTGAAACAGACGGTTCAGATGAACAAGGCTATATTGTCAAAATCCACAACGGCGGAGAGACTCTCACTAGGTTTAGTGATACTGTGCAGAGCGACGTGATGGCAGCGGTTGTGAATTATCTGCTCGAGAACTACGATCTGAGTTCGGAGATAGAACCGTTGCCGTACATTCCAGGCAGAAAAAAGGCAATTATCAATGACGAACCTTCTTCACCACATGACGAGCAAGCGATGAGAAATCATCGCGAATTGAGTGGTGGACACTACCTGGATACTCACATGAGTGGGAAGAATAAGAAGAGGTACCTACAACGTTTCACTGAGATGTGTGGGCTTGACGCATCTTTCGCTGGAGAGTGGTGAACACCTCTCTCCACCTGTAGAGCAGGGGCGCGACGAGAGTGAGCGAACGCACCGCGTTCGCGAGCTACGTCCCGCTCGAGAGGCGAGAGAAACGAGCCGAGCGGGCGCGACGGGATTTGAACCCGCGACATCTTGGTCCGGAACCAAGAACTCTGTCCACTGAGCTACGCGCCCTCGTGTCTACACATACCGATACCGATCGTATAACGGTTGCTCTTTTTTACTGCTTACAGCGAGGACTCGGCGTCGGGAGCGTCGGTGACCGCCCCGTCCGGCGACGCCGGCTCCGACAGCGCGATCTCGAGCCCGCCCTCGCGGGAGTCGACGGTAACCAGCCAGCCGGCGTACCGGAACGACAGCGATCGGAACCCGGAGGTCGGATCGCAGATCGAATCCAGCGTGTCGGGGTCGATCGCGTCGTAGAGGGGCTCGAGCGCGATCGGGTCGACCTCGTCGACGCGAGCGACTAGCTCGACAACCGCCGTACTCGTTCGTCGATCCTCGGTTGCAGCCACACTCGTCGTCGGTCGGTGAGAGGTCACTACTAACGGTGAGAGGAGCAGGAGTAAAGAAAATGACCCAATATTCCGGCGTGGAACTGACAGAGAAGATGGATTAATGCGGCGATCCGGTCGCGTTACTCCCGTCGGGGGACCTCGTGGCGGCCGAACCCGTACCGGAGGCGGCTCGCCAGCCGTCGGGAGAACCGTCCCTCGTCGGCTCGCGACCCGAACCGCTCGGAGAGGGCGGTGTAGATCAGCGGCAACGGCACCTCCTGTTCGAGGGCCTCCTGGACCGTCCAGGTGCCCGTCGAGCCGCCCTCGATGCGGTCGGCGACGGTGCCCAGGTCGGTTCCCTCCTCGCGGAACGCCTCCTCGCAGAGCTCGAGCAGCCAGGAACGGATCACCGCGCCGTTGTTCCAGACCGAGGCGACCGACTCGAGGTCCAGATCGTACCGACCCTCGTGGAGCAGCTCGAACCCCTCACCGTAGGTCTGCATCAGCGCGTACTCGACGCCGTTGTGAACCATCTTGACGTAGTGGCCCGATCCCGCGGCCCCCATCCGTCCGTGACCGTCGGGACCGGTCGCGACGGCGTCGAAGACGGGCGTGAGTTCGTCGTAGGCCCACTGCGGCCCGCCGACCATCAGCGAGAAGCCGAGTTCCGCACCCGCGGGACCACCGGAGGTGCCGCAGTCGAGGTACGCCGCCGAGCAAGCCTCGGCCCGGCGAACGGAGTCCTCGAAGTAGGAGTTGCCGCCGTCGACGACGACGTCGTCGCCGTCGAGGTGGGGATCGAGATCCTCGAGGGTCGCGTCGACGGCCTCACCCGCGGGGACCATCAGCCAGATCCGCTTCGCCTCGCCGAGTCGATCCGCCAGGTCCGAGACGGAGTCGGCCGGCTCCGCGCCAGCGTCGGCCGCGGTGGCGACGGCTTCCGGATCGAGGTCGAAGGCGACGACGTCGTGGCCCGCCTCGAGCACCCGCTCGACGACGATCTGTCCCATGCGTCCGAGTCCGATAACGCCCAGTTGCATGCCTCCGGATGGGCGGGGGCCCGAAGTAGTGGTTGTGGTTCGTCACGGGCAGAGACACTCGAGACCGAACCGCGAAACGAAAGTTCGTCGCCGTTGCAGAAAAGCCGACCGTCGGCGTCAGTGGATCGGTTGCTCGAGGCGAGCCCAGCCGATCGCGTCGAGCACGACGATCCGACCGTCGTGTTCGACGTAGACGCCGTTGTACTCGCCCCGATCGGCCTCGTAGTACGGCAGCGAGTCGCGGATCGTGTCGACGACCGACCAGGCACCGTCGCGCTCGAGGGTGACGTGTTCCCACTCCTCGCGGGCGTCGTTGCGCACCGCGCGCTCGAGTGCCCGCCGCGCGCCGGGAATCTCCGCGAGTCGACGCGTCGACGCGTCGACGACGGTTGCACCCTCGGGAACCTCGTCGACGACCTTGGCGCCGAGGTTTGCCTTCGAGCGTCCCGTTTCGGTCGGCGAGCGATCGGTCTGAAGGACGTACCCGGCGGCCGCGGCGGTCCCCACCGCGAGCAGCGACAGGGCCATCCCTTTGCCCCTGAGCATCATACACATACCTCTCAGTAGCTAACTAAGTATCTTTCGTAACAATCTTCTTTTCAAATACATTCAGCAAAGAACTACAGGTTCGTTACACGATCGCGGCGACGTTGGTCGTGATCGCTCCGGCGACGACCAGGAGGAGAACGGCGACGACCGCCCCCGCCCGGTACAGCGGCAGGGCGTTCGCCGCGGGTTCGCGGAGCTTCTTCCCGTTGAGTCCGGACTCGAACCGTTTCGCGCCCACCTCGACGAGCCCCGTGAGGACGAGCCAGAGCGCGACCATCGCGAGCACCAGCTGCCCGTTGATCGTGTTGAACAGCCCCTCGGCCGTGTAGCGAGTTCCAGCGAGGTGACCGCCACTGAGCAGCAGGACGAGCGCGCTCACACGCGATATCGTCGTCAGCTTGCTCGAGATCGTCTCGAGGGGTTTCGTCGTGTTGAACGCCCCGTCTCGAGCCAGCGGGAGGACGACGAACGCGACGTAGAAGACGCTGCCGGCCCAGAGCGCGGCGAAGACGAGATGGGTCGTCTGGGCGAGAAACGTGTCGACCATACCGGAAGGCTTCGCGAGCGGCAGTATCAGCGTTCCGACTTCTCCCGGCTACTCGAGCCAGTCGGGAAGCCATGCGACCAGCCGTCGCCGAACCAGGACGTAGCCGAGCGAGACTGCGAGACAGCCCGCGATAGCCGAGACGACCCACCCCTCGAAGACGAGCAGCGCTGGCACCGCGAGCGCGAGAGCGAGGACGCCGTCCTCCGGCGCGCCGTCGTAGCGGACCCACCGTCGCGGACGCAGCCACCGACTGCGGACGTGGTCGTAGACAGCGCGGTCGCCGGCGTCGGTCCAGGGGTCCATCTCCGGTCCATCCCCGAGGACATCGCTCGCGGCGTGGAGCCAGGCGGCGACGACTGCAGCGGCGACCGCGACGACGGGACTCGAGGGAACCACCACCGCGGCGCCGACCGCGACCGCGGCGACGGGCAGGCCGGCGACCGGGAAGTGCAGACTTCGGCGGTGCTCGAGGACGAGATCGAGATCGGGTGCGAGCCCGCCAACGATCGCACCAACGGCAAGTGGGGTCGAGAGCGTCGGAACGGCAGCGGCGACCGGGGCGACGAGGGCGAGTCCGGCGAAGACGTGGGTGGTCGCCATCATCTCAACGCTCCGGCGACCCCGTCGCAGTTCGGGTCTCCGTGCTCCGATCGTAGACGATCACGACGGTGAGCGCGGCCCCGACCCAGATCCCGATCCAGAGGGCGATCGCGGGACCGGCCGCTCCGATCGTCCCCTGCTGGAGCGAGAACAGGGCGAGATAGCCGAGCAGGACCGTCGCGAGGGCGAGGACGGGGACGGCGATTCCGAGGGCGAGCCAGCCGACGTACCGCCACCGACTCGTCGGCTCGTGTCCACAGTCGGGACAGCGAGCCGCCGCTCGAGGACGCTGCGATCCGCACCGTTCGCACGGCTCCGTCCCGGACATCGCGTTCGAGTTCGCCGCCGATCGCCTTCGTTCTGTCGGCCGCGTAACCTGTCCTCAGTCCGACCGCTCCGGAGCGAGCCCCTTCTCCTCAAGCTCCGCGATCGCCCCGTCGGTCTTCTCGAGTTCGTCGAGACCCATCCCCTCGAGGACGTGGCCGGCCTTCGTGAACTGGATTTCGGAGTACTCGACGAGCTGGACGCGGTTCCCCCACGGATCGTGAAACTCGAGGCCGGGGACGTCGAGGCGCTCGACGCCACAGTCCTCGAGTCGCCGTTCGGCGGCGTCGGCGTCGTCGACGACGAGCCCGAAGTGACGCTGGCCGTCCCGGCCGGTGTCGTCGCTCTCGGCGAGCGCGATGAACTGATCGCCCATGTCGAGAAAGGCCTTCGAGTCGGATCGACTTCGCAGTTCGAACGCGAACAGATCCTCGTAGAACTCGAGCGCGTCGTCGATATCGCCGACCTCCAGTGCGACGTGGTTGATACCGACGAGCGAGGGTCGTTCCGTTTCCGCGTCAGTCATGCGCGAACGGTCGTCGCGGACAGCCGTCAATCCCCTGCCGGCAGCCTGGCGCGGCTACTCGAGGTTTTCGCCCTGATAGCTGCCGTCGTAGGCGCCCTCGTGGTCGGCCTCGGCGAGTACGAGTTGGGCGATGCGGGCGCCCCGGGCAATCTCGACGTCGTGGTGGACCTGTAACAGCCCCTCACCCCGACCCTCGTAGCCGGCGTCCCAGACGGCCGTGTTGAGCATACAGGAGTTGCGCATCAGCGACGAGCGCGGGTAGACGAAGCCGACGTGGCCCTCGGGGATCTCGATGCGCTCGTCGTAGCGGGCGACGTAGGCGCCCTCGGGCAGGTAGTAGGTGTCCGGCGCCTTCTGCTCTAACTCCTCGAGCGGGCGGGCTACCCGGTCGCCGATCTGTTTGCCGTCCCGGCCGATCCGACCGGGCTCGAGCTGTTCGAAGACGACGTCGAGCGTGAGGTCAACGCCGTTGGGCTGGATCTGATCGTCGCTCGTGGGGGAGACGTACTCCGCGACGAAGGCGCCGGAGCGGAACATAGCGTCGATACGCTCCGGAGTTGAAAAAAGCGTATCCGTTCGGATCGGCCGTGGCAGGGCGTTACGGGACACGATCGAGGGGGTCGCCGTCGGTCGGCTGCGCGCGAGTGCACGAACGGTCAGCAGTGTGGCAATACTTACGCGAAACCCCGTCGAATGCCCGGAAATAACACGGTCGTTCCCGATAGAAACACGCTGGATTTATCAAGGCGGAAAGCCGAAATTCGGATGCTATGGGACAGACTCTCACCGAAAAGATTCTCGACGACCACCTCGTCGAGGGCGAACTCGAGACCGGCGAGGAGATCGGGATCGAGATCGACCAGGTACTTACCCAGGACACGACCGGAACGATGGTCTGGCTCCAGTTCGAGGCGATGGGACTGGACGAGGTCCAGACCGAGATCGCCGCGCAGTACTGCGACCACCAGACCTATCAGTTCGACTTTAAGAACACCGACGACCACCGCTTCCTGCGTTCTGCAGCCGGCACCTACGGGGCCCACTTCTCTCGCCCCGGTAACGGTATCTGCCACAACGTTCACCGCGAGAACTTCGCCGCGCCCGGCAAGACGCTGCTCGGCTCGGACTCCCACACGCCGACCCCCGGCGGCCTCGGCGAGCTCGCCATCGGCGCCGGCGGGATCGACGTCACCGTCGCTATGGGCGGCGCACCCTACTACATCGAGATGCCCGAGATCGTCAACGTCCGACTCGAGGGCGAGCTCCCCGAGTGGGCCACCGCGAAGGACGTCATCCTCGAGATGCTGCGACGGCTCTCCGTGAAAGGCGGCGTCGGCAAGATCCTCGAGTACACCGGCCCCGGCGTCGAGACGCTCACCGCACCCGAGCGGATGACGATCACCAACATGGGGACGGAACTCGGCGCGACGACGTCGATCTTCCCGACCGACGAGCAGACCGAGGACTACTTAGAGCGCGTCAACCGCGGCGACGAGTACGTCGAGCTCCAGCCCGACGACGACGCCGAGTACGACGACGAGATCGTCGTCGATCTCTCGGATCTCGAGCCGCTGATCGCCACGCCCTCGATGCCGGACAACGTCGTCCCCGTCAGCGAGGTCGAGGGCGAGTCCGTCGAGCAGGTCATCGTCGGCTCCTGTACGAACGGCGGCTACGAGGACATCCTCCCCGTCGCCAAGATGCTCGAGGACCGCCAGACCTCCCTCGAGACCGAGACGATCGTCGCCCCCGGCTCCAAACAGGCCTCCGAGATGCTCGCCCGCGAGGGCTGGGTCGCGGAGATGATGGCCGCCGGCGTCAACTTCTCCGAGGCGACCTGCGGTGCGTGTATCGGGATCGGCCACGTCCCCGCCTCCGATTCGGTCTCGCTGCGCACCTTCAACCGCAACTTCGAGGGCCGCTCGGGTATCGAGGACGACAACGTCTACCTCTGCTCGCCGGAGGTCGCCGCCGCCGCGGCGCTCGAGGGCGAGATCACCGACCCGCGCAACCTCGACGACGTCGAGGCGCCCGGCGTCGAGCTCCCCGACGAGTACGACGGCTCCAAGACGGACCTCATCGCTCCCGACGAGGCCGTCGACGACGAGCTCATCAAGGGTCCCAACATCGGCGACGTCCCGATCCGCGACGAGCTCGGCTCCGAAATCTCCGGCGAGGCCCTGCTCAAGATGGAGGACAACATCACGACCGACCACATCATCCCTGCAACGCAGGACATCCTGATGTACCGGTCGAACGTCCCCAAGCTCTCCGAGTTCACCCTTAGCCGCGTCGACGACACGTTCGCCGACCGCGCGCTCGAGGCCGACGGCGGCTTCCTCGTCGCCGGCGAGAACTACGGCCAGGGCTCCTCGCGAGAGCACGCCGCGCTCTGCCCGATGTATCTGGGCATCGAGGGCGTCCTCGCACAGAGCTTCGCCCGGATCCACCGCGCGAACCTCTTCAACTTCGGTATCGTCCCGCTGACGATCGACGAGGACACCTACGAGTCGATCGACCAGGGCGACGAGATCGAGATCGTCGACGACGTCTACGAGGCCGTCACGAGCGGCCAGGAGGAGTTCACCGTCCGCGTCAACGGCGAGGAGTTCACCGCGACGCTCGACGCCTCCGAGCGCGAGCGCTCGATCCTCGCGGCCGGCGGCAAGCTCTCCTGGACCCGCGACCAGGCCGAGGACAGCGGCGCCGCGCCCGCCGACGACTGATCGCGACGCAGTAATCTCCCGTTCTTTTTTGCGCCGACCGAGAGTCCCGCGTCCCGGTTCAAGCGGAACCTACTCGCCAGTCTCCGGCTTCGCCCTCTGGTTACGAATCCCGTAACTACACGCCGCGGACGGCTACGGACGGCCATGTGGCCCTGGGGACACCTCGGCGTAGCCTACCTCCTGTACTCGCTGTACGCACACGGCCGGTTCCGGCGAGCGCCGCGAGCCGAGCCGGCGCTCGCGGTCCTGGTCGGCTCGCAGTTCGCCGACCTGATCGACAAGCCGCTGGCGTGGTGGGTCGGCATCCTACCCAGCGGCCGCTCGCTCGCCCACTCGCTGTTCTTCGCGGCGGCGCTGATCCTCGTCGTTTACGCCGTCGGATTCGTCCTCGGCCGCCTCGAGACCGCGACCGCGTTCGTCGTCGCACACCTCTCGCACCTTTTGGCCGATATCCCGCCGCGAGCGTTTCTCGGCTATCCGTTCGAGACGGAGTTTCTGGTCTGGCCGCTGCTCGAGCAGCCGACGTTCCGGTACGGCGAGCGACTGTTCGAACCGCCCGCAATCGTCGAACTTGTCGTTGGCCCGTTTACGAACCCCGCGGTGTTCTTCCTCTTCGAGTGGGTCCTGTTCGGCGCGGCGATCGCGCTGTGGTACGTCGACGGCTGCCCGGGACTCGAGTACGTTCGCGGTCGACGCCCGACGTGAGGGCGTCTCGAGCCGATCGGGCGTGCCGACGGGAACGAACACGGTCTTGTACGCGCGGCCGATAGCTCGAGCGAATGCCCTCCGATCACGCGAACGCGGGTTACCGACGGCTGTTCGACCGCGAGGGACTGACCTTCGGCGCGGGCTTTCCCCTGACCGGGGCGAACCGCTCGACGCCCGATCCCACCACCGAAATCGAACTCGCGACCCTCGCCGAGGAGCTGGGGTTCGACGGCCTCTGGGCGCGGGACGTCCCCACCTACTGGCCGAAGTTCGGCGATGCGGGCCAGACGTTCGATACCTGGCCGTGGCTCTCTCACGTCGCGGCCCACACCGACGAGATCGCGCTGGGGACCTCGAGCGTCGTCCTCCCGCTTCGCCACCCGCTGCACGTCGCGAAGTCCGCAGCGACGGTCGATCGACTCTCGGACGGCCGCCTCGTGATGGGGATCGCTTCGGGCGACCGCGACCCGGAGTACCCCGCCTTCGGGGTCGACCGCGAAAATCGAGGCGAGCTGTTCCGGGAGGGGTGCGAGGCCCTGCGAACGGTCTGGCGGGAGGACTACCCCGAACTCGAGGGGCGGTGGGGCCGGCTCGAGGGCGAGCTCGACGTCGTTCCGAAGCCCAGCAGCGGAACGATCCCCCTGCTACCGACCGGGAACTCGAGGCAGGCAGACGACTGGATCGCCGAGCACGGCGACGGCTGGCTGTTCTATCACCTGCCGGAGTCGACCCTGGAGAGCTACATCGCACAGTGGCGCGAGGCGACCGAGGACAAACCGTTCGCGATCGCGGTTCGAGTCGAACTCACGGACGATCCGACCGCCGACCCCGAACCCCTGCATCTGGGCTATCGGGCCGGCGTCGAGTGGTACCGCGACTACTTCCGCCGGCTCGAGTCCTACGGCCTGGATCACGCCATCATCGGCCTGCAAAACGAGGACCGCGAGCGAGCGTTCGAGCGGTTCGCGGACGAGATCATCGACGAACTGTAGGCCGGCGACGGGCGCTACGTCGGGTACCGATTGCGCCACGGCCGCCGTCGCTCGAGGGCGGCGCTGGCCGCGAGGACGTCGGCGTCGCCGAACCGCTCCCCGGCGAGCTGGAGTCCAACGGGTAGGCCGTCGACGAACCCGGCGGGGACCGAGGCAGCGGGGTGGCCGGTGAGATTGTACGGCTGTGTGAGCACCCAGCCCCGCCGCGGGCCGACGTCGACGCCGTCGATCGTTTCGGGGGGTTCGCCGTGGGGGAACGGGGTCGTCGCCAGTGTCGCCGACGCGATCAGGTCGCACTCCTCGAAGCGGTCCTGCAGGCCGTCGAAGACCCGCGAGCGGACGGCGTCGGCTCGTGTGAGTTCCCGCACAGTTGGCGGTGTCGCGTCCAGTACGGTCTCGACGAACGCGTCGTGCAGTCGATCTCGGTCTCCCTCGCGCGGATCGAACCCCCGCTCCTCGAGGTCGTCGAGGGTCGCCTGCCAGCGGACCGTCGCCATCGTGTAGAACGCCTCGAGGATCTCCTCGCGGTCGTGACCCAGGTCAGGGTCGCCCCTCTCGACGGTCGCGCCGGCTCGCTCGAGGGCGCGGACGGCGTCGTCGATCGTCTCCCGAACTGCGGGCTCGAGCGGGTAGATCCCCAGGTCGGGGCTGTAGGCGATCCGCAGGTCGTCGATCGGGCGGTTGACGGCTGCGAGGTAGTCGTCGGTTGCGGGCACGGAGTGGGGGTCGTCGCGGTGAGGGCCCGCCATCGCCGAGAGCGATCGTGCGGCGTCCTCGACGGTGCGGGTCATCGGACCGACGTGGTAGAACGGCGTGTGGCTCGCGAAGGCGTTGGGGCGATCGACGTTCGGCACCAGCCCGTACGTGGGTTTGTGTCCGTAAACGCCGCAGGCGCTGGCCGGGATGCGGATCGAACCCCCGGTATCGGAGCCCGGCGCGAGCGGGACGAGGCGGTCGGCCAGCGCCGCCCCCGCCCCGCCCGAGGATCCCCCGGCGGTGCGCTCGAGGTCGAAAGGTGTGCTCGTCGGGCCGGCGACGCGGTTGTCCGTCGTCGTGCCGACGCCGAACTCGGGCGCGTTGGTCTTGCCGACGACGATCGCGCCCGCGGCCTTCAGGCGGTCGACGTAGGCCGCGTCGGCGTCGGCGACCCGATCCTCGAACAGCAGCGAGCCCGCGGTGGTCTCGACGCCCGCGACGTCGTCGATGTCCTTGATGGCGACGGGAACGCCGTGGAGCGGGCCCAACGGCTCGCCGTCCTCGAGTGCGCGCTCGGCCTCGGCAGCCGCCTCGCGGGCCGACTCCTCGGCGACGGTGACGAACGCGTTCGTTCGCTCGTTTCGCTCGCGGATGCGCTCGAGGTGGTCGTCGACGACCTCCGCGGGGGACAGCTCCCCGTCTCTGATCCCCCGCACGATTCCGGCCGCGGAACGCTGCGTGCTCTCTTCGCCCATAGTGACCGTCACACGAACGGACGGATAAGCGTGATTCCGGCGGCTTCAACCGCACGGAGCCCGACGGCCGACGGGCATCCGGCGCCCCGTCAGAACCGGTCGATCGCAAACGGCTCGATGGGGTGGTCGGTCTCCCCGTCGAGCGCCAGCTCCGCGAGGATCTCGCCGATAACGCTGGCGAACTTGAAGCCGTGGCCGGAGAAGCCGGCGCCGACGGCGACCTGCGGATAGTCGGGCAGCGTATCGAGGACGAAGTCGTCGTCGGGCGTATTGGTAAAGAGGCAGGTCCCCAGTCCCATCGTCGGTCCGGCGCCGTCGGGGAAGTACGTCTCGGCAAACTCCCGGAGGAGCCGCTCGTCGGTCTGGGTCGGTTCGCGCTCGAAGGCGTCGGGGTCGACGGTCTCCTCGCGGTGGTTGTATCGGCCGAGCTTGAACCCGGGAACGTCGTGGACCGGGAAGCCGTAGTACCGACCCTCGGGAACCTCGATGTTCCAGACCGGAAACCGCTCGCGCTCGAAGTAGTCGGGCTCGGTCGGCTGAAACCACGCCAGCACCTGTCGCTCGGGGACCAGCACCGACTCGAGGGCGTCGACGAACCGTCCCGCCCACGCACCGGCGGTGACGACGAGGCGGTCGGCCTCATAGCTGTCGTGGTCGGTCTCGACGCGGACGCCGTCGCTCGTCGGGCGCCAGTCGACGACCCGCTCTCGGGCTCGGATCGTCGCCCCCGCCCGGTGGGCGCGCTCGACGTGGGCAACGGTGCAGGCCTCTGGCTCGAGGAAGCCCCCGTCGGGTTGGTAGATCGCCTCGTACCCCTCCGGCAGCCGGTAGCCGGGGTAGCGGTCGGTCAGCTCGGCGCTCGACAGTTCCTCGTACTCGAGGCCGTGTTGCTCACAGGAGCGCCTCGAGCCCGCGACCAGCTCGCCGTCGGCGGGTCCGGCGTCGACCGATCCCGTACGGTAGAACAGCTGCCGACCGGTCGCACGCTCGAGGTCGTCCCACAGCTCGGCGGCTCGCTTCGCGAGCGGGACGTAGGCGGGGTCCTCGGCGTAGGCGAGCCGGAACATCCGGGAGCGGCCGTGTGAGGAGCCGTAGCCGTGGGGGACGTCGTAGCGCTCGAGGCCGAGCACGTCGGCGCCCCGCGTGGCCAGGTGAGCCGTCGCGGCGCTTCCCGTCCCGCCGACGCCGAGGACGATCGCGTCGTACCGTTCGCTCATGCCCGCGTGTACGGCGAGGGGGTCGAAAACGCTTGTCAGTCCCGTCGGTCGTCCGTTCGCGCGCGCTCGCGAATCCGGCGCTGCTGGCGGCGTTCGGTGACGTGGCCGACCCCGTCGGCGAGCTCCTCCCGAACCTCCTCCTCGAAGGCGTCGGCGTCTTCGAGGAACCCGTCGGAGAACTCCTCGACGAGTTCGTAGGTCCACCGATCGCTGATCGCGCCCGCCGGAAGGTGGTCGTCGCGCAGGCGGTCGGCCCACTCCTCGTGGCCGGCCTCGCGCAACTCCTCCTCGGCGTCGCCGATTCGGTCCATGGCGTGGCCGAGTTCGTGGTGGAACTCGAGCAGGTTTCCGTAGGCCCGGTGGACGTACTCGATGCCGAGCTGGAGTTCGTGTAGGGCCGCCTCCTCCGTTTCACTCAGCTCGGGGGCGTCAGGGTCGGTGTCGGTATCGGTATCGTGCGCCATCCGTCGTTCGAACGGCGGCCAACGGAAAAGGCGTTTCAGGACCGGAAACCGGTTCCGGTACTCGGCGTTACCGGAGCGACTTGAGCTCCGGGTCCGACACGGTGTCCGTTTCTGATCCGACGTCGACGATCGTCTTCGTCGCCGGCATCGACAGCACGCTCACTAGTCCGCTGATCGACCCGGTGTGGTTCGCCCCGCGTCGGTGCTCCCGGCAGAGACGCCGAACCTCCTCGTACTCGATGCCGGGAAGCGCCCGGATCGTTGCCTCGCGATCGCCGACGAACGCCGGGAGCCAGTCGTCTCGCAGCGCGGCCGCGTTCGCCCCGTCGCTCGAGTTGCCGACTCGCTCGCGGTAGAGCTGGCCGACCCAGTGTAGCACCTGCGGTCGAGAGAGCGAGACGCCGCTCTCGTTGTGGGGGATCGCCGCGAGCTCGGGTGCGAGCCGCGACACCGCACGGTTGACGATGTTCCGTCGCATCGCGTCGGATCGGGGAAGCTCGAGCGAGAGCTCGATCAGCCGGCGGTCGAGAAACGGGTAGACGGTCGGCAACACCTGCGTGTCGGCGTACCGGTCGAAGGAGCTCTCGTTGGTCAGTGGGTACCAGAAGTCGACCCGCCCGAGCTCCGCCATCGACGGGTAGTCGACGCCGTGGTCACGGACGCCCTCGGTGGTGTCCGTCAGGGATCGCTCGAGCACTCGGCGGGCGGACGGGACCGCGTCGGTGTCGACGTACGCCGGAGTCGCCTTCGACCGCGTCTCCAGGAACTGCCGCCGATTCTCGGCTGCTCGCCCGACCGGAAGCGTGATGTCCCCCAGCGGCGTCGAGAGCCGGCGGTCGGGGAGCGTCCATCCCTTGAAGAAGACGTCGGCGTACAGCCCCGAGACGAGGGTATCGACGTCCCCGCGGATCTCGTCGGCGACCGCGAGGGTCCGCGCCTCGTTGAACCAGCCGATCCCGTTGCCGTGTCGGCCGTAGGCCTCGAGCAGCGCCGGCGTCCGGTTCGAGCCGAGCTCGAGTCGGGAGAACGGAACGTCGATGGTTCGGGCGACGCGGGCCGCGACGGAGGATTCGTCGGCCGACGGCGTCGGTCCGGTGGTGAACCCGTACGCCCGGTCGGGATCGACCGTCGCCGCGAGGAGCCTCGAGTCGCTGCCGCCCGAGAGCAACAGGCCGTGGGTTCGGCCGGCTCGAACCCTGTCGTCGACGGCGGCTGCGAAGCGGTCGAGAAACCGATCGACGAACCGATCGGCGGACAGCGACGTCGGCTTCGGGGTCGGGTACCAGTAGCGGTCGTGTGCGATCGACTCCTCGTCCCCGAGTTCGACCGTCGTGATCGAGGCGGGGGGGAGTTGTGCGACGCCCTCGTAGAGCGTTCGCGTTCCCCGGACCCGCTTGTGGGCGAGGTACTCGACCAGCCCCGAAGGATCGAACGCGGCCGGAACGGCGGGGTGGTCGACCAGCGACTGGACGGACGTCGAGAACAGCAGGCAGTCGCCGCTCGAGTGGTAGTACAGCGGTCGGCTGCCGAGGAGATCCGTCACGAGCCGCAGCCGCCGGTCGGCGCGCTCGAGGACGACCGCGACGAACTCGCCGTTGAGTTCGGTCAGCGCCTCGAGTCCGTCGGCGGCGTACTCGCGTGCGCAGAACTCCGGCGTCGAGACGCCTGGCGGCCGCCTCCGCCGTGAGCCGTCCCCGAGGCGGCTGTAGACGATGCCCGACACCAGCAGCGTCGCGTCTCGCTCCGGAACTCGGATCGGCTGTGGGGTCCGTCGGTGTGTCGCGGCGAGGCAGGTCAGTCCGGAGCCGTCGTGTCTCGTCTCCTCGCTGACGCCGTCCCGACCGATCCACTCGGATATCGGCCCGATACCCGGTCTCTGCCTCCCGAACGCACCGCAGACCCCAACCATTGCGACACTGTTAGCGACAAGGGGGTATTACGCTTGGGCCTACCAATCCAGATTTCGCTCACTGCGGCTCCGTTTACGGGCGCCACACGTCTGCTGTCCGTCAGTTTCGACACACCCGAAGGGGAACCGCGGACGGACCGGTAGCCGGTTGCGTGAATCCGTCTCAGGCGCCGGCCCGGAGCAGGGTCGTGAACTCGCGAGCGAACGCCTCGACGTCGTTCCAGTCGGTGTACTCGTAGTCCCGGGCGGTGTCGGTGTCGCCGCCGGCCCGGCCGGCGATTCGACGCATAACGAAGCGTTTGAGCAGGCCGTACTCGCTGTACTTGAGCGCGCCCGCGACCGACAGCGTGCCGTCCGGGTTCCAGCCCGTCTCGTCGAGGAACTCCTCGAGCAGCTCCTCGGCGGGCTCGCGCTCGCCGGGATCGTCGCTGGCGGCGGTGAGGCTGACCGAGAAGAAGGCCGACGGGCGCCGGTTCAGGGTCTCGAGGTGGTCGCGAACGAACGATCCGACGTAGCGCTGGTGGGAGCCGGCGTGGATCGACGCGCCGACGACGATCCCATCGTAGGCGCCGGGGTCGAGCCCGTCGGGCGGCTGTTTCAGGTGCGTGAGGGTTACCTCGTGGCCCTCGCTGCCGACGACGTCGCCCATCCGCTCGGCGATCGTCTTCGTCTGTCCCTCGCTCGTGCCGTAGCAGATCAGAACCCGCGCCATCGGCGGTCACCTCGAGCGGGCGGAGTGAAACCCTCCATACGCGTGTTCCAACCCGCAGTTCCATCAAGGCGCAGGGACCCCTCAGAGCGACAGCTCCGCTCCGAGCGCGGGGGCTTCGGCTGCGAACCCCTCCCCCCGGAGCTCCCCTGCGAAGCGCTCACAGCGGTCGCCGTGGTTTACGAGGATCCGAGCGCCGGCGTAGGGTTCGAGGAACTCGAGCAGCCCCTTTCGATCGGCGTGTGCGGAGAAATCGTACTGCTCGACCTGGGCGCTGACCCGCATCGAGCGGCCGTCGATGACGGCGCTGCCCGTCTCGTAGAGCTCGCGGCCGGGTGTCCCCTCGACCTGGTAGCCCGTCATGGCGATCTTGTTCGTCGGGTGCGAGCGGATCGCCGGGACGTAGGTCATCGCGGGACCGCCGTGGAGCATCCCGCTGGTGGTGACGATCACCGTGTTCCCCTCGGCGATGCGCTCTCGCTGGCCGTCCCGGCCGTCGACGAAGCGGGCGTTGCCCTTCGCCCGCCGGAGCAGGTCGGGATCGCGCAGGAACTCTCGGTTTCGCTCGCGGAGGAACAGCTCGGTGACGCGCTTGCCCATCCCGTCGACGTAGCACTCGAGGCCGTACGCCTCGCAGATACAGAGCACCTCCTGGGTCCGGCCGATCGCGAACGCGGGGACGACGACGGTGCCGCCCTCCCAGAGGGTGGTCTCGAGGCTGTCGACGAACGATCGCTCGATCTCTTCGCGTGGCGGGCGGGCGACGTCCGAGTACGTACTCTCGCAGATCACGGCGTCGGCGTCGGGACGGGCCACGGTGCCGGAGAGGAGCTGCTGGTCCTCGGTGTGGAAGTCGCCGGTGTAGAGCAGCCGCGTGTCGCCGTCGGAGACCAGCACGTGTGCGCTACCGGGAACGTGACCCGCGTCGAAGAAGGTAATCTCGTAGCCTGCGGCCTCGAAAGACTCGCCGTAGCCGTGGGTCTCCGAGACCTGCGCGAGGCGGGCGATCTCGGTCTCGGTGAACGGGCAGTTGTAGCTCCCCCCGTGTAGCTTGAGGGTATCCCGCGCGAGCACCGTCGCGAGGTCGTACGTCGGCGGCGTCCAGTGGATCGGCGGGCGGGCGTCGCCCGATAGCAGGGTGGGGATCGAGCCGACGTGATCGAGGTGACCGTGGCCGACGACGACCGCGTCGGGATCGACGTCGTCGATCGGAAACGACGGCGGGTTTCCCGAGTCCATGCCGAAATCGAGCAGCAAGGAGTCGTCGATCAGCACCGCGCTACGACCGATCTCGCGAGCCCCGCCCAGAAACCGAACGTCCATACCCGGTCTTTCCGCTCGAGTCGCTTGCCTCCGTCGGTTCGTCGGCCGACGTCAGCGATCGTCGCCCAGCGCCCGGCCGACGAGAAAGAGCAGGGCGAAACACAGCACGACCATCACGGTCTGGGAGGCGGCCCCAACCGGGCTGTCGACGGAGCCGCCCGTCGCGAGCGTCCAGACGTCCGTGAGCCCGCGCGTGCTGCCCGCGATGCCGGCCAGCGCGAGCAGCCCGTAGCCGTAGACGGGGAGCCGTCGTCGACCCGTCGCGCGGCCGACCCAGCCGATCGCGACGACGGCGATTCCGAAAAACGCCGGGATGAGCGCCGTGACGCTCGCGAACCCGGTTCCCACGTACGCGACCACACCGAGCAGGATCAGGAGGACGCCGATCGCGATTCCGCCGCCGAACAGTCCCGTTTCGTCTGTCTCCATGGCTGATACGAGTTCCGGCGGCGTAATACCGGTTGTGCTCGAGTCTCGTCGACGAACCGAGTCCTCCGAAGAGCGGGCGCTGACGCTCAGGAGGAGCCGTTCGATCGGGCCTCGCCGGCCGGCGGATCGCTCGAGGGGGCCGTCCGCCGGAGGACGCCGATGAGGTAGACGTCGAGCAGACAGACGATCAGTACCGCGAGCGGGATCGCGACGTCGGCGTAGCTGACCGCCTCGAACTGCAGGGCGGTGACGACGAACGGGTCGCCGAGCTCGAGGGCGCCCGAGACCGACCGCGCGCTGAGAAAGCCGAGCGCGAGGACGTAGAGGGCGAACCAGATCGTCCCCCGTTTCCACTGGCCGAGATACCAGTGGCCCAGGCCGGCGATCAGCGCCGTGAGGAGGTAGGCCGGCCAGAACGGTCGCCTGCGATCGGTCATACCCGACAGTTCGGGACGGGACACAATCGGTGTTTCCCCTCCGTGCTCGCGGGCGCGGTCAGTCGCTCGGCTCCGGCTCCGTCGGCGACGGGGCGTCGCCGACGACGTTGTCCGTCCAGGTCCCCCGCAGGAACCAGGCGGCGGTGACGATCGCCGAGAGGACGTAGGAGATCGCGATGGCGTACCAGACGCCGATGACGCCCATGTCGAGGACGATAATGGCGACCGCGGCGATCGGGATGCGGTACAGCCACAGCTCCTGAATCGACAGCAGCATTGCGGCGCGAGTCGAGCCGCTGCCCCGGATCCCGCCGAGCATGATCTGGAAGGCGCCGAGAAACAGGTAAGAGGGGCCGGCGATAGTGATGTAGGCGGCGCCGTAGGCGATCACCTGTGCGGACTCCTCGCCCTCGATGAAGATCGCCGTGATCGGTTCGGCGAACTGGTAGGCGACGCCGATCACGACGGCGAAGATCGAGAGGACGAGCGCCGAGCTGAGCGTGACCGCCTGCTTGGCGCGGTCGACCTGCTCGGCGCCCAGGTTCTGCCCGACGACGGTCTCGGTCCCACGGGCGAGCCCGAGCGCGGGCAGGAACATCAGCGACGAGAGCCGGTTGACGATCCCGTAAGCGGCGACTGCCTCGGTTCCGGCGACGGCGATCAGCGCCGTGAGGACGGTGATGCCGAACGCGCGAAACCCCTGCTCGGTCGCGATCGGGCCGCCGATCTCGAGGATCTTCCGAACGGTCTCGCTCTCGAGGCGGAGATCCGACAGCGAGGGCTCGAGTCCGACCCGACCCGAAAACAGCAGGTAGAGTCCGACGACCGCGGCGATGCCGCGAGAGAACACCGTCGCGACGGCGGCGCCCGCGACGCCGTACCCCTCGAAGCCGGTGGCCTCGTAGAGGGTCGTCTCGAGACCCGCCAGTCCGACCCACGCGAACATCGGGTTGTCGGTGAAGCCGAGGATGAGGAAGGGGTCGATGAAGACGTTGATCGCGACGCTGATCACCATCAGGTACAGCGGCGTTCGCGTGTCACCCCACCCTCGCGAGAGCGCATCGAAGATGAAAAACCAGAACATGAACGCGACGCCGACGAAGACGATCCGGGTGTAGGTGACCGCGTAGGTGAACGCGTCGGTCCCCGGCTCAGCGCCGATCAAGCGGATCATCCAGGGCGAGAGGAGGTAGCCGACGATGCCGAAGACGATCGCGACGATCGTGACGAACGAGAGGGTCTGGCCGGCGACGTGCGAGGAGCGCGTGAAGTTACCTGCGCCCTTGTGCTGGGAGATCAGCACCGTCCCGGCGACGGTCAGGCCGCCGCCGACGCTGACCATCAGGAAGACGATCGCCCACGAGTACGACAGCGCGGCGACGGCGTCGCCGCCGAGTCGACCCACCCAGTAGGTGTCCGCGAGGTTGTAGCCGACCTGTAGCAGCTGGCTGGCGACGATCGGCGCCGACAGCACCATCAGCGGCTTGAACAGGTCGCCGTCGGTGACGTTGACCGAGCGATCGGTGCCCTTGTTCGACCCGCTCACTCCCGATCACGCTCGGTCGGTTCGTCTCCCGCCGCGTCACCGCCGTCCGCGTCGGCCCCGTTCGTCTCGTCGTCAGGATCGCCCGTGCCGTTCCCGCCCTCTGTACCCAAATCGGCCGCGAGGCGGTGTTGCTGGTCGGTCTCCGGAAGGGTGCTCGGATCCCGATCCGCCGGGAACGACGCGCCCTCGGCGAGCAGGTCGTCGAACACCCAGGTGGCGGTCGCCGTTCGAACCTGCTCTAAGTACTCGTCGCGACCGATCGTCAGCTGACGGATGCGAGCCCCGTCGAAGGCCGCGATCAGCAGCGCCGCGGTCTCCTCGGGATCGTGCTCGCTGAACTCGCCGGCTGCAAGACCGTCCCGAAGGATCTCCTCGAGGACCGCACGGAGCTGGTCGTCGCCCTTGCGGAGCTTCTCGCGGAACGCCTCGTTGTACGGCGCCTGCGTACGTAACTCGAGCATCGCGACGTGGAACGACTGGCGGTCGTTCTCCTCGGGGCCGTAGAGGAACCAGTCGACGAACACCGCCAGCCGTTCGACCGGCGAAAGGTCGCGGGTCTCGGCGACGCGCTCGTCGAAGCGCTCGAAGAGGAACTCGAGGAAATCCGCCAACAGGTCCTCCTTGGAGTCGTAGTGGTAGAACAGCAGAGACTTGCTCTTGTCGGTCCTGTCGGCGATATCCTGTGCCGTCAGCTCGGTGTAGCCGTGCTCGCAAAGGGCCTCGTAGGTCCCGCGCATGATCGCTGCGCGAACGTCCGGATCAGTCACTAACTGACTAGTTAGTCAGTGCGGGTGAAGGGTGTTTCGGTTCGTAGGGGTGTTCGAGAGTCACACGCTCACTCCCGGTACCGACGAATCCCGAACGTCTCGTAGCCGCCGAACGCGATCTCGAGCGAGCCGATCCACCAGTTCCAGCGCTCGGGCGGACCGCCGTCGGGCGCGTCCGCGAGCTCCTCGAGGACGACCTCGGTCGTGAGTCGGGTTCCGGTGTCGGCCTCGTAGCGCCCGGAGTCGCGAAGGTCGGCGGCCTGACGGGCGACGACGCGAGCGGCGCCGCTCGAGCCGTCGAACTCCTCGCGCAGTCGTCGCTCGAGGCGGTCGCGGTCGATGCTCACGAGGACCGGTACGCACCGAGGGCGGTAAACGGCACCGAACGCGGTCGGACGGGCGTCGCGTCGAGACCGTGTTTCGATGTGTTTTTGAGCGCGCGCCGTTTTTCACCGGGCATGGCAAGTTTCACAGTCGTCGTCGGCGATCCGGACTCCGGATCGACCTACCAGCTCGAAGCGGAGGAACAGGACGCGAACCGGTTCATCGGCAAGTCGATCGGCGAGGAAGTCGACGGCGGCGCCGTCGGTCTCGACGGCTACACGCTCGAGATCACCGGCGGCTCCGACGAGGCCGGCCGCCCGCTCAGCCCCGACGTCGGCGGCCCGAACCTCGAGGAAGTGCTGATGAAGGGCCGCCAGGTCGGCTACCACCCCAGCCGGGACGGCGAGCGCCGACGCGTCACGGTTCGCGGTCGCGAAGTTTCCGACGCCGTCGCACAGATCAACGCCTCCGTCGTCGAGTCCGGTAGCAGCGACATCGACGAGCTGCTGGGCGGCGACGACGAGTAACCCCCTCGCTTCTCTACGATGGCAGACAGAATCTCGAGTGACCACCCGTCAGTCCGAACCGTTCGATCGACGTGTACAGAGACGGCAACGGGAAACAAACTCGACATTCCGGCCGCGGATCGCGAGGCGTTCGTCCACGACGAGGTCGTCCGCATCGTTCTCGACGGTACCGAGCGGTTCACGCGCATCGAACGCGCCCTCACCGGCGAGGAGCTGTCGGTTCCGGGCGTCTACGACACGCCCGAGATGGCCCGGAATCCCGGCGAGGGGACGGACCGACTCGAGGAGTGGCTCGACGACCACGGGATCCGCTCGGGCGGATCGGTGCTGGTCGACGTCGTCGAACCCGACTTTCTCTACGGGCTCAGAGCGCCCGGCGAGACGAACTTCTACGACGCCCGCGAACCGCCGAACGACAGCTTGAGCGACATCGCCGACGGTCTGGGATCGGAGTGACGGCTCGAATCGAGGTCGCTCACTCCGAGTCTACGGCCGGATAGGTGGAGAGAAACCGATCCAGCAACAGCCCGAATGCGAGGTGCTGGGTCATCGTTCGCTCGAGGGTCGCGCGGACGTAGGCCTCGTCGACGACGGAGTACTCCTTCGTTCGAACCTTCGCGTGCATCGACAGCACGTCCTCCTCCTCGAGTTCGTGCAGACAGGGGTAGACCGTTCCCGGACTGAGCTGTGCGTCGAACTGTTCGGTCAGATCCGCGAGCAGCTCCTTCCCGTGTGTCGACCCGTGAACGCAGACGAGCACGAGCAACAGCTCCTCGAGGTTCTCCTTGACCAGCGACTCGTCGAACGCGACCTCGTCGGTCGCGAGCGCGGCGGTTGCTTGGTCGAACAGTTCGTCGAGTTCGTGGTCCGTCGTCCCCGGTTCGGCGGCCTCGAGGCCGGTAGCGCCGACGCTTCCGGCTTCGGTACTCGAGCGCTCGTCGAACGCGGACGCGATGGAGGAATCGTGTTTGCTCATTGATGATCACGGCGGTGTCGTGGGTGGGCCGTCGTCGGGACCAGCGACGTCGCGGCGCGAGGATCGCGTTCGCCCGACAGTCGCTCCGATCCGACGCTTTGTGGCGGTCTCGGGGGGTTCCGAGAGGTGCGGAGTTGTGCCCATCCGACTACTGGTTCCTCGTGTCGGAACGTAATAAGTAACAGGGCTCCTTACTTTCATTATTTAGTTAACTACTTGGGCATAAAATACTCGAGTCGGCGTCTCGGGCCGATTCGGCTGGGGTCGGAGCACCGGTCTCCGCGTCAGGTACGGCTGTCGCTCCGGTTTCGTAGCAATTCCTGAACGTTCTACCGACGAAGGAGCGCCGGATCGGCCTACTCGTCGACGACGCCGACGACGTCGCCGACGTCTTCCGACCGGGCGTCGAACTGCCGGTCGATTCGCTGGTCGGCCATCCGCCCGACCAGTACGTCGTCAGCCAGGCTCTCCCCGTTGATGCGGGCCACGTAGGCGAGACTTCGCGCGTGGGCGGCGAACGCGCTTCCCTCGAGCGAGTCGATCGGTGAGGCGAGGTCGTCGGCCGGGCGAGCGGCGGTGTCGTCCCGCGAAATACCACGGACGTAGGCGACGAGTTGCTCGCGGGCGCGAGGGCCGATCCAGCCCAGTTCCTCGTAGTAGCGCAGGCAGTTCAGTGCCCCCGTCGTTCCGAACCGGTTGGTGAGATATCGCACCCACTCGATCGTCACGTCCGTCCGATCGGTCGGTCGGTCGAGCGTCTCGAGGTACGGCGTCGGTTTTGTCATTTCTACTGAACGTTTCCTCGACCGGGAGACAAGAAGCTTCGCTCGATTACGAGCGCTGAGCCGTCAGACGGCGACGACGAACTCGACGAGGTACTGCGTCGCGGCGGCGACGACCGCACCGACCCAGGTCAGGAGGACGAAGTGTACCAGCCCGCTGACGAGGTGACCGCGGTCCGTAAGCCGGATGATGACCGCCGACAGCGCCGCGTTGAGCAGGATGGTAAACGACAGCAGGTACTCGATCGCCGTGATGTTGTACTGCTCGGTGTGGAGCAGGCCGTCGGTGAAATCGCCCGGTGTCGGTCCGCCGGCGACGTTGCTCTCGGGGTCTTCGGTGTCGCCGAACTCCATCTCCGTGGTGATATCCATCATGATGTCGACGATCTCGAGGCCGATGAAGAAGGCGAAGACGCTCGCGGCGGTGATCCCGTACAGTACGCCGATGAGGGTCATCGTCTCCTGTTGGCGCTGCTCGCGGACCTTCAGCACCTGGTTGTAGTTCCTGCTGATGAGCTGGCCCAGCAGCTTCGGGTCGCCTCCCATCCGGCGACCGACGACGTACATGTCGCCGAACTTCTGGATGAGGTACGAGCCCGTCTCGGCGGCGAACAGCCGCCACGATCGAACGCCGTCGATCCGCATGTTGAGCCGGTTGTACAGCGCGTCGATGTTCGCCGTCAGCGCGCCGAAGTCCTTGTGGCGCAGGCTCGAGAGGACGCTGCTCGTCGAGGTCTGTTTGACGCTCTCGACGGCCCCGAGCGTCCGGACGAAGCTCGGGAACTCGCCGTCACGGATCTTGACCTTCTGTTCCTCCCGTCGCATCTTCCAGCCGGGGTACAGAAGCGGCGTCACCGGGACCGCGAGCAGGATCGGCAGCGGGACGTCGAGGTCGGGCATCGGCACGAACCCGGACAGGGCGACGAGGACGCCGAGCGCCAGCACGGCGCTCGTTCCGACGCCGATCGCCAGCGCGGTCGGGATCCCGTCGGTCGGACCGAAGCCGGCGGTCTCCTCGAGGTACCAGACGGGGTCGGCGGGCGCGATGAGGTGGATCGCGTAGACGAACCCGAGCTGGACGATCAGGAACATGACGATCGTGCCGCCGATCAGCAGCGTCGGGTTCGCGCCGACGAGGATCGGGAGGACGATCGCGAACACGAGGACGAACGCGACCGACAGCATCATCGACATGTACAGCTCCTTCATCACGTCCAGTTTCGCCAGGTCGGCCTCGTACCGGGTGACGAACTGCTGAATGATCGTGTCCTGCTCGTCGATCAGGAACTCGCTGATCTGCTGGCCGCCGCCAACCGTGTACGCGAGTCGCTCGAGGAAGTCCGTCAGCAGCGGACTCGAGGTCTGCTTGGCCCGTATCCGGCAGGCGTCGTCGAGGCTCATGTTCCAGGTGTCGACCATCGCAACGAGGTGTCCCATCTCGTCGGCCAGCGCGTCGTACTCCTCCTCCTCGGCCAGGGTTCGGAAGATCTCGACGCGGTTGATGTTCGTCATCGAGAGCACCGTGATGTGGGTCAGAAAGAGGTGAAAGCGCTGTCGAATCTGCTTTCGCTTCCGCTCCTGGAGCAGCTTCGGGTAGCTGACCGCGACGGCGACCGCGAGCAGGCCGAGCAGGACGACCGGGAGCGTAAGCAACAGGGGGAAACCCAGCAGCAGCGCCAGGACGGGGGTAAACAGGAAGAACCCGACCGCGGGCGCGACGACGAACAGGAGGTATCGCTCGGTCGAGAGCTCCATCTGTTCGTAGGCCATCCCGAGCTCGCGAAGCGCCGAGCGGGCGGCGAGCTCCGGCGACGACTGGGTCTCCGAGGACATGTTAGGCGAACTGATCGAGCCCCCTGATCCGGACCGGCAGCCCCTGCAGGCCGTCGCGCTGGAAGTCGGCGATCGCCCGGTTGACCTCGTGGTAGCCCAGCACGTCGGCATCGATCAGCTGCCGAACGATCTCCGCGCGGCGGTCGAGTTCGTCGTAGATCCGACGGGTATCCTGGTAGCCGAGCAGCGTCGCGATCTGTTCCTCGAGGACGTAGGAGTTGTTCCGACCCGTAAACGAGACGACGTCGTCCCTGGGATCCCAGCGGAACGCCTGTCGGGTGACGACGCCGCCCTCGTAGTCGGAGTAGCCCTCGATCTCCTGAACCGAGGTGACCCGACGGAGGACGTCGTCGCCCTGTTTGACCCGGTTCTGGAACAGCGCGACGTCGCAGTTGTCCATGAACGTCTCGGGAACGTCGATCGGGCTCCCGGTAAAGCGCTGGATCATCGAGACGATGTCGCTGGCGTGGAAGGTCAGCATCACCGGGTGGCCGGTCTGGGCGGCCTGGAACGCCATCTGGCCCTCCTCGCCGCGGACCTCGCCCACGACGATGTAGTCGGGTCGCGAGCGGAGCGCGGCCGCCACCAGGTCGAACATGTCGACGTCGGCGCTCTCGTCGCCCGACCCCTCCCGGGTCAGGAGCTGCTGCCAGGTGTCGTGGGGCGGGATTACCTCCGCGGTGTCCTCGGCGGTGTAGATCTTGGCGTCCCGCGGAATAAACGAGAGCGCGGCGTTCAGCGTCGTCGTCTTCCCCGAGGCGGTCTCGCCGACGACGAACACCGTCTGCTCGTTCTCCAGACAGAGCCAGAGGTAGGCCGCCAGCTCCGGGCTGAGCGTCCCCCACTTCGTGATCTGGAGGACCGAGAGGGGAACCTCCTCGCCCTGTCGGATCGTCAGCGAGGGCCCCTGGACCGAGACGTCGTCGGAGTAGATGATATTTATACGGGAGCCGTCGGGCAGGGTGGCGTCGATCACCGGATCGGAGTCGCTGACGGGGTGGTCCATCCGTTCGCCCATGTTCCGGAGCCACTGTTCGAACTCCGCCGACGTGCCGAAGTCGACGGTCGCCTCGATCATCCCGTAGGTGCCGTGATCGAGGTAACACTGGTCGGGGCCGATGACGTGGATGTCCTCGTTGGCGGTGTCAGTCATCACCGGTTCCAGCGGGCCGAGGCCGACGATGTCGCGCTGGAGCTGGTAGCGCAGGCGGGAGAACTGCTCCTCGGTCACGGAGAGCGTGCTCGTCCCGAAGGCGTCGAGCAGCCCGCCCGAACTCGGCTCCTCGGTCGTCCCGGAGCCGATCTCGACGACCTCGTCCAACAGGGCGTCGATGTGTTCCTCGAACGCCTCGCTGTCGGTCGGGGCGGGCCGCGTGACGCTCTTGTCGAGGATCCGCTGACGGATCTCGTCGTACAGCTCCCCGTCGCCGTCCTCGAGGATCGGCTCGACGCAGTAGTACGTCGTCGAGATGCCGACGTCGCCATAGACGTGACAGAAGATCGGCTCCTCGGGGGTGTAGATCACGTTCGGCCGGGGGGACTCCCAGCCGGGACCCGGCTCGTCGATCAGGACCGGGTACTCGCCGTGTTCGGCGTAGAACCCCTCGAGATGTTCGCGGAGGTGGGGGTGGTCGTCGGCGAACGCGGCGAGGTCGTCCTCGAGTCGTGGCGTTCCGAAGTCGGACATCTCAGGCGACCGTCCGGCTGATGATCGAGACGCCCCGTCCCTGCTGGACGCTGAAGCCGATCGTGTCGTCGACCGGGGCGTTCATGTTCTGGAACCGCCGAACGCGGATGCTCCGCCTGACCTCCTGGCCGACCGCCGTCGTCTCGATGTCGAAGTAGACGTCGGCGACGCTTCGCAGCGGATGCAGGGCGTCCTCGTCGATCCCGCTCGGATCGACCGTCAACACGATCGACTTGCCGCCTCTCGTCATCCGCCGGAGGAAGGTGACGAGCCGTTGAATGACCCGATCCTCGTCGTCGGTCTCGGTGCCCGCCTCGTAGTTGGGGTCGTGGCGCAACAGCGCCGAGAGGGTGTCGACGTAGACGACGTCGGCCCGCCAGAGCCGCTCGGCGTCGACCAGCCGGGCGAGCAGCTGGCGGGTCGGCCCCGCGTCGTGGGTGTCGACGTTCGCGTGCAAAAAGAGGAGTCGTTCGGCCAGCAGGAGGTCGACGACGTCGTAGGACAGCGAGTGCATCTGGTCGACGAACTCGCCTGCCTCGAGCTCGCTCGAGACGTAGCTGACGTCGGTCCCCTCGGTCGCCATCCCGTAGGCGAACCGCTGGGAGAGCGCGCTCTTGCCGGCGCCGTCCTCGCCCTCGACCAGCACGATGCTTCCGGTCGGGATGCCGTCGCCGACGGCGTTGTTCACCCGGTCTCGATCCGTCAGTCCGATAGAGTAGTGGTCAGTCATGATTACGTTCGAAATTCGAACACCGCGCGGCTGTCGTTTTTCGTGACGACCGCCCGGTGTTCCTCGCCGGTCTCGAGGGTCCGATCGATCTCGAGTTCGGCGACGGCACCCGATCGCCAGTGGTCGTCACCGTGGATCTCGATCTCGAACTCGCCGCTCGAGACGTACTCGCCGTCGACGAGCACGTCGAGGCCGGCGCCGTCGCTGGCGAGGGTCTTCTCGCCGGTGTTTTTGACGTACAGCGTGACGGTGCCGTCGCCCTCGTCGTAGACGGCGTCGCTGCCCGCGTCGCTGATGATCGCGATGTCGGTGTCGATCGCGTCCGCGGTGTTACCGGTCTGGGTGCTGACGGAGCTGCTCACGTCGGTCACCGTGGTCACGAGGGTTCCGGCGACGCCCGCGGCGACGATCATCGCCGCGATGAACAGGATCAGACTCGAGATCGAGGTGCTCGACACCTCAGACCGCCTCCGTGGTCGCGACGCCGCGTTCCGTGACGAGCTTGACCCGGTCGGGGTCGTCCGGCAGGTCGGAGTCGTCGACGGTGATCGTCAGCTCCTCCTCGGGGAGCCACAGCTCCCGATCGGGCTCCCCGTCGACCTCGAGGTCTCGGTCGTCGGGGATCGTCCCGTCGACCAGCAGCGTCGTATCCGCGGCCGACAGCGACGTCGAGCCGTCGTTTCTGGCGGTCACCGTCAGCTCACCGTCCGCGTGCTCGACATCCTCGAGCTCGACTGCCGCGTTCTGGACCTCGAGGGCACGGTTATCCCGGTCTTCGATCGCATTCTGGCGTAAGTCTTGTGCCGACTGCAAAGCGGGGTAGGCCACGCTGACCGCGACGAGGACTCCGACGAGGATGATCGCCGTCGCACCGCTGGTGCTGAATCCCATCTTCGGTCACCCGCCGTCAGGGCTCGACGGTCCGTCCGATCTCGCCGATCTCGCTGAGCTGGACGATGTACGCGTAACTGTCGGCGTGGTCCTCGGCGGTCAGTTCCGCCGCACCGTCGGCGTCGATCTCGAGCCCGGGTCCCGCGAGGACGTCCTCGAGGTGGACCCGCACGTCCTCGCCGATCCAGCCGAGTTCGACGTAGTACGACAGCGCTTCGAGGGTCGCTCGCGGCCCGCCCGACTCGAGTAAGTCCGCGAGCCACTCGAAGACGACCACGTCGGTCGCGTAGGTGTCGGGCAGCGTTCGAAGCGCGGGCTCGTCGGGGCCGCGGGGCTCGGACTGTGGTTCCGCGGCCGGTTCGGGTTCGGGCTCGGGCTCGACGGAATCGACCTCGTCCTTGAGGTCGTCGAACGAGACCGTCTCGCTCTCGGTCACCTCGTTCGTGTCGGCGTGCTCGGCGCCGAAGACCTCGAACCCGTTGTCGGCCTCGCCCTCGCCGGTGAACGGATTGACGTCGTCGGTCACCTGATCGTACAGTCCCAGCAGCCGTCGCACGCGGTCGTTGAGCTCGTCGACCTGCGAAACGACCTGCTCCTGGGAGTCCTGGATCGCGTCCAGGCGCATCTCCGTGTCCTCGATGGACTCCTCGAGGCCATCGGTGCGGTAGTACAGCTCGTCGATCGCCTCCTCGTCGGGGCCGTCCTCGCCGCCGTCGGCCTCGGCCTCGCGCTCGTCGTCAAGCGGCGCGGGCTCGAGGGGAGCGAACTCGCCGTCTTCGTCCTCGTTGTCGTCCTCGAGGGCCGCCTCCTCCTCGGTGTCTTCGAGTTCGTCCTCGCCGCCCTCGTCTGCGACGCTCTCGTCGAACTCCTCGAGTTCGGGTTCGGACGCCTCGTCCCGGTCGGGGGGCTCGAGACTCTTCGGGTCGGGATCGGCGTCGGGGTTGCCGCGACCGAGCAGCCCCGATAGCCAGTTCAGTCCCGCGGCCATCCTACCGGCCCTCCGTCGGTGCCCCGTCGCCGACATCGGCCGGCTCGTTTCCTGTGATATCGTGGTTAGACATAGTCGCCTCTTGTGACAGGACCGCTAAAGTTCTCTCCACGAGTTCAGCGCTCGTTTCGAGCCGTGAGTCGAGCCTCGAATCGAGACGTGAACTGACAGCTACCTTGATAATCAACTCGTTTGAAATTCAGGCGGGGACGAACCCCTAGAATCCGCGCCGTCGCCAGATTCGCCCGAGCCGGCCTCGAGCCCCGGTGCAGCTCTCAGCCCGCTGTCACAGCGTGTGGTCGCGGGGTGACGCTCGAGTCGGCGGCCGCCGTAACTGGTGGCTCGCACACCCACGGGTGCGCTCGGGACGCGTGACACGCGGGGACACTAATACAATCAATGTTCGAAAACATAGCAGACAACGACGAACGCGGTCAGGTGGGTATCGGCACCCTGATCGTGTTCATCGCGATGGTGCTGGTCGCAGCGATTGCGGCCGGTGTCCTGATCAACACGGCCGGCTCGCTCCAGAGCCAGGCCTCCGATACAGGTACAGAGACCCAGCAGGCGGTGGCGAACCAGATTGAAGTGACCCATGCGGTTGGGTACACTTCTTCCGCTGACGTGGTTGACACTCAGTATGGAGGCGATATCGACGACGGTGAAGTCGGATTCGTCGACATGATCGTCAAGAAGTCCGCCGGTTCTGACGTCATCGACCTCGAGTCGATGACCGTTCAATACACGAGCGCATCGGCTGATGCCACGCTCGAGTACGATGATGGACACGGAGACGGTGCTGAGGAATCACTGGATGAATTTGTTGGCGCTGACAATGATGCTACCTTCGCGACAGTCGAGGCTGGTCAAGATCCGGCTGAGGACTCCGCCATCGATGTTGCGGACGAAGGAACCGCTCTAACCGATACTAGTGATCGAGTTCTCCTTCGTATCGACGTTGCTGCAATCGAGGACGATTATGCACTCGAGTCCGGTGACAGTGCGACGGTCGCACTGACCGACCAGTCGGGTGCGCAGTACACCTACGGCATCACGACGCCCCCGAGCTTCGTCGATAAGGACGTGGTGGAGGTCTAACCATGTTCGAGCGAATCCACTCCGAGGATGAGCGCGGTCAGGTCGGTATCGGTACGCTGATCGTGTTCATCGCGATGGTGCTGGTTGCGGCGATCGCAGCCGGCGTCCTCATCAATACGGCCGGCTCGCTCCAGAGTCAAGCCTCCGACACTGGTTCCGAAACCCAGCAAGCAGTGGCGAATCAGATCGAAGTGACACACGCTGTTGCTGAAAACCAGTTCGAGTGGCACTCAGATGTAGACGATCCTCCAGGAGATCTATCTACTGAAGGTGAGGTCGAGTCTGTGTCTATCCCTGGTGAGCATATAGAGGGCGATGCCGAGTACCAGGTCAACGACGATAGAACCTACAACGAGCTCCGGTTATCGGTTAAACAGTCAGCCGGATCGGATGTGATCGACCTCGAGTCGATGACTGTCCAGTACACGAGCGATGAGGAATCTCGCACGCTCTCTCACGAGAGCCAGGTAGAGAATATTGGAAGTGTGGAAGACCTAGAATCGGAAGAGAATCTGGATCCGTTCTTCGTTACGGCGGATGCTGTCGATCGTAGCGAGGTAGAGACGTCGCTTACCGAAACCGAGGACCGGGTCGATGTCATCATCCCGCTGATCGGTGACGAGGAGGCTGGTGGCGGCGTTGCTGATGGTGACGGTTGGACTGACCAACAAAACCAGCCGAGCGCCCTCGAGACTGGTGACAGCGCCTCGATTCAGCTCGTCGACCAGTCCGGTGCCGAGTACTCCTACGGTGTGACGATGCCGTCGACTGTCGACCACCCGGCAGAACAGCCAGTCGTCTCAGTATAACGTGATACAATGATTAACACACAGAATTCAAACTCCGAAAACGATCGCGGTCAGGTCGGAATCGGAACGCTCATCGTGTTCATCGCGATGGTCCTGGTCGCAGCGATTGCGGCCGGCGTTCTGATCAACACGGCCGGCTCGCTCCAGAGCCAGGCCTCCGACACCGGTACAGAAACCCAGCAGGCAGTGGCGAATCAGATCGAAGTCGTCCATGCTTATGGCGAAACAGACGGAGAAGATACTGTTGATGAACTCAACCTTGTAGTGAAAAAATCTGCAGGGTCTGACGTGATCGACATGGAATCGCTCACCCTTCAGTATACAAGCGATTCAATGTCTCAAACACTTGAACATGGCGACACAACTGAATCTGGAGAATTCGGTACTGCAGCATTATAGTAGTCGTTAGAACTTTCTACTCGGAGG
>NZ_JARUKV010000025.1 GCF_029688865.1 Natronococcus sp. A-GB7
CCGTGAACGATACGCGCTATCTATTCAACACGCCTCGCTCAATCTATCCAATAGCTGGTAGAAATCGCGTGCAAGATATAGAGATCGAATGCAGCGACGCGACTTCGTTTGTTTCGAACAGCAATCGCTGCGGCAGCCGTGCTATGGTGTCTGCGTATGCCTCACCCACCCTTCACCGCATCCGACTCTTGCTCTTTCTCCAGAAGTCGCCTCAGATTCTCGCCTTCCTCTTTCATATGTTGATGAACAGCGTCAAATTCGTCCTGATTGAGCCGCTTTCCAATCGGCCCAGTTCGAATCTTAATCTGTTGGGTAAAGACACACCCTTCACCGACAGGTTCGATGGTGAATTTGATGAAGGGAAGGAAAAACCCCATCAGGCGAGACGTGGGTTTGAGTTCGACCCGACGATTTGATTCGACAGTCACGTACTCGACGGTCTTTTTCATCACCTCGCCACCGATTTCCTCCTCGAAGTATGCCAGTGTGCCTTCTTCCACGGGCACTCCTTCCACCCAGCGAAAGGTGATATGATCTGGATGCCAGGCTTCGTAATTCTGCTCCATCTCAGCGAAAAATTCGAATACGTCCTCAGGATCCGCGCGAATGTGGGTTTCTGCTTCAAGGATCATGGCGTGTAGCTCCAAATGTGAGTTGACTTAGTGTTGGTTCGTTAGGGGGTCTAATAATTACGGAGGTGGCCCAGAAACGCGACTACTTTCGAATTGGTGTGTAGATTGGCTGCATCGAACGATTCGAATAGCCTTTGATTTTGCTTCTGACCGTGCCACATTCGCGCTGTGTATTCAGCACGGCTCTCTCAACATCCATAGTAGTTGATGGAAGAGACGGCGTTAGGTGCGTATACGTAACGATTCGCCCGACCCGGAGTCGAGAACGATGATGCACTCGCTTCCCTAGTCGACCGACCGGGGCGGCGTCTCCTCGAGCTGATCCGACGACCCACCGTCCGCGACGTCCTCGTCGGGTCGATCGTACGGGCTCACCTCGAGCGGGGCGTTCTCCTCGCGGTCGAGCCAGATGGCGATCCCGAGCGCCACTGTCCCGACCAGTCCGGCGACGAAGGAGGCGACCGCGCCCGTGAAGCTCTCGGTGCCACGGACCGCTCGAGCGAGCGAGCCGACCAGTCCGGCGAGCCCACCGGCCAGCCCGGTCGCACCGGCGCCGTAGAAGACGACCGTAGGGTGAAAGCTCCGGACAATATAGCGCGTTTTGAGGCGCCACAGGAAGCTCCGGAGCAACAGCAAGGAGACGAATCGGACGAACGACGAGTAGCCGATGCTCGACTCCTCCTCGCCGTAGACGGCCGTCATGGGAACGTCCGCGACGCGAAGCTCCGCGACGTTGAGGTGGGTCAGGAGGTGGTTGAGGAAGCCGTACTCGTCGGTGATCGCCTCGAGGTCGAGCGTCTCGATCGCCTCCCTGGAGATGGCGGTGTACCCGTTCTGGGGGTCCGACAGCGTCCAGTAGCCGGTGGCGAACTTCGAGAGCCCGGTGAGGGCGGCGTTGCCGATAAACCGGAACGTCGACATCGAGGCGCGGTCGCCGGGGGTCAACAGTCGGTTGCCCTTCGCGTAGTCGGCCTCGCCGTCGACGACGGGGTCGAGGATCCGATCGAGGATCGCGGGGTCCATCTGAGCGTCGCCGTTCATCACGGCGACGACGTCGATCCCGTCGGCCGCGGCCCGCTCGTAGCCGGTCTTGACCGCGCCGCCGTACCCTCTGTTTTCCTCGTGGCGGATCGGAACGACCCGCCGGCCGTCGCCGCCGTCGGCGATCGCTCGCGCCGGCTCGGTCGCCTCGTTGATCCGCGCTGCGGTCCGACGGATGACTGCCCAGGAGTCGTCCGGCGAGGCGTCGTCGACGGCGTAGATCCGATCGACGTAGTCGGGAACCGTCTCGATGACGCGACCGACGAACGCCGCCTCGTCGTAGGCGGTGACGACCACCGCGATCGAGCGTCCCTTATACATCGGTCCCACCGTCCGTCCGTCCGGGCTCGATCGCTTCCGACCGCGACCTCCTCGAGCCGTCGCCGTCTCCGAGCGGGGCCGACCCATCGTGGGAACCCGCGAACGTGTAGTGGCTGTGAGCCGTTCCCGAAAGGTCGAGGGCGTCCCGGCCGTCGACGACGACCATCGGCTCGAGATCGGGCCATGGAATCGCCTCGAACTCCTCGTGAGCCGTGACGAGGATCGCGCCGTCGAACGACTCCTCGGGCAGGTCCTCGAGGGCGACCGGGCGGGCGCCGTACTCGGCGGGATCGACCAGCGGATCGACGCCGGCGACGTCGGCCCCCGCCTCGCGGAGCGCGTCGACGACGCCTAGCGCGGGCGAGGCGCGGGTCTCCTCGACACCGGCCCGGTAGGTGATCCCGAGGACGAGCACCGAGGCGTCGGCGAGATCGGTGCCGGCGTCGGTCGCCGCGAGCCGGTCGGCGAGGCGATCGACCATCACCGACGGCATCGCGTCGTTGAGATCGCGGGCGGTTCGCATCACCGGCATCGGCTCTTCGAACCGCGAGAGCAGGAAGTGGGGGTAGTAGGGGATGCAGTGGCCCCCGACGCCGGGACCGGGCTCGTGGAGCTGACAGACCGAGAGCCCGTTCGCGGTGTCGATCGCCTCCCGTACCGAGATCCCGAGCTCGTCCGCGAGCCGTCCCAGCTCGTTGGCGAGCGCGATGTTGACGTCGCGGTAGACTCCTTCGAACACCTTCACGGCCTCCGCGGTCGTCGCGTCCGACACCGCGTGGACCTCGTTGCTCGTGAGCTCGCCGTAGATCAGTTCGGCCGCGCGGGTGCTCGCCGCGTCGACGCCACCGACGACCTTCGGGTAGCGTCCCCGAATGTCCCGCAGCGCAGATCCCGAGGCCGTCCGCTCGGGACAGAACGCGAGCCCGAACTCGCCGCGCTCGAGGCCGCTCTCTTGAACCAGATGCGGGAGCAGGACGTCCCGACAGGAGCCGGGTGGCAGCGTCGACTCGGCGACGACGAGGTCGCCGGGATCGAGTCCGGCGGCGACGTCCTCGACCACCGACTCGACGGTCGTCAGGTCGGGCGAGTCGTCCTCGGCGAGCAGCGTCGGGACGATGATCACGTGGATCCCGGCCTCGGCGGCTGCCGCGGCGCCGTCGGTCGTCGCCGCGAGCCGACCGCGCTCGACCTGGTCGGCGACGAGGGCGTCGAGCCCCGGTTCGCCGACGACGTGGCTCTCACCGTCGTCGAGGCGCTCGACGACCGCGGGATCGATGTCGACGCCGGTGACGTTGCCCGTCGTCTCGGCGTAGACGCCCGCGAGGGGGAGTCCCATCTTGCCGAGCCCGTAGACGGCGACGGGGATCTCGCCGGCGGTCAGTCGGTCCCGAAGCTCGCGTGACGGGAGATCCGAGCCGTAGATCACCGGTTCGAGGGAGGTCATCGGGCGTTCACCTCGGGTTCGCGCCTCCTGTTTCCGAGCCGCGAATCGATCGCCTGGACCGTCTCGAGGGCCGCGATCCCGTCCTCGGCGGTCACTTCGGGCTCCGATCCGGTACGGACGGCCTCGACGAACGACTCGAGCTCGCACCGCAGCGGTTCGCTCGTCGCGATCCGCGGGCGTTCGACCACGCTCTCGTGGCGGTAGCGGTTCTGCCCGTCGTCGGTCAGGTACTCGGGGTAGGAGTCGCGGTGGATCAGCACGGACTGCTCGAGGTAGTCGACCTCGACGAGACACTCCCGGGCGGTGACGGTGAGTTTCCGAACCTTCTTCTGGGTCACCCGGCTCGCGGTCAGCGTCGCGACGATGTCGCCGTACTCCATCGTCGCCGTCGCGTACCGTCCGTCGGCCGCCCCGATCGCCGAGATCGACGTCGGCTTCCGCCCGAGGAGGGCGCCGACGACGTCGACGTCGTGGATCATCAGGTCGAAGACGACGTCGCCGGGCGCGTCGCGGTTGATCGGCGGACCGAGCCGTTCGGCCTCGATCCCGATGATCTCGAGGTCGTCGAGGAGCTCCTCGAGCATTCCGACCGCGGGATTGAACCGTTCGATGTGGCCGACCTGCAGGACTCGTCCGGCGTTCCGTGCCTGGTCGGCGAGGGCGCGCCCCTCCGCGACCGAGCCCGCGATCGGTTTCTCGACCAGCACGTCGACGCCGGCCTCGAGACACCGCGAGACGACCTCGGCGTGTGCGTGAGTCGGCACGGCGACGGTGACTGCGTCGACCCGCTCGAGCAGCGCCTCGAGGGAGACGGCGTCGGTTCCGTGCTCGGCGGCGACCCGCCGGGCGACCTCTCGGTCGCGGTCGGCGACGCCGACGAGATCGACGGTTCGGAGCTCGCTGTACACCCGCGCGTGGTTCTCGCCCATCGAGCCGGCGCCGACGACGCCGGCTCTGACGGTAGATTGGTCGGTCATTGCGTATCGTAGTGGTCCCACACCGCTTCGACGACGGTTCGTCGGTCCTCGGCCGAGAGCGACGGGTGAACGGGGAGGGAAAGCACCTCGTCGGCGGCCCGTTCTGCCTCGGGGAACGTCGCCGCGGCCGTGCTGACCGACTCGTAGGCCGGCTGGCGGTGGATCGGTCGGTCGTAGTAGATTCCGGTGTCGATACTCCGGTCCGCGAGCGACTCGGCGAGCGCGTCCCGATCGGTCGTGCGAACCGTGTACTGGTGGTAGACGTGCCGATACCGGGGCGGTTCGGTCGGCGTCTCGAGGGGGAGTTCGACGAACGCCTCGTCGTAGGCGGCCGCGTGCTCCCGGCGGGCGCGATTGAACGACGAGAGCCGCTCGAGCTGGACGCGACCGATCGCGGCCGCGACGCCCGTTAACCGGAAGTTGTGGCCGAGTTCGAGGTGGTCGTAGCCGCCGGTGCCGGTCTCGCCCCGGCCGTGGTTGACGTACCGGGCCGCTCGGTCGGCGACGTCCTCGCGATCGGTCGTGATCATCCCGCCCTCGGCAGTTGTCATGTTCTTGGTCGGGTAAAACGAGAAGCAGGCGGCGTCGCCCAGCGAGCCGACCCGGCTCCCCTCGCACTTCGCGCCGTGGGCCTGACAGGCGTCCTCGAGGAGGAACAGGTCGTACTCGTCGGCGAGCTCGAGCAGTGTGGGCACGTTCGCGGGCAGTCCGTAGAGATGAACCGGTAGCAGGCCGACGACGTCCTCCCGGTCGCGCAGTACTCGTTCGACGGCGTTCGGATCCAGCGCGTACGTCTCGGGGTCGATATCGGCGAACACCGGCGTCCCGCCCGCGAGCCGGATCGCGTTCGCGCTCGCGACGAAGGAAAACGGGGAGGTGACGACCGCGTCGCCGTCCTCGAGCCCCAGCGCCTCGAGGGCGGTCACCAGCGCCGTCGTCCCGTTCGAGGTCGCGACGGCGCGGTCGGTGCCACAGAAGCCGGCGAACTCGCGCTCGAAGGCCCGGACCTCGGGGCCGTCCGCGAGCGCACCGCTCTCGAGGACCTCCCGGACGCGGTCGATCGCATCCGGACCGAGTTCGGGGTCGGCGATCGGAACCCCGTCGTCGCTCGGCTCGTCGGTTACGTGCTCGATACTCGTCTCGGCGTCGATCTCGGGGTTGGTTTCTGTGTCGGTCATTCGAGCTGGTTCGGTCCCTCGAGGGGGGCGGGAAGCGATCTGGTTCGGGCCGGTGCGCCCACGGCGAGGCTGTCGGCAGGGACGTCCTCGACGACGACGGCGCCGGCCGCGACGAACGCGTTCTCGCCGACGGTCACGCCCGGCAGGATCGTCGCGTTCGCGCCGACCGAGGCGCCGTCCTCGAGGGTCGGTCCCTCGAGGTCGACCTCGGTCCGGACGGGGTACTCGTCGTTCGTCATGACGGCGCCGGGGCCGACGAAGACGTTGTCGCCGATCGTCGTCTCGGTCGGCACGTAGACGTTCGTCTGGAGGCTGACGTGCGAGCCGATCGTCGTCTCGCCGTCGATAACGGTCTTCGTGCCCACGAGCACGTCGTCGCCGATCGTGGTTCGCTCGCGAATCAACACGTCGTGGCCGGTGGTGAACCCGTCGCCGATCGTCACGTCGCCGTAGACGATCGAGCCGGCCCTGATCGTCGCGTCGGCGCCGATCCTGGTCGGTTCCTCGAACTCGCCGTGGTCGATCGTCGCGTCGTCGGCGATCGTACAGCCGTCGCCAGAGACGAACCGCGTCACGGCGACCAGCCTCCGCGCGGGAACGCGCCGGTCCGTCCCTGCACTCGTCGGTCGTGTCTGAGTACTCTCATAGATGCTCGATACCCGGATGGGTGATCGTCCGGACACAGCCGGTAGCGAGGCTTTGTTATCCCCGGCTTGACGGTCGCGTAGTCCCGTACTACGTCGCCCCTGAAGGGACGGAACGAACCGGTACCCTCGAGGACTCGATCGATCGGCGCCGGCGACCGCGAGGTCGATCGGCCGGAATCGTCGCTACCGACGTCAATCACGGCTTCTGACCGGTATATAGCGATTTCGCCCGGGTAGCCGCGAGATAGTAAAGGGCTGTTCCGTTCCACTCGGTGGTGTGAGCTATCCGATCAGACCCGATCTCCGGGCACGAGAGACGGGATCGCGAGGGAACCCATGACCGACCGAGAGTTCAGCCAGGCCGAACTGTTCGACGTGTTCAGCAACGCGCGCAGACGCCAGGCGGTCAGGTATCTGAAACGGCAGGGCGGAAGCTGCGATCTCGCGCCGCTGGTCGAACAGGTCGCCGCCTGGGAGAACGAGATCGGTACCGACGACGTGACGCGAACCCAGCGCCGTCGCGTCTACATCTCGCTGTACCAGACCCACCTGCCGATGCTCGAGGATCACGGGATCGTCGACTGGGACCCGGATACGCACACGATCGATCTTCTCCCCAGCAGCGAGGTGTTCGAACCCTACCTCGACCGACGGCTCGGCTACCAGCGACCCTGGCACCGGATCTACGCGGCGGTAACGGCACTCGGCGTCGTCGCGCTGGCGCTCACCTGGCTGTCCGTCGGGCCCGCGACGGCGACGCTTGCCCCCGCGGTCGCGATCGCGCTCTGTCTCGCCGTGCTATCCGTGTCGATCGTCCACCGCGCCTCGAGGCAGCCGGAATCGAGGCTGTCGTTCGGTGTTGCGGGCCGGTAACCCTTCTAAACCCCTTTCGAGACCTCACGACGACCCCTCGGCCGGTCGCCCGATCCCTCGTCGCGGCGGACGGCTCGAGAAGCCACGGATCGAACCGCCTCCGCGGATAGCGCATCTACGCTCGCCGGAACGTCAGTCGGTGTGTTCGCGTGATCGCGGCCGCTGTGATCGTCGAGCCGCGTTCGGGCTCCCGTCGGCTCCGAGCCGACCCGAAACGGCTCCGACGGCGAGTACGGGTTCGGTCATCCTGTCGAGGTAGGCGGTGTGGCGGCCGACACGAGCGCGGTCGTCGGTCCCGTCAGTCCGCCGGCTCCGGCTCCTCCGGTTCCTCCGGCTCCTCGGCGACGGTTACCCAGAAGTAGGTCTCCTCGAGGGCGTCCTCGTTGGTCGCTCCGATCGGCGGGTCGCCCTCGAACAGCAGGACGCTGATCCGAACCGTCTCTCCTGGTTCGGCCGTCGGCGCGACCGGGTACGTGCCGTCGTCGGTCTCGCCTCCCGGGACTGCGGTCTCGATCCGCTCGTGGTCCGTGCTATCGACGATCTCGCCGCCCTCGATCGCCTGCTCCTGGACGACAACCGTGTACTCCCGGGTCTCATCGCCGCCGTTCTCGACCTCGATGGTCACTGGCACCGACTCGCCCGGCGCGACCTCGTCGGGGAACTCCCCGGCGACGAGGTCGCCGTCCTCGGTCTCCGAGTACAGCGACAGCTGGTCGTAGCCACCGGCCGAGGCCGGAAAGAGAAACGCGGCGACGAGCAGCCCGACGGCGAGAGCGATCGCGATCCCGAGAACGACCGACGACACCGTCACGCCGCGGCCGTCGGTGCCGCCCAGTCGCTCGCGGATCGTTCGGATCGAGACGGTAAACCGGACGGCAGCGGGCGTCCGGAGCCGACGGACGACCCCGAGCTGTGCTAGCCCGATCGTGACGACCGCGAGCCCGCCGGCGACCGACGCCGCCTCGAGCTCCCAGCCGGCAAAGGGGAGCGCGATCACGGTGATCGGCCCGAGGGCCAGCGAGAGCGCGACGGCGAGCCCGAGGCGCTCGACGGTGTCGATCCCGCGTGGCCGACGGTCGGTCGGGGTCGTCGCCGTCTGCCGGGCGGCCCGTTCCCCTGCCGGAAACAGCACCGAGACGAGCGCGTATCCGGGCAGGAACAGCGCGAGCGGAAACGTCACCAGCAGCCGCGGTGCGGTCTCCGGATCGAAGCTCGTGACGGCGAGATACGAGAGCGCCGCCGCCAGCGAGACCAGCGCGAGGTCAAGGGGGTACCACCGGAGGCGTCCAAACCGCGTTTCCGTGCTCGTGGGGTGGCTCACGCGTCGGTCACCACGGCTGATCCGTCGGTCTGCGCCTCGAGGGCGGAGGGTCGTACCATAGATCGTTGGGCCAGTCCTCGCTCGCGGGCTTTGTTATGTCCGTACTACCGAATATCGTGGCCGATCGCGGTCACACGGTCCGGAACGCGGCTCTCGGCTTCGGCCGTCAGCGCTCGTAGAATCGACCTACAGGTCGACGTACTGTCGTTCCCACTCGCGGCGTTCGCTGATCTGCTCGTGGCCCTCGTCGGTGATCGCGTAGTAGTTGGTCCGCCTGTCGAGCTCTCCCTTCTCGACGAGCTCCTTGTTGACGAGCGTGTCGAGGTTCGGGTACAGTCGACCGTGATTGATCTCCGAACTGTAGTACTGTTCGACCTCGTCTTTGACCGTCTGTCCGGATGGACGATCGGCGCCCGCGATCACGTACAGGAGGTCGCGCTGAAAGCCGGTCAGATCGTGCATTGCTCAATCACAGTGACCGTTCCACTGAGTAGATATTTGTTATCCGTATCATACAGCCGCGCTAGTAGTTCGTTCCCGTCTGACGGCTCCAATTAAAATGATTCTGTAGACGACGATCGTTCGTTTCGGGACGTTTCTCGGGCTCTCGAACGGTCCCGTTCGGCGTCCGCCACCGGCGTCACTCGGATTTCGACAGGGAAACGTCGATCCCGCTCGAGTCGATCCGGACCGACAGGCCCTCTACCGTTGCCTCGTACGCCGTCGTGTGCGAGCCGTTCTCCTCGAACCGGACGCACTCCTCCAGCAGGTCGCTCTCGAGGAGGTTGTTGATGCGCCGATAGACGGTCGCCGAGGAGCTGTCGGTCCGTCCCGTGAGCTCCTTTGCCGTCTTCGGACCGTCGCTGGTCGCGACGAGGATCGTCCGTGCACAGTCGTCACCGAGCACGTTGAGCTGCACCGACGGATTCGAGTCCGATTCCGCTCGTGTATTGGTCGCTTGCGTTGACATAGTCGTGATCACCCATCTTCGCCGGGACCGTCGTTCGTCTCCGGATAGTCCGGCCCCGGCCGGTAGAGCCGCGGCGTGTCGCGATCCGCGATTACGGCGCCGCGTTCCGACACGTAGATCGGTAAGCGGTAGTGGTATTTGAGAACGGTGGACCTTACACTCAGTTTCAAAATCGCCTGCGGCAGAAACTATAGATTTCGGTCGGGAAACGGATACTTTCGGCCGATCTCGGCGAGAGAAATCGAGATAGCGTCCGACAAACGAACGAGAACGCGGCTGAATTCACCTTGAGGTCGGAACGAACCGATATCGGGAATCGTGCCGGAGACGGGCTGTAGAGCCCAAAATAGGCCATAAACGACGGATTTCCGGAGCTGTCGAGCCGGTTCGGGGGTGAACGGTCTGTGTCCTTTATTCACGTTTGCTCCCCTGAATCCGATGAGACCGGATGGCTCGACGAACGAACTCGTCCGTCGCTCATCCGTGTACACCCACAACCTATGAAACGAACACAACACGGCTGGAAACCGATGGAATCGTCGTCGGCAGGCGCCCGCTGTCGAAACTGTGGGACACACGTCACCCAGCAGTTCGCTCGAGTCTTCGGAGACAACGGTGACGTCGTCCACGGCTGTCCGGCCTGCACGACGTATCGTGAGATGCAATCGGGCGGACACCTACCCAGGTAGCAGCCCGACCGTTCTCGCCGTGTTAGTTTCCTGTCCGGATCGATGGAAGATAATCCTTCCGAACGGACCGATTGGGAATTAATACCGCAGGTTGAAGTCGGTGGTCGGTGAAACCCATGCGTATGTCAGTGGGTGGTGGACCGGTCGGTAACCGTACGTCTTCGAACGCTCTTTGATCAATGTCCGTCCAGACGAACCGAACCGACTCACTCGAGGAAAGCGAGATTTTTCACATCCTGGGCAACGACCGGCGGCGAGCGATCGTCCAGCTGCTCGCCGAGGAGGCCGGACAGGTCGACGTCTCCGAGATCGCGACCGAGATCGCGTCGACCGAATCGGAGTCGGCGTCGGTTCCGAACAACCTCTACAAGAGCGTCTACGTCTCCCTCCAGCAGACTCACCTCCCACAGCTCCAGGAGGATTCGGTCATCGAGTACGACTCCGACGCGAAGACGATCCGCGCCGGACCGAACTTCGACGACGTCCTCACGTACGTCGACGACGAGACGACCGATCGCTCGTCGACCCTTCGCCTCCATCTGGCGCTCTGTCTGATCGGCCTGCTCCTGATCGCGGTGGCCGGCCTCGACGGGGTCGTCGGCTCGACTCTGGATCCCGTGCTCTCGAGCGTGCTCGTTCTGCTGATCGTCGCCGCGAGCAGCCTCTACCAGCTGCTCGGCTAGCGGTTCGGTTGCGACCTATCGAAGAATCGGGTTATTCGTTTCTGGCTCGTTCCGGCGACTTCGAGGCCGTCGGCTCGTGGCCGGGGAGACAGACCAGGTTCTCCCGGCCGAGTCGGAGCTTCGTTACCTCCTCTTCCTCCTCGAGTTCGGCCAGCAGCCGGCTCACTTTCGCCTTCGACCAGTCGACCGAGTCGACGATCCTCGACTGTTTCATCCGGCCGCCGTTCTCCCTGATGAGTTCGCAGACCCGCTCCCGGTCCGTCACGAATTCGTCGTTTCGCTGCGGGTCCGACTCCGCGCCGAGCCCCGACGTCGCCGCGAGCTGGTTCCGGGCGACGAGCGCGCCGCCGAGCATCATCAGTGCGACGAGCCCGGCGACGGCCGCGAGATGCGGATCCCAGACGAGTCCCGGAGCCGACACAACGCCGAGGGTGACCCCCTCGCTGGTCGACGGAACGAGCGCGGTAATGACGGGTTCGGAGAGCGCGTGGATCATGGTGGCTGGAGAGATCGGTCCGTGTTACTGCGATCCGCGGAACGACCGTCTTACGCTGAACCGTCGACAGCACCCCACAAAGTATTTTTTATAAATCATGTATTGTTACTCCCAGCGCGGTATTTCACGTTGTTGCTATTCTCAGACGACCTAATGCCAGTGTAGGGGGCTCCCCCTTCGATAAGAGAAAGTGATATTTCCGACCCGAGCAGCTTACGTTCCGGGGACGCCGGCTGCCTCGAATCCGGTTACGCCGATAACGGCGAGGACGTAGAGAACGACGAGCACCGACAGCCAGGCGATAACCGTGATGACGATCGCCTCGATCCACCCGCCGGGGTAGCGGGCGTTGATCACCGCGAGGTAGGCGACGAACACGAGGAGCGGCCCCAGAAGCGGAATCCAGCCGAAGAAGAAGCCGACGACCGCCCACACGATCGCGCCGATGAGTGCGGTGATCAGGGCGTAGGTGTAGTCCTCGGTATCGACGACGACCTTCGCACCGACGAAGATGCCGAACGCGCCGATCAGGAGGCTGACGACGAAAACGACGAGGCTGTCGATCATGTTCCAACCCACCCCCGCCGAGCCGTTAGTTATCTCTCACCTACGCGAACCTGATCCGACGTTGAACCGGCCTCCTCGCCCGGTTTCGGACCGTTCGGCGCGCAGCCGACCAATCCGTTGATACCGGGGGAAAACCCACGATTATCGACACGAGCGCTCTCGGCTACCGTTCCGAACGCTCTCGAGTGCCGTTCCGGATCGCCCTACGCGAACGGTCGGTGTACTACCCGTTCCTCGAGCGTGATTCGGCCGCCCCGTCGTCGGTCCCGTCCGGGCAACAGAAGCTATATCCGGATCTCGCCGATAGATGAGGCCAATGACCGTGGATCTCGTCGTTCGAAACTGCACCGTCGTCACACCGGCCGGACGGACCCCCGACACCGGCGTCGCGGTCGAGGACGGGACGATCGTCGCCGTCGGGCGCACCGATCGGCTCCCCGGTGCCGAGCGGGTCCTCGACGCCAACGGGAACGTCCTCGCTCCCGGCGTCGTCGACTGCCACATCCACAACCGCGAACCCGGTCTCGAGTACAAGGAGGACTGGGAGTCCGCAACGCGGGCGGCCGCAGCGGGCGGCGTGACGACCGTCGTCGGGATGCCGAACACCGATCCCGTCATCGACAGTCCCGAGCACCTCGAGTTGAAGTACGAACGGGGCGAGGCCGGCGCCCACGTCGACTTCCAGAGCTACGCCGTCGTCACGAGCGAGAACCTGGATCTGATCCCCGACCTCGACGACGCCGGCGTGCTCGGCTACAAGATCTTCCTCGGCTCGACGGTCGGCGACGTCCCGCCGCCGACCGACGGCGAGATTCTCGAGGCGATGGAGCGGATCGGCGAGACGGGCAAGCGACTGGGCTTTCACGAGGAGAACGGCGAGATCATCGACCACTACACGGAGCGGTTCAAACGCGAGGGGCGAAACGAGCCGATCGACCACTCCCACTCGAGGCCCGTGATCGCCGAACGGGAGGCCGTCGAGCGGATGATCACCTTCGCCGAGGAGACCGACGCGAGCGTCCACATGTTCCACGTCTCCTCGGGCTCCGCGGCGGAAGCCGTCGCCCGCGGCAAGGATCGAGGGGTCGACGTCACCGCGGAGACGACACCCCACTACCTCTGGTTCACCGAGGACGTGATGCGCGAGAAGGGCAACGTCGCCCGGATCCAGCCGCCGATCCGCGACGCCGACGAGCGAGCGCGCCTCTGGGAGGTCGGCATGGACGGCGGCGTGATCGACTGCATCGCGACCGACCACGCGCCCCACACCCCCGAGGAGAAGAAGGTCGACGACCCGTTCGGGAACACCTGGGACGCGACCTCGGGGTTCGTCGGCCTCGAGACCGAGGTGCCCGTCGCGCTCAGCTTCGTCGACGAAGGACGGCTCACCCTCGAGGAGTGGGTGCGTCGCCACTCGACCCGCCCCGCCCAGGTATGGGGAATGTACCCACAGAAGGGGTCGCTGCAGGTCGGCACCGACGCCGACTTCACGATCGTCGACCCCGATACGGAGTGGACCCTCGAGAGCGCCGACGAGTTACACTCGAAGAACTGCGTGACGCCGTTCGTCGGGGAGTCGTTCGTCGGCAAGGCGACCGCGACGGTCGTCCGCGGTGAGATCGTCTACCAGGACGGCAACGTGGTTGGCGAGTCGGGGTACGGGACGCGGGTCGACGTCGACTGATACGGACTGCTGTACCGATTTGCCGGTGCGACCGTAGAAACGGGTCGCAGTCGCCCCGGAAATGACTTACAGCGGTCCGTATGCGGCCGTCCTACTCGAGATCCGCGCCGACCGCGTCCTCGACCGACGAGAACCCGTCGCGCTCGAGCAGGTCGACCAGTCCGTGGTTGATCCGTTTTGCCGTCCCGGGACCGCCGTAGACGAACCCGGTGTAGAGCTGAACGAGCGAGGCGCCCGCGCGGATCTTCTCGTAGGCGCTTCTCGCCGAGTCGACGCCGCCGACGCCGACGATCGGCAGGTCGTCGTCGGTGTGTGTCGCCAGCGTCCGAATCACGGCCGTCGAGCGCTCCTCGAGCGGATCGCCGCTGAGACCGCCCCACTCCTCCCGACGCGGCGACTCGAGATCCTCCCGACTGGTTGTCGTGTTCGTCGCGACGATCCCGTCGAGGTCACAGTCCGCGACGATGTCGACGAGGTCGAGCATCGACTCCCTGGGCGAGTCGGGACCGATCTTGACCAGGATCGGGACGTCGTCGTCGTTTTCCGCCTCGAGAGCCTCGAAGATGTTCCGCAGGTGGTCAGGGGAGGCCTCGTCGAACTCGTCGGGCGTGTTCGGACACGAGACGTTGACGACGACGTAGTCGGCGAACGGCGAGAGCCGGACGAACACCCGCCGGTAGTCCTCGACCGCCTCCCGTTCGCTCGAGGAGTTCATCTTGCCGACGTTGACCCCGAGCGGAATCTGTGGCGGGCCGTCTCGCTCGAGGCGATCCCGGACCTGCTCCATCCCGTCGCCGTTGAACCCCATCCGGTTGATCATCGCCCCGTCCTCCTGCAGTCGGAACAGCCGCGGCCGGTCGTTGCCGGACTGGGGGTAGGGCGTGACGGTTCCGATCTCGACGAACCCGAACCCGAGCGCCTCGAGGGCGTGTGTCACTTCGGCGTTCTTGTCGAACCCTGCGGCCACGCCGACGGGGCTCCCGAACCGGCAGCCGAACAGCTCGGTCTCGAGGGCGGGATGGGCGTACCGATAGGTCGAGGCGAGGAGGGCTCGAGTCGTCCACGTCGACTGCGCCGCTCGTAGCGCCCGTTTGCCGAGAACGTGGGCCGTCTCGGCGGGGAGTTTGAACGCGAGCGGGCGAACTCGCGAGTACAGCGTCATTGGTTACTACTGGGAACAGCGGGAAGGTAAACCCCTCGGAACCCGTGTTCGGCGCTCGGAGCCTCAGGGGCTCTCGAGCAGCGCCATGATCGCCCCGCCGCCGCCGACGCTCATCCCGACGAGCCCGCGCTCGAGGCCCTCGTCCCGGAGCTGGTACGCCAGACTGGTCGCCAGCATCCCGCCGGAGGCGCCGATCGGGTGGCCGAACGCGACCGCACCGCCGCGGGGGTTCATCCGTTCGCGTGGAACGCCGAGTCGGTCCATAACGTACACCGACTGGGCCGCGAACGCCTCGTTGATCCAGAACGCGTCGACGTCGTCCGCCTCGAGGGCGTTTCGCTCGAGCAGACTCGCGACGACGTCGCCGACGGCCTCGTTGAACTCGTCGGGGTCCCGGTAGACCAGTTCGTAGTCGGCGACGGTCGCCATCGGCTCGAGCCCGCGGTCTGCCGCGACGTCTGCGTCAGCCAGCAGCACCGCGCCCGCGCCGTCGCTGAGCTTCGAGGCGTTGCCCGGCGTGATCGTTCCGTCCTCGCGAAAGGAGGTCGGAAGCTCGGCGAGATCGGCCAGCGTCGAGTCGGGACGCGGTCCCTCGTCGGTGTCGATCGTCTCTCCGCCCGCCTCTACGGGGACGACCTCGTCGTCGAACGCGCCCGACTCGATCGCCTCCGCAGCCAGGCGGTGGCTCTCGAGGGCGTACTCGTCCTGTGCCTCACGGGGGACACCCTCGCGGTCGACGAGACGTTCGGTGATCTCGCCCATGTGGACATCGAGATTGACGTCCCACAGCGAGTCCATGATCATCGAGTCCTTCAGCGTCGCGTCGCCGTGACGCCGTCCCGTGCGGTAGTCCGGCAGGATCCAGGGGGCGTTGGTCATCGACTCGAAGCCGCCGGCGACGGCGAACTCGGCTCGCCCGGCTGCGATACGGTCGACCGCCAGTGCGATCGCCCGCAGCCCAGAGCCCGAGGCCTCGTTGACCGTCGTCGTCGGCGTCTCGTTTGGCAGATCGGACTCGACGACGGCCTGCCGACCCGGCACCTGTCCGATCCCGGCCTGGATCGCGTTCCCCAGCGCTACCCAGTCGATCTCCTCCCCGGAAACGGTAGTTCGCTCGAGCAAACCGTCCAGCGCCGTCCGTCCCAGTTCGACGGCCTCGACGTCGGCGAGCGATCCGAGCAGCGTGCCGTGGGGTGTCCGTGCGCCGTCGACGACGACGATCTCACCTGTCATACGACCGGCAACGACGCCCAGCAGGATCAATCGTGGGGGTGAGTCGCATCGAGCGAATCGCGATCGTCCGCGTCGGCCGCCCGCTCGTCGATCGAGTCGGCGTTCGGGCCGAACTCGCGTTCGAGCAGTTCGGGCACGTCCTCCGGGGTGACGTCGGCGTACCACTCGTCGCGAGGCTGGATCGCGATCGCCACCCCGTCCTCGCTACAGAGGCCGAGACAGCCGGTCGTCGTGACGCCGACCGGCGACCAGAACGCACCACGCTCGCGGAGCCAGGATTTGACCGCCGCGAGCGTCTCCTCGGCACCGACGTCGCCACAGCAGGCGTAGTCGGAGTCGCGGTCGTTCGTACAGACGAACACGCACGCGCCGAGACGTTCCCGCTGTCGGGTCGTTCGTCGTTGCATGGTCAGGGGCTCGTCGAGCGACGGTCGTTCGGGCCGACAACACCGGCTGTCGACGTCGTCTCACGGCGTTCGAGCCAGCTCACCGATGCGGCGAGGATCCCCCAGATCGCGGCCTGGCTCAGCGCGGCCATCGCCTGGTACGCCGAGACGAGCTCGCCGGCCAGCTCGGGATGGCTCACGATCGTCGGTGCGACCGTCGAGAGGACGACCGCCGTCGCGACGATCGGTACCGTAGCGGCGACGATTCCGAGCGCCCGGTGTCGGGACGCGACCCACCCGTACGAACCGATCGCTGCGGCCGAGACGAGCGCGCCGAGTGCGACGAGTCCGACGTAGATCGCCAGTCGCAGCTCGACGGTATACAGCTGCTCCGCGCCTGGGGCCGCGGGCGGGAGGACGAGCCACGGCGTCGCCGACACCGTCAGGAATCCGGCACCGGCGAGGACGAACGCGCTGCCCGTACCGCGGCCGGGAAGCGCCGGCTCGAGGAAGTACAGCGCGATCGCGAAGACGCCGCCGAGGAAGATCGCCCAGAGGACGCCGCTTCCGACGCTGACGATCGCCGTCGTCGTCTCGGAGACGGCGTGGGCGTGGTCGTGGCCGTGGCCGTGATCGTGACCGTGGTCGTGTTGTGCGTGGTGGAGATACTCGCTGAGCGGATTCGCGACGAACGCCATGAACAGCCCGTACGCGAGGCCGGCGATCACACCTGCCTGCACGCCCCGGCGGAGGTAGTCGTAGAGCATCGGTTCAGTGGCAGGTGATCCCCGCCGCGTGCCGGAAGTTGTGCATCGCGTCGTGTGCGAGTGGGTCCTGCAGGAACACGAGGACGAACGCGATTCCCGCGGCGAACGTCAGGCCGGTTGCGGCCTGTATTGGTGTTAGCACCGCACGTGCGGCGTCGATTCGGTCGGTGACGGTTTCCTCCGACATACAAATCAGCTTTGTCTACTGAAAGTATATTTGTAAAGGTTGTGGTCCGATGCCGAATCGCTCGACCGACGGCGAACGCACCGGTTAGCGCGTCTGTTCGACCGGCAACCGGACGTTCGGTCGGCAAAACTCCGCTAAGCCATCCGATTCGAACATCCCTTTCGGGTTCGTTTCGAAACTCTCGCGTTCGGTCCGACTGGCGGATAACGAAATCGTTTTCCTACGGCTACCGCTTGACTCGACTAACAACGAGAGCCATGAGTGTACAACGACGGTCGCGCGGAGGGAGTTACCGTGGCGGCTGAACGAATCCTCGTCCCCCTGTCCGAGACGGTCACCGTCAGACAGACGGTCGGGTACGCCATCCGGTCCGGACTCGAGCGAGCCGACGACCTCGAGTGTCACCTGGTCGTCGCGCTGCCAAGCGATAGGGAGATGCCGGAGGGACAGACCGAGGTGGAGACGGCGAGATCCCTCCTCTCGAGGGCCGAGAGCTGGGCGCGAGAGGACGCGGACAGTTCGTCGGTCACTATCGAAACGGCCGTACTCGGCGACGAGGAGTATCTCTTCGGTCCCAGGGACTTCGTCGGGACGTTCAGCGAGTACGCCGACGATCACGACATCGATCGCGTCGTCCTCGATCCGGAGTACGAACCGGGCGCAACGGCCGGACTGCTCCAGCCCATCGAGCGCGAACTCGAGGCCGTCGGACTCCCCTACGAGGAGGCCCCGGTCGAGCGTCCCGCCCGCCACGAACAGCTGATCGGGGACGGGACCCAGCAGTTCGACCGACTGTTCGCGATGTTCTGGATCTCCTACGGGTTCTACCTCGTGCTCGGCGATCCGACCTACTGGTTCGATCTGGTCACGGGTGCGGCCGTCGCCGGCATCGTCGCCGTCGCGCTGGCGAACGTGACGTTCACGTTCCCGCTCGGTCGCGTCCGATCTCCGGTTCGGACGGTCCGATTCGGGCTCTACGTCCCGTACCTGCTGTTCGAGATCATCAAGGCGAACCTCGCCATCTCGATCGTCATCCTGCGGCCGTCGATGCCGATCGACCCGAAGCTGACCCGGGTCAACGCCCACGTCAGGAGCGGGCTCCCGCTGCTGGCGCTTGCCAACAGCATCACGCTCACTCCTGGAACGCTAACGATCCGTGCCGACGACCAGCGGCTGGTCGTCCACTCGCTGATCGCAAGCGCCCGCGACGACCTGTTCGACGGCGCGCTCGAGCGCGCGGTCCGGTTCGTCTTTCACGGGAGAGAGTCGGCGGCGATCGCCTCGCCGCGCGAACGGGGCGACGCCGAAATCATCGGAGGTGACGAGCTGTGACCGCCGAGCTGATCAACGAGATCTTCCTCGGCGCCGCGGCGCTGTTCGTCGTGCTGGCGATCCTAATGTTCTACCGCGTCGTCGCCGGTCCGACGACCCAGGATCGGCTGCTGGCGGTGAACGTGCTGGGAACGAACACGGTCGTCATCCTCGCCCTGCTGGCCGCGGGGCTCGACGAGCCGTGGTTCCTCGACATCGCGCTGATCTACGCCCTGCTTAACTTCCTGATGGCGATCGCCATCTCGAAGTTCACGGTCGAACGGGGTGGTGTGCTGTGATCGAGGGACTCGTCGAGGCGATCCCCTTCTTCGAGGAGCTGCGCTTCTGGGCGATCGTCATCCTCGTCGCCTTCGGACTGTTCTTTACGTTCGTCTCCGCGGTGGGCGTCATCCGCCTGCCGGACGTCTACTCGCGGGCCCACACGGCCTCCCAGACCGACACCCTCGGCGCGGGGCTCGCACTCGCCGCCGTCGCGCTGGCGCTGGGCTGGCAGAACGCGACGGTCTACACCGTTCTCTTGCTGTTCTTCGTGTTCATCACGAACCCGACGGCGGCCCACGCGATCGCCCGCTCGGCGGCCGAGTCGGGGATCACGCCCTGGGAGAAGGAGACCGACGAGGAGGTGACCAGCGATGATTGAGACCGCCGTCGCGTACACGCTTGCGATCTTCATCCTCCTGGCCGCGGTCACGACCGCGCTGTTCCGGGACGTGCTGTCGGCGATCGTCGTCTTCGGCGCCTACAGCCTGGGGATGGCGATCCTCTACACGTTCCTGCTGGCGCCCGACGTCGCGATGACCGAGGCCGCGATCGGCGCCGGCGTGACGACGATCCTGCTGCTGTTGACGATCGCGCGAACGACCCGACCGTCGACGGACGAACTGTTCGAACAGATCAACGTGCCGGCGGTAGTTGTCGCCGGCGGGTTCGTCGTCGTCCTCATGACGCTGCTCCCGGACATGTACGCCGTCGGTGACCCCGACGCGCCCGTCTGGGGCGGCGGGGTGCTCACCGAGACGCCCTCGCTATACTACATCCAGGAGACCTACGCCGATACGGGCGCCCAGAACGCCGTGTCCGCGGTGCTCGCCTCCTACCGAGGGTTCGACACCTTCGGCGAGGCAGTCGTCGTCTTCGCGGCCGGCATCGCAGTTCTGCTCGTGCTGAAACGGGAGGTGTTCACATAATGTCTGACTCCGACTACGGCGATACCTACACTGAGAGCCAGGTGATCATGACCTCCGTCAAGATCATCGCACCGTTTACCCTGACCTACGGCATGTTCCTTTCGCTCCACGGAGCCGACACTCCGGGCGGGAGCTTCCAGGGCGGGACTATCATCGGCGTCACCGTCCTCATGCTCGCGTTCGCGTTCGGCATCGAGTCGACCCGCCGCTGGCTGCGCAATTCCTTCGTCGTCGGCCTCATCACCGGCGGCGTCGCCATCTTCATCGGGACCGGGTTCGCGACGATGGCGCTCGGGTACAACTTCCTCGAGTACAACGCCTTCGTCGACACGTTCGGCATCGCCCACTACTGGGGGATGGAGGCGATCGAGGTCGGCGGCGTCGCCCTGATCGTCGCCGGCGTCATCATGACGCTGTTCTTCGCGACGGCGTCGGGGTTTACGCCGGTCAGCCACGACTCCGACTACCACCGGACGGAGGTGCGCGACGATGATTGAGGGTGCAGTCGACGTGCTGGCGACGCGGTACGCCTACGCCCTGATGTTCGTCCTGATGGGCGTCGGCATGTACATGATGATCGCCAATCAGAACCTCGTAAAGAAGCTGATCGGGGTCAACCTCTTCCAGACCGCGATCTTCCTGTTTTTCGTCGCGGTCGCCTACGTCGAGGGCGGCCGAGCGCCGATCGTTCCCGCAGACGGGAGCGACCCGGGGCTGATGGCGAGTCCGCTCCCGCACGTGATCGTGCTGACCGCCATCGTCGTCGGTATCGCACTGACCGCGGTCGGCCTCGCGCTGATCGTCCGCATCCACGCGGAGTACGGAACGCTCCGCGAGGACACCCTCCGGGAGGTGCGTGCCGATGAGTAGCGCGGAACTCCTCCCGGCCCTGCTGATCGCGGTGCCGATTCTGATGGCCGCCGTCCCGATCGCGCTCGGCCTGTGGTTCGACCGGACCGGCTGGTCGGTCACGGCGCTGACGACGGTCGGGCTGGTCGCGGGAACGGCCTACCTCGCGAACGCGGTGTACGCACAGGACCGAGTCGTCCACGTGCTGGGCGGCTGGGACACCCCTCAGGGGATCGGCATCGAACTCGTCGCCGACCCGTTCTCGACGCTGATTATCGCGCTCGTGACCGTCACCGCCGCCGGGCTTCTCGCGTACACCCGCGTCGGCGGCCCGCGCGGGAACACGTTCTACGCCGGCTACCTGCTGCTCGTCGGCGGGCTGATCGGCCTCTCGCTGACAGGCGACGTCTTCAACATGTTCGTCTTCCTCGAGATCGTCGGGCTCGGCACGTACGCCATGATTTCGAGTGGCGACGGTCCCGAGTCGGCCGTCGCGGCCCTGAAGTACCTCATCCTGGGAACCGTCGGCGCCTCGCTGTACCTGATCGGCGTCGGCTTCCTGTTCATGGCGACCGGCGCCCTGAACATGGAGGTCCTCGGCGAGGCGATCCCGCAGGTCGCCGCGGAGGGCGGCAGCGATCTGACGCTGCTGCGGGCCGGCTTCGCCTTCATCTTCGTCGGCTTCGCGATCAAGGTCGCCCAGTGGCCGCTTCACACCTGGCAGCCCGACGCCTACCAGCACGCCCCCGACGGCGTGACGCCGCTGATCGCGGCGCTGGTCTCGACGGTGTCGGCGTACGCGCTCGGCCGCGTGATGTTCGACGTCTTCGGCGTCGAATTTATCGCGACGACGCCGTACGCCCAGGAGATCGTCGTCACCGTCGGCGCCGTCAGCGTGATCGCCGGCAGCACGCTCGCGGTGATCCAGCGGGACGTCAAACGGATGTTCGCCTACTCGTCGGTCTCGCAGTTCGGGCTGGTCGTCGCCGCCTACGGCGCCCTTACGGAAACGGCGCTGGTCGGCGCGATCATCCACCTGATCGGCCACGGCGTCATGAAAGCCGGGCTGTTCGTCGCCGCCGGAGTCATCGCGGTCAGCTACGGCGTCCGCACCGTCGACGAGTACGCCGGCCTCGCGGACAACAGACCGTTCGTCGCCGGCTCGACCGCGCTCCTGTTGATCGCGCTGATCGGGATCCCGCCGTCGGCCGGCTTCATTGGCAAGTGGTATATCGCCGTCGGCGCCGTCGAGGCCGAGCTGTGGTCGATCGCAGCGGTCGTCTTCCTCAGCACGATGCTGACGCTCGCGTACTCGGCCAGGCTGCTCGAGAAGATGTACTTCACACCCGCCGCACCCGTCGAGTCCCCACACGGTACGGGCGTCGCGACGGATGGGGGTGGAGGCGGTTCCGGAATCCTCATCGATTCCGGCCGGTTCACTCGCGGCTCGCCCGAGGACGTCTCCCTCGGGATGCTCGCCTTGCTCGTCGCCATCGCGATTTCGGCCGTGCTGCTCGGCTTCGCCGGTGGCGCGCTCTTCGAGTGGCTCGAGCCGTTCACCTCGGAGGTGTTTAACTAAATGACTGAAGCATCCGTACTGCCGCTCGCCGCCGTCCTCGTCTCGGCGGTCGCGATGGTTCTGATTATCGCGTCGTATCGCTACCCGAACGTCCGAGAGGGCTGGTCGGTGCTAGCCGCGCTGGCGAAGTTCGGCATCGTGCTGAGCATGCTTCCCGGCGTGATGGACGGCACCGTCTACTACTGGAGTCTCAGCGAGTCGCTCGGCGTCGAGTTCCTCGCCGGAATCGACTTCGTCCTGCGGGCCGACCCGCTGGGGATGCTGTTCGCGATGCTCGCGAGCTTTCTGTGGATCTTTACCTCCTTCTACGCGGCGGGGTACATGCGCGGGCTCGACGAGCACGCCCAGACCCGCTTCTTCGCCTCCTTCGCGGCCAGCCTGTCGACGGCGATCGGGATCGCCTTCGCGGGGAACCTGGTGACGATCTTCCTCTTCTACGAGCTGCTCTCGCTTGTCACCTACCCGCTGGTCGCCCACAACGAGGACGACGAGGCCCGTATCGCGGGTCGGAAGTACCTCACCTACACGTTCTTCGGCGGCGGGGTCTTTCTGCTTGCCGGCACCGTCATGACCTACTGGCTCACCCAGCAGGCCGGCGATCCGACCGTCGCGTTCGAAGCCGGCGGTATCGAGGCCCTCGCGACGGCCGCCCAGGCCGATCCCGCGATCGCCCAGGCCGCGTTCTACCTGCTGATCGCCGGCTTCGGCGTCAAGGCCGCGGTGATGCCGCTTCACTCCTGGCTGGCCGACGCGATGGTCGCGCCAACCCCGGTTTCCGGACTGCTCCACGCGGTCGCGGTCGTCAAGTCCGGCGCCTTCGGCGTCGCTCGAGTGATCCTCGAGGTGTTCGGACCCGGACTCATCCACGACCTCCCGCTGTCGGTTCCCGGCATCGGCGAGGTCGGACTGAACGTTCCCGTCGCGATTCTGGCCGCGTTCACCCTGACCGCGGCGAGTATCATCGCGATGCGGAAAGACCACCTCAAACGCCGGCTGGCGTTCTCGACGACGGCCCAGCTCTCTTACATCGTGCTCGGGCTCTCGATGCTCCATCCGTACGCGATCCTGGGAGCGCTGTTCCACATCCCCGCTCACGCGTTCGGGAAGCTCACCCTGTTCTTCTGTGCGGGGGCGGTCCACGTCGAGACCCACACCGACTACGTCAGCGAGATGGCCGGCATCGGCAAACGGATGCCGCTGACGATGTCCGCCTTCGCTATCGGCGCAGCCGGAATGGCCGGCATGCCGCTGATCGCCGGCTTCGTCAGCAAGTTCTACATGCTGATCGGCTCCGGCTCGGTCGGCGGCGGCTACTGGATCTTCGCGAGCGCGCTGATCGTCTCGGGGATTCTGAACATCGCCTACCTCTGGCCCGTCGTCTACACCGCCTTCTTCGAGAGCGAGGACCGCCACGACGCGAAACCCCTGCTCGAGTTCCCGGCGGGCGGCAAGCGCGAATCGTACTTCGCCGACGAGGAGGAGGTTGCGACGGACGGCGGGAACCCGTCCGGTGACCGGCCACACGACGAGGGACAGCCGCAGCCGGCCGATCGCGACGACGAGTCCGAGGCGAAGGGGGCCGGCACGCCAGCCAAACCCGAGGACGCCGACGAACGCGACGAGCCGAAGACGCACGGTGAGGCTAACGACGGCGAGTTCGAGTACGCCGTCGATCAGTACCCGAGCGACGCCGACGTTCCCGGCACCCCGGGAACCCACGGCGACCACGCCGACGACCACCACGATCACGGTGATCATCACGACCACCACGGCGGCGCGCCGCCGGGCGGCTGGGAGCGCCACAAGCCGTTCGTCGAGAGCACCTGGCTCATGATGTTCCCGATTACCGTCATCGCCGTCGGCGCGGTCACGCTCGGCGTGATTCCGGACTACGCGATCTTCCTGGATCTCGCGACCTACATCGTCGAGACGACCTTCGGCGTGGAGTTCGCGGAGCTGCGTGAGATGGGCTGGCCGGAAGCCCTCGAGGTGATGGACGAATGATCGAATCCGAACTCCTGACGATGGCTTACCCGCCGCTCGTGGTCTTTGCGGCGGCGCTGCTCGCGCTCGTCCTCCCGCGGATACTCGGCTTCGCCGTCGGCGCGCTGAGTCTCGCATCCGTGGTCGCAGTCGCGCTGTTCGCCCCCGACGGCGCCCTGCTGTCGGGCACCTTCCTCGGCTTCGCCGATGTCCAGCCGTTCTACATCGACGAGTTCACCCGGATGATGGGCGTCGCGCTCGGGTTCCTCGGCACGTTCGCCGTGATCTACGCCTACTCGAGCGAGGCATCCAAGCGAATGACCGCCATCGCGCTGACCTACGTTGCCAGCGCGCTCGGGGCGGCGTTCGCCGGCGACTGGCTCTCGCTGGTCTTCATGTGGGAGATCATGGCGCTGACGAGCACGCTGCTCGTCTGGAACTACGGCGGCGACGCCGTCCGCGCGGGCTATCGCTACGCGCTGGCACACGGGATCGGCGGCAGCCTGGTGCTGTTCGCGGTGACAGCCCACTACGCACAGGTCGGCTCGTTCGTCTTCGGCGAGGGCGTCGAGTACACCGACGCGCTGCTGGCCGGCGGGATGGCCGACGGGCTCCCGATGCTGCTCGCGATCGTCGGCATCGGCGTCAACGTCGCGTTCGTCGGCTTCCACACCTGGCTTCCGGACACCTACCCGCGTCCGCACTTCGCGGCCTCGGTGTTCCTCGCGGCCTTTACGACGAAGACCAGCGCCTACATCCTCCTGCGGGCGGTTCCGGAGGGGAACGTCTACCTCGCGTACATGGGCGGGCTGATGGCCGTCTACGGCGTCGTCTTCGCCCTACTCCAGCACGACATGCGCGCGCTGCTGTCGTATCACATCCAGGCCCAGCTCGGCTACATGGTCGCCGGGATCGGGATCGGGACGACGATCGGTGCCGCCGGCGCGATGGGGCACCTGTTCAACAACGTCCTGTACAAGAGCCTGCTGTTCATGGCCGTCGGGGTCGTCATCTACCGCACGAACGAGAACGACCTCTACAAGCTTGGCGGGCTCTGGCGCGAGATGCCCCTGACCGCGATCGCCTTCTTCATCGGCGCGCTGTCGATCACCGCCGTCCCCGGCTTCAGCGGCTTCATCAGCAAGGGGATGGTGCTCGACGCTGCCGATCCGAGCTACTACGGCGCACCCGAGTACGAGGCGCTGTACTGGTTGCTGTTTATCGGCGCGGTCGGGACCTTCCTCTCGTTCATCAAGCTCGGCTTCTACGTCTTCTTCCACGGCGAGAGCGATCGATCGGTCAAGGACTCGAAGGTCGGACAGACGGCGGCGATGCTGTCGGTCGGCGGGGCCTGCGTCGTGCTCGGACTGCCGGCGGTCGGCTGGCCCGTGTTCACCGACATCCTCCCGCTGGTCGACGGCACGCAGTTCCTCGGTCCGGGCGGCGAGGAACAGCCGCTCACGCCGTACAGCATGGGCCACCTGCAGGACGCGGCGATCCTGATCGCCATCTCGGCGGTCGGATTCAAGCTCATCCGCAAACCGCTGTCGAAGATGGACTACTCCGACCCCGCGCTGATCGTCAATCCCGCGGGATACCACCTCGGTCGGAGCTCGATGCTCGCGGTCACCGAGCTGTACGCCGCGGTCGACCGCGCGGCCGTCAGCTTCGTCACGAGCTGTTACTGGATCGGGGACAACCCCGTACTGGCAGTCGACGCGGCGGCTCGCCGACTGCCGAACTGGATCGTCGACGTCGAGGAACGGCGCCCCGCCGACGGCGGCCGCCCGTCGACGATCCATCTCCGGGCCAGCATCGGTCTGACAGTGCTCGTGCTAACGCTCGTGTTGACGGTCATCCTCTGGCTGCTGATCTAGCGACTCGGCTCGCTCCGTTGGCGAAAACGAGACGCGTCTTCCCTCTTCACTTCCTCAGTTCGATTCTTCGTCCTCGCGGGCATCGACGACCTCGAAAACCGGGCGTCGCTGCGGAACGGCGATCGTCTGCTCGAGCACCGTCGCTCGAAGCGCGGGACTCGAGCCCGACGCCTCGCGCCGGTAGCCGACCGGCCGATCGCCACGGAGGTCCCTCGGGGTCGGCGACTCCTCGCCGGCGACCCCGGCGTCCTCGCAGAGCCGCCGTAGCACCGACCGGGCTCCCTCCGTCGTGATCGCCGGGGGCGCGATCGCGCGCTCGCGGGCCAGCTCGGTCGCCGTCGACTCGTCCATTATGGACTCGATCTCGCCTTCTTCGTGGCCCCGTTCGGCGAGCACGTCCCGCACCCGACGGGCGATCGAGGGCGCGTGGCGGGTCGGGAACAGCGGCCAGTCGTTCGCGGGGGGATCGAGTGCGACCCGGTACCGTCGCAGCGGCGTCCTGACCGGGGCCGGCAGCGGCACCTCCTCGAGTCGCTGGGAGCGACCGAGCACCCGGATCGTCCCGGTGTAGAAGTCGACGTCCTCCCAGACGGCGCCCGTCCGTCGGTCGTCCCGGGGAACTCGGAACAGCTCGCTTCCCCGCACGTCCGAGTAGACGAGCAACGCGACCAGCGCGTACTCCCGGAGCCGACCGCATCGTTCCTCGCGGTCGAACCCGTCGCTCGAGGCCTCGATCGCGCGCTCGCGGACGTGGCGCTCGAGGGTTCGTCTGCGCTCCGCGCTCCACCCCTCTCCGGCGTCGCCCTCGATCGTCACCGGGAGCGCGGCCGTCGCGGTCTCGTCGGCCGCGGGGTTCGCCTCGAGGATTCCCCCGCGAACGCACCACGAGAGGAAGGCGCGAACGACCGCGTAGTAGGTTCCTGCCGTCGAGGGCGCGTACGCGCCGCTCTCGGTTCGGTCGCGGAGTTCCTCGGCGTACGCCCGCATGTGATCGGGCGCCAGATCGAACACCGATCGGATTCCTCGTTCCTCGGCGAGCCACTCGACCCACCGGCGGAGGACCGACTCGGCGTTGGCCGCGTACGTCCCGGCACCGGGACCGTCGGGATCGCCGCGGGCCTTTCGCTGGAGGTAGGCGTCGACGGCGTCGGCGACCGCGACGTCGGTCACGCGGTCCCCGCCCCGTTCGTGCGATCGTCGCCGACGTACATCTCGTTCGAAACGGTATCGCCGGAGTATCCTAAATCTGGCCTCCTACGATCGCTCGCGCTCGAGGGAGAGTTCCCTCGTTTCGACGCCCGCCCGTTCGGCCCGCTCGTTCGAGTCAAGCAGATGCTCGAGTTTCGCCTCGAACTCCGCCTCCGAGAGCTCGCCGGCGGCGTAGCGGTTCTGTAGCTCGGTGACGGGATCGACCGGCTCTCGACGGGGTTCGTCGGCGTCGGTCGCGTCCCCGCTGCCGACCCGTTCGGTCAGGTACCAGACGAGAAAGACGCTGACGACCAGCAGGGCGGTGATCGCGACGGCATAGATCGGGCCGGCGAACAGCAGTGCAGCGATGATGACGATGTCGGCGAGTACGAACTTGATCGCGAAAATTTCGGTGAGACTGTAGCCGCCGTCGCTGCCCATACCCGAACTAGGTCGGTGACGAAAATAACTGTGGGGGAGACGACCACGAACCGGCCGAGTCCCGAGAATCCGAGGCGGTCGCTTCGAAGAGAAGCGGTAATGGATCCGGCGACCGTGAAACAACTATGCGCACCAGTCTCGCCGTTCCGGACGAGATCCTCGAGGAGTTCGATGCGACCTGGCAGGCCGAGGGGCTCGACTCGCGGTCGCGGGCCGTTCGCGAGGCGATGGCCGAGTACGTCGAACGGCACCGAACCCTCGAGACGACGACCGGGTCCGTAACCGGGGTCGTCGTCTTCGACTACGAACACGAGCGCGTGATCGAGCGGCTCCACGACGTCCAGCACGATTACCAGGAGGCGATCATCTCGACCAGTCACGCCCACCAGGGCGACTGGTGTCTCGAGACGGTGTTCGTCGACGGCGAGGCCGAACGGATCAGACAGCTCATCTACCGGTTGAAGGATTTCGACGGCGTGCAGCGGGTTCGGTTCATGTTCCTGTAACGCTTCGCCGCGATCGCACGGAGCGAGGACGGCCAGGCTGGGATCGTCGAACCGAAGTAGTCGCTCTCGTCAGCTCGAGGGAGTTCCGTATACCCGCATGTCGTATACGCCCGACGACGGTCGATCGGTCACCGATCGAGAGCAGAAGAGTGTGCTACCGAGCACGAACTGACGAGCGCCTCGAAGGAGCGCGCTACCGGATCGTCTTCGGCACGAGGCCGACGTCGCTTCGCTCGAGGGCAACCTCGCCGCCGAATCGGTGCTGTGACCCCGTCCCGCTTTCCTCGAGTCGATCGACGACCTCGCCGTCGGGGCCGACCGCCTCGAACCGTCGGGAGCCGTCCGCGGAGAGTTCCACGTCGATCACGTGCAGGGCGCTCTCGCTCACCGCGAGGCACGGCCGTTCCGCCGGAGTGTACGGCTCCCTGGCCTCGCGCCCCCACGCGCCGTCGCCGAGGTAGAGCACGCCGTCCTCGTCGGGCTCCCCGTCGAGCAGGCGGTGGGTGCGCTTGTAGGTGTGGTCGTCGTGCTCGAAGGCGACGTCGACGTCGTACGCCTCGAGCAGCGGCACCCAGTGCTCGCGGATGCTCCCGCGCTCCTCGTCGTCGAGGTCCTTGGCCGACGGGAAGGCGGGGACGTGGTAGGCCGCCAGGAGGTGCTCGCGATCGCTTCGCTCGGCCAGGGCGCGCTCGAACCACTCCGTCTGGGTTCCCGCGACCTCGGCGGTGTGGTTCGAGTCGAGGAGCAGGATCGACAGTTCGTCGCCGATATCGAGCGCCCAGTAGGCCCGATCCTCCTGGACGTTGTCGAACAGCGAGTAGAAGTACGGCGCGTCTTCGGGCGTGCCGTAGTACTCTCGATCGCGGAGTTCGTGATCGCCGATAGCGGCGACCAGCGGGACGAGACGGTCGCCCGATCGCATGTGCTCGTGCCAGTGCTCGAGGAAGGTGACCCACTTCTCGACGTCGTAGCCGTCGGCGTACGCGAGGTCGCCCCCGACGAGGCCGAACAGCGGATCCCGCGAGGCCGCCTGCTCGTGGAGCCGGGGGACGACATCGTCGGTCCCGATGTCTCCGCCTTCCGCGAACGAGAGCGAATCGTCAACTTCGTCGGGGGCAGTGTGGACCGAAAGGTCGGTTTCGTCGCCATCGACCGCGATTCGGTAGGACGTGTCGGGCTCGAGGTCGGTTATCTCCGCCCGGTGGCGGAGTAGCTCCGAGTCGCCGAACGGGTCGACGCCGCTTCGGGCGTCGGCGCTGGAGCCGTCGCCGGCCGCCAGCTCGACCGAGACGCCGTCGTGATCGTCCGCGTCCTCGAGCCACTGCAGCGTGACCGCGTCGCTTGGATCGCGTCCGCGCCACGTCGCGATCAGCGTCGACAGGTCGTTCCTAGGTGTCTCGTCGTCGTCGAACTCGAAGCTCGCGCAGCCGGCGAGGCCGGCGGTTCCGACGCCAACGAACTGGAGGAACCGCCGGCGAGTGGAAGTAGTGGCCATGACCGAACTCTGGGTACACTGCCGCCGTCCCGACCAATACGGATTTCGGAGGCGAGCAGCCCCGCGATACGTCCTGCGATCGCCGTGTCACCGCTCAGTCAGCATCCGGAAGCAGATCGGTTTCTCCGCTCCAGGACCCGCTCGTGAAGTCGACGCCGCCGTTCCAGTGTCCGACGAGCGTCGCCACGGCCAGGTCACCGGTGACGTTGGTCATCGTCCGTATTCGATCGAGCAGCGGATCGATTCCGGCGATGAACCCGACGACCGCAACCGGGAGGCCGACCTGCGTGAGGACGAGCGTCATCAGGATCAATCCGGCACTCGGCACACCCGCCGTGCCGATCCCCGCAAGCACCGCGATGGCGACGACGGTGACCTGCTCGACGAGCGTCAACGAGGCGCCGACGATGTTCGCCGCGAAAATCGCGACGATCCCCAGATACATCCCCGTTCCGTCCATGTTGATCGTCGCGCCGAGCGGGAGCGAGAAGCTGTAAACGCCCTCGTTGAGGTGGAGATTGTTATCGGCGTTCGACATCGAGACCGGCAGCGTCGCGCTCGAAGAACTGATACTCGCCGCGGTCATCAACGCATCCTTGATCCCGACGAGGAACGCGATCGGCGACTGCTGGGTCAGAAGCAGGATCATGACGCCGAGATAGACGACTGCGATATGGATCGCGACGGCGAGAACCAGCGTTAACGCCAGCATCCCGAAGGTGCTGAACACTTCGGTTCCGGCCTCGGCGAACGCGACGGCCATGAGCGCGAAAATGCCGATCACACCGTACTCCATGATCCCCCAGACGACCTTGAAGAGGGCTTTCGAGCCCGCGTCGGCTACGTTGAACACGGTTTCGACGCCGTCTCGAACGCTTTCGTCGTCGGTGCTTTCACGAAGGAGTACGAGCGCGAGTCCGAAGACGATGACGAAGAAGATCGTCGCCAAGATATCGCCCGTCGCCATCGCTTCGATCGGGTTCTCCGGGACGATCCCCAGAAAGACGTCCATGAAGCTGGGGGCTTCGTCGGCCTCGAAGTCGGCATCCGTCAACGTCATTCCCGTTCCGGGCTCGATGAGGTTCGCGACGGCCAGTCCGATCGTCACCGCGATCATCGAGGAAACCGCGTAGATCGCGACCACCTGACCGCCGATCTTGCCGAGCGACGTCGGCGACAGCTCTTTGATTCCCATGAGCAGCGTGAAGATGATGATCGGAACGACGATCATGCTCAGCAGCCGAACGAACAGATCGCCGAGTGGCTCGAGGACGGTCACCGGTTCGCCGACGGTCAGACCGACGACCGAACCGAGGACGAACGCCGCTCCGATCCGGTAGACGATCGCCACTGATCGGTATCGTTTCCACCAGTGACTGACAGTATCAAAAACCATATCTCCTGATAGATAGTTATGATTACGGGAAACGGCTCGGCCTGCACAATACTGTCGTGAGCCGTTCGGAAAGAGGGAGGTGACTGAACCAACGGCCGGACGGCGGAGCAAAGAAACGGTTCATTCGACGCCGTACAGAGAGCGATCGGACGCCCGTTCCGCTGATCCCAAACGCTATACGCGAAACAGACGATCGGGCACGGAGCTGTGGGACCGACAGCCGGATGCGTAAGCTCGGCTCGACCGGAGGCGACTCGCCGTCGTCAGCGTCGGCTGCCGGTTCGTCATCGGAGCGCTCGTGCTCGATCCGAGCACACGCACCCGGTATTGCAGCGAGCGGCCGTTTCGGGGTCCGGCCATCGAAGCCATCCCTGGGGAGCCGCGGCCCGCACCTTCTTTGGAAACCGCCGCGCAGAGGTGGTATGCAGCTGCTCGTCGGCACCGACTCCGTACACGCGACCGCGGCGATCTGTGACTACCTCGAGAACAGACTGACGGACATAGACGACGTTCGGGTCGTCGCGACGGCGGAATCCGGTGACGGGACGGCCGAACGCGACGGCAAGGAAGCGCTGAACGTCGCACCCGTTCGACTGGCCGCGGCCGGAAGCGTCGAGACCGAGTTTCGAGAGGGGGAGGCCGTCTCGGAGCTGCTCGAGGCCGCCGCGGCCGTCGACGCGGACGAGATCGTGGTCGGGGCCAGCGGCGCTGACTCTGCAGTAGCGGTCGGATCGACGACACGAACGCTGCTCGAGCGGGCCTCCCGTCCCGTCGTCGTCGTTCCGGTGCCTTCCCTCGAGTAACTCAGTCGTCGCTGGGCGCCGCGCCGGGACGATACCCCCGACTGATCGCCTTCCAGCGCCCGGTCGAGAACCGGTAGTAGTTGATGGCCGCGGGCGCGGCCGTTTCGGCGATGAAGGCGAGGTACAGTCCCGTCAGTCCGAGTGCGGGAATCGAGACGCCGGGGGTCGAAAGCCCCAGGATCGGAATCGTCGCCGAGGGGACCGTCAGTCCCGCGGCGCCCAGATACGCGAGCGGGATCGCGAGCCCGAACATACCGACGAGCTGGCTGTAGAAGGGCCACCGAGTGTCGCCGCTGGCCTTGAGCGCGCCCTCGGCGCCCGTCGAGATCCCCTTGAGGACGATCGCCAGGCAGGCCGCGTAGATCAGCGCGACGGCGGTCGGGACCGAGAGTTCGGCCGGGTCGTCGGTGAAGGCGAGGACGATCGGTTCCGCGAACGCGAAGACGATCGCCGCCGCGACGACGTAGACGGCGACGGCGAAGAGGACGATCTCGCGGCCGTAGCGCTCGGCGGTCCCCTCGCGACCGTTGCCAAGCTCCTGGCCGACGAGGCTCGAGGCGGCGAGGCCGAAGCCCCAGCCGGGCGTGTTCATCAGCCCCCAGATGCGCCGGGCGATGACGTAGGCGGCGACGACCTGCGGGCCGAACAGCGCGACGATCGCGAGCATGGGGAACTCGGCGACCGTCCAGACGGATTTGGTCCCCATGACGGGGAGCCCGATCGAGGTCAGGTCACGGATGGTCTCGCCGTGGAAGTAGCCGCCGAACGGATCGACGCTGAACGGGAAGGTTCCGATCCCGGGGAGCCAGCCCGCGGTGAGGCCTATCGCGAAGGTCGCGGTGACGACGACGTTCGCCAGTACCGTTCCGAGGGCGGCGCCCGCGACGCCGAGGCCGAGTCCGAAGATGAGGACGGCGTTGAGTCCGATGTTCGCGGCAGCGCCACCGGCACGGACGACCATCGGCGTCCAGGCGTCGTCCATTCCGACGAACGTGCGGCTCCCGATGAGGTTCAGCCCCGCGAACGGCACTCCGAGGCCGACGATCTGGAGGTAGGTTGCGCCCTGCGAGATCGTCTCGGGATCGTTACCGATGATCGAGATCAGCTCGGTCGGGTACGTCCAGAACAGCGCCGTCACCGGGAGCGTGAGGAGCACGACCAGCACGGCACTCGAGCGAACGGCCTGCCCGAGCGAGTCGAAGGCTTCGGCGCCGTAGCGCTGGGAGACGAGCGCGATCGTCCCGCCGGCGACCCCGCCGCCGATGGCGAAGGCCAGTCCCCAGAAGGGGGCGGCGAAGCCGACGCCGGCGATCGCCGTCGAGCCGACGGCGACGCCGACCATCGCGACGTCGACGGCGTTTTTCGACATCCGGGCGAGCCCCGTGAGGACGCGGGGCCAGGCGAGGTTCGTCGTCCGGCGCGCTCGCTCGGAGCTAATGAGTCCGAACCGGGCGAGCGCCAGCCCGATCCAGAGGATTACCAGTCGGATCGGATTCGGAGACCGGACCACGAGAATCTATCGTCCGTAGCAGACTGCGGTAAAAGTGTTTTCTCGCCGCGGCAGAGGGCACCGCTTTCGAATGCGAGGGACTGACGCTCACTCGACGACGAGCACCGGTCTCGTCGAGTCGGTCGCGACCCGCTCGGAGACGCTCTTTCGGAGGAAGCGATCCAGCCCTCGATTGCGACCCATGACGATGAGATCGACGTCGTGTTCGTCGGCGTACTGGAGGATCGCCTTGTGTCGTAGGCCGTGTGTCACCGTCGTCCGGACGTCCTCGAGGCCAGCGTCGGCGGCCCGCGTGGCGACGTAGTCGACGGCCTCCCCGCCGGCGACCTCCAGGTCCTCGAAGTCCACTCCCGGCGCGATCGCCGCGGAGTTGACGACGTACAGCGCGTGAACGGTCGAGCCGTGGACGCGAGCGAGGTCGATCGCCTCGTCGATCGCCCGATCAGTGTTCTCCCGGCCGTCCGTCGGAATCAGTACCGAATCGTACATGCGTGACCGTTCGGTCAGGACGACCAAAAGCGGTCGGTCGACTCGGGCGTCGAACTCGAGGGACGAACGACGGTCGGCGACCGAAACGACCCCGTTCGATCAGGTAGTGAACGGCTACTTACCTTTCGGATCCTCGAACCCGACGTCGATGAGCGACGACATTCCGCTGTTCGAGATCGCCTGGGACGAACGCGACGTACGGAACGCGGTCGACTCCATCACGCGGGGCTCGTACTGGGCCAACGGACCTTACGTCGAGGCGTTCGAGGACGGCCTCGAGCGCTACCTCGGCGTCGAGCACGCCGTAACGGTCAACTCCGGAACGACGGCGCTGGTCGCGGCCCTCGAGGCCCACGGGGTCGGCGAGGACGACGAGGTCGTCGTCCCGGCGTTTACCTTCATCGCGACGGCCAACGCCGTCCGTCTCGTCGGCGCCCGGCCCGTGTTCGCCGACATCGAATCGGAGACCTACGGGTTGGACCCGGCGGCCGTCGCCGATGCGGTCACCGAGCGGACGGCTGCGATCGTGCCGGTCCATCCATACGGCGCACCCTGCCGGATCGACGCCCTCGCGGCGGTCGCGGCCGAGGCGGACGTTCCGCTGATCGAGGACGCCGCCGAGGCGTTCGGGAGCACCTACCGGGGGAAGGCGGTCGGCACGTTCGGCGAGACCGCGGCGCTGAGTTTCTGCCAGAACAAGATCCTGCCGACCGGCGAGGGCGGCGCCGTCGTCACCGACGACGACGAACTCGCGCGCCGGCTCGAGCGGTTTCGCTCCCATGGGCGGGCCTCAGCGGAGTACTTCGACTCGGCCGCGAGCGGCGACTACGTCGGGCTCGGTACGAACATCCGGATGTCGGATCTCGTCGCCGCCGTCGGCTGTGCACAGCTCGAGAAGGTCGACGAACTGATCGCCGAGCGTCGACGGGTTGCCGGACGGTACGCCGCTGGGCTGTCCGGGATCGACGGCGTCGAACCCCACCCCGAGCCGGCCGACGCGTACCACGTCCGCCAGCTCTACACCGTGACGCTGGCTCCGGGCGTCGACCGCGAGGCCGTCATCGAGACGCTGTCCGAACGCGGGATCGCCTCGAAGATCTACTGGGATCCGCCGGTTCACCTGACCGACGCGTACCGGGACCGACACGAGCCTGGCTCGCTGCCCGTGACTGAGGCCGTTAGCGGGTGCGTTCTCTCCCTTCCGATCGCTCCCGTTCTCGACAACGACGCCGTCGACCGCGTCGTCGCCGGCCTCAGGGCTGCACTCGAGTCACAGTCGATCGGCGGCGCGGCCGACGGGATCGGGTCGGCGGTCGGTACCGACGGCTCTCGATCGAGACAGTAACGGACGGCTGACCGTCGTGCCAGTCGATGCATAACAAAGCAACTCTTTCTGGTTCGGCGAAACAGTGCGTCGAACCGGCTGGAATCGGCACTCGGCGTACCGCACGTACAACCATGAGATGGGTACCAATCACGGGCGACGGGACGTCGATCCGGGAGGCGATCGCTCGGATCGATCGCACCGGTGGACGTGGCGTCGTCGTCGACGGTCAGAATCGACCCGCAGAAGCTGTACCGAGCGAGCAACTCAGGACGGCGCTGTTCGAGGGAGCGACCCCGGACGCGCCGGTTTCGTCGATCGTCGACGGAACGGCGGAACCGGACGTCGAACTGGAGTCGAACGCCGACGCCGGGCTCGAGGGGGTCACCGACGGAACGATCCGCGAGGCGCCGATGGAGATCGAAGCCGAACGCGCTTCCGAGCCGGATGGCCGCGCCGTCGAGACCGTGCTCGTCGTCGGCGGTGCCGGCTACGTTGGCTCGGTGTTGTGTCGGAAACTTCTCGAGGACGGCTTTACCGTCCGCGTCCTCGACCCGCTCATGTACGGAAACGGCGGTATCGCCGCACTCGAGGGGCGCGATCGGTTCGCGCTGTACCGGGGTGACGCCCGCTCAGTCGACGACGTTCTCGAGGCGATCGAGGGGGTCGACGCCGTCGTCCACCTCGGCGGAATCGTCGGGGATCCCGCTACCGCGCTCGATCCGCGAAAGACCCTCGAGTACAACCTCCACTCGACGCAGCTACTGGCGTCGATCTGCAAGTACCACGGACTCAACCGGTTCCTGTTCGCCTCGACTTGCAGCGTCTACGGACGAACCGACGGGGCCGGGCGGTGTACCGAGGACGACCCCCTCAATCCGGTCTCGCTGTACGCGCGAGCGAAGATTCAGTCCGAGCGGGCCCTCCGGGAACTCGCCGACGAGCGGTTCGCCCCGACGGTCCTCAGGATGGCGACGGTGTACGGCTACTCGCCGCGGATGCGCTTCGACCTCGTCGGGAACGTGTTGCCAGCGAAGGCACACGAGAAGGGCGTCGTTCCCGTCTTCGGGGGCGACCAGTACCGCCCGAACGTCCACGTCGAGGACGTCGCGCGGGCGTACCAGGCGTGTCTGACCGCTCCCTTCGAGGACGTCGCCGGGGAGACGTTCAACGTCGGTTCGAACGAACAGAACTACCGGATCGACGAGCTCGCGACCGTCGTCGCCGACGCGTTCCCCGAGGCCGAAATCGAGTACCACGACGATCGGACCGACGAGCGCAGCTACCGGGTCGAGTTCGAGAAGCTCCGCTCGAGGCTCGGCTTCGAGCCCACTCGAACGATCCGCGACCACTGCCTCGAGCTCAGGGCCGCCTTCGAAGCCGACGCGTTCGGAGCGACGACGGCGACGAAGTACAGTAACTGCGCGACCCTCGAGAGTGCGCCGTCGTACGAGGAGACCGACGCGGTGATCGAGAGCGGCGAGCCGCCCGTCCTCGAGGAGCGAGACGAGTCGACCCCGCTCGAGGCGGAGATCGGGGAACGGCGGTCCGGCGGAACTCGCTGAGTCTGCCGAGGAAGACACAACGAGATCGGATGTCGATGCGACCCACGCCGCGACTGCGGAAACACGTACGGTGAACGTACTCTCATTGGAGAAAGACTATGGAGATATCGAGGTGAAACGAGTTCCGCTAGAACCTGCCGATGAATGACGTAGCAATACTTCCGCCGCGTGCTACCGATTCTCGCGTTGCTTGACCTTGTTCAGGTCTCGGACTGATGTTACAGATCTCGTCTACTTTGCCGGTTTCTGGTGCATCTATTCAGTCGTCGTCAGCGGTATACGCGCCTCCGCGACGTTTGATTCGAGCAACGACCATTCGGTACTCGTCTTGATCGAACGTGACCGCGAGACGGAACTCACCAATACGTACCTTACGGCGTGGACTGTTCTGGAGCGGTTCGCCATAGTCCGGTGGGTCTCGCCACGGAGAATCGACGATTTCGTCGAGTTTGTCGATAATGCGTTGCTGCTCGTTCGGATTGAGTGCATCGAGGTCGTCCTGTGCTTTCGATGCGAGTTCCCACGCCCACCCGTCGTCACTCATTCGTGTCGCTAGTGCCGAATCGTTCACGTGCTTCTTCGGCGCTCATCGTCCGTTCTTCACGAACGTCTTCTTCAGCTTTGAGGAGCGCAACGAGTTCATCGCGGTCGAACGTAGGGTGTTCGACGGCATCGCGTAAGGTATACCGAATAAATTCGCTCCGGCTGTTGAATCCTCGTCCTTGCCACGTGTCTTCGATCTCGTTGAGAAATGACCGTGTGACTTTGAAGTTTACCGTAACGATCTCGTCGTCGCCGTTGTTTGTGGCCGCTTCGGACATACGTTTGTATTACCTGCGTGTTACTGTAGGTGTTTCGGCGTCCGAACGCTGAAGCTGTTGGCGAGGAGAAACAGTAGTAGATCCGTAAGATTAGTGTCGTTTGCTACCGGTTCTCACGCTGCTCTACTTTGTTCAGATAGACAATATCCAATGTGCGAACAGATGAAACACTGATGTCCGTACCATCAATTCTCTACTGGTGGTAAGATTCTTTGTCTGTGGTACCGTAGTCGCACCTATGTCAGCAGAAACGGACGGGCAGGGGAGGTTGTACATTCCCAAAGATGTACGAGAAAAATACGGCGAGAAGTATCACATCGTCACGTACGAGGACAGAATCGAACTCGTTCCGGTTGCGGACGACCCCCTCGCTGCAGTCCGTGAAGCGGCAGGCGAGTTACGTGATGCGTCTGTCGACGATATTCGCGCGGATATCGAAGCAGAAGCGGAAGCTGAGGCCCGTGAGAAAGGGGACGATAGATGACGGTCTACGTCGAAACCGACTTTCTACTCGCGCTCGCCAAAGATTCGGACTGGTTGCAGCAATCAGCAGAAGAAGCACTCGACGAGTACGACGTAGAAACGTCGGCCTTCTCCTATCTCGAACTCCTCCTCGCCCGGGAACGGTACGAGTTCGATTACGTCCCACTCGTGGCAAATCTGCTCGAACTCGTCCCTGTCCGAGACGAGGAAGAGCGACAAATCGTTCTGAAGGCTGTCAACTACTACGACGAGGGAATGACGCCGTTCGATGCGTTCCACGCCGCAACTGCAGAAACACGTACGCTGAACGTACTCTCATCGGAGAAAGACTACGAAGACATCGAGGTGAAACTAGTCCCGTTAGAACCGGCCGATGAATGACGTAGCAACACCTCTGCCGCGTGCTATCGATTCTCGCGCTGCTCCACCTTGTTCAGTTCGATCAGCAGCCGGAAGATCGCTTTCACGAGGTTCGCGTCGACGTCGAACTGCTCGGCGTTGTGACCCGCTCGCTCCATCACCTGCTCCTCCTGTTTCTCGTCGGTCGTCGGCAGGCCCTTCTCGTCTTTGACCGCCGCGATCGTGTCCGCGACGTAGGTTCGCTGGGCGATCAGCTCGACGATCTCGCGATCGATTGTCTGGATCTCCTCGCGGAGTTCGTCGAGGTCCATCTCTTCGGGCGCTCGATCCGTCGACTCGGTTCCGTTCGTGTCGGTATCGTTCGGTGTCATGTGGTTCGTGTCCCGTCGGTTCGCGTCGTCAGTAGCCGCGTCGTTCCGTCCCGCTCGTCCCATCGTTCGCGGATCTCCTCGAGCGTCGACCGGTCGCCGACGGCCACGTAGCTCGGCCCTGTTCCCGACAGCGAGACGCCGGCGGCGTCGGGCATCGCCTCGAGCATCGGTCCCGTCGGGAACTCGAGAGCGCCACAGAACGCGAAGCCGTTGACGGTCATCGCCTCGCCGTAGCGGCCCTCGAGGGCCAGCTCCTCGACGAGCTCGGCCATCGGCGCGATCCGCTCGCAGGCCGAGACGTCGGCGTCGGCGCTGAAAGCCTGTTCAGGCGGGGTGTACACAAGCGCGTCCCAGTCGACGGGTTCGCGGGCGAGCAGCTCGTCGGTCGCGTTGTCCGTGACCGTCACCCCACCGAGCATGCTCGCGCTGGCGTCGTCGAACGCTCCCGTCGCCGTGACGCCGGCGTCGCGGGCCGCCCGCACGCCGAGCCGGCAGGCATCGATCCGATCGACGGCGTCGGTGATCTCGAGGGCGTCGAGGGTCGCCAGCACCGTGGCGTTGGCCGCGGCGCTCGAGCTCTTGAGCCCGGCGGCCATCGGGATCTCGCTCTCCGTCCGGACCCGAGCGCCGACGTCGCCGGTGAGCCCCGCGGCGTCGGCGTACTCCTTGAGGGCGAGCTCGGCGCAGCGTTCGACGAGCCCGGTGTCGGCGTCCGGCTGCTCGGCGACGGTGCCGACGACCTCGCCGTCGGTCGTCAGCTCGACCGTCGCGGTCGTCTCGAGATCGATCGCGAACGCCGATCCGCGACCGGTCGCGAGCGCGTTCAGCACGGTTCCGGCCGCCGACGCAACAGCCCGGCCATCCATACCGGTCCCTCTCGCCCGGGCCGTATTTAGGCTGGCGATCACGGCGAGTAGTGGCTCCGGTTGAGTGCGGGCACGCCCCGGCGTTCGACCGGGACCGCGAACGCACCGTTTTTCTCCGGCCCGGTCGAACCGGACGTATGAGCCAGCGCAGCAACGTCGCACCCAGCACGATCGGCGTCGACTTCGTCGAGGGTGGCGTCGTCGTCGAGTACCTCGACGGACGGGACGTCTTCTACCACGGTCCGCCGAAACCCGTCGAGCGGACGGTGAAGACACCTCCGGGAAAGGAGGTCCACGTCCTGGTCACGGATCCCGACGGCGTCGAGGGCGTCATGACCTACGTCAACGACCGCAACACCCAGGCGGAGATCCTCGAGTCGACCGGCGTCGGCCGGGTGATGCTCGAGGGTGACGACGAGGAGGTGCTGTTCCCGGGCGTGACGGTATCGACAACGGCCTACGCGATCCAGGTCGAGGCCGAGCCGTCGACGGTCGACGGCCGCGTCTTCGTCTTCGCCGAGGACGAGATGAGCGAACACGCCTACGAACTCGTCGAGGCTGTCGACTGATGCCCTTACAGAAGTCCTGGCGGGAGCTGGATCGGGACGCCGTCGCCCGCGCACCCGACCGACCCGGCGTCTACGAACTCGGCGACGGCTCCGGGACCGTCCTGTCGATCGATCACGGCGTGTTGCAGGACGAACTCAAGACGGCGCTCGCCTACGGGGACGGCGACCGCGTCCGCTGGACGGAGACGCACACCTTAGAGCAGGCCAGAGAGCTCGCGGCCGACCACCGCGAACGCCTCGAGTAGCGGGCGTTCGTTTTCGGCCGCTCGGACGGACGGCAGTCCGTCTCACTGGATGTACGACGGGTCGCTGCCGTCGCAGTGTTTCTCGTGTTCCGTGGCGTCGGACTGCTCGTCGAACAGCAGCCCGCAGGTTTCACACTCGAACCAGGTGGCGTCGTCTCGTTCGGTCTGGACCACCATGTCCGAAGATGTGATACGGACCCCCAAAGGCGTTTCTCCGGCAGCGGCCGACGATCCCGTCGGCTCGAGGACAATTCTCAAGACCACGGGCGCGGAACCACCCTCCATGAGCGGGTCCGACGCTGACGGAGTGGGGCTATCGGTTCGGGCGGCCGAGAAACGCGACGCCGGCCGCGGCGTCGCGCGGATTCCCGAACGCGCGCGCCGGGAGCTGGGGGTTTTAAGCGGCGATACGGTCGTGATCGAGGGCGAGAAAACGACGGTCGCGAAGATGTGGCCCGCCGATCCGTCGGTCCCCGAAACCGCGATCCAGATCGACGGCGACACGCGTGCGAACGCCGGCGTCCACGTCGGGGACACGGTCACGGTTCGTCCGAAGGACACCTCCACGATCCAGGAGGCGACGCGGGTCACGCTGTCACCCCCGCCGTCGATCACCGACGGGGAACGGCAGGTCGCCGAGCGCGACGCTGCCAAGAAGCTCCGGAACCGGCCCGTCCGAGCCGGCGAGCAGATCCGGATCGAGGGCGTCAGCCAGAACCCGTTTACCGTCGTCGACACGACGCCCGCCGGCGATGTTCGGATCTCGAGTACGACCACGATTCGCATCGCTGGTCCCGACGCCCGAGCAAGCGCCGCCGGCGACAGTTCTCGAAACGCGAGCTCGGGCGCCTCGAGCGAGAGTACAGAGGACGGCTCGGTCTCCGCGGAGGGAACGACGGGGCCGACCTACGAGGACATCGGCGGGTTAGACGAGGAACTCGAGCAGGTCCGGGAGATGATCGAACTCCCGCTGTCCGAACCCGAACTGTTCCGGCGACTCGGCGTCGAACCGCCGTCGGGCGTGTTGCTGTACGGTCCGCCGGGGACGGGAAAGACGCTGATCGCCCGCGCGGTCGCGAACGAAGTAGACGCGTCGTTCGAGACGATCTCCGGCCCGGAGATCATGTCGAAGTACAAAGGGGAGAGCGAGGAACAGCTCAGGGAGGTGTTCGAGCGCGCCCGCGAGAACGCGCCGACCATCATCTTCTTCGACGAGATCGACTCCATCGCGGGCGCCCGCGGCGATGACGAGGGCGCCGAGAACCGCATCGTCGGCCAGCTGCTGACGCTGATGGACGGCCTCGACGCCCGCGGCGAGGTGATCGTCATCGGCGCGACGAACCGCGTCGACGCGATCGACCCCGCGCTACGTCGGGGCGGTCGCTTCGACCGCGAGATCCAGATCGGCGTTCCCGACGAGACGGGCCGGAGGGAGATCCTCGAGGTCCACACCCGCGGGATGCCCCTCGCCGACGACGTCAGCGTCGAGGCCGTCGCCCGGCGAACCCACGGGTTCGTCGGTGCCGACCTCGATGCGGTCGCCAGCGAGGCCGCGATGGCCGCGATCCGGGAACGTCCGGCCGAGGCCGACGACCGCGAGGAGTGGAACCGGGATCCGAAGGTGACGAGGGCGCACTTCGACACTGCCCTCGCGTCCGTCGAACCCTCCGCGATGCGCGAGTACGTCGCCGAGTCGCCCGAAACCGACTTCGAGGACGTGGGCGGGCTCGAGGACGCAAAGGAGACGCTGCGAGAGTCCGTCGAGTGGCCCCTGACGTACGATCGACTGTTCGAGGAGACGAACACCGAACCGCCCTCGGGCGTCCTGCTGTACGGCCCGCCCGGAACGGGGAAGACGCTGCTGGCTCGTGCGCTCGCCGGCGAGACCGACGTCAACTTCGTCCGGGTCGACGGCCCCGAGATCGTCGACCGCTACGTCGGCGAATCGGAGAAGGCGATCCGCAAGGTGTTCGAACGGGCTCGCCAGGCCGCCCCGTCGATCGTCTTCTTCGACGAGATCGACGCCATCACCGCGGCCCGAGGTGCGGGCCAGAACGAGGTCACGGAACGGGTCGTCTCCCAGCTGCTGACCGAACTCGACGGGATGCGCGAGAACCCAAACCTCGTCGTGCTGGCCGCGACGAACCGCAAGGACCAGATCGATCCCGCCCTCCTCCGACCAGGTCGCCTCGACACGCACGTCCTCGTCGGCGAACCTGACCTCGAGGCCCGCGAGAAGGTCCTCGCGGTCCACGCCGGCGACAAGCCCCTGGCCGACGACGTCGATCTCGCGGAGCTGGCGGCCGACCTCGAGGGGTACACCGGCGCCGACCTCGAGGCGCTGGTTCGGACGGCGTCGATGAAGGCGATCCGCGAGGTCGCGACGGCCTACGACCCCGAGGAAGCCAACGAACGGGCCGGCGAGGTCCTGATCGAGCGTCGCCACCTCGAGGCGGCACGCGAGGAGACGACTGCGTCCGGCTAAGGCCGTGTTCGGTCCACCGGCGCCTCGCCGAGACGTTCGTCGCCGGGGTGAGGCAACCGGAAAGCGACTTCCCCATTTTATACCGCATGGCGTAGCCGAAAGGGTAGTTATCCCGCTCCGCACCGAATCGGAATAACCGTGATGATCGATCAAAAGGGCGATTGCGATGACTGACTCGGAGAACGGAGTCGAACGAGCGGCGGCGATCTGCGGGCACTGCGGGGACGCTATCGCGGTCCGGATCGACGCGAGCGGAGAAATGCGACCGATCGGTAGCGAAAAGGGGGAGTGCTGTTCCTGCGCGGAGCCCGACCTTCGCGCCATGAACGACGCGACGGAGGTCCTGGACGACCCGCGGTCGACCGACCGTTCGGAGTGAGCGTTCGTTACGGCGGAGCGGCCGCGGCGTCGCCGTCCTCGAAATCGCGTTCCGACTCCTCGAGTCCCGTCTCGAGCAGCGCATCCTCGTCGGGTTCGACGACGACCGTCTCGCCGGCCGTCGTCGAATCGCCCGGCTCGACGGTGATGTCCTCGCGGTCGACGCTCGGGGGGAAGACGAGATCGACGCGGCTGCCGAAGGCGATGTGGCCCAGCCGCTGCCCGCGCTCGAGGTCGTCGTCGGGTTCGACGTAGGGGAAGATCCGACGGGCGAACGCGCCGGCGACGAACGTGACCGTCGACGCGGCCGCGTTCCGGTCGGCGCTCGAGTCGCCGCCAGCGACCTCGAGGTCGGGGAGGTGGGGCGAGTCAGCCTCGAACTCGACGTGGACCCGCTCGTTGCGCTCTGACTCCTTCGAGAACGCCGGGCGGTGCGCGCCGGAGACGTGCTCGACGTCGGTCACCCGGCCCTCGAAGGGTGCGCGGACGACGTGGACGTGCCAGACGTTCATGAAGATCCCCAAGCGAACGCGCTCGTCCTCCTCGCGCAACACTGAGACGGTTCCGTCGGCGGGTGCAACGACCCCCGTCGGCGGCGGGTTCCGGTCCGGATCGCGGAAGAAGGCGAGCGTCGCGACCCCTGCGAGGAGGGCCGCGACGCTGGCCGCGACGCTGAACAGCAACGCGAACGGTGCGGCGAGAAGGGGTGGGAGCGCGTACTTCCAGGCCCCGGGAGCGACGTTCATGTCTCGAGCCATGCGAGCGAGTCGTATGGTCGTTACGGACGGGTCAGGATTCGGTCGCGGGAAGCGTGAAGACAAACGTCGCGCCCTCCCCGGGCTCGGAGTCGACGCGGATCCGACCGCCGTGACGCTCGACGATCCGACGACAGATCGCGAGCCCGATCCCGGTTCCGTCGTACTCCTCGTGACCGTGCAGTCGCTGGAACACCTCGAAGACGCGCCCCTGCTCGTCGGGGTCGATCCCGATCCCCTCGTCGCGAACCGCGATCTCCCACCGGTTCCCGTCGCGATCGGCGCCGACGTGGACGCGGGGGGGCTCGTCCCCGCTGTACTCGATCGCGTTCGACAGGAGGTTCTGGAGCAGTTGCCGAAGCTGGCTGGCGTCGCCCTGTACGGTCGGCAGCGGCTCCGCCGTTATCTCGGCGCCGCGTCGCTCGATCATCACCTGCAGGTCCGTCAGCACGTCCTCGAGGACGGTCTCGAGCTCGATCGGTTCGAACGGATCGCCCTGCGAGTCGATCCGGGAGTACGCGAGCAGGCCGTCGATCATCTCGCGCATTCGGTCGGCGCCGTCGACGGCGTACTCGATGAACTCCTCGCCGTCCGCGTCGAGCTCGTCCGCGTAGCGACTCTCGATCAGTTCGAGGTAGCTCGATACCATCCGTAACGGCTCCTGAAGGTCGTGGGAGGCTGCGTAGGCGAACTGCTCCAAGCGCTCGTTCGAGGCCTCGAGACCGACGCAACCGTCTCGTTGAGCCGACGCTCGTAGCGCCGACGCTCGAGGGCGGTCGCCAGGATCGTCGCGACGCCGTCGAGGAAGTCCACGTCGTGATCGGCGAACTCGCGTGGTCCGTCGTCGTAGGCCGCGAGGACGCCCCACGAGTCGGCGACCGGTCCGATCGCCGCGCCGACGCCGCTGTGGAGGGGTCGGTCCGAGAGCAGTGGTGCGCCGTCGAAGCGGTCGTCCGTTTCGAACGCCTCGACGACGATCGGTTCGTCGCCGCCGCGTGCGGCGGCCGCCAGCGAGTCGCCCGGCGACACCGAGGTGAGTTCGCCCTCGTGAAGGGCGTCGCCGCAGCCGGTGGCGGCCCGGACCCGGAAGCTCGCGTCGCGGCTCCGCGAGCCGGTTGCGTCGGTCTCGAGGACGGCACAGCACTCGACATCGAGCGCCGCAGCAACGAGGTCGGTCGCCTTCGCGAACAGTTCGTCGACGTCCCCGTTCTCGAGGGCGTACCGGCTGAGGTAGGCGAGCGTCTCCAGCTGGGCGACCTTCGCGGTCAGCGTTTCCTCGGCCTCCTTTCGCGGCGAGATATCTCGAAAGAGGCCGACGAAGTACCGGTCGCCGTCGTGGAAGAAGTCGTTGAGCGAGACGCCGAGCGGAACTTCGTGACCGTCGCCGTGCTGGCCCGGAAGCTCCACGTAGGTCCAGTCGAGGTTTCGCTCCCCGGTCTCGAGGTACCGTTGTAAGGCGTCGAGGTGGGTCTGGCGGAGTCGCGGCGGGATGATCTCCACCTTGCTCGAGCCGACGAGCGCTTCGGGATCGTGGCCGAGGATCCGCTCGACCGCGGGGTTTGCGTATCGGATCTCGCTGTCCGTGTCGAGGACGATGATCCCGTCGGACAGCGCGTCGGCCAGCGCCTCGAACGTCCGTCCGTAGGTCGGCTCGGCCGTCGTTTCCCGCGTCGGCCGCGGATCGACGATCGCGATCGCGCCCGGTTCCGAGTCGGACTCGCTCGTCGGCACCCGCTCGAGGCTGATCCCGACGTCGACGACGGTCCCCGAGCGGGTCAGCACCGAACCCGTCGTCGACAATGATACCTGATTCCCCTCCGCTACTGACCTCTCGATCGACGCGCTCCCCTCGCCGAGAAGCGCCGAGAACTGCCGTCCGATCAGTTCCGGGCGGTCGTAGCCCGACAGGGAGGCGAACGCCTCGGTGACGTCGTCGATCGTCCCCGCCGGTGTCAGGCGGACGCCCGGAACGTCGGCGGCCTCGAGCAGCGAGAGACGGCTCCCGGTCGGCCGCGTCGGCTGCGCCGCGTTGTCGACTGGCTCGTCGGGAGGCCCAGAGTCCATAGACGGGGAATCAAGTCGGTTCGCGGATAAGGCCGTTGCCGGAAACGGACGACCGGTTCGTCGTGTTCGGATCTCGGCTGATCAATCCCAGAACGACTGCGTGCGGGCGTACTCGCGTTCCTTCGAGAGGATGTCGCGATAGAAGTCGGCCTCGTTCTCCCGGAGCTTGCTGATGATCCGAGCCGCGTTGTGCGGACCGACCCCTCGGGCGGCCATCGCGATCACGGCCTGCTTGCCGTGACTCTGGACCAGACTGGCGCTGTGGAACGCCCGTTCGGTCATCTCCTCCTGTTCTTCGTCCTTCTTTTCCGCCCGGACGGCCTGTACGACCTCGTCAGCCCACGGGTTCAGCGACGCGATCCGGGTCGAGCCGCAGTCGGGACACTCGGGCTGGTCGGCGACGCGGCGGACCTTCGTCTTGACCTTCCACTCGTGGCAGTGGGTACACAGCAAGATGACGCGGTCGTCCCGAATGCGCTCCTTGACCGTCTCGATCACGCTGGCGTCGGCGTTCTCCGGCGCGAGCAGCTCCTTTCCGGACGAGCGACCGCCCGTCCCGACGGCGGTGTGGCCGCGATGAGTGGCCAGCTCGAGTTCGTCCGACTGGATCGCCTCGAGCACGCGTCCCGCGTGCGCGACGTCCAGGTCCTCGTGGAACACCTCGCGGATCGACTCGTCGTACATCGGCGTATCCTCGAGTGCCTTCAGCAGCCGTTCGTTCGACGTTCGGCCCGACCCCTGCCAGCGCTTGAGCGCGCCGAACTTCGCCGAGACCTGGGCGAGCCGGAAGGCCAGCGCGTCCGACCCCTTGAGTCCGAGCTCGACGATCGTTCCGACGTGGTCGGGGTCGGTGTCCTCGAGCACCGCCAGCACGTCGCTCGTCGCGATCGACGTCGGCACCTCGAGTTCGATTCTGTAGGGATCGGTCTCGAGACCGACAGAGGAGCCGGCCTGCTGGCCCAGCAGCGACGAGAGCACGCGGCCGAGCGTCTCGTTCGTCTTGTGGCCGAAGGGAGCGTTGAGCACGATCGTTCGGCCCTGACGCTCTAAGACGAGCCGGTCGGCCGTCGGCATCGGCGCCTCGCTCTCGACGTGGTCCGCGAGCTGCGAGCAGGCCTCGGTGAGCGTGTGCTCGTCGGCGGGATACCGACCCGCGAGCTCGCGGCCGACCGCAGTGGCGTCGGCGCCCTGCTTCAGTTGCGGTTCGGCTACGGCACGGATCTCGCCGACCTCGCCGGCGACGGCCGCGGGGACGGGGATCTCCTGGCCGATCCAGGAGGGAACCTCGCCCGCGGGGTCCTCGATCGGGCTCACCTTCACCCGGCCCTCCTCGTCGTCGATCTCGGCGATACGCCACATCTCGCCCCGTTGGATGAACACCTCGCCGGGCTGGGCGAAGTTGACGACGAACTGCTCGTCCAAGGTCCCGATCTGGCTCCCCGACGCGATGTCGTGGACCTCGTAGGTCTCCTCGTCGGGGATCATCGAGAGGTTCGCGTAGACGTACTGCCAGGTGCCGCCGGTCGTCTCGATGCGGTCCTCGCTCTCGTCGAACCAGACGATCCGGTTGCGGTGGAGTTCGCCGAGGATCTCGCGGATCGTCGCCTCGGTGACGTCCCGGAACGGGTACGCCCGGGTGATCGTCTCGACGGCATCCTCGAGGCGGGTGTCGCCGCGGCTCTGGACGAACGCCGGCAGCTGATTGGCGACGACGTCGAGGCTGCCCTCGTGGATCGCGGCGGGTTCGACCTCGCCGTCTCGAGCGCGCCGAGCGATCGACAGCGCCTCGAACGTGTCGTCGGGGCGGGTCGTCACGATCGTCCCGCTGGAAACCTCGTCCTGGCGGTGGCCCGCACGGCCGATCCGCTGGAGCAGGCGAGCGACCTGGCGCGGACTCTGGTACTGGATCACGTGGTCGACCCGGCCGACGTCGATCCCCAGCTCCATCGAGGAGGTACAGAGCAGCCCGTCGAGCTCGCCGGCCTTGAACCGGTCCTCGACGTCGATTCGGGCCTCCTTCGAGAGCGAGCCGTGATGGATCCCGATCGGCAACTCGAGTTCGGTGAACCGCGAGCCAAGCGCCTCGGCCGTCTGGCGCGTGTTGACGAAGATCAGCGTCGACTCGTGTTCGTCTACGAGGTCCCGGATCAGCCGGACGTGACTCGCCGTCGAGGCGTCGGTGACGAGCTTGCCGGACAGCTCCTCGTCCTCCTCGGTGATTTCGGGGTTGCGGACCGTGACGTCGACGTTGTTTCCGACGTCGATCTCCCGGATCTCGCAGGCGCGCCCGCCCGTCAGGAACTGCCCGACGGAGTCGGGATCGCCGACGGTCGCCGAGAGGCCGATCCGCTGCATGTTGCCGGCGAGGTCGTGGAGTCGCTCGAGTGCGATCGACAGCTGTGCACCCCGCTTCGAGGCGGCGAGCTCGTGAACCTCGTCGATCACGACGTGGGAGACGTCCCCGAGTGCCTCCCGGAGTCGCTCCCCGGTGAGCATCGCCTGGACGGTCTCGGGGGTCGTCACCAGGATATCGGGTGGATCCTCGGCCTGCTTGCTCCGCTGGTACTGGGTTGTGTCACCGTGGCGGACCGCAACCTCGAGGTCGAGGTACTCGCCCCACCACTCGAGGCGTTCGCGCATGTCGCGGTTGAGCGCCCGCAGCGGCGTGACGTAGAGCGCGCCGAACCCCTCGGGGCGGTCCGCTACGAGGTGATCGAAGACGGGTAACATCGCCGTCTCGGTCTTGCCGCTCCCGGTCGGCGCGATCACGAGCGTGTTCTCGCCGGCCGACAGCGGCGGAATCGCCAGCCGCTGGGGCGCCGTCGGCGTCGAGAACCCGCGCTCGGAAAGCGCCCCGCGGACCGTCGAGCCGAGGTGTGTGAAGGCGGCGACGTCTCCCTCAGTCATCGACGCTCCTACGGACGTAGGGCGGATAAGCGCCACGTTCTCCGCACGACTCGCGGTCCGAAATTTCGACGGTCACTCCTCGCGCCCGTCCCCGCGGAGCTCCTCGGCGACGTCTTCGTCGACCGTCATTTCACCCGGTGTTGCTGGCTCCTCCTGGACGTCCTCGGTCGCTCGCTCGTCGATCGCCTCGCTCGAGCGTCGCTCGTCGGCGACGTCGGCGTTCAGCTGATCATCGTCGATCGGCTCGGCCCCGTCGTCGGTCCGCTCCGATGGGGGCCCCCCTCGCGGCGTCGACCGACCCCGGCGTTGGCGCACGCCGTCGGCGACCGCGGACGGCCCGCTCGACTCGAGACGCCGGGCGATCGCATCGGCGGTCAGGATGGCCCCGGCGCCGACGATCGCCAGCCCGACGGCTCGAGCGACGAGCGATCGGTCGGCCGCGGACGGCTCCGGTCGATCGTTCGACTTCGCTCTGCGAAGCTGTCGAAGACTCATTGAGCGTTCTATCAGGGGTATCGGCAAGTCGGTTCGGCCCGCGAGAGCAAGCCCACTAGCAGCCGGTTAATCCGATGTATCAGGCAGTTAAGCCGGTTTAGGAGGCGAATAGTATACAGGCATCTCCGATATCATCTGATTAGATGAAATTCATTAAATTAGAACAGTCTCGACATCGGAGTTGTATTGGTTCGACGGTCGATTCCGAAGGGGGATCGAACGGACGGGGAGAACGGGGTGGCCGATGAGTCACGACGGACGAACCGTCGTCCTCGTCGGCGTGCTCGCGGTGTTCGCGGCCGCGCTCGCGACAACCGTTCTCGTCGGCGGGACCGTCGCCGTCGCCTCCGACGACGCCTCGAGCGAAGCGACCCTCGAGACGAACGCAGTGCAGTCGTCGACGACGGCCGTCTCCGAGCCCGCCGCCGAGATGCCGGTCCCGGAACCGGGTGACGAGTACTACGAGGCCGCCGCCCCCGATGGGAGCTGGATCAGCTACATCAATCCCCAGGACGAGTACCGAAACCCGTATCTCGGCGACGGCTCCGGAAAGATCTGCGTGACGCTCGTCAACGAGGCGGGCGAACCGGTCGTCGGCGAGAGCGTCCCGAACACGACCGCGACCGTGCCGACCGGCGACGAACTCGAGTGGCACTCGAGTGCGGACCCGATGGTCGTCGAGTACTCGCTGACCGACAACTACGACCGACCGCTCGACGCCGACCAGTTCGGGACGAACGCAGAGCTCCCGCAGGGTGACGGCTACATGGACTCCCACTGCATCGAGATGCACGGCCAGCCCGAGGACGGAACCATCGAGTACGGCGAGGTCGAAATCGACGGCGAGCACGCCGACGACATCGAGGTCGCCGGCTACATCCAGCAGGCACACGAGGCCTGGGACAGCGACGTCGATCCGCTCGAGGACGCCGAGTCCTACGAGGAAGCGGGCGGCAGCTGGACGTACAAGACAGACGGCTCGCACGGCCAGGCCGTCGTCGTGCTGCAGCTGTCGGGCGAGGTCGACGACTCGAGCGACGAACCCGAGGAGCGGACCGAGTCGACCACCGAGAACAGCACCGACTCGAACGAGTCATCAGAGGACGATGCCGGCGTCGCCGACGACGACGGTGCCGACGGAGACGACGCGACGGGCGACGACTCGAGCGACGACGCCACTGACGACGACGGTAACGGGAGCGACGACGCCGACGGACTGCCCGGCTTCGGCGTCGGCGTCGCCGTGGCCGCACTGGCTGTGGCCGCCGTCGCGGTCTCTCGACGGCCGTAGTTCCGGCCCGAAACCCACACCGCATGCGATCGACCTCGAGCCCGCTCGATTCGGCAACGGGAACTCCGTACCATTTACCGCCTTCGGCGACCGAGCTCGAGGTACCGATGACCGACGACAGCGACGAATGGATGGATCCCGTCGACGAGGAGCTCCTCCGACTGCTCCGAGACGAGGAGCTGTTCATGCCCGACCAGCTCGCCGAGGAGCTCGAACCCCGCGCCCCCCACGTCGCCTACCGATGTCGCGAGCTCGCGAAGTACGGACTCGCGACGAAACACGCGATGGGGATGTACGACATCAGCGACCTGGGCAAGCAGTATCTCGCGGGCGAGGTCGATCCGAACGAACTCGAACCCGAGGACGACTCGTAGCTGCCCGCTCTCACTCCGCGACGGTCTCGGGAACGCGCTCCTCGAGGAAGGAGAGGACGGCGTCGGTTTGCATGAACCCCTCGGCGAGTCGACCCACTTCTTCGCCGTCGTCGAACAACACGAGCGTCGGCACCGAGCGAATGTCGAACCGATCGACGAGCGTGATGTCGTTGCCTGGGTTGAGCAAGGCGATAGAGACGTCGGCGGCGCGAGCGACGTTCCCGAGCACCGGTACCATCGCGTTACACCGCTCGCAGCCCTTCGTGTAGAACTCCACGAGGGCGACGTCGTGCTCGTCGACGAACGCCTCGAGGTCCTCGCCGTCCTCGAGGCGAGCCGGTTTCGCTGACTCGTCCATACCCCGGGTACGGTCTCGCGACTGAAACCGGTAGTGCCGACGCGCGACGGGTGTTCTCGGCCGAAACGATCGAACAGTTACCTGACCGTTCGGGCAGAGAAATCCATTATATACCGACATTCGTTATTCCAAATTCCGAATGGGGTCGCTATCGTGTGACTAACTCGCCCGGATCAGTTCAAGAAACGATCATTGACAAAAGGGGCTTTACGCGTCGAACCCTTACTGACTTGCAATGAGCATCGGTCACGACTGCGAGCCCTCCGAGAGGTGGAAGGCGACGCTGTACTGCTGGGGGTGTAACCACGCGAGCCCCGCCGATGGTGACTGGGCTCGCGAACCCCGAGGGAAAACGGTCGCGCTCGTCTGCCCCGACTGCGGAACGGTTCTCGACGAGCGACCCCGCGAGAACGACGGTCCCAGTCCCCTCGAAGCGTGGGGCCGGGTCGTCAGAACCTCGGTCTCGGTCTGGCAGGCGAGCGTCGGCGTCGGCACACGGATCTCGGCGGCACCCTTCGACCGACGTGACGAGCGGTGATCGCCAGTATCGGTTCGACGTTCGAAGCTTTTCCTTCCGATTCCCCGCCGTCTTTCGACCCGATCCCCACCAGACAGCAGGTGGAATTTACGATTGTCCAACTCTAGTTCGGCTCGAGTATATTCGCCCACAACAGTAGAGCTTTAATAGTGGGATCCGTTGGATAAGTCGAGTAGAAGATGTCAGATGGGAACCTGACCACAGCAGAGCAGGACGTACTGGATCAGATCGAATCGAAGGACGTCGACTTCCTTCGGCTGCAGTTTACGGACATTCTCGGCACGGTAAAGAACGTCTCCGTTCCGGCCCGCCAGGCCGAGAAGGCGTTCACCGAAGGGATCTACTTCGACGGCTCCTCGATCGAGGGCTTCGTCCGCATTCAGGAGTCGGACATGCGCCTCAAGCCCGACCCCGAGACGTTCGCCGTCCTCCCCTGGAGGGACAAGGAGGACAGCGCCGCCGCACGGATGATCTGTGACGTGATCGACACCTCGACGGGCGAGCCGTTCGAGGGCGATCCGCGGTACATCCTCAAGCAGGCCCTCGACCGCGCCAAGGAGATGGGCTACACCGTCAACGCCGCTCCCGAGCCGGAGTTCTTCCTGTTCGAGGAGGACGAGGACGGCCACGCGACGACCAAGACCAACGACCACGGCGGCTACTTCGACCTCGCGCCGAAGGACCTCGCCAGCGACGTTCGCCGAGATATCATCTACGGCCTCGAGGACATGGGCTTCGAGGTCGAGGCGAGCCACCACGAGGTCGCACAGGGTCAACACGAGATCAACTTCGAGTACGACGACGCGCTGACGACGGCCGACAACGTCGGAACGTTCCGGACCGTCGTTCGGGCCATCGCCGCCCAGCACGGCTACCACGCGACGTTCATGCCGAAACCGATTCCGAAGGTCAACGGCTCGGGAATGCACACTCACCTCTCGCTTTTCACCGAGGACGGCGAGAACGCGTTCCACGACGACGACGACGAGTTCGACCTGAGCGAGGAGGCCCACGCGTTCACCGCAGGGATCCTCGAGCACGCGCCGGCGATCACGGCCGTCTCGAACCCGACGGTCAACAGCTACAAGCGCCTGGTGCCCGGCTACGAGGCACCGGTCTACGTCGCCTGGTCGGACCGCAACCGCTCGGCGCTGATCCGCAAGCCCGCCGCCCGCGTCCCGGCCGCGAGCCGCATCGAGGCGCGCTTCCCCGACCCCTCGTGTAACCCGTACCTCGCGCTCGCCACACTCATTCACGCCGGTCTCGAGGGCATCGAGAACGACCTCGACTGTCCGGACCCGGTCCGCGAGAACATCTACGACTTCGACGAGCAGAAACGCGAGGAGTACGGTATCGAAACCCTCCCCTCGAACCTCGGCGAGGCCGTCGATGCCCTCGAGGAGGACGAGGTCGTCTACGACGCCTTGGGCGAGCACATCGCCGAGAAGTTCGTCGAGGCCAAGCGCCAGGAGTTCGAGGAGTACCTCATCGACGTCTCCGACTGGGAGCTCGACCGCTACCTCGAGAAGTACTGACCGGCGACGACGAACCGCCGCCGGCCGATTCTCCGTGTTTTTTACGCTCGCGACCGAACGGGTCCGACGATGGAGCCGTCCGACAAACCGACGCCGCCAGACGACCTCGAGCCGGAGCTCCGCGCGGTCCTCGAGGCGCTCGCCGACTCCGATCCCGAGACGATCCGGTCCGTCGCCGATCACGCCGACGCGCTGGCGACCTGGGCGGAGTCTCGCCCGTCCGACGGAGACGACGACGCGTACCCGAACGGCGTCCCCGAGCGGGCGACGGTGTCCACGATAGCGGTCGATGGCGTGGAGTATCGCTACTACCAGTGGCGAGAGGGCGACGAGATCAGATCGAAAACAGAGCGCAGGTGAACGGCCCTACTCCTCGTCGTCGACCCGGACTGTCGTCAGGGTTTCTCGATCGCCGAGCAGTTCGAACGTGAAGCCGGCACCGTCGCGCTGGATCTGAACGTCGAGTTCGGTGACGTCGGCCGTTATCTCCTCGCTCCGAGAGACCGCTTCGTCGCGATCCGGCGCCTCGACGTCGAAGTCGTCGTAGGAGAGGTGAGTCGACTCCTCGATCAGCCCCTCGCTGTCGTAGACGTCGGCGTCGAGACCTGCGTCTGACTCTCGAACCTCGAGTCGGTACGTTTCGAGCGACATACGCCACAGTTCCCGCGGCCGAGGGATGCCGATTCGGCTTACATGCGCTGGCCGCCCGGGTTCTCGTCCGCCGACTCCCCCCGTCGCTCGTAGGACTCGGGATCCTCGCCGGGAGCGAGCGTCGCCGCCTCGATGCGCCCGACACCCTTGACCGTCCGGACGCCGTCGACGCCGGGCGCGACGAACCGCGTCGCGTGATCGCCGACCGCCGAGAGCGGGCGACCGCCCTTCGCGACCGCGAGCAGCCCCTCGAGGGCGTCCTCGACGGCAATACAGGCTCGAAGTCCATCCCGGGAGTCGACGAGCAGGTGGGTCGTCTCGGGCGGCGCCGCGGCCGACTCGAGCAGGATCGGAACCGGCACGCCCCGCCAGCGTTCGGTGAACCGGTCGCCCGTGGCACAGACGATCTCGATCTCGCGGCTCCGGTGTTCGAGCGCGGCGAGGTCGGTCCCGTCGAGGGTCGTCGTTCGGGTCCCGACGAGACGGATCGGTCGCTCGAGCGCTCGGGTAGCAGCGTCGCTCATAGCTGTCGTTTGAGGCGGATCGGTACTACCCGTTCCGGGCGTTCCCAGTCGCTGGGATCGGCGTTGCTAGAGGTCGCGATAGGGCCCGAGCCGGGTGCCATCAAGCAGGTACGCCTCGCCTGCCGCGAGCCCGTCGGGGAGAAACGGCGAGAGAAACGACTGGCCCGGGACGTTCACCCACGTGCCGCCGACGAGGTCGTTGAACGCCGGCAGCACGATCGCTCGCGGGGGCGTCCCCCCGTCGAACCAGGAGAGAGCCGCGTACTCCGCTCGGTCCCGAAACGGCTCCGGATCGAGCCGGCCGCGGAGCCACACCGGTTCGGCCCGGCTACCGCCGATCTCGTCCTCGAGGCGCACGCACGGGTGTTCGTGGCCCAGACAGAGCACGTCGGTCTCGAGGGCCGCCGGCGCGGGCCAGGTGTGGCCGTGACAGACGCCGACCGATCCGATCGCCGTCCCGGCGCCCGGAACCACCGTCGCGTCCCCGACCCAGTCCTCGATTCCGCCGTCGTGGTTCCCCTTCACCACCGTCGCCTCGACGGTCGACGGGAGCGACTCGAACAGCACCTCGAGTTCGCCGCGCTCGGCGCCGCCGGGATCGCCGATCGAGTGCATCAGGTCGCCGAGAACGACCAGCCGGTCGACGCCGGTTCGCTCGAGCAATGCGAGCAGTCGCTCGCGGCGGTCGGGCGCCCGGCTTGGGACGTCGACGCCGCGCTCGACGCGCAGGCCGGCCTCGTAGCCGGCGTGATAGTCCGCGAGCAACAGTGCGCGCTCGTCGCCGACCGTCGCGACGGCGGCCGGCTCGTCGGGAACGGGTTCGACGGTGGGCTCCGGTCGGCTCGCGTCGTCCCCCATCGTCCGGTCAGATCGCCTTCAGCGTTCCGTCAGCGGGCTCGTAACACTGTCCGCCCATCAGGGCCTCCTCGATGGCGTCCTCGACGGCACCCTCGTCGATGCCGGTCTCGGACGCGACGGTTTCGACGACCGTGGACCGGTCCGCGCCGTCGCCGTCATCCAGCTCGGACATCGTCTCGACGACCGCCGCCTCGAGGTCGACCGACGCCGGCTCCTCGTCCTCGTCGTCCGCGTCGGTCTCGACATCGGTGTCCGGCTCGTCGGTGCTCGAGGGGGCGTCCGCCTCCGGCTCGGGGTCCGGTTCGGCCGCCGACCCGAGGGCCGAGGCCTCCCCGGGTTCCTCGTCGGTCCCGGCGTCGGCGTCAGCGTCGGGCTCCGGAACGTCGATATCGTTCTCGCCGGGGTCGTCGACCTCCGTTCCGGTCGCGAACTCCGCGCCGAACTCCTCCTCGAGCTGTTCGCGCTCGTCGTCGTCCATCTCGTACATCCCGCCACCGTCGAAGTCGCCGAGCTCCTCGTCGTCGCTCCCGTCGGCCGTGGCCGTCGCTTCGGGGGCGTCGTCGGCTCCGAACTCGTCGGCCTCGGCGTCGTCGAACTCGGTTTCGTCGGTTCCGGCTGCGGTTTCGGTGTCCGCGGACGGGTCGTCGCTACCGATCTCGGTCTCGCTTTCGACGGGCGTCTCCGCGTCGGCCGGGACCTCCTCGCTGGCGGCGAACTCGTCGGCCGTCGCCGTTGTCACCGGCTCCGGTTCGTCCTCACCGGCGGTTACCTCGCTCGGGTCGGGTGCGTCGGTCTCAGTGGGCGCCGCATCGGACTCGTCGGCGTCGAACGCCGGGTCCTCGCCGGCGGCGTCGGTCGGCACGTCGTCGCTCTCGGTGAACTCGTCCGCCGTCGCCGTTGTCATCGACTCCGGCTCGTCCTCGCCCGCAGTTACCTCGGCGGGGTCGGGAGCCTCGTCTTCAGACGAGGCTCCAGCGGCGAGTTCGTCGGTCTCGGTCGAACCCAGGGCCGCCAGCGAGTCGAACGTCGCTCCGTGCTCCGGACTCGAGCCGTCGGGGTCGAGCGCGAGCCCGCTCACCTGGTCGCGCTCGCCCGCGACGACCTCGCAGGCCTCGAGCGCGCAGTCGCGGAGCGCGGCGAGGTAGTCCGGCGTCGTCCCGTAGTGATCCATCGCGAGCGGGATGCCGTCGGCGAGGCCGGATTCGACGCCGTCCTCGACCAGCGCGTCGGTCAGAGCGTCGCCGTCCGCATCGAGGCCCATCGCGGCCGCATAGGTGCCGATCCGCTCGAGGGTCTGCTCGGCGGCGCTGACGACCCAGCGGTCGCGCGTGTCGGCGTCGACCGTCGCGATCGATTCGGGTCGGATCGAGGTGTAGACCCGGTCCGCGTCGTCGGGCTGGAAGGTCCTGGCCTTGCCCGTCACCGCGACGAACGCCGGCGGCTCGATCGACTCGAGCGTCGCCAGCTCGTCGGGCTGGTACTGGCCGGCGTAGACGACGAACGCGCCCGTCGGGTCGACGACGCGGGCCCGCACCATCTCGTCGTTGACCGACGTGACCTCGGTGAGCGTGCCGGCGACGAAGACGCGGTTGAGCCGCGCGCCGGTCGGCGTGATCACGTAGTTGGGTGCTCGCTCCTCGTCGCTTTCGGCGTAGGACAGCGAGGCGTCGTCGTACTCGGCGGCGAACAGACGGTAGGCGATCTCCCGTCCAGGGATCTCCTCGCCGTTCTCGTCGCCGTTCGCGCTCATGCGTCCACCTCCTCGAGGAAGGCCGTCGCGCGCGCGGCGGGATCGTCGTCGCTCTCTTCGAACGTTTCGGCGTCGAGATTGGCGCCGTACTCGTCGACCGAGAGGTGACCCCGAACGCGGTACTCCCGGCCCACGACGTTCTCGCGGATCTCGTCGGCGACGACCTCCTGGTCCATCGCCTCGCGGGCGGCCTCGAGGGCGTCCTCGAGATTCCCGCCGTAGACCTGCTGTGTGAGCTCGTCGTCCAGCACCGCGGTGACGGTGCCCGTGCCGTCGTCGAGGATCGCCTTCACCCGCAGGTCGTCGATTCCGTCGACGTCGCCGTGGGTCCGGCACTGACCCTTCTGGATCACGCGGTAACACTCCGGACAGCGCTGGATGAGTCCCGAGCCGTCACGGATCGCGATGGCGTTGCCGACGAGTTCGACGTCGTAGATCCCGCCCGTACGGACGGCCTCGCCGACGTCCATCGTCGTCGCGTCGCTGCCGACGTCGATCTCCCGCTCGAGCGCGGAGACCCGCGAGAACTCCGAGACGTTGACCTCGGGGACACCGCGGAACTCCTGGACGTAGGCGTTCTCGATGCGAACCGAGGCGCCCTCCTCGATTTCGGGGACCGGGTCCCAGTTCGTAAAGGGGAGTCGGCCGCTCTCGTCGCCGAGCACGCCACTGAGAATCTCGGTTTCGCCGTCTCGGCCGTCGATCGTCCGGCGCTCACAGTCGAGGACCGCGACCTCGAGGGTGCGCGCGCGGTCGCCCGCCTCGAGGTCGGCGAGTTCGGCCTCGCCGCCGATCTCGTACGGTACCTCGAGGGAGTCGCTCTCGAAGGAGAGCGCGGTGCTCTCGCCCACGTTGAGTTCGGGTTCGCCGTCCCACTCGCGGACGCCTGCGTTGCCCGCGGTGATCGTGTCGCCCGCCTCGAAGCCGAAGTCCTCCCAGGCGGTGTAGTCGATCCGTCCGGTCTCGTCGGCGAGCTGACCCTCCACGATGACGTGGTCGCTCCCCTGATAACGGATCGACCGTTTGCCCGCGGTGAGGACGGTTCCCGTGACGGTGACCGAGCCGTCGTCGGGAGTGATGTCGGCGACGTTCTTCGCCGAGGGGGTTCCGCCCCCGCCGCTCGAGCCGTCGCCGTACTTCCGTCGGAGGCTCTGCTTTGCCTCGTCGACCGGGACGCTGTACTCCACTAAGTTCTGCAGGTCGGATTTGACCTCCTCTTTGTCGACACCGAGGTCGGAGGCGAGCTCCTCGGCATGATCGTCGAGTTCCATCACCGGCATTTCGTCGGGGGGCCTGAAAAGCGTTCCCGGAACACGGCGGAAGTGAAATCCGGACGGCGGGGGCTCGAGACGGCGAGCAAACGGTACGTTCATCCCGCCGCTTCGTGAACGTTGGGTATGGAACGTATCGGCGCGGCGCTGGGCGGACTCGCCTTCGTCGCCCTGATCTTCGGCGGCCTCGTCGCGGTGCGGATCCTCACGCGGGCGCTGTACGCCGTCGTCTGGTTCGCCGAAACCGTCGCGACGTTCGGGTTCGCGCTGCTGATCGGGTACATCGTGTACCGAATTCTGCTCGGCTCGAGCGACGATCCGCGGCGGACGCGGTGATCGCGTGCTCATCGCCTGCTGCGCTCGGTTCAGTATCCGAGATACTCGTTGAGCGTGGCAAACTCCTCGGGGGTGAGGACGACCTCCGCCGTCACGGCCTCGACCGCATCGAAGTCGTCGTCGAGCGTCAGAATCGTGCTGATTCCCTCGGAGCGAGCGACCTCCGCGTAGTAGCCGTCCCACCCCTCGATATTCAGCGCACCGGCGAGCGAAAACCCCGAGCGGACGATGTCTTCCGGCATCTCGTCGTACCAGTGGATACGTCTCGCATCCATCAAATTCCGCATAAGTTCCGACGCCCGTTCGTTCGAAAACCCGTAGTACGACGAGAGCACGTGGTGTGCTCCGACGACCGCGGCGTACGGAACGACGCCGTCGATTTCGCCCGTTATCGCGTCCCGGAGCGGCGAGAGGGCGGGTTCGCTGACCGGCGTTCCGGCGTGGGCAAGGGCGACGACGCCGACGTCGAAGAGGTACGGTCCGTCACTCTCCATCGTCGTCTACTCGTTGGGCCTGTCGGCGAATCGTGTCCGCGTGGTCCCTGGCGAGGGCGTCGAGATCCTCGTAGTCGCGTTGGGTCCGGTCGGCTGTGGCATCCTCGACGAGCGCCTCCAGTCGCTCGAGGACCACCTCCGGATCGCTCTCGGGTTCGACGACCACCTTCCCGTCCTCGGTGCGAACCTCCACCTCGGTTCCAGGCTCGATGTCGAACCGCTCTCGGACCTCCTTCGGGATGACGATCCGTCCCTTCGAGTCTACCGTCGGCATACTCCCACCGACGGTGGGAACGAGAGTAAGCGTTTCGGCTACGGACTGGGATAGCGAGTCCAGGGGAGCAGAGCGTTCGACCGCCTTTGGTTGTAATTCCTCAATCGTTGAACGTACTTGAAACGAACTCGTCGACGGAATGTGCGGCGAAGCTCGGAAGGAATTCGTCGGCGACGAACTGCCGTATCTCGCTCGTAGAGTGCGCTGGCTCGCCCTCGATGATGTCGTTTCCTTTTGCCACGGATTTAATTGCGTCCGAGAGATCGACAGTAGCGAGATCCCGTTTCGTTTCTCCGGTGTGGACGTCTTTTGCCCGGAGCACCCAGCGAAGACCGTCCGTGCCGATCGCGACGAGATAGCGTTTCTCGAGCGTCTCGAGGTACTTCGCGAACGTATCCGAATCGACGTAGTCCCGTACATCGTCGGTTGCGTGGTGTTGCATCCCATTGCTTGCTCTTCGTTTGCTGCTTTCGCCTCGAGGAGGCAAACGAGCCGTGGGAAGACGTTCTTGAGCAAGTAGTCGGGGCGCTTGATTTCGACGTTTCGATAGGTGCTCGGGCGACGAACGAAGTGCGGGCCGGTTCCGGAGTAGCGGTTCGAAATCGGATTCCAGTAGCCGAGTCCATGAAGCACTGGTTCGATGACCTATTGTTCCTACCGTAACTAGACCAGCTGCGGTAGCTAACTCAGGCACCTATTGTACCTCACGGACTGTCGTTATCTTCCCCCCAAGCGAGCGTCCACCCGCAGCCCACGCCTTCTTTAGGAGCCGTCTCCCAGCAGGAGGTATGCACGTCGTCGTCAACGCCGCCATGAGCGCGGACGGGAAGCTCTCCTCGAGACGCCGCGAACAGCTAGCCATCAGCGGCGAGGAGGACTTCGCGCGGGTGGACCGCCTCCGGGCCGACAGCGACGCCGTCGTCGTCGGCGTCGGGACCGTCCTCGCGGACGACCCCCACCTCACCGTCAAGGACGAGGCGCTGATCGCCGACCGACGCGACCGGGGCGACCCGGCCCACCCCGCCCGCGTGGTCGTCGACTCGACGGGACGGACCCCGCTGGACGCGGCCGTCCTCGACGACGCGGCGACGACCTACGTCTGTACGAGCGAGCGGGCGACGATCGACGATCGGATGGACCTCTCGAATCAGGCGGAGCTGATCACGGCGGGTGACGATCGGGTCGACCTCCTGCGGGCGTTCGCGACGCTGCAGGGCCAGGGCCTCGAGCAAATCATGGTCGAGGGCGGGGGTGAACTCATCTTTTCGCTGTTCGAAGCCGGGCTCGTCGACGAGCTTCAGGTGTTCGTCGGCCCGAAGGTCATCGGCGGACGGGACGCCCCCACGCTGGCCGACGGCGAGGGGTTCGTCGCGGAGTTTCCCACTCTCGAGCTCGAGGGGCTCGAGCGCGTCGGTGAAGGGGCGCTGCTGACCTGGCGGACGGGCGAGCGCTAAACCCCGAGCCGACTCGAGTCCTCCCGTCACACATTTGCGCGCTCGTTCCCTACGACCGACCATGGAACGAGCCACGTTCGGCGGCGGCTGTTTCTGGTGCGTCGAGGCGGCCTTCGAGCAACTCGAGGGCGTCGAATCGGTCACCTCCGGGTACGCGGGCGGCCACACCGAAAACCCCTCCTACAGAGCGGTCTGCTCCGGGAGCACGGGCCACGCGGAGGTCGTCCAGCTCGAGTACGATCCCGAGACGATAGCCTACGAGGACCTGCTCGAGGTCTTCTTTACGATCCACGACCCGACCACGAAGGACCGCGAGGGACCGGACGTCGGCAGCCAGTACCGCTCGGCGATCTACGCCCACGACGACGACCAGCTCGAGACCGCTCGGGCCTTCGCCGAGGAGCTCGAAAAGGAGGGGCTCTACGAGGGGATCGTCACCGAGATCGAACCGCTCGAGACGTTCTACGAGGCCGAGGAGCACCACCAGAACTACTTCGAGAAGAATCCCAACGACGCCTACTGCTCGATGCACGCGGCGCCGAAAGTTGAGAAGGTCCGCGAGAAGTTCGCTGCGAAGGCGACGCCCGAGAACTGATGCGGATCGCTGTACCGATGTGCCGGCGTGATCGCCGCCCGGATCGCGGTTACGCCGGAACTGGCGTACGGTAAACCGTACGAAACTCGAGCGACGCGGTCGCTCGGGGAGACGCCGACCGTCCGGGAGTCCGTCACTCGGAGATCGTCAGGATCCCGTTGTTGGCGGTGACCTCGGTCGCGCCGGCGGGCAGATCGAACTGGAACTGCCGATCGTCCATGACGACGATCACCGTCTCGTCGACGACGTCGACGGACATGTCGGCGGCGTCGGAGCCGAAGTCGACGGTGATCACGCTACCGTCCTCGTCGTCCAGTTCGCGGACGACCGCATCGTCGGTGTGACCGTCTCGGAGCTGTTTTGGGACTCGCATGGTTCGGCTAGGTGCCCACCGACCGTAAGCACCACCCCCGCAGCATCCGGCCGTCCAACTCGACGTGTTAGGGCCACCAACCGACGAAAATCGAGAGTCATCGCTCGGTTTCGTACCGGGCCGGCCGTGCGCTCACTCGAAGGCCGTGCCGTCACAGGGGTTCGCGGCGTCGACCGATCCGTATGCCAGTTGGCAAACTCGGCCCAGAAGACGTCGTAACTGCACAGCCAGACGACGACCTCGAGAGCGTCGCCGAACGCTTCGCCGAGGAGAACGTCGGCGCCGTCGTCGTCACCGAAGACGACGAGCCGACCGGGATCGTCACCGACCGCGACGTCGCCCTCGCGATTCCCAACCACGACGACGTGGGCTCGGTCTCGGTCGAGGACGCGATGACTGCCGATCCCGCGACGCTGCAGGAAGACGACGAAGCGGTCGAGATCTCGCGGGCGATCGAGGAGCACAACGCCCGACGGTTCCCGGTCGTCGACGACGACGGGACGCTGACCGGGATCGTCACGCTCGACGACCTCGTGGCGACGATCGGCGAACAGCTCGAGAACGTCTCCGAGACGATCGAGGTCCAGTCGCCAGGCTACAGCCCGTAGCGTTCCCGAAACCGATCCGTTTTCGACGGGTAAGCCGTCCCTTCTCCGAGCGTCTCCCGCTCGTTCGACCGAAACTGTCCGATAGCGACGTCGTCGCTCGAGCGGGGCGGAACGGCCGGCTCCGATCCATAAATCCTTGATCGCGATACAGAAACCACGCCGTAACAATGAGCGGGGAGGCCGTCGGCCCGTACGAGACTCCGTGACGATCAGCAACCGAGCGCTTCGAAAGGGGGCGTCGCCGACGCCGGACCGTACCGGTGACGGCGAATCGACGGCGGCCGTCCGGCTCGCCGGCGTGAGCCACGAGTACGGCACCGGCGGCGGGTTCCGCTCCCGATCGGATCGAACGGTAACGGCACTCGAGGACGTCTCGCTTTCGGTCGAGGCCGGCGAGACCGTCGGCCTCGAGGGACCGAGCGGGAGCGGGAAGTCGACGATCCTCCACGCGGTCGCCGGGCTGTTGGTGCCGACGGCGGGGACGGTCGCGCTACACGGAACCGACGTGACGGCGCTGTCGAACCGTCGGCGGACCCGCCTTCGGCGCGAACGCGTCGGGATCGTCTTCCAGCGGTTTCACCTCCTCCCCGCGCTGTCCGCGCGGGCGAACGTCGCGCTCCCGCTGGTACAGGCCGGGGTTCCGAAGGGGCGACGACGCGATCGCGCGAGACGGCTGCTCGAGCGAGTCGGGCTCGAGGACCGGATAACGCACCTGCCGGGCGAACTGAGCGGGGGCGAGCGACAGCGGGTCGCGATCGCGCGGGCGCTGGTGACCGATCCCGACGTGATCGTCGCGGACGAGCCGACCGGCGAATTAGACACCGCAACCGGGGAGACGGTGCTCGAGGCGCTGACCGACATCGGTCGCGACCGGGCGATGCTGGTCGCCTCTCACGATGCCGAAACGCTCGCCGTCGCCGATCGGGTGGTCACGCTTCGTGACGGCGGGGTGGTCTCGGCCCGGCGATGAGTCTCCTCGACGAGCGCTTCGAAGTTACGAATCCTGGGTCCAGAGACCGACCAGCGGGTCGCTCGAGCCCTCTACCTCGACGCGCAGCGATCGGTCGTCGTCGAGGCCGATCGCGACCCGCTCGAAGTCGGTGACGTAGCGTGACTTTCGGTTGCGGCTGCGGCCGACGCCGACCGTCTCCCTGACCAGGCCCGCCTCGGTCAGTCGGTCAAGTTTCCGGTAGGTCGTCGAAAGGGGACGACCGATCGCGTCCGCCGTATCGGCGACCGTCCGTGGCTCCTCGAGCGCTGCGAGGATCTCTCGACATGCGTCGTCGGTCAGCACGCCGAAGACGTGCTCGCGCGAGGGAGCGTCGTCCGACGAGGAGAACTCGAGTGGCATACGGGTACACACGGGTTAGGAGTGAAGCCTAAAGACACGTTTGGTCGGCTATCCGTGATGTGGTAGCTACATGTAGCCGGCGCTCCACAGCCAGGGTATGAGCGACGACTCGGAGAACGCCCTCGAGAACACGCCGGGAGCGGGTCGGACACCCGAAGCCGAACGGATCGAACCAGCGGCGCCCGAGGAGTTCGGGCTCGTGCAGGTCTGGTGGGGCGACGGCAAGGGGAAGACGACCGCCACGCTCGGGATGGGAATGCGTGCGGCCGGCCACGGCTACCGCGTCCACCTGCTCCAGTTCATGAAGGGCGGTGCCTCGAGCGTCGACGCCGTCCGCGGCGAGTACAACGCGATCGAAGCGCTGCCGGGGATGAGCTACGAGAACCTCGGCCACTACGGCTGGCACGGGATGGCCGACGGCAGCGAGGACGCCGACCACCAGGCGGAGGCCGAAGCGGGTCTCGAGCGCGCCCGCGAGCTGCTCGCGGCGGCCGACGACGCCGACCTCTCGGCACCCCTCGACCTCGGGGCCGACCCCGAGGCGGGCGTCCACATGCTGATCCTCGACGAGGTGCTGTACGCCGCCGATCGCGGACTGATCGGCGAGGACGACGTCCTCGAGTTAGTCGACGCCAAGCCCGACGACCTCGAGCTGGTGTTGTCGGGCAGCCACGACGAGCCGACGTATCTCGAGGATCGCGCGGACCTGATCACGAACGTCCGAAAGGTGAAACACCCGATCGAGGACGGCCAGCGGGCACGACAGGGAACGGAGTACTGAGACCCCACGGTCCACCGATCGCGCGGACCGACGAATTGACGACGCCGTCTCCTCGAGCGCCGCCAGTGTACTTATGCTCTCCATCGTACAGTCCCGGAATATGACAGTCACGCTCGACACCGTCGACCTCCCGAACGGCGAGACGATCGGCTACCGCGAACGCGACGGCGGATCGGTTCCGGTCGTCCTGCTCCACGGGAACATGACCTCCTCGAAACACTGGGACGTCATTCTGGAGGCGATGGACGACCGGTACAAGCTGTACGCGATGGATATGCGCGGGTTCGGCGAGTCGAGCTACGAGGAGCCGATCGACTCGCTGGCAGACTTCGCCGAGGACCTGGCGCTGTTCGTCGACGAACTCGGCCTCGAGCGGTTCCACCTCTGGGGGTGGTCAACCGGCGGCGGGGTCGCGATGGAGTACGCTGCGACCCACCCCGACCGGGTCCGAAAGCTCGTCCTGCTCGCGCCCAGCAGTACGCGGGGGTATCCGATCTATCGGAAAGACGAGGACGGTAATCCGACCGACGAGGTGCTCACGACTCGCGAGGAGATCGCACGGGATCCCGTCCAGGTCGCGCCCGTCCTCGAGGCCCACGAGCGGGAGGACGCGGCGACGATGAAGGCCATCTGGAACCAGCTCATCTACGTCAACGACGAACCCGACCCCGAGCGCTACGACGAGTACGTCGCGGACATGTTCACTCAGCGGAACCTCGTCGACGTCGATTACGCGCTGACCCGATTCAACATCAGCGACGAGCACAACGGCGTCACCGAAGGCACAGGACGGGCGTCCGATATCGAGGCCGACACCCTCGTTCTACGGGGCGAAAACGACCTGGTCATCACCGAGGCGATGATCGAGGAGACGCTCGCGGATCTCGGCGAGACGGCGACGTTCGTCGAACTCGAGGGCTGTGGCCACTCGCCGCCCATCGACGACCGCCAGCAGCTACTGGGGGAGGTCGAGTCGTTCCTCGCGTCCTAAACGGTCACGGGTCCACCCGATCAGCGAGTCGCTCCCGCGACCGGGCGTTTCGCTCGTCGATCGTGTCTCGCATCCGTTCGGCTTCCGCTTCGGAGAGACTCCCTGCCAGATCGAGCAGCGATCGTCCGTCGGCAACTCGTTTCACGACATCCGAGAGCGATTCACTCTCTCGCCTGCAGCGCTCGAGGCACTGGTACGCCTCCTCGGTGAGTCGGACGATCCGATACTCGGTCTCTTCCATACCTACAGAGGTGTCGATCCGGCGTCACGGTTCTGTTGGTGGGCCTGCTTGGATCGTAGAGGGTGCGTTTCGGCGTCGTCCGCGAGCGTCGCCGTGAGTCGAGTACGGTTCTGTTGGTCCGAGAACCTGTCAGAAGCGTCGAAAGCGCCTTTCACCTGCAAGGGTAGGGAAAACCCGAAACCGGTACGACGTGAGACGTATGAAGGTCGTCTACAAGCCGGGCAACGCCTACGAGGAGATCAACTGCTACGACTTCCGGGAGTACGAACACGGCGTCGTCCTCCACAACGAGGAGGGGTACAACATCGGTTACGTCCCCCACGAGATTCTGAGTCACATCGAGCCCCACCCGGAGGAGGAAGTCGCCTTCGAGGGCGGCGGGCACGACGAGGAGTCCGAGACCGAGGAGTAATCGCTCGAACCGACAGGACGATACCCCGCCCCGCTCGAGTGGCAGCCGAATGACGCGGACGATCCTCGTCGCCGGCACCGCGAGCCACGTCGGTAAATCGACGGTGGTCGCGGGGCTCTGCCGACACCTCGCCGACCGGGGCGTCTCGGTCGCGCCGTACAAGGCACAGAACATGAGTAACAACGCCCGCGTCGTGGTCCGTCCGGAGACGAACGACACCCCGCAAGCGGATAGCACGGGCGACGGAGACGGCCGCTGGGGCGAGATCGGCGTCTCCCAGTTCGTCCAGGCCCGCGCGGCCGGAATCGCGCCGACGACCGACTGCAACCCCGTCCTGTTGAAACCCCGCGGGGACGGCGAGAGTCAGCTCGTCGTCGGGGGCCGGGCCCGCCAGCACGTTCCCGCGGGCAGCTACTACGAGGAGTACTGGCACGAGGCCCGCGAGGCGGCCAGGGAATCTCACCGCCGACTGGCCGACGACCACGAGGTGATCGTCGCCGAGGGCGCGGGCAGCATCGCCGAGATCAACCTCCACGACCGGGATCTGGCGAACCTCGAGACGGCGCGCTTCGCCGACGCCGAAATCCTCCTGCTGGTCGACATCGAGCGCGGCGGGGCGTTCGCGAGCCTCTACGGCACGATCGAGCTGCTGCCCGACGATATCCGCGACCGGGTCGTCGGCGCCGTCATCACGAAGTTCCGTGGCGACCCCGCCCTGCTCGAGCCCGGCATCGAGGAGATCGAGTCCCGAACCGGGGTGTCGATCCTTGGCGTACTCCCCTACGACGACCCGGGGCTGCCCGAGGAGGACAGCGTCGGACTGCCCGGGCCGGGCGAGCGGGGCACCCTCGGTAACGACGACGGCGTCCCCCCCGAGCGACGGCTGACCATCGCGGTGCCTCGGCTCCCGCGGCTCTCGAACGCGACCGATCTCGAGGCGCTTTCGGCCGAGCCCGGCGTCGCGGTCGAGTTCGTTCCCCTCGATGGCGAGGCGAGCGGCGAGGGCCGCGATCCCCTGTCGGACGCCGACGCCGTCGTCCTCCCCGGAACGAAAAACACCGTCGACGACCTGCGGGCGCTCCGTTCGTCGGCCGTCGGTCCGGCCCTCGAACGGTTCTCGGGCCCGGTCGTCGGCCTCTGTGGCGGCTACCAGCTACTTGGCGAGCGAATCACGAACGCCGCGCTCGAGGGCGTCGGCGACGAGGACGTCGTCGAGGGGCTTGGCCTGCTCCCGGTCGAAACCCGATTCGAGCCCGAGAAGCGCCTCGAGCGGACCGCCGTGACCGTCGACGGCTCGGCCTCGCCGCTGCTCGCGGGTGCCGACGGCGCCACGGCACGAGGGTACGAGATCCACGCCGGTCGAACCCGGGCGCTCGAGCGGGTCGATCGACCGCTCGGCAAAACCGGGGCGGCTCGCGGCGCCGTCCTGGGAACCTACCTGCACGGGCTGTTCGACGCGGTGCCGGTTCGAGAGGCGTTTCTCGAGGCCGTCGCGGACTCGGCGGGGATCGACCGTCCCGATGGTTCCGGATCGGCCGAGAGTGAAAGGGGCGGACGACGGCCTGCGGATCGGGCCGCGTCGCTGGTCGCCGAGAACGTCGATCTCGAGGAACTGGGCGCGCCGTTCGACGCGGAGCCCTAGGTGCGGTAGGTGCCGAGTAGCTCCTCGAGGACGAGACACTCCTGGTCGGTCGGTTCGTAGTGGTCGTCGATGAACTGCTCGGCGGCCTCGTAGTTGCCCCGAAGCCCGTGTTTGCGGACGGTGATGACCGCTTCGAGGAAGAAGGTGCCGCCGTCGGCGGCGGACTCGGTCTCCTCGGGGATGTCGAGTTCGGCCTTGATCTCGTCGAAGTTGAAGGTCTCGACGTCGTGGTCCGGATCGACGAGCGTGAGCACGTACTCCGCGGAGAAGCGGTAGAACTCGGACTTGCTCTCGAACATACCGTCGTCGACGAGGGCGTCGATCTGATCGACGACCGCGTCCGGATATCTGACGGTATCTTTCGCCATACCGAAACCCTTCATACCGGTGACCCATTACTGTTTCGGGCGTCGGAACGGCCGGTCGGCTGCTTGGAGTTCACAACAGGTTTATTATTTATCATCCGCAATAGGCGGACGCCATGGCAGATGAATCCGAACTCCGCAACCAGATGATCGACGCGTTCGAAGGCGCAGACTACCCCATCTCGAGCCCGATGGACCTCGTTCCGGCCCTGCCGAACGGCCCCGGAACGAAGTTCGAGTCGGGCGACTTCTCGATGACTGCGATGGAGCTCAACACCAAGACCTCGGGTGGGGACTTCCCGTACGAGGACCCCGAGACGTTCGTTGACGACATCATCGAGGACCTCAAGGAGCAGGGCGAACTCTAGGCCGGCGAGGTTCCCGCGACACGACTCCTCGCGACCAGCCGTCGATCGTGATCGGTCGACGACGACTTCTCCCGGTTATGGGTGCTACGAATGGCAAGCACTTACATCGCTGCCCGGTGATCCTTCTCGAGTACGCAATCAGTCCAGAAAACCGAGATGCTATGCAAGACGTAACCAACGACACCACGGTCGCCCTGATCACCGAATCGCCCGACAGCGAGTTGTCGGCGGCGATCGAGACGATCTCCTCGTTCGACGTCCGAACGATCTCCGCCGATCGAGCGCTCGAGTCGCTCCGGGAGTCCACCAACGGATGCGAGGTCCCCTCCGGAATCGTCCTCGAGGCCGACGATCCGGCGACGATCCGATCGGTCCTCGATCGGGTGCAGTCGGCGGTCCAGGTGACGCCGGTCGTCGTCGCGCCCACCGAGGGGAACGAACGCACCGCAGCGGCGGCGCTGCGAGCGGGTGCAACCGAGTACGTCGCGGCCGACGAGCCCGAGGCGAAGGTCGACCGGATTATCGACGCGATCACCGAACTCCCGGCCGACGAGACCTCGGAGTACCACCGCATCCTGGCGAACGAACTCCCCGACGAGGCGTTCGTCATCGGGGAGGACGGCATCTACCTCGAGTCGAAGGTTCGCCCGGATACGGCGACGCTGTACACGACTGCGGCCGGCGAACTCGTCGGCAAGTCCCTCGAGTCGGTGTTTCCCGCGGACGTCGCCGAGCGACTGCAGTCGTGTCTCGAGCGGGCGATCGAAACCGGCACGATCCAGACCATCGAGTACGGCGCCGATACGACCGAGGGATGGCGCCAGTACGAGGCGCGAGTCGTCCCCATCGAGCGACGGATCGGCGGCCAGCGCGCGGTCGTCTGGCTGGCCAGGGATATCACCGAGCGGGCCCAGCGCGAACGGCGGCTGCAGTCCCGCCAGGACCGACTCGAGACGGTCAACCGGATCAACCAGGTGGTCCGGCAGGTGATCGAGACCCTCGTCGAGGCGCCGACCCAGGCAACTATCGAGCGGAAGGTCTGCGAACAACTCGTCGAGTCGGAGCTGTACTGCGGGGCCTGGATCGCCGAGCGGACGGGCGAAGGGGAGCTCTCCTACCGGACCGGCGACGGCTCCGCGAAGACCTACCTCGAGGCCGTCGAGAGCTGTGATCCCGAGGACCAGCGACCGGCCCAGCGCGCGGTCAAAAGCGGCGAGCTCCAGGTGATAGACGACGTGCTCGCCGACGAGTCGGTTCCCGAGCGGATCCGCGAGGCGGCCCGCGCGGACGGGATCGACGCGGCGGTCGTCGTCCCGATCAGCCACGGCGGGACGACCTACGGCGTCCTCGCCGTCGTCGCGAACCGAAACGACACCTTCAGCGAGAGCGAGCGAAGCGGGTTCCAGCTGCTCGGCGAGACGACCGGGTTTACCATCAGCGCCGTCAAGAACCGCCAGCTGCTGTTTTCCGACACCGTCCTCGAACTCGAGTTCCGGGTCGACGACGGCGAGACCTTCACGTTCTACCTCACGACGGAGTACGACTGCACGGTCTCGCTGGAGTGGGCCGGCTCGACCGCGGACGGCCGGATCTTCCAGTACGTGACCGTCGACGGGCTCGACGGCGAGACCGTCCTCGAGGAGGCCGAGGACCACGACTCCATCGAGGAGTGTCGACTCATCTACGACGGCACCGACGGCTGCACGCTCGAGATCCGAATGGAGGAGTCGGGCGTCCGCACGCTCGCTCACCACGGCGCGACGATCCGGGACGTCGCCGTCGAGAACGGTTCCGCGTCCGTGCTGGTCGAGGTCCCCCGCGACGCCGACGTCCGCGAGGTCGCCGAGGCGCTGAAGTTCGTCTACGAAAACACCGAACTCGAGGCGCGCCGGGAGGTCGACCACCCGGTCAGAACCGCCGCAGAGCGCCGTCACGACGTGCTCGATCAGCTCACGGACCGACAGCTCACGACGCTTCGATTGGCCTACTACAGCGGCTTCTTCGACTGGCCACGGGAGAGCACGGGCGAGGAGATCGCCGAAGCGATGGACGTCTCGCCGCCGACGATGCACCAACACCTCCGGAAGGGATTGAAGACGGTGCTCGGCGAACTGTTCGAGGAAAGCGGCGGTACGGTATAGAAACCGGCGGCGAGGGAAACGGTAGGTGGTGGTGTTTCGAACGGTCTCCGTCGTGCCGGTGCCTTCGACCGACGAAGGCGGATTCACGTAGGCGCTCGAGCCAAATAACAGTGCGCAAATCGACCGACGGGACGAGTGTTGTGCGGTCGATCCGCGACGATCAGCCGTCGTCGCCGATCGGTGCCGAGTCGCCGACGGCGCGATCGATCGTCTCCTCGAGCAGCCCGCGCTCGAGCAGCGCCGCGACCCGGTCGACGTCGGTGTGAACCGGCCGATCCGCCTCGAGCGACGGAACGACCTCCCGAACCAGGTCGTAGACGGCGCTCGTCCCGACGCCGAGCGATAGCGGCTCGTCGGTCTCGAAGGCGTCGTCGACGTAGTCGGCGGCCTGGGCGCCACAGACGAGTTCGGCCGCGACGATCTGGGTGGCGTTCTCGACGACCGTCCGGACGTGCAGCGCCGACTGACAGCTCATACTGACGTGGTCCTCCTGTCCGCCGCTAACCGGCGTGTTGTCCGCCGAGGCAGCCCCGAGCGACCGAATCTCGTTGAGTAGCGCGGCCGCGGTGTACTGGGCGATCATGTACCCCGACTCGACGCCGCTGTCGGCGGCCAGAAACGGCGGGAGGTGGGGTTCCTGCAGGTTGGGATTCAGCAGGCGGTCGATCCGCCGCTCGCTGATCGCAGCCAGGTCGGTCAGCGCGAGCCGGGCGTACTCGAGGCGGAGCGCCAGCGGCGCGCCGTGGAAGTTCCCGCCGGAGAGCACCGCCGCGCGGTCGGTGCCCGAGGCCCGGTCGTCGACGCGGTCGCCTGCGAACACCAGCGGGTTGTCCGTTGCGCTGTTGAGTTCGATCTCGACGGCCTCGCGGAGGTGGGCGAGGGCGTCGCGGACCGCCCCGTGGACCTGCGGGAGACACCGCAGCGAGTAGGCGTCCTGCACCCGATCGCAGTTGCGGTGAGCCTCGACGATCTCGCTGCCGGCGGTGAGTTCCCGGATCTCGCGGGCGCTCTCGAGCTGGCCCGCGTGGGGCCGGACCTCGTGGATCGCCCGATCGGCCGTCGCCGTCGTTCCGAGGGAGGTTTCGATCGTCATCGCGCCCGCCGCGTCGGCGCCACGGACGAGTCGCTCGCCGTCGACGACCGCGAGGGCCGCCAGCCCGGCCGTCAGCTGGGTGCCGTTGATGAGCGCGAGCCCCTCCTTGGGCTGCAGGGAGAGGGGCTCGAGTCCGATCTCGGCAAGGGCGTCGTCGCCGGAGAGCCGCTCTCCATCGTCCTCGTCCGTCCTCTCGACGAGCGCTTCGCCCTCGCCGATCAACACCAGCGACATGTGGGCCAGCGGCGCGAGGTCGCCGCTGGCACCGAGACTTCCGCGGGACCTGACGACGGGGTGGACTGCCTCGTTGCACATCGCGACGAGGTGATCGACGACGGTCTCGCGGATGCCCGAGTACCCCGTCACGAGGGCGTTGATCCGGGCGACCAGCATCGCGCGGACCTCCTCGCGCTCGAGTTCGCGCCCGGCGCCGGCGGCGTGGCTTCGCAGCAGGTTCGTCTGGAGTTGCTCGATCTTCTCGGGCGGAATGCGTTCGTCGACCAGTTCGCCGAACCCGGTGTTGAGCCCGTAGACGGCTTCGCCGCTCTCGACGACGTCCTCGACGCGCTCGCGAGCGTCTCGGACCCGCTCGCGGGCGTCCTCGGCGATCTCGAGCCGAGCGTCGTCGCGCGCAACGGCGGCGACGTCCTCGGGCGCCAGCGACTCGCCGTCGAGCACGACAGTCATCGCGGCTCACCTCCGTCGCTCCCCGCAGCGATCGCTCGTGGACGGCCCGCACACGAACGCCCAACGGGGATACGTGGGGGATCCCAAGCCGGGGTTGCATGCCAAACGCAGCAATCGTTATTCTCGCTGGAACGGAATCGGCGTCCGACCTCGGCCGCGTCGTCAACGGGCTCCAGACCGCCAAGGAGTTCGACGACGCCGGCGACGACGTCGAGATCCTCTTCGACGGTGCCGGCACCCAGTGGGTCGGCGAACTCGAGGACGAGGATCACGACTACCACGCGCTGTACGCGCAGGTCGCCGAGCACGCGCAGGTCTGTGACTACTGTGCGGGCGCCTACGACGTCGAGGACGAGGTCGAGGCGAGCGAGGCCGAGCCGATCGACGAGTACGAGGGCCATCCGAGCATCCACTCGCTCGTCGACGACGGCTACGAGATCATCACCTACTGAGGCGCTCGCTTGCGGTTTTTGCAGTCCGGTTCGCTCCCCAGGAGCCGACGGCAACGTCGCCGCGGGGCGGCTCACGCGACCACCTCCCCGGCCTTGAGCACCGCATCGACGGCCGTCGTATCGAACCGGTAGGCGAGGTGGGCGAACGACGGCGCCTCGAGCACGACGGCGTCGGCCGGCGCGCCCTCCCGTAGCGTCCCCGTTCCGTCCTCGAGTCCGAGCGCGAGCGCCGCGTTTCGCGTCGACGCGAGCAGCGCCTCCGCGGGCGTCATCCCCATCTCGACGGCGCCGAGGGTCTGGACGAACTCCATGCTTCGTGAGTGGCAGTTGGGGTTGAAGTCGGTCGCCAGCGCGACGGGCGCGCCGGCCTCGAGGAACGCCCGCGCGTCGGCGTAGTCCTCCCCGAGACCGAACGCGGTGCCCGGCAGCAAGACGGGGACGACGCCCGCCTCTACCAGCGCGTCGACGTCGTCCGCGTTGGCGTGTAGCAGATGGTCGGCGCTGGCGGCCTCGAGGTCGGCCGCGAGCCCCGCCCCGCCGAGGCGAACGAACTCCTCGGCGTGGACCTTCGGAGTGAGGCCGTGGTCGAGTCCCGCCTCGAGCACCCGTCGAGACTGGTCGACGTCGAAGACGCCCTCCTCGCAGAAGACGTCGCAGAACTCGGCGACGCCCTGCTCGGCCACGGCGGGAAGCTGTTCCTCGACGACGTCGTCGACGTAGTCGTCCACGTCTCGATCCTCGGGAACCGCGTGGGCGCCCATAAACGTCGCCACGAGGTCGATCGGCTGGGTCGCGTCGGCGCGGTCGATCGCCTCGAGCTGTCGCAGTTCGGTCTCCGTCTCGAGCCCGTACCCCGACTTGACCTCGACGGTCGTCGTCCCGTGGGCGAGCATCGTCTCGAGATGGCCCGTGAGGTTCTCGAATAGTTCCTCGTCGCTCGCCTCGCGGACCGCTCGGACGGTCCGGAGGATGCCGCCGCCCTCGGCGAGGATCTCCTGGTACTCCTTTCCTCGTAACTTGGCCTCGAACTCGTCGGAGCGATCCCCCGCGAAGACGGCGTGGGTGTGGGGGTCGACGAAGCCGGGAACGACCGCCCGTCCGTCTGCGTCGATCGCCGTCTCGGCGTTCTCGGGCGGATACTCGCGGGTGACGTCCTCGCTCGAGCCAACGGCGACGATCTCGCCGTCGACCGCGGCGAACGCGGCGTCCTCGAGGATCTCGAGGGGGTGCTCGCCGTCTTCGCTGGGGCCGACGACGAGTTCGCCGACGTCGTAGACGACGCAGGTGTCACCGCTCGCGTCGTCGGCGCTCTCGGCTGGCCCGCTCATCGTCGTCCCTCCGTGTACCCCGCGAGGAAGTGTGCGATCGCGCGGGCCGCCGCGTCGGCCGTCAGTCCGTCCCGATCGAGCGGCGGGGCACACTCGACGACCTCGAAGCCGGCGATCCGGTCGTCGCTCGCGAGCAACCGCAGCAGTCGGAACAGCTCTCGAGTGGTCAGCCCGCCGGGCGTCGGCGCGCTCACACCGGGTGCGGCGCTCGCCTCGAGGACGTCGCAGTCGACGCTGACGTACACTGCGTCGACGTCGCCGACGGCCTCGAGCGCGCGATCCGCGGCCTCGACGACGTCGTCGCCGACCTCCTCGCTCGTGACGACCTCGCCACCGTGCTCGCGGAGATAGTCGTGGTACACGGTTGAGGTCTCGAAGTGGCGAGCACCGACGCAGGCGTAGCCGTCGAGCCCGCTCTCGAGCAGCTGTCGGTACGGCGTCCCGCTCGTCGGATCCTCGCCGACCTCGCGCACGTCGAGGTGGGCGTCGAGGTTGATCGCGCCGACGGAGCCGGCCTCGAGCAGCGGTTCGACGTTGGGGTAGGTCAGGGAGTTGTCCCCGCCGAGGAAGACCGGCAGCGCGTCGGTCTCGTGGACGCGCCGAGTCGTTTCGCGGAGATCGGCCTGAACCGCGGCGACCGACTCGGGGTTCGCGTCGGCATCCCCGGACTCGAGCGTCTCGACGAGCGAGCGCACGTCGCCGAGATCCGCGACCGCCCCGACGGGCCCGCCGTCGAAGTGATGTGTCTTGGTTCGAGCGAGCGAGCGCCTGATAGCGGGGGGGCCTTCGCGGGCACCCTGCCGACCGATGACCGCGCCATCGTAGGGTTCGCCGACGAGAACCGCCTCGTAGTCGCCCGCCTCGAGGTCCTCGAGGGCAACCCGCTCGACGACGTCGCCGAACAGTTCGTCGTTCGCGTCGCCGCCCGCGGCCTCGCGCCAGCCGCCGGTCGACACCCAGTCGGGGTTGGTCGCGAACCGATCGGTTCCGCTCACGAGCGATCGGCCTCCGTCATCGGGACGTGGACGTTCGACTCACGGGCCTCTTCCAGGGCCTCCTCGTACCCGGCGTCGGCGTGGCGGATCACGCCCATTCCGGGGTCGGTGGTGAACACCCGTCTCGCCTTCTCGGCGGCCAGTTCGGAGCCGTCGAGCACGACGTGGTTGTTCGTGTGAAGGGAGTTGCCGATGCCGACGCCGCCGCCGTCGTGGACGCTGACGATGTCGGCGCCGGCCGCGCAGTTGAGCAGGGCGTTGAGAATCGGCCAGTCGGCGACGGCGTCGGTGCCGTCGGCCATCGCTTCCGTCTCGCGGTTCGGGCTCGCGACCGACCCCGCATCGAGGTGGTCCCGGGTGACGACGATCGGCGCCGAGATCTCGCCGTCGGCGACGAGGTCGTTGATCCGCAGGGCGAAGCGGGCGCGCTCGGTGAGCCCTTCGTCGCCCTCGCCGTCGGTGCTGTACCCGAGCCAGCAGACTCTCGAGGGAAGCCCCTGGAACTCGACCTGCTCCTGTGCGAGGTCGATCCAGCGGTGCAGGTGGTCCTTCTCGGGGAACAGCTCGCGGACGGCGTCGTCGGTGCGGTGGATGTCGGCGGGGTCACCCGAGAGGGCAACCCAGCGAAACGGTCCCTTGCCGCGACAGAACAGCGGCCGGATGTAGGCGGGGACGAACCCGGGGAAGTCGAACGCTGCGGTGTGGTCCCTGTGAGTCGCGACCTGTCCGCGGATGTTGTTGCCGTACTCGACGGCGATCGCGCCCTCGTCTTGCATCTCGAGGATCGCGTCGACGTGGCGTTCCATGGTGTCGAGACTCTCTTCGACGTACGTCTCAGGGTCGTCCTCTCGGAGCTGGTCGGCTTCTTCGACCGTGTAGCCCGACGGATAGTACCCCTCTAACTCGTCGTGGGCGCTGGTCTGGTCGGTAACGACGTCGGGGACGAACCCGCGCTCGAGCATCGACTCGAGCATGTCGGCGGCGTTCATATGGACGCCGACGCTGTAGGGCTCGCCGGCCTCGGCGGCCGCTTCGGCGTTTGCGATCGCCGCCTCGAGGTCGTCGGTCTTCTTCTGACAGTACCCTGTCTCGAGGCGTCGGTCGATCCGGGTCTCGTCGACCTCGGCGGCGATGCAGACGCCGCCGTTCATCGTCACCGCAAGGGGCTGGGCGCCGCCCATCCCGCCGAGGCCGGCCGTGACGACGATCCTCCCCTCGAGCCCCTCGGTGTCGGGGTAGTGCTGGCTCGAGAGCTCCGCGAGGGTCTCGTAGGTGCCCTGGATGATCCCCTGCGTGCCGATGTAGGCCCACGAGCCCGCGGTCATCTGCCCGTACATGATCTTGCCCTCGGCCTCGAGCTCGTGAAAGTGCTCCCAGTTGTCCCAGTTGCCGACGAGGTTCGAGTTCGCGATCAGTACACGAGGGGCGCGCTCGTGGGTCTCGAAGCGGCCGACGGGTTTGCCCGACTGAACCAGCAGGGTCTCCTCGTCGCCCAGCTCCCGGAGTTCGGCACAGATCGCATCGTAGGCGTCCCACGACCGGGCTGCCCGACCGGTTCCGCCGTAGACGACGAGATCCTCGGGTCGTTCCGCGACGTCGGGATCGAGGTTATTGTTCAGCATCCGGAAGGCGGCCTCCTGGCGCCAGCCCGCACACTCGAGGTCCGTTCCCGTCGGCGCGCCCTGATACTCCTGCCACTGGTCGCTCGGTGGGGCGTCCCCGAGCGTCGATCGTCGGTCGCTGTCCATACCGATAGCACGATGCGGGGAACCAACACCGTCGGTGTTCCGTACGGAAGTGGGTTTATAATAGTTCAGCTGCGTATCGGTACGCGTGTACGAGGCGACGTTCGCTATCGCCGATTCGAGCGCCTACACCGCGCCGACCGAGGGGACCGACTGTCGGATCGAACTCTGGTGTAACGACCACGCGGACCTCCTCTACGTCGTCGGCTCGTCGGTCGAGCCGGTGCTCTCCCGGGTCCGGTCGGACATCGGGATCGAGGACTGCCTTCGCGGAGACGGCGAGACGGTCGTCATCACCAGTTCCTGCCTGAAGCGACACGAGACGTCGCACATCGAGCGATACCTCGAATCTCACGACTGTCTGTTGCTCCCGCCGCTGCGGTACGAGGACGGCCGCAAGCACTGCCGGATCCTCGCGCTCGACTCCGAGAACCTCACCGAACTCTACGCCGCCCTCCTCGAGGACGGGTTCGATGTCGAGGTTCTGCGCAAACGCGAGGTCGGCGTTCCCGCCCGGTCGTCTCCGCTGGTCTCCCTCGAGGAGACGTTGCCGGAGCTGACGGCCCGCCAGCGTGAGGTTCTCTCGCTGGCGGTCGAAGCGGGTTACTACGAGATCCCACGGGAGACGACGAGCGAGCAACTCGCCGCCGAACTGGGAATCAGCCGACGGGCGGTAGACGACCACCTCCGGCGGGTCGAGCGGAAGGTGCTCTCGGCGCTTCGGTCCTCCCTCTACTAATCGATCGCAGTACGGACTCGTTATCCGGGAACTCCATGTGCGTATGGACCGTCTGACGTTATGTCTACAA